>JAEPON010000011.1 GCA_017642895.1 Roseitalea sp.
GGCGACGGCAAGATCTTCGTCCACTCCATTGACCAGGCGGTGCGCATCCGCACCGGCGAAACCGATTCCGAAGCGCTGTGACGCCGCTTCGCCATTCAGGAGTTCTCCACCCATGACACAACGCAAACTTGCAACACTGGCCGGCACGAGCCTTGCCGCCGCCGTCCTGATGGCGGTGCCGGGCTTCGCCCAGGAGGCGGCCGAAACCGCCGAGGCCG
Organism: Roseitalea sp.; assembly: GCA_017642895.1. GTDB lineage: Bacteria > Pseudomonadota > Alphaproteobacteria > Rhizobiales > Rhizobiaceae > Roseitalea. The sequence continues at coordinate 219 of JAEPON010000011.1, forward strand.
CCGCCTCGACCGCGCCGTCGGCCGAGGTCCAGTATATTTTCAACACGCTGCTGTTCCTGATCGGCGGCTTCCTGGTGATGTGGATGGCGGCCGGCTTCGCCATGCTCGAGGCGGGTCTGGTGCGGTCCAAGAACGTCTCGATGCAGTCGCTCAAGAACATCGCGCTCTATTCGATCGCCGGCCTGATGTACTGGATCGTCGGTTACAATCTGATGTACGCCAATGTCGATGGCGGCTTCATCGGTTCGTTCGGGCCCTATTCCTTCGATCCGGTCGGGGGCGATGCGCTCGACACCGGCTATTCGACGGCGTCCGACTGGTTCTTCCAGATGGTGTTCGTCGCAACCGCCGCTTCGATCGTTTCGGGCACCGTGGCCGAGCGTATCAAGCTGTGGCCGTTCCTGATCTTCGTGGTCGTCTTGACCGGCTTCATCTATCCGATTGCCGGCTCCTGGCAGTGGGGCGGCGGCTGGCTCAGCGAAATGGGCTTTTCCGACTTTGCCGGCTCGACGCTGGTCCACTCGGTCGGCGGCTGGGCGGCACTCGCCGGCGCGATCCTTCTGGGCGCCCGCAAGGGCAAGTTCGGCGCCGACGGCTCGGTGCATCCGATGCCCGGCTCGTCGATCCCGCTGGCAACGCTGGGCACGTTCATCCTGTGGCTTGGCTGGTTCGGCTTCAACGGCGCCTCGCAGCTTGCCATGGGCACGATCAGCGACGTCACCGATGTCAGCCGCATCTTCGCAAACACCAACCTGGCCGCTGCTTCCGGCGTGGTTTCGACCATGATCCTGCTGCAGATCCTCTACAAGAAGATCGACACCACCATGGTGCTCAACGGCGCGCTGGCCGGTCTCGTCTCCATCACCGCCGAGCCGCTGGCCCCGGCGATCTGGCAGACGATCATCATCGGTGCCGTCGGCGGCGCGATCGTCGTCTTCACCGTCCCGCTGCTCGACAAGCTGAAGATCGACGATGTGGTCGGCGCCATCCCGGTTCACCTGTTCGCCGGCATCTGGGGCACGCTGATCGTGCCGTTCTCCAACAGCGATGCGAGCTATGGTGTGCAGATCGTTGGCATCCTCGCCTATGGTGTCTTCACGCTGGTTGCCTCCTTCGTGGTCTGGTTCGTCCTGAAGGCCGCAATGGGTATCCGCGCCAGCGAGGAAGAGGAGATGAACGGCCTCGACATGTCGGAAACCGGCGTCGAGGGCTATCCGGAGTTCACGCGCGGCTGATGCCGCCCCGCGGGGCCGGCCTGATCGCCGGCCCTGATGCCACAATCAGGCCCGAACGGGCCATTCCAATCCCGTCGTGATGGTCACCATCACACCAACTGACCCGGTCCCCGCGACCGGGTCTTTTTTGTTGTCCGGCCGCCGGGTTCGCGCCGGCATGGTTAATGTGCGTTTAACCAGTGCCCGCTAGGCTTCCGCGCGAGATCGATCCGTTTTTCAGACCGCATGCGCACGGGACCCACAATGTCGGCAGACCGTTTCGACCCCCATCACGGCCACGCAGACCTCGCCGACGGCGCCTTTGCGGCGGAAATGGCGGGCGCGCACGGGTCCGTCGGCGACTGGGTGCGCCGGCAAGTCCGGTTTGCGGCCGGCTGGACCCTCATCGGGCTGACCGGCTTCATCGTCCTGTCGCTCTTGGGCTGGAACGTGGCCGACCCCAGCCTGAGCCACGCCACCGAAGCACCGGTCAGCAACTGGATGGGCTATCCCGGCGCCGTGGCCGCCGATCTCGCCATGCAGTTTTTCGGACTTGCGGCCCTCGCCGCACTCGTGCCGCTCGTCGCCTGGGCCGTCGCGTTGATCCGCGATCAGGTGCCCAACCATGCCGGCCGTCGCATGGCCGCATGGCTGGCCGGTGCGCTGTGCGCCGCCGCGGCAATCGGGTGCCTGACACCGACCGCCGGCTGGCCGCTGCCATCCGGCCTTGGCGGTGCGCTGGGCGACATGGTGTTGCGTGTGCCCGGCACGTTCACCGGCGGCTATCCGACCGGTCTTGCCGCCATCATCGTCGCGCTCGTCATGGCCCCGCTCGCCGCGATCCTTCTGGCGCTGGCCAGCGGGATCGGTTGGCGCAACGCCGATGACGATCGACCCTTCGATGCCGATGAGGACGAAGAGGGCGGTTCGCTGGTGACCATCGGCGCCGTCCTGCACGGCGTCTATGCGCTGCGCACGGCTGCGCGGCGGCTGCTTCCCGTCGATGCGATCGGCGGCGTCGTCCGGCGCGGCCCGGTGCCAGCGCCCGCTGCGCCGCGCGCCGAACCGCCAATGGAGCCGGCCATGGATGCCATGCCGGTGCCTGTCGAGATGCCGGACGCGGAAGCCGACGCATGGCAAAACGCCGAGGACTGGGCACCCCAGCCTGCGCCTTTGGAAACCATGGCCGAGCCGATGCCGGGCGAAGTCGCCCCGACGCGGGTGGCAGCGCCGGCGCCGCCGCCCAAGCCGAGCGTGCGCGTGCAGCGCGAGGCGCAACCCTCGCTGATCAAGGACGGCGTGTTCGAGCTGCCGCAGATCCATTATCTGAACGAACCCAAGAACATCGTCCGCGACGAGACCCTGTCGGACGAAGCGCTCGAACAAAATGCCCGTTTGCTGGAAGGCGTGCTCGAGGATTTCGGCGTCAAGGGCGAGATCATCCAGGTGCGTCCTGGCCCGGTCGTCACGCTCTATGAACTCGAGCCGGCGCCGGGCATCAAATCGTCCCGCGTCATCGGCCTGGCCGAGGACATTGCCCGCTCGATGAGCGCGATCGCGGCGCGTGTTGCCGTCGTCCCGGGCCGCAATGCGATCGGCATCGAACTGCCCAACGCCAAGCGCGAAACGGTCTATCTGCGCGAACTGATCTCGTCGCAGACCTATGACAAGTCCAAGGCGAAACTGTCGCTGACGCTCGGCAAGACGATCAATGGTGAAGCGGTGATCGCCGACCTGGCGAAGATGCCCCACCTTCTGGTGGCCGGCACCACCGGTTCGGGCAAGTCGGTGGCCATCAACACGATGATCCTCTCATTGCTGTATAAAATGACGCCGGACGAATGCCGGCTGATCATGATCGACCCGAAAATGCTCGAGCTTTCCGTCTATGACGGCATTCCGCATCTTTTGACGCCGGTCGTCACCGACCCCAAGAAGGCGGTCGTCGCGCTCAAATGGACCGTGCGCGAGATGGAACAGCGCTACAAGAACATGTCCAAGCTCGGCGTGCGCAACATTGACGGCTTCAACACGCGCATCCGCGAAGCCCGGCGCAAGGGCGAGGAACTGAGCCGCACGGTGCAGACCGGGTTCGACCGGGAAACGGGCGAGGCAATCTACGAGACCGAGGCGCTCGATCTGGACGTGATGCCCTACATCGTCGTCATCATCGACGAGATGGCCGACCTGATGATGGTCGCCGGCAAGGATATTGAAGGCGCGGTCCAGCGTCTGGCGCAGATGGCGCGCGCGGCCGGCATCCACGTGATCATGGCGACGCAGCGGCCGTCGGTCGATGTCATCACCGGCACGATCAAGGCCAATTTCCCGACGCGCATCTCCTTCCAGGTGACCTCGAAGATCGACAGCCGGACGATCCTGGGCGAACAGGGTGCCGAACAGCTTCTGGGCATGGGCGACATGCTCTACATGGCCGGCGGCGGGCGCATCCAGCGCGTGCACGGGCCGTTTGTGTCGGACGAGGAGGTCGAGGATGTCGTCAGCCATCTGAAGGCGCAAGGCGTGCCGCAATATCTCGACGCGGTCACCGAGGATGACGAGGAAGACGAGGTCGGCTCCGAGGGCGGCGCGGCGGGTGCCGCCGGCGGCAGCGACAGCGAGGACCCCTATGACCAGGCGGTCGCGATCGTCATCCGCGACCGCAAGGCGTCGACCAGCTATATCCAGCGGCGTCTCGGCATCGGCTACAACCGCGCGGCCACGCTGATCGAGCGGATGGAGCAGGAAGGCGTCATCGGCCCGGCCAATCATGCGGGCAAGCGCGAGATTCTCGTGCCGTCCGAGGAGGAGCGGATGGCGGGCATGTGAGTGCGCCGTGCCAATTGTGACCGCGATGCCGCGTAAGCGTCCCGGCTTCGCCTTAGTGAAGTCAAACTGTGTCTCCAGATGAACCGCAACCGACGCCCCACCTTTCCCGGGAACCGACCATGACCGAGATGAACCGACCCCACCGGACCCTGATGACCCGCCGCGGCGCGCTGGCCGCAGGCGCGGGCATGCTCGCAGCCATCGCGCTGCCCGGCGCGACACGTGCCCAGGCCTCGGGCGCGCCGCAGCAGATCGCCGACCATTTCACGCGTGTGCGCACGATGATGGGCGAATTCGTCCAGTTCGGACCGTCCGGCGAGCAGACCGGCGGCCGCTTCTTCATCCAGCGGCCCGGGCGGGTCCTTTTCCTTTATGAGCAGCCCTCCAACATCCGCGTCGTGGCCGACGGCCGCTCGGTGCTGGTCAACAACACCAAGCTCGACACGTGGGATGCCTACCCGCTCGACAAGACACCGCTCAACCTGGTGCTTGGCGACCGGATCGATCTGAGCGGCGGCCGCGTGCAGAGCGTGGTCGAGGCCGAGGACCTGACCACGATCGTGATGCAGGACAAGCAGATTTTCGGCGATTCGACGATCACCATGATGTTTGATCCGGCGAGCTATGATCTGCGCCAGTGGACGATCCGCGACGCGCAGGGCAAGGACACGACTGTCATGATCTTCAATGTCCGCGAGGGCGTGACGTTCGGCGACGACACGTTCGACATCGATTATGCGCGCGTGCGCGAGAGAGACAGCAGCTACGACCGCTGAGCCGCGTTCGGGCGACACCCAGGAAACTGTGTGCGACGGCCGCTCCATCGGGGCGGCCGCTTGTGTTTGACGGCCGGCAAGGCGAGAAGACACCGGTCTTTCCCGCCAGAATCCGGCCCTTGCGATGACCCAGCCCTTCACCATTGCCACCTGGAACATCAATTCGGTGCGGCTGAGGCGCGGCCTGGTCGAACGGTTCCTTGCCGATCACGCCCCCGACATTCTGTGCCTTCAGGAAATCAAGTGCCAGGACGACCAGTTTCCCGCCAAGGCGTTTGCCAAGGCCGGCTATGAGCATGTCGCCCTGCACGGCCAGAAGGCCTATCACGGCGTTGCAACGCTTTCGAGGATCCCGTTTGCGAGCGTCGAAAAGCGCGACTTTTGCGGCATGGGCGATGCCCGCCATGTGGAGTGCACGGTCGACGTGAACGGCAGCCGTGTGCGGGTGCACAATTTCTACGTGCCGGCCGGCGGCGACGAACCCGATCCGGCGGTCAATCCCAAGTTCGCCCACAAGCTGAAGTTTCTTGACGAGATGCGGGAGATCACCACCCGGACCGGCGATCATGATGCCGCGCTTCTGGTCGGTGACCTCAACATCGCGCCGCTCGAAAACGATGTCTGGTCGCATCGCCAACTGCTCAAGGTTGTCAGCCATACGCCGGTGGAGACCGAGACACTTGAGGCATTGCGGCGCGAGGCGGGCTGGGCCGACCTGATGCGGGACCATATCCCGGCGGACGAGAAGCTGTTCACCTGGTGGAGCTACCGGGCCAAGGACTGGGCGGCCTCCAATCGCGGCCGCCGGCTCGATCACATATGGGGGTCGAGCGCGTTGCGCGCCGGGCTCAATTCAATGACGGTGCTGACCGAGGCGCGCGGCTGGGACAAGCCGTCGGATCACGTGCCGGTCACCGCACGGTTCGCGATATAGGCGCGATCACAGTTCGGGCGCCTGCCGAAACCGCCGTTCGGCGCGCTCAATGTCTTTCAACAGGTCTTGCAGATCGTCCGAGAGCTGCCGATGGATCGCCATCGCCGTTTCGGGATATTCGACCAACATGCGGCGGAACAGGGCGCGGCTGATCCGCAGCACTTCAGCCTCGGTTTCAGCCTGGGCGCCGGTCATCCATTCGGTCTCTGTGATCAATGCGAGCTGGCCCAGCACGCTGCCGGGGCCGGCCGTCTGCACCGGCTTGCCGCCATCGGCCGACTGCCGGGTCAAGGTCACCGTTCCGTTGACGACTACGAATCCGCAATCGGCCTTGTCGCCCTGTCGATACAGTGTCCGGCCGGCTCGAAACTGCAGCCGTTCGGCGCCGAATGCCAGAAGGCGGAGCTGTTCAGCGCTCAACTGTTCGAACAGTCCGGCGGCCGAAAGGGCGCGAATGTCATCGTTCAACGTCATGAATGCGCCTGGCGCCATCGGCGTGATTGCCGGCGTCGCTGTTACATGACCGGTGCTCCGATGGAAAGCACAGCGGCGCCGAAGGTCAGATCAGCGTGTGGACAGATGACAGATTTACTGGCGATTGTCCGAATTCCGACCGGCGCGTTCAAGGCACCAGCTTGTAGCCGCCGCTTTCGGTGACGAGGATGGATGCGTTGGACGGATCGCTCTCGATCTTCTGCCGCAACCGGTAGACATGGGTCTCCAGCGTGTGCGTCGTCACGCCCGAATTGTAGCCCCAGACCTCTTCGAGCAGTGTGTCGCGGGTCACCACCTGGGCGCCGCTGCGGTAGAGATATTTGATGATCGACGCTTCCTTCTCGGTCAGCCGGATCTTACGCCCGTTGCCGTCAACGAGCATTTTTTGGCTCGGCGTAAAGGTGTAGGGGCCGACCGAGAATGTCGCGTCCTCGCTCTGCTCATGCTGGCGCAGCTGCGCACGAATGCGCGCCAGCAGAACCGCGAACTTGAACGGCTTGGTGACATAGTCGTTGGCGCCGGCCTCCAGCCCGAGGATGGTGTCCGAATCGGTGTCATGACCGGTGAGCATGATGATCGGTGCCTTGAAGCCGCCCTTGCGCAGGATCTTGACCGCCTCGCGGCCATCCATGTCCGGCAGGCCGACATCCATCACCACCAGATCGATCATCGCGCTGCGCGCGGCCTCGACGCCTTTGGTGGCGCTGGCTGCCTGCAGCACGTCGAACTCCTCATACAGTGACAATTGCTCCACCAGCACTTCGCGCAGATCATCATCATCATCGACAAGCAACAGTGTTCGGGTTGTCATGGTCCACCTTCATCTGTTCAACCCGGGCGGTTGCACGGGAACGGTCAAGTATCTGGTCCTTTTGACATCTTAATGGCAGTTTGCGTGTCAACAAAGGCTCAACTTTGCGTGTCTCATACGTCAGCGTGCCGTGAACGCTATGTCGAAAAAGGGCGCCGGCACCGATGCTCAAAACCATCCAAGTAAGGCGCAAACCGGGCGAGACCAAGCGCGGCGTGCTGATCGCAGACGGACGTGCGCTGCCCTGCGCGCTGGGCCGTGCCGGTCCCTCGGCCCTCAAGCGCGAGGGTGATGGCGCAACGCCGGCCCATGCCATCATGCGGCCGCTATGGGGCTATTGGCGGTCCGACAGGGGCCTTCGTCCGCCATCGATCCTGCCGCTGCGCCTGATCGGGCCCGATGATGGCTGGTGCGACGCGCCGGACCATCCCTCCTACAATGCGCCCATACGCTTGCCCTTTGATGCCTCGCACGAGGTCATGCGGCGGACCGACTGCCTTTACGACATTTGCATCGTGCTGGACTGGAACATGGCGCCGCGCGGCCGTGCGCGCCATCGCGGCTCGGCGATCTTCCTGCACATGGCCAAGCCCGGTTTTCCGCCGACGGCCGGATGCATTGCGCTCGGCCGGCGCGATCTTCAATGGCTGGTTGCCCGCATCGACCGGCGGACCCGGATCGTCGTCATGCGGTGATCAGACGCCGATCAGGCCGATCACCGCGCCCATGACGATCGCGACCAGCAGCCAGTGGGCGCCGTCGATCAGCGTCAGGTCCCATCCGGCGTTCTGGTAACGGTGATTGATCGACATGGTGGTGGCCATGAAGCCGGCCCAGACGAAAAGCCCGGAGATGATACCGTTGCGCAGGGTCACCTGCCCGTCGCCGAGATGGCCGATCAGCCCGGCGAGAACGAACGCCATTACAAGCTGGCAGATGAATGTGACCGCAAAAAGGGCCGGGCCGAACCTGGCTTCCTCGGGCGTGATGCCCGACGCCTTCATCCATGGCTTGGACAAGGCGCCATAATAGACGGCGCCGACGATGAATGCGCATACGGTGGCCGCAGGCACCGCCCAAAGGTTGATACCGCCGAACTCCATGGCTGCCTCCCGCTTTGACCGATGGCACACAATCACCATGCGCCGGCGGGATCAAGCGGCCGGTCGCCGCTGCCGCTCACACTTTTTTGCTTGGCAAATCAGCCGGAAGGCCCCACCTTGATGACGTGTTCAACGAATCGAAAGGAGGTGATCCGATGTCGAGTGGTTCCATGGGTCCGGTTCGGTCTTTGCGGGTCATCATCCGTTGGAGCAGTCTCTGACGGCGTGAGCGCCCCGCGCAGCCGGTAGTGCCCTGAAGGGCGCAAGGCCTGACGGCCGGCCGGAGACATGAATTGCGGAAGGGCCGCCCGAGCGATCGGGCGGCCCTTTTTGCCGGCACGTACCCGGTACGCGCCCGCGCCGGCAAGCCCGATCAGTTGACGAGCGTCACGCCGGTGATGTCCTTGGCGATGGCTTCGAAAGCGGCATCGAGTTCGGCGCTGTTGTCGGCATCGAAGAAATACTGCGTCTCGGCGGTGTCGGGCGAGGCGCATTTCTGCATCAGAGCCGCTGCATTGGAGGGCGCGGCGAAAGCGATCGTGTAGATCTGGATGCCTTGCGCCTTCATGTTCTTGCACAGTTTGCGCGCATATTTGCGGGACGGCTTCTCCTTGTCGCAGCCACTGCCGCTCGACTGATGTCGGTTGAAGATGCCGTCGGTCATGATGATGGCATATTTGCGCGTGCCGGGCGCATAGGGCGCGGCCTCGGAATCCGCCGGCCAGGCCGGGTCCCAATTCGGCGACAGCATGTAATAGCTCCAGGCGATCGCGATGTGGCCGGCCGTGCACCCGCCGGTGCCGAAACCGTTTATCCGGTTGGTGAGAAGCGTTTCGTCATTGGTCATCGGCACGATTTGCGCGCCCGGGCAGGACGTTGTCCCGCCGACCGGATAGGATGGCGTAGCGAAGTCATCGGTGAAGCGCTTCGGGCCGGTGCGTTCATAGACGCAGCCGTTCGATGTTCCCGTATAGTTGATCTCGTCGATCACCGGGCTCGCATCAACCGTTGCGGCATAGGGCACAAGGCCGATGCGGACGCGATCGTCGGCGCCGGGCGCCGCCATCATCAGACTGACCGCATTGGTGGCCGCGGCCTTCAGCGCCTCGATCTTGGTCTCGCTGGAGCCGGACAGGGAACCGCCCATGGAACCGGTGATGTCAAGGGCCATGGAGACTTCGATCTTGGTGTTGGAGAACTGGCCCTTGGAGCCGGTCGATACCGTCTGGTAGTCGTCCGAGAAGAGTTTGCTGAGCGTCATGGGAACGCGCAGGCTGGCGACCACTTCCAGGGTTTTCTCGACCGGATCGACGATCACCTGGTCGATCTGCACCGGGTCGCCCGGAAAATCGCCCTCGTCGATGTTGGCGAGAACGAATTTGCGCACAAGCTCCTCGGCATCCTCGGGTTGGACCTTGCCGCTGGTGATGTCCCGCGTGGTCGACAGGACGGCGGCATCAAGCGCGTGATTGAGCCGCGCCTTGCCAGATGACAGGCGCGAATAGTCGAGCGCCATGCCGGCGGCGGTCAGCAGAGCCAGACTGGTCACACCGAAAATGGCTGCAAAATTGCCGCGCTGGTCGCCGGCGAAACGACGCCCGGTGGCGGCAAGGGCGGTTGCCGACAGATAGGTCTTGAGGAATGCGCGCATGAAGCCCTCCTGATTTTGCGCGCATGATGGCGAGGCCTTGCTTACCAATTGGCTGCGCACGACCCTCAATCGGCCTGTTTCGGCCGTAAAATGACGTCATATGGGTGCTTTTTGCTCAAACCGGTTAGCGGAGGGCCCATGCCGGCCGTGTCAATTGCGGCCCCTGGCGAAACCCTTTCTTAACCAACGGCGCCCGCCGCGGTTCAGAAGTCGATCGCCAGGCCCTTGATTTCCCAGTCGCCATAACGGGCCGGGTCCTTGCCGCCGCGCCCGCCCATTTCCTTTTCCGCCCCTGCCTCGAACCGGTCGAGTTCGGCGCGGCGTGCCTCGGCTTCCCTGAGCGCGCGCTGGGCCGCCGGCGGCAGATCTTCAAAGCGCCGCGCGGGCACAATGGCGGCTTGCGCTTCGATGTCGTCCGGATCGGTGGTGGTGTCGTTGCTTGCCATGGCGTGCCTGTTGTTGAAACTCTGCCGGCGCTCATCCATTTATATGGCGAGTTGCCGGGCTGCGTCCAGAAGCCCGGACAGGCCGCGCCGACAATGGAGTTTCGCCAAATGAACATGATCAAGACCGCCATGCTGATCGCCTTCATGACGGCGCTGTTCATGGGCATCGGATATTTGATCGGCGGTACCGGCGGCATGATGATTGCGCTGGTGATTGCCGTCGCCATGAACGGCTTTTCCTACTGGAACGCCGACAAGATGGTGCTGCGCATGAACGGCGCCGTCGAAGTCGACGAGCGCAGCGCGCCGGAATATTACGGCATGGTGCGCGATCTGGCCGCCAATGCCGGCCTGCCGATGCCCAAGGTCTATGTCATCAATCAGGAACAGCCGAACGCGTTCGCCACCGGCCGCAATCCGGACAATGCCGCCGTTGCCGCGACCACCGGCCTTTTGGACCGGCTGACGCCCGAGGAAGTGGCCGGCGTGATGGCGCATGAACTGGCCCATATCCAGAACCGCGACACGCTGATCATGACGATCACCGCGACGCTGGCCGGCGCGATCTCGATGCTCGGCAATTTCGCCCTGTTCTTCGGCTCGGGCCGCGACAACAACAATCCGCTGGGCATTGTCGGTGTGCTGATCGCGATGATCGTGGCGCCGTTCGCGGCGATGATCGTGCAGATGGCGATCAGCCGGACGCGCGAATACTCCGCCGACCGGCGCGGCGCGGAGATTTGCGGCCGGCCCGAGTGGCTGGCGAGCGCCCTGGCCAAGATCGCCCAGGCAGCTGGCCGGTCGGTCAACGTGCCCGCCGAGCGCAATCCGGCGACGGCGCACATGTTCATCATCAATCCTCTGAACGGCCAGCGCGCCGATGGCCTGTTTTCGACCCATCCCGACACGCAAAACCGGGTCGACGCGCTGATGGCGATGACCGATGCCGGCGGACCGGCGGCACCAGCTCGGTCGGCCGAGCCGGCAACGCGCCGGACATCGGGCGTGCCCGGCACAGGCAAGCGCTGGGGCCGTGCCCATGACGGCAATGACGGACAGGGCGGGCCCTGGGGTTGAAAACGTCCGCCCGTCGCCGGCGGCCAAAAGAGCGCATTCCGGCGCAAACACCTGTCGATCGGCCCGGTCTCGCCGCACGGCTGGCCGGTCAACGCCTTTTGAGCGCAATTGTCGATTCGCGCACACCGATGGACGCGTTGACCGATGACGCGCACGGTCATCCCCACTATCTGGCGCTCGACATGCGGGACCGGTCGCTCGTTCGCGCCATGCTGATGGCGGCGCTTCGCAACCGGGGCGATCTGGAGACGCTGATCGACCGGTTCACGGACCGGCCGTTGCCGGCCGGCGCAAATTCCCTGCGCGCCATCATCCATCTGGCGCTGGCGCAGATCCTGTTTCTCGATGTGCCGGACCACAGCGCCGCCGACCTCGCGGTCGAGGCGGCACGATCCGACCCGCGCAATCGCCGTTTTGCCGGTCTGGTCAATGCGCTGTGCCGCCGGACCGTGCGCGACCGGGAGAAAATCCTCGACCGGATCACCCGGTCACCGGTCCGCGCGCCGGCCTGGTTCGCCGAGCGGCTCACCGACGTCTATGGCGCGGAGAAGGCCGCGGCGATCGATGCATGTCACCGGCGACCGGCGCCGGTCGATCTGACGCTGGCCGATGAAAGCCCCCAGAACGTGGCGCGATGGGCCGAAACGCTCGAAGCGATCGCCCTGCCCACCGGTTCGCTGCGCCTGACGTCCAACGTAGCGATCCCGGCGCTGTCCGGTTACAAGGAGGGCGCCTGGTGGGTGCAGGACGCGGCGGCGGCGATCCCCGCGCGCCTGTTCGGCGAGGTTGCCGGCAAGCGGGCTCTCGACCTTTGCGCGGCACCGGGCGGCAAGACCGCGCAACTGGCCGCCGCCGGCGCGTCCGTCACCGCGCTCGACCAGTCGGCCAACCGGCTCAAGCGCCTGTCTTCCAATCTTGAAAGGCTCGGCCTGTCGGACCGTTGCGAGACTATTGCCACCAGCCTGTTCGATTTCGCCGTCGATGCGCCGTTCGACGCGGTTCTTCTCGACGCGCCCTGCTCGTCGACCGGCACCGTGCGCCGGCACCCCGACGTGCCGTGGACCAAAACGCCCGACGACATCGCCAAGCTGGCCGCGCTACAGGCGCGCATGTTGGACAAGGCGGCCGAATTGGTGGCGCCCGGCGGCATCCTCATTTTCTCCAACTGCTCGCTCGACCCGAGCGAGGGCGAGGAGGTGGCACGCTCCTTTTCGCGCAACCATCCCGAACTGGACCCCCTGCCGGTGACGGCCGAGGCGGTGCCGGACCTTTCCTCGGCCATCACAAGGGAGGGCCATGTCAGGACCACGCCGGCGGATTTGACGCTTGACGGCGAGGCGGCGCGGTTTGGCGGAATTGACGGCTTTTTTGCCGCGCGATGGCGCCGCGCGGTCTGAAAAAAGACAAAAAAGCGTTGGTTTGGCTTCACTTGGCAATGCAGCTATGGTTTTGCCGGATTGGGGAATCGAGGCGGAAGCCGTGGTACGTTCTCGCTGGAACGCGCAGCCGGGATATTGGGGGGTCAGCGCCGGCCTGATGTGGGAGCGGCTCCGCTACCGGTTGCAATCGGGGTCGATCACCAACTGGCAGCTTGTGGGGCCTGTTCCGGCGCGGCTGCTGCTCTCGCCGTCCTGCCTGCGGCCGAGCGACCCTTTGCTGGCCCGCGACTTCTATCAGGGGCGCTACAGTTTCGGCGGCCGCACGGTCGATACGGGCAGCCAGTCGCCCTTTCTGGCCGAGCCGCCATCGGCGGCGTGGTATGCCGAACTGCACGGTTTCCGATGGCTGCGCCATCTTGCCGATGCCAACACCGATCTTGCCGCCGCCCAGGCGCGTGCGCTGATCGAGGACTGGATCAGCGGCTATGGCAAACGGCTGCGCGATCCCGCCTATGATCTGCCGACCACGGCCAGCAGGCTGATCGCGTGGATCCAGCATGCGCGCTTTGTTCTGCAAAGCAGCGAGCACGGCTTCTACCGGCGCTTCATGATGTCGCTGTCGCGGCAGGTGCGGTTTTTGAGAAGCGCGCTGCGCGGCTATCCGGACTGTATCGATACGCTTCAGGCGCTGATCGCATTGTCGGTTGCATCGCTCGCCGTGCCCACGGCGGAACGCCGTCAGCAGCGTGTGGCTCGCCTGCTTGAGTATCAGCTCAAGCGCCAGATCCTGCCGGACGGCGCCCATGTCAGCCGCAATCCGGCGCATCTGCCCGAATTGCTGGCCGACCTTTTGCCGCTGGCGCAGTGCTATGTCGCGGCGTCGCGGCCGGTGCCGCCCGAGCTTGTGCGCGCCATCGACCGGATGTTTCCGCGACTGCGCGCGATGCGCCACCGGGATGGCCATCTGGCGATGTTTCACGGCGCGGGGTTCGACAAGACCGACCTGATCGCCGCCGTTTTGCGGCTCGACCAGACTGAAGGCAAGACCGGGCCGCATGCGGTCCAAAGCGGCTATTACCGGCTGGACGCCGGCGACACGGTGATCATCGCCGACACCGGCACGATCCCGCCCGGCACGGACGGGGCCAATTGTCATGCCAGCGCACTGGCCTTCGAAATGTCGACGCCGCGGGGGCGCATCGTCACCAATCTGGGGGTCGACCGGCTGCGGCGTGCCGAATTCGCATCGGTCGCCCGGGCAACGGCCGCGCATTCGACCGTGACCATCGGCGAGGTGTCGTCGGCGCGCTTTCGCCGTTTTGCCGGTGCGCCGCGCGGCCATGACTGGCGTGCCGTGTCGGGCCCGCGCCGGGTTGTTGTCTCCGATTGGCAGAGCGACGGCATGACGGGCTTTTCGGCCGAGCATGACGCCTATGTGCGCCCTTTCGGCCTTGTGCATGAGCGCGGCATCGCGATCCGCCCCGATGGCGGCCGTGTCGATGGGTATGACATGTTGCGTCCGCCATCGGGGCGCCGGCGGCACGGGGTTGCGGCGCAACTGCGCTTTCACCTGCATCCAAGCGTGCGCGTAAGCCCGACGCAGGCGGCAAACACGTTCATTCTGGCCCTTGAGGGCGGCGAGCGATGGGCGTTTCGCGCCATCGGCGCGACGGCCACCGTCGAGGAAAGCCTCTATCTGGCCGCCGTCGCCGGTCCCGTGCGCACGGCGCAGATCGCCATTGCGATCGACTGGCCGGAGGTTGAGCGGGTGAGCTGGCGGTTCGAGCGCCTTTCGGACTGACGCGCGCCGATTTGCTGTGCGTTGCACGCCCGCAATACCGGCCATGCGGTGGGCAATCGGCGCAGCGCCATGATAAGCGGGCGCCATCATCCATGCCAGCCGAGGAAGCCCGCCCATGGCCGTTGCCGCCAAGACCATCGCCCCGCCCGACCGCGTGCCCGTGCGACGGGCGCTTTTGTCGGTTTCCGACAAGACCGGGCTGGTCGATCTGGCAACCGCGCTTGTGGAGATGGGCGTTGCGCTGGTCTCGACGGGCGGCACGCGGCGCGCGCTGGCCGAGGCCGGCCTGTCGGTGACCGACATATCCGAGGTGACCGGGTTTCCCGAGATCATGGACGGGAGGGTCAAGACCCTCCATCCCAAGGTGCATGGCGGGCTTCTGGCGGTGCGCAACGATCCTGACCATCAGGCCGCCATGGCGGAGCACGCCATCAAGGGCTTCGATCTGGTTGTCGTCAATCTCTACCCGTTCGAAGCGGTCGTGGCGGCGGGCGGCGACGATGCGACGACGATCGAGAACATCGACATTGGCGGGCCGGCCATGGTGCGCGCATCGGCCAAGAACCACGGCCATGTGGCGATCGTCACCGACCCGGACGATTACGCGATGGTGCTCGAGTGCCTCGTCGCCAGCGAGGGCACGACCGATCTGGCCATGCGCCGCCGGCTGGCGGCCAAGGCGTTCAAGCGCACGGCGAGCTATGATGCGGCGGTGGCGCGCTGGATGGAGAGCGCTTTTGATGCCGAGCCGTTCGAAGCGAACGATGCGCTGGGCGGGCGCCGCGCCGCGACGATGCGCTATGGCGAAAACCCGCACCAGGCCGCCGCGCTCTATCTGACCGGCGAGACACGCCCCGGCGCGGCGACGGCCAGGGTGCTACAGGGCAAGCCACTCTCCTACAACAACATCAACGACACGGACGCCGCCTTCGAACTGGTCAGCGAATTTGGTGCGGAGACACCGGCGGTGGCGATCATCAAGCACGCCAATCCGTGCGGTGCCGCACGCGCCGGCACGCTGATCGATGCCTACCGTATGGCGTTCGATTGCGACCGGACATCGGCATTTGGGGGCATCGTCGCGTTCAACCGGGAACTCGACGCCGAGACGGCCCGCGCGGTGCTGGACGTCTTCACCGAAGTCGTCATCGCGCCGTCGATCAGCAATGGCGCGCGGGAAGCCTTTGCCGCCAAGCCCAATCTGCGGCTTTTGGAGACCGGTGGGCTCGCCGATCCGCGCGCCCCCGGTTTCCTCGTCCGCCCCGTCGCCGGCGGCTATCTGAAGCAGGGGCGCGATGCGGCGGTGGTCGGCGACATGGAACTGCGCGTCGCCACCAGGCGCGCGCCCGATGCGCGCGAGATGGATGACCTGACATTCGCCTTCCAGGTGGCCAAGCATGTCAAGTCGAACGCGATCGTCTATGCCCGTGACGGCGCGACGGTGGGCATCGGTGCCGGCCAGATGAGCCGGGTCGATTCAAGCCGCATCGCGGCGCGCAAGGCGATCGATGCCGCCGATGCGCTCGGTCTGGCCGAGCCAAGGACCAAGGGCTCAGTGGTGGCTTCCGATGCGTTCTTTCCGTTCGCCGACGGCTTGCTCGCCGCCGTCGAGGCGGGCGCGACGGCGGTCATCCAGCCGGGCGGATCGATGCGGGACGATCAGGTGATCGAGGCGGCCGACGCGCGCGGCATCGCCATGGTGTTCACCGGAACCCGGCATTTCCGCCATTGATCGTCGCTTGCCGGGCGGCTCGCCGTCACGCTTTTGCCATGCGTTTGCCGCATTCGCGACTAAGCTGCGGCGCTGGGATTGCCGCGCCGATCTGACATGTTCGTGATGGGCCCGGGGGAAACCTTGCGGTAACTTTCCGTCAACTATATTGCGTGGATCGGAAGCGACTATCGGGACCTCAAACATGCGTGTGCGTTCGGCTCTCACCGCATTGGCGCTGTCGGCAGCGGTTGCGCTGGCCTCCTGCCAGGGCAGCGACGTGCTGAATCTTGCCGCCGAGGCGCCGCTGCCGCGCGACGTCATCAACATCATGAGCGCCAAGGGGATGACCAGGTCATCGCCCATCATGATGCGCATCTTCAAGGACGAAGAGGTGCTCGAGGTCTGGAAGCAGACCGATACGGGCCGTTACGACCTGGTCAAGACCTACGAGATCTGCGCCTTTTCCGGCGACAAGGGGCCGAAGTTCCAGGAAGGCGACCGGCAGAGCCCGGAAGGGTTCTACTTCGTCAACCGGAACCTTCTGAACCCCAATTCCAGCTACCATCTGTCGTTCAATCTGGGCTTTCCCAATGCGTTTGACCGGTCGCACGGACGCACGGGGTCGTTCCTGATGGTGCATGGCGATTGTTCGTCGCGCGGCTGCTATGCGATGACCGACGAATATATCACCGAGATCTATGCATTTGCGCGCGAGGCGCTGCGCGGCGGTCGCCAGAACGCGTTCCAGGTGCAGGCTTTCCCGTTCCGCATGACGCCGGAAAACATGGCCAAGCACCGCGACAGCCCGCATTTCGGTTATTGGAAGATGCTGAAGTCCGGCTATGATCATTTCGAGCTGACGCGCACACCGCCCAAGGTCGATGTCTGCGAGCGCAAATACATCTTCAACCAGATTCCCGATGACGGCGAGTTCGAGGCGGCGGCGCAATGTCCGCAGACGACGATGCCGGCGCCGCTCGCCATCGCCTACAACCAGCTCAAGCAGCAGCATGCGTTGCAATTCGAGCGCGCGGTGGCGCGGCTCGAAGGCCGTCCGCTCGATCTGAGCGAAGGCATGACGGGCCTTTTGGACCTGCCGCCGACGCCCGTGTCGCGGGCCGAACCGCTGACGCCCGCCGATGTGCTGCCGACCGTCGGCCAGCCGCCGGAGGCATCGGTTCAGCCCACGGCCATCCAGCCCGCGGCAAGTTCGACATCGGCCCAATCGACGCCGCTGACGGCGATCACGCCGGGCACCGCGGGGCCGATCATCGCGAGATCGAGCGCGTCGGGCATCACCGCCAATGTCGGTGCACAGACCGGCACGGCTGCGGTCACGACACCCTCCGCCGCCGAAACCGGGGTTCTGCTGCCCGCCGCGCGGCCGCTCCAATGACCGCACCATGAGCGGTGCGGACCTTGCCGATGACTATGATCTGCGCGGGCTCAACTGCCCGCTGCCCGTGCTGAAAACGCAAAAGAGGCTGCGCGCCATGACGGCCGGCGACCGGCTCTGGGTGCGCACCAGCGATCCGCTGGCGGTGATCGACATTCCCAATTTCTGCCGCGAGAAGGGCCACGGCCTCATCGAGACCGAAACCGTCGATGACGGGCACCGTTTCCTGATCGAGCGCGGCTGACAGGGTGTCTCAGCCGCTTTCAGGACGGCTTGCTGGCACCGGCACGTCAAAGCCCGGCCGCAACTGATAGCGTTCCATCTCCGCTTCGCTCGCCAGCGAGGGCCGATAGGGTCGCGGTGTCGGAACCGGATAGGCGTCGATCGCCGCACCCCCCAGAACGATCGCGGTCATGCTCGCGCCTTCCGCCCCGCCGAGCCCGACCCGCGCGGCGCGCGGCTCCCGGTCCATGGTGCCGATCAGGTCAGTGTCGAAAACGATGTTGCCGTCCACATCGCGGCCGTCCCATCGTGCGGCGCGCGCTTCCTCCGTGCAGACGACCGGCCGCAGATCGGCGGGAACGCCGTCGGCGTCGGTGCCCGGAACGCTGGCGAGATCGACGGCCCCGGCTGACGGAGCGCTGCCGTTGAACCCCTGGTCGAGCAGGGTCGCGCTTTTCTCCGCGCGCTCCTTCTGGCTTTCGGTGCCCATCACCACGGCGACAAGCGTGCGCCCGCCGCGCGTCGCCGATGCGATCAGATTGAAGCCCGACGCGCAGACGAATCCGGTCTTCATGCCGTCGGCGCCGTCGAACCGGCCGAGCAGCAGATTGTAGGAGGGGATGAGCTGTTCGCCGAAGCTGATCGCCTCGATGGCGAAATAGTCGGCACGGTCGGCGAAGTCGGTCTTGAGCGCGCGGGCCAGCACCGCCATGTCGCGCGCGGTGGTATATTGCTGTTCGTCATGCAGCCCGTGCGGATTGACGAAATTGGTGTTCGTCATGCCAAGGCGCGCCGCCTCCTCGTTCATGCGCGCCACGAACGCCGCTTCGCTGCCGGCCACCGCTTCGCCGAGCGCGACGGCGATGTCGTTGGCCGAGCGCACGATCACCATCTTGAGCGCATTGTCGATGGTCATGACCGAGCCGGACGGATAGCCCATGCGGCTGGGCGGGGTGGAGACCGCGTTTGCGGTGACCCGAACCGGCGAGCGCAGCGTCAGGTCGCCGGCTTCAAGCGCGCGGAACGCGACATAGGCGGTCATCAGCTTGGTCAGAGAGGCCGGACTCCACAGATCGTGTGCCTGCTCATGATGCAGCACTGTACCGGTCTCCGGCTCGAAGACCAGCGCCGGCGCCGCATGGGCGGCCTTTGGCAGGCCGAAGGCGACAAGCAGCGCTGCTGCGATCCACGCCGGTGTCGCGCGGCGTCGGTTTGGTGTGGTCATGATGCTCCCCGGCCAGCCCGTTTGCGCCGCAAACGGTGCGGCATTGCCGCGCCATCAAACAAATCGAACACCGTTATGGCAACCGCCAAATGATGACATCGGCGCGAGCGGCGCGCTATATAACGGGTGACGGACCGGTGAGGGTCCGCTCCAATCCAGAGAGAGAGTTGATGCCCCTTTTGAACCGCGCCGCCGAACTGCAGGATGAAGTCAGCGGATGGCGCCGCCATCTGCATGCCCATCCCGAACTGATGTTCGACGTGCACCAGACGGCCGCCTTCGTCACCGACAAGCTGCGCGCCTTCGGCTGCGACGAGGTGGTGACCGGTCTTGGCCGCACCGGTGTCGTCGGCGTCATCAAGGGCAATCGCGGCGCAGGCGAGACGATCGGCATGCGCGCGGACATGGATGCGCTGCCGATCCGCGAGGCGACGGACGCGCCGCACAGATCGACCATTGCCGGCAAGATGCATGCCTGCGGCCATGACGGGCACACGTCGATGCTGCTCGGCGCGGCCAAATATCTCGCCGAGACGCGCAACTTTGCCGGCACGGTGGTGGTCATCTTCCAGCCGGCCGAAGAGGGCGGCGGCGGCGGCAACGAGATGGTCAAGGACGGGCTGATGGAGCGGTTCGGCATCGACCGCGTCTACGGCATGCACAACATGCCGGGCGTCGATGCGGGCGCGTTCGTCATCAAGCCGGGCGCGTTGTGCGCGGCGACCGACGAGTTCACGATCACCGTGACCGGCAAGGGCGGCCACGCCGCCATGCCGCAAAAGAGCATCGACCCGATCGTCATCGGTGCGCAGATCGTCGCGGCCCTGCAATCGATCGTGTCGCGGAACACGGACCCGGTCGGTTCGATCGTGGTCTCGGTGACCAAGTTCAATGCCGGCACGGCCTATAATGTCATTCCCGAGACTGCGGAACTCGCCGGTACGGTGCGCACGCTCGACGAGGACATCCGCAAGCTGGGCGAAGAGCGGCTGCACGCCATTGTGCACGGAATCTGCGAGGCGCACGGCGCCGAAGCGCATGTCAAATGGCATCGCGGCTACCCGGTAACGGTCAACCATCCTGACGAAACGGTCATTGCCGCCGATGCGGCCGAGCGGATTACCGGCGAGGGCACGGTGCCGACCGACATCAAGCCGATGATGGGCGGCGAGGATTTTTCCTACATGCTCAATGCACGGCCGGGCGCGATGATCATGATCGGCAATGGCGACAGCGCCGGGCTGCATCACCCCGAATATGACTTCAACGACCAGATCATCCCGGCGGGCATCAGTTTCTGGGCCAAGCTCGCCGAAACCAATCCGGCGCGCTAAGCGCCGGGTCGCGCCTATTCCGCTTTCTGGGTTTGCTGCCCGTCAGTGTCTTTTTCGCCGTCCATGCCGTGCGGGCAGTAAAGATCGTGCAGGACGGCGAGCACCTCGGTCACCTCGCGGCCATGCAGCGAATAGTAGATCGTCTGCGCGTCCCGCTCGGTCTTGACCAGGCCAGCCTCGCGCAGCTTGCGCAAATGGTGCGACATGGCCGGCTGGGAGAGGTTGACCGCCTCGGCCAGCTTGACCACGCTCCATTTCTGTTCCGACAGGGCGCACAGAATGCGCAGGCGGACCGGCTGCGAGAGCATTTCCATCAGCTTGGCCGCTTCGGCGATATGCGGTTCAAGCGCGTCGACGTTCATTATATAAGCCCTCTTGAATATTAACTGACAAGAATATAACTATCGCATCATCGCGGCGCAAGAAGGCGCTGCCAAAAGGGCGGAAAGCCCGTCAACCGGTTGGGATCAAGGACATCTTCATGGCCACCGAATTCACACCCTTCATGTCGCTTTTCGGCGGCTTTCTGATCGGCGTCGCCGCCATCGCTCTGATGGCGCTGCATGGCCGCATTGCCGGCATGACCGGCATTCTGGCAGGCGTCCTGCCGCCTGTTGGCAGCGACTGGCAGTGGCGCGCGGCGTTTCTGGCGGGCGCCGTCATCGCGCCTGCCCTCTATCTCGTCTTTGGCGGGACAGTGCCGTTCGCGGTTCCGGTGCCGGTCTGGGCGATGGTCGTCGGCGGCCTGATTGTCGGCATCGGCGTCCATGTCGGATCGGGCTGCACGTCCGGACACGGAGTGTGCGGCATGGCGCGTCTGTCGCCGCGTTCGATCGTCGCGACGATCACCTTCATGATCACGACCGGCATCACCGTCTATGTCATGCGTCATGTCCTTTCCGTGGGAGCTGCCTGATCATGCGTATCGTTTCAGCCCTTCTCATCGGTGCCATCTTCGGCCTGGGGATCGCCATTTCCGGCATGGCCAACCCGGCCAAGGTCATCAATTTCTTCGATGTCGCCGGCACCTGGGATCCGAGCCTCATCTTCGTGATGGGCGGTGCGCTGGTGACCACGGCAATCGGCTACCGGATCGTCTTCGGCACGCGTGCCCGACCCCTGTTCGCCCAGACCTATTCCCTGCCGACGCGCACCGATCTCGATGCGCGGCTGATCGGCGGATCCGCGCTGTTCGGCGTCGGCTGGGGCATGTCCGGTTTCTGCCCGGGCGGCGCCATCCCGGCGCTCGGGCTCGGCGAGCCGGCCGTTCCGGTCTTCGTGATCGCAATGGCCGCCGGCATCATTCTTGCCCGCACCGCGCTCAACGCCCTGATCGACAAACCCGCCTCTGCCTGATTGGCCAAAGGAGTTCACAATGACGCTTCAGTTCCAGCCCGACATGCAGGTCAAGCCGGATGTCACGGCCTTTTTCGACCCGCAGACCAACACGATCTCCTATGTGGTCAAGGACCCGGCGAGCCAGGCCTGCGCGATCGTCGATTCGGTGCTCGACATCGACTATGCCGCAGGGCGTCTGGCCTATGACAGCGCTGACAAGATCATCGAACACGTCAAGGCCAACGATCTGACGGTCGCCTGGATCATCGAGACCCATGTCCATGCCGACCACCTTTCGGCGGCGCCTTACCTCCAGGAGAAGCTGGGCGGCAAGATCGGCATTGGAGACCAGATCACCATCGTGCAGGACACGTTCGGCAAGGTGTTCAACGAGGGCACCGAGTTTCAACGCGACGGCTCTCAGTTCGACCGCCTGTTCGCCGACGGCGATACCTATCAGGTCGGTGCGATGACCGCGCATGTGATGGCAACGCCGGGTCATACGCCGGCCTGCCAGACCCATGTGATCGGTGATGCGGCCTTTGTCGGCGACACGCTGTTCATGCCCGATGGCGGATCGGCGCGCGCCGATTTCCCCGGCGGCGATGCCGGTGTGCTGTATGATTCGATCCAGCGGGTTCTGGCGCTGCCGGAGGCAACGCGCCTGTTCATGTGCCACGATTACGGGCCGAACGGCCGCGCCATCAAATGGGAGACGACGGTTGGCGAGGAGAAGGCGCACAACATCCATGTGGGCGGTGGCAAGAGCCGCGACGAGTTCGTCGCCATGCGCACGGAGCGCGATGAAACGCTCGACATGCCCAAGCTGATCATCCCCTCGCTGCAGGTGAACATGCGGGCCGGCGAAGTGCCGCAGGATGCCGACGGAAACCCGATGCTGAAAGTGCCGATCAACAAGCTCTGACATGCATCATGCACGGCCCGGATCTCCGTCCGGGCCGCCCCGGTCCGACATCCGCAGGAAAGCCCGTACCATGCGCAAGCCCGACAGTCTTTTGCGCCGCTACCTGCCCGTGCTCGATTGGGGGCGGGGCTATGATGGCGAGACGCTGACCGGCGATCTTGTCGCCGCGGTGATCGTCACCATCATGCTGATCCCGCAATCGCTCGCCTATGCGCTGCTGGCGGGCCTGCCGCCCGAAGCGGGGCTTTACGCGTCGATCGTGCCGATCATCCTGTACGCGCTGTTCGGCACGTCGCGGGCGCTGGCGGTCGGCCCTGTCGCCGTCGTCTCGCTGATGACCGCGGCGGCGATCGGCAAGATCGCCGAGCCGGGCTCCTCCGACTATATCATCGCGGCACTGACGCTGGCCTTCATGTCGGGCGCGCTGCTGGTCGCGATGGGCCTCTTGCGTCTTGGTTTCGTCGCCAACTTCCTGTCGCATCCGGTCATTGCCGGCTTCATCACCGCGTCGGGCATCCTGATCGCCGCGTCCCAGCTCAAGCATCTGCTCGGCGTGACGGCGCATGGCCACACCCTGCCGGAAATCCTTGGAAGCCTGATCGCCGATCTGGGCGCCACCAACGGGATCACGCTCCTCATTGGTGTCGCGGCCACCGCGTTCCTGTTCTGGGTGCGTGGCGGGCTGAAACCGGTGCTTGTCCGCATCGGCCTGCCCGAACGCCTTGCCGGACATCTGGCGCGCACCGGGCCGGTCTTCGCCGTTGCGGTCACCGCGTTGGCCGCTTGGTACTGGCGCCTTGGAGACGCGGGCGTCAAGCTCGTCGGCGACGTGCCGCGTGGTCTGCCGCCGCTGACCCAGCCCTCCTTTTCGCCGGACCTCTGGGTGGCGCTGGCCGGCCCGGCGCTGCTGATCTCGGTGATCGGCTTTGTCGAATCGGTCTCGGTCGCCCAGACGCTGGCTGCCAAACGCCGCCAGCGGATCGACCCCGATCAGGAGCTGATCGGCCTCGGCATGGCGAATATGGGCGCGGGCATGACCGGCGGCTATCCGGTCACGGGCGGCTTTGCCCGTTCGGTTGTCAATTTCGATGCCGGTGCGCGCACGCCCGCCGCCGGCGCCTTCACCGCGGTCGGCCTTGCCATCGCCTCGCTGACCATCACGCCGCTGATCGCCTTTCTGCCACAGGCAACGCTGGCCGCGACCATCATCGTCGCCGTCCTGAGCCTGGTCGACTTTTCGATCTTCCGGACGGCTTGGGTCTATTCCAAGGCCGATTTCGTCGCGGTCGCCGCCACGGTGCTGGTGACGCTAGTGGTCGGCGTCGAGGCGGGCGTCACCGCCGGCGTGCTGTTGTCCGTGCTGATCCATCTCTACAAGACGTCCAAGCCGCACATGGCGGTGATCGGCCAGGTGCCGGGCACCGAGCATTACCGCAACGTCAAGCGCCACGAGGTGATCACCGATCCGCACATCTTGCAGCTTCGCGTCGATGAGAGCCTCTATTTTGCCAATGCGCGTTATCTGGAAGACAAGCTCTACGCGATGGTCGCCGATCATCCGGAACTCAGGCATGTCGTCCTCGCCTGCCCGGCGGTCAATGCGATCGACATGAGCGCGCTGGAATCGCTCGAAGCGATCAATGCGCGGCTCAAGGCGTTGGGTGTGAAATTCCATCTCACCGAGGTGAAGGGCCCGGTCATGGACCGGCTCAAGCGCAGCCATTTCCTCGATGCGCTGACCGGCGAGGTCTTTTTGAGCCAGCACCAGGCGCTGTGCGCGCTATCGTCGGCCGAGCCGGTCAATGGCGACGGGCAGCCGCGCCATGGCGACACGGAAAGCGAATTGGATTTGCCGGACGCATTTGATAAGCCCAAAGGCGACGGTCCCGTAGCTCAGCAGGATAGAGCATCAGATTCCTAATCTGAGGGTCGCAGGTTCGAATCCTGCCGGGATCGCCAATGTTTTTAATATCTTAGAGATCCACGAGTTTGAGATAGCAGTCCATGGCGTCCATATGGCGTCCAAGAGCGCTATTGAATTCAGTGCATGGCATTGACGAACGAACATGGGGCGCTCGGGCTCATAACCTGAAGGTCGCAGGTTCAAATCCTGCCCCCGCAACCAAACAAGTTATTGAATGTGAATGATATTTCAGCCCACCGTTCCGGTGGGCTTTTTGCCTTTTGGCGCCATGTCGCCACCATGTCGCCACGGTGAATCGAATTTCCCGCTACTTTTGTCCACACTTTTTTGTTCGTGAGTATGGCACAACGCCTCCCCGCACACTGAATTGATGGCTCAATGGTGGTTCGAGCAGCCGGCGTTAGTGCTCCTGTATGGCCCCGGGTTAGGGGCGCTCAGGTTAACTCATCGAAGGCGCACGGAACAATCGTGACATGATCAGAACTGGCTCCGATGCGACGCCCAGCAACGCTCGCAAGAAGGCCTTAATGCCAATTTGTTACCTCAAATGCATCGTCGGAATCGGCCGCTTAAGCATCGGGGTCTAACGGCGCACGAGATGAGTTCCTTGTAGCAGCCACAGTCCATAATCTCTGCACGCTCGCATAGCTGGTGCAGAACTAGCGCAAGAACCGAAACGTCAGCGGTGGTTTTGACAACCACCGTATCGACAGAAGCGGCCTTTTAAAGTTATCAGCGTTACCTGCCATTCAGGACACTCTCGACCTTCACGCCGCCAGACATGAGATCCAGCAACTGTTCTCGTGTCCTTTCGCCGCGCTTGAATTGGTCGACAACTTGGCCCTGAGTCAGCACCGTGAACCGGTCGCCGACGGACAGCGCATGTGTAGCGTTATGCGTAATCAAAAGGATGCCGGTCCCAGTGGATTTGGTTTGCTTCACTAGATCGATGACGACAGACGACTCTTTCACGCCTAGCGCGGCCGTTGGTTCATCGAGAATCAGAAAGCGAGCACCGAAGTAAACAGCTCGCGAGATCGCGATTGCTTGACGCTCCCCGCCCGACATTGTGCCAACAAGCTGATCTGCAGCAATTTCCCGACTAACGCCCATAGACTTGATTCGAGATATCGAGATTTCTCGGGCTTTGCTGTGGTCTATTCGCCGGAACGGCCCCCAACCTTTGGTGGGTTCGTTGGCGAGAAAGAAATTTCGGGCCACGCTCATCATAGGAATGAGACCTACATCTTGATGCACTGTCCCAATGCCGAGGTCTTGAGCCTCTTTGGGAGACTTGAAGTGGACCGACTTGTCCTTCCAATAAACTTCGCCCGATGTAGGTTGGACGACTCCGGACATGATTTTGATTAGCGTGGATTTGCCAGCACCATTGTCACCTAAGAGGCAATGTATTTCACCAGGATAGGTATCGATGTTAATCCCGCTGAGCGCAATCATACCCGAATATGATTTTGTGACATTCTTCAGCGAAATCAGAGGCGTTGTCATGGTATCATTCTTAATTCTTTGACTTCAGTGCAAAATCTCGAATTGCGTTGTTTGCGAGTACTGCAACGACAAGAAGACTTCCGATGAACGCCTGTGACCAATCCGTTGGCCATCCAGTATAGAATAGACCAATTGTAATCGTCCCATAAATTATGCAGCCAAAGACGACGCCAATTACAGATCCGAAACCGCCAGTCAAAAGAACGCCCCCAATGACTGCTGCAATTGCTGTTTGAAAGACATAACTCTGCCCTGCTACCGCATTTCCTTGATTGAATTGAATAGCGGTCATTACGCCAACCAATGCGGCGCTCACCCCAGTCCAGACGTAAAGCAATCTCTTTACTCGCCAGATTGGCACGCCGGCACGCTGCGCGGAATCGTTGCTTCCGCCAATCGCAAATATCCAGTTGCCAAAGGGTGTTGCTTTGAGAACCCAAGTAGCCAGTGCTGTAGCGGCGATCCACCAAATGATGGAAATGTACATCTGGTTCCAACGCGTAGCAAAGACGACTTCGGCCCATCCGGCGTCTGGAATCGAAACTGTGCTAGATCCGGAAAGGACTCGAGAAAGGGCCAATGCTGTGCCTGCAACGATGAAGTTGGTGGCAAGTGTTACAATAAACGAGGGCACACTCGTTTTGTGAACAAGCGCGGCGTTGAACAGGCCAACTCCAACTCCCATAGCGAGTGCTAGAAAGATGCCAACAATCACTGGAAAACCAAAGAAGCTCGTACACATAGCAACGATTATGGATGCAGCACCGACTACCGAACCTGTGGAAAGGTCAAACTCTCCAGCGATCATGAGCAGGCCAATGGGAACTGCGATGATCCCCAATTCAGCGGCGGTGTTGAGCCACCCAGCTGTTCCACCAATTGACGTGAAGCCGTTGGCTCCACCGAAGAACGCAAAGAAGATGTAAACAAAGATAGCTGCCAAAAAAGCACCAAACCAAGTTTGGCGAAGTAGGTAACCCAATTCCATTGCGACTGACCGCTGCCCTGATTTGCTGAGGAGGACTGGAGGCAAGTGCCCCCAGTTAAATTGGGTTAGTTGGCGCCGCGTACGCCAGGGAACCGACTACCGACGGCTAGGACATCATTCACGTTGCTTGAGTCTATCAGGAGTGGGCCGGAGTTCATCGCATTGGTTGGTGCGAGACCGAAATCTAGATGTTGTTGAGCTAGAAGTACGCCATAGTATCCCTGCAAAAACGGCTGTTGATCGATTGCAAAGTCCATTCTGCCTTCGCGAATAAGCTCCAGCGCTAGATTACTCAGATCGATTGTACCAACCCGGACAACGTCCGCTTTGTCGGCATCTGCTACCGCCTCAACAGCATCCACCCCAAGATGAGCAGCCAGTGTGAGGATCCCGTCGATGTCAGGGTTTGACAACAGAATTCCACGCACCGTCGCGCGGACTCTTTGGCTGTTGTTGGAATCCTCTGATTGCAGAATAAGTGTGTCACCCTGTCCGCCGGCCTCTTCCAATGCCGCGACATATCCATCGCAACGCAACTGCAGAACAGGATTTGCGGCGATCTGATTGATGCATATTCCGTTGGACACTCCGTTTTTGTGTGCCGCTTTACCGGCCACATATCCCATCTGGAACGGCTCTTCGCCGATAAATGCCGTTGCTCCTAGCTCCTGCCAGTTGTCACGGCCGGAGTTGTATAGAACGACTGCAATGTCCTTTTCGCGAGCTTCCTGAATGAGAGGGGTAAGAGACTCGGGAAAGAAGTTCCCGATGACTATTGCAGCGGGCTCTCGAGCAATCGCCACTTCGACGAAGCGCGTGTAGGTCTGCACAATGTCATTCCAGCCGGCCGGTGCAACGTATTCGCCATTGGCGCCTAGCTGTTCGACAGCCAAGGTAAACCCTTTCTCGATCGCGCCAAAAAAAGGTTCAGAACTTGGACCGGAAACAAAGATGATGGTGTTATCATGGTTGTGGTTGTCGGCAAGCCCGGTGGCCGTGGGCATGAAGAAAGATACTATGCCGGCGACGATACCAGCCCTCAATCCAGTCAGGTTTTTCATCCGTTCATTCCTCCCCGTGAAGGTTTCTATACAGTGGAAACTGAGTTTTTATATAATACGTATCATTTAAAAGATCTCTTTGTCATTCCAAGGATTTCTTTTGCGCGACCAGCTAGCGCCTTTCCTAGGCTGGCATGCGATTCTTTGCTCAGGTGCACGCCGTCTTTGCCAACTTCGGCTACCTCGTTTGCATCGAAGTGAAAGCAGCCTGTCCGTTCGGCAACTTGTGATAGATACGCGGCGTGGTTCGTGGATCGCTGGGTGACGTCACCCCACATCTCGACCTCAGCGGCTTCTGACGCCATTGCTGGCGTGACAATTAGTATTTCGGGGGCGCCGCCGGAATGAACGAAATGGCCTTGCACTAGCTCGATAAGCGTGAGCATGCCTCTAGCTGAAACGTACGCCGTATGGCCAAACTGGGTCTTGAAGTCGTTTGTTCCCAACATGATAATCAAAAGATCGATTGGGGAATGGGTCTCCACCGCGCACAGGATGCCGCGACTGCCATTCCTGAAGACCCCTTCGATGACGTCGT
This sequence comes from Roseitalea sp., assembly GCA_017642895.1. GTDB lineage: Bacteria > Pseudomonadota > Alphaproteobacteria > Rhizobiales > Rhizobiaceae > Roseitalea. Next base: position 28,909 of record JAEPON010000011.1, read on the forward strand.
CGAAAACTGTGGTGCGGCCGCTTAATCCTTCGGCAATCACGTCAACGCCGGCGCCCAGGTGCTCGGATAATACCGTTGGCCATCGTTCAGGCTTCGCGAACCGTTCTGGAGCTTCAGCTAAATGGTTATATGGCTTCAGGCCCCAGGTATTGGAATCGCCATAGCAAACAATGGTCTTCAAGGCTTGCCCCTCCACGCCCGCTACCGCAGGCACCATCATGGCGAAGGCAGTTCTTTTTTCGCCAAGGCATTGGAAAACGCAATTATCATACGTATTATGAAATGGCTAGTAGGCCTCGCTTTTTTTTCTAAACTCAGAAATGATCATAGATTCGGGAGTGCGAACTGATGACGATTTATAGACGCCCGGATCCAATTCCGATCCCAAGGCCAGTCGAAAGTATCAACGCTGTTGGCGGGCGTGGACAAAGCGAAAGCCTTCAGGCCAGAGCGGCGCGCGAGATGTTCGTACGGATTTTTTTGGGGCACTTTACGCGGGAAGGCGTTTTACCCAACGAAGCGGCTTTGTGCGAAGAGTTGAGGGTCAGCCGTACCGTCGTGAGGGAAGCAATCAAGACGCTCGAGGCCAAGAATGTCCTTGAAGCTCGCCGGAAGCGGGGTACCCAGATTCTTTCCAGAGAAGACTGGAGCCCCTTTGATCGGGACCTTTTGAGATGGCGCCTCGATGCAGGGGATCGTGACCTGCTACAAGACATCGACGATATGTTGAGAAAGATGTCTATTGTCGCATTCGCGGAATACTACGTGGATCCGTTGTCTTTGGCCGCGCTTTCTGAAGTGCAAGATCAATTAAGGCTCGCGAACTTTGATCAGGCCGCCCTTGCATATTTCCGGCTCGTTGAATCAACAATTAACAATCCGCTGGAAGCAGCAATAGTCCGGGTCTTGTTCGATGTGAGAGCCAAGTCAATTGGGGTCAGCAGTTTTGCAGTTGATCCATACACTTTGTCTTTGGACCGCTCGCCGGAACTATTGGTGGAACTGTGCGAGAGGTTCCTCAATCAAACCAAATCAAGAATCAAGAAATTCGGCGCATCCAACACTGTCTGATTGTCGTTAGTTGCATTGGTTTTGGGGAAGTTTGATTTGGCGTCCAAATAGCCCGAAGGAACACAATTTAGCTGACTAGCGATATCGCCGCGCATCGTGGATCATCTGCTGAAGCCGAGCGGTTTTTGGAACTCTACAATAGCTGGCGATAGCCGGCTGCTGTCATCCAGCGTGCGCGATGGAGATGTGATCGATGACGGCGCTCCGCCTGTTGCCGATGTGCGCCGATCGGCTCATCGAACAGATGCGGGTAGCTGTCATCCCAAGGGACGCCCGCGTCGTCGGCGTCGATCAGCATGATGTACAGTTTGAAACACCGCCGATCGTAGCCGGTCAGCATCTCGTCGGTGGGTGCCAGATCGCGATAGGCGCGCATATGTCAATCACGCGTGTGAGAACATTCTAAACCCAAACTGGGATAATCCGAATCCGGGATTACCGAAAGAGCCGATTTCAAGAATTGATCGGCTTTTCGATGCCCGGCTCTCTCGGCAGCGCGCGTTATCTGGAATTGACAGAACGGCTCATCAGGGCCCGCATGGATGCGGGCATGACCCAAGCGCAGGTCGCTGACCGGTTGGGCAAGCCGCAGTCATTCGTCGCCAAATATGAAGGCGGCGAGCGTCGGCTCGACGTGATCGAGTTTGTGGATATTTGCAAGGTGCTGGGCATCGCGCCCAACGGTGTCGTCAAGGATTTCTGACGACGTCAGCAGTGCCGGATGGGGTTTTGGCGCGATCGGCTTCGCGCATCGCCTTCTGGAACTCCCGATCCGATGCCAGGAACGCTTCCAGTATGAAGGGGATCAGATCGGCGAGCGCTTCCTTCCGGCCGTACTCTTTCGCATACAACGCGGCGTAGGTGTCCAATTGCCGTTTCAAGTCGGCACTTGCTGCAAAGCTCAGCTTGGTGATCTCGCGGTCGGGCAGCTTCGGCAGTTTGAGCGGGCTCATGGTCCCGCTCTCGCAGGTTGATACGGCGACAGGACAATGTCGCGATTGACGATGACACGCAGCGGCCAGCCGGGCCGCACCGTGATGGTCGGCGGGATGTCGAGATTGCGTTCAACGATGCGCTGACCGGCCCGGTCGGCGTTCTCCTGGGTGCTCTCTCGGATCGCAGCGACCAAGTCACTTTCGCTGTCGCCGAGCGACAGTTCCGTGCCGACGCCGAGCAGGGTCGAAAGCGCGATGCCACGCAGCAGTTGCCAGGTATGGATGTCGACCCTGTCGGCAAGGCCGGCATAGCCTTCCGTGTCGGTGGCTGGCAGATTGTCGATGACGATCGATGAGCCGTCCGGCCGGATCAGCCGCTGCCAGACGAGGAGCGCGCGTTCCTGGCCGAAGGCGACGACGCTGTCATAGCGGCCGATCAACCGCGTGCCTTGCGGGATCAAGAGGTGCTGGCCATTGACGGTATCGAAGACGTTCTCGGTGACCTGGGCGATGACGATGCCCGGCAGATCGGAATTGAGCCCGGTGACGAGGCTGGCCGGAATGATCGTGCCGGCCATGAGTTGATAGGGCGAGATGGGTGTCTGTTCCGTATGGGGATTGTAGATTGCCTCGTCCGGACCAGCATCCAGGAAAGCCTGCTTGCCTCGTTGCCCGCCGGGATCGGGCGCAGACGGACCGAGGCTCGGTCCCGACGGCGTCAATGCATCGAGCGCGGCCAACATGGCTGCGTCCGGCGCCGACGCCGTCTCCGATGATCCGCCCGCTGTTGTTGCCCGCCGTCCATCCGCTGGTCCCGGCGGTTCCGTTGCCAGCGCATTGGCCTGCCGTGTGCGGATGGTGAAGAACAGATCGGATTCCTGCGCCTGCGCTGCCATGCGCGCCAGGCGGATGCGCTCTGACCGCAGAAACTCCTCTTCGGGATCGGGCCGGTAGGACGGCAAGGGCCGTCGCGGTTCGGGCGCGATACCGAGATCGCGTTCGGCTCGCGTGATCGCTCGACCAAGATCACCGCGATTGGGCGGACCCAATTGCGGAATGCCGTCATAGGTGGAGGGAAGCCGTGCCAGCCCGTCCGGCGTCGGGGATCGTCCGGTCTGCAATAACTCGGTTGGTTGTCGATCGTTCCATTGCGGCGGATCGAGCGCGAACAGCACGGCGCCGGCGATCAGCGCGAGCACCAGCGCGCTGCCGGCATAGAGCACCTTGCGGTTGATGCGGGTGACGGGGCGTGGCCGGGCGCGCAGCGCCAGCCGTTCGGGATCGACTTTGTCATTGGGCTCACCGGTCATCGGATTGCCTCAGGCCATGCCATGCCGTGCGCAGGGTGCGCGGCGATCGCCATGTCGCATCGGTGCGGACAATTCGGACGATGCGTTGTGGATCGGTGCCAAGCCGAAGCTCGGCGGCAGCGAAGAGCCGGTCGACCACATAATAGTTGCCCTGGACGCGGTAGTTGACGAGCGCCGGTTCGCCCCGGTCACCGATGACGAAGAGCGGCGGCGCCTCGCCCTGGCGCAGGCCGGACGGGAACTGGATATAGACCTTGGCGCCGTCGTCGAAGGCACGGACCGGCTTCCAGGGCGCATCGCCCTCGATCCGGTAGCGGAACCGCAGCCGGTCGAGCTGAAGGCCGGTGTCGATTGTCAGCCTTGCCTGTTCGGTGGCGGCCTGGTTGCGCTTGCGCAGGGCGATCAGGTCCGAATGCGGGTAGACCCAGGAAACCGAGGCCATATAGGTGTCCTCGGTCGAGCGCATCTCCAGATGATAGGTCCGCCGGTCCGTGGCGATGACCAGATTGGTCGTCAGGTCCGGGGCGATCGGCTTGACGAGGATATGGACACGGGCCTGCGTACCGCTGCCGCTGATCGTGTCGCCGACCACCCAACGGACCGTGTCGCCGGCCGAGACCGAGACGAGCTTCTCGCCCGGCTCCAATGCAATGTCGGAGACCTGATTGACGGCCGTATAGAGCTGGTAGAGCGCACCCTGAACATAGGGGTAGTTCTGAATCGCGTTCACATAGCCGGCTTTGGTTGGCTGGATGGTGGCGGCTTCACTGGCGTCGGTGACGCGGCGTTCGGGCGGGCGCGTGTCCCTGGCGGCTTTCTCACCCTTTGCCGGCATCGGTTTGAGCTGGCCCGGTAGCGGCAGCGGTTCCGGGACAGTGACCAGCTTCACCGGCGGTTCGGCGTCCGGCCTATAGACTGCCGTATCGAACTCGAGATCGTCATAGGTGATCTCGGGGACCTTGGGCTTGGTGGCGCAGGCCGCCAGCGACAGCGCCACGGTCAGAACAAGCAGGCTGGGTCCGCCAAGCGGGCGGGGTCGATCGAACATCATGGCGTGTCTCCGGAAGGCGGGGTGGGGATTGTGCGGTTAAGGCGCGATGCCGGATCGGCACGCGGCGGGCCGGATGGCCGGCTGGGCGCGGTGTCGAGGTCGCGGGACCAGTTGAGGTCTGTGACGTAGATGCCGAGCGGGTTTGCCCTGAGCGTCTCCGCATCGCGTGGCGGTTCGATCGCCACCGTTGCCAGCGCCGTCCAGCGCTCGGTGCCGGCCAGCGCGCCGTTCAGATAGCGCCGTTCGAGCCAGCGGATCTGGAAACTGGTGTTGGAGGCGCGCACGACGCTCGTGACTTCGACGGCGACGGTCTCGCGGCCGATCCGCTCGAACGGATCGTTGTCGCGGGCAAAGGCGTTCAGCGTGTTGGCGGCGCGGGCCGTGACATAATCATAGGCCGACAGCCAGTTCTTGCGGACGATCACCGGATCGATGGCGAGCGACCGCACGCGCTCGATCAGAAGCGCCAGGTGGAAAGCGATCTGGGCATCGCTCGGCCGATAGTCCTGGACGACGGGACGGACGGCGCGGGCGCTGCCCTCGGCTTCCAGTTCGACGACATAGGGCGTGATGCGCGACTGGCCGGCCTGCCAGATGACACCGCCCGCCAGCAGCAGGGACAATCCGAGCGAGCCGAACGCCATCAGGCGCCAGTTTTTGGCGCGGGCGAGCGCATCGCCCATGCGCATGTCCCAGACCTGAGCTGCCTTCTGATAGGGCGTGACCGGTTCGGGCGTCTCGCCATAGCGGTTGCGGGGGCGTCGGAAACGCATAGGTTCAAAACTCCTTTTGAGGTCATCGATCAGGATCGAGGCGCGGGCCCTCGCCATGGCCGCCGCGATCGCCTTCACGAAGGCTGTGCACGGCGACCTGGCCGGCCTCGCGCATTTGTTGGCGGCGATGCATCTGCCGGGCCCAGGCGGGCGGTTCGGATGGATTGGCGGACACGACTCCGGCGCCGCGGCCAAGGCTGCCGCTGCTTGATTGGGTCGCTCGAAAACCTTCGACCTGTCCGGACCGGAACGCTTCGCGCGCCGGCGTGGTCATGCGGGATGCCGCGTTGCTGGCGGCTGCACCGATGGTGGCTTTCGACACGCCTGATAGGCCACCGCTTTCGAAGCCGGCTGATGTGCGTCCGGCCAAGGATGCGCCGGCCCGTACCGCGCCACCCGCCGTCCCAGTCGCCATACCCGCAGCACCGCGTGCGGTCATGCCGGTGGCGAACCCTGCGCCTGCGACTCCGATAGTCGTGCCCGCGGCGGCGCCGGCACCCAGCTGCGGCGCCCCTGAAACAAGGCCGGCGGCGATGCCGGGCACGAAGATGGCGAGACCGAAGACGGCGATGGCGGCAAGGATCACTGACGCAGCGTGTCGGAGATCGATATCGCCGGTCGGCGGGACGGCGATGTCGCCGAAGAGGGTCGAGCCGATGCCGACGACGATCGCCAGCACCATCAGTTTGATGCCGGCGGTGATGACATTGCCGAGGACGCGCTCGGCGAGGAACGCCGTCTTGCCGAAGAGGGCAAACGGCACCAGCACGAAGCCGGCGAGCGTCGTCAGCTTGAACTCGATGATCGTGATGAAGAGCTGGACGGAGAGCACGAAGAAAGCGAGCAGCACGATCGCCCAGGCCATCAGCAGCACGATGATGGTGACGAAGTTCTCGAAAAAGGTCGTAAAGCCGATCAGTTCGCCGGCGGCCTCGAGTAGCGGCCAGGAGGCGGAAAAGCCTGTTTCTGCGACAAAGCCAGGCCGCATCAGTTGATCGGGGCCGAACGGGGCGGCGCCGGCCCTTAGTCCGAGCCCGGCGAAACTGCGGAACACGATATCGGCCAATGCCTGGAAATTGTTCAGGAGCAGCGCGAAGAAGCCAACATAGAGCACCTTGCGCAAGAACTGGGCGATGACGTTCTGTTCGCCCATCAAGGCCCAGAACAGGCCCGCGAGCACGATGTCGATGGCGACCAGGATCGAAACCAGGAAGGCGACATCGCCCGACAGCAGGCCGAAACCCGACTCGATATAGGTCGAGAAGGTCTCGGTGAAGCGGTCGATGACGTTCAGATCGTTCATGGTCGGGTCTCGAATCTCGGCAAGCCGGGTTCGTGCGCGGACGGCACGGCCACCGCGTTGGCGAGGTCATTCGTTCTGGTTGCCGGCGGGCCGACTGTTGGCCCGCCGCTTGATGTCAGCCGCCGGGCGTGTAGGCGCCGTCGGCACTGCCAAGGAAGGATTGGAACCGGACGCGGGCCTCTTCCTCGGCGGCCATGCGGCGGGCGCGCTCGAAGGTCTCGGCGCGGTATTGGGCGGCCATCAACTGCTGGAGCTGCAGGCTTTGCTTGACCGAGAGGCCGGTCAGCTCGTTGCCGGCCTGGTTGACCGAGAGATTGCCGGAGGCCGAGCGAGACCGGTCGAGCAGGGTCGACAGCAGATTACTGTCGGAGCCAACCGTCTCGCTGATCTGCGCCTGCAGGCTGGCGGCGCGCTTGTGGGCGGCGAGCGTCTCGTCCCAGCGGGCCCTGGCCTCACGGACGATATCATCGCCGGTCAGCGCCGCATCGAAACGGTCCGGAAACAGATTGCGCATGGCCTGGTCGGTCTCGGCGACCTGCATGCGGATGGCATCGGCTTCGTCCATCAGCATTTGAATCGCGCCGAGCGTCTCCATCAGCTCCGGTGCGACCGTGCCCGTCAGGCCTTCGAGGTCGAGATCCATGCGCAGCAACATCTGCGCCTCGTTGCGCAACTGGTCGATCTGCTGGTTGATCTCGGTGAGCGAGCGGACGGCGGTCAAAATGTTCTGCCGATAGTTCCAAGGATCGAACACGGTGCGCCAGGCCGAGGCGTCGGGCACGGCCGACAAGATCAGGCCGAGGCCGAGCGCGGCGACAGATATTGTGCTTTTGAGGCGGTTCAGGCGGGCGGTCATGGGCGGGTCTCCTTCGTGTCGGGGAAGATGGGTGGAACGGGGTCGGTGGTGTCGGGAGTGTCGGTGTGCGGCTGCGCTGCGATGTCATCGATCTGGGCGGTGAGATCGCCGAGGCGGTCGAGATGCGCGCCGATCATCCGGTCGAGGTCTCGGTCGGCGGCGGGCACGTCGTCCGAAAGACGATCCGGGCCAGGCCAACCGTCGAGCAGGTCGGCGGCCCAATCCAACCCTTGGTCGCGGAACCAGCGCGCCGCGAAGCCAGGACCTTCGGGATCGGTGTCGATGTCAGCGCGGATTCGGTCTACCCGCTTCTGATCGGCGGGCGCCGATGTCGCGCAGAGCGCCAGTCCGACCGGGCCAAGGCCGAGTTCGAACAGCCGATTGCCGCGCTGGGACTGATAGTAATAGTCGCGTTTGGGAAACGCCCGCGCGATCAGGTCGATCTGGCGGTCGTTCAGTCCGAACCGTTCGTAGATCGCGCGCGATTGCGGTTCGATCGCCCGATCGTTGGGCAGGAAGATGCGGCTCGGACAGCTCTCGATCAGCGCCGGTGCGATCGTGGAGTTCTCGATGTCGGCGAGCGACTGGGTGGCGAAAACGACCGCAACGTTCTTTTTGCGCAGCGTCTTCAGCCATTCGCGGATGCGAGCGGCGAATAGCGGATCGTCGAGGAACAGCCAGGCCTCATCGAGGATGAGCAGTGTCGGTCTGCCGTCGAAGCGCGCTTCGAGGCGATGGAACAGATAGGTGAGCACCGGGGCGACGAGGCCCTTGTGGTGCATCAGCTCTTCCATCTCGAAATGCACCACATCACCCAGTGCGAGATCGTCGCGCGCGGCATCGAGCAGCCGCCCGAATGGACCTTCGAGCGTATAGGGTTGCAACGCCTGGCGCAGGGGATTGGACTGCAACAAGAGAGAAAGCCCGGTCAGGGTGCGTTCGGGTTTGGGCGCCGAACCGAGGCTCTTGATCGCGGTCCAGAGCGCATCCTTGACGGGCGGCGTCACCTCGACGCCCTCATGAGCCAGAAGACCCGTCAGCCATTCAAGCGCGAAAGCCTGTTCGGCGCCGCGATCCGTGTGCACCAGTGGCTGGAAGGCGAGCCCGCCGTCGAGCGCCAGACCGAAGCTGGTACCGCCCATGGCGAGGATCGCCGCCCGCGCCGATTTGCCCTTGTCGAAGACAAAGACCTGGGCCTCGCGGTAGCGGCGGAACTGCAGCGCCAGCAGCGACAGCAGCACCGATTTGCCGGCGCCGGTCGGCCCGACGATCAGCGCATGGCCGACATCGCCGACATGCAGGTCGAGCCGGAACGGAGTCGCGCCGCGGGTTTTTGCCGTGACCAGCGCCGGCGCGTCGTGATGGGCATTCTTTTGCGGTCCCGCCCAGACGGCCGAAACCGGCATCAAATGGGCAAGATTCAGCGTGTGCACGATCGGCTGGCGGACATTGGCATAGAGATGACCGGGCAGCGTGCCGAGCCAGGCATCGACCGCGTTCAGGTTCTCTTCGATGGTTACGAAACCGCGCCCATTGATGACACGTTCGACGGCGCGGCGTTTGCGGTCGGCGACAGCCGGGTCTTGATCGTCGACCGTGACGGCAATGGTGACATGGCCGAAGGCGACATCGTCAGCGCCCAGTTCCTGCAGCGCCTCGTCGGCGTCCATCGCCTTGTTGTCGGCATCGGTATCGACGAGCGCAGATTCCTGGTTGAACATCACCTCGCGCAGGATCGCGCCGATCGATTTGCGTTTGGCGAACCACTGCCGGCGCAGCTTGCCCAGTTCACGGGTGGCCAGGGTTTTGTCGAGGCCGATCCAGCGGGTCGTCCACCGATAGGCGAAGCCGAGATCGTTCAGTTCATCGAAGATGCCGGGCACGGTCGCGTTGGGGAAACCCAGAACCGTCAGTGTGCGCAGATGCCGGTCGCCGAGCATCGGCTCGAGCCCGCCAATAAAGGGCGTGTCCGGCAGCACCGCGTCGAGATACATGGGGATGTCGGGCGTCGCGACCGGATGCTCCTTAAGCGAAATCGTCCGGTGCAGAAAGGTGAGCGTCGCCTCATCGTCGAGCGGTTCGACGAAGGGCAGTATGGCGGTCAGCAGATCGATCGCCCGGTCGGTCTCGGTGATGAAGCTCTTGAGATGATCTCGGGCATCGACTGTTTTGGCTGATTTGTCAGTCGACTCGAAGAGCAGACCTTCGCCTTTGTGGGTGCGGTCTTCTGGCGGCAGCCAGGCCAAGGTCAGATGATACCGGCTCTCGAAATGCGTCCCTTCCGCTTCCAGATCCCATTTGCGCTCCTGATCGAGGAGCCAGGACGCCGGATCGGGAAACGGCACTTCCTCATAGGGTGCGCTGGGAACGCGGGCGGCGTCGAAGAACAGGGTCCAGCCCGAGCCGAAGCGACGCAGCACATTGTTGAGCCGGGCCGAGACCGCGACCAGTTCAGCCTCTGTCGCGCTTTCAAGGTCCGGCCCGCGATAGCGGATCGTGCGCTGGAACGACCCGTCCTTGTTGAGGACGACACCGGACGCGACCAAAGCCGCCCAGGGCAGATAGTCGGCAAGGCGGTCGGGTTTTAGGCGGTACTCGGCAAGGTTCAGCATCACGTCAAACCCCCAGATCGGGCCGTTGGCGGATATGCCGTGACAGGACCTCGACGAAGGCCGGGTCCTTACGTGTCGCCCAGACGGCGATCGCGTGCAGGACAATCCAGAGCACGATACCGGCGAGCCACAGGCGCAGGCCGAGGCCGATCGAGGCAGCGAGCGTGCCGTTCAAAATGGTGACGGCGCGCGGCGCGCCGGCGATCAGCACCGGTTCTGTCAGCGAGCGGTGCAACGGCACTTCATAGCCCGGAATGTCGGTCTTGCGGTCCATCATCGAAGAGCCCCTTCAGGCGATCACCGCGCCGCCGGCGAACGAAAAGAAGGACAGGAAGAAGCTGGTCGCGGCAAAGGCGATCGACAGGCCGAAGACGATCTGGATCAGCCGGCGGAAGCCGCCAGACATGTCACCGAAGGCCAGGCTCAGCCCGGTGATGATGATAATGATGACCGCGAAGATCTTGGCGACCGGGCCTTCGATCGATTCCAGGATTTGCTGCAGCGGCCCTTCCCACGGCATGCCGGAGCCGGCGGCATGGACCGGCACGGCGAAGAGCACCGAAAAGGTGACGGCTTCGGCGGCCGTGGTCAGCGCAGTGCGCCAGGGCTTAGGTCGGGATGTACGGTGCGGATCGGTCACGATGCGAAACCCTCTTCAGACGGTGTTGAGATGAACGGGAGCAAGCGGTTCGAGGCGATAGTCCTGACCGGAATCGAGACCGATCACGGCCGAGACGGTGCGCACCTTCCGGGCTGCGCCGCGGCCCTCGATAAAGACGAGCACATCGATGGCTTCGGCGATCAGCCGGCGCGGCACGGTCAGGACGGCTTCTTGGACAAGCTGTTCGAGCCGGTAGAGCCCGCCGCGGTCGGAATTGGCATGCACGGTGGTGATCCCGCCGGGATGACCGGTGTTCCAGGCCTTGAGCATGTCGAGCGCTTCAGGTCCGCGCACCTCGCCGATAACGATCCGGTCGGGCCGCAGTCGCAAGGTCGAGCGGACGAGATCGGCAAGCGTCGCGACACCGGGTTTGGTGCGCAGACCGACGACATCGTCGGCGGCACATTGCAGTTCGCGCGTGTCCTCAAGGATGACGATGCGGTCGCCGGTCGGCGCAACCTCGGCCAGCAACGCGTTGACCAGAGTGGTTTTGCCTGAGCCCGTGCCGCCAACCACCACGATGTTCTTGCGGTCGACGACCGCTTCGGACAGCACCCTGGCCTGGATCGGGCCCATGATCTGCGCGGTGACATAGTCAGACAGCGTGTAGATGACGTCAGCCGGCTTGCGGATCGCGAAACAGGGCGCGGGCGCCACTGGCGGCAGCAGGCCCTCGAACCGTTCGCCGGTCTCCGGCAGTTCAGCAGAGACGATGGGTGCGGCGTCGTGGACTTCGCCGCGCTGATGGCTGGCGACCAGCCGGACGATCCGTTCGGCCTCGGCGGCGCTGATCGCATGGCCGGTCGGGCTGCGCCCGTCATCGGCGCGGTCGATCCAGAGTCTGCCGTCGGGATTGGCGAGGATATCGGTGACCGACGGGTCCTCGAGCGCGGCTTCGATGAGCGGGCCGAATGCTGTCAGCAGCATCTGGCGGCGGCGGGCACGGGCCTCGGCCACCAGCGGATGATCATCGCTCATGACTGGCCTCCTCTTCGAAGAGGTCGTCGTCCTCCGCTCCGAACCAGTCGGGATCGATCTCCTCGTCATCCTCGAAAATGACAGGACGCAGCGGCGGCAGATCATCGTCGCCGGTGGGATTGGGTTCAGCGGATGATGCTGGCGGTGCCGATGGCGCGCGGTCCTGCTGGCGATCCATCGCGAAACTGTTGGCGGCAAAGAGATCCGGCTTCGTGTCGGCGATTGTCTCCAGGACTTCGCTGAGCAGATTGCTGTTCTGGGCAAGCCTGCGTCCGACTTGGGCGACGAACATCTCGAAGCGCTCGCGGCCGAGCGCATGGGCCGCGGCCTGATCGTCCTGCGGCAAGGGCGGCGTCACCGTCAGAAAATAGCGGATGAAAAGCGCCAGCGTCTCGACACCGATGCCGGTGCTGCGGTCGAGCCGGTCGAGCGCCCTCGTCATCCGATCGAGCCGCCGGATCAGCGCTGCGGTCTGATTGTCCGGTTCGGGATTGAAGAACCGGTCCAGCGCCGCATTGACGATCGCCGACTTGTTGGCGCCAGGACGCTTTGCGATCAACGCCAGTTGGTCGGCAATAGGATCATCGAGATAGACATTGATGCGCGGCTTCATCGGCTCAGAACTCCGGCATCAGGTCGGGCTTGCGACCGTCGTTGTTAATTGCATGGGCACGCTGGACCGCACGGGTCTGCGCGCGTGCCTGGTCCTTCGATCGGCTCAGCGCATCGGCCTTGTCCGTCCCGCCCTCGAAATCATCATCGAGAAGCGCGATATCGGCAGCCGGGTTGGGTTCAGGGGGCGTCCGGTCATGGTCGAACAGAAGCGGCTCGCGCTTTAGCCCGCCTTCGTCACCGGCGGTCTCGGCCAGATGATCGGCGATCACCTGATGTTGCAGCTTGCGGCTGACGCGTTTGCGGTTGCGCAGCCAGTCATCGTTGCGCGCCGTTGGTGCGTCCGGATAGGCGCTGTCATGATCGAGCGGCGGCGCCGGTAGGCAGCGGATCGTGAAATTGGCGTCCTCATAGTAGCGCAGCTTTCTGGCCCGGATCGGTTTGTGACCGGCCAGCATAACCAGCGCGTCCGTGTCGGCGAGCTGCATGACTTCGCCCGGCGTCAGAAGCGGCCGTGCCGTCTCCTGGCGCGACACCATCACATGGGCAAGCCAGGGCGCCAGGCGATGGCCGGCATAGTTCTTTTGCGAGCGTAGTTCGGTCGCCGTTCCCAACGCATCGGAAATCCGCTTCGCTGTCCGGTCGTCATTGGTGGCGAACGCGACCCTGACATGGGCGTTGTCGAGGATCGCATTGTTCGGCCCGTAGGCCTTGTCGATCTGGTTGAGCGACTGGGCAATCAGGAAGGCGCGGATGCCATAGCCGGCCATGAAGGCCATCGCCGTCTCGAAGAAGTCGAGACGCCCCAGCGCCGGAAACTCGTCCAGCATCATCAGCAGAGGATGATCGGGCACACCGTCGTCCTTCGCCGACGGCAGCGTCTCAGTCAGGCGCCGTCCGATTTGGTTGAGGATCAGCCGGATCAGCGGCTTGGTCCGCGAAATGTCGGACGGCGGCACGACCAGATAGAGCGACACCGGCCGGTCGGCATGCTTCAGATCGGCGATCCGCCAGTCACATTGCGATGTGGTCTCGGCGATGATCGGATCGCGATAGATCTCGAGGAACGACATCGCCGTCGAGACGACGCCCGACAGTTCGTTCTCGGACTTGTTGAGCATCTCGCGGGCGATCGAGGCGATCTCGGGATGGACCTTGGGGTCTTCGCGCGTGCCCAGATGATTGGTCGTCAACATGACGCGCAGGGTCGCTTCGATCGTGCGTCTCGGATTGGCGAGGAAGGTCGCGACCCGTGACAGCGTCTTGTCCTCTTCCGCATACAGCACGTGCAGGATTGCTCCGGTCAAAAGCGAATGGCCGGTCTTCTCCCAGTGATTGCGCTTCTCGAGCGCCCCTTCCGGGTCGACTAGGATATCGGTGATGTTCTGGACATCGCGCATCTCGTGGGGCCCCTTGCGGACCTCCAGCAACGGATTGTAATTCGCCGATCTCGGATCGGTCGGGTTGAAGAGCAAGCAATAGGAAAAGCGCGACCGCCAGCCCGCCGTGATCTGCCAGTTCTCGCCCTTGATGTCGTGGACGACCGCCGAGCCGGTCCAGCTCAGAAGCGTCGGGACGACAAGACCCACGCCTTTGCCCGATCGGGTCGGCGCGAAGGCCAGCACATGCTCCGGCCCGTCATGGCGCAGATAGCTCCGTTCCGTCCGCCCCAGAAACACGCCGGCATCGCCAAGTAGGCCCGATCGGCAGATATCGCGATCGTTCGCCCATTGCGCCGAGCCATAGGTCGTGACGGTCTTTGATTGCCGTGCCCGCCACAGCGAACCGACCACCGCCGTCGCCGTCCCGAGCACGCCGCCGCCAGCCGCCAGCATGCCCGCATCGCGGAACACGTCCGGTGCATAGCTCTCATAGGCATACCACCATTCGAACAATCGCCACGGGGCATAGATCGGCATGCCGAACGCAGACGCGAACGGCTCGCCCAAGCCTTCCTGATAGCCCAGCCGTTGCGCCGCCCACTGGGTCGATGCCCACAAGGTCCCGGTGATCGTTCCGGTCACTATGGCCGCCTGGCCGATCAGAAGCGTGGTGGGTTGCATGGTCTCCGAGCCTGGTTCGAGTGTTCGAATTCGGCGTCAGGAGACAAAGGAGGGAGGATTCGTTCAAGTGAACGGGCGTCAACGACTGTACTCGTGCATCATCATAGAAACCTTCGTATCAACTTCCGTAGATTTCATTCAACGCCTGTGTTGCTCATGACAAATTGTTACAATTAACGGCGCCTTTTTATTATTCAAATAGACGTAAAACAATCAGCATTTTTGGAAATCAAAATGAATGCAATTAAACTTTGATAACTCCAAATTCGCATTTATTTTCTATGAGATTGCATTATTTCATATGAATGAGAGTATATTTCAATTACATTTCCAAAAGGATCAGAGCAATAACACATCAAAGAGCCGTCCAGCGCTAACCGTTCTTCCCAAAAGTCCGATAGTAGCTGCCCACCAGATTCTACAATCGTGCCGGCAAGGCCCCTCACGTCGGGATCGGTGACGCAAATATGAAAAAAGCCACCACGCCAAAACTCTACGATTTCAGTCCTCGCCTCGTAACCTGGATCGACTGGCTGAAAGAGTTCGAACCCTACGCCGTTTCCGGATGCCAAATGTGCTTGTCTCAGGTGTCGGAGGCGAGGACCAAGAACGTCTGCGGCCTGTGGACCATTGGGTCGGTCGAGTTTGATATCCCTTGGCCCGCTTATGAGAACAAATCCTAGGACATTTTGGTACCACTTTATGGCCGATATGATGTCAGGCACGCAAACACCTATGTGGTTGATTGGCTTAGGCGACAGTTTCATACCGGTTCCCTCCCTAGTTCGATTGTGCCGACCGCACTGATTGTTCGGAAGGCAGGTAACGCATTGCGATTCAGCCGCCATTGAAACGGTCATGCCATAGGGCGTTGATCGAAATGCAATATCGCGGTCTGCATAGCTTTGCAAACTTTTGTCACTCTCGCCCTGTGAACGACTACTCAATCCATATGAGGCTCCTGACTTCGCTCATTTGGGCGGTTTTCCCGCGAATTCGGCGCCCAGTGTTGACACAAGAAGTCATTTTTGCATAGCATTGCAATTGGTGCTCAGGCTGTATAGCTTGTCGCCAAAGAGCGTTCACAAATTGGACCCAATGCCGAGGGAGGAGCCTATGGCAATCACATCACAATCGCGTTCGCAACTGGCGGGCGCTGCAGTTCTTTTTGGATCCCTTTGCATAGCTAGCCAAAGTGCCGGCGCTCAGGAGTTGGAACTGATGCACTTTTGGACGTCGGGTGGAGAAGCTGCCGCCATGAATGTCATCAAGGAAGCTGCTGAGGAGGAAGGAATCGAATGGCGCGATGCGGCGGTAGCCGGCGGTAGCGGCATGAATGCATTTCAGGTTCTTCAGTCTCGCGTTGCGGCTGGTAATCCACCGGCTGCAATGCAGATGCACGGAGCGCAGATTCATCAGTATGCCGAAGCTGGCCTGCTGATCGATCTGTCCGATGTTGCAACAAGTGAGGAGTGGCGGGAGGTGATCGATCCAAATCTGCTCCGCTACGCTGAGTTCGATGGATCTTGGGTGGGTATCCCCTTCAACATCCACAGGCCAAATTATGTGTGGGCCAACAAGGAGATCATGGACCGTTATGGCGGTAACGTGCCTGACAACTGGAACAAGTTCTTCGAATTAGGCGACAGAATGAAAGCCGATGGTATCATACCGCTGGCGTCTGGTGGCCAACCTTGGCAAGACCTTTTGCTCTGGGAATTGGTGCTGTTGGGAGATCAAGGACAGGATTTTCATCGCCGGGCGTTGATTGAGCAGGATGTCTCCGCCATCGACAGCCAAGAAATGAGAGCGGCGTTCGAAACGTTTCGAAAAGTGCTCGATTACACCGATCCTAATCGCGCAAACCGTGACTGGAACCTTGCAACCTCGATGGTTATGAACGGCGACGCGGCAATGCAAGTCATGGGTGATTGGGCGCTTGGCGAGTTCATTAGCGCCGGATTGGAGGCCGGCAGCGACTACATCTGTGAGGCGAGCCCAGGCACCGACGGAATGTACGTCTGGAACGCCGACTTCTGGGGCTTTTTCAAGGGTCTCGGTGAGGACGGGGTCGAGGGACAGAGAACTCTCGCGACACTGACAATGTCTGCAGATGTACAAGAGCAGTTCAACGTCCTGAAGGGATCAATCCCTGCTCGGACGGACATCGAAGCCAACCAGTTTACGCCGTGCGGTCAACAGGGCATCGCGGATCGCGCCGCGGCGCTGGAGGCCGGAACCATGGTTGCGTCCTTTGCCCAGAATTCGGCTCAGCCAACAGATGTCCGGGGCGTCTATGAAGATGTTGTGACTCAGTTTGTTGGCAATCCCGCAATGACGGCCGACCAAGCCGTGTCGCAGATTCTAGACGGGTTACGTTCGCTCTGATTGTCTGCGGGAAGTGTCGGCGCCGAGCCAGCTTTGCTGCTCGGCGCCTGATCGTCCGCAGCGGGACCCATAAAGAGATCTCCACCGGATCGCGATTAGAGCAGCAGGCGCAATGTCAATCCAATCCAATCTTGGTAAGCTTGCACGCAGATACACGAACGTTCTCGTCGTCGCGCCGAGCGGCGTTATGTTGTTGTTGTTCGTCTATGGCTTCGTTTTTTGGTCCTTTCTCATTTCACTAACGAATTCCAGAATTGTTCCAGTCTATGAATTTGTCGGTCTACAGCAATATGAACTCCTGTGGTCCAATGGGCGCTGGCTTGAATCAATATTTAATCTCGCAGTCTTTCTATTTCTATTTGTAGCCTTTGCAACTTTTATAGGGCTCTTGCAAGCAATACTGCTTGATCAAAACATTCGTTCTGAAAACGCTATCCGTACAGTGTTTCTCTATCCCATGGCGATATCCTTTATCGTGACCGGTGTAGCTTGGAAATGGATGCTGAACCCGGGTCTAGGAATTCAACGCCTGGTTCGAGATTGGGGGTACGAGTCGTTCGAGTTCGATTGGATCGTCGACCCGGAAATGGCGCTCTTTACGCTGGTCATCGCTGCCGTTTGGCAGAGTTCCGGTTTCGCGATGGCTCTCTTCCTGGCATCACTCAGGAGTATCGACGACGAAATCTTGAAAGCTGCCAAGATCGACGGTGCGTCGACGTTTCAGACCTATCGCAGCATTGTCATGCCGTTGCTGCGTCCAGCGCTCTTTACCACCGTCATCATTCTTGTGTCCCTCGCGCTCCGTACCTTCGATCTAATGGTAGCTATGACCGGCGGCGGGCCAGGCTTTTCAAGCGACCTGCCCACCAATTTTTTCTATCAGTTCGCATTTGGGCGAAGTCGCCTCGGATTTGCGGCTGCCAGCGGTATCATGATCTTTGTTATGGTTGTTATCGTTATGGCTCCCTTTATCTATTCCGAACTCCGTAATGAATCCCGTCGAGGGGGTCGTTGAGTCATGTCAAAATCGCTAACAAAAAGAAAAATAATAGAAAAGCTCATTGTATATATTGCCGTTGTTTCATTCACGCTGCTCTATTTGTTTCCGCTTATCGTTATGTTGTTGACCTCGGTGAAACCACTTAGCGAGATCGTGTCCGGCAACATCTTAGCGCTGCCCAAAGAGCCGACGATCGAACCCTGGCTCACGGCTTGGTCGTCGGCATGCGTTGGCGTTGAATGTGTCGGTCTGCGTGGGTTCTATTTCAATACGATAGCGATAGCCGTGCCAGCGGTGGTGATATCCACGATCGTCGGGGCCGTGAACGGTTACGCACTAACCCAGTTTGCGTTCCCATATCAGCGGCTTGTCTATGGCCTGATCCTCTTTGGAGCTTTCACACCCTATCAGGCCATACTGATTCCTCTTGCGCAAACGTTGGGTAACCTGGGTTTATCGGGCAGCTTGGTGGGTCTTTCTCTCACTCATGCGGTCTATGGAATTCCGTTCACGACCGCTTTTGCGCGGGGCTTCTTTATCGGCATACCGAGCGACTTGGTCAAAGCCGCGCGGATCGACGGCGCGGGTTTCTGGCGAATCTTCTTCAGTATTCTGCTGCCAATTTCTCTACCAATACTTGCAGTATCTGTAATTTTTCAATTCACCAATATTTGGAATGACTTTTTGTTCGGATCTTCTCTTACGTTCGGAAGAGATGCACCGATCATGGTTGCGTTGAACAATATTGTCAACACGAGTACTGGTGAAAGGCCGTACAACGTGCATATGGCAGCTGCATTGTTCGCTGCAATGCCGACACTAGCGCTTTATATATTTGCTGGAAAATACTTTATACGCGGACTCACGCTCGGTTCTGTGAAGGGATAGTCCTGATGCTTCAAATCTCAGCGGTTGAAAAGCAATTTGGTCAACTAGAAGTCTTAAAGGAAATCGATCTCCATGTTGAGAAAGGTGAATTCCTGGTTTTGCTTGGTCCGTCAGGATGCGGAAAGTCCACACTTCTAAACATCATCGCGGGACTTATGGAGCCTTCAAGCGGAGATATCTTGATCGACGCAAATAGCGTTACGGACTTGGATCCAAAAGACCGCGATATCGCAATGGTATTCCAATCGTATGCGCTATACCCAAGCATGACGGTCTTTGAAAATCTCAGTTTCGGTATGCGAGTTCGAGGTGTTCCTCGAGCTCAGCGTGATACGAAGGTAGCTTCTGTTGCATCCATTCTTAAGCTCGATGATTTGCTCGACCGGAAACCTGGGCAACTATCCGGCGGCCAGCGCCAGAGGGTGGCGATGGGGCGAGCGCTGGTTCGCGAGCCGAAAGTCTTTTTGTTTGACGAGCCTTTGTCGAACCTTGACGCGCAACTGCGCGTTGAGATGCGGACGGAGTTGAAGAAACTGCATTCGCGGCTCAACGCGACGATCGTTTATGTGACACATGATCAGGTTGAGGCAATGACGTTGGCGACAAAGGTGGTCGTCATGCACGGTGGTGTCGCGCAACAGATTGGCATGCCTCAGGAGATATACGACCGTCCCAAGAATACATTTGTCGCCAAATTCATAGGGTCTCCCTCAATGAATTTGTTTCAGGCCGATTGCCATTTTGACGATGGTGCACTTTGGCTAACGGTTCAGAACGGCGCGACGAAATCCAGGCTCTCAATGGGGCCGGTGCAGAAAGCAAATACCGATCTGAATGGCAAGAAAGTGATTTGCGGTATTCGTCCGGAAGCCATCGCCAAGGTCAGCGAAGGCACAGAACGCCTCGATAACACATTCAATGTTGAAGTGGCATTCATCGAACCGACAGGCTCTGACGATCTAGTTGTCTTTCAGTTGGGAGACTCTGACGTATTGGCCCGCTTTGATCCCAACTTGTGCAAAAGCGGGGAAAGGATCTCCGTTCGTTTACCGCCCGAGAAACTGCTTGTCTACGATGTGGATAGCGGCGAGCTCCTATTCTAAGAATTTCTCGATTACTAATGGAGTATATCGTAAGTATGGCAACGTCCAGAATGTCGAAACGGATTGCTTTATTCGGGGCAGGGAGGATGGGGCGGATCCATGCGGAAACGATCTCTCGCAGCGGATTTGCGAACTTGGACTACGTGGTCGATCCAACTGGGCATACGGCCGACGAGTTAGCGGGCAGGTTTGGTGCGACGGTGGTCGATGCGGACACGGTGTTTGCAGATCCGGATGTCAGCGCCATTGTGATCGCAAGCGCAGCTCCCACCCACACCCTCCTCATTGGGCGGGCGATTGAAGCTGGCAAAGGCGTTTTCTGCGAGAAACCCATTGGGCTTGGTGTGCACAACGTGCGGGAAACGGCTAAGCAAATTGATCGCGCCTCGCTACCGTTTCAGCTCGGTTTCAATCGAAGGTTTGATCCACATTTTGTCGCGTTGAAGGCTCGAATCGACGCCGATGAGATCGGAAGGCCGGAACTCATTGTACTGACGAGCAGAGATCCACAACCACCGCCGATTTCCTATATCAAGGAATGTGGCGGAATCATCCGGGAAACCACAATCCACGATATCGACGTGGCGCGCTGGCTGACGGGGGAAGAGCCGAATGCGGTTTATGCATCGGGCGCAGGACTGACGAGTGATGCAATCAGGGCCGAAGGTGAGCTGGACACTGTTGCTATCACGTTGCAGATGCCCTCGGGCGCCATCATCGTTATCAATAATTCGTGGCGCGTAGTTTATGGCTATGATCAGCGCATTGAGGTGCTGGGCAGCAAAGGAATGCTGTCAGTCGCCAACAGGCCTAGGAACTTGGTCTCAGCCTGGTCGAGCGATGGTATCCGAAAAGAAACCCCAGACCCTTTCTTTGCCGAACGCTACGCGGAATCTTATGTCGAAGAGATCCATTGCTTTTTGAGACACCTCGCAAGTGGTTCGATGATGTCTCCCAGCGCTACGGACGGCCTTAAGGCGCTCGAAGTCGCAGAAGCTGCTCATGAATCACTCATAACGAAACGGGAGGTGCGAGTTGCTTATGACGTTTAGTTCAAAGCGCGACGGATGGACTTGATATCATGATGCTGCATTTCAGTTGTCGAGTATGCTGACGGTAACCGATTGAACATGACCAACACCCTCAAACTGAGAATGAACTCCAATCGGCAGCCAACAGATAGTTGCGATTTTTCCTTCGACGCGTTTCTCTTCGATATGGATGGAACGTTGGTCGACTCGACGGCAGTAGTTGAGCGGAGTTGGCATCGATGGGCTGAACGCCATGGCTTGGATGGCGATGCCATAATTGATGCAGCGCATGGGGTCCGTAGTATCGATACGATCCGTACGTTTGCTCCTGTCGGGGTGGACGTGGCGTCAGAAAACGCATGGTTTAGGGGCATCGAAATTGAAGATGTCGACGGAATCAAGCCGATACTTGGAGTGCCTGAATTCCTTGACCAGATCCCGACCGACCGATGGGCTATTGTAACTTCGGCGGACCGGTTGTTGGCTGAGCGCAGGCTTCTCGCTTCAGGCATTCCAATGCCGCACGTGTTGGTTACCAGCGATGATGTGGATAAAGGGAAGCCTGATCCCGAAGGGTTCATTCGGGCTGCTCATCAACTAAGGGTGGACGTTAGGCGTTGCCTGGTGTTCGAAGACTCAGTTCCTGGCATTCAGGCCGGTAGGAGCGCTTGCGCAACTGTCTTGACTGTTGGCGATGTTGGCAGATTCGACTGCAATAGCACTCGTCTAAGTATCAGTGACTTCAGAAGCCTAAGATTGGTAATCATGCCTGATGACACAATGGCGATTGAAATCAAATAGCCAGATCCTTTAAGTGTTCCTCTTGTCGAACCATCAGGTCAGCGACCGCTTCCCAAGTGCCGGATTCAGAGCTTCGGATCATCGCGGCGATTACCGCATTGATGTGTGCCGCCTCGGCAAAGCTCGGCGATACCGCGGTGTCTTCGGATCGTATCGCTTCGATTAGCCGTCGCAGCGTGATCACGAAGGCTTCGCCGTAGCCCAATCCCTGTCCCTGTGCGTACCAGAAGGGTGCCGCTTCAGGATGCACGCCGCCGATGACGATGCGGCGGAAGCCGTCGCTGTCAGTTCGCCCCGTATCGGTATAGACATGGAGTTCATTGTTCCGCTCCCATGTGAAGTGGATAGCACCCCTGGTGCCGATAACGCGGAAGTTGAGATCGCTCTTGTGGCCAGTTGCCGCCCAACTCGCATGGACCGCGCCGGTCGCGCCCGAAGCGAAATCAACGAGCGAGGTCGTCATGTCGTCGACCGTGACGCGGCTGTCTGGACCGTTCGCCGTCGGCCGATGATCGATATAGGTACGCGAACTCGCTGTGACACGGCTGATCGGCCCCATCAGGCTTACGGCGATGTCGCTGATATGTGAGCCGATGTCCCCGATTGCGCCACCCCCCGATCTGTCGAGGTCAAACCGCCACGCGAAAGGCAGCGTCGGGTCGTTGGCATAATCCTGGAAGAAATGACCCTGGAAGTGGCGTAGTTGGCCCAGGTCCCCTGACTGGATCAGCTTGCGGGCGAGTTCGACGGCCGGCCAGCAGCGATAAACGAAGTTGACGACGCCTATCTTGCCCGATCGCGCTGCCGCTTCAGCCATCCGGGCGGCCGCCTCAGCAGATTCGGCCAGCGGTTTTTCGCAGAAGACATGCTTGCCATGTGCAAAGGCATCGATTGCTATCTCCTCATGGCTATCGTTCGGCGTGATGATGATTACGACGTCGATGTCTTCGGCGCGGGTGATCGAGCGCCAGTCGGTCGCTGCCTCGTGCCAGCCCCAGCGCATGGCGCCATCCTCCGCAGCACGTTCATCGATGTCGGCGAGCCGCACCATCTCGATAGTGGGCATATTCGGCCACAAGAAGCTGCCGATGTTGCGAAGAGCAAGGCTGTGGGTCTTAGCCATATAGCCCGAGCCAACAATCCCGAAACGAAGGCTTTTCATATTTCCTCCCCAGGTAGATCTATCGAATCGACCGTCCACCATCGACGGGGATGGAAAGGCCGGTCATGAAGGATGCGTCATCGCTCGCAAGAAACGCGATGACGCTGGCCACTTCCTCGGGCGTACCGATGCGCCCGATGGGGTGTTTCGCCAGAACCGCGGCGCGCGCCGCGTCGGGCTTTTCGGCGGAATCCATCCATTTGGTGACCATGCGTGTCTCTATAGCGGCCGGGCAAACCGCGTTGACGCGGATGCCGAAAGACGCAAAGTCGAGTGCCATGGAAGCGGTCATTGCCGTGATGCCGCTCTTCGAAGCGCTGTAAGCGACCATGTTCTCGGTGCCCCGAATACCCGTGATCGAGCCGACGTTGACGATTGCGCCCGCGCCACGCGCTTTCATCTGCGGAACGACTGCACGACAGCCCAGAAAGACGCTGGTCAGGTTCGTTTCGATAAGCTCATCCCAGGTGGCACGATCAGTCTCCTCGACAAGTCCGCTGGCACGCATGCCCGCGTTGTTGACCAAAACGTCAATGCGGCCGTGCTCTGAAACCACCTTTTCGACGGCTGCCTGCCAATCGGCTTCGTTCGTCACGTCAAGCCGCACCGAATGTGCGTCGCACAGATCGACGGTTGCAGGATCCCGGCGGTGCGCGGCAAAGACGTGTGCGCCTTCCTTTTGTAGCCGGGCAAGCGTCGCGCGGCCTATTCCGGTGGTCGCTCCGGTCACCAGGACGACTTGATCGGCGAAGCGGTGCATATCAATCCTTGCATAGCAATTCAAAAAGGGCTCTAATTGGACGAAAGGTTGGCTCGTCTGTCGTTATTGGCCAGCATATCAGACAAAAATTGAATAGCTAGTCAATATTTGAATCGATCTGGAGGACACAATGGCCCATCGGCGCCTGACCACCGCGCAAGCAGTTATCGAGTTCCTGAAGGTCCAGTACTCTGAAAGTGATGGACGGCGCGAGCGCCTGATCGGCGGTATGTTCGGCATTTTCGGCCACGGCAATGTCGCCGGCATCGGCCAGGCGCTGGACGAGTGTGGCGAGGGCATGCCGTTCTTTCAGCCAAAGAACGAACAGGCAATGGTGCATACTGCGCTTGGCTACACCAAAGCGATGAACCGCCGCGCGGTGCTGGCCTGTAGCGCTTCCATCGGCCCCGGCTCAACAAATATGTTGACCGGCGCGGCAACCGCCACGATCAATCGCCTGCCCGTGTTGCTCCTGCCATCGGACACCTTTGCTCACCGCCGGCCCGGGAACGTGTTGCAGGAACTGGAACACCCGTCCGAATATGATGCTACCGTCAACGACGCCTTCCGGCCACTGAGCCGGTTCTTCGACAGGATCGCGCGGCCGGAGCAGATACTCGCCTCCCTGCCCGAGGCGATGCGGGTGCTCACCGACCCGGCCGAGACTGGCGCCGTCACGGTGTCGCTCGCCCAAGATGTTCAGGGCGAAGCCTTCGATGTGCCCGAGAGCTTTCTGCGCAAACGTGTCTGGACGGTCCGCCGCCTCGCGCCTGACCAGGCTGATATCCGCAATGTCGTACAGATCATCACTGCCTCCGAGCGACCGCTGATCGTCGCTGGAGGTGGGGTACGATACGCGGAAGCCGATGCGGCGTTGGTCGCCTTCTCGAAGACTTTTGGTATCCCGGTCATGGAGACCTTCGCAGGTAAAGGCGTGTCCCACGGTACTGCCCTGTCGCTCGGCGGCGGTGGCACGACGGGCACGGGCGCCGCGGCGGCCATCGCGCGCTCGGCTGACTGCATCATCGCGGTCGGCTCGCGATTGACCGACTTCACAACTGCTTCGCGTTCGGTCTTCGAGCAGGCGCGACGCTTTGTCGGTATCAACGTCAACGCGTCCGACGCCCACAAGCTTGGGGCCGTCCCGGTGGTTGGCGACGCGCGTTTGGCGCTCGAAGCGCTCCATGCCGGGCTTGCCGAACGGAACTATGGCACATCGCGCGCGTATCGAGACGAGGTCGCGGGGACGATCGACGCCTGGTGGGACACCTATCGACAGTCGATCCAGGCGAAACCGGACGAGAAGATGAGTCAAGGCGCGATCATCGGCCACATCAATCGCGCGGCAGAAGCCGGCGACGTCGTGGTCGCTGCAGCGGGCACACCGCCGGGTGAAATCATGAAGGCTTGGGACAATGCCAACGGCAGCCAGTGCTTCATCGAGTTCGGTTTCTCCTGTATGGGTCACGAGATCCCGGCCGGGCTGGGAGTGGCACTGGCCCGCCGCAATGCGGGTCATGTCTACGTCGTAATCGGTGATGGCACCTACCTGATGGGCCCGACTGAGATTGTCACCGCTGCTCAGGAACGGGCCAAGTTCACGACTATTGTGATCGTCAATTCGGGCTATCAGTGCATTCGCGCGCTGCAGGAAGCGACGACCGGCACCGACAATTTTGGCAACGAATTCCGCCGGCGCACCGACAATGCGCGTTCGCTGGACGGCGCTTACATAGATGTCGACTATGCCGCCAATGCGCGGTCAATGGGCGCCGACACGTTCGAAGCGCACACGCCAGAGGAACTCGATGAGGCGCTCGCCGCAGCGCGCGCCGTCGAGGGGCCGTCGGTTGTGGTCGTCCATGCCAGGGAACGCGAGTCGTCGGCGGGTTCGGGTCTGTGGTGGGATCTTGGCGTCGCGGAAGCCTCGTCGCTCGAGCGAACCAAGCAAGCCTATGAGCGTTTTGTCGAGGGTCGCGCCCGGCAGAAGACTCTTGTTTGATTGGACCGATCGGAAAACCGCTCATATGACCAACCTGAAGATCGTCCCATCCGGTGCTCGACGCACGGCCGTCGGTCACAAAACCGCACAACTGGTCCCGTTCGATGATCCAAAAGTCGAGGCGCGCGACTGCGTTACCTCGGTATACCATTCGGTCCTTGGCCATAATCGCCGCACTGCGGGAGGCGGTGCGTCCAGCATGCCGCGCTTCGTCAACCTACCACATCCTAAGTTTTCTTATGCCGACTTTGACGCCAGAACCGCCGGAGTGCCGCAGGGCGACAGCCTGAAGCCCAATCGTCGCGACGGGTTCGAAGCGCTGCGCATCGCCGAGGCGGCAGTGCATTCCGCTACGACTGGTGCGCCGGTCATGCTCAAGGACTGGGAACCGGACGATGCATGAGCCAGTGCGCGTGATGGCGCTCGGAATGGAGCTTGGCGAATGCCCGCTCTGGGACCATCGCACTGGCACGCTCTGGTGGATCGACATCATCCGTTGTGAATTGTTCGCGCTCGACTGGCGCACGGACGCAATGAGGCGTTTTCCCTTGCCGGCACTCGGCGGCGGACTCGGGCTCCTGCCGGGCAATCGCCTATTGGTCGCCGTTCAGACCGGCCTATTCGCCTTCGATCCTGCCACGGAGACCTACGAATTCCTCTTCGACCCCGAGCCGGACCGACCCGACAACCGCCTCAATGAGGGCAAGACCGACGTTGATGGCCGGTTTTGGATTGGTTCGATCTGCACACTTGGCCGCAGACCGCAGGGGGCGCTCTACAGGATCGATGCACCCGGCGAGGTGATAAAGATGCTAGGGGGAGTGCATGTGCCCAACTCGCTTGCTTTCGCGAAGGACGGCTCCGTCTCGTTTGCCGATAGTCATGTGAAGAGAATCCAGCGCTACCGGCTCGATGGCGCAACGCTCGTCAAAACCGGAATCTTTGTGGACGAGAGCGATAAAGACTGGATCCCGGACGGAATCGCACTCGGCACGGAGGGCGACGTCTTTAGCGCGAAGTTCGGCGGCGGTCGAGTTACCGTCTACGGTCCTGAAGGCGACGAAGCCCAAGTTCTCCATCTGACTGCGACGCAGGTGACCTCTTGCTGTTTTGCGGGGCCCCAACTTGACCATCTGGTCGTGACCACAGCAAAGCGGTTGCTCGACGACGAGGCAAGGCTCAAGCAGCCACAGGCCGGTGATCTCTTCATCTTCAGGACGGGTCACAGCGGCGTCCGGGAGCCGGTTTGCACGGTATTTGAATAGGATTGGTCCCCGCCGACTTAGCGGCGGGGACCTTGCGTGCCCGGGAGGTGGAGCACGGCTTTGTCGGCATCAGCGTATGCCGGCGCGGACCCCTTCTGCAGCTTTATCGAGGTTGTGTGCATCGACCACTACTGGCCCTGTGAAGATGTCATCGGCCATGGTGAAACCCATTGCGACATGCATCCACATTGTCTGGACCGAGAAAAAGCCCTGCAGATACTGCTGGCTGTCGACAGTCGCCAGAATCTCACCCGATCGGATGCCGTCAATCTGCAACTGCGCAATGTCGAAGGTGATGTGTGCTGGTCTTTTCTCGGGCTCGAGCAATCGGGTGGCGCCGAGGACGGCCTCGGCTCCGGGCGGTCCGAGCGTCAGCACGGTGTCGACCTCCGGATGGGCCTTTAGATGGTCGAACACGGCAGTTTCACAGGCGGCCGCATCGCCGCCTGGAACGCGCAACCGTTCGACCGGTAGACCGGCGTCGCCGAACGCCTTCTCGAAGCCGCGATAGCGGTCAGAATGGCAGATATGGTCGTGCATGTAGTGGTCGACGCACAAGCCGCGCTTCGGTGATACCGCTCCGATGACATGTCGGCCAGCGAGCACTCCAGCATGGGTATCATCGCCGCCGATATAGAAGAGGTAGGGAATGCGCTCGTTCTTCGGGCGCGGATCTGCCGCGTTGATGGCAATCAGCGGAATGCCCGCCTCGACCGCTCTGCACAGCGATGGTTCAACCGCGTCGACATTCGGAATTGTCGAGATCAGGCCGTCAGGTCGCGCGTGAACCGCACCGTCGATCAGCCCGGCTTGGATTTCCGGCGAGAACTTGCCTGGTCGCAGGTGCTCCACATCAACGTCGAAACGCCCGGCGGCATCCGTCAGTCCTTTTCGGAACACTTCCCAGAAGACATCACCGAGAATGTCATGTGTGACCGCATAGAATTTCAGTTTCCGCGCCATTTGTTCCCCTCCGTTCCCGGTTGATGTCTTGCGATCAGCCTGCCGTCCATCCGCCGTCGATGCGAATGGAAGTGCCGGTGACCATGGCCGAAGCGTCCGAAGCCAGAAAGACGGGCGCCCCCATCAAGTCCGCGGGTGTGCCGAGCCGGCCGAGCCGGATTTTCGAAAGGACCGAGGTGCGGAATTCCTTGTCCCGAAGAAAAGGCTTGGTCATCGGCGTCTCGATGAAGGTGGGCGCGATCGTGTTGACGCGAACGCCTTGCGGCCCCAGTTCAAGTGCCAGCGCCTTGGTGAAGCCCTCTAGGGCGTGCTTGGACGCGCAATAGATCGTTCGGTTCTCAGCGCCGACATGGCCCATCTGAGAAGAGATGTTGACGATCGAGCCTCCGCGCCTGTCGGCTAGCATGCGTGTCGCGACCGCTTGGGCCACGAACACGGCACCTTTGACGTTGAGATCGAATACCGCATCGTAGTCCTCCTCAGTCACCGCACTCAGCGGCTTGGGGCGGTTTGTACCGGCATTGTTGACAAGCACGTCAAATGCCGGCCCATCGGCCAAGGCCATTCTAATGTCCGGCAGCCGCGTTACGTCGAGCCGGATCGCGCTGGCCCGATGCCCGGCTGAACCCAGCGCTTCCGCCACAGCAGTCGTCTCATCAAGGCTCCGCGCGGCGAGATAGACCTCGGCGCCCGCCTCGGCCAGTGCGGCGGCAAGCGCGACGCCGAGCCCGCGGCCAGCACCGGTAACCAGAGCCGTTTTGCCCGCAAGCGAGAAGCTTTGTGCCGAGGGGATTTCCATGCTCGCCGCCGCATCGGCCTATTCGGCGGCTTGTGCGTAAGGCACGTTGCGCCCGCCATATCGCCGTATGCGGATGTTCGCCTGCTCGGCATGGCCCGCGAAGCCTTCGAGCATGCACAGCCGTGAGCAGTACTCGCCTATCTCTACCGAGGCGTCGTCGTTCAGCACCTTCTGATAAGTGCAGGTCTTGAGGAACTTGCCGACCCATAGCCCGCCGGTGAAGCGCGCGTTTCCGAGCGTCGGCAGTGTATGGTTGGTGCCAATCACCTTGTCCCCGTAGGCGACGTTGGTTCGCGGACCAAGGAACAGCGCGCCGTAATTGGTCATCCTTTCGAGGAAATAGTCTGGATCGCGGGTCATCACCTGCACATGCTCCGAAGCAATTCGATCGGCTTCAAGAACCATCTCCTCTTCGGAGTCGCACAAAATCACCTGACCGTAACCCGTCCAGGATTGTCGAGCCGTCGCGGCGGTGGGCAGTATGTCCAGCAGCCGCTCCACCTCATCCATGCTTTCACGCGCCAGCTTTTCGGAGTTGGTAAGCAGAACCGCTGGCGAGTTGACGCCGTGTTCAGCTTGGCCCAACAAGTCAGTTGCGCACAATTCGGCGTCCACCGTGTCATCAGCAATTACCAACGTCTCGGTCGGCCCAGCCAGCAGGTCTATGCCAACTCGTCCGAAGAGTTGGCGTTTGGCCTCAGCGACGAAGGCGTTGCCGGGGCCGACGAGAAAATCAACTGGCGCAATCGTCTCAGTGCCGAGCGCCATGGCGGCAACGGCCTGAATGCCACCGAGGATGTAGATTTCGTCAGCACCACCCATCGACATAGCGGCAACCACCGCGGGCGCCGGTCGGCCTTCGAAGGGAGGCGTCATGGCAATTACACGCGGGACGCCCGCTACCTTTGCCGTGACCACCCCCATATGAGCGGAAGCAACTAGCGGATATTTGCCGCCGGGCACGTAGCAGCCGACAGAGTTCATCGGGATGTTGCGATGGCCCAGGAGCACGCCTGGCCGCGTTTCCACTTCCAGATCCTGGAGCGATGCCTTCTGGTGTTCGGCGAATGCGCGGACTTGCTCCTGCGCAAAGCGGATGTCATCGAGTTCGCGGTCGCTCAAAAGGCCGATGCAAGCGTTGATCTGTGCCGGTGTCAGCCGAAAGCTTTCCGGCTCCCATTTGTCGAACTTCGCCGACAAGTCCCGCACGGCAGCGTCGCCGCGTGATTCGATGTCGGCAAGGATGCCCTCGACAGTGGCCTTGACTTCAGCATGATCTGCCGACTGATCAGCTCCGCTGCGGCCTTTCTTCAGTGTCCTGATGGCCATGATGGTCCTCCTAGAAACCGATCGATCTGAGAAATTCGAGACTGACCCGAGCATCTTCGCGCGGTTTCGGGGAAACCACTGGATCGATGTCCTGCTCGATCGTCGCTGCGCCATCGTACCCATGTGCCTGCATCGCCTTTGCCAGGCCGTGCCAGTCGACTAGGCCCTTTCCAATCGGGCTGAACACCTTTCGCTGGACCGCCTCGAGGAAGGGAACGCCATCGCGGATCACCTGCGCATGCACGGACGGGTCGATGTCTTTGAAATGGAAGTACCGAACGCGGTGGTGGTGCTTGGCGTAGAAACTGACCGGATCGATTCCGGCATAGGCCATGTGACCTGTGTCGATGCAGATTCCGGCCTGTTCGGCGGGCACGTCTGAAAGGAGTTGCTCGAGCTCGTCCTCATATTCGATGTAGCAGCCGGCATGCTGGTGGATGACGGGTGTAATGCCCGATTGCGCGGCGATCTCGGCGATCCTGCCGATCAGCCCGATCATATAGCGATAATACTGTGGGGCCAGCGGTCTTGCTTTGTCCCGATTGCCGGCCCAGCGCATGCGTTCTTCCGAAATATGGTCGATCACGACAAGGCGATTGCCGCCGATGAGGCCAACCAATTTCGCCGTCTTGCGCGCCATATCCAGCACCGCGTGTTCGCAGGAGGGTTCATGCAGGTTTTCAAACAGGAAGCCTGCGATCGGGGTGAGCCGCCTCCGGCCGAATTCATCGCGAAGCCGGGCCGGATCAGTGGGGTAGTAGCCATAGGGCCCGAGTTCGGTGAAGTCGTAGCCGGCCGAGGCGATCTCATCCATCACACGTTCCCACTCGGGGTTTTGTGCGTCGTCGGCATAGTCCACGCCCCAGGAAACTGGAGCATTGGCAAGTTTGATCATGGTCGAGCATCCTCCACCAGTATGCTGATAACCCAATTTGCATTGCTATGCAAAACAAATCTGAACTTACCTGATGCTGTGCTTTTTTCGTCGGTTCGCAGCCGCGATAGGCGGGCATCCTCATTGCAAAGAGGTTGGCTGGCACCTAGACTGCATTGGTATGCATAGCCGAAGAGACCATGAGCGATTCGTTAGAGGCGCTAAATGAAGGAAGACGAAGAGACCGGTGTTGACGGTAGCGGCGCAGCCGCCGTCAAGGCGCAGCAACGCACTCGCCCGTCTTCGATCGATGTGGCGCGTCTGGCCGGTGTTTCACAATCGGCGGTTTCGCGCGCCTTCACCGAAGGTGCCAGCGTCAGCAAGAAGACGAAGGAAAAGGTCTTCGAGGCCGCGCGCGAGCTCGGTTATAAACCATCGATCTTGCCGCGGATCCTTGTCACGCACAGATCGCAGCTTGTGGCCGTTGTTATTGGTGGCATGTACAACCCATATTACGCGAACCTGTTTGAACTGTTCACCCGGCGCTTCCAGGAGAACGGTTATCAGGTCCTGGTCTTTTTCGTGGACCACAACGAGTATTTCGATGACGCCATACCGTTGATCATGCGCTATCGGGTCGACGGGATCATCTCGGCCCTGTCGCTTCTGTCAGACGATGCAGCCGACGAGTGTGCCCATATGCAGGTGCCCGTGGTGCTGTTCAACGGCAAGCGGCAGAACAAATGGGTGTCGTCGATCTGCTCCGACAACGTCGAAGGCGGGCGGCAGATCGCGACGCTGTTACATAGCAAGGGCGGCAAACACTTCGCCTACGTCACCGGCAAGGAAACCCTTGCCAATACCGACCGTCAGGCAGGTTATATCGGTCGTTTGCGCGAGTTGGGCATTGAAAATGTGACAATCGTTGAGGGCGATTTTCACTATGACGGCGGTTATCTTGCGGCGGACACGTTGTTTTCGGGCGACGTGCGGCCGGACGCGATCTTTTGTGCCAACGACCTCATGGCTATCGGCGTTGTGGAGTGCGCGCGCGAAAAGTACGGGCTCGATACGCCCAAAGACTTCATGATTGCGGGCTTCGACGGAGCAATCTTTGGCGGTTGGCCGTCCTACGGTCTTACTTCAGTGCGCCAAAATGCCGAGGCAATGGTCGACGGCTCGTTTGAACTCCTCAATCACTACTGGCAGGGCGACGAGACCGCCGAAGGTGCGCTCAAACTCATCCCCGGCGAGTTGCTCGAACGGCGCTCCACCGATCGGTAGGACGTCTGACGAAGAGTTGTGGACGCCATTGAAGTTGACATTTGCATAGCTATGCATATTGTTGGAATCGATGATGTGCGGCGTGTCCGCTGCGAGGTGTTCCCGTCTTCTCGGGGAGGAGATGACAATGACAGATATCGGTGTTGGCATGATCGGCCACGGCTTCATGGGCAAGACCCATTCGATGGGTTACCGCGACGTGCAGCTGATTGCCGATGCGGAAGTGCCTCGCCCCAGGCTGCGGACGATCTATGGTCGGAACGCAGAGAAACTGGAAGTCGCGCGCGAAAGCTATGGCTGGGAGACGACTACGACCAACTGGTGCACATTGATTGACGATCCTGAAATCCAGCTCATCGACAACGCCGGGCCCAACGATCTGCATGTCGAACCGACGATCGCGGCCGCCAAGGCGGGCAAGCATGTTTACTGCGAAAAGCCGCTAGGTCCCTCGGCTGCGGACGCTTTCGCGATGTGGCAGGCGGCAGAGAACGCCGGCGTCAAGCACATGTGCGCATTCAACTATCGGTTCTTTCCAGCGCTCCGACTCGCTCGCCAGATCATCCAGGATGGCGAGATTGGAGAAATCTATCACTATCGCTCCCAATTCCTCGTCTCGTCCTCGCTTGGCAAGACGCGGCAATTGAGTTGGCGCGACAGCAAGGCTGCGGCCGGCGCGGGCGCGCTCGGCGATCTCGCCGCTCACCACATCGACTTGTCCCGTTACCTGTTGGCGAGCGATCCGCAATCGGTATCGGCAACGACGAGGGTGAAAGTCACAACCGCAGAGGATGGCAGTCCGGTCGAGACCGACGACCAGTTTGCTGGCCTCTTCGAATATGGCAATGGCGCGCTCGGTGTCGTCGAGGCCTCCAGAGTAGCGGGCGGGCACTTGGTCACGAGCCGGATCGAGGTCGACGGATCGAAGGGCTCGATCGCATTTTCTATGCAGCAGTTGAATGAACTACGGGTCGCCGGCCCAGATAAGGCGTTTCGGACCATTCCTGTCATCCGAGATGGCGACCCCTTTCAATCGGGCTGGTTCCCGGCGGGTCATCCCCTCGGTTGGGTGGATACGTTCGGCCACGAGGCTGTTCACATACTCGGCGCCGTTGCCGGTTTGCACGATGTCGCACCACATGGAGCGAGCTTTCGCGACGGCTATTTCTGCAACGAGATCATCGACGCCGCACTGAGATCGGCTGCCGGCGGCAAGCGAGTCGCCATTGCCTATCGCGATCTTGTGCGGGACGCGGCGGCATGAAGGTCTTTGTCAGTTGGCCCGGCTACGATCCGGACGACCCGGCGACGGGCCGGCGCCTGATCGAGGCGGGTCATGAACTGGTGCTGAAGCCGAAGGTCGGACGGCGGACGGCGGACGAATTGACCAGTATGATCGCCGGCTGCGCCGCGGCGCTGGTCTCCACCGATCCGTTCACCGCAGGCGTTCTGGATGCGGCTCCGGACTTGCGAATCATTGCCCGTGTTGGCGTCGGTGTCGACTCGATCGATCGCCTGGCAGCCGACCGCAACGGCGTCGCGATATCGATCACGCCCGGCATGAACGCCGAGACGGTCGCCGACCAGACGCTCGCGATGATTCTTGGCCTCGTCCGCAAGCTCGCTGAGCAAGACCGGTCCGTGAAGGCCGGCCGGTGGGAGCGGATCGGGCCGCTGACGCCAACTGAGCTGCCCGGCAAAACCATTGGGATCGTTGGTGCCGGAACAATCGGTCGTGCCGTGATGCGACGGCTGTCGGGCTTTGGCGTCAGCGTTGTGTATTTCGATGAGCAGGTCGATCGCTTTGAGGGTGCTGGCAAGCTTGACGCTCTCGATGAACTGCTCGAGCGGTCGGACATCGTCAGTCTTCACTTGCCTTTGACGCCGGATACCGAGCACCTGATCAGCGCGGCTCGTATCGCCACGATGAAGCAGGGTGCGCTGCTGGTCAACACGGGCCGTGGCGGCCTTGTTGATGAGACTGCACTGTTCGAAGCGCTGAGAGCCGGCCGGCTCGGTGGCGCAGCACTTGATGTCTTCGAGTCTGAACCGCCCGATCCGGCCGTGCTGGCCGAGGTGCCGAACTTGCTTTGCTCCGCACATATGGGTGGGATCAGCCATGAATCGGTCGCGCGCATGACAGAGTCGGCGACGCAGTCCGTACTCGATGTGTTGGCCGGCAGCATGCCGGATACCGTCATCAACCGCGATGCGTTGGCGGTGCCATCATGACCGGCGCCGGTTGTCCTTCGGATTTCCGCGATCGGCTTCATGCCGGTCCGCCGCTGATAGGCACCTGGGTTAAGACACCCCACCGTCTTGTCTCCGAGCTTCTCGCCGGGACAGAGCTCGACTGCCTGTGCCTCGATGAGGAACATGCGCCGTTCGACCGTAGTGAACTTGATGGGTCAGTCTTTGCTTGCCGAGCGTCCGCAATGCCGGTCTTGGTGCGCGTTCGCGATGCGTCCCCGGCGCACATTCTCAATGCGCTCGATCTTGGCGCGACCGGCGTTCTGGTTCCGCATGTTCGCTCGGGCGACGAGGCGGAAGCGGCGGTTCGCCATTCTCTGTTCGGTCCGTCCGGGCGCGGATATGCCGGGTCGACGCGCGGCGCTGGATTCACGAGAAAGACGATGGCGGATCATCGATCGGAGTCCGCGAGCCGGACTGTGATTGTAGCGCAGATCGAGGACGCGGACGCGGTGGGTCGTATCGACGAGATCTGCTCAGTCGACCGTTTGGACTGCCTGTTCATCGGTCGCGCCGATCTCGCCGTTTCGCTCGGCTGCCAGTCGATGAGCGACCCGGCAGTCGTCGATGCTGTGGGAGCGATTGTCAGTACGGCCATCAAGCGCCAGCGAACAGTCGGCATGTTCGTCAGTGACATGGACGAGGTTCCGCGCTGGGTCGAGGCTGGTGTCCGCTTCTTCCTGTTGTCGAGCGACCAGGCGTTTTTGCTCAACGGAGCATGGCGGCTGCGCCAATCGTTCGATACGCTCACCGAACAGGCGCGCGAGAAACCAAGGAATACCAAATAAACATGACCCTGGCATTAGGTATTGATGATTGGCTCAGAATGATTTTTGCCGCTCGCTTGCCTGTGACCGGGATCCACGGAGCAATTTTTGCCACATGCGTGAAGCGTCATTGAAAGCGCAATGCGAACGGACCTTCCAAACGGGTGTCAGCCCGTTCGAACGTCTAGCAATTTCAATTGTTTTGGCTTTTCACCAACGACTGCCGATGCCGCTGCTTCGACATGGTGTTTCATGAATGTCGATCTTGGCCGATCCATCCCGTTCACAAATCCTTCTGATCGAACCGGTGCCCCGACAACTGGATGCGTTGGATCCGTCACTCGCGCATCAGCTTTCAGTTTCGTTCGAACAGTTGTCGGAAGCTGCAGACTGCGTTTTCGTCCCGCGATTCTTCGCTGTCACCGATGA
Organism: Roseitalea sp.; assembly: GCA_017642895.1. Classification (GTDB taxonomy): domain Bacteria; phylum Pseudomonadota; class Alphaproteobacteria; order Rhizobiales; family Rhizobiaceae; genus Roseitalea. The sequence goes on from JAEPON010000011.1 coordinate 64,229, forward strand.
TGATGGTTCTCGCGACACATGGCTGTCAAAGCCATGTGAGCGCAACCGATCGCGGGTTTTTCAATTTCGGACGGAATCGACCGTGCTGTCCAACACCAAGTTGCTCGACGCGCTGCGCAAGGAAGAACGCGAACAGCTATTCATCTGCGGCTTCTGGCTCGATGATACTGTGGCGTCGACGGCGCTTGAATTGCTGATGCTCGGGTTCAATGCCCACATCATCATCGATCTCAGCTTGGCCTATGATCGCGCTCAACGCGGTCCGGCGCTCGATCGTTGCAATCAATATGGCGTGGTTCCGATTTCTTTCCTGAGCCTGCTCTATGAATGGCTCACCCACAGCGACAATGACGAATCACGGACGTCTTTGATCAAATTATGGGAAGCCCAGAAAGACCTCGAAAGACGGGGCGCATCCGCCTGACGGCGGACCGGGCTGTCGTGAACCGAACCTGGCCTGCTCCTGGGTCGCATCCAGTTTCGGCCGTCCGGCATCCATCCCTTGCGCCTGCGCGCTCCGCTTGCCCGGTGGTCGCTGACTGACGTCAGCGGCTTTTCTCTTTGTTGGCTGCACGCGGTTGCGCGGTCTGGGCGGCTCTCGGGTTTAGGCCCGCGCGGCCGGCCCGCAACCCGACCATGGCCGGGTCCTCCAGTCGTTCCTCCTTCCGGCCCGCTTGCTCTTGGTGCTTCCGATTCGATGAGCCGAGCGGATGCGGCCCGGCGCTTCGCGCGGGCCACGCCCTCGTGGTCGCCGCCCACCCCGCTTACCGGGGTGTGCATGGCGGCGGACCTGATCAAGGAGGGCCATCATGGCGACTGACAAGCGGAAGCGTTCACGCGGATCGAAATCGGGAGCAGCCCGTTTGGAGGCATCGCGCGGCGATCTCTATCAGGAGGTGACCGACCGGATCATCGCCGAGATGGAGGCAGGGCGGCTGCCATGGGTGAAGCCATGGGACACGGCCCATGCCTCTTGCGCGGTCGGCCTTCCGAGGAATGCGGTGTCCGGCAAGCCCTATTCCGGCATCAATATCCTGCTTCTGTGGGGCGCGGTCATCGAGCGCGGGTTTCCCGGTCAGCTCTGGCTTACGTTCAAGCAGGCCAAGGCGCTGGGCGGGACGGTGCGCAAGGGCGAACGCGGCACCGTCATCGTCTATGCCGACCGTTTCGTTCCCGACCAAGAGCGTCAGCAGGCCAAAGCGGAAGACCGCGAGGCGGTCGCCGTTCCCTTCCTCAAACGCTACCGCGTCTTCAACGCCGCGCAATGCGATAACCTGCCGGACCGCGTCATGCGGCAGGTGTCGCCGTTGCCCGCAATGTCCGTCGAACCGGAAGCGGATCGTCTGGCCAAAGCGACCGGCGCGGACATCCGCATCGGCGGGGATCGCGCCTTCTATGCGCCGGAGCAGGACTATGTACAGGTGCCGCCACAACCGGCCTTTCGCGCACCCATCGATTACTACCGGACGCTGTTTCATGAACTTGGCCACTGGACCGGGCACGGTTCTCGGCTTGGTCGCGACCAAAGCGGGCGCGGCAAGACCAAGACCTATGCCCGCGAGGAACTGGTCGCAGAACTCTGCGCGGCCTTTGTCTGCGCCACGCTGTCCATCACGCCGGCCGTGCGGCATGCCGACTATCTGGGCGCTTGGCTTGATGTTCTGAAAGAGGACAAGCGGGCGATCTTCAGGGCGGCAAGCCAAGCCAGCAAGGCGGCGGATTTCCTGTTGGCGCTTGCTGACGGTTCCAGCGCCAAAGTCACCGGTCATTCGGAGGCCGTGGCATGAGGATGGTCCGTCCCTCCACCAATACCATCGCGACAGAAGGCACCGAGGCGGGCGAGCAACATCTCGTGCCCGGCGTCGCGCCGGTCACGTTGTCCGAGCGTCTGGCCATGCTCGCGGCGCAGCCGATGGCGCCCAAACGCAATCCGACCACCACGCAGAAGCCCTGCGACATCGGCCTGTTCGATGAAGCGGCACGCAACCAGTCCGACCTTCTGGACTGGCTTTCTTCGGGTGGCTGACCGTCGCCCGACCTCTCTCACCCCACCACAGCAAAGGAGACCATCATGGACCTGCAGCATATCCCTATCGACCAGTTGAAGCTTGCCGCTGTCAATGTGCGCCACGGGCGCAAGCCGCCCGCTATCGACGACATCCTGCCATCGATCCGCGAGCGCGGCATCCTCCAGCCGCTATTGGTGCGACCGAACGGCGATGGCTTCGAGATCGTCGCGGGCCGCAGGCGCTATCACGCCGCGCAAAAGATCGCCGAAGAAGGCACGGACGATTCTCCCGTGCTGCCATGCGCCATCATGCAGACGGGCGATGATGCCGCTGCGCTGGAAGCCTCGCTTCTGGAAAACGTCGCACGCGCCGATATGGACCCGATGGCGGAGTATGAAGCCTTCGCGCGGCTCGTGAAGGAAGGCCGCACCGTTACCGACATCGCCGCGATCTTCGCGGTCACCGAACAGCAGGTGAAACGGTCGTTTGCGTTGGCCAATCTGTTGCCCGCCATCCGCCGCCTGTTCAAGGACGACCGGATCGACGTGATCACGCTGCGCCATCTGACGTTGGCCACAAAGGCGCAACAGAAGGAATGGCTGGCCCTTTGGAAGGACGCGGACGCCCATGTTCCGATCGGTCACCAGCTCAAGCGCTGGCTGCTTGGCGGCGAACAGATTGCCTGTGCGCAGGCCCTGTTCGACCGGTCGCTTTACACCGGTCCCATCGTCACCGATCTGTTTGGCGAGGAGGAGTATTTCGGCGACCCGGATCAGTTCTGGACGTTGCAGATGCAGTCCGTCACCGAGAAGGCCGAGGCGCTGAAAGCGTCCGGCTGGGCCGATGTGATCGTGCTGGAACGTGGGTCGTATTTCGCCGAATGGGACCATGAGAAGACGCCGAAAAAGAAGGGCGGCAAGGTGTTCGCCACCATCGGGCATCGCGGCGATATTACCTTCCATGAGGGCTGGCTGACCCGCAAAGAAGCACGTTCACGGGAGCGCGCCGCACAGGGCGGGGACGGCACCGTCGCCGTCGATGCGCCCGCCAAGCCGGAGATCACCAAGGCGATGCAACGCTATTGTGAACTGCATCGCCATACGCTGGTTCGTGCCGATCTTTTGGGACATCCCGGCATCGCCCTGCGTCTGACCGTCGCCCACATGATCGCCGGTTCGGCGCTGTGGACACTCCGGCCGGACGATCAGCGCGCCCCGAAACCGGAGATCGAGGCTTCTGTGATGGCCGGTCCCGCGCAGGTCGCCTTTGATGCCGAACGCAAGGCCGTGCTCGCGCTTCTGGGCATGGATGAGGACCGCGCCAAACTGGTCCGCCACAATGGCGACGACTACCCGGCTGCGGTCGCGTTCGCCAGTTTGCTGGACCTCACCGACGCCGACGTGCTGCGCGTCCTGACCTTCGCCATGGTCGAAACCCTGCAGTCGGGATCGTGCTTGGTCGAAGCGCTCGGCGTCCTTCTCGGCACGAATGCAAAGGACCGTTGGCAGGCGGACGATGTGTTTCTCGACCTGATCAAGGACAAGACGACCATCAATGCCGTGCTGGCCGATGTGGCGGGCAAGACCGTGGCCGAGGCCAATGCGGGCGAGACCGGCAAGACCCAGAAACGGATCATTGCCGATGTCCTGCGTGGCGAAAACGGGCGCGCCAAGGTTGATGACTGGACGCCGAACTGGCTGGCCTTCCCGTTCTCCGGCCATACCGATGTGCCGGTGGAGACGACGAGCATCGGCCGCGATTGGAGCCGGGTTGCGTCCCTGTTCACCTCAAAGGCGTAGCATCATCACGCATGGGCCGGTGTCCTCTGCGGCATCGGCCCGTGCCTTTCCCGTGCATCGGAACAAACCCGTTCCCTGCCTTCCTGTGGCGAGACGGGACCTTTGACGGCCGTGCGCAATCGCGTCGTCCCGGATTTTTCCCCGCCCACCTTCCCCGGCTCAGGGCCGGAGTCGGCGGGCTTCCTCGCGCCCGGCTGCGCCTCTCAAAAATCCGCGCCGCCACGATCCTTCACTGCCGTTGCGGGCCTGCGGCTGCGCCCACCCGTCCGTCAGGTCCGTTCCGTTCGCCGTCAGGCAGGGAGACGGTCTCCCGCCGCAATCAGGAAAGGAACAGAACCATGGCCGCAATCGGATACGTCACCAAGCTCGAGGACGGACGCTACAAGGGCGAACTGAAGACGCTCACCATCCGCGCCGAGATCATGCTCGTCCCCAATGGCGACAAGAGCGCTGAGAACCACCCAGACTATCGCGTCTTCGCCGAAGGCATCGAAGTCGGCGCCGCGTGGATCCGCACCGCCGAGACATCGGGCAACGAATACGTTTCGGTTTCGATCGCCGCACCGGAGTTCGGCCCGCGCAAGCTCTACGCCAATCTCGGCCGCGCCGCCGGACAGGATGACGACAGCGTCTTCGCCCTGATCTGGAACCCGCGTGACTGATCGCTGATCATTCCAACAAACGCCTCCGCACGGCAAAGTGCGGAGGCTTATTGACCAAGAATTGGAACAGTCTTGTTGGATATGTCGGCGATTCAATGCTCTGTTAGACTTGCAAGCAAGGGCTCTGGGGGCGTCGAACTGGAGCCGCGCCGGTGTCCCAACGCCGCGATTTCGAGAGTTTCTTTCGCGGACGCGCGACCGATTACGCGCGCACCGATACGTTCGACGATGCGGACTGGGCGTGGGAACATCTGCGGCGAGACCCGGCTTACCGGCGCGACTATGTGGCCAGCCGCGCGCGGCTCTCGAAGACCATCACTCATGTCTCCGGCGCGCGCATTCTTCGGCCTCGTGGCTGTCAGCGCAATGCCGCCAAATGGGGCATGGTCTGCCTCGCCGATCCATCGAAGACCGCGCGCGACACGCCCGTCTTCTGGGCAAATCGATCACCCAACCTGCTCGTCGAGGCCGCGGCGCGGCGCATGAGCGAGGACAGCGAACCGCCCGACCTTGATCCAACCGTGCGCAGCTTCATTGCCGCAATCCTTTATGGCACCGGCGTTCAAGTCGCCCTTGTTCGTGTTGCCGACAGCACGCTCAACCTCGTGATCGAAGGCGCCAACATCGTCCTTGTGCCGGTTCGATTGCGGTTCCGTATCGACGGCTTTGCGACACTGTCCGAGCGCGTCAAAGCCCTGCAGGCACTGAACGCAGCGCGCCGAATCCCCGCGCAGATGGCACGAAAACCGAGCCGGCCACGCGATCAAACCTTGCGCAAACGCGGCCTTGTTGCGCTCGATTGCAAGCTTCTCGGCGGCTCGCTGCAGGACACGGCCAAGGTGTTCCGGGTGCTCGGCATGACACGCCTGACATGGTCGGTCAGCGGTGACGAAGCGCTCAAGAAGCAGGTCTGGCGTGCGCGTAACGCCGGCCTCAAGCTGATGCGCGGCGGCTATCGCAAGCTGCTTTGAATGTTACTGGTGACGCGTGCGCGCAGCCGCAGTTCGTCACTCCCGATCATCGATATCCACGCGCATCTTCGGTTCGCACACGCCGTCGCACGGCACGAAGCGGAAGGAAAGCCGATGACCGATGATCCCGAAAAACCGGCCCGTCCGGTCTATCTCGACAGCAAACAGGCCGCCCGCTATCTCGGTCTCAAGCCCAATACGCTCGCCAAGATGCGGGTCTATGGCAATGGGCCGGTCTACCGCAAACACGGTTTCCGCGTGTTCTATGCGCAGGCCGATCTCGACGCCTGGTCGGACCGATCAAGCCGTCAATCGACATCCGAACAGCCCGATGAATGAGCGCCGAACACGCCGACTGAGCGCCCATGCGCTTGTCAACTGGACGGCGTTGGGTGCGTTGCTGGTCGGGGTTTCCGCGGCGGACATCACGCCGACAAAGCTGATCTGGAACGCGTCGGACAGCCTGCCGATCGGCCTCTATTGGGTCCGAAACCGCACCGCGCAGCGCGACGATCTGGTGCTGGTTGAGCTGCCCAAAAATGCCGGCGCGTTCGCCGCCGATCGCCGCATTCTACCCGCCGAAATGCCCGCCCTGAAGCGTGTCGCGGCACTGAACGGCGATCGCGTCTGCCGGTTCGCACAGGTGGTTTCGGTGAATGGCGAGTCGGTTGCGCGCGCCCAATGGAGCGATGGGATAGGACGCCGGATGCCGGTCTGGAGCGGTTGCCAAGTGCTCAAAGACGGCGACGCCTTTTTGCTCGCCGATCACCCGAACAGCTTTGACGGGCGATATTTCGGGGTCACGAAAACAAGCCGGATCATTGGTGTGGGGTTGCCGCTTTGGACGTACGGATCGACCGGGCAGTGATGGCTGGAGATGGACGAGAGCGGATGGGGAAAGGGATCGCGGGAGGGCAAGATAAAAGGAAGGCCACAGGATCGGCAAAAGCCGTTGATGCGCCTGCATCTTTTTGGTGTCACCGGCGTCCGCATGGTGCCACTGGCGATCCAAGTGTCTGGTTTTCCGCAATGTTTCTGACACCGTCTTTTCGACCATCCGTGACCATCCCATGTCTGGGTTTCCCAACAACCGGAGACGCCGGGACCGATGCCCAAGGATGAGTTCACACCGAAGCTGGGCCGTTTGCGGTCCACATCGGCGGCCCGGCCCCGCCGCTATCTTGGCCGCGTGGTGCGCGTCATCAGCCGCAGTTCGCCCGGATCATCCCGAACCTCGTCCTGGACCGGAAGCCGCAACGGTCGCGGCTATGCGTCCGGCGCCAGCATGCACGCGTTCCGGCCCGGGCGGCGGCGGGTCATCGTCAAGGCGCGGATCGTTCGGTTTCGGAACGGTGACTTGGGCGCGGCCCGTGCGCACCTCAAATACGTCCGGCGCGACGGTGTCACCCGTGATGGCGAACGGGGCGAGCTCTACGGACCTGACAGCGACCGTGTTGATGCGCGCGAGTTTCTGGAGCCGGCCAAGGATGACCGGCATCAGTTCCGGCTGATCGTCGCGCCGGAAGACGGTGCTCAACTCGGCGACCTGAAACCCTTCATCCGTGATCTGATGGCCCAGGCCGAAACCGATCTCGGCACGAAGCTTGATTGGGTGGCTGTCGATCATTTCAACACCGGGCATCCGCACACCCATATCGTCATCCGGGGTCGCGACGGTCGCGGCGGCGATCTGGTCATCGCGCGAGACTATATGGCGCACGGTTTCCGAACCCGCGCCAGCGATCTTGTGACGCTGGAGCTCGGGCCGGAGACGGTGGACGAATTGCAAAGAAAGCTGACGCGAGAGATCGACGCCGAACGGTTCACGCGGATCGATCGTGCGCTGCTCCGCGATGCGGACGGCGGCATCCTGTCGACTGGGAGCACCCAGGGTCGAGATGACGGGCAGTTTCGTGCGTTGCGCATGGGCCGGTTGCGCAAACTTGAACGCATGGGTTTGGCGAGCGAGTTGAAGCCGGGCATCTGGCGGATCGCCGACCGGACTGAAGCCGTCCTGCGTGAACTCGGCCAGCGCAACGACATCATCAAGACCATGCAGCGCTGTGTGAAAAAGGCGGGTATCGAGCAAGGCGCACGCACGTTCAACATCTTCAAGGCGGATGACCCGAACGCGCGCATCACGGGCAAGGTCGTCAGCTTGGGTTTGAGCAACGAAATCACCGAAGGGCAGTTCGTCGTCGTCGATGGCTTGGACGGCAAGCTGCACTACGCCGACGTTGGCCAACTGAAACCGAACGATCTGCCGCGCGAGGGCTTGCTTCTAACATTGCGCGGCCAAAGCACCGGTGTCGAACCAACGCACCGAAACCAAGCGCGCCTGTTCGTCGAATCCCATGCGCCGCTTGAGCAATTGCCGACGGCTGTTGGCGCGACCTGGCTGGACCGGCAATTGCTCGCTAACCGACCGATTAGATTTGTGGATCGGGGATTCGGTGCGGAGGTGAAAAGCGCGTTGCGGCAGCGGCAACGCTGGCTTGTCGAAAACGGCTACATGTCCGAACGGGGAGGGCAGCTGGTCGCCCGGCGAAGGCTGCTGGAAAAGCTGACAAGGAAAGATGTGGCCATGGCCGGCAGTCGTCTCGAAAAAGAGCTCGGACGGTCGTTTCAGGAGGCACCGGGTGTCAATTGGAAAAGCGCGCAAGCGTTGGGATCGGTCCGTCTTGCGTCGGGACGTTTTGCGATCGTTCAGAAGGGCAAGGAGTTTTTGCTCGTGCCTTGGCGGCAGGCGTTGCTGCTCAGCAAGGGCCGGGGGGTTTCGCTGTAAAATTCGATGAAGCAGCGGTGTGCGTTTAGGCTCCAGAATCCCCAAAGCGGACATCCTGATCTGTCGTCGAAGTTCCAGAACGGACGCGAAGCGGAACTTCGCTGCATACGCAGATATCCTCAGTCCCTTAGCAATAGCAGTCATTCAACAAAGGAGCCGCGCAGAGCCTGGGAATAGGCGGCCGAATTCTGAAATGCTGAGCCAAAGCTCATTTGCATGGTAGGCGCAGCTGAGTCACAGAGGCAGGTTCCTTAGGGAAGCAGGTCAAGTTCCTAAGAAGCCTCACGACCTGTTTAGGGCAAACCGAAAAGATCTGGCGTGTTCTCATCACGCCGCCTGCTCAAACCTTCGCCAAGATGTAGACATGGATGTTTAACCCGTGTGAGGCCATTACGTCCCTCGAAGTGGACCCACCCACCTCTTGGCATACCAACGCTTAGGATCGGGGCCCCGCAGATTGGACAAGCCCGCTTAAAGGATGCACCCTTGCTACGTCTTTGGCTGCCCCGGAGCACCCAACCGCCACGGACAGAGACTGTTCGTCCCGTCAACAGCCGCCGGGTGTGGGCCTTTCGATAGTACCAACGTTCCGTCATCCCAGTCCCCTTCTCTCTTCGACCCGGCTGCCGCTCGGTGTCGAACGCACGTAAAACCCTTGCGGGATGGCCTCCTGAACTAACCCAACATGCGAGATCAGTCCCACAGCCCGGCTGCCCTCTGTCAGAGCTGCAAGAACCTGTACCACTTGATCCAGCGTACCGGCCCCATTCTCTGTGTCGAGGCTGCCGAAGCCTTCGTCGATGAAGATCGTGTCCATCCGGATTTTTCCAGAAAGGCTCTCGACCACATCAGCGAGCCCAAGGGCCAAGGCTAGTGCCGCGATGAATGTCTCGCCGCCGGACAGTGTAGCCGTTGCACGCGCCTTGCCTGTGTTGATGTCGAAGACCTCGGTTTCGAGCCCGCGCTTGCCGCGCCCACTCAATGCCTCAAGCCCGCGCGTCAGCCGGTAGCGACCACGTGTCATGGGGTCGAGCCGCATATTCGCTGCCTCGAGCACTTGGTCAAACACTGCGCCAATCGCGAAGGTCTCGAGTGTCATCTTGAAATCGTTCTTGCCGTTGGCCAGATCGGCCAGCACCCGGAGCGGACCGGTCTCGGTTTCAAGCCGCTCGGTTTCGGTCAGAGCCGCGGCAAGCGATTCCTTGAATTTGGTCAAAACCGATAAATCCGTTCTCGCTGTAGCGAGTGCAGTGTTGGCCCCGTTCAAGGCCTGGGTGGCGTCTGCCAACGCCAGCCGAAGCGGGGCAAGGTCCGGGCGTTCGCGATCTGCACAAGCCGCTGTGGCGTTCTGCAATGTCGTGCGAGCAGCGATCAAGCCATCGCGATGATCGGTCACCTTCTTGCGGTCGGCGTCGAGAGTCGGGAAATGCGCCTTGCAAGCATCATATCCCGCTTTGTCCAGCCCGACCTCAGCAAGCCGTGCGCCGAAATCACCTTGCGCCTTTTCCACGCGCTGCGTCTGCGCGTCGCACGCCCGCTTCGCTGATTCAAGCTGCTCTTGAGCACGGGTGAGCGCTTCGCTGGCAGCTCGGTCCTTCTGCGTCGCCACTTCCAGCGCCTCGGAGAGTTGCCTTTGCTCGCGCTGCAGGGCCTCCCGCTGTGCGACAACCGCCTCTGGCGTGCGCAGACCTTCCGGCAGGGCCTCAACCACTGTATCGCGCCTGGCGCGCACCCCGGCAAGAGCGGTCTCGGCCTTTCCTGTAGCGGTGCGCGCCGTAGCCTCAGCTGCTTCGGTCTCGGTCACTTTCCGCTTGAGACCGGCCAACTGCTCCGCCATCGCGTCCAGATCGACGGCCTTTCCAAGCGTGCCGACGGTGCCTTCCAGCCGCGCGATTTCAGCTTCGAGTTCCGCCAACGTGCGCTCAGGTCGTTCCTGTTCCTCCAGCACACGCTTCATTTCGTCGAGCCGCATTCGGCAATTGCCGAGTTCGCTTTCCGCCCGAACCCTGGCCTCGGCTGCGGTTCTCGCCTGAACCTGCCCGCTACGAAATGCTTCGGTCAAACCAGATTGTTCGGGCGTACCATGTGCCGGCGCAGGATGATCGTGGGAACCACAGACAGGGCACGGCGCCCCTTCGGTCAACTTTTCGGCTAGAATGATTGCTTGCGTGCGCGAAAGCCGTGTCTCGGCCTCAACCAAGGCCGCATCGGCGGCTTGCTCCGCTTCGGTTTTTGTTGCCAATTCGTTCGATGCCGCTTCGACATTTCGTTGGGCATCCGCGACAGCTTTTTGCGCCTTTGCATGCGCCATTGCCTTGACCCGCTCCCGATTGATTTCGGCCAGTTCTCCAGTCAGCTTGCCTCGCGCCACCTCGGTCTTTCGCGCCTGTTCAAGCGCCAGATCGGTCGCATCGCGCTGAGACTGGAGCTTTTCGCGGGCTTCTACGGCCTCGGTCAAAGCCTTCTTCGCCGAAGCCGCGACTCTCGCAGCGTCGTCAAACGCTATTCTTAGCTCCGCCGCCTGCCCGACCTGGTTCTCGATCTCCTCCAACCTTGTCAGGTTGACCAGAACCTGCTGCCGTCGCGCCTCATTCGACTGCGCCTCGACCAGTTTTTGCACCGCTTCCTTCTTCGCCCCAGTGGCGGTGTCGAGCTCCCCTTCAGCCTTAGTAACAGCATTCACCGCGCCCTGCCTGTCTTGCTCCGCGTCGTGCCAAGCCGTCTCAAGATCAAGAGCTTGCAAGGCATTCTTGACCGCTTCAACCCGCCCGGCCAGTGCTTCGACCTCAACCGTTTTCGCTTCGAGATCAGCGAGTGCCTGCCGTGCCATATCGACGGTAGAAAAGGCCTTTTCAATCTGCTCGCCTTCGGTGAGAGCTTTGCGCGCGGCTTCGTTTGCCATCTCAGCTCCCTCCTGAATGCCATGCTTTTCTTCGACTTTGGTCTCGGCTGCTGCAATCCCTATTTCCAGTGCTTCGGTGCTCTCGAAGCTGCGTTCTTCGAGTCTAGCCACGTAGAGCGCGCGCTGCTCGCGCAACGCCCGTTCTACCTCTAAGGCTTCCTCCTTCAGCCGTGCGGCGAGATCGCGATAGATCTTCACGTCGAAGAGATCTCGCAATATCTCGACACGCGCATCAGTCTTTGCGGCCAGGAACGTTTCGAACTTGCCTTGTGGCAAGAGCACGATCTGTCGAAACTGGTCTGCCCCGTAGCCCAACAGCGCCTCGACTTGTTGCCCCACGAGCGAGACTTTCTTTTCAGCAAGAACGCGACCAGACTGGTTCGGGCCAAGCGTGTCCAATGGGATTCCGGTGACGTCGAAAAGGGAGGCTTCTGCCGCGTCCTCTGTCGTCCCTTCGCCGCGCGCCTTCGGCCGCTCCTGTGTCGGACGACGTCGGATCAGGTAGGTCTTGGCACCCAGTTCAAAAACAAACTCGACTTCGGTGAGCAGATCCGCTGCCGAGTGATCCGAACGCAGCGAACGTGGTTCCTGATCGGTCTTGGTTGGTGCCCCAAAAAGCGCGAAGGTCATCGCCGAAAATAGCGTCGACTTCCCCGCACCGGTCTGGCCGTAAATTCCGAATAAACCTCTTTCCAGCGCGGCGCGGAAATCGACTACCTCGGTTGTCGCAAACGGCCCGAATGCTTGAAGTGATAGGCGAATGGGTCTCATGTCTGCTCCTCCCCGTAGGCTGCTGCGTGGAGCTTTTCCGCTACGATCGCGGCTTCGGCGGTATTTGGTCCCCGGCCGCACACAACCTTCATGAAATCGCCGACCATCTCGATCGGCGTGACCGCGGCCCGCCCGGCACCAAGCGCCTTGGTCTCAGGCGCGCGCGCCTGCCGGGCATAGACCAAATGGCAGGCGTTGGGGTAGGTCGCGCGCAACCGCTTCATCGGATCGATCAGAGGGCTCTCATCCGTCAGGATAGCTTGGATGAAGTCTTCAGACGGGGTTCCTGCGAGAAGATCCGAGAATGCACCAGTGAGGGAGCGCACCTGCCGGATCGGCCGGAACGGCACCGTGCGGATCTCGACCTTTTCTGCTATCAGATCCATGACAGTCATGGATTTTTCGCTTCCAGCCTCGTCGAAACCAAGAGCGAGCGGTGCGCCGGAATATCGGATATGCGTCGCGCCGACTTCCTGCGGCTTGTGCAGATGCCCTAGTGCAACATAATCCACCCCATCGAAGACATCGGCGGGCACGGTTTCGATGCCGCCGACTCGCGTCAGGGCGCGCTCCGTCTCGCCGATCGCACCGCCCGCAACGAAGGCATGAGCAACGACGACCCAGCGCGCGCCTTCGGGCACCTGTCCCCTCGCTGCGGAGATCTGGGCCCCGATGACATCTGCCGGTGCGCTAATCCCCTCATCCCCGAACACCTCCCGCGCGGCGTATTCATGAGAAAAGGGCAGGGCGGAAAAGGCGATCTCGCCATGTTCGTCACGCAGCACAAGCGGAGTTTCGACCGCGTCGGCGATCCCACGCACCAGCACTCGCGACGCGGTCGAGAAGACAGACATTGCCTCGATCCGGTCACCGGAATCGTGGTTGCCCGAGATCATCACCACAGCGGCTTCGGTCTCCTCCGATACGCGTTTGAGGAAGCGATTAAACTGTCGGATCGACGAATTGGGCGGCGAGGCACGGTCAAAAACGTCCCCTGCTATCACAAGAACATCGGCTCGCTCGGCTACGAGCGTCTCCAAGATCTGGCCCAAGATGGCCTCGTGATCCTCCTCGAGGCTCAACCCCATGAACTGCCGCCCCAGGTGCAGGTCTGCCGTATGAAGTAATCTCATTTTGCACCGTTAATTTATACACATGTAAAAATTATATGGACACTCCGAAGGAGTCAAGCTAGATTCCAGCCATGGCTTTCGAAGATCTCAAACATGCCCAGCGGGAACGTCTCGAGTACCTCGACAAGCTGTTTTTTTGGGACGGCGCGGCGACCCGTGCCTCATTGATCAAGCGGTTTGGTATTTCGAATGCGCAGGCCGCACTCGATTTTCGCACGTACCTCGCAAAAGCACGAAAAGATGCTCTGCAGTATGACGCGTCTTCGCGCCAATACCTCGCCCATGACAGCTTTGAACGGCTAACCGGCAAGGCGTCTTCGATGGAGCTTGAGCAACTCCTGTCTGGCTATGCCTCATCTGCACTCGATAGACTGCCCGATTTGCAGCGCACTCAGGACATGCGTGTCTTGCGGCCGCTCTACCGTGCCTTCAGGGCCAAAGAGGCAACGAAAATCGTCTATCAATCAATGCGAGACCCAGAGCCGATGACGCGCTGGATCGCGCCTGTGCGTTTCGCCTCTGATGGGGTTAGAATGCATGTGCGTGCCTGGTGTTTTGAACGTGAGGACTTCCGTGACTTCCACCCCGCTCGCATAGACCCGGATTGTTCTTTTGCGGCAACCAAGCCAGCGGATACGGTACCCCGTGATGATGATTGGTTCACTTGGGCCATCCTGAAGCTCAAGCCGCATTCAAGATTGACAGAAGCGCAACAGCGCGTGGTCCGCACAGAATTCGGGTTCACCTCAGATGTGCTTGAGGCCAGAACCCGTAAGGCGCTTGAGTTCTATACGGAACGCCGATGGGGGCTTGAGCAAAAGGAACCTCGTCTTGAACGGGTCTCAATCGACTATGTTCCGATGAGTGAGGAGGAGATCGATGCAAATTGACATGCGCCGTATCGATACCTCCCTCAATATGAACCGGTTCTATTCAGTGGAGCTGACCAAAGACCTCTTTGGCCAACACGGCGTCCACCGACAATGGGGTCGCTTTGGGAGCTGGGGGCGGCATCGCCACGATTGTTACGTAACGCAAATCGAGGCTGAATCTGCCCTTTCCGATCTGGTCAAACAGAAACTGGCGCGTGGCTATCTGATTAAGTTGCCTGTGTCAGAAGGCAGGGGGATCTGAGATGTCATCGTTTGGAAAGTGGTCGCAGCATGGTGTTCCCAAGAAAGGCTGGACCTGCATCGGATTTGAGGATCTCGGTGAACCCGCTACCCAATGTGAAATGTGCGAAAATCAGGACATCCGGTATGTTCACCAAATGCAGCACCCTGACTATCCACACATTTTGGAGTGCGGCTGTGTTTGTGCCGGCAAGATGGAGGAAGATTACGCGGCCGCGTCGAATCGGGAAACTGACAGCAAGAACCTGGCCCAGCGGCGCGCGCGCTGGCTGACACGAAAATGGAAGGTCTCGCAAAGTGGAAATCACTATCTGAAAACGGACGGGTTCCACATCGTAGTCTTCCCGAAGGCCGGTGGATGGAGCGGGACAATCACCCGGCTCAGCACTGGGCTGGCAACGCAGGCTCGCCGTCTCTACGACACTCAAGATAAGGCAAAGCTTGGTGCCTTCGATGGCATGATCTGGCTGAAGACTCATTAAATCCGATCGTTGTTGCCGCTCTTGAGTTCACATCAAAGACCTAAAGAACCCGTGGGCTGAATTGCTCTCTCGCCAACAGTCATGGACAAAGATCTTTGATCTCCCAACCTTGGGCTTGAAGCATCTCCATGGCCTTGGCTCTATCTCCCGCAATCGCGGAATTCCGCAAGGCAACCGCCACGAGATGTGTCGGTCGCGTCAGAGCAACATAGGATTGCTTGAGTCGCGAAACATTCTGGATGCCTTCGCCATTCCCGGACGACTTACCTCCGGTCAGCCAGGGAACGATCTTCTCGGATGAATGATGGTTCTGGAACGTGCTCAAAAGCAGGGTCGCAAAATGTGTTTGACCCTTAACTTGGTGTATCGAACCGAGCCGAATGGACACTTCCCGGTCACCAGACGTGACTTTGACTACGTTTTCGGCATGCTCCTGTGGACCCTCCAGTTCGGCAGCGTTCGCCTGCGGTTCTTCCCACGCAAGAAAATCATCGCCCGCGTCATGATTGGCATCACCCTGGCATAAGTGCCCGGCCAATTCCCGAAGTTGAGGTACATAGTCGAGCCACAATTCTTCTGTCATGGGTGTCATTGTGATGAGGAACGTTTGAACAAACGCGTCGTATCTTTCCAACGATTCAGGAGTAGGACCAAGGACGCCTCGAATGACCCTATGCTTAAGAGTTCGTTCAAGGGCGCTTGCTGGCTGCCCGATTTGTCGCGTAAGTCGCTTAAGCCCTGTTGCGAGATGCGCAATTCCCCCAGCGGCGTCTTTGGAAACACGTATCATTTTCTGTGCATTATGAACGTAGCCGACAAGCGTTTTGGGATGTCGGTCTGACTTTGACATTTCAGGGCTATACTCGGCCCAGTAGTGTTCCACTGACCTTGGAAATTTCCCGTGCCCGGGTCCGATTGCTTCTGGTGATGGCCTATGTACGCCGCCAACTGCAAAGCAATCGCCGATCGCTATCGTAGCATCATCAAATGTCTCGAGGAGGTGCGTTCCGAACGTCTCCAAAACGCCGTCGGTGCTGTCATCGGGGAAGACAATGATCAGGTTGCGGTCGTGCTCCGAGAATTCTGCAGCTCGTTGCGGGCCACTTCCTTGCAAGCCCTCGGCATCGAGCGGGATCACTGCCAATGGATTTGCTAGCTCTGCTACCGTGCACCCAAATCGCCTGCTACTTGCGATCGACATTGTGCGACCTTCGCCAACATCAGGGAAAGGGTCTGCGACGTTCTGTTCCTGTCCACTCTTGAATATCTCTTGATTTGGATCGCCTACGCGCTGGACAAAACTGGACCTATTCGTGCGGTCAAAGACGGACGCAAGTAGAGTAGTCTGCCGTTGCGACGTATCTTGCATCTCATCGATCAAAACCAACGGAAACCTGCGAGATAGACTCGCCTCTATCTCGGGATATTCCCTAACTAGGCACTCTGCCCAAACAAACATTTCTTCATACCGGAAATGTCCTGCAGCAGCGGATTCTAGAAGAATCCTTTGGGCTCTTTGGTACGTTGCAGTATGAGCCGCCGTCGGAAAATCTCTTGAAGTGAGCGCTACGGATAAGTCGCTATCAAGAAAAGTGATCTCGTCGATGCTGGTGTGTTTGTTGTTCAACCATTTTTCAAAGTTCCAGCGTTCCTGTCCTTGTAAGACATTCCAACGAAACGCCTTGGCCACGTCATCATCGACGAGTGGTGACGGATACCCGTTGGAACGCAGATACGGCAGAGCCAGAAAGCGATTGGCGAAGGCGTGAATTGTGTCGATGAAGTGCGGATAGCGGAGAAGGCGGGGACCGACGGGTGTGTGGCCTAATCTGCTCTGGATTTCTTCTCTGGCGACATTCGTGTGAGAGAGCACACATATACCTGATGTTTCGTGCTGCCATTTCCTTGCCAAAATCGCCAGTTTCGCAACAACCAATGTGGTTTTTCCGCTACCGGGACAAGCCGATACGTCGAATGTTTCGGTTCTTTTCAGAAAAGCCTGGCGGTCCTTATCCAGGTCGTCCAAGCCCATGATGTCGGCGATCCAGGCTATGTCATCGTCGGTCACGTCAGGAATGGCTGGGTGGTCTGTCATTGTACCGCCGCCGCGGCGACCGGCTGAGCCTCTGCAGGTGGATCTGGCGGCGGTGTATGGCCACAAGCGTGCTTGATCGCATCTACAAGGTAGGTTGGCAGGCATGCCTCAAATTCAGCCAAATCAAACCCTTCACTTCCCGCCTCACTGTCGATGGCAGCCGCTAGGTATTGGGCAGCAATAGCCTTGGATGCCTTTTTCGATGTGAAGAACTGATAGATATGAATTGCTGTGAGTTCATCGTCGTTGTCACATTTGGCCAGCAATTGAGCAAAGCCCTTCTCCGCCTCCGCGAGAACCTCATTCTCAGCTTTGGACCCTTCGCAGATTTTGTCATGCGCGTGGGCAAGCATCGCCGCGTTAAACACCATCGAGCCCAATCCGGTACGGGCAAGATCGTATTCCAAAGTCCAGTGGTCGCTGACAAAGGTGCGCACGTTTTGAGCATCATCCTTGCAAAGGCCGTCAGAGCGTTCCTTCAAACCCGTTTCAACCGCAGGCGCATCGGCGCCAAAATCCTTCTTGGCTTTCCATCGCCGCTTTGGATTGCCCCATTTGGGATCATCATTGCCTTCGACAAGGCCAAGGATTTCAGGGGCTGCGTCGGGCATGACATCCATGTCAGCTACGCATGCTACAGGGATCGAGATCCAGCTTTTGGCAGAATCGGATTTTTGAAAAATCCTGCTAAAGCGGCGAAGCCCAGTGCCCTTTACGTTGACGATCGACACGCCATGCGCATTCAGATCAAAGCCAATCGCACGGGCGAGTGAAGGCAGGACCAGGGCTTCCCCGTCACCTTCAACGATCAAAACACCATGGGCAAAAAAGAGGTTTGCTTTCGTGGCGTCCAAAAAGCGTTCCAGAAAGGAATAGTCGTTTTGGGAAAGGCAAGTGTGGTCGTGAGACAGAGGGTGTGCTGTCTCGCCATCCAGGAGAATTGTGTTGGCGACTGGAAGGCCCGAAGCCAAATTGGGGCTGTGCGTCGACAATATAACCTGAACATTCCGCCCTTCTTCATCTTTCACTTTTCCCTCAGCTGCCCGTTTGAGAAATTGCATAAGGCGAAGTTGCCGTTGAGGGTGGAGATGGGCCTCCGGTTCTTCGATCAACAGCAATGGCAGACCCTCTGGCTCTCGACCAAGAAGTAACAGTTCGCACGCCATGTAGAGGATGTTGTTGGAACCACGGCCAAATTTGCCTCGGGGTTGGGCGCCGCTGTCATCCATAAGACCAAGTTCGAGGCGCTCGAGGATTTGCCGAAGCCGGGTGTCTTCGTTTCCCCCTTCAGTCAAATCGATTTTGCCGGTCATTTGGTCATCGGCCAGAAGCAGTGCTTTCAAATAGTCAGTATTGATGGCTCTTTGTGCATCGACGATCCCTTTGTGCTGCTTCACATTGTGTCCGAAGTATTCGGAAAGGCCGAGCAAGCTTAAAGCGCCCGTTGCCGCGGGTGTTGCCGGTGGATTTTTGGGATCAAATTCCGCGCCTTCTTTGATCCCATCGACGTAGTAGAGGATTTGAGACAACCGAGAACCACGACCAGACGAAAGTTCACGTTCTGCGTCTCGCAACGGCTTGAGATACGCGGAGGCAAGCAACTCTCGGACGGTCATTTCGAGCGCAGGGCCGTCGCCCTCTATACCTGAGCGAACATTGACCTCTACCCATCTGCGCGCGGTTCCGTTCGCAGCGAGACGCCTAGCGTGGAAATTGACAAAGAGCGAAACCGTCCCGTCTTCATATGTGAGATGTTCGGCAAACGCTGCTTGATCTGCGGTACTGAGATCCGACAAAACGCAAGTGATCTCGATATCATCGACACCTTTCCCGGCCTCATCGACGTGAAAGTCTTCTGGTTGTACCTTGAAATACATCTGATCGCGGCTCAGCAATGCATAGCGCACAGCGTCGATGATTCCTGTTTTGCCACTGTCGTTTTTGCCAATCAGTGCGCTGACTCCGGGCTGAAAGGTCAACTCGATAGACGATTCTCCCTGACCAAATTGTCTGAACCCGCTGATAATTAGTTTTGATAAATACATTTGTGGCTCCAGGGATCATGGAAATTGCGTTATGTGCTCTTGGCCGTGCGTACCATCAACGGTTTTCACTCTGTCCACAAATATCACTGTACTTGCAATGTGGTCCTAGCCAGGCTTTGGACGGCATGGACCTCAGGGAATATCTACAGATTTTCCGGTGGTTTGGAGCGCAAGGAAAAGAAAAAAGTTCAGCATGCACATTCGACCGATCCATACTTTGAATGCACGCGGAAACGGGATGCTTGAGGTCATACGTGACTACTTCGGGCTATCGCCTGACAGGATGTTGTTTGAGATTCAAGGGATGCGTGAGCAGGTAGCTCGCGTTTTGAAGTCTAAGGGTGTTAACTACAACGACTTGCGGGCAGCACTAGTGCCTGATCGCGAAAAGTTTGAGATAGCCCTGATCTTCGACACGATGAAGATTGAAGATAGCTGGTACGGTTATCAAGTGTTCGAGCGCATTATACCGCTGCTTGATCCGAGAACGAAGAACAGCATATTAGTTGGAGACTACATCGGGGAAAACAGAAAACAGGAAACACTGTTCCAAGCCTTCCGAGACGCTGTTTACCCAGTTCGTCGCATCGACTATCAGCACAGCAGCCAGTTCTACGTGGTCTACATCAACAACCTTACAGATACTGCGTTTCAGAAGCTCGCTGACGGTCTAATGGGCTACGAAGCTTACGTTGGCTATGCGAACACAACCTATCACTCGTTCTTCAAGACACTGCTTTCTATGAAGCTAGTTAACCTGTGCGTGAAGGTTGGCCGCAAGATCATTCAGGGACACGAAGATGACCGTGATGACGCTGAAAACGTAAATATGTCTGGAATGCCCTTCGAAGAGAACGGCTACGACTGCATTAGCCTTCGCTCCGACTTGGAAGGCGTGTTGCTGTCTTACAAGATCGAGAGTCCTGTATTTGATGGCTTCGAAGCCGATAGGGAGATGTCGATCAATGCGGTGAACGCTTCCCCATCAACGCTAGACGGCTTCGACGTGCAGGTTGAGGAAGCAAAGCTCGCCTACATCAAAGGCGCTAAAGCGGGGTCTATGCATCATGCAGGACTTGAAGATGTTTCGTCGGAGGAATTGCGGGCGATCATTAAAGAGAAACTGCGCTCGAACTACATCTACAACATGTCATATCTTGAGGAACACAACGTCACGAAGTTTAGCATCATCATTGAGATTGAGGGCAAAGATGGGCATCCATTCCGGCTTATGGCTGCGCTTGACTATCGCCCTGATGACAAGATTTTGCGCCTTGTTACGCTTTACTAAGCGTGCCAATCCGAAGCGTCGGACAATAGCCGACTTTCGGTTCTTTAGGTCAAATTGCAGCTGCGTCCGCGGTCCAGGCCTCGTTTGGCCTTGCGGCTTTGCGCTTGCAGTGAATGTCTCCTCTGACGGGCCGTACTGCAGCACTGCAAATTCTCGGGCAATGGCTGCAATGGGCCGAAAGCGCGTTTGGAGCTAATGTCCGCCTCGCCAGATCCATTTGACGGCTCTGCTGAGCATGCCCTGACCACAACTTGCAGCTATTTGTCAGGCATTCCCTTAGTGGCGCGGGGCCGAACGAGCGGCATCTAGGTTCGCAAAGTATTGTCTGGACCTATCAAATAGCAATAGCGTTACATGATGCAGAAAAGATACGCATCGGACCGGCATCAACCTCCCGGCAAATGGATTCAGGCAACAAGGCTCTTGCAGGTCGCAGGTGTTCAGCATCGACGATCTGAAGTTCGAGAATTCTGCCAATCCGCCAAGAAAGCCGAACACTCCGGATTAGACTACGGTCTCGAATTGGAGCCTGATCCTGGAAACCGCCACGACCCACTAGCGATCCGTGTAGTCGGAAGAGCGGATGTGCAACGCCTATTGCGGGGCGTTGGAGTCAAACGATGGCACATCGGCTTCGTGCCTCGTGAAGAAGCTGAGACGATTACGCCTGACATCATTGAGGCTGGAGAGAAGTACTGCGCCGAACTGTATGGGATTTTTGAGGATGGTGACTTTGTCGAGGTCGGCTTTTTCGTGCTGATTCCAAAAGGGTCTCCTGCCTCGCTGCGGCACGAGAGGCGCATCGCGAAGACCTCTGGAAGCGAGCTCACGGAAGAACAGCGGCGACTTCTTGCATCGCGACAAATGGGTCTCTTCAGAAACACCCGCTTGGTTCAGGCCGAAGCATTCCGAAAACTCGGCGACTATCAGAACGCACTCGATATGTATCTTCGTGTTCTATGGATCGATTTAGGCGGTCCGTCGAATGCGATTACGGACCAATACGGCCGGCCAGTCGAGGGCTTCATGGACAAGGCCATGGGAGAGGGTGAGAAGTTCCTTGCGCCTGGCATCATCGATCAGATCGCCAAAGGAACAAATACTATGAAGCTTACCGCTCAAGATCTTGGTGAGCGGTTTCTCGACGTTGGCAGGAGCGAGCGCGAGGTGATCGCGCCATTGGAGGGTGTACCAGACGACCAAGTGGGATGGTCTGTTGCAGAAACTCGGTTGGCTCAGGCCATCGCCACTGGGACGAAATGGCGAATTCGCAGGTAGCCCACGAACAAGGGTTAGTGTAGCTCTACGCGACGTGGGACAGCTTGGGTTTCAAGCTGTTCAGGTCCATCATCGGGATGTCTGCTAATGGGATGGACCGACTGCTCCCCCGAGCAGGCTGGTCGTTAAACTGAGCCTGTCATCAACAGGAGCGGTATCCCATGACGAATACACACAATGAAGATTTGGCCGGTCTGGCGACGGTCGGCGTTGATATCGGCAAGGACGTCTTCCATCTAGTCGGCTTTGATGCCGGCGGCGCAGTGGTTCTGCGCAAGAAGATCAAGCGCCTGGCACTGGTGCCAACGTTTGAGGCGCTACCGCGCTGCGTGGTCGGTATGGAAGCGTGCCTGAGCGCGCACTTTGTCAGCCGAACCCTGCGCAAGCTCGGTTTCGAACCGCGCATCATTCCGGCCAAATACACCAAGCCGTTCGTGAAGGGTCAAAAGAACGATTACAATGACGCCGAGGCGATCGCCGAAGCGGCCTTGCGGCCCAATCTGCGCTGTGTTGCCGAGAAGACCCAGGATCAACTCGATCTTCAGGCCCTGCACCGGGTGCGCTCGCGCCTGGTGTCGCGGCGCACGGCGACGATCAATCAGATTCGGGCCTTCCTCATCGAACAGGGCATCACCGTTCGAACCGGTGCCAGCGCATTGCGCAAGTCGCTGTTTGCCATTCTGCAGAACCGCGAGGACGAGCTGTCGCCGCGCATGGTCGATATCATCATTGGCCTCTATGAGGATTGGTTATGGCTCGACCAGCGCGTCGCAGTCGTCACCGCCGAGATTGAAACGATTTGCAAGCGTGAAGCGAACTGCCAGTTGCTGATGAGCGTCCCTGGCATCGGTCCCTTGATCTCCACCGGCATGGTGGCCGCCGTCGGAACGGGGGAGGCTTTCGATCGGGGCCGAGACTTCGCTGCCTGGCTCGGCTTGGTGCCGCGGCAGTACAGCACCGGCGGTCGGACGATTCTCGGCGGCATCTCCAAGCGCGGCAGTTCGTATCTGCGAACGCTGTTTGTCCAGGCTGCCCACATCATCCTGATGCGCCCGCACAACTGGTCGAAGTTCAGCTTCGGCTCATGGCTGGAAGCAGCGTCCAAACGCATGCACAAAAACAAGCTGGCGGTCGCACTGGCCAACAAGCTGGCTCGGATCGCGTGGAGCATCTTGAGAAACGGAAGGACATTTGACACCCACAGAATTGAGGCATCGGCCATGTGACATCGGCCAGCGCCTCAACACAGTTCGCGACTGAGATGACGGCATGGAACGGACAACAGGCGCACCCGGAATCTGAGGCGGCAAACGGCCGAAACGGGCCTGTCCGCTAATGAGATCAACAGTGCGTGCGTATTCCCATCAAGGCCACGATCCGCGTATCGACAAAAAGGCCGGATACATATCAGCGACTTCCGCTATCGAGCCAATTCTCTCTTGCGAAACGCAGTCGGTCCATACATTTGCCGCCAGAATCGGCCACCCTCTTCGGGGTAACTTCCTTGCCTCAGCTTTTGGCATTGCACAGTCGATAATTGTGCACGCCGTTTCGCTTATGCAGATAGGCGAACAGCCCGGATCGACGAATTGAGAGGGGAACCAAGCCGGCAATGGGAAACATCCACACGGCCAACGTCCCCTCCGGTTTCAACACACGGTGCATTTCAGGCAGGAGGCGGTTCAGTGGCAATGCCGTTAAAGGATGCCGTAGAGGGATAAGGGGAAGCACACCGAACAGGAGCACCTTGTCGATGCTTGCGGCGTCCAGTCGGGCCTGCAGTGCATCACGTCGAACTACGCGGACATTTTGCAACCCTGCGGCCTCCACCTTTTCGTTTAAACGGTCGACATAGGCCGCCAGCGGATCCATCGCGATCAAGTGACCCTCGTCGCCGATGATTCGTGCAGCGGCCATGGAGAAGAACCCCGTGCCGCTGCCCACCTCCAGAACGGTCTGACCAGGCTGAAGATCGGCACCGCGAAGGATCTTCTCCGGATCCTGCAGGAGGTGTCGCAACCTGCTCTCCATCGCCGATCCGGCTGGTTTGAGCAGCATGTTTACGAACTTTGATTTGCCCAGATCTTCCGTGCTCATGGTCATGTCCAGATATGCATCGGATGGCCGAGTCGGGCCAACGGCCGCTATTGGCGCTCGATCCTTCAAACAACTGCTTCAGCTTAGAGCACCGTCGATCATACCGGCAAAGGAAGGTCTGCAATCTGATTTGCTTGCGTTTGAGAATCCCAATTCGTTGATTCCTTTCCACGACCTAGAATTCCAACCCAGTTCGCCGTCGGCCCAGTTCGCGATAGAGCGCTTCGCGCGTCACACCGAGTTCGCGCGCCAAGTCTTGCCATTGTCCTTTCGCCGGCAGGGACCTTCCGCCGTCGAGCCAGGCGTCTAGCCTTTCTGCGACAGTTCGCAGAGTCCTGATCTCCGCATTTGTACGCGCTCTTTGCAGCGAGGATGCCAGGTGTTCGGACCAAGCCTGCATGGCCGTGGCATCGGTTGTCAGCCTGTCCCTGAAGACAGCTACCGGAAGGGCGCGCGCAGTCGACGGTTCGATGGCGATGCCGTCACAATGATATGTCGGGGCATAGACAGAGGCTTCGGCCAGGACCTGTTCCGGGCCAGCCCGGTGCAGGACCAGGCTTGTGCCGGCGGCCGTGTTGCGCACCAGTGCGAGTTGCCCCGACACCGTCAGATGGATCGTTCGGACCGTATCGCCAACCCGGAAAAGAGCTTGTCCCTTTTCAAGGGACACAGTTCGGGCATCGTCAAACAGCGATGTAATCTGCAGCAACATGATCGCAATCATATGCATCCCAGCGCGCTGATGCCATAGCTTCACCCGCCCAGTTAGTAGGATGCGGACATGAACCGAACCATCACGACGCTGCTCGTAGCCATCATGATGCTGCCGCTGCCGGCCTGGGCCGACGGTGAGCATACCCATGGGCCCTATGCGGGATTTGAGGCGCGCGAGATCAAGAGCCTCTCGCAAGAAGATTTGGACGAGTTGCGCCGCGGTGGCGGGTGGGGTCTGGCGCTCTCTGCCGAGCTTTCGGGACGACCTGGCCCCGCTCATTTGCTGGAGTTGCGTGACGAACTCGGTCTGAGCGATGCGCAGGTAACTTCTATTTCGACTATCCGGTATGCGATGCGCGCCGACGCGATTGCGGCCGGCGAACGATTCATCGCGGCGGAGGCGGCCTTGAGTGCCGCATTCGCCGATCCTGATCTCGCAGCGGACGATCTGCGTGCACTCGTCGACGCGGCCGCAGCCACGCGCGCCGATCTTCGCTTCGTGCATCTGTCCCGCCACCTGTCCACCCCCCAGCTGCTGACCGCCGACCAGATCGAGCGCTACGCGGTGCTGCGTGGCTACTCCGACGATCGCTGCGCCGAGGTTCCTGATGGCCATGATGCGACGCTCTGGCGCCGGCACAATGGATGTGACTGACATCGCAACTGCAAGAGAAAGCATTGAACGGCTCTTGACCTTCCAGTGACTGGAAGTCCTAACTCTGTCGTCGGCAAGCAGGAGATGCGCGGCGATGGACCACAAATTGCACGATGAACGACACCACGACGCGAGCGGAAGCTGTTGCGGCGGCCACGATCATGCGCATGACCACAGCACCAATGAAGCGACCGATCCTGCCGCGATCCTGAAGGCAGCGACGGTTCCCGTCGATGGTAAGGTGATCGATCCGGTCTGCGGGATGTCTGTTGCGGTCGATGCCGACAAGCCGTTGCTTGAGCACAAGGGCGACACGTTCCGCTTCTGCTCGCAGGGCTGCGGCGACAAGTTTCAGGCCGATCCCTGGTTCTACCTCTCCGGCAACAAGGCCAAGAAAAAGCAGCCTGCGTCGGAAAACACGACCTACACCTGCCCGATGCATCCGGAGATCGTACAGGAGGGCCCGGGCGCTTGCCCCTTATGCGGCATGGCTCTGGAGCCGATGTTCGGCGTGTCCGACGAACCCAATGAGGAACTTGTCGATTTCACGCGACGGCTGTGGGTCAGCGTCGGTGCGGCGATCCCGCTGCTGATCATCACCATGGGTCCGATGCTTGGCCTGCCGATCCGTACCTGGATCGGCGAGCAGACCGCGCTTTATCTCGAGTTCCTCCTGGCGACGCCGGTCATTTTATGGGCCGCGCTACCGTTCTTCGTGCGCGGTTGGCAATCGATCCGCACATGGAACCTCAATATGTGGACGCTGATCGCGATCGGTGTCGGCACAGCCTATGTCTACTCGGTCGTCGCGACATTTCTGCCGGGCCTGTTTCCGGCAGGGCTGCAAATGCCTGGTGGGCACATGCCGGTTTACTATGAAGCGGCCGTGGTGATCGTGGCGCTGGTCTTTGTCGGCCAGGTGCTCGAACTGCGCGCCCGTGAGCGGACCGGTGACGCGATCCGCGCGCTGCTCGATCTTGCGCCGAAGACCGCCCGCCGCATCACGCCCGATGGCGACGAATATGACGCGCCGCTCGATAACATCGTCGAGGGCGACCGGCTGCGCGTGCGACCGGGTGAAGCGATCCCGGTCGACGCGACCGTGATCGAGGGCAAGACCTCGGTCGACGAGAGCATGCTCACGGGCGAACCGTTGCCCGTCGAGAAGGGTTCTGGCGACGCGGTTACCGGCGGCACGCTCAACAAGAACGGCAGCCTGATCATTGAAGCCCGAAAGGTTGGCGATGAGACCATGCTGGCGCAGATCGTGGCCATGGTGGCGTCCGCGCAAAGATCGCGCGCGCCGATCCAGGGTCTGGCCGACCGCGTGGCGTCGTACTTCGTGCCGACAGTCGTCATTGTCGCCGCGCTGGCGTTTCTGGTCTGGCTGGTCGTCGGCCCGGAGCCGGCCTTCGTCTTCGCGATCCTGTCGGCGGTCTCGGTGCTGATCATCGCTTGTCCCTGCGCGCTGGGGCTGGCGACGCCAATGTCCATCATGACCGCCACCGGCCGCGGCGCGCAGGCGGGCGTGCTGATCAAAGACGCCGAGGCGCTCGAACGCATGGCGCGCGTCGATACGCTGGTCGTCGACAAGACCGGCACGCTGACCGAAGGCAGGCCGACACTCACTGATGTGGTCACCTTTGGCGACACCGACGAAGCCGAGTTGTTGGCCCTTGTCCGCGGCCTTGAGGCCGGATCAGAGCATCCGCTGGCCGAAGCGATTGTCGCCGGCATTGAAGAGCGCGGCATCGAGGCCCGTGGCGTTGCCGAGTTCGAAGCCATTACTGGCATGGGCGTGCGTGGGCAAGCGAACGGTACGACAATCGCTCTGGGTAATGCGGCGATGATGGACCTTGCGGATGTCGATCACAGCGCTGCCGACGAGCAGGCTGATGCGCTGCGCGCCGAGGGCAAGACGGCGATGTTCGTCGCGATCGGCGGACAACTCGCTGGGCTGATCGCCGTCTCCGATCCGATCAAGAAGACCGCCCCCGCCGCGATCAAGGCACTGCACGAAGCCGGTCTGCGCATCATCATGGCGACCGGCGACAATGAGCGCACCGCGCGGGCTGTCGCAGAGCAGCTCGGCATCGATGAGGTCCGTGCCGGTGTTCTACCCGAAGACAAGAAGGCGCTTGTCGACGAACTGCATGCGCGAGGGCACAAGGTCGCCATGGCAGGCGACGGGGTCAATGATGCGCCGGCGCTGGCCGCCGCCGAAGTCGGCATCGCCATGGGCACCGGCGCCGATGTCGCCATGGAAAGTGCCGGCATCACGCTTCTGAAGGGCGATATCGGTGGTGTCGTGCGGGCCCGCAAACTTGCCGAGGCAACCTTGCGCAACATCAAGCAGAACCTGTTCTTCGCCTTTGTCTACAATTCCGCCGGCGTGCCGGTCGCAGCCGGCGTGCTCTATCCCGTGTTCGGCGTCTTGCTGTCACCCATGATCGCTGCCGCCGCCATGAGCCTGTCTTCGGTCTCGGTCATCTCAAACGCGCTCAGGCTGCGTGCCGTCAAGCTCGATGCTTGACCTTCCAGTTGGTGGAATGTGTATCGGTCGGCCATGAACAGGATCGCTGAACCCGTCGACGAGTGGATTGGAACTCGGGAGACTAACGCCGGCGAAATCCGGTCAGCGTCAGCGTTCCGCCAACGGGCACGCCGGCTCGGGTTCTCGGAATCCGAAATCGACAGACTTGTGAAGCTCTACGGATATCGGGATGAGGAGCGGGCCGATGAATATCGGTGAAGTTGCAGAGCGCACCGGACTTCCAGCCAAGACAATCCGCTACTACGAAGACATTGATCTTGTTCGCCCCGCCCGTGCGCCCAACGGATATCGCGACTATGGCGAGGACGACGTTCATCGCCTCGCTTTCCTGCAGCGGGCGCGTGGTCTTGGATTCTCGATCGAGGAGTGCCGGCTGCTCTTGTCGCTCTATCAGGACAAGGACCGTGCGAGCGCAGACGTCAAGGCACTCGCCCTCGACAAGATCACCGAAATCGACCGCAAGCTGGCAGAGCTGCAATCGCTGCGCACGACACTCAAGCGTCTCGCCGACACCTGCCACGGCGATGACCGACCCGAGTGTCCGATCATCGATGAAATCGCCAAGGGGCCGACGCTTCAATGATGCGCTTGGCTGGCTTGGCAGTACTGGCAGCGTTTGTGGCGGCGATCGTCGTTTGGCGACTAACCAGACCAACACCCGAAGGCGACGGTACAGCCATGGCGGACGTGGTGGTACCGGATCTCTCCGCGCAGGCCACCCTCGGCAAGACGCTGTTTGACGCCAGTTGCGCCGACTGCCATGGCGCAAATGCCGCCGGCCAGGACGGCGTGGCGCCGCCGCTCGTCCACATCATCTATGAACCCAGTCATCACTCCGACGCGTCGTTCCATCTTGCCGTGCAGAACGGTGTGCGGGCCCATCATTGGAGCTTTGGCGATATGCCACCCGTCGAAGGCGTTGGCGAGGCCGACGTAACGGCGATCATCGCCCATATCCGCGAACTGCAACGCGCCAACGGCATCAAATGACAAGGACACCTCCATGAAATCACTCACCCCGACCACTCTGGCCATGCTTGCGATGCTCGTGCCGGCCACGGCCCATTCGCCGCTTGAAACGTCCGTGCCTGCCGATGGCGACGAATTGACCGCCGTCCCAGAGGCGATCGACATGACCTTTGCAGCCCCGGCGCGCGTGATGAAGGTCGAGATGATCCACACCAATGGCGATGCCAGCCACACGGTGACGGTCGATATTCCGACGCGCGACGAGATCGAAACCATCAGCTTGACGCCGGACTTCATGGGCGCGGGCGCCTATCAGGTCGACTGGCGCGCACTAAGCGAGGACGGCCATGTCATCACCGGCACGTTCTCCTTCACCGTCACCGGCGAATAGGCCTTGGAGAACGCGGTCGATCTGTGGAGCCTTTTGGCCGCCGCCAGCAAGTTTGTGATCTATGTCGCGAGCTTCCTGGCCGTCGGTACGCTCCTGTTCCGCATCGCCCTGCCGCGCGCCGGAGACGAGCTGGCCGACGCCCTGAGGCCGCTGGCGATCAGGGCGGCGGTCGTCGCCATTCTCGCCACGCTGTTCCGCGTGATGGTGCAGGCCGGCCGGCTGATGGACGAATGGTCCGGCATGATCGATCCCGAAATCATCGCAATCAGCCTGGAAGGCCCGCTGGGGCAATCGACATATGTTCGCTTGGGCGGGCTGGCGCTGATTCTGCTTGCTGCGCTGTTTCGGCCGGTGCGGGCGCCAGCGACCCTGTTCGGGGCCATCATGGTTGCCGGCTCGTTTGCCCTGACCGGCCATGCCACGCGCGATCCGCAATGGCTGCTCGGTGGGTTGATCACATTCCACCTGCTGGCCGTCGCCTACTGGTTTGGCGCCTTGGCGCCGCTTCATCGCCTGACCCGGTTCGACGGCGGGACATCCCATGCCGCCCACATCGCCGACCGTTTCGGCAAGCAGGCCAGCATCATCGTGCCGATGCTGATACTGGCAGGCACCGGATTTGCTTATGTGTTGCTGGGCGGTATCGAGCCGCTGTGGAGTACGGGCTATGGGCGCATGCTGCTGGCAAAGATCGCCATTGTCGCCGTCGTGCTCGGCATCGCGGCACTGAACAAATGGCGCTTTGTTCCAGCGCTCGCCGCCGATGGGGGAAGCGCCGCATCTGCATTTCGGCGCTCTCTTCGCGTGGAAGCGGTTGTGTTTTTGCTTGTCTTTGCGGCGACCGCGTTCCTGACCACCTCGTTCACGGTCCCGGAGGCGGGATGATGACGGATCAATCGGATGTGAAGGTTGGTCTCTGGAAGGGCTGCGGCACTTGCCGTATCAATGTCATATGAGATATGTCCTCAGCATGATCGTTGTGCTGGCGCTGGTGACGGCGATGACCGTCCATGGCGGTCAGAACACGGGCCAAGCCTCCGCGGCGGGGCACGTCCATGCCGAGATGGCGACCGAAACCATTGCCGACATGCTTGCCGATTGCTGCGATGTGGCAGATGGCCAGATTCATCACACGATGAGCGGCTGCGCCCTGGCCGACATGGCACCCGTTCCATTGATCGCGGTTGAGCGCGACACCACCGAAGCGGGCCTGCGGTTCGCGCGATCGCGCGCCATGCCGGACAGCCCTCTGGATACGCCCATCCGACCGCCGATTGCCGCCTGATTTCCGTTCCCTGGCGCCATGTGTGGCGCCGACACGAAATCACGCCAATCGAGGTCAATCATGATCACCAGACGTACATTTCTGCTTGGCGCCGCGCTGACGGCGGCCACAAGCATCGCAATCGGCAACGCCCAGGCACGACAAGCCGACCCTGACAAAACCATCACCGTCTTCAAAACACCCTGGTGCGGCTGCTGCCAGATCTGGGCCGACGAGATGATCGCGGCGGGATACACGGTCGAAACCCGCGACGTGGAGGATCTGGCGCCGATCAAGCGGCAGGCCGGCGTCACCGACAATCTCGCCGCCTGCCATACATCGGTGATCGGCGGAACGCGCCGGTATGTGCTTGAAGGCCATGTGCCTCTTCAAGCGGTGGAGAAACTGATGCGCGAGAAGCCGGACATTGCCGGCATCGCCGTGCCCGGCATGCCGGCGGGTTCGCTCGGCATGGGCTACGATCCCGGTGCCCGCTACGATGTCTATGCCTTTTCGCGGCAAGGCGGTGAGCCGCCATCTGTGTTCCTCCGGATGGGCCAATGACCCGAACGGTCTGGCTTGCCCTGGGCGGCGTTGTGGCGGTCGCCATCGCCGCTACTCTGGCGGTTTCACGTTCGGGCGATGATGCGACCGATCCCGCCCAATTGCTGCGCGCGAACGATGCCCAAATCGTAGCGCGGGGCGAGACGGTCTATCGAGAGCATTGCGCCGCCTGCCACGGCGCCAATCTCGAGGGTGAAGTTGCGGACTGGCGTTCACCCGGTCTCGACGGGCTGCTTCCCGCACCGCCGCATGATGCGACCGGGCACACCTGGCACCACCCCGATCAGGTGTTGTTCGACATCACCAAGCTGGGCGTTGCGCGGGCGGCCAACCTTCCGAACCACCAGTCGGCCATGCCCGCCTACGACGGCATACTGACCGACGAGGACATCATTGCGGTTCTGAGTTTCATCAAGAGCAGCTGGCCGGACGATATCCGCCAGCGCCATGACGAACTCAATCGCGTCTACAATACGGAACCTCGATCATGAGAAGAAGAGACTTTCTGGCGGCAGGCACCGCCACATTGTTGACCAGCGCCATGCCCGTGCCGGCGGCGCTTGCACAAACCGCCGCGAACAACCGGCCTGGGCTTGCCATGCCGCCGGTTCTGGACGCGACCGAGAAGGGCCGGGTCGATCTGACCGCGCAATATGGTTCGACGGCCTTTTTCGACGGGGCGGTAACGCGCACCATGGGCTACAATCAGGGCTATCTCGGCCCCGTGATCCGCATGGCGCCCGGTGGTCTTGGTGCTCGGCTGCACAACGAATTGGACGTGCCGGTCACGGTGCACTGGCACGGGCTTCTGGTACCTGGCGCGCACGATGGCGGGCCGCATGCGTCGATTTCGTCCGGGGCAAGCTGGTCGGCGGACATGCAGATCGACCAGCCGCCGGCGACCGCTTTCTATCACACCCATGCGCATGGACGCACGGCAAGCGATGTCTATGCCGGCCTTGCCGGCGTCATCCACGTCACTGACGGCCGTGACGATGATCGCGGCCTGCCCAGCGCCTATGGTGTCGACGATCTGACGCTGGTCTTGCAGGACCGCCGTTTCGATGCGCGCGGGCGGATGACCTATGATCTGTCGATGATGGATGTCATGCACGGCTTTGTCGGCGAAGTGATGGTCGTTAACGGGCAGATCGACGCCATCGCCGCCGTGCCCAAGGGCATGACGCGCCTGCGGTTGGTCAATGGTTCCAACGCACGCATCTACACACTGTTCATGAGCGATGATCGGCCGATGCATCTGGTCGCGACCGATGGCGGCTTTCTGGACGCGCCGATCGCACTGGAGACGCTTGTCCTGTCACCTGGCGAGCGCGCCGAACTGTTGGTCGATTTCGGCGATGGTCGATCGGTCGCGCTGATGAGCGGCGGCGATCCGAACCAGGGGCCGATGGGCATGATGGGTCGCATGCGCGGTGTGATCGACCGGGTCGTCGACCGGTCGTTCACGGTGCTCGATTTCGCCGTCGACGACACGCTGCCGACCCGCATCGAGACCGTTCCCGACACGCTGGACGGCACGATGCCCGATCTTGAGAGCGCGAATGTACGAACACGCCGCGTCTCGCTCGACATGGGCATGGGTCCCGGTGGGCGGATGGGGTCTGGCATGATGGGGCCTGGCCGCATGGGTCGCGGCATGATGGAAGGTGAAGGTTTCCGCGGGCCGATGATGAGCGGCATGGGCGTCTTCGGCATCAACGGCCGGCCTTACGACATGGACCGGATCGATTTCGAGGTTGGCCTTGGCACCGTCGAACGCTGGATCGTCGAGAGCCCGATGCTGGCGCACCCGTTCCACATTCACGGCACGATGTTCCAGGTCATTCGCGAGGATGGCCGCGCGCCCCGCCCCGAACATCGGGGCTGGAAGGACACGGTGCTCGTCACCGGAGAGATCGAACTGCTCGCCCGGTTCGATCAACCCGCACCCGCCGACTTCCCGTTCATGTTCCACTGCCACATCCTCGAACACGAGGATCGCGGCATGATGGGCCAGATGACGGTGTCATGATGAGGGTGATCAACAAGGCGGGGCCGCCGCCGGACAGGGAGATGCCGGTATGATGGGAAACGGAATGATGGGCGGCGCCTGGGGCATGGGCGGCATGGGGCTGATCGGGCTGTTGGTCATAGTGCTGCTCGCCCTCGCCATCGCCGCCTTGATCAAATACCTGATGCGGTGATGCGATCAGTCAACGCACCCATCTGCTTCGTTCGTTGTGGGCGGCGCCTTTCCGAACGGCTGTCGTTAGAGGAGTTTGCCTCAACAACACTTGGGCTGACCCTGCTGCTTGTTTCGACGCTGCACACGGCTGATTTCTGTCCAGCTTTCGAGTCCGCAGGAGCCTTGGATTGATTCAGCGCATCGGCGATATGGTTGGCTATCCGATCTGATGCTGCCCTCAGGGGGCTGGCATCAAGATGGGCATAGCGCTCGGTTGTGGCCGCCTGTTTATGACCGAGTAGGGCTCCGACAATTGGGAGCCCCATGCCGGCGCTTGCACCGACTGACGCAAAGCTGTGGCGGAGATCATGGAGGCGGACATCATCGATGTTGGCGTGTCGGCGCACGGCCCGCCATGGTTTGTTGAGATCAGCCAGCGGCTTCTGGACTAAACATCCATCGGGATCGATGTCGCGTTGGTCACTCGGAAACACGAATGGGCCGTTCCGAACTTGGCGCTGGAGTATGTCGTGCGCTTGCCGGTTTAGTACGACCGCCCTGGCACCGGTCTTGCTGTCCGCCAGGAACAGAAGTCCGCGTTCCAGATCCACTTCCTTCCACGTCAGATGCAGGATCTCGCGCAGACGGCAACCGGTGAAGATCAGCATGCGGATCGCGTCGATGGCCGTGCTTGAGAAGACGGTCGTTTGGTTCTCTGGCTTTGGTGCATGCTTGGATTGTCTCTCCTTGGTCAGATTGGCCCAGGGAATCCCATCGGTTTCAGCTAAACGTAGCGCTTCGCCGAGCCGCATGAATTCGTCGACGGACAGATAACGCTCGCGTCTGGGCTCCTTGAACGATCGAATTCCTCTTGTCGGATTGAAGTCTTCAGACACCAGCCCCGCCTCTTGGGCGTAGCGGAATACGGCAGACACCGTCTCCAACGTTCGGTTCGCCATGACCTTTGACTTGCCGCCGATCGCGTTGTGCATAGCGGCGACATCGACGCGCACAATCTCGCTGATCTTCAACGAGCCGATGGTCGGGTTGGCATGGCGACGGATGTTGATCTCGTAGTTCCTGATGGTTGCCTGTTTCAAACGGCGGGGCGCTTCGTCGTCGAGATAGCGTTGCGCCATTTCCTTGAAGGTTGGCATCTTGCGATCGGCATCACGCTCAACGCTGGGGTCGATGCCGAGGCGGACTTCGGCCAGCTTGGTTCGTGCAACATCGCGGGCTTGCTCGCAGGTGACCGTTCCAACGCGACCGATCGACAGCCGCTTCTTGGCGATGCGCCGGCCGCCGCTTCCAGGCCGGTACTCGATGATGAACGACTTGTGGCCGGTCGGCGAAACACGAACGCCGAAGCCGGCCAGATCGCGGTCATAGACCGTGTAGATGCGATCGCGTGTTTCGAGCTTGTCGATGACGCGCTTTGTGATGCGCAACGATGGCATTGGTGGCTCCACACCGGGCATCCCGTGTCGCCACCATGTCGCCACCGTGCACGAAATCGGGATCAATCGTCAGAAATTGGAAGCCGACAATAACACAAGAGAATCAGTTAGTTAATGAACGCACAGCCATTGCGCGCCACTTCCAGAAATGGCCCCGGAAGCGACTCATAACCTGAAGGTCGCAGGTTCAAATCCTGCCCCCGCAACCATTTCATTCAAAATAACCTTGATAAATCAGCTCCTTAGATAGAAGGCTGATCGGATTCAGAATCGCGCCTCAATTAAATCAACAATTTAACTTTGCAGGTTCAAATCACCCGCAACCAACCCACGATTACATCCTATCCAGACCGCGATGTCGCGCCATCACCCCGCAGATGTTGGATGTCCAAGGTCAGCGACTGTGTATGGCTCCCCAAACTATCGCTTGGCCTTGAGTGTAGCGATGCCGGCAATTGGCGGCATTCCGGACATAAGGATTAGTAGAGGTGTGGGATTTACGAGACCTTCGGCTAACGGCGAACTCTAGTAGAAATGGGCGGGACAAGGAAGTTGGCTGTGGTTGCAAACAGACTGGACGCCGGGGCGGAAAGCGGGCCTTTGCCGCATTGCAATAGTCGCTGCACATCAACTTGTCCTTTGACGCGTTTGAGGTTTGGATAGCACTCAGACACCCACGGCGGCCACCGATTCAGTGGCGTGGGACGGCATCTCCGATTGGGTCCCCGCGACCGTGCGGAACGCCTGTCCCACACCAATCAGGACAGGTTCCTCGTAACCGAGGGCAACTGATCCCATTTTCATGTTTCCGATCGTCCCACGCCACCGCCGCTCTTCGGGGCGAGATATCGCCGACACGATCACAACGGGCGTTTGCGGTGACAAGCCTTGTGTGGTCAGGCGCACAGCAATTTCTGCCGCCGTTCGTGCGCCCATGTAGAAGATGGTTGTCGCGGTCGGATCAGCGACGGCTCGCCAGTCGATATCCATCGGAAGCGCACCCTTGCGGCTGTGGCCTGTCACAAAGCGCACTGATTGTGCAAAGTCGCGATGCGTCAGCGATACCCCGAGCGACGCGGCCATTGCCAATGCCGATGTGATCCCCGGAACGACATTAACCGGGATGTTTTCAGCCTGGAGGCGAGCAGTTTCCTCTCCACCCCTCCCAAAAATCATCGGATCCCCGCCCTTGAGCCGAATGACGTGTTTGCCTGACTTGGCGAGCGTCACCATCATCTCGTTGATGTCATCCTGCTTGCAGCTCTCGCGTCCGCCACGTTTACCGACCAGCATGCGTTTGGCTTCGCGGCGCGCCAGTTCTAACACGTCCGGCGAAACCAAATCGTCAAACAGGATCACATCGGCCGCTTGAAGGGCGCGCACTGCCTTGAGTGTCAGGAGCTCGGCGTCCCCCGGCCCGGCGCCAACCAGGGTCACGCGCCCGGCGAACGTGCTTTCGGAACATGACAGGCGTTCGCTTTCGGCGATCAATTCGCCAGCCGTGGCAACATCCGCCTGACCAGAAAAGGCGCGATCAACGAAGCCTTCCCAAAAAACGCGGCGTTGCGGTGCGGGTATGAGGCGTTGGCTGACATCGGCGCGCACGTCGCGGGCAAGCTGGGCCCAGCGTTGCAGTGATTTTGGCAAAAGTGTCTCGATACGCCGGCGGATAGCCTGACCCAAAATCGGCGCCGCGCCATCTGTGGAAATGCTGACGATGGCCGGCGACCGATTAACGATGGAGCCGAACTGGAACTCACAGTAGGCCGGCTTGTCGATGACATTGACCGGCACGCCGGCTGCTCTTGCAGCGCAATAAAACGCCTGCGCCTCACCATCCGTCCGGGCATCGGCAATCGCGATCTGCATCCCATTGAAACTATCGCCGGCCCAGGTCCGACGGTGCCAGCGATACCGATCAGCATCGAGCAAGCTTTCAAAAGCCGGATCGAGTTCGGCGGCGTAGATTTCAACGAATGCGCCTGCTGCCGCCAGAAGGTGCGCCTTCCACGCGGCCGCATCGGTTCCGCCAGCCACGAGCACATGCTTGCCTTTGAGCTTGTAGAACACCGGCAGCACGGCCAGATCGCCAATCCGCTCCTGCCCTTTCCGTGCGCGATTTTTACTCGGCTGCGACGAGACGATGCGCATCGATGATCTCCGTGATTTCGGCTTTGCATGAACCGCAGTTTGTGCCCGCTTGTGTTGCCCGACCGACTGCCTCAACGGTGTGGCAGCCCGAACGGACCGCTCCGGCAATGTCGTTGATGCCAACGGACATGCACGAACAGACAATGGCGCCCTTTTCAGGCATATCTGCGGCTGGTCGGCCCGCCAGCACGCGCCAACGGTCCTTCACCGTTTCGAATTCGGTCGTGATAAGGCCGCTCGCCCATGAACGTGATACTTCGACTGGCGAAGAGGCCATGTATGCGGCGGCCTGCATGGTGTCGCCGACAAAGTGTGCCGCGCGCCAGAAGCCGCGATGGGCATCGGAAGCCGACAGATGTTTGCCTCCAGCGGCCACGAGATCCGACAGAAAATCCGCGGGCTTATCGGGCATATCGCAAAGCGCAAACTCCAGACGCCAGCCGTTCTCAGTCTTCGCGAGCGCCCAATAATCCAGGCCGTCGGTGTCGGGCTTTCGCCGCGAGACCATGAAGCCGTGCGCCTCCATTGCGGCTTTCTCAACGGAAATGATCGCACCTTTCAACGCCGGCTGACCGGAAAACTGGTCGGTCGCGGGAGGCACCAGTGCACCAACCCGTGCCGCCGACGCATATTGGTCATTCCAGTGCATCGGCACAAAGACATGCCCGCTCATCTGGTCAGGCGTGATCAGCGCGCGAGCAATGACCGATACGCCCTGTCCTTTGAGGTGCACCAGGTCCGCGTGCGCGATCGATAGCCGCGCCGCATCGCAGGGATGGATTTCGCAATATGGTTCTGACATGTGTGCATTGAGGCGTGCCGCCTTGGCCGTGCGTGTCATGGTATGCCACTGGTCGCGCACGCGGCCGGTGTTGAGTCTGAACATGGACGATTGGGCGATCGTCGTGGGCGGATTAACGGCGACAAAGCGCGCCTTGCGATCGGGCGTATAGAAGAACCCGTTGGCGAAGAATCGTGTCTGCCTTGACGGGTCAAACCGCCGGATTTGCGGCCATTGGAATGGCGGCAAAGCCTTGTATTCTTCGACACCTACCGTCGAAACCGCTCCCAGATGGAGATCGCGATCGTCTTCGTTTTCGATCGCGGTCAGCGCGGCAAACTCGCGGAAGATGGTTGCCGCGTCCCGATAAGCAAACGCATCGCCAAACCCCATGCGGCTGGCCACTTCGGCCAACTGCCACCAGTCGGCTTTCGCCTGGCCCGGTGCGGGAAGGAAAGCGCGCTGACGGGAGATGCGCCGCTCCGAGTTCGTAACGGTCCCGTCCTTTTCGCCCCAGCCAAGCGATGGAAGCTTAACATGTGCATGGCGGGTCGTATCCGTCTTGGCCATCACATCGGAGACGACGACGAAAGGGCAGTTGGCGATAGCGGCTTCCACGGTGTCGGCATCAGGCATGGAAACGACCGGGTTCGTCGCCATGATCCACAACGCCTTGATGCGCCCATCCCCAACTGCCTGAAACATGTCAACGGCCTTCAGGCCCGGTTTCCCGGCCAGGTTTGCCGTGTTCCAGAAGGCGGCCACGCGCGCACGATGCATCGGGTTCTCGATGTCCATATGTGCAGCGAGCATATTGGCAAGACCGCCGGTCTCACGCCCGCCCATGGCGTTGGGTTGTCCGGTTAAGGAGAACGGTCCCATGCCAGGCTTCCCGATACGGGCAGTCGCCAGATGACAATTGATGATCGCGTTGACCTTGTCGGTGCCGACAGCCGACTGGTTGACGCCCTGACTGTAGGCGGTGACAACCTTCTCGTGATCGGACCAGAGCCTGTAGAACGCCTCGACCTCGCTGGCGCCAAGGCCGGTGGCTTGCGCAACCGCAGCTACGCTCCAAGGGCCTGCCGCGTCCATGGCGCTTTCAAAACCGCTCGTATGTGCGGCGATCCAATCTGAATCGGCATGGTCTCGCTGGTCCAACCACCTCAGGAGACCATTGAAAAGCGCGCCATCGCTGTCGGGTTCGATTGCCAGGTGCATGTCGGCGAGATCGGCCGTCTTTGTTCGGCGTGGATCGACAAGCACGACACGCATATCGGGGCGCTTGGCTTTTGCCGCCGCAACTCGCTGGTAGAGAACCGGATGGCACCACAGCAAGTTGGAGCCGACGAGGACGACAATGTCGGCCAACTCCAAATCTTCATACACGCCCGGCACTGTATCAGTGCCGAAGGCGCGTCGATGACCGGCCACCGATGACGCCATGCAGAGGCGCGAATTTGTGTCGATGTTGCCGGAACCGATGAACCCCTTCATCAGCTTGTTGGCAACATAGTAATCCTCGGTAAGGATTTGCCCGGAGACGTAGAACGCAACGCTGTCCGGCCCGTGCTCGGCAATCGTGTCGACGAACCGTTCAGCCACCAGATCGAGCGCGCCGTTCCAGTCGGAAGGTTTGCCGTGAATTTCCGGAGCGAGCAGTCGGCCATCAAGGTCGATCGTCTCGCCAAGCGCGGAACCCTTTGAACATAAACGGCCAAAATTGGCCGGATGATCCGGATCGCCGGCGACCTCAACCGTTCCATCCGCCTGCTTGCGTGCGATGACACCGCAGCCGACACCGCAATAGGGGCAGGTTGTTTTGACCCCCTGGCTCATGTCACAGGCCCAGCAGCACCGTGTCGCCATCTGATTTCACCGGAAATGAGCGCGTATGACCCTCGTCAGCACCTTGCGCCTCACCGTTTTCCAGCGAGATGACCCAGTTGTGAAGCGGGCACGTTACACACCCATCGTGCACGATACCCTGCGAAAGCGGACCGTTTTTGTGCGGGCACTTGTCTTCAAGTGCAAACACCCGGTCATCGCTTGTGCGGAAGATCGCGATGGTCATATCGCCATTCTTCACACAGCGAGCGCCTCGGCGCGGGATATCGGATATCATACCAACGGCAACCCAGTTCTTTGTCACGGCATTCATTCGGCAGCCTCCAGTGGAAGGGTGGCGAGCGGACTGAACTCGTGCTTGTCCTTGCCGGACACTCGCTCATTCCACGGATCGACCTGGGCGAATTTCTGGGAGTAAACGAAGCGATCGAAATAGGCCCTGCGCTTGTCCGTATCCTCCATGATTTGGCGGCGCACCTCGTCATGTCCGATGCGCTTCGCCCATTTGTAGATCCGTTCGAGATAGTGGCCTTGCTCCCGATACATTTGCGTGAGCGCCACAATGTGTTCGAGGGCCTCGTCCTCGGTTTTCACAAGGCCCAGCACTTCCGTGCCTTTGATGTCGAGCCCCGCCGCACCGGCAAAGTGGATCTCGTATCCGCTGTCCACGCACACCACGCCGACATCTTTGCAGGTTGCCTCCGCGCAATTGCGCGGGCAGCCCGAGACCGCCATTTTGACCTTGGCCGGGGTCCAGGAGCCCCACATGAACTTCTCGATGCGAACGCCGAGGCCGGTTGAGTCCTGCGTGCCAAACCGGCACCAGTCGGTGCCGACACAGGTTTTGACCGTCCGCAGACCCTTCGCATATGCGTGGCCTGACACGAATCCGGCTTTGCCCAGATCCTGCCAAACGGCGGGAAGGTCATCCTTCTTGATGCCTAGCATGTCGATACGCTGGCCGCCGGTCACCTTGACAGTCGGGATGTTGAACTTGTCGACGACGTCGGCAATAGCCCGCAACTCCTTGGACGAGGTCTGTCCGCCCCACATGCGCGGAACCACCGAGTAGGTGCCATCTTTCTGGATATTGGCGTGCGCACGCTCGTTGATGAACCGCGACTGATAGTCGTCGGCATACTCATCGGGCCATTCACACACGAGGTAATAGTTGAGCGCTGGCCGACACTTGGCGCACCCGCATGATGTCTTCCATTCCAGCTCCTGCATGACAGCCGGAATGGTCTTCAGATTCTTCGCCTTGATCAGGCGGCGCACATCGCCGTGGCCCAGATCGGTGCAGCCGCACATCGGTGTAACGGCCGCGGGATTGTAGGCATCGCCGAGCGTCAGCGCGAGCAGTTGCTCGACCAGACCCGTGCATGTGCCGCACGAGGCCGATGCCTTGGTGTGGGCGCGTACATCGTCAGGCGATGCCAGCGCCTTGTCGCCGATGGCAGAGACGATCGTGCCCTTGCAAACACCGTTGCAGCCGCAGATTTCTGCGTCATCGGGCAATGCTGCAACGGCCGCCATAGGGTCCAGTGGTTCTGCACCCTGATAGGCTTGGCCGAAGATGAGGGTATCCCGCATCTCGGAGATGTTTGTTCTTCGCTTGATCAAGTCGAAGAACCAGGGACCATCGGCGGTATCGCCATACATGACGGCGCCGACGATCCGGTTGTTCTTCAACACAAGCCTTTTATAGACGCCCGCATTCGCGTCACGCAGGACGATTTCCTCCCGGTCGTCGGCTTCGGCGAAATCGCCGGCCGAGTAGAGGTCGACGCCCGTCACCTTGAGCTTGGTGGCCAAGTCCTTGGGAATGAACGACGACGAGCCGCCAAGCAGATTATCGGCCAGAATGTCGGCCTGCTCGTAAAGCGGTGCGACCAAACCAAACAGATGCCCTTCAAGATCAACGCACTCTCCCAGCGCAAAAATATCTCTGTCACCAAGTGTGCGCATGTCCGGTGAAATTGAGATACCGCGAGCAATCTCCATTCCCGCATCGCGTGCCAACCGGACTTCAGGGCGGATGCCGACGGCCATGACGACAAGATCGGCCTCCAAACCGGTATTGTCTTCCAGCATGACACCCTCGACATGATCGGTTCCAACGATGGCGGCGGTCGATGCCTCGGTGATGATGGTGATGCCTTTGGATTCAAGATCTTTCCTGAGAAGATACCCAGCCGTCTCGTCAAGTTGGCGTTCCATCAGGTGACCCATCAGGTGCAGGACCGTGACCGTCATGCCTCGTTCAGCAAGGCCGGCCGCAGCTTCCAGTCCCAGCAATCCCCCGCCGATGACAACAGCATTGCCGCCCTTTGCGGCTGCCTCAATCATCGTGTTGGTGTCATCAAGATCGCGATAGGTGACGACACCGGGCAGATCCTTTCCCTCGACAGGAATGATGAAGGGTGCCGATCCGGTCGCGATGACGAGCTTGTCGTAAGAGACGGTGCCGTTTTGCCCGGCCACTGTTTTTGCTGACCGGTCGATTGCCGTGACCGCTTCGCCAAACCGCGTGGTGACCCGGTTATGCTCATAGAACGCATCATCATGGATCACGATTTCTTCATAGGTTTTGTCGCCCGACAGGACAGGTGACAGCATGATGCGATCGTAGTTTCCGCGTGGCTCGGCGTTAAAGAGCGTGATGTCGTAGGCATTCGGGTCGCGTTCGACCAGCCGTTCAATCAGCCGGCCTGACGCCATTCCCGCGCCTATGATGACGAGATTTTGCTTATCGGCCATGAGCTCACTCCGCTGCTGCCAGCGGCGGCAGCTTTTTTGCCTGGCGCTCAATGCGCGCCGCGCGCCGCGCCGAGATTGCCGCCAATTGTTCTTCAGACGGATTGGCGCCACCCTCATAGGCTTCAAGGAACTCCAGCAACTCCTCGCGATAGGCGTAGTAGTCGGGATGATCGAGAAGCGCCTTGCGTGAGCGCGGGCGTGGGAGGTCGACATCCATGATGTTGCCGATCTTGGCGTTCGGGCCGTTGGACATCATGACAACCCGGTCGGCCAGCAGAACGGCTTCATCCACATCGTGCGTCACGCAAATGGCTGTGACCTGCGTGCGCTTCCAGACGTCCATGAGCACGTCTTGCAGCTCCCAGCGGGTCAGCGAATCCAACATGCCGAACGGTTCGTCCAGCAACAGCAGCTTCGGTGACAGGGCAAAGGCGCGGGCAATGCCGACGCGCTGCTTCATGCCATTGGACAAATCGTCGGCGACCTTTTGCATGGAATCGGCAAGACCCACACGTTGGAGATAGTATTCAACAACGCCCTTGCGTTCCGGCTCGCTTGCATCCGGGTAGACCCGGTCCACGCCGAGCGCCACATTCTCATACGCGGTCAGCCAGGGCATCAAGGACGGCGCCTGGAACACCACGGCGCGATCCGGCCCGGCTTCGGTGATATGATTGCCATCGAGGATAATGGCGCCCTCGGTGATCGGATTGAGCCCCGCCACCATGGAAAGCACGGTCGATTTTCCGCAGCCGGAATGGCCGATCAGTGTGATGAATTCGCCCTTCTTCATTTTCAGGTCGAAACCGTCGACCACCGTGAGGGGGCCCTTGGGTGTGGGGTAGACCTTTTTCAGTTGGGAGAACTCGAGAAACCGCTCTTCGCGCAAACTTGCCGAGGCGCGGATATAGGCTTCCGGGAGCAGGTCGTTTTTCGCCGTGAACGGGACAACGTTTGGAAGAACAATTTCGTTTTCAACATCGGTACCGCGCTCGGCACCGATTTCCATGAGGTAGCTTGTTATGTCGCCGCGCAACTGGATGAACTCATCATTGTGGTTCATCTCGGCGCGATCGCGGGGCCGCGGAATGTTGACGTCAAAATTCTTGCCGAGTGTCGCGTTCGGCCCCGGCGTCAGAGGAATGATCCGATCTGCCAACAGGATGGCCTCATCCACATCGTTGGTGATGAGGATGATGGTCTTCTTCTCCTTCTCGCAAATGTCAGCAAACTCGTCCTGCAGTTTGGCGCGGGTCAGCGCGTCGAGCGCCGAGAGCGGCTCATCCAACAGCAACACCTCCGGCTGCATGGCCAGGGCGCGAGCAACCGATACACGCTGGCGCATGCCGCCAGACAGTTCCGCGGGCTTGCGGTCCCGGGCCGGCGTGAGGCCGACCATGTCAATATATTTGTCTATAAGCGCAGCGCGCTCGGCCTTGGACTTGCCGGCATGAACGCTGTCGACGGCTAGAGCCACGTTTCCCGTCACCGATAGCCAAGGCATCAGGGAATAGGACTGAAAGACCAGGCCGCGCTCGGACCCGGGGCCGTCGATCTCCCTGCCCTTGAAAAGGACGCCGCCTTCGTCGCCTTCCAGCAACCCTGCCAATGCAGAGATCAATGTGGTTTTGCCGGAGCCGGAGAAGCCGACAATGGCGATGAATTCGCCCTCTTCCACCTTCAAATTGATGTCTTTGAGGACGTCGGTGCGGTCGCCATCCTCGCCATAGCTCTTCGACAGGTTCGTGATTTCCAGATAGCTCATTTCGCTGTGCTCCCGATCTTGTCTGGATCAACGGTTGGCAGAAAAGGTGAAGGCGCGTTGCAGCGCGTACATGACGCGATCGAGCATGAAGCCGATGATGCCGATCGTCAGAACCGCGAACATGATTTTGGCGAGCGACTGCGACGAACCATTCTGGAACTCGTCCCAGACGAATTTGCCGAGGCCGGGGTTCTGCGCCAGCATCTCGGCGGCGATCAACACCATCCAGCCAACACCAAGCGACAGGCGCAGACCGGTGAATATCAGCGGCAGCGATGACGGAAGAACGACCTTCGTGATCGTCTTGTGCGTGGGTAGTTGCAGCACCTTGCCGACATTCATCAGATCCTTGTCCACCGATGCCACACCAAGTGCCGTATTGATCAATGTCGGCCACATCGAACACAGCGTCACCGTGATGGCGGAAATGAGCAGCGACTTGGGCAACCAGTCGTAGGGCGTGGCGTAGGTGGCCGAAACGATCATGGTGACGATCGGCAACCAGGCGAGCGGCGAGACCGGTTTGAAGATCTGGATCAGCGGATTGATTGCGCCGTTGAAGGACTTTGACAGGCCGGATGCTATGCCCAGCGGCACAGCAACAACCGTCGCGATCAGAAAGCCGAGGCCGACCGTGAACAGGGATGTGACAATCTGGTCGAGATAGGTCGGCTTGCCGGTATAGGTCCGATTGCGGACCCGGTCTTCCTGCCCGTTGGCAATCAGCTCCGCGTTACGTGCCTCCTGGCGGTCATAGAAGGCGGCGGCTTTCTCGCGCTCACGCACATGGTCTTCCCATAGCGCGCCGCCCTGTTCGAACACTTCAACGGGGCCGGG
This sequence comes from Roseitalea sp., assembly GCA_017642895.1. Taxonomy (GTDB): domain Bacteria; phylum Pseudomonadota; class Alphaproteobacteria; order Rhizobiales; family Rhizobiaceae; genus Roseitalea. The sequence goes on from JAEPON010000011.1 coordinate 108,577, forward strand.
AACGGCCCCGAGTGATGTTTGCACCTGTGGAGCCAGCGCGCCCCAGGCGAGCAGAAACGCGGCAATTCCCAAAAGTGGGATAAGCAGCAGGCGGCGCAGCTCGGAAAGCTGTTCACGCACGCTGTCGCCAGCAAGCATTTTCAGAATGGGCACAAGCCATGAAAAGCCCAGCGCATCCAGCCAGCCGCTTGCCTTGTTGATTGCCGTGAAGACTTTCTCGCGACCTGAACGACCGATTGGTCGGGCGTCGATTACATTTGCCATGGTGATGTGTCCCACATGGTATGAATGGTTGCTCGGGAGGGTGCGGGCAGGCCGTTGCAGCAGACCGCCCGCTTGATGTTTTCGGGCTGTTGTCAGCCCTCGATCATCTGATCGCCCTTGAGGCCGATCTCGAGTGAGTTCAGGTAATCGTTGGGCGCTTTGCCGTCATAGGCGATGCCATCGATGATATCCTCGGCCGGCGTCGGTGCCTTGTAGCCGTCGCTGTCCCATGGGAAGTCGGCTTCATCGACATGGCCTTCATCGACGAGCATGCGTGCGGCCTGAAGATAGATATCCGGCAGATAAACCGACCTGGCGACCTCATCGTACCATTCGTCGCTTTTCGGCTCCGCAATCTGGCCCCAACGGCGCATTTGCGTCAGGTACCAGACGGCATCGGAGTAAAACGGATAGGTCGCATAGTAGCGATAGAACACGTTGAAGTCCGGGATGTCGCGGACATCGCCTTTTTCGAACTCGAATGTGCCGGTCATGGATGCTGCGATGACCTCGGCGTCAGCGCCGACATATTCGGAGCGGGCCAGGATTTCGACGGCTTCCAGACGGTTGGCATTGTCATTCTCATCGAGCCATTTGGCCGCGCGGATGAGCGCTTTGGTGAGCGCCAGCGTCGTGTTTGGGTTCTGCTCGGTGAACTCCCTGGTCAGGCCGAAGACCTTTTCCGGATTGTTCCTCCAGATCTGGTAATCAGTGATGACCGGAACGCCGATGCCCTTGAAGACGGCGGCCTGGTTCCAGGGTTCGCCCACGCAATAGCCGTCAATGGTGCCCGCTTCGAGTGTCGCCGGCATCTGCGGTGGCGGCGTTACCGACAAAAGCGCGTCAGCGTCGATCTGGCCCGACACGTCAGTGGGCGAATAGTAACCCGGGTGAATGCCGCCGGCGGCGAGCCAGTATCGCAACTCATAATTGTGTGTGGAGACCGGGAAGACCATGCCCATGTTGAACGGACGGCCTTCGTCCTTGAATTGCTCGACGACCGGTTTCAGTGCGGAAGCGGAGATCGGATGGATCGGCTTGCCTTCGGCGTCCTGTGGAATGTTCGGCTTCATCAGTTCCCAAACCTCGTTGGAAACGGTGATGCCATTGCCGTTGAGATCCATGGAGAAAGGCGTCACGATGTGCGCCTGGGTACCAAAGCCGATGGTTGCGGCCAGCGGCTGACCGGCAAGCATGTGGGCACCATCCAATTCGCCGGTGATCACGCGGTCGAGCAGAACTTTCCAATTTGCTTGCGGCTCAAGCGTGACGAAGAGGCCTTCATCCTCGAAGTAGCCCTTTTCGTACGCGATGGCGAGCGGCGCCATGTCCGTCAGTTTGATGAAACCGAATTTCAGTTCATCCTTCTCCACCTCCAGAAACTCGGCATTTGCCGGGCTCATCGTGGTGGTGGCGGCAAGGACGCCAGCAGCAATCGTCAGCACGGTGCGGCGTATTGTCTTGAAGGCCATCATATATCTCACTCCTGCTTGCCCGAAGGCACAAAAAAGCTGCCGAACTATTCGGCAGCTGTCTTGGGAGGAGGAAGTGACAGGCGGCCGGAAGCTCAGCAGCGTTGCTTGTTTGATGCGACCCGCCATTGGATCACGAGCCCTTGCGGGCATGCCAACCATCATGCATGGCGCATGCCAGTTTCGACTTGATCCTAAAAAAATAGCATTTTCAAATGCTTAAGAGCCGACAGTGCTTTCCGTGGCTCGCATTTGCCTGATCAAGATTCGAGCTTTGGCGGTTTTGCGGTGCAAAATGATTGTGCATTGCGATGCAATAGGCGGCGGCTTTGCCGTAAGGTCAAGCACCGCGGGCTTGCGACTTCAGATAGTCTTCAACCTTGTCGGGATCGAACACCTTGCCGTCAAAAAAGCCATCGGGGCCCAGCACAAGCTCGCCCCCGATCGCACCGACTGGCACGGAGCTTGTCAGGGCGCCCTCAACCTTCATGCTCGAGGAGGGAACGACCGCGTCAAACTCGCGCAATGCATCGCGGTAGAGATCTGGACGGTATGTGCGCCGGGCGAGGTCGAGGCCGGGTGCGGTGTGTTCCACCATCCCCCAACGGACCATCTGCGTATAGAACCACATGGCGTGACTTTGCCATGGGAAGGTGGCGGCCCGATCAAATGGCTCGTACCCGGCAGGACCCGACAGGGCTTGGGCGACAACAGTCTCGTCAATGCCCAGATAGCGCGGCTGCGCGAGCATTTTTTGCAACGCGTCGGCGTTGGCGGGATCCGAACACCATTTCGCGGCGCCATAAAGGGATCGGACAAGGGCCTTAAGCAATCCATCATTCTTGCGCGCCCATTCCGAGTGCACCCCAAGTACTTTTTCAGGGCTTGATGCCCAGATCAGGTTTTTTGTCGTGAGGATCGCGCCGGCGCCGGTCGAAACAGCAACGCTGTTCCAAGGCTCTCCGACACAGAAAGCATCTACCTGATCCTTTGCAAGCGCGTCGGGCATCAGCGGCGGTGGCAGGATGACAATCTCGCAGTCTCGGTCCGGATCGACGCCGGATGCCGCCAGCCAGTATCGCAGTTCCAGATTATGTGCCGAGTGGCGATGCACCACACCGATACGCAGTTTTCTTTCGCCGCCGTTGGCTACGGCGCGCCGCAGCGTCGCTCCGGCTTCCCCGGGCGCAGTCACGGCCTCCGAAAAGCCGGCTTCCTGGCGCAACGTTTGACTGATGGTGATTGCGTTTCCGCCGAGACCCAGTGCCATTGGCGCAATGACTTCCGTGTCAAAGGGCGTCAGGCGCAGGTTTGCGGCAATCGGCATCGGCGCCAGCATGTGCGCCGCATCCACATGACCGATTGCGATCCTGTCACGCACGTTCGCCCAGGACGTTTCGCGTTCCAAAACAAGATCGATGCCCTGGTCGGCTGCAGACCCCAGCTCCTTGGCAGCGATCAGGATGCAGGCATCGACCAGCGGAAGGTAAGCTACGCGTACCGAATTGCTCATGGTTCGTCCCCACCCAACAATGCTGCCGACATGAGCAGGCTCTCGGCTACCTCGACCACACGCCGGTTTTGATCCATCGCGGTCTTTCGAAGAATTTTGTAGGCCGCGTCTTCCGACAGGCCGCGGCTTTTCATCAGCAAATGCTTCGCCTTGTCGATCACCACGCGGTCCGCAAGTGCCGACTTCGCCTGCTCCAATTCTCGTTCCATGCGTGAAAAGGCGTTGAACCGGCTGATCGCCATTTCCATGATCGACTTGATACGATCCTGTCGGAAACCATCAACGACATAGGCCGAAACGCCGGCTTCGATCGCCTGTTCCATGCTCTGCCGGTCGGAGCGGTCGACAAACATGGCAACTGGCTTTTTGACGGCCCGTGTAACCTGCAGCATGCTCTCCAGCATATCGCGTTTGGGGTTGCCGAGATCCATGACGATGACATCGGGCGCAATCACTTCGATACGCGCTGCCAGCCGTTCCACATCGGTGACCAGCTGGACACGCTCATACCCTTCCGCGCGCAACCCTTCTTCGATGATGGCTGCACGGGCCGGGCTTGTATCAATGACGAGAACAGACGTTTGCGGCTGGCTCATTGCTCCAGTTTGGCCGCGACGGGGCTATTGTGCAACGCAATATTGGGCAAATAGGGAACGGCAGCTTTGTGCCGTGAACATCGGGCATGACCAGGAAGCGAATGTCGCAGAAGCGCTCAGAGCTGCCGCCCAAGACTCGGCAGGAGGTGGCGGCATTGCGGACATAGGGAGTCGCCGAAACATAGGACGAAGATGACTTTGGAGCCCGACAAGAATGCTCCGCTCGCACAGCCTGTGATCTCCGAGAAATGAGGCAACTTGACTGTTGAGGTTGGCGAGAGGCAATCGCATGTTCGATGTTAAATGCACTGCAGAACATGGTCCGATGAACCTCTCGCAACAACGGCTCCAAGGCGGACCGGACACCCCCCTTTGACCTGTGGCGATTGCGTCTGGCCGGATCGCAACGTGAAATCGGTTGGGGGGCTAGCTGAGTTCGCGCTTGCGAATAACTACCTGACGAAAGATGCACCTGCACTGCCCAAGGAAGACGAGCGATCCCTGTGTGAGCTGTTCAATACACATGGTGGGCCCTTGTCGGCTCGCGCAGAAGGCATTGCGGACCGCTTCGCGTAAGAGGGCGTCGATCGGAGCCGGCATACGCTTCCCCTTGTTGACGAAACGCCCGGTTTCGCATGCTCGGCTACCGTCGTGGTTGGCGATAGCGGGCCGAAGATGATCCGCAATTTCGACTTCACGTTGCGGTCATTGCCGGAGTTGGCGGGGATATGTTCGCCGCAATTGCGACCCATGGTCGATCCGGTTTGCTTGCTGACCCTCGAACCGGACGAGGGGTACAGCACGATAGCTATGGTCAGTATGGACTTGTTTCTGGGGGCTATCGACGGGATCAACGATGCCGGTTTCTGCGCGGCTCTGCTTTCGCTATCCAATGAAAATGCTGTTCCCGCAGCGCCACGGTTTGACTGCTTCGACGAGTTGGCGATCATAAGACTCCTGTTTGAGCAATGCACGTCAGTAGCCGAGGCGATCAGGACTTTCCGGAACCCACCCAAATACACGTCGTTTCTGCCGTGCCACTACATAATTGCAGATCGACATGGCGACAGCGCGGTTCTGGAATGGGATGGAGAGACATCTCATGTCGCGCGAAGTCAGCAATCGGAACCTCTGATCTGCACAAATCATCCGCTTGCGATGCCGCAAGCTGCAGACGACACGTTAGATGTACCTGGGATCATGGGTTCTTCTGATCGCTTCCAGCTTCTCAAAGCGAGGCTTCAACGCTCCACTCTGCATAGGGAAACGCTTTGGCACGCCGCCAGCCTGGTTCGGCTGAATGCATTTGCAGCAGAAGGCGATGTTTTCGGGGGCACGCTTTGGACCTCGCTCTATCATTTCGATCCGCCGGGAGTGGTAGTCAGCTTTTTGCAGGGGATGGTAGATGGGAAAGCGTCATATACCGATCCAAGGGCTGGAAGTCTTGCGCACCAGCGCCGTTGATACGGCCGAAAGGTCTATTTTTTTGGGCCCGGCGCCTCCCTTCCGGGCATAGCAGAACTTGGCGGCAAAGCGTTCGCAGTAAAGTGGCAGTTGAACGGACGAAGCGACGATTCAGATCAATGGTTCCAATCCTACAGTCACACGACTCTCGTTGGTCACGAGGGAGAAATTGATTCCACGATTGACATCTGCCTGCGAACCGGTCCGCCAAGCTGTTGCGTATGCGGCTCACTTGGGTGTTGTGTGAGCGCTGGGGTCCGATTTGCTGACAGGATTGATGCCGGACTCTTTGGTTTGCAGTTGCATCTCCGTGGCGACAGCGCCCGGGCTTGGACTGATGACGCGAACATCTTGGCCCGGGCACTCCTTGTCGGCGACGCGGGTCGTCCGTCGTCAGGGACTTTGAGACAATTGGCGGCCTGAACCAGCGGGTGTTCTGGCCCGCCATACGCCTTGCGCCACGCAAGAAAGTCGCCGAGCCGATCGCATCATGTTGACAGATTTCATCAACCTTCGCTTCGGCCTCGTTCTTCTTCAGAACGATGATGATCTGATCTTCTGTGAACCGTTTGAGCTTTATGGGCCTTCCTCCTTCGCTCGTTCAAGGTAGAAAATTCCAGTTCGCAATGTCCTGAATTCAGAGGGAAAAGGTCAAACCGCCTTTGCAGTTTGGCTGATCGCGGCCTCTACACCGCGTAGCTCGGCGAGCCCTTTGAGGCGGCCAATGGCCGGGTAACCTGGTTGCGCATCGCGGTGGAGATCATCCAGGATGTCCTGCCCATGATCAGGCCGCATCGGTATTTGGTCATCTGGCCGTCCCTCGCACATGCGACGCTCTTCTTCGCGCACGACCTCTGCAATGAGCGCCACCATATCGGTATCGCCAGCAAGGTGTTCAGCTTCGAAAAATGAGCCTGTTTGCACCTCTTGATCCTCACGCGTGACGTTTCTCAGATGCAGGAAATGGACCTTGCCGCCCAATCGCCTCATGATCCCCGGCAGGTCATTGTCGCCACGTGCACCCAGCGAGCCAGAGCACAGCGTGATACCATTTGCGACGCTGTTAACGGCCGTTAACATGTCCTGCAAATCCTGTTCAGTCGAAGCAATGCGCGGCAGGCCCAGCAACGGGAACGGCGGATCGTCAGGGTGGCAGCAGAGCCGTATGCCAAGCGTTTCTGCCGTTGGCACAACCTCTTCGAGAAAGACGATGAGGTTTCTGTGAAGCCGCTCTGGCGAAATCCCTCTGTACTCCTCCAGAAGGTCCCTCAATTCGTGGAGATCCCAGCCGCGCGCGGCACCTGGCAAACCACATGTGACATTTTCGGCAAGTCGCTTCTGAGCAACCTGGGACATTCCCAAAAACCGGCGCTGCGCTTCTTCCAGCATTTGGGGCGCATAATCGTCGGGCGCACTCGACCGCTTCAGGATGTGAAGATCGAAAGCAGCAAAATCAACAAGGTCGAACCGCATGCACGTACCACCATGGGGCAGACGAAAGGCGAGGTCAGTTCGGGTCCAGTCGAGCACGGGCATGAAATTGTAGCAAACCGTCTTCAGCCCTGCCCGAGCGAGATTTCGCAGGCTGTCTTTGTAGGTCTCGATATGCAGCCGCCAGTTGCCCCGCTGCATCTTGATGTCTTCTGAAACCGGCAGGCTTTCCACGACATCCCAAGACAGGCCGGATGGGGTGCCATCCGGGCGCAGACCGACTTCTTTCTGACGTCGCAATATCTCGTCTGCGGTCCATGTATCGCCAGCGGGAACATGGTGGAGTGCCGATACCACACCCTTCGCGCCCGCCTGTAAAATGGTGTCAATCGTCACCACGTCGGGTGGGCCGAACCATCTCCATGTGTGTCGCATCTTAACCTACGAGGATTGTTGCAAATGCCGGCCTAGTACGGGCCAACCCGCTCAGAACCGTGATCGAAGGTCGCCACAGTTGCATCGAACGATAAACGAACAAGCTCTGAGCGAAGGGTAGCGTGAACCTCATCGTCCCAAAGATTGTTGTGCTCCCAGGGATCACGATCGAGATCGAACAGCTCGCCAATGCCATGGCCGTGATAAACCACCAGCTTGTACCTGTCTGTACGGATCATCGTCGCCCGACTGGCGTCGGGCAAGTCCAGGGCGTCGTAGTATTCCGAACGGACGTATGTCTTCTCCTGATACGCGGCAGTCCGACCTTCGAGAAGTGGCCGGAGAGAACAGCCCTGCATGTACGCCGGCACATCGATCCCCGCGAAATCGAGAAGAGTCGGCGCCAGATCCAAAAGCTCCACAAGCGCATCAGATCGTGTGTCCGCCCGGACATGGCCGGGCCATCGCCAAATGAGCGGCACGCGTACAAGGCCCTCGTAAAAACGGCACCCTTTTTCAATGAGGCCGTGATCCCCCAATGTTTCGCCGTGATCTGATGTAAAGATGACAACCGTATTGTCCGTCAGCCCCAACGCCTCAAGCGCTTCCAGTAGGCGGCCGATATTGTCGTCGATCAGTTTGATCATGGCGTAGTAGGCTGCCTGAAGGTAGTGCGCATTGCGGTGGTTGGCTGAGGAGCGAACCGGATCATGAATATCCAGGGCCTCGGGCGACATTGGGCGCGACTGAAAATCGATGGAGCCCAGCCTGGCCTGCGCCGCCAGGTCACTGTCTTTGAAATGTGGGCCCGGCATGTTGGCCGGGTCAAACAGTGACCTGTAGTCTTCGGGCGGATTGAAGGGGGGATGCGGATCGTAGATGTTGAGCGTCAGCAACCACGGGTTTGCGGTGCGTGCGCCCATGAAATCAATGGCGCGGTCGGTGGCCCATGTGGTCTGGTGCAATTCCGCTGGTATGCCCTCTGGTTGCCTCTGCAGCTCTGAAAGCGTGTGGCGCTGCTCCCGGACCCAGTCGGCATAGGCATGCCCCTCGGCCCAGTCATCCCGCGGAGCGTGCGAATACTCAAATACCTCATATCCGTCATCGGCTCGCCGCTCCGCTCGGCGAAACGGACTGGAGAGGTGCAGTTTGCCGATGTTCGCGCAGGTGTAGCCGTTGTCGGCCAGAATTCTGGTTACCAATGGATATGCGCCAGAGAACGCATCGTTCCCATTGCGGTTTGCCCGAGCAGTGCTTGGGTAGACGCCGGTCAGAAATGACGATCGCGATGGTGTGCATATCGGTGATTGGCAATACGCTCGTTCCAAAGCGGAGCCCTGTCGCACCAACGTGTCGATATTCGGCGTGATCACGTGCGGATTTCCAAGCGCACCGATTGTGTCAAACCGCTGCTGATCGGTGCAAATCCAAAGGATGTTCGGCTTGCAGCTCATCAGCTCGCTACTTTTTTGGCCGGGTTGCCAGCCCAGAAGGCCCAAGACCCAAGCGCCATCGCGCCACCATCGACGCTAACGTGTTCTCCAGTCATGAAGCGCGCTGCGTCGCTGGCGAGAAAGACAACCACATCGGCAACATCGGCCGGAGTTCCGACGGGGCGCTTCATGGGAGATGAGCACTGTGCCAGCGATTTGTCGTTTACGCGCTGTACATCTTCAGAGTGTGTTTCGTTCAAAAGCTCGGTGTCGATGGCGCCCGGACAGACGGCGAGAACACGGATGTTCTCGTCGGCATAGTCCACGGCCAGTTGACGTGTCAGCGAAAGGACTCCGCCCTTGCTGGCGGCATAGGCGGGAACGGATGCCATCGATTGCAGCCCTTGGACGCTCGCATTGTTGACGATGACGCCGCCGCCACGCTCGCGCAGTAGAGGGATGGCGTACTTCGCGGCGATGAAGTGGCTTTTAAGGTTGATGTCGATCATCTTGTCCCACAGCTCCTCCGGCGTGTCTTCGGCCCGCTTGAAGGACTCCGTCGGCTGCACCCCGACATTGTTAAACAGGACATCGAGACCACCCAGAACGAGCGCGCTTTCCTGCACAGCGCGTTTGATCTCGCTCGCTTGGGCAAAGTCAGCCTGCAGATACACAGCGTTGCATCCAGTGTCGGAGATGATCTGCTGAACCACCCGGTTGCCATCGGCCTCGAGAATGTCGGCAATGGCCACATCATACCCAGCTCGGGCAAACGCGATCGCGGTGGCCGCACCAATACCGCAAGCGCCGCCCGTGATCAGGACTGTTCTTCGTTCACTCATTGGACGTCTGCTTTGGATTATTCATTCGATCAACACTCTGGATTTCATCTCCGGCAGCCCACGGATGCCTGACAGGCGGGTTCTGAAGAGGGCGCCCGCACCGCAGCCTTCTTCGGGACGCTTCGCCGCGCCGGCGGTCGTTATGTAGAGGTCATCAAGGGATTCGCCGCCGAACGTGACCGACGTCACCTTTTGCGCGGGCACGTCAAGGCGACACGCCTCCGTTCCGTCCGGCGCGTATCGAATGACACATCCGCCATCCCATCGCGCGGACCAAAGGTATCCGTCGGCGTCCACGCATAGACCGTCAGGTAGGCCGTCAGCGTCGCGATTTTCGACTAGGATATGAGTGTTGGAAAGTGCACCGCTTTGCGGATCGAAACATGCGCGCCAGATGCGCCTTCGGCGCGAGTCTACATAGTAGAAGACCGCGTGGTCGGGCGAGAACGCCATTCCGTTGGGAAGCGCGATGTCGTCCAGAACAAGGCTGCATGCCCCGGATGGGTCGATACGGTAGATTGCGCCTGGGTGCTCACCGGTCGGCATCGCCCCGAAAAAGACGCCCCCCAACGGATCGGCCACCACGTCATTGAAGCGCGTGTCCCGCTCTGCGGGGACGCAGCAAACGACCTGCGGATCACCGCCAACGGAAAGCTTTGCAATCCTGCCGCCGGCCATGAAAAGCAGCTGTGAGTCATCCGCCTGAAGCGTAAGGCCGCCAACCACCTCTCCTTCGAAATAGGTGTCGGATAACCCACTTTCGGGATCGAGCCAGAAAAGCCTTGGGCGCAGGATGTCGAGCCAGAACAAACGCCGCCCGTTTGCGTCCCAAAGCGGGTTCTCGCCGCAATGGGTCTCGAAATCTGCGGCCACCTGCATCTGGTCGAACGCGTCCGTCATGGCGCCAAGCTTTCTGCCGCGTCCGCAGGGCGCATCGTCGGCGTCGACGGCGCCGCGATTGTGATCATGTGGTTGTAGTCCCGTGCCTCGCCGGGCTGCAGGACACTGCGTTGGTGGTCCCGTGCCCCGCTTGGCAGTCCGCACCACGGCTCGATGCAGACAAACCGTGTCGGGTCGTTGCTCCAGAATGCAAGATCGGGGGTGTCGAAGCCGACCGAAAGCCGCCTTTGCCCGGATTGAACCAGAGTGACCAAGCGACTGCGGAGCTTCGGCAGTATCAAGGCGCCAGCGGCAAAGGTCGACGGCGTAATCCGCAGAATCCGCCCGTCCAATTGCGACACAACGGGCGCACCGACGACCTGCCCGTCGACCGCCCGCAACATGCCCTGTGCCTCTTCGTGCTCGAATTCCAGCGTCACATCGCGCTGCGCGTCGCAGGCGAAACCGGGATGAAACCCGAAATCATAACGAAACGCCTCATCTCCACAGTTGAGGAGCGTTGCACGACCCGAAAGGCTCTGCCCCGACAGTTCGAACCGAAGCGTTAATCGAAAATGATAGGGATAGATCGCGAACGTCGCTTCGTTGTCCTCGGTGCAAAGCTCCAGAAGCGTTTCAGTGTGATGCAAGACCTCGAACGGGATGTCGTGGACAATCCCGTGCACGGGCATTGGTGCACGGGCCCCGGGGAAACATGGGGAGGCGGCAGGCGTTTGGCCAATGACCGGGAACAGGACGGGGGCACGACGTGCCCAGATCGACGGCTCCCCAGCCCAGAGATGTTCTTGTGACGTGCTCCTGATCGAAAGCAGCTCTGCGCCGACCTCACTGATGGTGACCGACAGATGCTGATTGGCCAGTTCGCGTATCATGGCCGCCAGTCCACAATGGATGCGCGCAACCGCGCCATGCGCGCGGCATGACGTGGCGATCGGGCTAGATTGGTCAGTTCGAAAGGATCCGCGTTCAGATCGTAGAGTTCGTCCCGATCGCCCATCGGATCATGCACGGCCTTCCAGGAACCCTCGACAACCATGCTGCGTTGCCCTTCGTGCTCCCGCTTTTCGAGCGTGGCAAGGATCCCCTCATGGCCTGCAGGTAAGTTCCGCGACATCACGTCGGCCTCTGTCAGCAAGGGCGCACCACGCCCGTACTCGGCAAAAACATGCGCCCGAGGCGGCTGATCGCTTGCGGCGGGCAAGGGCCGACCGTCCGACGATGTGATCGACCGCAACCCCTGGGCCGACAGGATCGTGGGGACGAGGTCGATGAGGCTGACCGGGTCTGCCACCTTGCGCGATTCGGCAAATCCAGGACCAGCCAAAACGAGTGGAACACGCGTGAGGCAATCGTAGAATGCACCGCCCTTCCCCATCATGGCGTGTTCGCCCGCAAAGTCTCCGTGATCCGAGCAAAAGGCTACAATCGTGGTGTCGGTCAGTTCGAGCCGATCAAGTTCGTCCAGAATCCGGCCCAGCTGATCGTCAATAAACGCGATCATGGCCAGATATCGCGCGACGGCGGTGCGCAGCCCGTCACGCTCCTCGTCTGGCCAACGCAGGAAATGGGCCAGGATACGATTGCGTTCTGGCGCATCGTCGAATTCCGCCTCCGGTGACGGCGGCAATTCAACAGCATCGGGATCGATCAGCCTCGCATAGGCTTCTGGCACCTCGTAGGGGCCGTGGGGGTCAGGGATCGAGACCCAAGCCGCGAAAGGTCGTTCATCGCAGCTTTGCAAAAAGCGGATCGTTTGTTCGCAGACAAGCGCGGTGGCGTAGTCTTCAACCGGAAACCCTGTCACGGCCACCGACACTGGCCCACCACTATCGGGCATGTCGCGCCTTACAGCATTGGCCGCAGCGATCTGATCATTGGATCTGGGCCAGTCCAGTCCTTTGGTTCGAGCCCCTTCGGGAATGCCCCAGTGTGAAATCTCACACCAGACATCGAAGATGTGATCCGTACTTACCCGATCAAAACAATGGTTCTTGCCGATCAGACCGGTGCGATAGCCCGCTTCTCGCCACACGTGAAAGGCAGTATCGCGTCCTTTAGGCACCTTGTCCTCGTTGGTCTGTGCGCCCGTGCTGTGGGAATATGATGCCGTCCAGGTCGAAATGCGCGATGGTACGCATAAGGGATGCGCGCAATACGCCCGCTCATACAAGAGACCACGCTGAGCCAAGCGCTCGAGGTTGGGGGTTTTCAGCGCCTGACCGTAGAGCTGCGCCGCCCGCGCAGTCATCTGGTCTACCATCACCAGGAGCACATTTGGGGGCGTCATTCCGGCACCTCCAGCTCGACGCCGCCAGAAAAGCTGTGCAACGCGGGCGCGAAGGTCTCAGCACCAGACGGCGCGGCGGGACCGTTGTCCAACTCATCGGCCGAGGCCCAAGGCCGGTTCGGATCGGGCCACGGGATCGAGTTGATCAGCAAGCGTGTATAGGGGTGCTTGGAGGCGCCAATAACATCTTCAGGAGGGCCAGCTTCCACAACATGGCCGTTCTGAAGCACGATTACGAAATCACTGACCTGATAAGCAGTGGCCAGATCATGGGTGATGTAGATCACCGAAATGCTGTAATTGTCCTTGAGCGCTTGGACATTCGCAAGGATCGATGCGCGTTGACTTGCGTCGACCATCGAAACTGGCTCATCGGCCACGATGAGGCGCGGCTTCAGGATTAGCGCCCGCGCAACCATCAGCCGTTGGCGCTGGCCGCCTGATAGCTCATGGGGAAACCGGCCAAGGATAAGCGTCGGGTCCAGACCCACCTGCGCGCAGGCCTCTGCAATCAACTCGGAGCGCGCCTGGCCACTGATACCGAAGCCAAGCTCCTTGAGTGGAACCGTGAAGGCATGATCGACCTTGTAGAACGGGTTGAAGGACGAATACGGATCCTGAAAGATCGCTTGCACATCGCGGCGGAAAGATCGCTGATCGCGCGCCGAGAGACCTGTCACCGGGGCACCGGCAAAACGGATTGTTCCGGTCGTGGGGGGCAAAAGCCCCAGGGCAAGCTGACCCAAGGTCGTTTTCCCACTGCCGCTTTGCCCCACGATAGCGACGATGGACGGGCGGTCGCTTGGCATCCGAAGGCTCATCGGATGGAGCGCGATTTTGCCCTTGCTGAATATCGACGTTCCATACGTTTTGCTGACGCCGGAAAGCTCCAGCAGTGGGGCCGCATCACTGGTGGCCGCCGCTTGCGCTTTGGCGCGCGCAGGCTTGCGATCGAACACCGGGACGCTGTCGATGAGGAGTTTCGTATAAGCCGCCTCGGGCACCGCAAAGATGCGGTCAATGGAGCCGCGCTCCTCGATCACGCCATCGCGCATGACCATCAATTCGTCGACCGACTGCGCCATAAGCCCGATATCATGGCCGATCAGGATCATCGCGGCGCCGATGCGGTTTTGCACCTTGTCGAGCGTGGACATGACCTGGCGCTGCGTGATGACATCGAGCGCACTGGTCGGTTCGTCGGCGATGATCAGCTTCGGCGACAGGATTATCCCGATGGCGATGCAAACCCGCTGTTTCATCCCGCCCGAAAGCTCGTGCGGGTAAAGCCGCATGACATCGGATGGCAGATCAACACTGGCCAACGCCTCAGCCACCCGCAGGCGCAAATCCGATCGTGACGCTCCGTCCCCGTGGTCGATCATCGCATCGAAAAACTGTTCCTCAATACGGTAGACCGGATTGAGCGAGTTCATCGCGCCTTGGGGGATGTAGGACACGGTGCGCATCCGCTCCATGCGCATTTCGGCGTCGGATAGCGCAAAAAGATCAGTGCCCCCCACCGTTGCGCGCCCCGAGACGATGCGCCCTGGCGCCTTGATCATCCGCATCAAAGCCAGCGCCGTCGTCGTCTTGCCAGACCCCGACTCGCCAACCACGCCCAGCCTTCGACCCTTGGCCAGATCGAAGGAAACACCGCGCACGGCGTGGACTGTCCTGCCATCGGCGAAGAAATCAACGGCGAGGCCTTCGACCTGCAGAACGGGTGCGGCGTCACTCGGCACGCGGTCGATGGCCGGGTCGGCGTCGAGATCTGCGGACATGCTTGTCACGGTGGTCATGCTCTTCTCCGCAGGCGCGGGTTGGCCAGTTCGTCCAGTCCGGCAGTTATCAGATAGAGACTGACAAAAAGGATGATCAGAACAGCGATCGGGGTTAGCACCCACCACCACATGCCAAGCATCAGAGCGGAAAAGTTCATCATCCAGAAAACCGTCATACCCAGCGTCGGCGCGTTCTGAGAACCGAGGCCGAGTGCCTCCAACCCGACCGACGCCAGGATCGCGGCAGAGACCGCGACAGTGAAGCTGGCCGCCAGGAACGGCAAAAGGTTGGGCAGGATTTCCTTGAAAATGATCGTGAATGGCCCGCAACCCGAAATACGCGCGGTCTGGACAAACCCCGCGTTTCGCAGGACCAGAACCTGACTCCGGATCTGACGGGCAGGTCGCCGCCACGCCAAAAGCGCGATGACAAACGCCATACCCATCGGCGGCAATTCGCCTACGGCGGAGGCAACAATGACCAAGACGAGCAGCGCCGGAACGGTCAAAAGGACGTCGACAACAAGTTTGATTGTCGTGTCCACCCATCCCCCGAAATACCCCGAGATGAAGCCAAGCGTGCCCCCGATCAACAAGCCGAGCCCACCGGCGATGAGTCCGATGCCAAGTGTCAGAACTGTGCCGCGGGCAACCGACGCAAAAAGATCGCGCCCTTGCGTATCACTGCCGAAAGGCAGTTCGGCCGAGGGCGGCTGACTGGGCATCACTGACAGCGGCTGGTACTGCGACACGTCGTAGACGAAATGCGCGACGATGGCAGTGCCGATCAGCGCTACGAACATCAACGATCCGATCAGGAGCGAGGGGTTGCGTCGCATATAGCCCCAGGTCATGACGAAACGGCTTCGACGCCTGTATGTTTGCACTGATGCCGACATCGGTCAGCCTCGCAACCGCGGGTCGAGGATTGGCAGCACGATGTCCATGATCAGCATCGAGATCGCAACGGTCAGCACCAGGACAAAGACCACACCTTGGATGACGAAGAAATCCGAGTATCCGATCGACTGGAACAACAGCGTGCCCAAACCAGGATAGCCAAAGACCACTTCGACGAGCACCGCACCGGTTACGATCTGTCCGAAGGTCAATGCCAACGTGGTCAACTGAGGAAGGATGGCGTTGCGCATACCGTAGCGAAAGAAGAGCCGTGTTGGGCGAACGCCTTTTGCCTCGGCGAAAGTGACGTAGTCTTCACCGAGTACGGTCACAATCATGCCGCGCATCTGAAGCGCCCAGACGCCGATGGCGGCCAGCACGATGCTCAGCCCGGGCAGCATGGCGTGGCGTAGAACATCAAGCGCGAAATCGAAGGTCACGGCGGGGCGGGCGCCGATAGGATAGCCTCCCCCAATCGGAAACCAACCCAGCCGGAAGGCGAAAATGTCGATCAGCAGGAGGCCGAGGATGTAAAACGGGATCGCGCCGAGAACCATGATGGCTGGGGTCAGATTGGCGAAGATCCGGGGTGCGTGCGGCCAGACGGTCAGGGCACCCAGAAGCGAGCCGATGGCAAAGGCAATCAGCGTCGCCGTGAGCATCAGGCCAATCGTCCAGGGCAAGGCCTGCGCCATCAGCTCGTTGACCGTGACCGGGTAATTGGCAATCGAAAAGCCGAAATCGAACCGCGCGATATCACCCAGATAGGATAGATATTGCGACCAGAGCGTATCGCCAAGGCCGAGCCGCTCGCGATAGGCTTGGCTCATCGCCTCGATGTCGACATTACCGCCGCCGGTTTCAGCGATGGCCGAAATCCGTTCGGCCACCGGATCGGTCCCGATGAGCCTCGGCAGGAAAAAATTCAGCGTCGTGGCCGCGAAAACCACGAGCAAGAACATTGAGACGAGGCGGAACAGGTTCAAGAACCTCATGTGGGGCCCTCCGCGGACAGGGAAGGTATGCGCTTTGGCACAAACCAGGTATCTGGCGCGGATTTGGTGCGGTGATGCAGACACCCGCCGTCTTCGGGCATCAAGGGCCAGACCTTGTGCCCCGAGCCTGTCCTTTTGAGGTCATGCACCCATGTCCGATGACACGCCCATTGATTGAACGAAGAGACGCCTGTGTTCTGAGGCAGCATGCCCGTGAACATGGCTGCCCTGGCGACCACATAGCTCGCGCCGTCGGTGTAGCATTGCGTATAGGCCGCGCCCCGTTCGACCTGCCTGTCAAGATTGGGCGTGCTCATATGAGGAAAGCCCAGTGCTCCAATGGTGTCGTATCGTTGCTGATCGGTCGTGATCAGCATGATGTTCCATCGATCGGTCACTGAAAGCTCTCCTCACAAAAGCTCTTCCGAAGCCAGGCCTACTCGGCACGCTCCAGGTTATGCAGCAACCATGCACCTTGTCCGGATTCGTACCAGAAGGCAGGCGAACTGTAGGGATTCTCCATCGACGGCCAATTGGTCCAATAGGTCTGGTTCATCGGAATGATGTGGATCCACTGGCTGATCGGGACCTCGACCACTTCCTCGTTCCAGATCTCCATCGCGGCTTCGACAAGCTCGAGGACCTGCGGGTCATCTGGTGCAAGGCCATAAACCTGATCGACAATCGCACTGTACTCCTCGTTGCACCACCGCGCGATCGAGAAGGTCGGACGACCGACTTCCAGAGCATTGTCGCAATGATAGATGTTCAGCGTTGCCGCCGGATCGGTCACGCTTCCGAAATGCCCGAAGAGGGCCATTTCTGCTTCACCTTGACGGATCAGGCGCCGGGAGTCGGACGTGAAGACATATTCGATGTCGAAACCGGCATTGCGCAATTGCTGCGCGATGATAGGTCCGATGGCGTTCATCGGCGGGACGCCCTGGATCGTGGCGGTTAGGGTCTCACCATTCAACTCCCAAAGCCCGTCACCATTACGAACATAACCCATTTCTTCCATGAGGCTGGCACTGGTTTCGAGATCCGGCCCGACGTTTCCGGCCTCGCGCGCCGCCGCTTCAGCGATCTCGATAGCCGGCAAAAGGGGCGCAAAGGCCGGGAACGGTGTCAGGCTCGAGGGACGTGACCCAAGATAGGCCACATCGATGGCCTGCTGCCGGTCAACGGCCAGCGCGACCGCACGGCGCAGCCGCACGTCGTCCCACATCGGGTTGGCGTGGTTGAACCAAAGCGATGTCGGCCAAAAATCGGCGCTGCCCAGCGGATCGCCATTTTCCGATGTCCCGAAGGTCGTGATGTTGGGATTGATACGCTTGATCGTGTTGATCAGTTGCGGGTTTCCGAAGTCCATACTCACGTCGATCCCGTTTGTGCCGAGAAGCTGCGCGGCCCGGTCCTGGCTCCCAAATGGCACACCGATCACGGTCTCGACCTGCGGTAGCGGACGAAATCCGATTTCAGCGCCCCACCAATCGTCGCGCCGCTCCAACACGTTTTGCGCGGATGTCGATTCCACCAGCGCCCAAGCACCGGTCGTGACGGGCAGCCCCGCCTCGGGATCAAAATTGCGAAACGCGGCGGGGTTTTCCACCTCGCTCCAGATATGCTCCGGCAGCCAGTATAGCCCCTGCGCCATATGGTTGGTCAGATGTGTAAAGATGAAGCGCGGGTCGGGCGATGTCAGCACGATCTCCACGGTAAGCGGATCGATGATGTTGGCGGCTGCCACCCGCTCGGCGACGTCTGCCGCGTCGCGCATATCCCCGGCCGTTGCCGCATTCTCCAGTAGAAGGTCGAAGGTGAACGCGACATCCTCGGCGGTGAACGGCTCACCATCGCTCCATTGCACGCCTTCGCGCAAGGAAACGGTGATCGTGCTGAAGTCGTCGCTATACTCAAAGCCTGTCGCGAGCCACGGGATGTGTTCATCTTCGTACACGTTGTAGAAGAACAATGGCTCGAAGGTTTGCAGCGGCCCGGTCCGGATCTCTGCGCCAAGGGAGTATGGGTTGGCCACACCGGGCGTGCCGAAGGTCGGGCCGTCCGCACGGCCCGCCATGATGAGTGTGTTATCGCGATCCGATTGCGCGGACGCCGTCGTTGCGATTGCGACTGCCAAGACTGAGACGGTCAGACGCATTAAGCCCTTTGATGGCATCGATATTTCCTCCCTTGAAAAAGTGGGTGAGCTTCTTGATTGCTCATTTTTCTTGCACCATGCGAAT
This sequence comes from Roseitalea sp., assembly GCA_017642895.1. Classification (GTDB taxonomy): domain Bacteria; phylum Pseudomonadota; class Alphaproteobacteria; order Rhizobiales; family Rhizobiaceae; genus Roseitalea. Next base: position 127,139 of record JAEPON010000011.1, read on the forward strand.
GGTTTGCCATAAATGCAAATTCGAAATTCTCACCTCTTCATAACTATTGGGAATAATATGACGCCGATCCGGCACCGACTTCTGTCTCACTTTCTGTCGGTCTACCGGCACCGCCAGATCGGGCGCGCCGCCGAGGCCGAAGGTGTTACCCAACCGGCAATGACCAAGTCGATCCAGAAACTCGAAACGCTGCTGGCGGTACCGCTTTTCGAACGTCAGGCCCGCGGTGCAGAACCGACGAAGTTCGCCCATATCCTTTTTCGGCACGCGCAACGCATCGAAGATGAGATGCGCTACGCCGTCACCGAGCTTGCAAATGTCAGCGACGGATTGGGTGGACGAATTTCCATAGGCGTCGGACCGTCGCTCAGCCTGACCGTTTTTCCAGCATGCCTTGCCGATGTTCAGCGACGGTTTCCGCGGGTCGCGTTTGACGTGGTCACAGGGGTGAACGACCAGCTCTTGCCGCAAATCGTCGATGGCAGTTTGGATGTCTGGGCCGGGTCCGTGCACGAGCTCGACGACTACCCTGAATTGGTGTCGACTGAGTTCGGCGTCGCGGAAATGGCGGTATTCTGTGCCGCCGACCACCCGTTGACCCGAGCGACGGACCTGGCGGTGAAAGACCTTGAGGGGCAGCGATGGGGCTTCTTTCGAGATGACGTGATCGGGCCGAACGTGCTTCGGGATTTCTTGGCGCCGTTCGGCGTGCACAGCTTTGAAACCGGTTTGCGCTGCGATTCGATAGCGCAACTGTTCGGCGCTGCTGCCCTGAGCAACCTCCTTATATATGCCGCAGATACTCTTGCCATTGAAGCGGAGGCTCGCGGCCTTGCTCGACTGAGTTTCAACCAAAAGCTTTGGTCTTTCCCACTCGGCGTAGCCTACAAACCAGCGGCCGGAGACCTCAGTGTTGTCCGCTCACTTGTTCAATCCCTTCAGGCGCAGTCCTTGCGTTGACGCGCGCAGGGTGTGCATGTCGTTTAACGGCCATTCACAGACTCCCGCGTTGCGAACATTTTTTGAGTTGCTATGTGACGCCAACCAAATCGAAAAAAGAGCGGCCGCTGGATTCCCGCACAATGAGCCAAGGAACCTGTCCTCGTTTCGGTCAGCGCAGATCCGTGGCTCGACGGAAGGCATGAACCGATCGAAGTTGCCTTCCTTGGTCTCATCCGGTTGGCAGAGTGTCCAACCCTCGCTCCGGACACTCATGAAAATAGCGGCGAAGTTGCGCGTCCCCACCATCTCGATCCATTTTCGTCAAGCAGCTAACGTCCGCAATGGGGATTGAACAGTCTTTAGAGCCAAGGTGCGGCAGACCGTTTTTGCTGAGCTGCTCCTGCAAAGCTCCAATGACTGGCCTCAAGCGGCGGCCTGAAATAGAAACTGCTGATATCGTTGGTTGCGTGCCCCCGCAACTAAACAAGTCATTGATAATAAAAAATATTCCAGCCCGTCGTTTCGGCGGGCTTTTTACGTTTTGGCGCCATGTCGCCACCATAGCGTAGATCGGCTACCAACTGATCTGTCCCCATACCCCATACTGCCTGCGCCAACGGTAACAGGTCTACCCTGAGATACTCATCTGGCGGATCGCATCCGGACGAGGCATGCTTTGCCCACCAGATCATCAACCTGGCGTAGCTCGTGACAGTCTCTTGCAGTTTGTGGCGCTCGGCATGCAATTCCGGTCCTCCTGTTGCTCACATCCAGGATGGACCCATTCGGTCGCGGAGGATCAGTATTGCTCGAGGACTCGCCTCGCCGTGGTAGCGTTCCCCATGCAGAACCTGTCCCACAGCGCCCCTTTCGATTCCGACGAAAAGACCGCACTCTCAAAACATGGGATCAAACAACTAGATCATAACGGCGCCGCCGGAGACCGAGATCGAAAGGCCGGTCATGAAGGCCGCTTGGTCGGAGGCGAGAAAGGTGACTAGGTTGGCGATATCATCGGCCGTCCCGAGCCGACCCAGCGGCGTCTGAGCGAGCTGTTTTTCGAGCATTTTTTGCAGATGTTGTTCTGCGGTTTCGCCGTCTGCGCGCTTGCCTGAGGCGATATCCAGCAGCCGTTCGGTCTCTATCGTTCCGGGGCAGACGGCATTGACGGTAATCCCGTCCGGCGCCAGTTCGTGGGCCAGGCATTGCGTCAGTCCGCCGAGCGCAAACTTTGAAGCGGTGTAGGCGGCCGACCGAGGCAAACCACGCTTGCCCATGGCTGAAGACATGATGATGATCCGGCCACCACCGCCGCGCGCCAGCATGTGTCGTGCCACGGCACGGCAGCATAGAAAGGTCCCCTTCACATTGACCCGCTGCACCAGATCGAACGCGTCCTCGGCCAGATCGACAACCGGCACACGGTCCGGCCCGGGTTTGGAGCCGGCATTGGCGACGAAAACGTCGATCCCGCCAAGAGCCTCAATCGTCTGTCCGACGATATGGTCGACTGTCTCGGCGTCCGAAATGTCACCAAAAAACGCGGCCGACCGGCGGCCCAGATCGGTAATCTCGGCGGCCGTCGATTCGGCGCCGCGCCAGCCGCCCTCGCTGACCGGTTCTGGTGCAGCGCGCAAGTCGTTGACCGCGACATCGGCTCCTTCCCGCGCTAGCCGGCTGGCGATGGCACGCCCCAGACCATGTCGGCCGCCAGCGCCGGTGACGAGCGCGGTCTTTCCTTCAAGATCGTACATCCTTTCCTCCTCGAGTGCGTCGGCTTGGCCCACACGGCACCAAATCAGCCCGACAGGGCCGAAATCGACCCGCGTCACGGAGCCTAAACGATGGCCGTTGCGTCTAACCAGACGGGTCCGCTTATCCATGGCGAGGATTTGTTATGCCGCCGCGCCATCCAAATGCCGTTATACCTGCAAGTCATGGTCAACCCGAGAACCGAACGTCGCGTTGCAATTGCCACGCATAAGCCGGGCGGCATCGCGCATAAGGCCGATTGCGTGAAACCGCGCCGATTTGCCCGTAGATTACCCTCGGGCCGAGGAGGTCTCGCCCAAGGAGATTCCGCAACAAGGCAATAGCGGGCGCATGCTGCCGACATCAGACGGCACAATAAGGACATCGTGCGATGTCTTGGGAGATTACATGACACGATCAGCTAAATCGATCATTCTGGCCAGCGTGATGGCGCTTTCTGTCACAACCGGTGCGTACGGACAAAAGGCCAACGACACGCTTCGGATCGCCTTTGAGACCGAGGTCGATACGCTCGACATGTATTTTACGACCCTGCGCCAGACCTACATCATGTCGCAGCTCGTGTATGACACGCTGGTCTACCGTCATCCCGAAACCGGAGCTTATTCCGGTCTTCTCGCAGAGAGCTGGGAGAGGATCGACGACCAGACGCTTGAGTTTCGTTTACGCCAGGGCGTCACGTTTCATAATGGCGAGCCGTTCAACGCCGATGACGTTGTGCACACTCTCAATCACATGATCGCGCCCGACAGCGGCATTCGGACGGTTCGCAATGTCGGCTGGATCGCAAGTGTTGAGCGCGTCGACGACTACACCGTGCGTGTGAACTCCGATGGTCCGTTTCCACCGGCGCTCGAATACCTGTCGGGGCCGGTCGTCATCTATCCCGATGAATACTATGCCGAGGTCGGGCCGGAACGTTTCGGCGTGGCGCCGGTGGGAACCGGGCCGTACCGCGTGACCGAGATCGTACCCGGACAGCGCTTTGAGTTCGAGCGCAACGAAGACTACCATGCGGCCAGTCCGAAGGGCCGGCCGGACATCGGCCGCATCGTCGCGCGCACCATTCCCGATGCGAACACCCGGCTCGCGGAGCTGTTGTCCGGCGGGCTCGACTGGATATGGCGCCTGCCCACCGATCAGGCCGAGCGCATCGAGCCTGACGACGATTTCCGCCTCGTCAACGCTGAGACGATGCGGATCGGATTTGTCTATCTGGACGCGGCCGGTCGCACCGGTGACGATAATCCTCTGACGGACGTTCGGGTGCGTCGCGCCATCATCCATGCGATCGACCGTGAAGCGATCGTCGACAACCTGATCGGCGGTGCCTCCGAGGTTGTCCACGCGGCCTGCTATCCATCGCAGTTCGGATGCGAGCAGGATGTAGCGCGCTATGCCTACGATCCCGAACGGGCGCGAGCGCTGCTGGCCGAGGCGGGCTATCCGGAGGGCTTCGAAATCCGCTTCGGCGCCTATGCCGAACGCACCGGCGTCGAGGCGATGGCGGCCTATCTGGAGGCGGTCGGAATCACGGTGAACTTCAATTTCAACCGGTATGCGGCGGTGCGGGAGTTGATCCATGGCGACGAGATGCCGATGGCGCAGCGATCCTGGGGCTCCTATTCGATCAATGATGTCTCGGCGATCACCAGCGCTTTCTTCAAGCACTCGCAGGATGATTTCGCGCGCGATGATGATGTGCTGAACTGGCTTGAGGTGGCCGATACCACCGCCGATGAAGAGGCGCGTCTGGAAAACTACTCAAAGGCGCTGCAGCGGATTGCCGATCAAGCCTATTGGATCCCGACATGGACGTTCAATCGCTGGTATATGTTCTCAAGCGATCTGGACTTCACGCCGACCGTTGACGAGTTGCAGCATTTCTATCGGGCACGGTGGGTCGATTGAGGCGTCCCGGCCGCCGCAACAGCCTGCAGACCCGTCGGATCGCACGGGGTCTTGGAGAGAAACCGGGGGCGGGGCGCCGGCCGGCGCCTGCCCGCAGCGTTTGGCCGCATCGGAGGTCGGACATTGCCGGGCGGCCCGGCACCTGCTCGAACGCGCGGGTCCGTACCAGACAGTATTGTCCTGGCGCTGCCGCTGATCTACCCCGGCCGGCGGACATTAATCAGCCCTCGCAGATCGGAGCGATGACCGGCCAACGCGGCCGGGCCGTCACTCCAGCGCGGTGAATCGATCAAAGGAAAGCCATGCTTTACTATTCGGTCAAACGGTTCGGCCTCGCGCTGCTGGTTGCGGTCGTGGTGTCGTTTCTCAGCTTCCAGCTTTTGTTTCTGGCCAGTGATCCCGCAATCGCGCTGGCCGGAGAGGCTGCGACGGAGGAGGACATCATAGCGATCCGCGAGTTCTATGGGTTCGACCGACCGGTGCTCGTCCAATACATCGACTGGTTGGGGCGCTTCATTCGCGGCGATTTCGGCTATAGCTACTATTTCAACTTGCCGGTGTCGGAACTGATACTCGGGCGCCTGGGCGTCACCTTTCAACTCGGTTTGGTCGCTGTGTTGCTGGCGATCGTCGTGGCCGTGCCGCTGGGCGTTGCGGCGGCGATCCGCCCCAACACGATCATCGATCGCACAGCGCTGGTCATATCGGTCCTCGGACAGGCGATGCCCAGCTTCTGGTTCGCGCTGGTTCTGATCGTCGTGTTCAGCGTCAATCTGCGATGGCTGCCGGCGTCGGGGGCAGACAGTTGGCAACATTTCATCCTGCCGACCATCGTCATCGCCTACTTTGCGATGCCGGCCATCATGCGCCTGACCCGGGGTGGGATGATCGAGGTGTTGTCGGCCGACTATATTCGAACCGCCAAAGCAAAAGGCCTCAGACCCTTCAAGGTACTGTTCAAGCACGCGCTGCGCAACGCGATCATTCCCGTTGTCAGTCTTGCCGCCGTTCAGTTCGGCTTCATGCTCAGTGGCTCGATCGTCGTTGAGACCATCTTCGCCATCGATGGGGCGGGACAGTTGGCCTGGGAATCGATCAACCGCAACGATCTCGCCACGGTACAGGCGCTGATCCTGCTGTTCGCGATGATCTATGTGATGATCAACTTCTTGGCCGACCTGTTGAACGCCTGGCTCGATCCTCGCGTGAGGGTGGCCTGATGGCGGCCGTCGACCACAATGCTCCGGTCGAGGCTGCCCCGTCGCCTCACCGGGCGATGCTGCGCCGCGCCCTGGCGCATGGCGGCGTCACGATCGGTGCCGGATTGCTTCTGATCATCATCGTGATGGCGGTCATCGGTCCGTTTCTGATCGCGCACGGACCTTACGATCAGGATCTGACCGCGCGGCTGGTTCCGCCGATCTGGATGGAAGGCGGTTCCTGGGAGCATCCGTTTGGCACCGACCAGTTGGGTCGGGACTATCTGGCGCGACTGCTCTATGGCGCGCGTATCTCGCTGATGATCGGTTTCGGCACCGTATTCATCGCCGGCACGATCGGAACGGTTCTCGGCGTCGCGGCGGGCTATTTCGGCGGACGCGTCGACATGGTCGTCACCTTCCTGATCAGCGTCCGGCTGTCCACCCCGCTGGTCCTGGTCGCGCTGGCCGTCGTTTCGATCGTCGGCGGTTCGCTGCAGGTTGTCGTGCTGGTGCTCGGCCTTTTGCTGTGGGACCGCTTCGCCGTGGTGATGCGCGCCTCGACGATGCAGTTGCGCGCGATCGAATATGTCACCGCGGCGCGGGCGATCGGTTGTTCGACCCCGCGCATCCTTACGCGCGAAATCATGCCGAACGTCATGAACAACCTGATCGTCGTGACCACGCTGGAGATGGCGCATGCGATCCTGCTTGAAGCGGTGCTTTCGTTTCTGGGGCTCGGCGTCAAGCCGCCGACGCCTTCCTGGGGGCTGATGATCGCCGAGGGGCGCGAGGTGTTGCTGTTTGAGCCCTGGCTGATCACCATTCCCGGCCTGGCGCTGCTGACCCTGGTCCTGTCGATCAATCTGGTCGGCGACGGCATCCGAGACGTCACCAGCCCGGAGGACCGCTGATGAAACCGCTTCTTGAGGTGGAGGACCTCGTCGTCGACATTCCCGTTGCGGGCGGAGACTTGCATGCCGTGCGCGGTATCGACCTGAGTGTGGAAAAGGGCGAAACCCTCTGCATCGTCGGTGAATCCGGATGCGGCAAGTCACTGACCTCGCTTGCGATCATGGACCTCCTGCCGACCAAGGCGCGCCGACATGCTGCGCGCATCGCGTTCGACGGCATCGAGATACAATCGCTGCGTCCGCGTCAGATGGCCGATATGCGCGGTGACCGAATGGCGATGATCTTCCAGGAACCGATGACCTCGCTCAACCCGTCCTACACGATCGGCAATCAGTTGATCGAGACGTATCTGGCGCACCGGCGGACATCGACGAAGGAAGCGCGCGACCGGGCGATCGACTTGCTCGAGCGTGTCGGTATCACTGCGGCGGCAAGTCGGCTGGCGCATTATCCGCATCAGCTGTCCGGCGGTTTGCGGCAGCGTGTCATGATCGCGATGTCGCTGATGTGCGAGCCTGAGCTGATCATCGCCGATGAACCGACCACGGCGCTGGACGTGACGATCCAGGCTCAGATTCTGCTGTTGCTGGCCGAATTGCAGCGTGAGCTGGGCATGGCGATGATCCTGATCACGCATGATCTCGGCGTCGTTGCCCGTGTTGCCGACAAGGTGGCGGTCATGTATGCGGGCGAGATCGTCGAAGCCGGCCGGGCGACCGATGTCTTCGCCAGTCCGTCGCATCCTTACACGACCGGACTCTTGGAGTGCATTCCGGTGCCAGGCAAGACAGCGCCCGGCGCGCGCCTGGGGACCATTGGCGGCATCGTGCCGTCGCTGGTCGGCGATGTCGCAGGATGCGCGTTTCGCGACAGGTGCCGATTTGCGGCACCCACCTGCGCCGAGCCCGCGCCGGCCCAGACGGCGTCCGTTGGTCATTCGTATCGGTGCTGGTTCCCTGAAGGGGCGCGCATGCCGTCAACGGTCGAAGGGTTGGTCCATGGTCACTGATCCACCCACTACGGCGCACCCGGTCCTCGAACTGCGCGCAGTGTCCAAGGTCTACCGTGTTCAGACGACCATGTTCAACCGGCCCCGCGACCTGCGCGCCGTCGACGATGTCTCGCTGCAGCTGCATCGTGGCGACGTGCTTGGGCTTGTCGGGGAATCCGGATGCGGCAAGTCAACCTTGTCGCGGCTGCTGCTGGGGCTTGAGGCGCCAACTTCCGGCGAAGTGCTGATCGACGGCAAGCCGATGACCGGGACCAGCATTCGGGACCGGGCGCGGCGAATCCAGCCGATTTTCCAGGACCCCTATGCTTCGCTCAATCCGCGCAAGACGGTCGCCGACATCATCGCGTTGCCGTTGCGCGTGCACAGCATCGGCGAGCGCTCCGATGATGCCAAGCGGGTGACCGAGATGATGGATCGCGTCGGGCTGCCCGCGCGCATGCTGCTAAACTATCCCAATCAGCTCTCCGGCGGCCAACGCCAACGCGTTGCGATTGCGCGCGCACTCGTCATGCGACCGGAGATCATCATATGCGACGAACCGACCTCGGCGCTCGACGTTTCCGTGCAGAGCCAGATCCTCAACCTATTGATGGATCTCCACGACGAGTTCGGGCTCACCTACCTGTTCATCAGCCACGATCTATCGGTGGTTCAGCATATCGCATCGCGTGTGGCTGTGATGTATCTCGGCAGGATCATCGAGGCGCGCAAAAGCACTCAACTATTCGCGGACCCTCTTCACCCCTACTCCAAAGCCCTGCTGGACTCGGTGTTGACCCCGGAAATCGGGATGGGCCTGCCCGAGACGAACCTTGGTGCGACTTTCCCGAATCCAATCGACCCGCCGCCGGGTTGCGCCTTTCACCCTCGATGCGGCCACGCCATGCAGCGGTGCCATAAGGAGCGCCCGCCGACATTGCGCGAGGGAAGCGATCGTGTCGAATGCTGGCTGCATGACGACTTGGAAGCTGAACAGACACGAGCCGTGGATGCGCAGCGATCCACAGCTGCGACGCCGGATACAGTTTAGGTGGTGCCGGCCGATCGCTCAGTTGGGCGATGACACCGCTGCCAGCCCGACCATGCCCACCGATTTGGTCCTTCGCACCTGGCCGGGCGTCTGGCCGTACTTCCGCTTGAAAGCGATCGTGAAATTGGAGACGTGGTTGTATCCCACTTCGTAGGCGATCTGCTTGATCGGCATATCGGTAGCGGTCAGCAATTCGGTCGCTTTCATCATCCTTATCTCCAATATGTAGTCGCCGATGGTCTTGCCGAAGCGGGATTTGAAGGTATGGGACAGTCTGGAACTGGACATCGAAAAGGTCCTGGCGATGTCGAGGACGGAAATCGCCTGCAGCCCGTTCGCATCGATGTAGCGTCTGATCGCGCTTGCCTTGCAACGCGCCTGTGCCGAGTCAGGCTGTTCCTTGGCACGCAAAATCTCGTTTGCGGCAAGAAACATCAGTTCGCGCGATTTTAGCAGCAGGTATTCGCCAATCAGCATGTCGTGGACCGCGGGATTGATGATCTGCTCGGCAACCTGCCTCATGTCAGCGAGGAGCGGCTGCTCCGTCCAGAAGAAATCCCGGCCGAACTGCAGATCGGCGAACTCCTGGATCGACGGATCGGCCATGTCCCGCCAGAGTCTCGGCGGCCTTGTAATGTCAAAGCCCACCGAAACACCCGAATAGGTGCCGCCGGTCACCCACTCATTGATCTTGGCCATGCCGCGCGGCTGGAAATAGGTGACAAAACGCGGCGTGTTCAACGCATAGCGAGCGTGCCCCAGAAGCTCGATCTCTCGCCGGCCGTCGAGGTGGAACAGAAATATCAGCCGCCCGCTACCCGGCTCTTCTGCGCGAAAAGGCCCTTTCAGTTGCACCTGCTTGACCGTCAGCAGGCACGAATCGTCCAGAACAAATCCATCCTCATAGCCGTCTCCGAGTTCAGCCGGAGGATTCAACCGGACCGAGCGGGGAAAGCCGTAAGGGTGACGTTCAGCACGGTGAAACACCGCCTGGTGATTCAGATAGCCTCCAAGATCCATCGAACGCGCCTGGTGCCTCCCTGCTGTTGGCGATCTCGTCACTTTGCACGTCCGCCGAGGGGCGGGTCAATCGCCCGAGGGCCCAATAGCGTGCCGGCACTTGATACCGGGTGTGTCCATTGCGCGGTCAAATACATGGCGAAGTCCTGCTTTGCATAAAAGATCGGCCCGGGCGCATAGCAATCCAGGATCGCTCCATCCGGACGTACCGCTATGCTGTCGGCGAGTTGACAAACCGTAGGTCGGCAACGGTCGTCGCTGCGACGGGTCGGCCTCAGCAAGATCGCCGAACATCCGAACCGGAGAAGGACATGAAAACCCGCGAGTTGATCGAAAAGAGTTTTGTCTGCGATGTCGTCTGGCCAATCCGCCCGCAATACGACAACACCTATGAGTCCCTCGATCGGTTTAGGAAAGCCGGCTTCGACATGGTTTCCGTCACACTGGCGGGAGACCAGCACAACATCAGCGAAGCCGTGCAGATGGTAGCGTCCCACCGTCGCCAGGTGATCGACCGGTCCGACCGCTTGGTGCTGTTCAAAACGCTCGGTGATCTGGACCGCGCCAGAGCGGAGGGCAAGCTGTGTGTGATGTTCCACTTCGAGGGGTCGCGACCCTATGAGCGCAACATCGACATGATCGGCGTGTTCTTCGATCTGGGCATCCGCTTCAACCTTTTGGCGTTCAACAACACCAATTCGGCGGGCGGCGGCGCCGTCGAGGCGGTCGATCCCGGCCTGACGGCCTACGGAAGGCGGGTCGTCCGCGAGATGGACCGGGTCGGCATGGCGCTCGACCTCAGCCATACCGGCCGCAAGACCTCCATGGAGGCGATGGCGCTTTATTCGAAGCCGCCGATCTTCTCCCATCACGGCTCCGATGCGGTGTTCAGCCATCCCAGGAACCTGACCGACGCGCAGTTGAAAGCCTGCGCCGAACGGGGCGGTGTCGCCGGCGTATCGGGCGCCAACATGTATTTGGGTAACGATGACTGCAGTCCAGAGCGGCTCTTCGCCCATATCGACCACATTGCCGGACTTGTCGGGGCGGAGCATATCGGCTTTGGCTTTGACGTCATCTTCAATGGCGCCGAACTCGACAAGTTCTTCCGCGCGCGGCCCGAGGAGTGGCCGTTCACCCAGGACCCCAATTGGCCGGGCTCGCGCACATTCGTGCCCGAACAGCTTGATGCGCTCGTCGGGCTGATGGTCGAACACGGCTATACCGACGATCAGGTCACCGGCATCGTGGGTGGCAATTTCAAGCGCGTCTTTGCGGCGCATTGGGCTTGATGATGGCCGCTCCTTCATCGCCTGCGACACCGACCGACGGCGTAGATCTGGCGCCGAACGCGGTGACCGTTCTGTTCTTCATCAAGCGTGCAGATCACCTGTCGCTTGGCGAGTTCTACACCTGGTGGCTGGAGACGCACATTCCGCATGTTTGCCGCGATCAGGCGCCCTATCTGGCCAGCTACCAGATCTGTCGACCAGACGAAGCGCTGTCCGTGCTGCCCGGCGGGATCGCCGACGGTGATCTTGATTGGGATGGCGTTGCGATCCAGGCTTTCCGAAGCGAGGCCGACTATCTGGCGGTCTATGGCAAGAAGGAGCGTGCCACCACGCGCGATACGCTCAATCACATCAAGCGCATCAAGCGCATGATCACGCGGCGCACGGCGGTTTTTTGAGACTCTAGCGGTCAAATCCGAGCGTAACCCATTCGCCCCTGTCGGCTTGTCCACGACAAGCCGACATGACTCGCTGTCGGGGGTCGAACAGCGCAACCGCGTTAGTCACCGCACCCGACTCGTCTTCGGCATAACGGTTGATGGAGAGCCTGCCTTCCGAGCGGTCGCCCATCATGGTCTTCAGCGTTTCCAGCGTATGCGGCTTCCGCTCGTCGACAAGGGCGGTCAAACGCTCCAGCCTCGGGATCGTGCTTTCCGACAGCGCGTCCTCGATCTCTCGGTTGTCTGTAAACAGGCAATGATTAGTGCGCGCCACCGGCCCGTCGGCCGTGTCGCGTTCAAAGGCGCTGACGGGTGTCCGCTCCCATTCGATACCGCCCTGCTGCGTGCCCACCCAATAGGAATGAGCGCCGGCGACGGGAGCCGACTGAAGCACTGCGCTGGCCGCCTGTCGGCTCGCCTGGGCGAGTGCCTTATGCAGCACGCTCAGATAGGGAACCCCGATGCGCGAAAACCGGGTCTTGAGATTGTTGGTGCCGACCGCGATCCCAGCGGCGTTCATGCCCATCAGCGTCTGGCACCCGGCGCAGGTCGCCGTCCAAGTCTCCAAGCCATCGGTCGGCATGCGATGCAACGCGATGACGAAATCCATGTCCGGCCCGTTCAGGTCCCAGGTCTGGCCGAAGAGGCTGGTCCCGCCCGCGCACATATCGCCAGGCAGGAGCGCGGTGGTGCATCCTTCGTCGCCGGCAGGCGGCGGGGCGTCCGGCAGCGCGATGATGTCGCGTACGTCGGTCATGTTGGCGGCTGTGAACAGCCGCACGGGGTCCACCTGGGCACCGCGTGCGATGCCGTGATGCTCGTCGACCCCTTGGGGATCGAAGACTGACGTGCGGTCCAGACATTCCGCACCCGCCGCGATCAGCCGGTCGACCGCACCAGTGCCGATACCGTCCAAATAGGCCGCAACCGCGGTCATTCGGGCGTCGATGAATTGGCGGATCATCGGCCGGAAATGCGTGCCGTACTGTATGCCCATCTCGCGGGCGTTGCCGCAAACCCGGAGTTTTGGAAGCGTGAGCTTCATCGCGCAATTCCTGCTTGTCTTCTTCGCCGGCGGATCAGCCGGTAGCCACTCTATCGTGCTCGGCGGCGACCGACACCATGGCGGCTTATGATAGTCGCTCGATCTTTATTCGTTGGAGCACACCGCGGTACGTCTGCATAAGGACATAGCGGGCTACCGACTTTGCGATCCAAGCCGAACCTTCCGAACCGCTCCTCGGATGACTGGTCGATCGCGGCCTTTATGGCGAGCTGACAGGCGAGGCCCATGCCGTCATCGACGACGTCGATGGCCGCATCTATCATCTGTGCTTTGTGACGCCGGGTGAGATCATGCAACTCCCGCCCTATGAGGAGTTGGTGCTTGTCTCCGGCACGCCGCCGATCCGGGCGCAGAAGGCGCGCTACTTCAAGGATCCGTAATTGCTTACGGGATCGACTAAGAAGACCGCTATCGGCCGCCGATCAACGGAGGTGAAGGCGTAGTAGGGCTGTGGCGTGTTAAGAGAAGGCGCAGTGCCGCTTCATGCCTACGCAAGATTGGAATGAATCCGTAGTTTCGGGTCGCTAGAGCGTGATCCGATCTTACTGCATCAGATCGGCGCTTTTATCTTCTTGATCTTTGAGCATAGTCTTATCGATCCTCGTTTCACACTGGTCGGATTATGCTCTAGCCCTTGACCGCGTTTGCGAAGGCGTCCGAAAGAGTCGCGATGGCCGCTGCTTCTCGATCATTCGCCACCCTGGCGTGAATCATGATGGGCAGTCGTGGAAGAGCCGGGAGGCCGAGCCTTGGCCCGACATCAACAACGCCGAGCGGCAGCATGCGCCGGGCCAGCGCGGCGACGCCGAGTTTCGCCATAACCGCCGCCGAGACCGCCGTCACGCCACCGCCGACAAACACCTCCGTCCAAGCGATGCCGGCTTCGTCGAGACGCTTTGCTGCCAACCTACGCACGCCGCAGGGCTCCGGCATAGTCGCGATCGGCAAGGGCTCTCCCGCGCGCGGTTGCCAGCCCGAGGCCGCGAACCAGCCGAACCGTTCCTCGGCGACAAGCTCTCCATCGTCGCGTTCGGCCTGAAAGCGGACGATCGCCACGTCGATCTCTCGGCGGTCGAAAGTCCTGAGCAGATCGAGCGACGAGCCGATCCGGACCTCAATGAGGAGCTGCGGGTCCTGCACGTTCATCCGCCCGATCAGGGCGGGTAGCTCCGGGCCGGCGACATGGTCGCTGATGCCGATGGCCAGACGCGGGCGGACCTGGCCTACCGTGATGAAAGCGCGATCATGCGCCTCAACAAGTTCGCGGGCGCGCTCGAGGAATGCCGCTCCGTTCTGCGTCAGATGCACGTAGCGCGGCGTCCTGTCCAGCAATCGGCAATCAAGCTTGGCCTCCAGTCGCTTCAGCTTAAGACTGATCGCCGATTGCGTGCTGCCCATGATGTCGGCCGCTCGCGTGAAGCTGGAGGTTTCGGCCACTCGCACGAAGGCGCGGACGGCATCGACATCAAGTGTGCGCTCCATCATTTCAAAGCCTCATGATAGATATCACTAGAGATAAGCTACCGAAATGATGGCTTGGCCGCTAGCCTTAATCCTCACGAATAGAAGGAGGCCTGTAATGCCGATTGCTCACATATCCATGCGCGAAGGGAAACCCGCGGCCTATCGCCTGGCCATCCTGGATGGGATCTATCAGGCCATGTGCGATGCGCTCGACGTGCCAGAAGACGATCAGTTCATGACCATCACCGAGCACAACGCCGACAATTTCCGGTACGGGTCGGCGTTCGGCATCGAGCGCAGCGACGATCTGATCTACATCGGGATCACGCTCTTCGACACACGCCCCATCGAGCACAAGCGGGTGCTGTTTCGCCGGATCGCCGATATCCTTACGGAAAGCCCGGGCATTCGACCGGAGGACATCTTCATCAACCTCTATGGCACACCCAAGGAAAACTGGTCGGTCGGTCATGGCGATACGCAATTCGGACCGGGGCGGGCGTCTCACGGATAGGTGCCGAAGACGTCTGACGACTTGCTCGGCGCCCGTCAGGTGATACTGATGCGCGGATCGCGCCAAAACCCCGCGGCCGACGTCCTGACCGATCACCGATCGAGCATTTTCAGGTGCGAAAGAGCCGAGCATTGAAAACGAACAGGTCCATGTCCCAACTGGCATTCGCCGGAAGCCGCGCTGCCCAAATGAGGCACCGTTCTCGGGATGCAATTGGGCTGCTTTGCCATTTGGCGGCTGGTCAGTTGTTCAACTGCTGCGGCTCCGTTCCATAAGTGGGCACTCGGCCCCATATCCGAGCCCGCGTCGCAGCCTTTCGACAGCCAGCAGGTGTTGCGGCGCCACATTGGCAAGATTGGCGCTCGGACCTGCATGATGAACAGCAGCGATTTGGCTGGCGGGAAAATCCGTCGGGTCGAGTTCGATGAATACGTCCTCCGTCAGCAGTTCCTCGCAGAGCGATCGCCATGCCAACTCGTCCTGCTGCAAAAACGTTGCAACCTCGGCAAACTCGATCACGACATGACCGGCACCGGCGTTAAAGGCGACATCGCGCTTGCGCCGCAGATCCTCGAGTGCCAAAGGCGCATCCGGCGTTTTGCGGCCATACTCATAGATCACATCCAGGTCGTGCCGTCGCATGCGCCTTATGCTATCCGCCAAGGCAGTGTCGGTCAGCGGCAGATAGTTCTCCGAGATCTCAACTGCACCGATCCCCAGTTCGCTGAGCAGCCTCGGCAGACTGTCCACATTGTCCGACTTTCGGGCGAACTCGAACAGCAGGCCGCCGCTGTAGGTGGCGATGCCGTGATCGCGATAGATCGAGGCTGTCCGTCTGACTTCGCCCCCGGGCAGCATGATCGCGTTCAATCCGCCGATCTTCGTCATGTCGACGAAATCGCCGCACAATGCGAGGAAGTCCGCAGTGCCATCAGCCATCGTCCAGCCATGAAGGCCGGGGCCATAGTCGAGCAGCGAGGTCAACCCTTTCTTCCTTGGCTTGCCCGGGCGCGGTGCGAGACGATCGAGCGCGTCAGTGAAAACGCTACAGGCGGTCGGTTCATCGGCATTGCCGGCATCTTGATGTTGTGTTCGGGGTATCGCGTTGGGCGGGCGGCTCATTGCGGCAACTCCAGGGTTCGTGCAATGGCGTGCGCGACATCGCTCAGACACGCGATGTCGATGTCTTCCGCTCCCGGCCCATGCGCGATGCAAACCGTCCGGTCGGAAGGATCATGGGGGCTATAACCGTGCGTCGAGATGATGCTCGGTTCGCCGGTGATCTGGTCCGCCGGCACCCTGGCCGGCTTGGGCTCGAACGATGTGCCGGGCGCGGCGACGAAACTGGCAATCCCGTTTTCATGCTCGACCGGTAAATGCGCGGTACCGAGCGGAGCAATGCCGAGCGCTTCAAAATGCGACAGGACGGTCCCGTCCAGCGGCCGGCCGTTAACAACGACGTGCAACGTCGCGCCCTCCGAGGCCCATGGTCGATCGGCCAGCAAGGAGTCGGGGTAGATCGCCGTCGCCACGGGCTGCTGACCATGATCGCCGCAAATGACGACCAGATAATCGTCCAGACGCCCCGCATGCTCCAACTGATCGAACAGACGTCCGACCGCGGCATCCGCCTGCGCGAAGACCGATCGCGTCACCTCGCTGTCAAAGCCATGAAAATGGGCGATTATGTCGGTCATGTCGAACTCGATCAGGATCAGGTCTGCCGGTTGCGGGCCGCATGCGGCAGCGCCCGCAAGGCGGAACATCCGGTGATCGGCCAGAAGGCCGACGAAATGCGCATGCAACTGTGTGGCCGCTTCGCGCTGGGCGCTTTGGGTGAAGGGGATAGATTCAACCACCATGTCGGTGACTCCAATCCTGTCGTGCAGCACCAGTGTTTCGCTGCCTTCGCCATTGGCCGGCACCTTCGGCGTCGTCATGCCCGCCATCGGCATATGCGACCACCAGGGCGCTGCGTGCACATCGGCATCGTCAGGCGCGACAAGGCCAAAGCCGAGTGAGGCGACGGTCAGGCCGGCTAAACGCGCCCTGGCTGCAATCGTATTGCCGCGAACGTCGGCGGGACCGCCGTGCCGGAACGCTGTGCCATTGAACAGCGCATTACCGTAGATGCCGGTGTCCCGCGGCGACCGGCCGGTCAGAAGCGCGGCGCGACCGGGCAGCGATGTGCCGGGGGTCGCCGCGCGCACATCATAGTTGCATTTGCCGTTGCGCGAGATCGCGTTGAGAAACGGAAAGCGTGTGGGGTTCTCCGCAAAGAACCGCGATCCCAGACTGTCGATCAGGATCAGGATAATCTTGCGTCTGCTTGCCATGGGCTTGTGTCCGGTTCCGATATGATGCTTGGCGAAAGGTCTGCGGCGGCGAGCAGCGCCCGGGTGACCGTGTGTTTTGGGCGGTCCAACACCGTTTCGACTGGCCCCTGTTCGACCAGCCGGCCCTCGTCGAAGATCGCCACATGATCGGCGATCGCCCGCAGAACCGTCAGATCATGCGATACGAAAATGAATGTTGCTTGGGCGTCGCGCACCAGCCGGCCGATCAGGCTCAGGATCGCTGCCTGGACGCGCATGTCGAGCGCCGATGTGATCTCGTCGCATAGATAGACCGACGGCTGGGCCGCGCAGGCGCGTGCGATTGCCACCCGTTGCGCTTCGCCGCCGGACAATTGCCATGGATACCGGTCCATCATGTCTTCCGGCAATTGCACGGCACTCATAAGCGCGGTCGCCTCGTCGCGCAGTGCCGCGCCGTTCAATCCGAAATAGAAGTTGAGCGGCGCCGCCAGCGCCGCCAGAACCGTGGCGCGCGGATTGAGCGCCCTGAGCGGGTTCTGCCAAATCATCTGGACGCGGCGCGCCGCATCAGGTGGTCGTTGGCCGGCGTGGCCGTTGAGCGGTTTGCTTGCGTCAAGCGTGATCGTGCCGCTTTCGGGCACGATCATGCCGCTAATCGCCTTCAGCAGCGTCGATTTGCCGGACCCCGACCGTCCAGCGATGCCGACGATTGCACCTTTTTGCACGCGCAGGTCGACATCTGTGAGACTGAAGCCGGCGCGCGGCGTGCCCCACATAGCGTTGCAACCGGCCGACCGTGCTCCGGGATGGCGGACCGTCAATCGCGCGATGTTCAGCACCGTTTCGTGATCGGCGCCTGTCACGCGACCATCATGGCTTGTAGCGGCAGCGGCCCGGGTTGGTGGTCGATCGGTCATATCGGGCCTTGCCGTGCTGCGTCGGGGGATCGCCGCCACCAGTGCACGCGTATAGGGGTGGGCCGGTGCGTCGATCAGGCGATCAGACGTGCAGTCCTCGACAAGCTGGCCATGAAACATGACCAAGGCGCGGTCGCAAAGCGCGCGCACCAGACGCACATCATGGCTCACGCAGACCATCGCCAGATCGCGCATCTGCCGCAGATGACGAAGGTGCGTGACAAGATTGTGGGTGGTCGTGTTGTCGAGGCCGCTGGTCGGCTCATCCAAGATTAGCACCTGCGGACTGCCGGTTAGCGCCAGCGCGATCATGCAGCGTTGCTGCTGCCCGCCTGACAGTTGATGCGTATAACGACGCCAGAAGCGCTGCGCCGGCGCTAGCCCCACCGTTTCCAGAAGCGCCAGACCATCGCGACGCTGTGCGGTTCGGTCGTGTGTGCCGTGAAAGTCGAGCATTTCGGCGATCTGCGCCCCGATCGTTCGGGTCGGCGACAGCGAAGCGCCGGCATTCTGCGGCACGTAACCAATCGTCTGTGAGCGCAGAACCGTCAGAGCACGCTCCGGCAACGTGCCGATGTCAGTGCCGTTGATTCGGACCCGCCCATGCGTTCGCTGAAGACCTTGACGCATGTTTCCGAGCAGCGCATTGGCGAGGGTCGTCTTGCCGCTGCCCGATTCGCCGACAATGCCGATCGCGGTGCCGTTATCGAGTACGAAATCGACATTGGAGATGATTGGACGCGCACCGGCCAATGCAGCGATGCTCAGGCCCTGCGCTTCGAGCAACGGCGCTGCGGGCTTGGTTCGGCTCATCTCTGCCCCCGTGCTTCGTGATCGACGCCGATAAGCTTGCCCGCGGTGTCGATCAGCAGGTTGAAGCCGACAATGAAAGTCGCCAGCGCCACACAGGGCCACAGAGCCGCCCATGGCGCTATCGCCAGCACATGCCGGGTTTCGGCGATCATCAGGCCCCAATCCGGTGTCGGCGGTGCAACGCCGAAACCCAAGAATGACAGCGCGCTGAAGCCGAGGATCATCCAAGACCAGCGCAACGCGCCATCCACCAGGATCACGTCGAGAACGTTGGGCAGGATTTCTTGGCGCAGGACGCGTCCGACGGGTTCGCCGCGCACGATCGCCGCCTGAACGAAATCGGTGCTGTAGACCGACAGGGCCGCCGCGCGCGTGACCCGCACTATGGCCACCCCGTAGAACAGGGCCAGCGCCGGAATCAGCGCCACAACGCTGTCGCCGACAAAGGCCGCGAGAAGCAGAAGAAACAGAAGATAGGGCAGTGCGCCGACCGCATCGACCAGGCGCATAATGGCTTCATCGGCAAGCCCGCCACGCATCGCGGCAAGGATACCAACGCTCCCGCCCCAAAGGACCGCCAGTATCGCCGCGATGCCAGTGACCGCCATGGCCGTCTGCCCGCCGACGATCGTCCGTGACAACACATCGCGTCCCAGATGATCAGTGCCGAAGGGATGAGCGAACGACGGCGCGGCGAGAACCGCCGTCGGATCCTGGGCCAGCGGATCGTAGGGCACGATGAAGCCGCCCAGCAGCGCAAGCAGTGCGTGCACGGCGCATATGCACAGTCCGATCGCGCCCGATGGCCGCCGCCAGATGACGCGCAACAGCGGCACGATAACGCTTGCTCGGCTCGATACTGCCGCAAACCGCGCCCGGTGATGGAGCAAGATCGACATCAGGACGTCCCTCGCCGCGTGCGCGGGTCCAGCAGTTCGGTGAGCAGGTCGGCCGTGATCGCCAGGAGCACGTAGGTGACAGCGAACACCGCCACCGCGCCTTGCAGGACTGGCAGGTCGCGCTCAAGGATCGCCTGAAGCGCCAAGGTGCCCAGGCCGGGATAGTTGAAGACGCGTTCGATGATGACGACGCCGCCAAGCACGCCGGCCAGGCTCACCGCCGTTACGCTCAGAGTCGGCGGCAAGGCGGCCGGCAGCACGTCAAACAGCACGATCCGCCATTTGGGCAAACCGCGCAGGCGAGCCGCCTCGACGAATTCGAACGCAAGATACTCGACGACGGTGGCTCTGTGGACGCGCATCGCGTGGGCGACCAGTGTCGTTGTCAAAACGGCAGCCGGCAGCGCGATGGCGCCGATCAGATCGCCGACCGGCGCACCCGCCGACACGGTGACCACCGCCGGCGCCCATTGCAGCCAGATCGCAAAGATGAAGACGAGCACGGTAGCAATGACGAATTCCGGCACGGTCATTGCCACAAGGACCACAGTCGAAGCTGCGATATCGAAAACGCCGTCCTGGCGCAGCGCCGCAAGCGTGCCGAAGACCAGCGCGATCGGAACCGCCATCGCCGCGGCAACGCCGGCCAAAAGCGCGGTGTTGCGGAAACGCGGCCAGAGGATGTCGCCGACCGGTCGGTCGCGAAGGATTGATGTCCCCAGATCGCCCGAAGCAAGCGCCATCGCCCATGACGAAAAGCGCGCGGGGACGGGTTCATCGAGTCCGAACCGCTCCCGGCAGGCGGCCAGCAGCGCATCGCGTGCATCGCGTTCCAGATAGGCCGTGCAGGCATCGCCCGGCAGCGCTTCAAGGGCAAAGAACACGATCACTAGGACGACGACGAGCGTGACGAAGCCGGACAGTGTTCGGGTCAGAAGGTTAGCGAGCACTGGAAGTCCATTGGGTTGAAAAAAGGCCGGGATCTGAATGGGGAATGGCACCCCGCGACATGCGCCGCCGGGCACCAGTCAGTGTGGTTGTCTTCGAGAGCCCGCGCCTTACTCCGCCTTGGTGATCTCGTGCCAACGCAGGAAGAAATCATGCACCGGCTGCACACCGCTCAGCGTATCGCTGTAGGCGCGGACGCGGTTGGGGAAGAAAGCGATCATCGAGCCGCCATCCTCCCAGATCAGCTGTTGGGCGCGGGCATAGACCGCCTTGCGCTCCTCGAAATCGATGGTCGCGCGGGCTTCCGCCAGAAGCGCGTCGAACTCTTCGTTGTCCCAGAAGCTGTCGTTCCAGTTAGCACCGGACAAGAACGCCTCGCTGAGGATTTGCGCGGCCGGCCGCTGCGACCAGACAGCCGCAACGAACGGACGCTGCATCCACACGTTGGACCAGTAGCCGTCCGATGGCGCCATGCGCACATTCACGCGCACCCCGGCTTCAGCCGCCTGCGCCTGGTAGACTTGCGCCACCTCGACCATCAGGGCGTTCAGACCCGATGTGTGCAGTTCGACATCCAGACCGTCCGGATAGCCCGCCTCGGCCAAAAGCCGCCGGGCTTCTTCCAGATCGGGCGGGCATTCCTGAGCCACGTGATAGGGATCGCCCGGCCAGACCGGCGTGTCGCAGGAGACCGAGCCGCCGGCTTCGCCAAGCACCGTCCTGACGATCGCCTCGCGGTCGACGAGTAGACGCAGGGCGCGGCGCACACGCACATCGTCGAACGGCGGCGTGTCGGTGCGCATGACCAGCGACGTCCAGTCTCCGGTGGCAAACGTCTGCACCTCAAAACCGTCCCTGTTCTGGAACAAGGCCAGTTGCTGAGGATTGACGCGGCGCACCAGATCGAGCTGGCCGGCCAGAAGCGCTTGAATGCGCGCTTCGGAATCCGGAATTGCGATCACTTCCACCATCGGTACGCCGGGCGCACCATCCCAATAGTCAGGGTTGGCTTCCAGAACGGTAGTGCCTTCGGCATCAAGTGTCGTGAGCTTGAACGGCCCGGTGCCGACGCCACTTTCATAGATCGCGTCAAGGGACTCGTCCTGCCCTTCGGACGAGACCACCCGGAACAGGTAGTGCATGATCATCGTCGGGAAATCGGCATTAGGCGCGTCCAGCGTGATCCGGACCGTACGGTCATCAAGCGCCTCGATCTCTGCCATGATCGCAAGCGTCGAGCGAAGCGGGCTGCCGATCTCCTCGCTGAGCACGCGGCGCAGCGAAAAGACGACATCGTCCGAATCGAGGGCAGAGCCATCATGGAAAGTAACGCCTTCGCGCAGGATAAAGATCCATTCGCGCAGATCGGGTGAACTCTCCCATTGCGTCGCCAGGGACGGGCTCGGCCGACCGGCCTCATCGGGTCGCAACAGCCCGTCATAGAGCATCACCGTGACCGGATAGAAACGGTTGCGATGAATGGGATCGACATTTTCCTTGCCGCCATTCCCGAGCGGGTGAGCGATTCTGAGGGTTTCGGCCTGGGCCGTCGAACCGACAAACATGTCGGTCGGCCACAGCAAAATCCCGACAAACAGGCTGAGTGCTGCGCGTCGCCATGGGCGCCCCGACAGCGTATCGCGGTACGTCATCTTCAAACTCCAGTCATGTGAAAAACAGGAAAGGTACGTACCTTTCTTCCTGTACGCAGACGCCGTCACAGATTTATGACGGTTCAGACGGTGATTGGACGAAATTGCCTGCCGTTCCGTGCCGCGGGTCAGACAGGGGGTTCGTCAAAGACGAATTCGACGCGATCTGACGACCACAGGGTCTCGCCATAGCTGAGCCGCAGTGCATCGGCGAAAACATCGAGTTTGTGGGTAACCAGAACCGGACGCGCTTCAGGTTGGCGCAGCAGCCTGGCTTCATGGGCATTGGGCATGCGGGCCGCGACCCGAGTGGAATGGCGTCGATAGGTTTCAAAGCCGTGCGCCGCGTAGACTTGGGTTGTCGAGCGCCTATGTCGCCAATGGTGCAAAAAGTCAGGAAACAGGGCGGCTGGATAGTAGCTGTCCGCATAGGCGAGCGCGATATCGTCCGCAAAGCTCAGCGTAACGTGCCTGATCACGGATGCGCCATGGTTCAGTTTGAGCGCCTGCCGCACGGCCTCGGGCGCTTCGATAACAGCGCATTCCAACTCTTCCTGATGCGGTTCTTTGCCTTGGTCTCTCAAGTTTCGCGAAAAGCTGGTGTGCTGTGAGATCCGATAGTGCAGGGCGGTGTCGTGAACAAAGGTGCCGCGGCCCTGCTCGATACGGATCAGCCCTTGCGCGGCCAGTTCCGACATGGCGCGGCGCAACGTGAACCGGCTGACGCCAAACCGCTCCATCAGCGCCGCTTCCGGCGGTAATTGGCTCCCTGGCGCCAGATGCTTGATGGTGATCTCATGCGCCATTTCCTCGACGATCTGGCTCCAGAGAGGCTGGCGGGCGGACACCAAAATGAAAGGCCTCATCGGTTGAAACGGGTATTGCGCAATCTTGCCGCGATTGGGTGCTCCGGGATCACGGGTCGAACCTCTAATGCTTGATATCCCCGTTCATCGCCCGCGCCAAACCTTGTTACGCAATGCAATCGGGTCGATGTGACTTCTTCATTCTTTTATAATGCTGCGCTTGGTTAACAAGCATCAACTCGAGGTGGAAGGCGATGAAAACCGTAGGTCGTATGGACGAATTGCCTCCGGTATCGGTTTGAGGATTCCCAGAACGATTTCGATGTGATTGATGGACAGCCGACTGCCTTGGAGGGTTGGCGATGTCCCCGAAGATGACTGATGAGGATTTGGAGCTGGCGTTGCGCGTGTTCCGCACGAGCTTTCCACGACGCGGCGCCAAGTGTCGCGATGACCGGCGCCTGACCGGCTTGGAAGCTTTGCACCATTTTTCAGTGCACAACATCACCCGACTGAGCTGCTACCGCCGTTTGGACCACCCGGCTGAAGATTTTCCGGGGGTTATGGCTCAAGGCGGTGATGCCGCTATCGAGCCGTTCATCAGCGATATCGGCGGTTTGTTGCCGATGGCGCTGTGTGGTCGCACTTCGTTGTAGTCTCTGCGCCATTCCTCCAGTTTCGAGCGGGCGTCGTCAAGGCTCATGA
>JAEPON010000031.1 GCA_017642895.1 Roseitalea sp.
CCGAAGATGCGCGCGCAGAACAGGCCGTCACGCTCGGGCTTGAACGTGCGGTAGTTGATCGTTTCGGGCTTTTTGATCTCGCCGAACGACCAGGACAGGATCTTTTCCGGGCTCGCGATCGAGATCCGGATGGAGTCGAAATTCTGTGAGGTGGCCTGAGGATTGAAGAGATTGGCGATCTCTTGGTTCATGCCTGTCTCCTTTGCGGGCTGACGCCCTTTCAGTGTGGTGGCAGATCAGCCACCGGAATGTCGCGAAAGGCGGGTGGCCGGCGCTGGCGCCGGCCACGCATGTTTCGTGTCTATTCGGCCGCGTCGGGCAGCGCTTCCTGGGTGTCGTCATTGACCGGACGGGTCGACGACAATTCGACGTTCAGGCCCAGCGAGCGCATTTCCTTGACGAGCACGTTGAAGCTCTCGGGAATGCCCGCCTCGAACGTGTCGTCGCCGCGCACGATGGCCTCGTAGACCTTGGTGCGGCCGGCCACATCGTCCGACTTGACGGTCAGCATCTCCTGCAGCGTGTAGGCGGCGCCATAGGCTTCCAGCGCCCAGACCTCCATCTCGCCGAAGCGCTGGCCGCCGAACTGCGCCTTGCCGCCCAGCGGTTGCTGGGTGACGAGCGAGTACGGGCCGATCGAACGCGCGTGGATCTTGTCGTCCACAAGGTGATGCAGCTTGAGCATGTAGATATAGCCCACCGTCACCTGCCGGTCGAACGCTTCGCCCGTGCGGCCGTCATACAAGGTCGACTGGCCGCTGTCCTCAAGGCCCGCCTTTTCCAGCATGGCGTTGATTTCGGGCTCGATCGCACCATCAAAGACCGGTGTGGCGATGGTCACGCCGTTGGCGAACTGCTCGCCGACCTTGACGACGCTGTCATCGTCCATCGTGCGCACCGGCTCGTTCCGGTTGTTGTCCGGAATGATGTCTTCGAGCGTGGTGCGCAGCGGCTTGATGTCGCCGGCTTCGCGATAGGCGTCCAGCATCTCGCCGATCTTGCGGCCCATGCCGGCGCAGGCCCAACCCAGATGGGTTTCGAGGATCTGGCCGACATTCATGCGCGAAGGCACACCGAGCGGGTTCAGCACGATATCGACATGCTGGCCGTCATCGAGGAACGGCATGTCCTCGTTGGGCAGGATGCGCGAAACCACACCCTTGTTGCCGTGACGGCCGGCCATCTTGTCGCCGGGCTGGATCTTGCGCTTGACGGCGACGAAGACCTTGACGGTCTTCATCACGCCCGGAGGCATCTCGTCGCCGCGCTGGACCTTTTCGACCTTGTCCATGAAGCGCTGCTCGAGCTGCTTTTTGGTCTCGTCATACTGGTTGCGCAACTGCTCCAGACCATCCTGGCGCTTCTCGTCGCCGACCGCGAACTGCCACCAGTTGGACCGCGGATAGCTGTCCAGCACCTGCTGGTCGATCTTGGTGCCCTTCTTGAAGCCCTTGGGACCGGCAATCGCCTCATTGCCCGTGAGCATGTCGGCCAGGCGGCCATAGGTGTTGCGGTCGAGGATCGACTGCTCGTCGTCGCGGTCCTTTGCGAGACGTTCGATCTCCTCGCGCTCGATCGCCATGGCGCGTTCGTCCTTTTCGACGCCGTGGCGGTTGAAGACGCGCACCTCGACCACCGTGCCGAAGCCGCCGGGCGGCATCCGCATGGAGGTGTCGCGCACGTCGGACGCCTTTTCGCCGAAGATGGCGCGCAAGAGCTTTTCTTCCGGCGTCATCGGCGATTCCCCTTTCGGGGTGATCTTGCCGACGAGGATGTCGCCGGGGCCGACCTCGGCACCGATATAGACGATGCCCGCTTCGTCGAGGTTCTTCAGCGCCTCTTCCGAGACGTTCGGAATGTCGCGCGTGATCTCCTCGGGGCCCAGCTTGGTGTCGCGGGCGTTGACCTCATATTCCTCAAGGTGGATCGAGGTGAAGACGTCATCGCGCACGACGCGTTCCGACAGAAGGATCGAATCCTCGTAATTGTAGCCGTTCCAGGGCATGAACG
This sequence comes from Roseitalea sp., assembly GCA_017642895.1. GTDB lineage: Bacteria > Pseudomonadota > Alphaproteobacteria > Rhizobiales > Rhizobiaceae > Roseitalea. The sequence continues at coordinate 2,011 of JAEPON010000031.1, forward strand.
CGACGAGCACGTTGCGGCCCAGCGCCAGATCGCCCAGATCGGTCGACGGGCCATCGGCGATGATGTCGCCCTTTTCGATCCGGTCGCCGACCTTCACCAGCGGACGCTGGTTGATACAGGTCGACTGGTTAGAGCGCTGGAACTTCTGCAGCCGGTAGATGTCGACGCCCGGCTCGCCCGGATCCAACTCTTCGGTTGCCCGGATGACGATGCGCATCGCGTCGACCTGGTCGACGATGCCCGAGCGGCGTGCGGCGATGGCCGCACCGGAGTCGCGGGCGACGATCGGCTCCATGCCGGTGCCGACATAGGGCGCTTCGGCGCGCACCAGCGGCACGGCCTGACGCTGCATGTTCGAGCCCATCAACGCGCGGTTGGCGTCATCGTTCTCAAGGAACGGGATCAGCGCGGCCGCGACCGAAACGAGCTGCTTGGGCGAAACGTCCATCAGATCGACATTTTCGCGCGGCGCCATCATCACGTCGCCGGCATGGCGGACGATGACGAATTCGCTCGTCAGTTCGCCATTGTCGCCGATCTCGGCATTGGCCTGGGCGACATGGTGCTTTGCCTCTTCCATGGCGGACAGATAGACGACCTCGTCGCTCACCTTGCCCTCGACGACCTTGCGGTACGGGCTTTCGATGAAGCCGTACTTGTTGACGCGGGCGAAGGTGGCCAGCGAGTTGATCAGGCCGATGTTCGGGCCTTCCGGCGTCTCGATCGGGCAGATGCGGCCATAATGGGTCGGGTGCACGTCGCGCACCTCAAAGCCCGCACGCTCACGCGTCAGACCACCCGGCCCCAGCGCCGACAGGCGACGCTTGTGGGTGATCTCGCTGAGCGGGTTGGTCTGGTCCATGAACTGCGAAAGCTGCGAGGAGCCGAAGAACTCGCGCACGGCGGCGGCCGCCGGCTTGGCGTTGATCAGGTCCTGCGGCATCACCGTGTCGATGTCGATCGAGGACATGCGTTCCTTGATCGCCCGCTCCATGCGCAGAAGGCCGACGCGATACTGGTTTTCCATCAGTTCGCCGACCGAGCGCACGCGCCGGTTGCCCAGATTGTCGATGTCATCGACCTCGCCATTGCCGTCGCGAAGCTGCAGAAGCGTGCGGACGACCTCGACAATGTCTTCGCGGCGCACGGTGCGGACCGTGTCCTCGGCATCAAGACCAAGGCGCATGTTCATCTTGACGCGGCCGACCGCGGAGAGGTCGTAACGCTCGGAATCGAAGAACAGGGACTGGAACATGGCTTCCGCCGTTTCCATGGTCGGCGGCTCACCCGGGCGCATCACGCGGTAGATATCGAACAGCGCGTCCTGACGGCTCTCGTTCTTGTCCACGGCCAGCGTCGAGCGGATGTAGGGGCCCACATTGACATGGTCGATGTCGAGCACCGGGAAGCTGGTCTGGCCGCTCTCGATCAGCACCTGGAGCGTCTTTTCGTCGATCTCGTCGCCGGCCTCGAGATAGATCTCGCCGGTTTGGGGATTGACGATGTCCTCCGCGAGGTACGAGCCGTACAGTTCCTCGTCGGTCGCCTTGAGCGCCTTGACGCCCTTTTCGGAGAGCTGCTTGACGGTGCGCGCGGTGACCTTCTTGCCGGCCTCGACGACGACTTCGCCCGAATCGGCGTCAATCATGTCGACGGCCGGCTTGGTGCCTTTCAGGCTGTCGGCGTTGAACGGAATGCGCCAGGCTTCGCCGTCACGCTCATAGGTGACGAAATCGTAGTAGGTCGACAGGATCTCCTCGGCATCCATGCCGAGCGCCATCAAAAGCGAGGTGACCGGGATCTTGCGGCGGCGGTCGATGCGCGCATGCACGACATCCTTGGCATCGAACTCGATGTCGAGCCACGAGCCGCGATAGGGAATGACCCGCGCGGCGAACAAGAGCTTGCCCGACGAATGGGTCTTGCCTTTGTCGTGGTCGAAAAAGACGCCCGGCGAACGGTGCATCTGGCTGACGATCACGCGCTCGGTGCCGTTGACGATGAACGTGCCGTTGGACGTCATCAGCGGCATTTCGCCCATATAGACGTCCTGCTCCTTGATGTCCTTGACCGACTTGGCGCCTGTGTCCTCGTCAATGTCAAAGACGATCAGGCGCAGCGTCACCTTGAGCGGCGCCGAATAGGTCAGGTCGCGCTGGCGGCATTCCTCAACGTCGAACTTGGGCGCCTCGTAATCGTAGCGCACGAAATCGAGCTGAGCGGTGCCGGCGAAATCCTTGATCGGGAAAACCGACTTGAAGGCAGCCTCAAGGCCTTCGTCCGGACGGCCGCCATCGGGCTCGTCCATCATCAGGAACTGATCGTAAGAGGCCTTCTGCACCTCGATCAGGTTGGGCATCTCGGCGACGTCGGGAATGTCACCGAAGAACTTGCGTACGCGTCTACGACCGTTGAAAGTCATGGTCTGAGCCATTGCCGCTCCTCGTCGTCTCGCCCGGGCCGGGCGGTCAGGGTCCATGCCGGGCAGTCACCACACCGCGCCCGGCCAATCGGTCGGCGGAAGACCCATGCGCCCGGTCCTCCAGCCTTAAGCTGCTTTGCCCGCCGTCAGGCCGATCAAAGCAGCTCAATTTCTTTGTCGTCGCGCTCCCGAACCGCGAAACCGGTTCCCGCTTTCGCTCAGAGCGCTCTGAAACGGTTAAAACCCGTTTCCGGAAACCTGTCCGACAGGCTTCGGGAAAAGGGTTCACGCACTGAACGCAAGGGCAAGGTGCGGGCGCGCCGAAACACGCCCGCGCAAGCCTTGAACGCTTACTTCATCGCCGCCTTGGCGCCGGCTTCTTCGAGCTTCTTGACGATTTCCTCGGCTTCGCCCTTGGAAATGCCTTCCTTGACCGGCTTGGGAGCGCCCTCGACCAGGTCCTTGGCTTCCTTCAGGCCAAGACCGGTGATCGTGCGGACTTCCTTGATGACGTTGATTTTCTTGTCGCCGGCAGCTTCCAGGATGACGTCGAATTCATCCTTTTCCTCAGCGGGAGCCGCTTCGGCGGCACCGGCGCCGCCAGCGGCCGCAACGGCAACCGGAGCAGCGGCGGAAACGCCCCACTTCTCTTCGAGCATCTTGGACAGCTCGGCAGCTTCCATGACGGTCAGCGACGACAGGTCTTCTGCGATTTTGGCGAGATCAGCCATTTTTCATCTTCCTTCGGATTTTGGTTCGAACAATCGGTTGTGACGGTTTGAAAGACAGCCTCACGCTGCCTCGTCCTTCTGGGCATAGGCCCCGAACACGCGGGCGAGCTGTGCCGCCGGTGCGCTGGTGACCTGGGCGATGCGCGATGCCGGCGTCTGGATCATGCCGACCAGCTTCGCACGCAGTTCATCAAGCGAGGGCAGTTCGGCCAGAGCCTTCACGCCGTTCGCATCGAGAACCGTGGCGCCAAGCGAACCGCCAAGGACGACAAGCTTGTCGTTGCCCTTGGCAAAAGCGCTTGCCACCTTGGGAGCCGTTACCGGATCTTCGGCATAGGCAATCAGCGTCTGACCCGAAAAGAGGTCGGACATGCCTTCGGCTTCCGTGCCCTGAAGAGCGATTTTTGCAAGGCGGTTCTTCGCAACCTTCACGGTTCCGCCCGCATTGCGCATCTGGGTGCGAAAATCACCCATCTCCGCGACGGTCAGACCCGTGTAGTGGGCCACCACCACCGAACCGGACTGTTTGAAGACCGAGTTCAACTGGGTGACGAATTCGCGTTTTTCCGCTCTTTCCACTTCGTCTCTCCGTTTTGCGATGAACGGCGCATGCGCCCTCACCGCGGTTTGCCTTTGCCGCCTCCGGAACGGATCCCGAAAGCGACGCTCGAGGATCCTGTCCCCTTACGCCGACGCGACCAGGCCGCGCGCGGCACAAGGCAATACGGTTCGAACCTTCATCCGCCCTTTTGGGCCTTTGAACGCTCTTACCCGTCTCATGCAGGCCCATATGAATTAAGGCGAGCCGCCTGCAATCTCGGACAGGGACCGGTTTCCCGGCCATCCATGCCCGTTTCCGGACATGGAATTCTTTTGGTGAGCCAGCGTGTTGGCCGCGCCGGCTCACAAACTCAATCACTCGGCGGCCGAAAGGCTCGCCGGATCGACCTTGACGCCCGCGCCCATGGTCGAGGAAATCGCCACGCGCTTGACGTAGGTGCCCTTGGCGCCCGAGGGCTTGGCCTTCTGGACCGCATCGGCAAAGGCGCGCACATTTTCGGCGATCGCCTTTTCGTCGAACGAGGCCTTGCCGACGCCGGCCTGGACGATGCCGGCCTTTTCGACGCGGAACTCGACGGCGCCGCCCTTGGAGGCCTTGACCGCGGCGGTCACGTCCGGGGTCACGGTGCCGACCTTGGGGTTCGGCATCAGGCCGCGCGGGCCGAGCACCTTGCCCAGACGGCCGACCAGCGGCATCATGTCGGGCGTTGCGATGCAGCGGTCGAACTCGATCTGACCACCCTGCACGGCTTCCACCAGATCTTCGGCACCGACAATGTCGGCACCGGCGGCCTTGGCTTCCTCGGCCTTGTCACCGCGGGCGAACACGGCCACCTTGACCGAACGGCCGGTGCCGTTGGGCAGGTTGACGACGCCGCGGACCATCTGGTCGGCGTGGCGCGGATCGACACCCAGATTCATCGCCACCTCGATCGTCTCGTCGAACTTGGCGGTCGCGCGCTCCTTGACCTTGCCGACGGCTTCGTCGAGCGGCAGGACCGCGTTGGCGTCGAGGCCCTCACGCAGGGCCTTGGTGCGTTTTCCCAGCTTTGCCATGATCAGCCCTCCACCTTCAGGCCCATCGCGCGGGCCGAGCCCTCGATCTGGCGCATGGCCGCTTCGATGTCGGCGGCGTTGAGGTCCTTCATCTTGGTCTCGGCGATTTCCTTGACCTTGTCGCGGCTGATCGTTCCGGCGCTGACCTTGCCCGGCTCCTTGGAGCCCGACTTGAGGTTGGCGGCCTTCTTCAAAAGATACGAAGCTGGCGGCGTCTTGGTTTTGAACGTGAACGACTTGTCCTGATAGTAGGTGATCGTGGTCGGGATCGGCGCGTTCTTTTCCATCTCCTGCGTGGCGGCGTTGAACGCCTTGCAGAATTCCATGATGTTGATGCCACGCTGACCGAGCGCCGGCCCGATGGGCGGCGACGGGTTGGCGGCACCGGCGGGGACCTGCAGTTTCAGCAGGCCTGCAACTTTCTTGGCCATTGGTGTCGTCTTCCGTTTTCAGGCCGGCGTCACCCGGCGGTTGAGACGTTGGTGGTGCGACCGTGGACACCCGGCTCAGGCGCCCCGCATCTCCCACCGTTCTTGTGTCGCAAATCCGGACGGAAAACCGGTTTCCGTTCGCCGGCTCACTCCTGGATTTGCTTGGTCCGGATCAGCCCTTTTCGACCATTCCGAATTCCAGATCGACCGGGGTCGCCCGGCCGAAAATCGAAACTTCCACCTTCAGCCGCGACCGCTCCTCGTCGACCTCCTGAACGACGCCGTTGAACGAGGCGAACGAGCCTTCGGTCACGCGCACGCTCTCGCCGACCTCGAACGAGACGGACGGCTTGGGGTGATCGACACCCTCCTGGATCTGACCCAGGATCTGCTCGGCCTCCCGGTCGGAGATCGGTACGGGCTTCTGGTCCGAGCCCAGGAAACCGGTCACTTTCGGCGTGTTCTTGATCAGGTGATAGACATCGTCGGTCAGTTGAGCGCGCACCATCACATAGCCGGGGAAGAATTTGCGCTCGGCATCGACCTTGCGGCCCTTGCGGATCTCGATGACCTTTTCGACAGGCACCAAAATCTGCTCGAACCTGTCCCAAAGGCCCTTGGCCTTGGCGTTCTCCTCGATCGCCTCGGCCACCTTCTTTTCGAAGTTGGAATAGGCATGAACAATGTACCAGCGCGCCGTCATCAGCGTCGGAACCACCCGTGTTCGTGTGTCGTTGTTATCGTGCCGGACCGAAGATCAGATCGAAGACCCAGGAGTAGATCTGGTCCACGGTAAAGAAGAACAGGGCGGCGATCACCACCATGATCAGCACCATGATCGTCGAGATCAGGGTTTCGCGCCGCGACGGCCAAGTCACCTTGGCTGTTTCCGCGCGCACCTGCTGGATGAAGGTGAACGGATTGGTCCGTGCCATGCCTTAAGTCCGGTCCGATGCGGCGTCTGCGCCCGCGCCGCATTCCCTTGCTCTGTCACGGAACCCTTGTCCGACGAACGCAGGAAAGACGCGCTGTCGATGTCAGGACCCGTATTGTTTGTGAAAGCGCAACCCGCCCGAAAGGGCAATACCAGCGCGAGGCTGCATCTAAAGGCGATTCGTGGCGAGATCAAGGGCTGCGGGAAAAAAAGTCGCCCGTGCGTATGGCGCCGGACAGTCCTCCGACAAGGATCGCATGGCAGGGGCACACGGGCTCGAACCGTGGACCTTCGGTTTTGGAGACCGACGCTCTACCAACTGAGCTATACCCCTATGCGTGACCGGTCTGATAATCGCGCTTGGTCCGCGGCGCAAGTGGCATGTGGGTCGCAGACCGTTGCTTTCCCGCCGCATCACACCCCATGATGCGATTTTCTCGCGTCGGCCTTCGGGATGAAAGCTCGCGCACCGCGCGCGCTTCCGCCCCCGCGTCCATGGCGATCCAGGCATCCCGCTTCACCCAGCCCTGATGCAATCGTGATTGGCGACACGGCCGATTTGCTCCGAATGTAGTGAGAGCAGCCTGCGCATCGGCAGGCGAGGCCCTTGTGCGAAAGGCTTGCGATGGCCCCGGCATCGAACTCTCCAAACCGCCGCCTCCTGGCAGGCTTGTTCCTCATGGTTTGCCTGACATGGTCCCTTGGTGCCCATGCCCGGGACGGTGGATCGCTGCCCGATTATGTCATCGCGCAATTCGGCGAACCGCCGCCAGTGCCCGTCGGTCCGCTGTCGGACGAGTTGAAGGCCGCCGTGCAGACGGCCTTCATCGACAGCGTGACCCAGGCGACATGGGGCGCGCAACAGGTGGACGCGCTGGCCCTGATCGTCGCATCCGAAGACCCGCGGCTCGTCTGGATCATCAGCGACCTGATGCGCTTTGTCACCGGCCCGCCATTGATGCAGGCGCTCGGCGATGCGGCCTCGCAATTGCTGGGCAAGGACCTGCCCGACCAGAACCATTGGGGCATCGTGACCAATCACCTGATCGCCTGGGACATTCCGGCGCCGCCCGACTATCTGCCGGCGAAACGCGCCATCTTCACCAGCCTGGTGCCCGGTTGGGACGAGATTTTCGTCGAAGGCGACATCGACTGGCGGCTGGTGTCGTGGGGCGGCGTGCTGATCGACGATCGCGCCTATGACCAGACGGATGAAATCTGCAACTGCATCCCGGCCGCCGACAATCCTGAGGTCAGCAGCGCCGATGAGGCGACATGGCTCAAGGATGAGGACGTGGTGTTCGGCATCGGGATCAATGGCGAGTACAGGGCCTATCCGCGCCGCATCATGGAAGTGCGCGAGATGGTCAATGACACGCTCGGCGGGCGCGATCTCGGCATCCCCTACTGCACGCTGTGCGGGGCGGCGCAGGCCTATTTCACCGACAGGATGCCAGACGGCATCGAGCGTCCGGTTCTGCGCACATCGGGGCTGCTGATCCGTTCCAACAAGGTGATGTATGATGTCGTGACCCATTCGGTGTTCGACACGTTTCTGGGCAAGGCGGTGACCGGGCCGCTTGCCGAAAAAGGGCTGCAACTGGAACAGGCCACCGTGGTGACCACCGACTGGGGCACCTGGAAGCGGGCGCATCCCCAGACGACCGTGCTTGTCGAGGCGCTGGCACTCGGCCGCGATTTCGACTTCCGCAATGGCCGCGATGCGGACGGTCCGATCTTTCCGGTCGGCGATGTCGATCCGCGCCTGCCGGTGCATGAGGACATTATCGGTGTCGTCGCCGCCTCCGGAACGCCCGTCGCGTTTCAGCGCAGCGCCGCGCTGGTTGCGCTGACGAACGGCAGCGAGATCGCCTTCGAGAATATCCGGCTCGAACTCGACGCGGGCGGGATCAGGGCCGTCGATGCGGACGGGACCGATCTCGGCAGCCATCAGGCATTCTGGTTCGCCTGGTCGCAGTTCCATCCCGGAACGGCTCTCTGGCCGCAATAGGCAGGCCAACCCAGCGGCCGCCTGCGGAAAAAAATGGCCGCTTGCGCGGCCATTTTGCAGTCTTTTTGTTGCCGTCGGCGCTGACGGCATCGCGTCAAAGATTATTCAATAATCTTCGCCACAATCCCGGCGCCGCAAGCAGAAATGGCCGCTTGCGCGGCCATTTTGCAGTCTTTTGTTGCCGTCGGCGCTGACGGCATCGCGTCAAAGATTACTCGATGATCTTCGCCACAATTCCTGCGCCGACGGTGCGGCCGCCTTCGCGGATGGCAAAGCGCAGCCGCTCTTCCATGGCGATCGGCGTGATCAGCTCGACATTCATCTCCGCATTGTCGCCCGGCATCACCATCTCGGTGCCGTCGGGCAGCGTCACTTCGCCG
>JAEPON010000025.1 GCA_017642895.1 Roseitalea sp.
CTGCGGCACGGCTGCGCCACATCGCAGGCACGCAATGGTCGACAAGACGATACATGAACATGATCCCGTTATTCGCAGAGCAAAACCAAGGAGCCGCCGTCGCGTGAAAACCCAAAGTGCGAAAGAATCTGGACACTACCCATTCCTCGGAAGGCCGACCGCGCAGGAGGCATGGGCCGTGTCCCATGGCTGAACCCAAGGCAGCCGCCCCGCCTCCATCTCGGCGACGATCCGGTCGGTCACCTCCTGATAGAGATCGCCGCGCACCGTCTTCGGGCGTGCTGCGCCTGCCTTCGATCCGCGTGAACGCTTCCGCTTGTCAGTCGCCATGACCGGCCCTCCTTGATCAGGTCCGCCGCCATGCGCACCCCGGTAAGCGGGGTGGGCGGCGACCACGAGGGCGTGGCCCGCGCGAAGCGCCGGGCCGCATCCGCTCGGCCCATCGAATCGGAAGCACCAAGAGCAAGCGGGCCGGAAGGAGGAACGACTGGAGGACCCGGCCATGGCCGGGTTGCGGGCCGGCAGCGCGGGCCTAAACCCGAGAGCCGCCCACACCGCGCAACCGGGTGCAGCCAACAAAGAGAAAAGCCGCTGACGTCAGTCAGCAACCATCGGGCAAGCGGAGCGCGCAGGCGCAAGGGATGGATGCCGGATGGCCGAAACCGGATGCGACCCAAGCGCAGGCCGGGTTCGGTTCACGACAGCCCGGTCCGCCGTCAGGCGGATGCGCCCCGCCTTTCGATGTCTTTCTGGGCTTCCCAATGCAGCATCAACTCTTTCTGGGTGACAGCATCGTTGGAGTTGGCAGCCCATTCGTACAATAACGCACGAAGGGAAATCGGCGGCACACCATATTGATTGAGCCGGTCAATAGCAGGCTTTTGATTAGCTCTATCCATCGCCGGCGTAAGGTCGGTAATCAGATGCGCGTTGAAACCCAAGGCAAGCGCTTCAAGCGCGGTAGCTGAAACGACATCGTCCAACCAAAACCCACACACAAACAGCTGCGCCCGCATCTCCTGACGCATCGCCTTCAGGAGTTGCTCGTTCGTCCACACTGCGCGACCTGGTTCGACCGCAAAAACACGCGGCTTGTTTTGTTCGCAAGGTGTAGACAGCCAGTTGTCACGACGGCGACCGGCGCTCGAAACAACAAAATAGCGCGGCACGCGAGCCGCATCCGCCGCCAGAGACAAAAGCCGAAATTGCTGCACAATCTTCTCACTCAGAGTATCTTCGAACTCGCCAAGGTATTTCGGAACAGGATCGATCAAAAGCAATTGCGAATTTTCCGGGATGGCCAGCAAAGACATTTGATCTCTCTTTTGACATGTCGTCTATTTTTGTTCACATAATAATTTGAATAGCTAATATATCTATTTATCACGGCGATAGTAGCGAGATTTTCTCAGTATATTTGAATTTGGGAATGAAGAAGAATCCTATTCGATATCGAGCTTTGATTGTGCTAATTTTTCACTATCGCGATACGCAGGCAAATCTGTTTCAAAGCCCACCGCAATTGCGCGAAAATCATTCACATTGGTTCCGGTTGGTCCGGTTACGTGCAGCGCACCGATGGCCTCAAAAGGCGTGAGCGCGTCATTGTTCGCAAGTGCACGGTACGGATCAATTTTCTTCGACCGTAGTTGGGAAACGGTACTGCCTGAGCAAAAAACACCGGCGTTCGAGCCCATGCCATCAATGCCATCGGTATCGGCCACCAGCCCATGAACATCTTTTAGACCGGCGATCTCGATTGCAAAGCCGAGTGCAAACTCTGCATTGCGCCCACCCCGCCCATCACCGGTTACGGTAACCGTCGTCTCACCGCCCGACAGCAAAATGCTTGGCACAGGCAGCGGCTGATTGTAGTTTATCATCTGTCGAACGATGCCACCGTGGACCTTACCTGCTTCACGCGCCTCTCCTTGTATGCAGTCCGACAGGATATGCGCCGCAAGACCCTTCGACCGGGCATGTTTGGCCGCGGCCTCGAGAGAACACTGCGCACTACCAACAATTGTGTGGCGAGCGGCACTTAACTCTGCGTCAAATGGAGACGGCGTTTTGCTCTGCGGCACCTTGAGCCAGTTGATCGCTTCTTCAGGCAGTTCGAGCTGGTATCTTTCAACAATTCTCAGGGCATCAATTTCGTTGCTTTCATCTGCTATTGTTGGCCCCGACGCCACGCAGTGCGGTAGATCACCCGGGATGTCCGACAAAATCAAGGAAACTGTTTTGGCGGGAAATGCTGCTTGTGCGAGCCTGCCGCCCTTAATGAGCGAAAACTGTTTCCGAACGCAGTTCATTTCCGAAATTGTTGCGCCGGAACTTAGCAATTGCTGATGTATGATCCGTTTCGTCTCAAACGAAATCTCGGGCGGCGGAAGCGACAAAAGCGCCGAACCACCGCCAGAAAGCAAAGCGATCATCTGGTCGTCCGAACCAAGTGTTTCCGCAATCCCGAGAATCCGCCTTGCGGCGTCCAAGCTCGCCTTGTTTGGCACAGGGTGTGCCGCTCTCAACAGCTCGATCCGACCGCAGTGTTCTTTGACCTCTTTTACCCCTTCAGGCGCGACGACCAATCCTTCCAAGGCGCCATGCCCTGCCGCCATCCAGGCTGCTTCGAATGCTTTGGCCATTGTGGCGGCAGCTTTTCCGGCACCGACGACAAATGTCCTACCCTTGACCGGTTCGGGAAGATGCTGCGACATAAATCTCGACGGATTTGCGGCCTGTACTGCGAAATCGTAGAGATCGCTTAGAAACTCCTTCGGCTCTGTTAATCGGAGCATCTCGTCAGCTTACCCAATGATTGCGCTTGCCAAGTTCGATATGGATCGACTTTACTTCAGTGTACTCCTCCACTCCGTAAACGCCGGTCTCACGACCATTGCCCGACTGCTTGAACCCGCCGATCGGAAGTTCCGGCCCGCCCGAAATCGTAGTGTTAACCCATGTGCGGCCTGCTTGAACACGACGCATCGTCTCCACAGCTTTATCGATGTCGGATGTCCAGATACTCGCCGAAAGGCCAAAAATGTTGTCGTTGGCGATGCCGATGGCCTCGTCGATCGTTTCAAATTCAATCATCGCAAGAACCGGGCCAAAGATTTCCTCCCGCGCTACCACCATGTCGTTGCGGACATTTGTCAGCAGTGTCGGTTCGACAAACCGGCCTGCATGGGCTTCCAGCGACTTCCCGCCGCAAGAAAGAACCGCCCCTTCATTCAAGCCGGTCTGCACATAACCCAGAATCTTCGCTTGATGCTCGTCGGTGACGATGGCGCCAAGTTGTGTCTCGGGATCCAGAACATCGCCGGTTCTCACACGGGAGAGTTTTTCAATCAGGAGCTTTTCAAACTCCCGAGCAACCGTTTTCTCGACAATCAAGCGGCTGCCACTGACACAGCATTGCCCGGCATTGAAGCACAGACCGAAGGCAACACCGTCTGCGGCATCTTCCAGATTAGCGTCGGCGTAAACGATCTGCGGGTTCTTGCCGCCAAGCTCCAGACTCAGCTTTTTGAAGTTGGAAGCGGAAGCCAGCAAGACGCGCCGGCCAACGTCGATCGAACCGGTGAAAGACAGCACGTCGATGTCGACATGCTCGATCATGGCCTGCCCAACTTCGGAGCCGGAACCCGGCACGACGTTGAAAACACCGTCGGGAAGACCGGACTCAGTTAATATCTCGGCCATCATAAGCGTGGACGCCGACGTGACCTCGGCGGGTTTTGCTACAATCGTGCACCCGGCCGCAAGCATGTAGGGAATGCGCTCCGCCAGAATAATGAACGGAAAGTTCCACGGTGTTATAAGCCCGATCACTCCGATCGGTTGACGCGTGACAAGACCAAACATCTTGTCCCCGAGGTTGTTGAAAGCCTCGCCTGATAGGGTGCGGGCAACGCCTGCCGCGTACTCGTAGTGGCCGGCGGCAGCTTCGATCTCACCGCGGCATTGGGAAATGGCTTTGCCCGTTTCCAAAGTCTCCCAATAGGCGAGCTCGTCGAGTTTATCTCTGATGCCTGTCGCCGCCCTCAACAGCACGGCTGCGCGCTCTGCACCCGAGACAGTTGACCAAGTCTTGGCGTTGAAGGCGCGACGCGCCACAGCAACGGCGTGATCGAGGTCTTCTTTCGTACATCTGACCGTCCGTGTCACCGGCACGTCGTGCCCGGGGCTCAGACGCTCACTTTGACCGCGGCTGCCTCGATCAATCCATTTGCCGTCGACAAAGAAATCGAATTCTCGAACAGTCGAGGGGAGTTTCGTGAAGTCCTGCATGGTCTTTTCCTGTCTTGGGTACCGGCCTCAGGAGGCCAAACCGCGATCGATGCGGAGCGTGGATTGCGTTTCGCGGCCAGCGGCGTCCGATTGCTTCACCAATTCCGCGCCTTTCTCGCCAATCATGATTGTCGGAGCGTTGGTGTTCCCGCTTGTAAGGACGGGCATGATCGATGAATCGATGACCCTCAGACTATCGATGCCATGTACGCGCAGCTCCGCATCGACCACCGACATATCGTCCTGGCCCATCCTGCAGGTGCCCACCGGATGATAGTCGCAACACGCATACTGCCGCACGTAAGCCATCAGGTCCTCGTCGGTTTGCGCGCGCTTGCCTGGTAAGCGCTCATCCGCAATCAAATCTGTGATGGCAGATTGGGAGAGAATCTCGCGAATGACACGTATGGATTCGAGTGCTTTCGATCGATCCACCTCTTCCGCCAGATAGTTTGGATCGACGACGGGCTGGTCCGCGGGATCGGAAGAGCGAAGTTCTACCGATCCGCGCGACTGGGGTCGCAGGAACGTTGAATTCACGGTGAACCCGTGACCATCGATTGTCGATTGACCGCCACGTACGACGGTAGCAGGCGCGACGTGGATCTGCAGATCGGGTCGCTCTGCCCCTTCACCCTTGTGGAACCCGCCACCTTCTACGATCACTGACGCGGCTGGACCGGACCGTCGCAATAGCCAGCGAACACCGTGCAGCGCAGCCCAAGGTAACTTGTCCTGTCCATCATAGCTAATCCGATCTTTCGTCTGGACGTGGACATTGACGTTCAGGTGGTCGTGCAGGTTCTTTCCAACGCCCTTCAAATCGTGTTTTGGCGGTATCCCGACTTTGGACAGAGCGTCAGCGTTGCCTATGCCCGACAACATGAGGAGCCGGGGTGAGTTGATCGCACCGCTTGAAATGAGGACTTCTCGGTCCGCCTGAAAAACCGTTTCTGAATTACCATTCGACGTTCGCACTCCGACGGCACGGCCATCCTCCAACATAATGGATATGACGGGGGCGCCAGTGCGTATCGTCAGGTTAGGACGGGACTTTATCGGATTGAGAAACGAAACCGCAGTTGACCGGCGTCGTCCGTGCCGGCAATTGACCTGATAGAAGCCGGTGCCATACATCGTCTCGCCGTTGAAGTCGGAGTTTCTGGGCAGGCCATACTGATGCGTTGCCTCGACGAAGGCTCGACTGATTTCATGCGGCGAGACCTGGTCAGAGACCCAAAGCGGTCCGCCCTTTCCATGATAGGGTTCGCCCAACCGATCATTGTCTTCGGATTTCTTGAAATAGGGTAGAACGTCTTCATAGGACCATCCCCTGTTCCCCAACGTCGCCCAATGGTCATAATCCTCTTTCTGACACCGGATATAGATCATTGCGTTGATCGAACTCGACCCCCCCAGGGTTTTCCCTTGAGGATACCAGACCTCACGATTGTCCAGGTGCTTTTGAGGAGCGGTGAAAAAGCGCCAGTTCACACCTGGACCAAACAGCTTGCCCAGACCGCCCGGGATATGAATAAACGGGTTCCAGTCACGACTACCTGCCTCCAGCAGGAGCACTTTCACATCGGGGTCCTCAGACAGACGGTTGGCCAAGACGCATCCGGCGGAGCCGGCACCAACGATGATGTAATCCCAGTTTGATAACGGCGCGCCCATAGTCCCACTATCTTCCTTTGAACAAGGGTTGGCGCTTTTCGGAGAAGGCTCTGAGACCTTCCACGCGATCTTCTGTGGCAAACGCCTCAACCGTGAGTTCATGTTCGAAGGCAAGTCCTTCGTTCAACGGCAGTTCGTAGGCTGCGTTGACGGCCCGTTTTGCAAATGGGGTGATAGCGACGGATTTTTCTGCAATGTTCTTCGCGATTGCAGTTGCACGAGGTATCAGTTCACCGTCTGGAACGACCTCACTCACTAGCCCCTTTCTCTCAGCCAAGTCCGCGGAGACCATCTCGCCGGTCAGGATCATCTGCATCGCGAACGACTTGCCCACCAACCGTGGAAGGCGCTGCGTACCGCCGTCACCGGGAAACGAGCCGATTTTTATTTCAGGCGTGCCAAACTGCGCTTTTTCGCTTGCAATAACGATGTCGCAGAGCATTGCGAGTTCGAGACCGCCACCCAACGCATACCCGTTAACGGCGGCAATTATTGGTTTTTCGAATTTCTGTATGCCATCCCATGTCTTGAGCCGGTCGGCATCGGCATACGAGCCCACACCGCGGTCGAGCATGTCCGAAATGTCTGCGCCTGCCGCAAAAGCGCGTCCGTTCCCGGTAACAATGACGCAGCTCACTGTTTTGCTTTTTTTTGCTTTGATCAAAGCGACAAGCAGCTCTTCCAAGAGCTCCTTGCAAAGCGCGTTGAGCTTGCTAGGTCGGTTGAGCGTGAGCATCAAAACACCTGGTGCCGGCCGATGCTCCTGCACCAGTTTGTCAGATTGGCGTTTTCTGCTGTTGGTTTTCACGGGCACCTTGACTCACTCCGTCTATTCAGCGGCCTGTTCTGCGTTTTATGCCGCGTTGCGGTAGACATTTGCTGGCGTGAGCCCGGCCTGGTCAATCATATGGCTGATTTTCTCGATTTCGGAAGGAGTCGGTTTCATCAACGGCGGGCGCACATGCGCTTCCTGCATCTTGCCCAGGATGACCAGCGCCTCTTTCATGCGATTGTGCATGTCGAGCAAAGGTGCATCATAGAATGCGCGCACAGTTGGGTAGATCCGATCGTTGATCGCTTTTGCGGTGGCAAAGTCCTCAGCCTGGACCGCGCGGAACAGGGCGACCTGGAGATCTGCAATGACGCTACCGGCACCCGACAAAATCCCTTCAGCTCCCAATGAAAGAGAGCCAAGCAACCAAGCACTGTGTGTCGTCAGTGTTTTGACAGGCGAATCGAGCGCCTTGAGTTCACGGATTTGTTGCTCATGCTGATTACCATCACCGATCATATCCTTGACTGCCCGGATGGTCGGGTATCGCTCACACAGTCCTAGCAAGGTCGACAGCGGGTAAGAGAGGTTCGACGCCAGAGGGAACTGGAAAAGAATGATCGGCAAATCCGATGCGTCGGTTATCCGTCCAACATGCTCAAAGATCATTTCAGGCCGCAGGTGCCCGCCAAGCGTCATGAAGTTGGGTGGGAAAACCAGCAGACAATCCGCCCCTTCTTTCTGGGCGTAGGCTGCAAGCCGACCCGCTTCCAGGCTGGAATCTGTGTGAATACCAACCACTGTTGCAACCGTGTTCTGCAGCTCTTCCTTCGTCACAACAACGGCGCGGTGCTGCTCGTCGATCGTCAGGGCGTGAACCTCGGCCGCGTGGCCGTTTATCGCGATGCCGGTTATGCCCTCAACCGAAACGATATCCTGGAGGTGCGAACGATAGGCTCGTTCGTTGATCTCGAAGTCTGCAGTGAACGGCATAAGACAGGCCGGAATGACGCCGTGTGGTGAGTATGAGTTCTTCTCGCTCATTGCGGATCTCCGTTGAATTGAGGTTAATCGTGGCGCCCAAGTTTCGGGCTCGCGCGCCACCGGTTCTTGGCGGGCTCGTCAGAAGCCAGTGCCCAGCATTTCGTCGATGTTTGATGCGTCGACCTGTTTACCCGGCAACACGACCTCCGCATCGACTGTTTCGCCCTTCGCTATGTTGTAGGCGATCTGGACGCCTTCGGGCGCAACGTACGGATAGGTGAATGTCGCAGCGAGCTTTCCGGCCTTGATCGCTTCAAAGGCGTTTTCCTGGCCGTCCACGCCAACAACCGTAACTTCGTCAAGGCGGTCAGCGGCTTCAAGCGCCTGAATCGCACCCAAGGCCATCTCATCATTATGAGCATAAACCGCCTGGATTTCGCCCGGTCCAAAACGCTGCAACTGGTCCTCCATAAATTTCAACGCGTTCTCACGGAGGTAGTCGGCGTGTTGTGTCGCAATGATCTCCAAACCGGATCCTTCAATCCCGTCCAGGAATCCCAGGTTCCGATCGACAGTTGCGGACGCGCCTGGGGTTCCTTGGATTTCGATCACGTTGCCCGTATTGTCCAGCGCCTCGACCAGGAACTTGCCCGCTTGTTCGCCTATCGGCCTGTTCAAAGCACCGACATGGGTCGTCACGGGGATGTTCACCTTGCGATCCAAGGTCACGACTTTTATGCCAGCGTCCAGAGCGTCTTGAACAACCGGTGTCAGTGCGTCGGATGTCAACGGGCTGATCATCAGCACATCCACGCCGCGCGCAATCAGAGATTCAACATCGGTAACCTGCTTGCCGGAATCGTTTTGGCCGTCAGTGACGACAAGTTCGACATCCTTGAGGTTTTCCTCTGTGTATTTCCTGTTGCCTTCGACCATTGCGACACGCCATGGATGGTTCATGGTGCCTTGGCTGAAGCCGATGACGACCTTGTCGTCGGCGACGGCCAAATTCGCAGCCGCCGACAGCGCAACTGCGCCGGCGATCCCTAGACCGATTTTCTTGAGTTTCGATGTCATCTGCATGGGTACCTCCCTGTTGTGCAAACGTTTTCTCGGAAAGCCACGAAAAGGCGCGACTTCTTCGCTTGAGCGAAGTGGTCCGTCAGGACGACTTTTTGCGTTTCCGCATCATTTCGTAGAGCACCGCTCCGACGATGATCGCGCCCTTGACGATTTGTTGGGTGAAAGGGGAAACTCCGACGAGATTCATGATGTTGGCGAGAACGGCAAGAATTGCGGCGCCGATCATGGTCCCCAGTATTCCGCCTTCACCACCGAAGAGGCTTGTGCCGCCAATGACCGTGATCGCGATTGCTTCCAGCTCGATGCCCGTCCCGGCAGTCGGTTCGCCGACTGTTAGGCGTGAAACGAATATCAACGCGGTCAAACTGGCCAGCAAGCCGCTAATCACATAGACGCTGAACACGATGGCTTTGACGTTGATGCCGGAAAGCCGCGCGGCTTCTTCGTTTGAGCCCACGGCATAGATTTGCCGCCCATAGCTTGTGTAGCGAAGCGTAAAGATCGCGACGGCGGCGACCACGAGGAAAATCCACACCGGTACGGGCAGTCCCAGAGCAAAACCGCGTCCGAGCCACATAAAGTCCGCAGCTCGTTCACCCAGACCAATCGGTTGGCCATTTGCCAGTGTGAGCGCCAAACCGCGCCCCATGACCATCATCCCCAGTGTCATGATGAATGGCGGGACACCACCAATCGTTATGCCGATTCCGTTGACCGCACCCATGAGGATGCCAATCAGCAGCACTGCGATGATGGTGAGCGGGACTGACATGCCCGATGTGAGAAGCAACGCGGTTGAGACGGCACATACGCCAAGTATCGAACCAATCGACAGATCAATTCCTTTGGTCAGGATGACGAATGTCATGCCGATGCTAACAATACCAAATAGAGCAATCTGACGTAGAACATTGGTGATGTTCGCTGGATTCAGAAATGCCGGCGAGAGAATAGCCGCGATTACACACAGGAGGACCAGGACCCAGATCAGCCCCGCACCTTTGGGCAAATAGGACAGGTAGGCCCGCTTTGTTGTTCCTTTGACTGTGCTTAAGTCAGTCATGTCAATTCGCTCCCCAAGTCGTTGATTGCAGTGTTCGCAGCCATGATTTTGTCAATGGCGTGCGCGACACCGGCATCTGCATTGGATTTTGTCACCCAATCAGCAGCGCCTTTGACAGCCGCCGTGGCATTGCCCATTGCGACCCCAAAACCCGACCATTTGATCAGTTCCAGGTCGTTCTCAGAGTCACCGACCGCAGCAATGCGGTGGCGTTCATACCCGATGGAGACTGCGAGTTTTTCGACTGCGGAGCGCTTCGAAACACCAGCCTGGGTGATCTCGATTAGAAAAGTGTCTGATCTGGTGAAGTCGAAATGGCAGTCGAATTCGTGCTGGACTGCCTCCGCGAAAATCCCGTTTTGGGGGTCTTCCAGGATCAGCAGTTTGAAGATGGGGCCCCGAATCTCTGCCAAATCTCCGATGTAGCTTGGCGTTGATTTGGTCGCCCTGCTTTCACGCGCAACCAAAGGCCCCTCGGACAGAGTCCACCACATGTCTTCTGTAAACCAACAGGGGTTGAGGCCTTCTTCTTCCGCTTTTTTTATCAGCCGTACGACGTGTGACAGGTCCAGTTCGGATTGCATAAGCACGGTATCCGATCGTGCACCAAGAACGCCGATCCATGCGCCATTCAAGCAAACGCATTGCCCGATCAGACCCAGTTCACTGGCTATGGGTCGCAGTGCTCCAGGACTACGCGCTGTCGCTGCGCAAACAGTAATTCCAGCCCGCTGCGCGCGTCCCACTGCAGCCGTGACCTCTGGCAAAAGCCGGTAGTCATCCGTCAGTGTCGTTCGATCAATGTCGATCACGATGAGGTCGATGGGAGTCGTGCTCATCATGGCCCTAGTGAAATGTTGCATACTTCATTATTTCTTCTTCGCTCGCGTCGTCCTTGGTCAGTTCCGCGGTCATAACGCCTTCGCGCATCACCAAAATGCGGTCGCACATTCCAAGGATTTCTGGGAGCTCCGACGAAACCATCAGGATCGCGAGACCGTTTTTTTCCGTTAGTTCAACCAGGAGATCGTAGATTTCGCGCTTGGCCCCGACGTCGACGCCGCGCGTGGGTTCATCGACAAGCAAAACGTCGCATTTGGCGTTCAACTGCTTGGCAAGGACGCATTTTTGCTGGTTGCCACCAGATAGATTGCCAATACGGGTTTCGACTGTAGGTGTCTTGACGCGCAACCGCTCAATGTGACCTCTGACAGCTGCCTTTTCTTTCCCCAGGTTGAGCCGAAAACCAGTGATGAAATCGCGCAGCCTGGAGATTGTAATGTTGAAACCCACGGACTGATCGAGAAACAGTCCTTCGGTTTTCCTGTCTTCCGGTGCAAACCCAAGCCCAAGCGCGATGGCCTTACGCGGGGAATTGATCGTTGCCGAGTTTCCGTGAAGTTCGATTGTTCCGCTGTCTATGGCATCCGCACCAACAATGGCGCGCAGAAGCTCAGATCGCCCCGCGCCGGCCAAGCCGCACACCCCAAGGATTTCACCGGACCGCAAGGACAAGGACACGTCTTTGACCATATCACCACAGGACAATCCCGTAACGCGGAGCACTTCATCACCAAAGTTGGGTGATCGCGATGGGAAATAGTCCGTCAGGGAACGACCAACCATGGCTTGAATAAGCGTTTCGGTTGTCCAGTTTTCAGTCTTGTCCGACTTCATCACTTCGCCGTCCTTCAACACCGTCACGCTTTGACTGATGTCGAAGACCTCCTTTAGGCGGTGCGAGATGTAGATGAAGGAAACGCCTTCATCCTGAAGCGACCGGATCGTGACGAACAACTTCTCGAGCTCGCTGTCACCCAATACGGCAGAGGGCTCGTCCAGCACGATTAGCTTTGCATTCCTGGAAATCGCCCTTGCAATCTCGACCATCTGCCTTTGCGCAACACTCAGATCGCTGACCTGTGTTCTGGGATCAATCGCGAAACCCAGGCGCTCCATGTATCGGACGGATTGCACCTCCATCTCTGACCAGTCGACAATCCCGGCTCGCGTTGTTGGCAGCCGGTGCATGAAAATGTTCTCAGCAACAGTCAAATGCGGCGCTTGCGCGAACTCCTGATAAATCACCGCGATACCGCGATCGATCATTTCGGAGGGCGATGCGTGAGCGGTGATTTCGCCATCAAACCAGATCGCGCCGTGATCGGACGTGTAAGCGCCCGAAAGGATCTTCATCAGGGTTGATTTCCCAGCACCGTTTTCGCCAACCAGTGCATGCACCTCTCCGCGGTCGACGGAAAAGGAGACCTTCTGCAGCGCCTTCACACCGGGAAAGGACTTGTCGATGCCAACCATCTTTAGGATCGAATGGTTGTCCCCTCTGATGGCAAGATCGTCTTCATCTGGTTGATTGGCAGTTTGTAGCATCAGAAATCGTTTTCTTGGTTAGACTAAGTGAACGCTGCGAGTGCTGTGAATTACAGTCTTTGGATTTGCATGCCCCCGCCGATGTTATAGATGTCGCCTGTGCTAAATGGCATATCTCCAACAGCGAGTGTGGCGACTCCGGCGGCGATGTCCTCGGGCTGACCC
The DNA here is from genome assembly GCA_017642895.1 of Roseitalea sp. GTDB lineage: Bacteria > Pseudomonadota > Alphaproteobacteria > Rhizobiales > Rhizobiaceae > Roseitalea. The sequence continues at coordinate 12,426 of JAEPON010000025.1, forward strand.
CATCGGCGCATTGGACAAAGAACACCGCCCTCGACGTCGGCTGTGTACCTGTCCTTCACATCGGACGTCATGTCGGTAGAGATTAGGCCTGGACGGATCTCATGAACCCTGATTCCCTCGTGCGCCAATCGGATCGCAAATTGCTGCGTTGCCATGGAAAGGCCTGCCTTTGAAACGCAATAGGGGCCTTTTTCAGGTGATACCAATGAAGCGTTGGCAGAGGTAATCGTAATAATCGAACGCTCGATTTGTGCGCTCGGATGTTTGATCATTTCTCTCGCAACAGACTGGGTGAGAAAGAACGTTCCTTTGAGATTGATGTTGATCAGATCATCAAAGCTTGCTTCGGAAACATCCAGCAGATCACCGCGCACCGATACCTGGATGCCAGCATTGTTGACCAAGCAAGATATCGGCCCGAAAGAGCTGCTGATTGATTGCACCAGCTCGCTGTGGCGGTCGACCGCACCGATATCAAGCTGGTAAAATTCCGTTCTTTGGCCATGGCCTTCGACCAGCCTCATCGTCTCCTGCACTTCGCTGTCATCGACAATATCAACGAGTGCGATGTCGAAGCCCTTTGCTGCAAGGGACGCTGAGATTGCGCGACCGATTCCTCGCCGACCACCGGTCACAATTGCCGCACCGCGGTCCGTTTTCTCTCGAGCGAGCTTCTTCGTCGCCGAAGCCGAGGTTTTGTCCAGCATCATGACACTTTCCAATCGGTGTCTGATTCCGGTCGAGACGCAGCCACTGCGTTCTCAGCAAACAATTGCTCAATCTCGTTGCCGCTATAAGCCAGCTCCTTTAGAATTTCGCGGGTATGTTCGCCGATTTCGAGAGCCAGTACATGCAGATCCGGCACTTGACCGTCATAACGGTTGGGATGATTGACCAAGTGGATTTTGCGGCCGCGGACTTCGATTTGCCGAAACACTTCGGAGTGTTTCAACTGTGGATCATCTAGAAGGTCGTCGTAATAGTTGACAGGCGCCCACCAGATGCCGTGTTCGTCAAACCGCTCGGCCAGCTCTTCCACGTTGAATCTGGCTGTTGCCGTACTCAGCATGCGCGCGTACGCATCTCTTTCGGCGTAGCGGTCCATTTCGACGTTGGCACGCAATTCGTCGCTATCAACGGCCTCCGCAAGAACTCCAGCATCGCAGAGTGAAATGATGATGTGCCCGTCTTTTGCCGGATAAACGCCGTAGGGCGCTGCGTGGAACCAGGTCGCAAGGTTGTCCTCGCGCTTAAAAACATCGGGGGTCTTACCGCCCGCGAAATAGTTGACCAGCGCTTCGCCCTGAAGATCGATTCCTGAGTTGATCAGGCTGGCCTCGACGCGCGTTCCGACGCCATCGCGCATCCGGCGAATGATCGCGCCGAGGATTCCCATGGCCATCAACGCACCACCATGCTGATCGACGACCGCGGCACCGACTGGCGTAGGCCCCTTGCTTGGCGTGCCGGTCGCGCTAATCAGACCGGATCTGGCCTGCATGAGAATGTCTTGCCCAGGCAACTGAGCCATTGGGCCGGTAGAGCCGAACCCACTTGCCGAAGCAAAAATCAAACTGGGGTTGAGGTCTTTAAGGGCTGCTTCATCAAACCCCAACCGGGCGAAGACGCCTGGCCGAAAATTTTCCATGACGACATCAGCTTCAGCAATCAGCTTACGAGCGACGTCCCTTCCGGCACTCGACTTCAGATCGATTGCGATTGACCGCTTGTTCCGATTAGCGCAGAGATAAAAGCCGCTGACGCCCTCGACATAAACGTCGGCACCGGACCAGTGGCGCTCATGTGCGCCCCCCACGGGCTCCACCTTGATAACATCAGCGCCCATATCGGCTAAGTATTGTGCGGCAGCAGGGCCCTGCAAAAAGTGGCAAAAACTCACCACCTTGACGTCGGTTAAGAGCACCGGTCTGTTCCTCCCATTTGAGAAATCGTTTTCTCAAAAACTCATCTGGGAGTCAAGCGGTAAACGCCTTTGACCGAAATACCCTGTCCATTGAGCTGCGGTTGGAGTAAAACGATTTCGCAAATCGAATTGGCGAACCTATGAAGAAACAAACCAGGCAAGGCGGAGCAAAACTCGTCGACGTCGCCAAGCTGGCCCGATGCTCTCCCGCAACGGTTTCACGGGTTCTGAACGGCAACCCGAAAGTCGGTGTTTCCGAGCGGGAACGCGTCATGAGTGCCGTCACAGAACTCGGCTATGTTCCAAACGGCTCAGCTCGCGCCTTGCGGTCGACGCGCAGTCGACTGGCAGGCGCCATCATTCCGACGCTCAATCACGCAATTTACGCTGCGATGGTGGACGGTCTGGAGTCGCGGCTCGCGGAAAGCGGCGTGTCCCTGATCATCAACACCTCCGGTTATGACAATGACATCGAGTTCAATCAAGCACGGCTTTTGGTTGAGCGAGGCGTCGAGTCGATCGTTTTCGTCGGCGCCAATCATCACGCAAAGACGTTGGAGATGTTAGACGAAAAACGTGTAGGCTATGTCTTCACCTACACCAACGACCCCGGTGAGACCGGAGCCGCGATCGGGTTCGACAATGCCAAAGCCGGAGCCACTGGCGCACGGTTTCTCCATGATCTCGGACACAAGAAATTTGCCATGATCGGCGGTATCACCAAAGATAACGACCGGGCACAAGGCAGAATTGATGGGTTCCTGTCCGAGCTGGAAAAGCTCGGGCATGACCGAGAGAGCGTTCCTGTTTTTGAAGCACCCTACGATGTGGAAAGTGGTCGGCAGGCAATGGAGTCGCTGATGCAGGTCGAAGATCCAGCAACAGCTGTCTTCTGCGGCAGTGATATTCTCGCGGCAGGAGCAGTGAAATACTGCCAGGCCAAGGGTATCGACGTTCCAGGGAAAGTCTCAATCATGGGCTTTGACAATTTGGAGATCGCAGAGCTCACATCGCCAGATCTGACGACACTTGAGGTGCCTGCACGGAATATGGGTGTCCACGCGGCCGACTATACGCTGGCCGATGTCAAGCAGCACGCCTCTATGCGGCAGCGCGAATTGCCGCTGCGCCTGATTGTGCGCGGAAGCACCGGCGCGCGGCCGGACTAGCCCTTTCTCGGCCGGCCTCCGCGCCAGCTCGCAGCAGCCCCTATTGATCATCCTGGTGCCGCGACAAAGTTGACTTTGGTGCACGAGTGTAAGAAAACGTTTTCTCAGCACAGGTGACTCAAGCACGACAGCGGGTTCGTCAGTCGCCGGTTCAGCATCAATCTACCCAAAACAAATAGGGGGGAGACATGAAGACAGCACTCGTAACAGGAGCCTCGCGAGGTTTGGGAAGGGTCATTGCCAAGAGACTTGCGGCCTCTGGCTACAGTGTTGGGATCAACTATGCCCGCAGTGCGCAGGGCGCTGAATCTGTTGCTGAAGAGATCCGGACCGCAGGCGGGACCGCTGAAGTTTTTGGTTTTGACGTCACCGACGAGGATCAGGTTCAAGTCGGGATGGCGCAGGTCCTTTCGAAGCTCGGGCAACTGGATTGCCTGGTCAACAATGCGATTGGCCATCACGACCTCATCCCGATTGAACAACAAACGTGGGAAGATCACTGGGACCAAATCAAATTCTGCTCGAAGGCGCCGGTGTTGCTGATGCGGGAAATCGTAGGTCCGTGGAAGGAGCGCGGATCCGGGCGGATCATCAATATGGGAAGTGAGGTGGCAGATATCGGAAATGAAAGCTTCGCTCACTATGTCGGGGCCAAGACGGCCATGGTTGGCCTCACCCGGTCATGGGCACGAGACCTCGGCCCACACGGCATTACCGTCAACCTGGTTGCACCAGGTTTCATCACTGTTGAGCGGCATGAAGAGATGGCCAAGGACGAAATGGTAGCTGATTACCTCCCGCACCTCCCCTTCAACCGTATGGGACTGCCAGAGGATATCGCGGGTACAGTTGCTTTCCTTGCCTCCGATGAGGCGAGTTTCATCAATGGGCAGACCATTGCCGTTAACGGCGGGCGAACTCTTGCCTGAGGACTTTTACCTTTCCGTCGGCGACCAGGTGGAGCAGCGCCAGCGTGTCACTGAACAGGCGGTTCAAACATTCGCTGATCTGAGCGGAGACCATTCTCCGAACCATGTCGATGACGAAGATATGGCGCAGTCTGTGTACCAGCGACGGATCGCACACGGTGCACTTCTCGTCGCCTACATGTCCGCTTGCTCGACGGAAATCGTTGAGCGTGTTCCAAACGTACGAGATACCGCAACGCCCGTTTCGCTGGGCTATGATCGGATTCGCTTCATCAAACCCGTCTTCATTGGTGACGAGCTGACGCTTCGATACGTTGTGCGGGAAGTTCTACCCAATGAGAAGAGAACCATCTCAGACATAACGATCTCAAACCAGGATGATGTCACCGTCTGCGTCGGCCAGCACATCCTCAAATGGGTGAGTTAGTGTCAGCGCGGTCCCACTTCGATTTTGTTATCGTCGGGGGTGGATCGGCAGGTTGTGTCTTAGCCAATCGGCTTTCAGAAAACCCTGATTGCTCGGTTCTCTTGTTGGAAGCCGGCCCGAAAGACTGGAACCCCAACATCCATTTGCCGGTCTGCTACTACAAGACCACAAAGGGCCCGTTGACATGGGGTTTTCACCTTGCATCGCAAGAGCATCAGGATGGTATCTCGCCGCCGTACGCGCAAGGTCGAGTTCTGGGTGGTGGTAGTTCCATAAATGCCCAAGTCTACATACGTGGGTCAGCAGACGACTATAACACCTGGTCGGAATTGGGCTGCAAAGGATGGTCCTACGAAGAGGTTTTACCTTACTTCATAAAGTCTGAATCCAATGAGAGGTTCGCGTCGCCACAGCATGGTACAGAGGGACCACTCGCTGTTTCCGATCAGCGGTTCACCCATCCGCTTTCCAAGGCCTTTGTCCAAGCATGCCAAGAATTTGGCATGCCCTATAATCCCGACTTCAACGGCCGCTCACAGTCGGGTTGTGGTCTCTATCAGGTCACTAATCAGCATGGCAGGCGATGTAGCGCCGCCGTTGGCTATCTGAAACCGGCGAAGAAACGCAAGAACCTGCAGGTAGTCACCGGGGCGCATGTGGTTCGAGTCGATATTGAAAAAGAACGCGCGCGCGGTATTGCCTATCGCTTGGGAAAGCGTCTTTTCAAAGCAACCGCAGCGCGCGAAGTACTGCTTTCAGCTGGCGCGATCAATTCGCCAAAACTTTTGATGCTGTCCGGGATCGGTTCACAGACTCATCTGAAAGCCCATGGAATTGATTGCCTGCTCGATCTTCCAGGTGTCGGCAAAAACCTGCACGACCACCTCGATGTGTTTATGGTCTATGCCCTTTCCGGTATCCAAAGCTATGACGCCTACAAGAAATTCTACCGTCAAATCTGGACTGGTCTACAGTATGGCCTGTTCCGAAATGGGCCGGTCAGCGCGACGATCGTTGAAGGGGGGGCGTTTTGGACAACGAGTAGGGCCGCAAGGGAACCCGATCTCCAATTCCATTTCCTCGCCGGCTCTGGTGTGGAGGCTGTTACCAGCAGCAGCGCGCCACAGAACGGCTGTACGCTGAACGCGTACTATCTGCATCCAAAATCACGTGGGTCCGTTACACTAAAATCGTCAAACCCTGATGATGCGCCCTTAATCGACCCAAAGTTTCTCAGCGAACCCGAAGACATGGACAAAACTGTCGAGGCCGTCGAGATTTGCCGAAACATAATGGATCAAAAATCACTCGCCCGGTTCGTCGACCGCCAAGTGATGCCGCCAGAGCGCGCGGTTTCCCGCGCCGAAATAGAAAACTATGTCAGACGGGAGGCGAGATCCGGATATCACCCCGTTGGAACCTGTAAAATGGGAACCGATTCAGACAGTGTCGTTGATCCGGAGCTTAAGGTCCGTGGGATTGAAGGATTGCGCGTCGTCGATGCTTCTATCATGCCAAAACTGGTATCTGGAAACACAAACGCGCCCACGATCATGATTGCAGAGAAAGCAGCGGACTTGATCCTAGGCGGGTGAGGGAAAGGCTGGGGCCCGTCCACCTAGTGTAGCGAACAGGCCCCGTCCCGGGAGGGAACTCATGCTGAGGCAGTTATTCCGTATTGGCTTGACAGGTTCTTCAGGAATGGAAGCCCTTCGAGCATTACTTGCGATGCATCATCGGCAACCGGACGCCAAACGCACAACGCGGATGCGAACTGCGGAGGTAGGTTTACAAAACTCTCGATACCCTGACCGCCTCTGTATCCGACCGCAGCCAGGGCGCCGTAAATCTCGTTCCAATTGCAGGTCCCCTTACCAGGAACGCCACGGTCGCTTTCAGATAAGTGGATGTAGCCAAGATGCTCGCCGCAATCGACAATGCCCATGGCGGCGCCACGCTCTTCAATGTTCATATGATAGGTGTCCAAATGAACGAAGACGCCCTCGACCCCGATCTTCTCGATCAGCTCGACCGCCTGCTTTCCAGTATTGATGAGGTGGTTTTCATAGCGGTTGACTGGCTCGATGCCGAGGCCGAGACCTTTTGCCTTTGCGTAGCGTGCAACATCGGCCAAGGCGCGTGCGACGGTGTCGAGCTCACCTTCGTTGGGTGGACTACCGGTTCGTTGTCCGACGCCGCCGAAAACAACGCCGCTCAAAGCGACAGATCCAATTGCGTCGGCCTTGTCCAGCGCCAGCTTCAGGAAGTCGACTGCCGCGTCAGGGCTCACAGAAGGCCAACATCCTTCCGGCAGTGCCAGGGAACAAATGGACGGCATGTTGTGTTTGTCTAGCAGCGCGCGGTCACGAGCAGGATCTGCATTGTGAGGGTCCAGAAGCGGGATCTCTATAAAGTCGAGCCCGAACCGCACCGACTCGGCAATCGCGTGTTCCGCCTGCTTCGTCCATTCCTTAGCGAAAATACTCGCGTGAACGCCGAACCCCCGTAACATCCTGTCCTCCCAAGACTATGTGACGCACTCCACATGGGTGGTACGACATATCGAGAAAACGTTTGCACAAAGAGAAGTGGTTTGGCAACGAAAATCTTCGTAGCACCCAGATTTCTGGACTTGTCATTAGAAAAATTGGCACTATGATGAGAAATCGTTTTCTCAAGGGAGGAACCTAAAATGATGACAATCTCGCGACGCAATGCTCTTGGTCTCATGATTTCGGCGGCTGGGATGGCGGCCGCAGGGCCTTCTTTCGCTCAAAAACGTATCAAGATTGGCTTCAGCCAAGCGACCATGAACCATCCTTGGCGGGTTGCGATGGTGGAAACCAACAATGCCTACGTTGCTGCGAATCTTCCCGACGTGGACTTCATCTTTACTGATGGCAACACCAACGCCAACAAGCAGGTCGCAGACGTTGAAAGCTTGATGGTTCAGGGACTCGATGTGTTGATGATCTCGCCCATGACAGCAGACGCTTTGACACCAATCGTTGCTGACGTCATGGCAAGCGGCATTCCGGTGCTGACGATAGACCGTAAGGTCAACACAGAGGTCACAAGTCACATTGGCGCCCGGAACCTGCCGATTGGAGAAAGCGCTGCGCAATTCATCGTCAACAAGCACAATGGCACAGCCCGGATAATCGAGTTGCAAGGGACCGCTGGCGCATCTGCGACCGTTGACAGAAATGTGGGGTTTGCGAACGGGTTAAAGGGCCATCCCGGCATGGAAATCATCGCCAATCAGCACTGCGATTACCTGCAGGAAAAAGCGCTCAAGTTCATGGAGGACACCCTTCAGCGGTTTGGACCTGGGGAAATTGATGCAATCTACGCCCACGCCGACGAAATGGCTTTTGGCGCCATCCAGGCTCTTGAAGAGGCCGGACGAACCGATGAAATCACCATCGTCGGCATCAACGGTGCAAATCTTGCAATCGATGCGGTCGCAGCCGGCAAGATGGATGCCACTTTCACCTACCCCTATGTTGCGCCGGAGGGAGTTCAATACGCCTACAGGGTCGCAAACGGAGAGACGATCGATAAAGAGATCATTCTCGACTCCGTAGCGGTGACCGCCGAAAACGCGGTCCAAATGAAGGGAAAGGGCTACTAGGTTTTGTGAGCCGGTAGCAGAGAGCGCCTCGATCTCCAAACCCGAACGGGCCGATTTCACGAAAATGCTCAGACACGAAAATCCGATATGACCAAGACGGTGATCACAGGTGCCGATGCGGGCCTCGGATTTTCCTTCGTGAAACAATATGCCCAAGCCGGTCACGAAGTTTTGGCCGGCTGCTTGTCTCCCCACTTAGGTCAGATCGCTGAGCTTGCCCAGACCGTATCAAACATCGCCCCGTTGAAGCTGGATGTGACGAGCAACTCTTCAATAGCGGCGTTTATGGATCAGATGAAAGACGAACCCGTTGGGCTCCTGATCAACAACGCAGGCGTTCACTACAGAAAGTGGAGCGTTCCCGAAGATGTCGTTTTTTCGGACTGGGAACACACGCTCCAAGTCAACACACTTGGTCCGGCACGTGTCTCATTTGCAATGCGCGGAAATCTCGCAAGAGCAGGGCAGAGCAAGCTGGTCACGATCTCAAGCGACTGGGGCTCTGTCACCAAGCACCCGGGCACGGCATATGACTACTGCTCATCCAAGGCGGCAGTGAACAGCCTTATGCGCGGCATGGCTCAGAACTGGGTCAAAGACGGCATTACAGTCCTTATGGTGCACCCAGGTTGGACTAGAACCTCCATGGGCGGCGAGGACGCGCCGGCGACCGCCGATGAAAACGCAGAGGCGGTATGCGCGGTTATCGATAACATCACACAGAAAGACAATGGTCGTTTCGTTGACAATCAGGGCAACGACATGCCTTGGTGAACTTTTTCATAGGCCTCTCAGAACCAGAAGCAGCGCCAACGCAAGCCGGTCAAGACCGCATTCCGCGATCAGCGAGGGAACCCTCGTTTGAGCCGCAGTTAGCTAGACAGCTGCAGTACTGTTGCTGTCAAACTCCGGGAACGTTTTGACTGCCTCGAAATAAGTCAACCCAGGTAGTGGTCGAGGGAACAGGCATTTTCTCACCGCCATAGCTGGGTGTTTTGCACCTTCGATTTTCCGTTGACGCCAAGTTATCGATCCTAGGCGTTTGACGGCTGGTGTTTCCAAAAAAACGCTACGGCAGACCATCTTGCGAAAACGACCGCTACCATGTCGCAAACGCCGGCCGGCCGTTCACCCGATCCCAATTTTCTCGGAACGAGCTGATTGACTCATATTCGGTGAATGTATACGTATACATTCATAAATATCATATTTTTAAGGGATCATCGAAGCGATGATGAATATGTATTCATGACAAGTAGCCGAGACGTAGCCAAGGCTGCTGGCGTGTCCCAGGCGACAGTTTCACGAGTTATTCAAGGTCACGACAATGTACGACCAGAAACGCGTGATCGTGTTCTGCAGGCAATGCGTGCGACCGGTTTTCGACCAAATGCACAGGCGCGGGCCTTACGAACCAATCGTTCTCACAATGTCGCGGTCGTGGTCGGTCGCATTCTTAATCCCCTTTATCCTGCCCTGCTCGAGCAACTTGGAGCACAGCTCTTTGCGGCCGGCTACAGAATGACGATTTGGGAAGCCGAAGTCGGTGGCGAGGAAGCGGCAATGGACGCGCTCTCTCAGTCCCTCGTTGACGGTGTAATACTCACGACCGCAACAAAACCAACTCCGGCAATAACGGATGCAATCAAAGCCAATGCGCCAATCGTTCTGATCAACAGAACCCTTAAGGGTTTGGAGTGCCAGCAGGTAGCAAGCGACAACTATCGGGGGGCATGCAGCGTCGCTGAGCATTTCGCATCCGGTGGACGCAAACGTCCCGCCGTTATCTCAGGGCCCAAAGGCCCAAGCACAATCGAACAACGCGAAGCTGGCTACTTGAATAAGTTGGCAGATTTAGATCTTAGAGTTCCCGAACAGTATCGTGAACGCGTAACAGCAATCACTCACCAAACCGGCGTCGATGCGGCCCGACGCCTTTTGGAACTCCCAGAGCCTCCAGACGCGGTGTTCTGCGCAAATGACTTGATCGCCTTTGCTGCGATGAGTGCATTGAAGGAGCGAAACCTAACCCCTGGAAAGGAGGTTTGGATCGCGGGCTACGACGATGTCGAGATGGCATCCTGGCCAGTATTCGATCTCACAACCGTACGTCAGCCTATCGGCGCAATCGCGCGCGAGGGCACCCGGCTTCTTCTCGACCAACTCAATGGAAGTGCCGACGTTCCTCGGACAACTCTGTTGGCAAACAATCTCATCATTCGAGGCACGTCACACCGTCGCAGAAACGAAAAGAACAAAGATGCCTAGTGTCGTGCGTGCACTGGACGACGAATACGACGTCGTTGTTGTAGGCGGAGGATCCGCAGGCGTTGCGGCGGCCGTATCGGCTGCCCGTCAGGGCGCGCGCACTCTGCTTGTTGAGAAATTCGGGTTCCTCGGCGGTGTGATGACAGCAACCACGCTTGGCGGTGTGTGCGGCTTCTTCAGTCTGGTGAACGACGAGCCGCATCAAATGGTTTTTGGCTTCGCGGACGAGGTCAAGAAAGAGCTGGAACGGCGAGGTGGAACGCCCGGCCCGTTGAAATGGCTCAAAACGGCGTCCTTTCCCTACGACATTTTTACACTCAAGAAGATTTTCGACGATTTTGCCAACATCCCGAACCTGTCTTTGGCTCTGCAGACATCGTTGATTTCCGCAGAGCATGAAGACGGTTGGATTCGATCAATTGAACTCGCAACGCGCGGGCAACTCTGGAGTGTAAGGGCCGCCAACTTTGTTGACGCTACTGGCGACGCACTGCTGTGTCATTTCGCAGGCGCGGAAACTGAGCTCGACATCGACAACCTGCAATTCCCCACAACGATGTTTCGTATGGGCGGCGTTGATACTGCCAAAATGCAACGTATCACACGTCCGGAAATGCACCGCCTTCTTGAGCGCGCTATTGAAGACGGTTTCGATATCCCGCGGACAGCCGGTGGGATTTATGCAGTCGGTGCCGGCGTCGTCCATCTCAACATTACAAAAATTGCGATTGATGGCCGCCCTCCCAATCCTTTCGACGCTGCTGAAATCAGCCATGCCGAACGTGCCGGCCGCGAACAAGTCATAACCTATTTGAACGTCTTCCGGAGATATGTCCCCGGCTTTGAGCATGCTTTTATCATTGATAGTGGCGCAGAGTTGGGGCTTCGCGAGACACGGCGGATCGTTGGCGACTATGTCCTAACGTTCGACGATGTTGCTGAGGAGCGCAAATTCGCCGATGCGATAGCCTGCAATTGCTGGCCGGTCGAAGAACATGGAACCGGTAGGTCCATCCGGTGGGTCTGGCTACGACCAGGCGGATACAATCACATCCCCTATCGCGCTCTGATCCCAGTATCTCTCAGAAACGTGCTGGTTGCCGGCAAGTGCGTTTCAGCCAGCCACGAAGCCCAAGCCGCCATTCGCGTAACAGCGAACTGCTTCTCCATGGGCCAGGCCGCAGGTGTCGCCTGCGCATTGGCCAATGATGACGGCGTTCGATCAATCGACATCGCACAGCTCCAGTCAGAACTCGGTAACCGGGGCGTCGTGCTGAACCCGGACAGCTACGTCAGAAGCAAAAACGGAAAGACACATGCCCAGGAAACTACGCAGCAACTTTGAGCCGGGGACAACCCGATGGGCGGTGCGCCGCGCGCAGTGGGTCGCCCTGGGTATCCCACCTGAAGATTTCGAGAAGCCGAAAATCGCGATCATCAACACCTCGTCAGACCTATCGATCTGCTTCAGCCACCTTGACGGGGTCATATCGCATCTCAAGGACGGCGTGCGCCAAGCCGGTGGGCTTCCTTTCGAAATACGGACCACTGCGCCCAGTGACTTCATCCATGCGGCCAGCAAGGGAGCTCGCTATATCCTGCCCAGCCGGGATTTGATCGCCAATGACATCGAAGTGAGCGTCGAGGGGCCGCTACTCGATGGAATGATCTGTCTTGCCTCCTGCGACAAGACAACGCCCGGCCAACTCATGGCGGCAGCACGGCTAAACATCCCCACGATTTTCGTGATCTGCGGCTATCAGGATCATGGCGAATTCGAGGGCAGGAAAGTCGATATCGAAGAGGTCTTTGAGTCGGTCGGGAAAGTGGCCACCAAAGAAATCACTCTCGAGCAATTGACCGGTATGGCTGATGCTTCGATCCAAAGTCCCGGCGTATGTCCCGGCATGGGCACTGCAAACTCCATGCATATCGTATGCGAGGCGTTAGGGATGTGTCTGCCGGGTCATGCGCCGGTCCGCGCAAACAGCCATCGCATGATCGATCATGCGACCCGCGCAGCCGGTCGTGTGGTGGAGATGGTCGAAGAAGATCTTCGGCCGCGTGACATTATGACCGCCGCCGCCTTTCGCAATGCCACGCGTGCAGTTCTAGCTTCAAGTTGTTCCGTGAACACTGTCCGGCACCTGCAAGCAGTCGCCGATGAAGCTGAACTCGACATCAATATGTACGAGTTGGTCGAGGAACTGGGTCCGAAAGTCCCACTCTTGGTTGCCGTTCGTCCCAACGGCGACACCCGCGTTGAAGAACTGGAGGCATCCGGCGGAGCCCTTGGCATCATGGCGGAGCTGGCGAAGGAATTGGATGAAGCCGTAACAGTCTCCGGCCGAGCGCTTTCCGATGTACTGACAAGCTTCAAACGACCAAAGCACAGCGTCATCAAACCAACTTCCGAACCCCTCTCACGCCAGCCAGCACTGGTTACACTTTACGGCAATCTCGCTCCCGAGGGCGCGCTCATGAAGCTCGGAACCGGCGGCGGCAACAAGATGCAGTTCAGCGGTCCGGCAAAGATTTTTCACTCGCAGGAAGATGCTATCGCGGCGATCGGAAAAGGCGAGATCGTCAAAGGCGACGTGGCGGTCCTACGCTATCTAGGGCCACGCGGTGGGCCCGGTCTGGCATTCGCGTCCTGGTTTGTCGCCGCATTGAACGGCGCGGGTCTTGGCGACGACGTGGCCGTCGTGACCGACGGCCAGCTCTCGGGGCTAAACCGCGGAATTGCCATTAATCAGGTAGCTCCCGAAGCATTTGAACGCGGACCGCTCGCTCTACTCGAGGAAGGTGACGTTATCGAGATCGACGTTGCGGCTCGACGACTGTCGATGGTGGTCGACGACGAGAGCCTGGAAAGACGCCTCGAAGGCCTACCGGAGTGGCGTCCGGCAAAAGAGCGCGGTTGGCTGTCAGTTTTTCAACGTCTCGCCAAACCAATCCACAAGGGAGCCGCGTTAACGCCAGAAGACTAAGAGTTTTAACCATGCAGTGGAGGAGAAAATAACATGGGAAAGCACTCGAAATACTCAATCGCTTTGATTGCCGGAGCTTGCTCTGTTGCATCCAGCGTCGCATTCGCTGAACAGGTGACGATTGTTTTGGACACCGAACCCGAGCAGTTGGAGCTTTGCCAATCGGCACGCTCACAGGTCGGAAAAGTTGTCCGCCAGAATATCGGTGAAACGCTTACCGAAATCGACCCCTCAACCGGCGATATCACACCACGGCTTGCCACCTCCTGGACCCAGCTAGAGCCCACGAAGTGGAAGTTCGAGCTGAGGGAGGGAGTCAAATTTCATGATGGGTCAGATTTTGATGCGGACGCGCTCGTGTACGCGATACAGCGTACTCTGGACCCGGATATGGCCTGCGAGAACCGGGTCAAATACTTCGATGGATTTGAGCTGACCGCTAAAGCTGTTGGTCCTCACACCGTCGAACTGTCAACCAGCGATCCAGTGCCGATCCTGCCCACTCTCATGGGGACGATGGCAATCATGTCGCCATCAACGCCAATGGGCGAACCAAGCCGAGCGCCCGTAGGAACTGGTCCTTACGTTTTCGCCGCCTGGGAACCCGGCCAACAAATCGAGTTAGAGCGGTTCGATGGCTATTGGGGTGACACGCCGCAGGTCACCGGCGCCACATATGTTTGGCGCGGTGAATCCGCCGTGCGTGCGGCCATGATCGAAACGGGAGAAGCCGACATCGCCGCCAACATTGCCATCCAGGACGCGACGAATCCCGAAATGGATTTCAGCTATCTCAACTCCGAAACTTCCAGGCTCCGTATCGATACACAGATTGGAGCGCTGGAGGATGTGCGTGTGCGCAAAGCGCTTAATCACGCACTTGATCGAGAAGCACTTGTCGGGTCGATTTTACCGCAAGACGTGATACTTGCGACTCAACTTGTCGGCCCCAGCATCAATGGACATAACCCAAACCCGAAACCGTATTCTTACGACCCGGCGCTGGCCAGGCAACTGCTCGATGAAGCGAGAGCCGATGGAGTCGATGTCGATGCCGGCATTGTGCTCATAGGGCGCCACAATATCTATCCAAACGCGTTCGAGGTGATGCAGGCTATTCAAGCAATGTATGCGGATGTCGGTCTGGATGTGTCGTTAACAATGACTGAGGCTGCGGAGTGGTTTGAACTACTTGTCAAACCGTTTGCCGAGGATCGTGAGCCAAATCTGCTTCAAAGCCAGCACGACAACAACAATGGCGATGCCGTCTTCACAGTATTCGCAAAGTATCATTCTGACGGCGGACAATCGACGATCTCAGATGCCGAGGTCGATCGGCTCATCGAGGAAGCTGGAAAAGCGACGGGTGCCGAACGGCGATCTTTGTACCAAGAAATGTTTGCTCGGCTCCACGATGAAATCGTGCCGGACGTCTACATGTTCCACATGGTCGGATTTACCCGAGTGGGACCACGTCTGAACTTCCAGCCCAGCATAGCAACCAATAGCGAACTGCAGCTCTCGCAGATTTCGCTGCGCTAGCGAACGTAAGCAACGATGCCGGGCTTATCTATGAGCCCGGCATCGGGGAATGCTGGAATGTTCCATCGTTTGGCAATCAGAACTGCTCAAAGCACCTTGGCGCTTGCCGGGCTGCTACTGCTTGTTTTTTTCCTCTCACGCCTCACAGGCAATCCGACTGACCTTTATCTGCCAATGAGCGCCTCATTGGAGGCCCGCGAAGCCTTCGCCGAAAAGCACGGATTCAATGATCCGGTGCTGCAACAGTTCCTCGACTATGTTCGCGGCATTCTTCAATTTGATCTCGGCGACTCCATTTTCCAGGGCCGTCCAGCCATAGACGCTGTGCTTGAGGCGTTTCCGGTTACGCTGAGACTTGCAGCTGTGACGATGGCCTTATCGTTCACGATCGCCGTAGTTGTTGGATCCGTTGCGGCGATGCGTCCCAACGGACCGTTTGATCGACTTGCCAGTGTTTTGACACTCACGAGTGCCAGCGCTCCTGACTTCTGGATTGCGATCGTCGGAATTCTGGTCTTCTCGGTTGGCTTTGGCCTACTCCCCACGTCGGGAATGGGTGGCCCGCTTTATTGGGTCCTGCCTGTTCTCGTCTTATCTGTCAGACCCATCGGTCTGATGACGCAAGTCGTTCGTGCAACAATGATTTCAGCGCTGGCGTCCTCCTATGCCAAAACTGCTCGAGCAAAAGGGGTGCCCGAGCGTCGTGTTGTTTTCGGACACGCCCTTCCCAACTCGATGCTCCCTGTGGTGACCGTCGCTGCAGACTTAACGGCTGGCTTCATCAACGGCGCAGTTGTTGTCGAGACGATTTTCGGCTGGCCGGGTATTGGGAACCTGATGCTGTCAGCAATCGTGCAGCGAGACTTCGCTGTCGTGCAAGCCTGCATCCTCGTCACGGCACTGGCAATTTTCGTGATGAACGTACTGGTCGACCTGTCGTACGGGTGGTTCGATCCGAGAATTCGGGAGACCAGTACATGAGCCGGATCCCTTCAATTCGATACCTTCTAGCCGATACCGCGTGTGCTCTCGCAATGCTGTGGCTCGTGTTTGTCCTTTTCGCGATGGCTGTTGGACCTCTACTCCTTGGTGACGCCGCTGTCTCCCTGGACTTGGGGCAACGCAATTTACCTCCGCTTTCACCCACGTCTGACGGGCTGAGTTTGCTTGGCACGGACTCACTTGGACGGAGCATGTTTGCGAGAATTGTTGTCGCTGCACAAACGACTGTCGGGATCGCTCTTGTCGCCACAACTCTATCGATGACCTGCGGTGGCTTGATCGGCGTTTGGGTCGCGACCCAGGGGGGCTGGGCATCTGCAATTGTCATGCGGCTCGTGGACGTGATCATGAGCTTTCCGTCTTTGCTCATGGCTCTGGTCGTTCTCTATGTACTCGGCCCAAGCCCAGCCAACATCGTGTTGGTTCTCGCAATCACGCGCCTCCCAATATTCATTCGGACGGCGCGGTCTCAGGCGCTGGAAATCAAGGAACGCCCGTTTGTGAAGTCTGCGAGAGTTACGGGGGCAGGCACCTTGCATATTGCGCGCAAGCATGTAGTGCCCCTCGTGCTGCCAACCGTTCTCACTGTGGCGTCACTTGAATTCGCATTCATCATACTTGCTGAGTCGGCACTGAGCTTTCTCGGTGTTGGCGTGCAACCTCCGGGGATGACCTGGGGATTGATGGTCTCGCAGGGCAGAGCATACTTGGCCTCGGCGTGGTGGCTATCGTTCTGGCCCGGACTGGCCATCATGCTCACAGCGCTCAGTGCCAACATATTGGCCAATCAGTTTCGGTTGGAGTCAGATCCAGTTTTGGCTTCTCGCCTTACTCAAGGGGCAAGGGCCGATGCTTGAAGACAAAGATCGGCCCGTCCTGATCATCCAAGATCTTTCCGTTGAATTCAGGGCTGGCTCTGCAGTGTTTCCAGCCTGCAAAAACGTCAGCCTTCGTGTCGGGCGTGGAGAAACCTTGGCCGTCGTAGGTGAGAGCGGCTCCGGGAAAAGCGTCACCGCCACAACCATCATGGGCTTACTCGACACACCTCCGGCTTGTGTCACGTCGGGCAGCATAACATTTGGGAAACATGAACTCCTGGAGACCTCATACGCAACACTGCGCAAATTGCGGGGCGACCGCATGGCAATGGTGTTCCAAGATCCATTGGCCCACCTGAATCCGGTTTTGTCAGTCGGAAAACAACTCGCCGAATGCTGGATCGTTCATGGCAGAAAGCCGGCGGCAGCTCGAAAGCTGGCGCAAGAAATGCTGGAGAGAGTTGGCCTGCCGGCAGAGAGGTTCTCCGACTATCCACATCAGTTTTCCGGCGGTCAGCGTCAGAGAATCATGATCGCAATGGCGCTGGCTCACGAGCCTGATCTCATCATCGCTGACGAGCCCACCACTGCGCTTGACGCGACGGTACAGCTCCAAGTTTTGAAGCTGATTAGGCGTCTTGCCACAGAAACTGACACTGCCGTCGTGTTTATCACGCATGATCTCGCAGTTGCCGCCATGATGGCTGACAGAGTGGCCGTGATGGAGAAGGGACGAGTTGTAGAGACTGGGCCAGTCGATAAAATTTTGGCAACCCCGAAACACTCTTACACCAAACGTCTCATCGCAGCCTCAACATGGCGGCCGCAACGCAGCGCCAAGGCGCTCGGTCGTCCTATTGTAGAGGTCGAAGATCTCCGCGTTGAATTCGGTACACGCCGCAAAAGTTGGCGAAGAAATACCGATAAGCGTGTCCGTGCACTTGATGGCGTTTCGTTCAAAATCCGCAAAGGCGAGACTTTGGGCATTCTCGGAGAGTCCGGATCGGGGAAATCCACGCTCGCCAACTCGATTCTTGGCTTGCAGAAACCTGCCGCAGGAAGTGTCAGCTGGAAGCATGGCAAAATCTCGGCCAATTCCGCCTCACAGTGGATGGAGTACCGCCGGTGTGTGCAAGCTGTTTTTCAGGACCCTTACAGTTCGCTGAATCCGTCAAGAACCGTCTTTGAGATCCTCTGCGAACCATGGGAAATCCATCGCGGATTCCTTGACAAGACCGAGTGGCGGACCCGAGCGGGTCAACTTCTGGAGATGGTCGCATTATCTAAGTCGGATTTGTCCAAATATCCTGGCGAATTCTCCGGAGGCCAAATGCAGCGAATAGCGATCGCGCGAGCATTGGCGCTCGAGCCCGAGCTTGTCATATGCGACGAGGCAGTTTCGGCTTTGGATGTCTCAATTCAAGCCAAGGTTCTCCAGCTGTTGGTCGACCTGCGCGATCGGTACAATATTGGATATCTCTTCATTGCACATGATGTCGCCCTTGCACGGGAGTTTTGTGACAGGGTCATTGTGATGAAATCTGGCAAGATCATCGAGTCCGGACCAGCCAAGGAGGTCCTTAAGAACCCCACCGAACCATATACCGAAGCTCTCGTTGACGCTTCTCCGACCATAGCAGAGGCACTTGAACGAAAACACTCAATCGTTCCGAACAAAAACTCAAACAACGCGGCAGAGCTTTAAGATGGCTGCCACCATTCAACTACTGGCAGTTTTCATCGGTTTGGCCATCGTTATCGGTGCTGCCGACAAATTCGTTTCTGCTGCATCATCAATTGCAGACATCATACGAGTTCCGCACCTTTTCATTGGCCTCAGCGTCGTTGCCTTTGGAACATCACTGCCCGAACTTGCTGTTTCGCTAAATGCGGCGACAGACGGTCGAGGCGCCATGGCGATCGGCAACGTGGTGGGCAGCAATTTTGCCAATATGCTACTGATATTAGGCATCTGCGCGACAATCGCTCCTGTTCCGGTTGGAAAGAGAACAGTGCTCCGTGACGGAGTCGCATGCATTCTCGCAACGGGCCTCTTTTTTTGGGCGACCCTCGGGGGGATAATAAACGCCGCCCATGGTGGACTCTTCGTCGTGCTGATGGCGACCTACCTGCTTGTCGCACTGAAGTCCGGGGAGACGTTCCAAGATGACCTTGAGGCGCCGAGCTGCTCGTTGATGCGGAACTCGTTGGTCTGCTTTGCAGCAGCGTTTCTCATCTGGGTTGGTTCGGAATTGACAGTCTATGCCGCGGTCACTTTGTCCCGCACTTTGGGCCTTTCTGAAGCCTTGATCGGAGTCACCGTCCTTGCGCTTGGAACTTCGCTGCCCGAATTGGCCACATGCCTTACTTGCTTGAAATCAGGTCGAGTAAATATGCTTGTGGGTGCGATCTTAGGCAGCAATCTGTTCAACATTATAGCGATCATTGGCATTACTTCGTTGGTAGTCCCAATAGAAGTGCCGACGGAATTCGTGGGCCTTCACTTGCCATTGCTGCTCGCTGCGACGGTCATCACGGTGTTCTTACTCGCCACAGATTTCGTTCTTGTTCGTTGGGAGGGCCTGGCCCTTCTAACGATGTATTGCGGCTACATCTATTTGACGGGCTCGACAGAGCTTGCCTTGGCCAACTCTCAGTGAGGAAATACGAACGATCTAGTCTCGACGCACTCCTCCGGTGAGAACCGCCTTGCAGACTAAGGGCGACGTCGGAAGTCCTAGGGATTGACCAAGGAGTAGCCCTATGACGATGCCACGGATGGAGTTGATCACGTCGGTGGAGATGCGGATTTTAGCGACAAAGCGGTTGTTATGAACTCTGGCAAGACTGTTAAGCCGGCCCGGTGATGCGCGTAGTGAGCAGCCCATCGGAACCGAACTGTTGTAGTCGTTGATACCGCTTCAACAATCCTAAAAGCGTTTGAGAGAAGTTATTGCAAAGGGCGAAAAGGCATGCCGCGACAACAATACAGATGTATAGCCGTCGCGATCGCCACCTGCCAGTAGTCCTCGCCAATTCAAAGTTCAAATAGATCGAAGAAGCCGTATCGGAGCGAACAAGGGCTATGATCAGTAATTCATGTTAACATAATGTGATCGGATGGACACAGGCGGCGAGATAACGTACAGAGTCTTTCGCACATTTGACCGTGACGGAGGCTCCTTTCAGATTGTCTGAGAGGAGCAGAGAATGGAAGATGACGAGAAGCCCACAACGATGGGGCAAGTGATCCAGATCGACGAAGCCCGGATCAAAGA
>JAEPON010000005.1 GCA_017642895.1 Roseitalea sp.
GCCAGTGTTGCAAGTTTGCGTTGTGTCATGGGTGGAGAACTCCTGAATGGCGAAGCGGCGTCACAGCGCTTCGGAATCGGTTTCGCCGGTGCGGATGCGCACCGCCTGGTCAATGGAGTGGACGAAGATCTTGCCGTCGCCGATCTGGCCGGTCTTGGCGGCTCCGGCGATGGCGTCCAGCACCTTGTCGATCATGTCGTCGTCGACGACCAGTTCGATCTTCAGCTTGGGCAGGAAGCTGATCGCGTACTCGGCGCCGCGATAGATCTCGGTGTGTCCCTTCTGGCGCCCATAACCCTTGACCTCGGTCACGGTCAGGCCCTGAACGCCCAGCCCGGTGAGCGCTTCGCGCACCTCGTCGAGCTTGAAGGGCTTGATGATAGCCATGACTATTTTCATGCGCTTGTCTTCCCCGTTTGCTTGCCGCAGCGGCACCATGCCGCCGGCGGACATGACAGCGCGCCGGCCCTATGGGCGCGCTGCATCGCACAATAAGGAATCACACAGCGTGCCAGTTTGGCAGGCTATTGAATTTAAACGGCTTTTTCTCTAATTGCCCGGAAAGCGGGCATGGCAGAGATCAACAGTTGCACAAGGATTGTGCAGAATTGCCGTGTTGCCTGCTTTTTCAGCGCCTGCGCTGGCGGATCAGCCCCTCTTGGGCAACCGACGCCACGAGGACACCGTCCCGCGTATAGAGCCCGCCACGGGTGAAACCCCGCGCGCCGGACGCATTGGGACTGTCCTGGGCATAGAGCAGCCAGTCATCGAGCTTGTGCGGGCGATGGAACCACATCGCATGATCAAGGCTCGCCACCTGAAGGTCCGGATCGAAGATCGCCCGGCCATGGGCAAACAAGGACGTGTCCAGCAGCGTCATGTCCGACAGATAGGCCAGAACGGCGGCCTGCAGCGCCCGGTTGTCGGGCACCGGGCCCGTCGCCCGAACCCAGACATGTTGCACCGGCGGCAGCTTCTCGCGGCTGACATAGTGGGTGAACGAGACCGGCCGCAACTCGATCGGCCGTTCGCGCAGCCAGTAGCGGCGGATGTTCTCGGGCACCTTGTCGATGAAGCTCTCGATCAATTGGCTTTCGCCCATCAGCGCCTCGGGCATCGGCACTTCCGGCGGCATCGGCATGAAATGGTCGAGCCCCGGCTCGTCATGCTGGAACGAGGCCGACAGCGAGAAGATGGCCTTGCCATCCTGCTCGGCGACAACGCGACGCGTGTTGAAGCTGCCGCCGTCGCGGATGCGGTCGACCGAATAGTCGATCGGGATCGCCGGATCGCCCGGCCGCATGAAATAGCAATGCAGCGAATGCACATGCCGCGCCGCATCGACCGTGCGCTGCGCGGCCACCAGCGCCTGGCCGATCACCTGCCCGCCGAACACGCGCTGCCAGCCCGATTGCGGGCTGCGGCCGGTGAACCGGTTCTCGCCCGCCTCATCCAGATCGAGGATCGACAGGACCTTTTGCATCGCTTGGGACATGTCAGCTCGCTGGTCGGGGGATGATGGTAGCGCGCGGGTTTGCGCGACGTGTTGCCGCCTTGCTACAAGCGCGCGCATCAAGTCAAGTGACACACCCACCGGCGCTGAAAGGGCAGACCCATGGCCAAGGCAAGCACGAAACCCGCGCGCGGCAGGGCGAAAAAGCCCGCCCTGCCCGACCGCTGCGACGTGTTCGTCGCCGGTGCCGGCTATGTCGGCCTTGCCACGGCGCTGTCGGTCGCAAGGGGTGCGCCGGACCTGTCGGTTGTCGTGGCCGATGCCGCGCCCGAGGGCGTTTGGGAGAAGGACGGCCGCGCATCGGCAATCGCGGCGGCTGCCTGCAAGATGCTCGAAGCGCTCGACTGCTGGGCGGCGCTCGTGCCGCACGCCCAGCCGATGACCGAGATGATCGTTACCGACAGCCGCACCGCCGATCCGGTCCGGCCCGTGTTCCTGACCTTCGACGGCGATGTGGCGCCGGACGAGCCGTTCGCCCACATGCTGCCCAATGTCGAGATGAACCGCATATTGCGCCAGCGCTGCGCCGAAGCCGGCGTCAAGATCGTGCAGGGTGCCGGTGTCACAGGCTTTGAGCGCGACGGCGCGGTCACGCGGATCACGGCCGGCGGCGGCAACATGGTCGAAGCGCGGCTTCTGATCGCCTGTGACGGCGTCCGCTCGCGGCTGCGCGACATGGCCGGCATCAAGACCGTCCACTGGGATTACGGCCAGTCGGGCATCGTTGCCACCATTGCCCATGAGCGCCCGCACGAGGGCCGCGCCGAGGAACACTTCCTACCCGCCGGCCCGTTCGCCATCCTGCCGCTGACCGGCAACCGGTCGTCCATCGTCTGGACCGAATCGACCGAAAATGCCGAGCGGCTCCTGAAAGCCGATCCGTTCACCTTCGAAATGGAACTCGAGCAGCGCTTCGGCCTCAAGCTCGGCGAACTGACCGTCGAGGACGGCCCGCGCGCCTATCCGCTCGGCCTGACGCTGGCGCGCGATTTCGTCGCCGAACGGTTCGCTTTGGCGGGCGACGCCGCCCACGGCATCCACCCGATCGCAGGGCAGGGCCTCAATCTGGGCTTCAAGGATGCCGCAGCGCTCGCCGAAACGGTGGTGGAAGCCCATCGCCTTGGCCAGGATGTCGGCGCGCTCGACGTTCTGGAGCGCTATCAGCGCTGGCGCCGCTTCGACACGGTGCAGATGGGCGTGACAACCGACGTCTTGAACCGGCTTTTTTCCAACGATCTGGCGCCGGTACGCGCCGTTCGCGATCTCGGGCTGGGCCTTGTCGACCGGATGCCGCAACTCAAGAATTTCTTCATCCGGCAGGCCGCCGGCCTTGCGGGCCCCGCGCCGCGCCTGTTGCGCGGGGACCCGATCTGACATCAGGCTTTGGCGGCTGGTGACCCGCCGGCCGACCAGTCGACCTTGCGGGTGCCGAACATCATCGCCGTGACGATGGCAAACGCGGCAATCCCGCCGGCCAGCAGCGCCGCCTCCTCAAGGCTGAGCACCAGATAAAGCGAGCCGTAGAGCAGCGCGAAGCCGCCAAACGCCGAGAACGCCCAGATGCGTCCCGAGAACAGTGTGGCCGTGAACCCGGCCACCACCACGCCGGTCGCGCCGGCCGCCATCGCATAGGCCGCCGCAAAACCGATCATTTCGGCAAGCGCGAGCAGCAGCACATAGAAGATGATCATCATCAGCCCGGTCATCATGTAATGGGCCAGATGCATGCGGCCGCCCGACATCACCTCGATGGCG
Organism: Roseitalea sp.; assembly: GCA_017642895.1. Taxonomy (GTDB): domain Bacteria; phylum Pseudomonadota; class Alphaproteobacteria; order Rhizobiales; family Rhizobiaceae; genus Roseitalea. The sequence continues at coordinate 3,269 of JAEPON010000005.1, forward strand.
AAGATGACGAGAAACGCCGCGCCGACGAACAGGACGCCATATTTCACCGCGCGGTCGACGAAGCGGTAGAAATGCACCGGCTGATAGAGATCGACACCAAACTGCGCATCGGGGAAGGTCGCTAGCGGCGCTCCGCCTTCGGCGATCATCGCCGACGGGATCGACCGGGCCAGTTGCGGCACGGCCCAATGCGCCTCAAATCCCGCCTCCGAAACGGTCCGCGTCGCCGGCAGGAACGCGCCGGCAAAGCTCGGATGCGGCCAAGGCGATGTCAGCGTCACACGGGTTTCCGCGCCGACCGGCGAAAAGCGCAGCGTCTGCGATCCCTTGAACGCCAGATCGAGCACGAACTCCGCCGGCGCGCCGCCATCAGCGAAACTGCCGGACAGATCGACCGGCACATGGAAGCCCGATTGCTGGGCGCCCGCGCCGATGCCGAAGCCCGGAGAGGCACCGTCCAGCTCGTCGTCCCCGCTGATGATCGCGACCGTCTCGATGCCCTTGAGATCGCTGAGCGCCATGACCAGCTTGCCGCGCGTCCAGTCGGCCGCGACAACCGGCGGGGAGAGCGCATCGAGATCGGGCGCGCCGAACCGCGCACGGACGGTCAGGCGGGACTGGTAGACGATCGCCTCATGGATGCCGCGCTTGCGCCGTGCGGGATCGACCTGACCCGTTACGTCCAGCGCCTGCGGCGCAATCAGAAGCGTCCGCCCAACCCGCCGCTGCACCGTGCCGCCATTTTGGTCGCGCACATTGGAAAGGACCGTCACCGGCACCGCCAAAAGCGGCCCGGTCAGCGTCTGGCTGCCGCCCCATTGGGCACCGATCTCGGCCACCGCGCGGCGATAGTTCGCCTCGCGGTCCTGAACGAGCAGCCACACGGCGAAAAGCGGGATGCTAAGCGTGACGGCCAGAACACCCAGAACGAAGAACTTCGTCCCGAGACTCAGCCCGCCGGACCATCGTTTCGACGGTCCCGGCTGCTCCCATGTCCTCGTATCGGTCATCATCGCCCTCCTGATCGCGAACCGAATGCAAACGGCTGCAACATTTGGTGACGGACAGGGCGACAATCGGTCGCAATGACGGCGCCCGATGGATCATTTGGTGACGGGATTGTGACCGGTCGATATGTGCTTGAACGTGCGTTTCCAGCGCGTCAGGGCTGGGTCGCCAGACGCTCCATGCGCATGAAGGCCTCGGCCAGAACGGGCGGCTCGCCCAGCGCATGGCCGAGCGCGATGCCGCCCTGCCAGTCACACACGATCGCGCGCGCCCGCGCCAGCGCCAGCGCCGGCCGCATGCCGGTTCGGCCCAGTTCGGCGGCGATATGGCCGGTCAGCACGGTGAAACTGTGTGCCGCGCGCTGCGCCGCCTCCGGCGCTTCGTCGCGAAAATCCCGGCAGGCGCTGGCGATCGGGCAGCCATGGGCCAGCCGCGAGGCCTGCGACGCGCGCAGCCGGCCGACCAACGCTTTCAGCCGTCCGCGCGGATCATCGCTCTCGGCGGCGACCTCGTCGATCAGCGCTTCGGTCTGGCCGACGAACAGGTCGGCGACAGCCATGGCAAGGTCAGCCTTGGTCTTGTGGTAATAATAGACATTGCCGAGCGGCACGCCCGCCGCCGCCGCCACCTGCGCGATCGAACTGCCCGCATAGCCGCGCTTCCAGAACCGGTCTGCGGCGGCCTGAACGAGCGCTTCGCGCCGTGCGTCGCCGCGCTTCTGACGCTTCGTCGCCATTTCCTTCGCCGCGCTCACGAGGCCGGCTCGGCGTCGCCATTCTCGTCGCGCAGCGAGCGCGCCTCCGATGGCAAAAGGATCGGCACGCCGCCGCGGATCGGATAGGCAAGGCCGGCGGCTTCCGACACAAGTTCGTCGGCTTCGACATCATGTCGCAGCGGCTTTTTCGTCAGCGGACACACAAGAAGATCGAGCAATTGCGGATCGATGCCGCCATGCGCATCGGTTTGCGCAGATGGCGATGGATCACCGGTCTCGGCCGGCTCGGTTTTGGGATCGTCGGTCATTGCGGGTTCCGGGAATCGGCCGGTTATCCGCAAAGCCTACTGCAATGTGCGGGCATAATCATCATTGTCGCGCGCCAGCGACATTTCGGTGATCGCCACCAGTGTTTCGGCGCGGCTCTTCAGGTCGGGCGCCTCGAGCAACGCCTGCTTCTCCGCCGGCCCGTAGGGCGACATGACCGACAGCGCGTTGACGAGCGCGGCATTGTTGGCCTTGTTGACGCTGGCCCAGTCGGCCTCAAGCTGGTTGGCCTCCAGATAGTCGCGGAAGGCGGCCAGCAATTGCTCGCGATCGACATCGGTGCCCTCATCCTTGTCGGCCAGGTCGCCCGCGAACGGCGCGATGCGGCACTGCCGGAACGGCGTGGTCACCGACAATTCCTCGATGATCCGGAACCGGCAAATCCCTTCCAGCGTGATCAGGCAGCGGCCGTCGCCGGTCTCGGAAAACGCGGTGACCCGGCCGAGGCACCCGATCTTGCACAGGTCGGGATTGTCCGCCTTTCCCCCCGCGCCGCCAAAGACCGGCTGCACCATGCCGATGACGCGGCTGCCCTTGAGCGCGGCATCGAACATGGCCAGATAGCGCGGCTCGAACAGGTTGAGCGGCAACTGGCTGCCAGGCAGCAAAAGTGCGCCCGAAAGCGGAAACACCGGCACCACCGCCGGAACGTCGTCGAGATCGCGATAGACCGTGTTGCCAGCCTGCATGGGATCACCGCTGAACAATTGTGCGCTTCATGGCAGGTAAGATGGTGCAGCGGCGGCCGCCAGCAACCCCTGCACCGCCACCTGCCGCCGGATCGTCAGCGGAACAGAAGGCTCGACAGCTTGCGCCGTGCCTTCACCGTCGCTGGATCGGTCTGGCCCCATGCTTCGAAGAATTTCAGCAGTTCGGCGCGCGCGCCGTCCTCGCGCCATTCCCGGTCGGCCTTCATGATCGCCAGAAGATGGTCTGCGGCCGCCTCGCGCTCGCCGCGCGCATTGAGGATCTGCGCCAGGTCGAAGCGGGCATCATGGTCGCTGTCATTTTCGGCCAGGCGTGCCTCGAGCGCCGCCGGATCGCCGATCTGCGCGACCTTTTCGGCAAGCTCCAGCCTGGTGCGCACGGCCGCAAGCTCCGGCGCCTCGCGGATTGGTTCGGGCGCCTGGTCGAGCATGTCGCGCGCCCGGTCGGGCTGGCCGTGATCGGCCATCAATCCGGCAATGCCGCCATAGGCGGCGGCGTTCTCCGGTTCCTGCTGCAGGACCATGGTGAAGAGCTGCGCGGCGCCGTTGACATCGCCCGCCGCAGCCGCCTCGGCCGCCTGGGCGAGCGCCTGTTCGATGGCCGCGCCCTGTGCGCCGCCGCCTGACTGCTTAACCAGCTTGTCGATGAAGGCATCGACCTGGCTTTCGCTCTGCGCGCCCATGAAGCCGTCGACCGGCTGGCCGTCAACGAAGGCGAGCACCGCCGGGATCGACTGGATTCCCATCTGACCGGGAATGGCCGGATGTTCATCGATGTTCATCTTGACCAGCTTGACCTTGCCGCCGGCCTTCTGGACCGCGGCTTCGAGCGCCGGCGTCAACTGCTTGCACGGACCGCACCAGGGCGCCCAGAAGTCGATCAGCACAGGTTGGTTGCGCGATTCGGCTACAACGTCGGTCTGGAAGTCGGCGGTGGTCGTGTCCTTGATCAGCGCGCCGGGTGCAGCCCCGACGGGCGCACCGGCAGGTGCGTTCGCGGTCCCGTTGGCCGGCGTGGCGCCGAAATCCACCGTCTGGTTGCCATAGCTGCCGGCCGAACCGCCCGGCGCGAAGGGATTGTCGCTGTTGGTCATCATCCTTGTCCCCGCATCGCGATGATGCGCTTTTGTACTGCTCATCCGGTGATCGGTGTTATGTCGCCTCCGGCGCGCTCAGATTCAAGATGGTGAAGGCGTGTCCGGTCGCTTCCACAAAACGCTTGAGATCGTCGCGCGCGATCGCGGTGGTGGCATCGTTGCGCAAGGGATGGCCGTTGATGATCTCGTGTTCCATCAATGCCTGATCGAAGATCAGCGTCACCCGGTGGTCTTTATCGTTGATGACCCCGAAACAGGTGACCGCGCCCGGCACGACGCCCAGAAGATCCATCAGCGCGTCCGGCTTTCCGAAAGAGACGCGGCCTTGCGCGCCGATCACCGTATGGATGCGCTTAAGATCGATCTCGGCCTCCTCTCCGACTGTCAAAAGGAAATAGCGGCCCTTCTTGTCTTTGAGGAAAAGGTTCTTGGTGTGCCCGCCCGGGATGGCGTCGCGCACCGCCTGGCTCTCGGCGACGGTGAAGACCGGCGCATGCTCATGCGTGGTCGTCCCAATGACGAGATCGTCAAGAAAGGCAAGCAGCTCGGTGCTCGTTTTCGGCTGGTTGGTCACGGGGTCAAACGGCTCGATGACAGGTCAGGATCGTGCGCCGGAGCGCCGATCGGCCTTGTCGCGCATCGGCGCCGTCCTGACAAGGCCACCCGTGAGAACGGCCGGATATCGACCGTGGCCAGTGCCGGGATCGCGCAACATCGGCCGTCCGGCCGCCGATGCAAAACGCGGCAAAATCGCCGTCAAAATCCCCTTGCATTCGCAGGGGCCTTGCGGCATTAAGCGGCGGTTCGGCGCCGGCCGGACGTGAGCGGGCGTAGCTCAGGGGTAGAGCACAACCTTGCCAAGGTTGGGGTCGTGAGTTCGAATCTCATCGCCCGCTCCAAAAATTCTCGGTTGAAAAGAGACGGTTTCTCAGGCGCCTAGCGGCGATGTCCTGCGCGCGGGAGTTGTTGCGCTGTGGGATCTTGGCCGGGTGCGGTTACGGCCCGGTTACACGTCCAAGTTTCCGTGAGCTTTAAGGCATTGAAAACGCGTACGAATTAGAAACGCAAACTTCCGGCGTTGATCTCGGTTTTGGGAGGCTTCTTGATTTCGCAGAGCCTCATCTTGCGGCCCAACCTCGCGGCTCGGGAGGATCGATCGTTGCATTGGGTCCGCCTCTCACGGCCAGAGGCAAGAGGCGAGCCCGAGACGCATGCGGATGAGGTTAGCCCCCCCCCCGCGAAGCAAGCCACGACCAAGGCCTTCGCGCAACCAAGATCGGTTCAACCGATTGCACGGCGGAGTTGGTAGCCTCCAGTGGAGCTGTTGTTCGCTGAAGATGCGAGCCCTGGTCGCGCCAAAGGCTGCAAATGTATGGACCGACTGCGTTTCGCAAGAGAGAATTTGGCACGATAGCGGAGCGGACGTCGCCGATACGTATCCGGCCTTTGCGTCGATACGCGGATCATGACCTTGATGGGAACAGCAACACAAACCCCACCACCTCTGCCAATCGGAGACAGTCTTGCACTCATTCGAAAAAAGGTTTGGACTTCCACTCAGAACCTGATGGTCAACCCCGCCGATCCCCGGTGGTCGATGCCCGATCCCGAATAGCTGCCATCGTATCGGATGTGTGCAGACAGACGATCCGACATGTCGAACGCAGCCCCGACACCGACCGCCAGACGATTGCGGTCGATCGGGGCTGAATTGGTGACAAAGCTTGCCGCGGCAACAGGGATCGATGACATCGACGTCGCGGACCGATCACCCAATACGTGCTCCCATGCGATCCGCCCGTCAAAGGTGACGGAGGTCGAGCCAAGCGAACGGGTCATGCTGCCGGCCAGGCCAAGGCCGGTGATCACTTGCGTCATGTCGGCACCGTCAACGGTCAGGTTGAGGACGCCCGCGCCCGTTTCGGTAAAGCCGTCGCGCTCAGCATAGACCGCATCGAGGGTCGCAAGCGGACCGAAGCTCACCGCGCCATAGCCCAACTGGCCGGAAACATCGTAAAATGCCTCCAAGGCGCCCGTGACGGCGTGGCCATCGGCCGAACCCAGCGCGGTGACTGCACCGCCTCCAAAGGCGACCGGACGGGTGAAGTCATAGGATTGAAAGGCATAGGACAGGGCCGCCGACCAGCTGAGGGCCCCGGCCGACGAGGCGGCATAAAGGCCGAACTGGTAGCTGTCGATATCGGCCTTGGATGCGCCCACATCGACATCGGTCACCGTGTAGCCGAAGGCAGCGCCGATGATGACCGGCGCGGCATACTGATCCAGCCGCCGTTCAAAGCCGAAGGCAAGGCCACCGGTAGTGCTGTCCCAGCCGGGTATTCCGCCGGACGCATCGACATCGGTGACCGCGCCAAGACCGGCGCCCCACACGGCCCAGCGGCGTGGATCGGGCATGGCTGCGAACGGCGCATCGGGCACGTCGGCCGCAAAGGTGCTCCGAGCGCTCATTGCCGATAATGCGTTGGCCGATTGTGAGCCGGACAGGTAGCCAAGGCTCAGCGTTTCGCCCGTGCCCGTGCCGGCCATGGCGCCGGACGCGACAAGCCCGCCCCGGCGCCGCAGCGTCTCGCCGAACAGCCGCGATGTCAAAGCACCGGCGCTCAGCGATGAGGGATGAACCCACTTGGCGGATTCGGTTCCGCGCCCGGTCAGGCCAAGTTGCACCGTGGTGGGCGTGTAGATGCCCACGAAATCCACATCGGGCACATTGTCGGTGATGTCCGAGAACGTGCCGGTGACACCGCCATCTGCCTCAATGATGGTATAGCTTTGCCCACCAAAGTTGACACCGTCGATGATGGTAAAGACCGGATTTGAAAAGCTGCCGGGGGTTGCCAAGATTGCGATGGTGCCGCCATTGATCGTCGCCGTGCCCGCCGCGTCGATCAGGTCGCTCGATCCCTGGTCATCCAATTCGACCTGATAGATCGATCCGGCATTGAAAACGATATCGCCGGCCACATTGAGCGTGCCGATTGAGTTGCCCGGTGCGATCGTTCCGCCATTGTTGGCAACAAATGAGCCCACCGTGCCGATACCGCCCAGAGTGCCGCCATTGACGGTGAAGGCTCCATTGGGCAGCGCTCCGTTGACGTTCAACAATCCGCCATTGACCGCAAAATTGTCGATCTCGGTGTTGGTGCCGGTCAGCGTCCAGGTCGAAGCGTCCTGTTTTTCCACCAGATCGAAGCCGAGATACTGCTCGCCTGAATTGGTGCCGTCGATGTCCAGCAGGGACACATCGAAACTGTCGGTGCCGTCTCCGCCGAGGATGAAGGTGTCTTCGCCGAGGCCGGCCAGAACGCGGCCTTGGACCACGCCGCCCGGTTGCAGCTCGAAGATATCGTCGATGGCGCTGTCAATGTCATAGACCAGCGCATCGAGCCCTTGCGCGGTGATGATGCCGGAATTGGCGAAATTGCCCTTGATGCCGTCACCGAGCACGATGCCGTCGGCGCCACCGTCGATGACGCCATGGTTCTGCACCGCCCGGCTGTTCAGGCCCGAGGCGCTGAAGCCGTCAAAAAAGTCGGGAGGTACGCTCCCTCTTATAATGCTGCCGTCGGGCGCGAGTTGGCCGAAGCGCGCGGGGTCATTGGTTAGATTGGTGAACCGGGAAATGACGAAGGCATCCGAATTGTCCCCAGATGTCGTCGAGGTGATGTTGTCGAGCACTATTGTGCTGAAGTAGTCATCGGCGAGGACGTAGCGGCCAAAGTTTTCGCCTAGCGTGTAACCATCGGAGTTATCGCCACTCGTCGTGACCGACGTGCTGAGACCCAGAAACGTCTGGTCGGAATTGGTCGCGCCGGGCCGCAAGCCCTGAACAAAGAAGCCGGGCGCGTTGTCTCCGTGCGTTTCTATGGCAATATTGACCATCGACATCGCATAAGAAGTCAGGTTGTTCTGCACCGCTACAGGCGCCACCGATGCCGGATCGACGGCTCCGATGGAAAAGCCGAAGGAACCGTCGCCGTACGTCGTGATATTGAAGTCGTCCATACTAATCACGGTCGAGCTTGCATCGATGCCGATGGCTTTGAATTCGAAGCCGCCAGAGTTCGCGCCGGTGGTGGTGATATCGAAATTAAGCCAATCGCTGGCCTGAACGGAGCTGGCGCCGAACCCGCCGCCGATGCTGATACCGGGGCTATTGGCACCTTCAGTTGAGATCGTCGTGTTGGCCCCGCTGATCGAGCTAGCGGAATCATCACCGCTGAAGCCCTCAACGACCAAGCCCCCGGAGTTGTCGCCTTGGGTGGCAAAAGTCAGATTATCGAAATTCAGCGTTTCCGCCGAGCCGCCAACGAGATGGCGCGACCGGAAGCCGGGGCTGTTGTTGCCCATGGTGGTAAATGAGGAGTCGAAGATATCGATGGTCTGGACGGAACCGTTACCCAGAACATCGCCGTCTTCGACCGTCGAGAAGGCCGGTGCGTCATTGCCCTGGGTCGATGCGGTGACATCTGCCAATGCGAAAGTCGCGCTACTGTTGTCTGCGGCTCCGCTCAGAAAGATGGCGGTGGAGGCGTCGCCTTCTGTCTCGAAGGTGCTGGACAAAAGAATGGCCGCGGCAGTGCTGCCAGCAGTAGCGCCATCGAAACGAACGGCATGGGCGTCCTCTCCACTGGATCTGGCAATCACACGTTCAAGAAAAATCAATCCATCTGAGCTGTTCCCGGTCTGGATTGACAGCACGTCAGAATTGTCGCCTTCTGTGGTGAGTGTCGATTCCTGGATAGCTGCACTGATGCTCGACAATCCGTCGGGCCGCAGTGAGAAAAGAGGTGAGTTGTCACCTTCCGTCCGGAAAATCGCGTCAGGCCCGTCAATCGTCAACACCGCGCTCGAGCGACCTGGACCGGTCATGACAATGCCTGGCGAATTGGTGCCCGTCGTCTCGATCAAAGGTATGGTGCTGCTGCCACCGACCGATTCAAACAGAAAATTCTGATTGTCCGCGATCACCGATATGGCAGCCGAGCCGTCGCCTGACGTTGCGATCTGCGAACCGCCATCCACGCGGACACCAAGTGCGGAATTGCCTGCGGCACTGACAGCCGGCGAATCATTGCCCATCGTACCAACGACCCCGCCATTGTGGACGTAGAGTTCCCCCGCGCCACCGTCCCCGACGAGGAAGCCCGGCGTCGTTGGCAGCGTGGTCGAAAAGCTTCCGGCATCAACATTCACGCCGGTGGCAGACGCCCCCCGGCTGTCGATCGTGCCGAGCACCCATCCGGAAACTCCGGGCACGAACGGTCCGGTGATGGTGATGGTGTTGCCGTCTGAGCCACTGGCCAAACCGTCAATGAAGGGGGCGGGCAGCGTGGCGGGAGGTTGACCAGGAGTGAAATCGAAGGCATCGCCATCAGTGGCAGCATTTCTTGCGACGTCCCGAACTTGAGCCGCTCGCACGGTAGCGACGCTTACAATTTGGTCGAGCAAAGTTCCGGTCGGAGCCGCTGCCGGGTTCAAGGCGATAGCTGTTCCATTGCCTGCCTCGATGAACCCGTCGACGTTGATCTCCGCACCCGAGCGCAGCTCGATCGCCGGGCCCGCATTGTTGGTGACGCCGGATCCAGGGCCGACATTGACCGTGACATCGTCCGACGTCGGGCCGATGATGCCGGCCGTATCCGGGTTCGGTGGCACGGCGTCGCAGGTGACCGTTTCGCCGGTGGTTGGGGCGTTGTTGTCGCACGCGGCATGGGCCGAATCGGATGGCATGGCCAGGACAGCCAGAACCGTGGCACACGCTGTGCCCGCGCATAGTTTTTGCAGGTGCGATGCTATGGCGTGATCAGTGCTTCTAACGCCGCGCCGCACATTCCGGCCGTTTCCGCGATCGCCATGCGTGTGTGCCCGCCGGTTCTCGTTGCGTGTTCTGCGCAGTTCCATCCGCATCATTGCGCTACCGTCCTGTCTGATTTGCTCCAAGCTTCAGTCGCTCACAGTCATCGAAAATTTATGGAGCTGCGATTCCTGTTTTCGTCAGTAAAAGCAGCGCTCAGAGTTAGGCAAGTCGAATGAAAGCGATTTTTCGCAATGAAAAACGCTTGGTTACACAAGTATTGGGCACGCCTCTCAGAGCGTCTCAATTATCTTTTGATTTCAGTGACTTGATGTCTGGGCGTCATTCCGTCGCCCAGACATGCTGCTCCGAATTTTTCGCAGCGAAAAATCACGGTTTCCTACCGCAGCGGCCTCGGTTGCTTGGATGGATCGGAGCTTCAAGAATCATCCAACGCCATGTCCAGCCGCCGCGATGCCAGAGGGATCGGGCATGCCCATGACACCCGATGCGGCTGTGCATATAAAGCAACGAGCAGCAACACTGGCCGCACCCGACCGCAGGGTAAGGTGGTGGTTCGGCAAACTGGAGGGGGGGTAACCAAGATGAACGACCGTGATCAAGCGCACAGCAAGAAAACGCAGATTCTGCAAGCCACCGCGACGTTGCTGTCCAACCGCGGCGTGCAGAACTTCTCCTTTGAGAGCGTGGCCGAAGAAGCTGGCCTGTCGCGCCAACTGGTCCGATACTACTATCCCGACCGCGATGTGTTGATTGCCGATTTGTGCGACTACCTCGCCGGCACCTATCGCGAAATATTGCTGGCGGGCATCGTCGATATCGGCGAAGTGGGCCGTCTCGACTTCTTCCTGGATTTCTTCTTCGACCTGTCCAAGGATCATCCGATGCCCGTGGACCTTGAAGCCTATGATGGCATGGTCGCCTATTCCGTGGGCTCCGAATTGGTGCGGGACCGTATGTGCGACCGCTACCAGACGCTGGGCGAAGTCATGATGCATGAATTGGTCATTGCGCATCCCAAGCTCAGCGAGGCGGCCTGCAAGGAGCTGTCATTCATGTTCGTCTCTATGATGCACGCGCATTGGAGTTTTGTCGCAAGCCTTGGCTATTCCCGCCAGCACAGCCTCCTGGCCCGGAAGTCATTCGATCGATTGATCAGGTCCTATGTCAGGGACTCGCCAACGGCTCCACTGATCGAAAAACCGTGGTCGAGGGGCAGATGATGGGTTTGCTGCGACGGCGGGAGCGACATTCAGCTTCTATATGTCGTTGCGCCAGTTCGTTTCCCAGACGGCGTTGGTGGCAGCGCTGTTGAGTTCTGGAAGACGCCACCGGCAATCCCAAGGTCTGCACAAGTCAAACTGTGCCGTTCCGACTTGCGAGCGCTGAGCGTGGCTCAGTTTGCAACGATAAAATCGCTCGAACAGAAAGCATTGAGAGACTTGTATAGAAATGGGCGATTTCAGGTACGGACACCCTGCCAAGAGGCGTCTTTGCTACGTTGTAATCTGTAAGGCATCGACGAACATCGTGGTCTCTCGGCACAAACCGTTTCCCACCGATTTCAGCTTGATTTCACTGCACCGCTTACGTCTGCATTGGGGAGATCGGACCGGGATGGGATAAGCACACTTTGCAGACCCTTGTGTGACCAGACTATACTTCTGAGACGCCCGCTATACGGTTCCCACAGCCGGACGTTCCTTCGAATGCGATATCAAACTCGCGCATCCGAAAGGAGTGGAGCTGGTGAAAATTCGTCATGAACGCCCAATGCCGGACCTGTCGTTTCAGGTGCGCGCCCCGCTTGGCCTCGAACTTTCAACAGGTGAGGCGGTGACCGTCGAGAACTGGTCGCTACAAGGCTTTGAGTTTCCTGGCACCAGCGACATCCTGCCCAAAGAGGCGACTCTTTCGATCCCGTTTCAAGGCGTTGATATCCGCTTCCCGGTCAAGCTGGACAGCGAGCCGGGCACCCGGTTTCTGACATTTGAGGCGTTGACCGGCCGTCAGCGCGAAACGCTTGCCGTGTTCTACCGCTCGATCCTGTCGGGGCGGATGGCCGCGACCGACGATATCATCACCAGCCTCGATACGCCGGTTGACCTTGTGCCGATGGAGGAAACAGAGGCGGAAAAGACGGTCGCGGTTTCAAGAACCTTGCCGCGCGCGTTTCGCATTGTCTGGAACCTTTGCGTTTATGCCGTGCTCGCCACGCTGGTGTTCGGTTTGATGGGCGGCCAGGTTGCATCGCTGCTCGACAAGATCGACGTCGATCGCGGGCGTGTGGTTGCGCCTGTGCTGCCTCACGTTGCACCGACCGATGCCTTCGTGCGCGAAATCCGCGTGGCCCCCGGCGACAATGTGCGTGCCGGTGATGTGCTGATGGTGCTGGGCGACGCCAGTCTTGATGATGCCATTGCCAACGCACGGCAGCGCGGCAACACGGTCGCCCGCAAACTGCGGAACGCCGAAACGGCGTTCGCAGAGCTGCGTGTGGCGATGGGGGACGAAAGTGAGCCAGCACTGCCTATCACGGCGCGCCATGCTCTTGCCGCGCGCTTCCAGGCCGAATTCTTTGCCGATGGCGACACCGAGAACATGCACAAGCTTTGGCTGTCTCTGCGAGACATCAATGGTGAACTAGCGCCGGCGTTTGCGCCGGACACGGTGATTGCGGAACGTCTGCATGCGTTGATCGGCGAACTTGAAACAGAACTCGCCGATCTGCGCGAGATCGAAGCGCTGCGCGAAAAACGTCAGGACGAAGCGCGCGTCGTCGCACTGTTTGACGGAACTGTTCTGGATATCGCTGCGCACGAGGACCAGTTCGTCACGGAGAATGCGGCCGTACTGCAGCTTGAGCACAACGAGCCGCGTACGATGCTGGGCTGGGTCAGCTCTGAAGTGGCCGACCGGGTTCATCTTGGCCAGCGTGTCGGAATCTCGTTTGCGAACGGCGATCAGGTGCTGAGCGCGGAAGGACGTGTTGCTGATGTCGTTGCGGGCCCCGACCCAGGGCAACCCAATGCATTTGGCATGCTGGTGACCATTGCACCGACCGGTATGGACACCGACACGTTGCGCGAGACGTTTCCTGCCGATGCGCCGGTCAGCTTGACCATTCATCGCGACCGGCTGACGCGCATTGATGATTGGGTCGTGGAGCAGGCCCACGCCGCTTGGGGCATGTTCCAATGAGTGCGCCCGAAAGCGAATATGCGTTCGACAAGGATCTGACCGCGCGCCTGCGCGATCTGAGCGGCCCGGCGCCGCGGGGTTTCAAACGGTGGTCTGTGGGCAAGATTTTCTGCCTGATGGTGTTCGCCCAGATCATCTTCTTTCTGCTTTTTGCCGTGCCAAACAGGTTCTTTGAGCCGGGTGTCATGCACATCACGGTCATTCTCGGCATTTTGGGCATATGGCGGTTTGGCTGGTGGTTCACGCATGCGGTGCGTGCCGAGATCTACAGCCGCCTGCGTTGGCCCAACATGCGCGCGGAAGCGGAAGCGGTCTGGAAAAGCGGCTGGCGGCCTCGCCGGCTGCACATCCAGATGACCACCTATTACGAGGAACCGGCCATCACCAAACGTGTGATCGGTTCAATCCTCGGCCAGATCCGCCGCGCGGGCATTCCAACGACACTCTATGTCGGAACCGGCTCGGCCTATGATGAGATGATCATCCGCTCGTTCATGGAGACCCACGCCCAGGACATTCCCGACGATCTGGCCGAACTGGTCTTTCTTCGCCAGAACCAGCCAGGCAAGCGCATGGCAATCGGCATGATCCTGCGGTCGATCAACCGCAATGGTGTCGATCCCGACGATCTGGTCATCTTCATGGATGGTGATGCGCTCTTCGGCAACGACGTGCTGGAAAAGACCCTCTCAATGTTTGGGGCCGATCCCGAGCTTCAGGCACTGACCACCGACGAGGAAGTGATCTGCTACGGCCCGAAATGGATTGGCGCATGGCTCAACATGCGCTTCGCCCAGCGGCGGCTGGCCATGCAGAGCCATGCCTTGTCCGGCAAGGTTCTGACACTGACCGGCCGTATGTCCGTTTTTCGTGCACAGCACATGCGTTCGGAGCGCTTCATCCGGACCATTGAAGCCGATCATCTTGATCACTGGCTTTGGGGGCGTTTCCGGTTCCTGTCAGGCGATGACAAGTCGACCTGGTACCACATGCTCACCTGCGGCGCGAAGATGACGTATGTGCCCGATGCGACTGTCTACACGATCGAGGTGATCAAGGAGAACGGTCTTGAGCGCATGGTCCAGAACTTCCGCCGCTGGTCTGGCAACATGCTGCGAAACGGCAGCCGTGCAATCGCACTTGGCCCGCGCAAGGTGAACCCCTTCATCTGGTGGTGCGTCGTTGATCAGCGGATCGCGATGTGGACCATGATGGTGTCGCCGACACTCGCCATCCTCGCCGCGCTGCAAGACCCGTTCTATCTGTGGTCATGCCTGATCTGGGTCGCCTTCAGCCGGCTGGTCTTGTGCCTGTTTTTGTTCCGCTACAGCCGCGAGGTCGATCTCAGTTGGCCCTTCATCCTCTATCTCAATCAGGTCATCAATGCATCGGTGAAGATTTTCATGGTCTTCCATCTGTCCAAGCAGAAATGGTCCAACCGGGGCAACCAGACGGCCGGCGGCGGAAAGGGCTGGGTGGCAAGACTGCAAAATGGCATCGCCAAGGCTCAGCTCCTTGTCTCGGTCTCAACGTTCATCACCGTCCTTGCCATGTATATCGGCCTTGTGCCGACGCCGGTTTGATTTCGCCACGGTGGTCTATTCATTCGGATAGCCGCTCATCCCAATGCGTGGATGAACTCTCCTCTCGGGCAGAAGATCACACAATTTCAATTCATTAGAGAGGCTGCAGTTGAACGCTGATTGGAGTCTGACCGATGATTGTTCCCGTTATTCTGGCTGGTGGTTCCGGCACACGCCTGTGGCCCGCTTCGCGCAAAAGCTACCCCAAGCAGTTCACCAATCTCGTCGGTGACCGCAGCCTGTTCCAGGACAGTGTTGCGCGGCTGTCCGGGCCGCAGTTCGCGCCGCCCATGGTCGTCACTGGCACGGATTTCCGTTTCATCGTTGCCGATCAGCTTGACCAGATCGGCATGAAGGGCGCCGACATTGTTCTGGAGCCGGCCGCCCGCAACACCGCTCCGGCCATCTTGGCCGCCGCCTTGCGCCACGAGGACACACCGGACGCCATCCTGCTGATCGCGCCGTCCGATCACCAGATCCTCGATGGTGCCGCATTCGCCGAGGCGGTCGATGCCGGAGCGAGGGCGGCCGCCGGAGGCGAGATCGTTACATTTGGCATCACACCCTCCAGCCCGGAAACCGGATATGGCTATCTTGAGCTGAGCCAGTCGCCACATGCAGGCGAAAGCCAACCGCTCAAATCCTTTGTCGAAAAGCCCAAACGCGACGTTGCAGTCAAACTCGTTGATGGCGGACGGCATCTGTGGAACGCCGGTATCTTCATGTTCCGTGTCGATACGATCATCGAAGCTTTTGAAGCGCTTGCGCCGCAACTGGTGATGCCATGCAGGGCTGCGCTGGCGACAGGCGCAAAGGACCTCTGCTTCTTCCGCCTGGGCGCCGATGCTTACAGCCGCTGCGAGAGCATTTCCGTTGACTATGCCGTCATGGAAGCAGCCGATGCGTTGCATGTGGTGCCCGTCGATTGCGGCTGGTCGGATCTTGGCTCCTGGCGTGCAGTGCATGGCACCTCGGGCAGGGACAGCGATGGCAATGCGCTGTCGGGTCCGGCCACGCAGATCGGTTGCACCAACTCCATGCTGCGCTCCGATCGGGCAGACACGCGGATTGTCGGGCTCGGGCTTGAAAACATTGCCGCCATCGCGACCGACGATGCCATCCTTGTTGCCAACATCGATGACAGCGAGAAGGTCAAGGATGTTGTTGCTGAACTGAAGCTGATCAAAGCGCCGCAAGCGGACGGCTTCCGCCGTTGCCAGCGGCCCTGGGGCTACTATGAGACGCTGTCACTCGGTGCCCGCTTCCAGGTCAAGCGCATCATGGTCAAGCCCGGCGGCCGGCTGAGCCTGCAAAGCCACCAGCATCGGGCCGAGCATTGGGTGATCGTGGAAGGGACCGCTACGGTCACCGTCGGCGACACGGCTTCGATGCTGTCTGAAAACCAGTCGACCTACATTCCTCTGGGTGCCGTTCACCGCCTCGAGAACCGGGGCAAGGTGCCGCTGACACTGATTGAGGTGCAGTCTGGCGTCTATCTCGGTGAAGACGACATCACCCGCTATGAGGATATCTATGCGCGTGTGCCGGTGGCAACTGCCTGACGGCAATGCCGGGCGAAACGGTTCCTCTCACCAGCCCCACCAAGGTTTCGTTTCGACAATCCGCACATGCGTGGCCCGCGTGAAGGCAGTGCCTTCCGTGGGCCTTTTCTTATGGTCCGGCAATGCCTTCGCGCACAGGCCTATCCTTTCGGGCATGACGGTGAGGCTTTTGCTCTCCGCACTAGTCTTTTCGAAGAAATTATCAATGAAATGAGTGGGTTAGAACGTCCTCATATCGCGAAGAAAAGCACTTCGAAAGGACGTTACCATGACCAACCTTGTTCCGTTTTCCACCGCCGATGCACGGCCCGTTTCGTTTCACACCGTCGTTGCCAAACCGGCGATTTCCGTTGTCGGGTTGGGGTATGTCGGTGCGGTTTCGACCGCCTGCCTGTCGAGCCTTGGCCACCGTGTTGTCGGTGTCGACATCGACCCGGCAAAGGTTGCCGACATCGCCGCCGGCCGGTCGCCGATCCATGAAAAGGATCTCGAGCGGCTCTTGAGCGAAGGTGTGGAAGACGGACTGGTGTCGGCAACCGACGATCTTGCTTCTGCCGTTGAAGACACCGATGTCACCTTTGTTTCGGTTGGTACGCCGACGGCCCCTGACGGGGGTTGCGACTACCGGTTCATAGAAGCAGCCGCCAACTCGATGGCTGCGGGGCTGGCGCGCAAGTCCGGGTTCCACGTCTTTGTTATGCGTTGTTCGATCCCGCCCGGCACCACGATGAAGGTGATGACGCCGATCCTCGAAGCCGTATCGGGCAAGACGCTTGGCAAGGATTTCGGTGTTGCGTTCAACCCCGAGTTTCTGCGCGAAGGCGTGGCCGTCGACGACTTCTACGCACCGCCGAAAACGGTCATCGGTTCGACCTGCGAGCGTACGGCCAACACTCTCAGCCAGATCTATGCGCCGATTGATGAGACCCCGATCCTCACATCAATCGAGACGGCCGAGATGGTCAAATATGTCGACAATGTCTGGCATGCAGCAAAGGTCTGCTTTGCCAATGAGGTAGGCCGTCTGGCCAAGTCGCAGGGCGTCGACAGCCACGAGGTAATGGATGTTTTCTGCCAGGATCAGAAGCTGAACCTTTCGCCCTACTATCTGAAGCCCGGCTTTGCCTATGGCGGCTCCTGCCTGCCAAAAGAGGTGCGCGCCGTCGCCCACATCGCCAAGTCGGCCGGTGTTTCGGTGCCGATGATCGAGAACCTTGGCACATCCAACCAGGCCCAGATCGAAGAGGCGATCCGCATGGTGCGCGCCACCGGCGCCAAGCGCGTGGGTGTCCTCGGCATTGCATTCAAACCCGGCACCGACGATTTGCGTGAAAGCCCGATCCTCGAAGTGATCGCTGCCCTGCGTGCGGAAGGGGTCGAGATCATCGCTCATGACCCCGCCATCACCGCCAAGACCGACATTGAAGGCCAGCTTGGCTACGTGAAGCATGGCAGCCCCGGATTGGCTGCACTGGCCGAAGATCTGCGTGGCTTCCTTGCCGAAGAGGCGGCCGACGTGGCCGAACAGGCCGACGCCATCATCGTAACACAGCGCGACCCGCTCTACGCGACCCTGACACGGCGGGCCATGGAGCAGTCGAAGACACCTGTCATCGACGTGGTTCGCGCTTTTGAAGAACTCCCGACCTCTGCGGAGTATTGCGGCATCGGCTGGTAGCCCTTGCCACATTTTCTCATAACCAACTGAAAAATATGGAGTATCAATATGTTGAAGCCCGATGAGAAAACACCTGTGCTGGGCACCGCCCAGCACGACGCCATCGCGGGAGCCGAATCCGCGGATCTGATCATCGGCCTTGCCGGTGATGACACGATCGACGGCAAGGCCAGCAGCGACACCATCTATGGTGACTTCGTTGCAGAGAACCTGCTCAAAGACACCGATGGTGCGACCAGCTTCGACCAGTATGGCGCAAGCGGCAACTGGACTGTCAGCGAAGATGCGGCTGGCAACGGCCAGATGACCCAGACCGTCACCACTTTGAAGGGCGCGCAATATGAGGTGTCGTTCGAGGTCGCTGCCAACTATGCGTCCGGCAATGTTTCCGGCATGGTCGAAGTGCTTTGGAACGACGCCGTCATTGGCACGATCAACACCGACAGCGCTGTCTTCTCGGATGCTGTCCTTGGCTTTCAGGGTACCGGCGAGCCGGGCGAGCTGACATTCCGTGCCTTGCCCGGCAACAGCGGTTCCGGCCCCGAGATCAACACCGACGGACCGGTCTTCTGGTATGAAAAGCAGGTCGAGCTTGGCGGCGAGCAGGTGACGGTGAAAGCCTTTGCCGAGGGCCAGGCCAACATCTATCAGGTGATGGACGGTCAGTTGAACGTTTTCGACCCTGAAACGGAGACCTACACGCCCGCGGGTGCCAAGGCGACCGTTGTCGTCAATGCCATCGGTTTCAACCAGCAGGACGACCTGATTTACGGCATTGCGGTCAGAGATGGCGTTGATGCGCGCGGCGAGGCGGTGTCAAAAGCCGATCTCGTCATGTACGACGCTGAGGGCAATGCCTATCGCGTCGGCGAAACGCCTTACCGCTCCTGGACCGGTGACTTTGATGACCAGGGCAATCTGTGGAATTTTGAAGCAGATTTCGACCGTGTGACCATGGTCGATGTCGACCAGCGCGATGCCGATGGCAATCCAGTTGCAACGACCTTCAAGTTCCCCACCGACATGATCGGCGACAAGGTCTGGGACGTGGCTTTCGATGCAGCCAGCCAGAGCTTCTACGGACTGGTCAAACCAAGGTCCGAGGGCGGTGAAGCCAAGCTGATGCAGATTGATGTCTCCGCAGTCGCAAGCGGCGGCGAACCGCAATTCTCAACCTGGGCTGTGACCGGGACAGAGATTGACGGGGTCATGGCCGATGGCGTTCCAGCCATCACCTTCGGTGCATTCGTCATTGACGGCGACGGCAACTTCTATGCCGGCGGCAATGGTGGCGACCACGACATGAACGACGCCACAGGCACCTCAGGCGGGATCTATCGCGTTGAACTGAACGATGACGGCGCAGCCCGGCTTGTGCTCGTGTCCGATGCACCCAAGGCCTACAGCAATGACGGTGCCGTCGATCCGCGTGCGATGGACCCGTTCACCGAGTTTGATCCGTCCGCCATGGTGCTCATCCGCGGGCCGGAACTGCACGAGGCCGAAGACGCCGCCCAGAGCTACGATGATGTCGTCGATGCCGGCGCCGGGACCGACGAAATCCACGGCGGTTATGGCACGGACCTGCTGGTCGGTGCGTCACTGGGCGACACGATCAATGGCGATGACGGTGCCGATGCCCTATACGGAGGTGCCGGTCCGGACAAGAAGTCGGCGATCCAGTCATTTTATGACGATGATGGCTTGCGCTTCGACCAGTTCGGCAATCTCCTGCCGGAGGATGATGACTCTCTCTTTGGCGGCGAAGGCGATGATCTGCTCGATGGTTCAGCCGGGCACGATACATTGGCCGGTGGCGCCGGAAACGACACGCTCTCCGGTGGTTCCGGTCTGGACACTCTGCTCGGCGGTATCGGTAACGATATGCTGTCGGGTGGACGCGAAAACGACGCACTCTACGGAGAAGCCGGCGATGACAGTCTCAACGGCGGTTCGGGCGACGACATGCTCGATGGCGGCATCGGTGCTGACCAACTGGCCGGCAGCTCTGGCGATGACACCTTGCGTGGTGGGGCCGGTGACGATGGCCTTGAAGGCGGTTCCGGTGCCGACACGCTTGAAGGTGGCATCGGTCACGACAAGCTGAAGGGCGGATCGGGCAACGATCTGCTCGATGGTGGCGCTGGCGAAGACAGGCTCGATGGTGGCAAGGGCGATGACCGCCTGAGCGGCGGCGAAGGTGCCGACTACATCAAGGGCGGGTCCGGTGCCGACGAACTCCGGGGTGGAGACGGCAAGGACTATCTGAATGGTGGTTCCGGCGACGATGTGCTCGATGGCGGAGAAGGTGCGGACCGCATCTATCTCGGTGCCGGTGAGGATGTCGCTTCGGGCGGTGCCGGTTCGGACCGCTTCATCTTCCGTGCAGAGGATCTTGATGGATCACTCGACACCATCTCGGACTTCATCTGCACGGGACCGGACGCGGACATCCTCGATTTGCGCGGCCTCGATCTTCTGAAGGACGGGACCGAAGATGGCGATGAATGGATTACCCGCAGCGTTCAACAGAAAGATGACGGCAGCCTGCTTGTCGATCTGGGCGGTGCGTCTGTTTATCTGCAAGCGCAGTACGGGTTCGACATGCTCGACGGCTTTGCCGACAGTGTTCTGCTCTGACAGCAGCCGATTGAAGCAGGTGTCCGCCTGAAACCAGGGGCCGGGGTCAAACGATCCCGGCCTCTTTTGCAATCATGGCCGCATGGGTGCGGTTCTTTGCTTCCAGCTTGCGGCTGAGCGTTTTCACATGCAGCTTGATGGTCACTTCCTGAAGGTCGAGCTCGCGGGCAATCTCCTTGTTGGAAAGTCCCCGGCAGAGACCGCCCAAGACCTGCAACTCCCGTTCGGAGAGCAGTTTTGCCAATGGCGCGTTTGACGTCTCGTCCTCCGCATTGATGAAATCGAGCGGGATGTAGGTCTCGCCCATCGCCATGAACCGCACGGCGTTGACGAGCGATTTGGCAGCCATGGTCTTTGGAAGAAAACCGATGGCGCCTGCATCAATCGCTTCCTGGGCGACGGACTTGGTCGCCGTGCCGGACATGATGGCGACCGGTTTTCCGAAAGAGGTTTCCAGTGCCCGTGCCAAGCCGTCGAGCCCGTTCATGCCAGGCATTGAATAGTCGAGCAGGACAAGGTCGTAGACGATGTCATTGGCCATTTTCTCGCAAGCTGCATCAAGGGAACCGCAGGTTTCCACCTCGAACTCACCCTGCGCGGTCAAAAAGGCGCTGAGTGTCTCAAGCACCAGATCATGATCATCGGCCAGCAGCAGTCGCATCATCTGATCCTTCTTCCGCGGGCGCCTGTGCCTTTGCCAGCGTCCCGCACAACTGGTCCAGATCCACCGGTTTTGACAGGATACCGGTCACCTGGCCATTCACCAGACGCGGGTCGGTCAGCCGGCGGGCCAGCGCCGTGACGACAATGATTGGCAGATCGGGCGCCACATCTCGCGCCCGGGCCACCAATTCGCCGCCGTTCATAGCAGGCATGTCGTAATCAGTGATTAACGCGGACCAGCCCTCCGGATCTTCGCTGATTGCCGTCAGGGCATCACGTGGATCCTCACACGTTGCGACCTCGGCGCCATTGGCTTCGAGATATCTGGAAATGACATGGGCGACATCGGGATCATCGTCGACGACGATGACTGTCATGCCCGAGAGATCAAAAAGTTCAGGATGCGCCATGTCTGCCGTGTCACGGCGCAGAGAGGCGAGCGGCCAGTAGACCGAAACCGTCGTGCCAAGGCCGGGCGTTGAAGTGACATCGATCGCCCCGCCGACCGACTGGACCTGCATGGCGACAATGGCAAGGCCCAGACCGGTGCCCATGCGGCCCTTGGTGGTAAAGTAGGGCTGGAAGATGCTGGCCGCTGTTTCAGCGTCCATGCCTGCGCCGGTATCACGCACGGCAAGGCACGCATAGCGGCCATCGACGTCGATCTGGCCCACCGTTACCGGAGGCAGATCAATGCCTTTGACGTGTGAGGCGTGGAGTTCGATCTGTCCGGCCTCAGCACCGATTGCATCGCGCCCGTTCATGCACAGATTGATCAGAACCTGGCTCAAGGCAGCAGGCGTGCCGCGCAGGGCCACACCTGACCGGGCCGCAAAGACATCAAAGGTGATGCCGCGGGGCAGGCTCGGCCGAACCAGTTCTGTAAGGTCGGCCAGAACGGAAGAGAGATCGAACACGCCTCCAGCTTCGGAACCAGCCCCGATATCGAGGAGCCGGTTGACGAGCTTGGCCGATTGCGCACCAGCGGCCGTGATCCGTTCCAGATGCGGCCGGACTGTATCAGGCAGGTCTTCGGACATGCCGATCAGCGCGGCAGAGCCGTTGATTGCAGATAGCAGATTGTTGAAATCATGCGCGACGCCGGCCGTGAGTTGAGCGATTGCCTCCTGCCGCTGCAACCGGATCAGGTCCTGCATCAGTTCTTCTTCGCGCGCCTCGGTTTCCAGACTGTCGGAGATGTCGCGGACAACGATGACGGAACCGCCATTTTCAAGCGGCGAACCGGTGATTTCGTGGGTTAGGGATTGGCTTTCGTCGTTGCGGGTCAGAGTTGTCTCGAACGGCTGACCCGCAGTCACCGCAACCGAGTCTGCATATTGGCGAAACCATCGGCGGCCCAGACCGTCTGTGGCCGAGTTGAAACCCAAAAGCGCCGCAGCGGCCGAATTGAGATAGGTGAGACGTCCGGCATCATCGGTGACTGCGATACCATCGGTGGCCGCTTCAATAGCGGCCAGGCGTTGCGCCAACAATTGCTGAGCGGATTTCATCGCCGTTACGTCGGTCGCTGAAACGACGACGCCGCCATCATCCAGCAGCGCTGCCCTAAGCAGAACGTTGCGGCCGTTTGGCAGATTGACTTCCTGGGCATCCGGCAACTCTGCAAGCCTGACAAAGTCGGCTTCTTTCAGAAGACGGGTCGTCCGGCCGGGTAGACTCTTTGCACCTTCCAGATAGTCGGCCCAATTGTCTTTGAAGTCCGATCCGATTGCCCATCGATGCTTCGGCGCGGGAAACAGGTCGTTCACAGCGCCATTGGTGAAAGAGACCCGACCGTCCGCTTCCATGACCAGAAACGCATCTTCGGTTGCCGCCAGAGCGCGTTCCATCCTGGCCCGTGCCCGGTCGCGCTCCTGGGCCACCTCCACACGCTCTGTCACATCGGACTGGGTGGCAACAAGGTTGCTGATCTTGCCTGCGCTGTTGCGCACGGGGAACAATGTTAGCTCGTTCCAAAACAGTTCGCCCGACTTGCGGCGGTTGCGCAGAAGAAACCTGCCACTGGTTCGCCGTTTGACGGCGTCGCGCAGCCGTGTTCGTTCCGGGGAATCCTCGGGCTCGGCAGTCAGGAACCGGCAGTTTTGTCCCATTACTTCGGCTGCATGATAGCCCGACAGTCTCTCAAATGCCGCGTTGACATAGATGAGCGGCCTGTCGTCAGCTACAGCATCGGAAATGGCAAAACCTGATGAAGAACCGGCAATCGTTGCAGCGAGCAGATTGTTCTCCGCTGCGATCTTGCTGTTCTGGACCGCCTGCGCGGCAAGTCCGGCCAGCCGTGTCAAAAGGTTGAGACTGTCTTTGCTGAAGGCTGCCGGCTTCTCGCGCAAACACAAAAGCGCCGTATCGTCCTGGGCGGGCGCGACCAACAGCCCGGCATAGCCGTCGAAGTCCAGACGGCCTTCCCATGCCCCCATCACGCTGAGGTCCGTCACATTGCGTGGCCGTGCAAAGAGATTGATCGGCGCGCAGAGTTCGGTGTCGATCAGCTCGGGCAGGTTGCTCGCCAGAACGGATGTCTTTTCGTCTGCCTCGGCATGCACAACCATGGAAACAGCAGCGTCGATCTTTTGCTGCAGCGAGACAAATATCGATGCCAGCGCGGCACCGGCGCTCGGCGCCGTCGAATAGGCCTCCAGACACTCCAGAAGTGTCCGTGTCTCCGCCAGCGTTCGGGCTTCCCTGTCGCTGAGGAGCTGCAGTTCGAGCAGCGCCTCGCGCAACCGCTCGTCTTGTTTCATGAGTCGGCCCTGGTTGCTCTATCCGAAGACTATGCAGGAAATCATCAGATTACCATGGCGGTTTCCGGCGCGCACAAGGCTTCCCTGCTCGCCAAAGGTGAAGGCACCCAGGAACGGCGCGTCTCCAAGCGCCGCATTCACCCCGGCAACCACCTGGGGCATTTGATCGCGCACCGACAGCATGCACCCGCCGCAATAGATCATCAGGGCGCCGTCAATCGGCTTGTCCGGCGTCGAAGCGCTTGCCCGTGCAAGACCGGCAACGCGGCCAGCGCGCTCGACAAGGCCTTCAACGGTCCCGTTCATCAGCGTCAGCTCCTCGCCCTCCGCCACCGTGGCAAAAAGCTGGAGGTCGCCAGTCTGCTCCGCATAGGCCGGATGCGCCAGAAGGAAAAAGGGCACCTGTCCAACCTGACTGATTTCACGGCCAAGCGGCCATAGCGTGCTTTCGGAAAGAATGGTCTGCACGCCCTTTTGAGCGCGGTCGATCGAGATCCCGCCACCGGTCCATTCACCATAGACATCAAGTGCGGGCCGGCCGTCGATCTCGTGCAGCGTGCGGCCGGTGGCACGTGTGACAATGCCGGAGTGCTGAGATGGCGAATAGCCATTTTGGTAAGCGAAAGACACAGGCTGGGAGGGGAACAAGACCGATACCACGACGCCGGCACCGCTCTTATCTGCCTGGTCGAATACAAACCAGTCCCCGGCAACGCTGTTATCGGCGGCACTGCCACCGATGATCGGCACTTCGGGGCCCGTGACGTCTTCGATGCCGGCAAGAACATCCTCCTCGGTGCCCGGCGTTGCCGAAACCCAGATGATCTCGGGCCGCTCGCCAAGCCGGTCGGCGTTCATGAGCGCCTTGTTGGTGGCGTTGAGTGCTGCGGCTCGAGGATCATCCTCAAAAGATGCAAGCGCCGTTCCATAGGCGCCGTCAGGATCCTTGATCGCAAAGGCGGCGAGCCCGTGCGCCAATCCGGCCTGCGTCATGGCGCCTAGGCAGGAAGTGGCACCGTGCAGGCGCGGCAAATCGGGCGACATCTGCAACGCCGCGGGATCGGCTTCAAAGTTGTTGTGAACGGACACAAAATCATACGGTCCGGCATCGAGCTGCCTCGCCAGGTCTTCTGCGGTTGCCGCACTTTCCACGGTGATCTTCACATCCGCCTCCACAAGCTCTGTGACATGCAAATAGCGCCTCTTTGTTCCCGTGGGCGGGCGCATCGGAATAGCGGCCTATCCAAAAGTATAGTTGAGCCCGCTTTTGTCCGTTTTCGGTGCTGTCGGATGCGGATTCCGTGCCCTTGGGCGAGGGCGTTCGCTTCATCGCCGGCCAGCCCCATGCCTTGGAGAGCACTGGTGTCTGTGGCCGATATCCTTCTGCATATCGCACCATGCCGATGCGCCCGTACATCGCGCCTCCCAACCGGTATTTACCAGCCAACTGCGTTTTTGGAGGCGCCTGCGATGACGACCGCAAACCGAGCAACGACCGATTTGGGAATGGCGGAAAAGGCTGAAGCTGTCTCTGACGGTCCGGTCCCGGCCGGTAACAGGCCACACGCCGGGTTGAAGCGTCCATTCATGGAGATCGGATTTTTCTCGTTTGCGATCAATGCGCTGATGCTGGTCGTGCCGATCTACATGCTGCAGGTCTACGACCGCGTGCTACCATCGGCGAGCCGGGAGACGTTGATCTATCTGTCCATCATGGCGGTGTTCGCACTCGGGCTGATGGCCGGACTTGAGGTGGTGCGCAGCATCTATGCTGCCCGCATTGCTGCACGGGTCGATATCGCAAACACACGCAGGGCGATGCTGGCCGCGTTGCATTCGGATCGCGCCTCGTTGGGCGATATCCAGCCTCTGCGCGATCTTGGCGTGATACGCGGCTTTATCGGGTCGCGCCTGGTGTTTGCGCTGTTCGATCTGCCATTTGCGCCGCTGTTCATCGCGTTGCTCTGGTTCATTCATCCGATGCTGTTTTCGTTGACGGCAGTGGGCGCATTGCTGCTTGCGGGCTTGGCCATCGCCAACCAGTTGGTGACCGCAAAGCGGGCAAGACGGGGCGCCGAGCGCAGTATTGCCGCCATGTCCACCGCCCAGTCCTTCGTGCGTAACGCCGATGCGTTGAAGGCGATGGGGATGACGAACAACGCCATTGAGTCTTTCGGATCACAGCACGCACAATCACTCGGCGCAGCTGATCATGTATCGAAAACCAACGCACTGTTTTCAGGGTTCTCGCGCTTCGTCCGCCTTTCGCTCCAGATTGCGGTTCTGGGCATTGGCGCTCTCCTGGTTTTGCGGTCGGAGATGACGGCAGGCATGATCTTTGCGGCATCACTCATTTCGGGACGCGGATTGCAGCCGATCGACCAGCTGATTGGCGGCTGGCGCCAATATGTCGATGTTCATGCTGCGTGGCGCCGGTTCGGCAAGGCGACTGCGAATGTGGGCACACTGCAGCAACATGTGGAACTGCCCGCACCCAAAGGAACGTTGCGGACAGAAGGCGCCAATTACGCTGCAACAAACGGCTTTCAGGATGAGCCGCGCACGCTGCTCAAGCGGATCAGTTTTGAAGTGCCCGCAGGCGCTGCCGTCGGCATCGTCGGGCCAAGCGGGGCTGGCAAATCGACGCTTGCCCGAATGCTCGTCGGGGCGATTGCGCCCAGTACCGGTTGCGTGCGGATCGATGGCGCCGATATCGCTCATTGGGCGCCCGACAGCCTGGGACGGCACATCGGCTATCTGCCGCAGGACATTGAACTTCTGCCCGGCACAATTGCCCAGAACATTGCGCGGTTTGATCCCGACGCCAGCGATGCCGCCATCATCGATGCCGCAACGCGGGCTCAAGTCCATGATCTGATCCAGTCCATGCCGGACGGCTATGGCACGATGATCGGACCTCAGGGACTGACATTGTCTGGCGGTCAGCGCCAGCGGATCGGTTTGGCGCGCGCCTTTTTCGGTCAGCCGTGCCTGCTGGTTCTCGATGAGCCCAACGCGCACCTGGACGATGCCGGTGAAAAAGCGCTTGAGCGGGCCATCGACATGGCACGTGAAGCCGGAACCACTGTGCTGATCGTCACCCAGCGCAAGGCAATCATACGCAAGGTCGATCGGCTCCTGGTCCTCAATGCGGGGTCGGTCGAGGACTATGGCTCGCGGGCCGATGTCTTGCAGCGCCTCGGTCCCGTATCCAAAACCGGGCCGGCGGTGGCGCACAACCGCGCCCATCGCTCATCATCGAAAGCCGACATGGACATCGCCTCGATTGCGCCGGTCACTGCGGCAAACAAGGGAGCGGCGTCAGCGCCGGTTGATTTCCAATGAAAACGAACGACGCAAAGAGCGATGAACGCTGGAGCGCCAGTATCCAAACCGGTGCGCGAACTGTGTCCCTGACGGGCTATGCCCTGATCGCACTCTTTCTGGGCGGGTTCGGCATCTGGGCGGCTGGCGTGCCGCTCGCCGGGGCGGTGATCGTCCCCGGTGTCGTTGCAGCGGCGGGCAACAACAACGAAATCCAGCATCTTGAAGGTGGCATCATCAGCGCGGTGCATGTAACCGAAGGCGAGCGCGTAACCGCGGGCACGCCCTTGGTGACCATGGATGGCACTGCTGTCCGTGCAGAAATGAACATGCACATCAAGCAATGGACCGGCCTTCTGGCACGGCAAGCACGCCTTGTTGCAGAGCGTGACAAATCAACGGTACTGGTCTTTGACGGTGATTTGCTTGCGCTGGCCGATCGTCACAGGCTGGGACATCTGCTGGACGAGCAGCAAGACGAGTTCCTGGCCCGGCTGTCACGCCATCAGTCCGAAAAGGTGATTCTTCGCCAGCGCGTTGCGGCCGCAAGGCAAAGCATTGCCGGCTACGAAAGCCAGCGCCTTGCGCTTGAAGAACAAAAAGCGCTGATCGTTGACGAGGCCGAACGCAAGCATGTTCTGCTCGAAAAGGGGTTGACCAACCGGAGCGAGTATACCGCCTTATTGCGTTCCCAGGCCAGCCTCATCGGACAGCTCGGATCGCTGATGTCTGAGATCGACCAGGCGCAATCGCGTATCGTGGAAGCCGAGGAGCAGCTGATCCGGGTTGATATCGAGCGGGTGGAGCAGGCGCTGTCGGAACTGGGCGATTTGAGCGCCGGTATTGGCCGTCTCGAAGAACAGATCACGGCCGCCGGGCATGTTCTCGACCGGCTGGTTGTCAGTGCACCGGCCGATGGTTTGATCGTGCACCTGCCGCACACAATGCCTGGCAGTGTTGTCGGTGCGGGCGCGGTGCTTGCTGAACTCTTGCCAACAGGTGACGAGCTGATCGTTGAAGCGCGGCTGGACCCCGCCGACGTTGACGCGGTGCGTTTCGGCCAAGAGGCGCAATTGCGGCTGGTGGCGCTCAACGCGCGCGTTACACCGCAGGTCGGAGCAACCGTGGCCTTCCTGTCACCGGACAGGTTGCGTGATGAGGCAACGGGCCAAGAGTATTTTGCTGCCCGGTTGGCGATCACCGACGATCTGCCGGCGGATGTCGACGCCCGTCAGATCTATCCGGGCATGCCGGCTGAAGTGCTCATTGCCACGGAAGAGCGCACGTTTGTGCAATATCTCGCCAAGCCGATCACGGACTCCTTCCATCGCGCCTTTCGAGAGAGATGATCGATCATATCATAACCAGCATCCACCGCGTAAAAATGGGCTCCAGGTCAGCGGGGGTATTTCACACGAAATGCACTCGCCACCGCATTGGTAGTATGCGCCGGATCAAACCAATGGCGGCTATGCCGCCACCTCCGAACGCCTTCCGCCTGCTGGACCGAAGCAGCCATGGAGGCGACACCAAAGCGCGCAGTTCTCTATACACTTGAAGCCGTCTTCTCCAGTGCCGGAAAACCTGCGTACCTGGCGATCCGCTACTCTGAACATGCTTCACGTTCTGCAGCGTCCATCCGCCGGCTCAGTGGTCCATCTGCATCGGTGGTGCGAAAAGCAGCTTCACATAGGTTCTGAGTTGCATGATCTGCGCCGACACGGTTTGCCGTTCGCCCAGCACCCGCTGCAGCACGATGGCACCCTCGACGACACCGGACACCATGTCGCCGAGCGCGTTCAGGTCAAGCGGCTCGCGCGGCGTGTAGACCTTGGCAATCTCTTCGAACATGGCCCGGAAACGCGCCCGCCAGCCAAGGATTGCCCGCCTGTTCATTTCCCTTACGCCTCTGTCAAACAGACGGTCCTGATAGGCCGCTGCGGCGATCACGCATCCGGGATGGCCGTTGGGCAGATCATCCAGCATCTCGGCCAGCAGTTTCAGCCCGATCAGCATGGCGTGAAGCGGATCGTCATTGAGTTCCCGCGCACGGCCGAAGATATCATCGAACAAAGCGTTTTCGGCATCGATATAGCGTTCGATCAGCGCGCGGGCGAGCGCGTTCTTGTCCTTGAAGTGGTAGAAAAACCCACCACGAGAGATGTGTGCGGCGACGACGATCTCATCGATTGATGTTGCCTCGAAGCCTTTTTCGAGCACCGCCTTTTCAGCAATGTCCATGATCAGCGTTCTTGTATCGGGTTTGACTGTCATCGAACTGTACCGAGAGTCCACTTGACCGGCATCCTGTATGGACAGCGTCCCGAGTGAAGCGGTCAAGTATCTGTTTTTAAAAACTAAAATCAAACACGAACACTATACCACGCGTTCACTGGCTGCGCCATGGCGCAACGGACTATCTCCCGGCTCAACACACGAAGGAGATAAGCCATGCGTATCGACATTCTGAAAAATGCCCGACCGTTCTTTCTGGCCGATGGCGGGCTGGAAACCTTCATGATCTTCGATCAGGGCTTTGATCTGCCCGGCTTTGCCTCATGGGTTCTGCTTGAAACAGACAATGGTCGCGCGGCGTTGGCGGCCTATTTCGATCGCTACATCGCACTGGCGCGCGAGACCGGCCGCGGTTTCGTGATGGATACGCCGACCTGGCGCGCGGGGCAAGCCTGGGCTGAACTGCTGGAACGCAGCCCGGACGCGTTGATCGACATCAACCGGCGCGCCGTCGCTTTCACAACGGCGATCCGCACTGAGTACGAAACGGCATCACTGCCAATCGTTGTAAATGGCGTCGTCGGCCCCGCCGGTGACGGCTACGCCGCAGATACCATGCTGTCGGCGCAGGACGCGTTCGCCGTCCATGCGCCGCAGGTCCGCGCACTCGCTCAGGCCGGTGTTGACATGATCAGCGCCGTTACCATGACTCATGCCGGCGAAGCGACCGGGATCGCACTCGCCGCCCGTGAAATCGGCATTGCCGTGGTGATTTCATTCACCGTCGAAACGGATGGGCGGCTACCGTCCGGCCAATCGATCGGAGAGGCGATCGTGGAAGTCGATGACGCGGCCGGCGCCGCGCCAATCTTTTACATGATCAACTGCGCTCACCCCGATCACTTCCGCGAGGGTGTACGCACATCCGAGCCCTGGGCCCAGCGCATCGGCGGCATCCGCGCCAACGCCTCCCGCATGAGCCATGCAGAACTGGATGCCGCCGAAGAACTCGACGACGGCGATCCCGTCGAGCTGGCCCATCTACATCAGGAGCTTTTGGAGCTTCTCCCAAACATCCGCGTGGTTGGCGGCTGCTGTGGCACCGATCACCGGCACGTCGGCTGCATTGCCAGTCACGCGACCCGGCTATCGGCGGCATGATCCTCCCAAATCATTGATAAGGAAAGCCATATACAGATGAAAACCAAACACGTTATGGCCGGTCTCATGGCTGGCGCCCTCGGCCTTACCGGTTGCGAAACCTATGCCGGCGAATTGCTCACCCGTTTCGATGTGGCCGAAGACCACACGCGCTTTGTTTTCGCGCCACAGCCGGTGCACGAAAACGGCATGCCCGCCTATGGTAATCCGTTCGTCACCCAGGGGTACATCTACCCGGCCGGCACGCTCGCCGGCAACGTGACGGGCGTCAATGAAGACGGCAGCCCGGCCTTTCCCGACAAGGTGCTCGGCACCTGGACCTGCGACGGCTGGTTCGTCGGTGAAGGCGGCAACACAGAAACCGGCGTATGGCTGGTCAGCCGACAGATCTACGAGTTCGCCGATGGCGATGTCCTGATCACCCAGGGCACCGAGATCGCCGATATCGACAAGTCCAATGCGCGGCCGATCACCGGCGGCTCGGGTGACTATGCCGATGTCGACGGCGTCATGATGCAGCGGCTGCTGGGCTTTAACGAACATATGGGCGTCAATGCCGGCTTCGAGATCGTCGATCGCGAGCGGCAATCGAGTTTTGCGCCGATCCATGTGCCCGAATGGAAAGAAGAGACGAATCCGATCCGAGCCGACTGACAGACGATCATTGGCCTTGCCGGGCGGCGCGACCAACCCGCCACGCCGCTTTCGGCCCGTTTATGGACATAACGATCATGACATCGAAGACCCGGGCCACATTCTCGATCCGCCCTGCAAAGAAAAACGACGCCGACGACCTCGCCAATCTCGTTGTGATGGCCGGCGACGGTCTGCCGCTTGTCGCTTGGGAAACCATGCGCCAGGGCGGCGAGACCGCCATGGATGTCGGCCGGCGGCGGGCCAGGCGGCCGGAGGGGTCGTTTTCGTATCGAAACGCCGATGTGGCTGTTGTCGGCGGCAAGGTCGTTGCAGCGATCGTCTCCTATCCGCTGCCGCCCGATACCGACCCCGAACCGCATAACGGCGTGCCACCGCTCTTCCGACCTTTGGTGATGCTGGAAAACGCGGTAATTCCGAGCTGGTACATCAACGTGCTGGCCACCTATCCCGCCCATCAGCGTCAGGGAACCGCGACGGCGTTGCTGGCTGGCGTCGAAGCGCCGGCCAAGGCGTCCGGTTATGATCGCATGAGCCTGATCACCGGTGACATCAATCCGGCATTGCAATACTACCACCGGCTTGGATTTGAAGAAATCAGCAGAACCGCGATCGTCAAAGACGGCTGGGATTATGGCGGCAAACAATGGGTGCTCATGACCAAGCCGATAAGCTGACGAAGCCTGGCTGATCGAAGCCTTTGAACAATGAAACGGAACCTGTCATGGCCATATTCAGAGGATTGTCGGCCTTTCCAATCACGCCGGCGGATCACAATGGACGCGTCGAGACCGATGCGCTCGGCAATCTGCTCACGCGGCTCATCGATGCGAGCGTGCAATCCATCGGCCTGCTGGGCAGCACCGGTACTTATGCGTACCTATCGCGAGCCGAACGCGAGCGCGCGATCAAGTCGGCTGCTGAATGCACCGGTGGTGATGTTCCACTCATCGTCGGCGTCGGCGCTCTGAGGACTGATGAAGCTGTAGCGCTGGCCAAGGACGCGGCCCGTTTCGGGGCCGATGCCTTGCTTTTGGCGCCGGTGTCCTACACGCCGTTGACGGAAGAAGAGGTCTATCAGCATTACCGGGCCGTGGCCGGTGCGACCGAGTTGCCGCTTTGCATCTACAACAATCCCGGCACAACCCATTTCGGCTTCAGCGTGGCGCTTCTGGAGCGATTGGCGTGGGCAACGAACATCACTGCGGTGAAAATGCCGCTTCCGGCCGACGGTGATGTCTCAGCCGATCTGCGGCGGCTTGGCGACGCGCTGCCTGATGGTTTCTTGATAGGCTATAGCGGTGATTGGGGCTCGGCGGCCGCGATGCTCTCTGGCGCGGACGCTTGGTTCAGCGTTGTCGGCGGGATCCTTCCGGAACCTGCCATGAACCTGACCCGCGTCGCCATGGCCGGTGACGCGGACGCAACCAAACGGATCGATGCCAGGTTCCAACCACTCTGGGACCTCTTCAAGCAATTCGGCAGCTTGAGGGTCGTCTACGCGGTCGCCAACGCGCTATCGCTCACCCCGGCTCAGCCGCCGCGGCCGATCCTGCCACTCGACGTCAAGGATCAAGACCGGGTTGTGACCGCTCTGGAAGGGCTGCTATGAGCGCCCGCGCCAGTTTTGCGCTCGAAAGATCGCTGTTGCGGGCTTAGCTGCGATGTCTGCTTCGCCGCCAAGAGTAGGCATGCCTTGCCTCACTGCTACGCGCCGAGGCATCAAGGTTTGAGCTAGCTGGTTTTTCCTTTGACTGTTTTCAAGGCCGCCACATGGGGCACCGGCGCCAGAAACAGCGTAAGTCAGATATAGGTGGGAAATGGGTGGTTCGTCGGGTCAACCCGATCTTGCCGGCGCTGAAGCAGATCCGTGAAGTCATCGGCGTCGAGCGGTTTGCTGAAATAAAAACCTTGGCCTTCCTGACACCCCATCGCTTGCAGCGTACGGGCCATTTCTACGGTCTCAATTCCTTCAGCGCCGATTGTCAGACCCGCCTCCTGCCCAATAGCGACAATCGTTCGCACCAACGTATTGGATGCAGGATCGTGCGGGGCGAGCTGAACCAGGCTGCGCTCGAGTTTGATTTCTCGCAATGGCAGGGACAGCAGTTGTTGCAGCGGCGAAAACTGCGCGGTGTAGTTGTCCAGCCCGACCGAAATGTCGTTTAGTCGCAGACGCGTTAAAATGATCGACGTGATTTTGGCGTTGGCCATGGCGGCACGCTCGGCAATCTCGATCCGCAAGAGCGAACGATCAAGACCGACCTCATCCAATGCGGCAATGATGCGGTCGGGCAATGTCAGATCCTCGAGCTGTGAGGCTGACAAGTTGAGTGAGACCGGTCGGGCGACACCCGCCTCGCGCCACCGCAGCAACTGGCGAACCACAAAGGTCAGGACGGCGTCGGTCAGCAAACCGATCATGCTGGCCTGTTCGACGACGCTCAGGAATTCCTTCGGGGGTATGATGCCACGGATCGGATGACGCCAACGCACCAGCGCTTCACTGGAAACGATGGGCGTGTCCTGCTGCTGGAGATCAACGTTCGGCTGAAAATACGCCAAAAGCTCACCATCGGCCACCGCCTGCCTGATTGCCGCCGCCGACGGATACCACGCTCCTTTTGTACCGTGATCGATACTGGCAGCCGCGAGCATGCTTCGCACAGTTTCCGCTGTGACGGGTGTTTGCAGAACCTGGCCCATGTTAAGGCCAAAGCTCAGACCGAGATGATGGGTCGTTGCAAGCAATCGATCGTCGGTTCCGCTGGTTAGGATAACCGGCGCTCGACAGAGTTGGGTCGCCAATACGCGCAGGTAATCGATCGCATCGATGTCCGGTGTATTGAGGCCAAGCACAACAAGAGTTGGCACTTTTCTTTGATAAGCGTTGCGGAACTGTTTTCTGTTGGTCGCACGCGTCACCGAATAGCCGACCTCTTCGGCGATGTGAGATATCAAGCTGCCGGTCTCATCACTGCCGTCCGAAATCAGCAAACGATTGGGATTGCTCATGTCCACCTACACGATCCGATGCTCTTCGCCACGCAACACGCCCTAGGTTGCGATGTTGACTGGCCCTCCCAACACGACTTCAATCTCCGACTTCGGCATGGGCTTATGAAAGAAGTATCCCTGGCCACTGGTGCACCCGACCTCGCGCAGGTAGCTGGCCTCGGTCTTGACTTCGATTCCCTCGGCAACGGTCGTGTAGCCGATATCGTTGCCCAGTTCGATCAAAGATCGGACAATGGCGCGATCGGCGTCTGAGCGCATCATGTCATTGACGAAGGATTTGTCGATCTTGAGGATATCGAATGGGACGCTTTTTAGATGCGTTAGGCAAGAATACCCGGTTCCGAAATCATCAAGAGCGATCGTGATACCCGCCTCTCGCAGCAATTGAAGCTGGTCAACGATGGCGTCTGAACCACCGAAAATGGCCGTTTCGGTTATCTCCAGCGTCAGATGGCGCGCACGTAGATTGTGCTGTTCAAGTAGCCCGATCAAACGCAGGGCAAACCCCGGTTGCTTGAGGTCGGCTGCCGTAACATTCAAAGCGATGCGGCCAAAATGGACGTTGCGCGACAACCAGGTGCGCATGTCGGAACTGACATGTTCCAGCATGACGTTGGTGAGTTTGACACAGGTCTCGTGGTCGTTGAATACTTCCATGAACACGCTTGGCGACAGCACGCCTCGTTTGGGATGGTGCCATCGTGCCAACGCCTCCATACTGGTGATTTGACCTGTGCTTAAGGATATGACCGGCTGGTAGTGCGGCACGATCTGCGCTTCATTCAGCGCGCGTTGGAATTCCTTGCGCACTGCAACACGGCGATTGAAGTTCTCCTCCATCCTCGCAGTGAACCCATGCGCGCTGATCTTGAGATCGCGCTTGGCTTCAAGCAATGCGAGATCAGCGCGTCGCAGCAAGGATCCAGCCTCGAGCCCACAGCCAGATAACTCAGTGTAACCCACAGTGGCGGAAACATCGACACGGATATCGCTGACCTCAATGCCCTTACCGACCTCCTTGAGTTGCTTAACCAGAGTACCAATGGTTTCCGAGAGATCCTCAACCTCGTTGACAACTACGCCGAATTCGTCACTGTCGAGCCGCGCAAGAAAGCACTGATCATCCATCGCTCTGCTCAATCGACGCGCGAACGCGCGCAACACGCCGTCACCGACTTCATGGCCGTACTGATCGTTAACGTCCTTGAAATTGTCCAAATCGACAATGCACAATACGGCCGATCGACGCTGGCGTGACTCTGTCCGGGTCAGCATGTCAAGATAGCGATCGAAGGCCTCTCGATTTGCAATGCCGGTCAGCGTGTCGATCATTGCCATGTCATGTATGTGTTGATGCTGGGCGCTCTGTTCGGTCATGTCTTGAAGCGTGCCAAATATGCCAGTGACCTCGCCATCAATCTCTTGGGGAACGCCGATGGCGCGTACCCAGCGGTGATTGCCACGCTCCGTCGTGAACTCGGTCGTCAAATCAAAGGGCCGATTTTCAGCAGCGGCGCGCTCGATTGCTTCTTTGAGCATATCCAAAGCCGCACGGTCGTAGGCCTTTGCTGCGCGCGCCAAGGTCATTGGGGTGCCGATCGGCACCTCATAGATCCGATAGACCTCGTCACTCCAACACAGGCGACCATTCTCCAAGGTCCAGCGCCAAGCACCAACGCTGGACACACGTTCGATCTGCTCGAGCAAAATCTTCTGGAGCCACGCTTCACGGTCATCGAACCCAGGGTTCTTTTGCAGATCGCTGGACAATTCACGGGTGATGCCGCGAAAGCCGAGAAACCGGCCGGAGCGATCCCATCGCGGCGCGGCGCTCGACTCGAAGTTGCGCAACCGCCCGTCGGGACTATCAAAGCTGGCGCGCCAGCCATCAAACGGCTCACGCTTTTGGAGCAGCTCGAAATGAGATCGACCGAGCCAATCTCTGATCTCCCGAGCAGCGCTTTGCTGTTGCCGGCTCCGGCTTGTTAGCGGTTGATCGTTCGTTGTTGGCGGCTTGTCTAAGCTGTCCAGCGTTGTGAACTGATGTGTTGCGTCTGTGTCCCACATGTATGAACACAAATCGTGAAAGCACTGATCTATTCTAGTGTGTCTAAGGCCTTTCATACCAGAAACTCCGACACATATCTCTAATATAGATTGACATCTATAAATTGATAAAAAGTTAATATGATATATATAAACAATCTTGCTCGCAATTGTTGCAAAAATAGTATGTATTGCAACTTATAGTTTAGCAAAATATAAAATTTTTCTATTTGTAATGAGATATTTTACCGAATTTTGATAGATTTACACTCTATGTAGAGGTAGGAATCGATGTTTTTATTTGATTCAAGTTGAATCGCTAAGTGCATCTTCCCTCAAGCCAGCCCTTGAATCCAAGGGCTGCGTTAGCCCTGCTCCGCACCGCATACGTCGGTCACCTGGACGTCTACCGGCCGCTGCGCAGCATCGTGGATCAACTCGCGCAGAAAATTCGCGTCATCGTTCTTGGCGATCAAGCCCGGTTTGCCGATCATGGTCGCGGTCATCGTGCTCTCCTTTGTTGTCGTCGGTCATTGAACAACCTCCGATTATGAAGAAGCGGTGGCTGCCATTTCGTTCGCGTGGTCCACTTTGCCAAAGTGCTCGGCGCGCGGCCTCCTGAAAGCAAAGTGGGATACTACCGCGATAAGCCAGTCGTTGCGACAATCAGAAAGAGCGAGTTTGGAGGTTGGAAACGAGACTGTAGAACCCGGTGAACCTGCAAATCGCACATCTGTTTGGCCGCTACGAAGGGGCGAGGCCCGGTTGGTAGGTTTGATCGCTACAGAGGCTCGATCTCAAAAAATGCCGCGCAGAGGGTTCGTTTCTGGAGTTGTATCGCCGAGGTGCTAAGCTCATTTCTTGCCTAAGCAGTGCTGCCATGCGAACAGTTCGAGCCATCTTCTTGCCGCTGGCCGCTGTCGGCGCCAGAAACAACACGTAGATAGTCGTGCAAGCGCTGTGTCGATAGTGGAACAGACAGATGGTATCCTTGTGCGAATTCACACTCGCTGTCGATAAGGAACCGCATTTGCGCGTCGTTTTCGACGCCTTCGGCCACGGCTGTGATTTCAAGAGAACGACCCAGTGCCAAGATCGACAGCACCAGTTTCTGTTTCTTTGTCGCGTTCTCAAGACCATTGATAAATGATCGGTCGATCTTGAAACGATCGATACTGAGTTCGGCTAGATATGCGAGATTGGAATAACCGGTTCCGAAATCATCGATCGCGACACCCACGCCGCTTTCAGCGATCTCTTCAAGCATCGATTTTACCAACGGGCTGTTTCCGACGAATACGCCCTCCGTGATCTCCAGTTCAAGACTAGAGCCAGGAAGCCCGTTTTCTTCCAACGCGTTCTTGATCACCGCAGATAGGCCAGGATCGCCGAAGCTTTTGCCAGACAGGTTCACAGAGAAGGTAAGATTCGGTGCAACCGCGCGAAGCAGGGCCGCCTCGGCACATGCGCGGTTCACCACGTAGCGATCAAGCGCGATGATCAAGTCGCTTTTTTCAGCAATCGGAATGAACTCCGCAGGGGAAATTGGCTGACCGTCTTTGGGATCATTCCATCGCAGCAATGCCTCGACGCCAGAGACGCAACCGGTCCGAAGTTCGTACTGTAGCTGCCACTCAAGAAACAGTTCATTGCCAGCAAGGGCGCTTTTCAGACGCGCCTCCATATTTGCGTTGCGCTTGACTTGCGCAAGAATCCTGTCGGTAAACCGGACGATCAGCCCACGGCCTTGAGCCTTGGCGGCGTAGGTAGCGTGATCTGCATACTTCAACAGTGTTTCGAGATCGGAAGCGTCGCCGGGAAAGCTCGCGATGCCGCAGCTTGCACCAACTCTCAGCCGGTGTGGTCCGAACTGCGCATATTGATTGAGGCGCTCCATAAGGCCGGAAATCAGCGTCGTGTTGTCTTGATCGAACGGCGATGAGATAGCGAGTGCAAACTCATCGCCGCCAATACGCGCCACTTCTACCTCAGCCTCCTGCGCCGTCTCGAGCAGGATCTTGCCGATGTGTTCAAGAACCTGATCGCCCACATGGTGGCCAAAGGAGTCGTTAATGCTTTTGAAGTGATCAAGATCGAACAAGGCAATGTCGACCCTTCGATCAAGTCGCCTTGCCTCGGCCAGCAAGCGGTCACCGTGCAACGACAGCCAAACGCGGTTGCGGACGCCGGTTGCCAGATCATGTGATGCCAGATGGCGCATCTCACGCAGCGTTTCACGCCGGTTGATGACGAGCAGCACCGCACCGATCGTGACCACGGAGAACGCAACTAGTAGAGCCGCGATCTGCCAACCCAGCAGAACAACGCGGCGCCCCAACGCGATCAGTTCGATACCGATGCGTTCGCCAAATGCGTAGTACGACTCGTTCATTTGCTTTTCGATCGCAACGAGATCATTTTCGACAAACTGCAAGGCATCTGTATCAAAGGGCTGGCCTGCGGCCTTGATTTCATCGAGATCGCGTACGATCCGCTCCATTTCTTCAATGGCCGGCTCGTATTGCGGGATGTGTTTAAGGGTCGCGCTTCGATCCTGACGAATGAAACTGACGTAGGCCAGATCGGTGGCTTTGGCCAGTTGGTAGAGACTTTCTGGATGCGTCGGTGCAAGCCGGGCGGCGGTGACCGAGTCACCAAGATGCGCCACATCACGCAACATGCTGTGCAGTTCGCGGGTGGATTGAAAGCCGTAGTTGAGCAGTTCAGCGCTGACCTGACGGAATGTCCCAAATACAATGATGATGGTGAGGACGCAGGCCAGCCCAGTACCCGCGGTGCCAAGTCCGATCTTGGGCGACAATCGACGACCCTTTTTTTGATCGACATGGCGTTCTGTGTTGGCGCCTCTCGCCTTCACAGTTTCGCCGGACACGTCGTCGGTCTGCAGGTGCGAGACAACAGTCGTGCCATTCACCCGACCGCTCATGACGTCGAACTGCAAAGTCTTACGCCGCGCAGCCAGCGGTGAGGGTTTGGCATTGGCTAATCGACGCGTTCAATTGATGCGAGCATCCAAACCCAGCGCGGCTTGCGAAGCGCAGTGTCATATGCCGGCTGGTCCTTAAGCGGATAGACAATTCGGGTGGGCCCCTGTGTCCGGCGGGTTAGCGGTATGCCGTCCTGACGCGTGGCCAACAGGAGCGGGCCGCTTTGCCAGTCCTCTCGTGGAATGGTCTGAGTGTAGTTGTCGACGGCGCGAACAAGCACCGCTTCGGCATCATCGAGCCCGGCCAGCTTGAGAAGGTCGCGAAACAGCACGCCCTGAAACGTTAGTTCACCCTGTTCCCACGGGCTTGTTGTGACGACT
This sequence comes from Roseitalea sp., assembly GCA_017642895.1. Lineage (GTDB taxonomy): Bacteria > Pseudomonadota > Alphaproteobacteria > Rhizobiales > Rhizobiaceae > Roseitalea. The sequence goes on from JAEPON010000005.1 coordinate 42,814, forward strand.
TGCTGAAGACCCAGCATTTCGATTTCGGAGACGGTGAGCGAGTACCGCTGTCCGCCTGAGATATCGAAGGCGACTATGTTGGGTGCGGCTACTTCGGGAGCAAACTGCTCGAACGCAAGTGCTTGCTGGGCTAGGCCGAACAGAATGATCAGTATCAACGGCAAGTAGCGAAGCCGCACACGCTCAACAACAAACATCGGGCTCTTCCCATGAAGCCTGTCTTCGATCACCATCATGGCGACACTCAAAAGACTGGCCCGATTTAGTTGCGTATTGAATAAGGAAATTGGTTAACTCGGTGCGATAACAGTCCGCTGTGTCCGACTACGCAAGCCTGAACTTGCATCACCGAGAGGCACGATCACCGGCGCTGCCCTTCCTTGCATGGGCACATCAGAGCCCCTTCCTCGCCCGCCGAGGCGTAGCGTGGTCTGGCTTACTGGCCTTTGCTAACGCGAAGACGCATGCTGAACCAGCCACGTCCACCAATCGCGCTCAGCAGAACGATCGGAGCGGGCCAAATGCGCGCTTGAAGCCGATGCCTGCTGTGCCGCCACGCCCTGACGCATTCTCAACGGCAGCTCCGAGCCCTTCGGTCTGCGCCAGCACCCGGCGCGCATCAGCAAGAAGCGTCCGACCCTCGTCGGTCAGGACCGGCGATAGAAACGCTGCCCCGACCATCGCTCCAGGCGGAGCGCAAACTGATGCCCGGCGCGTTTCTCAATGCGCCGGTCGACCGACGCACCGTCAGCGAGGACCGGCTGCAGCCGCCTGCCCCACCCTATGTCGTGCAGGCCGGCACCGTCATCGCGGCGGCGCTGATCACGGGCATCCGCTCCGACCTGCCAGGCACCGTCACCGCACAGGTTACCGAACATGTCTATGACAGCCCCACCGGGCGCCATCTGCTGGTCCCGCAGGGATCGCGCCTGATCGGCGAGTATGATTCCGACATCGCGTTTGGCCAGAACCGCGTTCTTCTGGTCTGGACGCGGCTGATCTATCCCGATGGCCGGTCGATCGTGCTGGAACGCCTGCCGGCCACCGATCCCGGTGGCTATGCCGGCCTGCAGGATCGCGTCAACCGCCATTGGGGCCGCCTGTTTTTGGCCGCCGGCCTATCGACACTAATCAATGTCAGCGGCGCGCTTCAAGGGGACGATGAGGATGACATCGCCCGCGCCATCCGCGAAAGCGTCCAGGACCAGGGCGAAGATATCGGTGGCCGGATCATCGATCGCGAGCTGGATGTTCGGCCGACCCTCACCATTCGGCCGGGCTTCCCGCTGCGCATCATCATCCAGCGCGATCTTGTCCTGACGCCCTGGTGAGGAACTGACGATGACCAAACTCAAACTCGGCGCTATCCCCGATGACAAGCCGGTCAAACTCTCGGTGGAACTGCCGGCCGCGGTGCATGGGGACCTTCTTGATTTTGCGGAAGTGCTCGGTGCTGAAACCAACCAGCCCATCGCCCCGGAAAAGCTGATCCCGCACATGCTGGCGCGGTTCATGGCCACCGATCGCGGCTTCGCCAACGCTCGGCGGAACCTGCGTGAAACAGGCATCACGATGGGGGCGAAGCCGCCGACGCCGCCGAAGGGCGGGATTGTCGTTCTCCGGCATCCAGGCTAGGCGCACGGTGATCGTCGCGTCCGGATCATCGACAGGGCGATAGACGACGCCAGGAATGGTCATGCCGGTCGCCGCATCCGAAACGACTGTGATCCCGCGACCGATAGCGACGAGCCCCAAGAGATCACCGCGTGACACGGCATGTTGTGCGATGTTCGGTTCGATCCCGTCGGCGATCATGCGGTCGGCCAGCAAATGCCAGATCATCGAACCGCTCGCCCATCGACGAACGACGAATGGCTCATATCGGATATGCTGCCAAGTCAGGACATCGGACTTGGCCAGGATGTGGTCTTCCGGCAGGGCGACATGAACGCGCTCGGTCCACAGCGGCACGCTGTCGAAATCCTGCATCGCCTCGACCCCGATCAGGAAGGCCGCATCGAACTCGCGGCCGCGCAAACCCGCCAACTGCTCGACCGGCGGCGCTTCGGTGTACTCGGCCCGGATGCGTGGCCATCTCCGAGCATGGGCCGCCAACAGCTGACGCAGATTACCCGACGCCAAAGACGGATAGTAGGCAGTCGCCAGGTCCCCTCCGTCTGCGGTTCCCGCACTGCGCACCTCGGTGAACGCCAAGTCAAGTCCCGCCAGGGCTCGCCGCAATCGCTCGACCAGCCGCTGACCCGCAATAGTCGGCCTGACACCGCTGCCATGGCGCTCGAACAGCGACACGCCGACCCTTTCCTCCATGATCCGGATCTGCCGGCTGACCGTCGAGTTCTGGATGTCCAGCGCCGTCGCCGCACGGCGAATGCTTCCGTGTTCGGCCACAGCGAGAAAGGATCGGATCCTACCGAGACTGATCTCCGGCGGCGTGTCAGACTTCGCCATGGTCAGGCGGCCAAACGGTTTGGGGCAGACGAACGGAAGCGAGGCACTAAGCAACGCGCTGCGCTAATGGCAGCAAATCCTGCTTCAGAGAAACATACCCGCTGAGTCAGCCCCTCGTCTCCATGAGCCCCGCGTCAATCGACCTAAAAAGGATGCCCGGCGGCAGCGGGAGCACATGCCGCCGGGCCAGGTCCGCCCAGGGAGGAAAGGCCGAACCGTTTACATGTTGGCTTAGGATGTGCGGGATCGAGCAATCGTTTGATGCACAACTGAGGCCTCCTCCTAGCCCCACAATGCCCTTAACTGCTGCGATTGCCCCGCCATACCTTCTTTGTCGGGTCTCAAACCGCCCGCAACATCCGGATCGGTTTTCCGGGCGCAATGGTCTGGGCGGCTCTGACGATCGCCTGGGTGTCAATGCCATGATGGCGATAGAGGTCGGCGATCGTTCCAGTCTGTCCGAAGTGTTCGATGCCAAGCGAGCGGGTGCGGTGGCCGTGGACAGAGCCGAGCCAGCCCAGCGCCGCCGGATGACCGTCCAGCACAGTGATCAACGCACAGTGCGGTGGAACGCCAGCCAACAGGCGTTCGACATGGCTTTGCGCATGGACCAGGCCGTGCTCACGGGCGCGTTGTGCGGCGGTCCAGCCGGCATTCAATCGGTCGGCGGAGGTGACGGCCAGCAGGCCCACGTCACGCCGGTCCTCGGCCATCATGCCAACCGCCTCGATCGCCTCGGGCGCCAAAGCGCCGGTGTAGGCGATAATGATTTCGGCGTTTGGGCCAGGCTCGCGCATCCAGTAGGCGCCATCGATGATGCCACGTTCAAGATCGGGTGTCAGCGCACGTGATGGCTGTTCCAGCGGTCGCGTCGACAGGCGCAGATAGACCGAACCGCCGGTCTGATCGCGCAGCCAGGTGCGTTCATCGGGATCACCTTCGCCATCGCGCTGCATATAGTCGAAGCCGAAGTGCATGATGGTCGCAAGCTCGTCGACAAAAGCCGGTTCGAAGGCCGCGAGGCCGTCCTGCGCCATACCGACCAACGGTGTTCCGATCGATTGGTGCGCGCCGCCTTCGGGCGCCAGCGTGATGCCAGATGGCGTGGCGACCAGCATAAAGCGCGCGTCCTGATAGCAGGCATAATTGAGCTGGTCGGCACCGCGATAGATGAACGGGTCGTAGACGGTCCCTATGGGGAGCAGCCGCTGACCATTGATCGAATGGGACAATCCGAGTGCCGAAAGCAGCAGGAACAGGTTGGACTCGGCGATGCCCAGTTCGATGTGCTGGCCGTCGGGCGAAAAAGCCCAATTGTAGGTGGATGGGATGCGTTCGGCCTTGAAGGTGTCGGCGATGTCTTCCTTGGCGAACAACCCACGCCGGTTCACCCAGGGGCCAAGATTGGTCGAGACGGTGACATCGGGTGCCGTCGTCACGATGTGGCGTGCCAGATCCGTGTCTTCGCGGGCGATCTCGTTCAGGATCTGACCGAACCCCATCTGCGTCGACAGCGGCTTGCCGCGGCTGTCCGGAACCGTCAGCGCATCGGGCACTGCAATAACCGGCGCGGACAGACGGCGTGTGCCTTCCGCAAAGAACGGGGCCTTGGCGGCAACCCTTTCTAACTCTTCCGCTGGTCGCTCTGCGCCCTCCCACTTGTCCCATTCATGCCCTTCGCGCACGCCCATAGCAGCGCGGAAACCGTCCATCTGCTTTGGGGTCAGGAGGCCGGCATGGTTGTCCTTATGGCCAGCCAGCGGCAGGCCGAATCCCTTGATCGTGTAGCACAGGAACAGGGCCGGCCGATCATGGGTGGAGGCCTCCTCGAACGCGTCCAGCAGAGCGGACAGATCATGGCCGCCCAGATTGCCCATCAGCTCAGCCAATTGTTCGTCCGAGCGGCTCTCGATCAGCGCTGAGACCGGCCCCTGATCGCCCAGATCATCCAGCAGTCGCTTACGCCAGGCAGCCCCGCCCTGAAACGTCAGTGCCGAATAGAGTTGGTTGGGACAGGTATCGATCCATTGCCGCAGCGCCTCGCCCCCCGGTTCGGCAAAAGCTGCTTCCTGCAACCGGCCGTGTTTGACGATGACCACGTCCCAGCCGAAGTTGCGGAACATCTCGGCAAACTTCTCCCAGAGGCCCTCGCGGATCACTGCGTCCAGAGACTGGCGGTTATAGTCGACAATCCACCAGCAATTGCGCAGACCCTGCTTCCAGCCCTCCAGCAGCGCCTCGTAGATGTTGCCTTCATCCATCTCAGCATCGCCAATCAGCGAGATCATCCGGCCTTCGGGCCGCTCTGCCATCCAGCCATGGGCGCTGACATAGTCCTGCACCAAGGAGGAGAACAGGGTCTGAGCCACGCCGAGCCCGACCGACCCGGTGGAGAAGTCAACATCATCGGTATCTTTGGTACGCGACGGGTAGCTTTGCGCGCCTTTGAATCCACGAAACGCCTCCAGCTTCTCCCGGCTTTGATTGCCGGCCAGATACTGGATGGCATGGAACACCGGAGACGCATGTGGCTTGACTGCCACCCGGTCCTGTGGCCGCAGAACATGAAAATAGAGCGCCGTCATGATCGACACCATCGAGGCCGATGATGCCTGATGGCCACCGACCTTGATCGCATCGGCCTCGCGCACATGGTTGGCGTTGTGGATCATCCAGGTTGCGAGCCACAACACGCGTTTCTCCAGCCGCTTTAGCATGTCGGTGGCGTTCACTGCATGACCTCCGGAATCTCCTTGTAACCGTGTGATGTGCCGATGAGCATCACCCGGGCATCCGCTTTCACAACCTCGTTCCTGGCGGCCTTTCGGAGCCCCGTAAGTGCAGCAGCACAAGACAGCTCAAGGTAGAGCCCGTTGCGAGCCAATAAACGCTGGTCATCTTTCACGTCTGATTGCTCAACTGGCAGTGCGGTTCCGCCTGACAGGTCCAGCGCTTTAAGTGCCTGAAAACAAACGGTGGACCCGCCCAATGACGTCATTGCGGACTCTCCCGGAAAGCTGTCGCGATAATCCGATCCTTCCAGAACGCGCGTGATCCGAGGAAAAGGCTCGATGGCATGCAGCTTGGGGGAATGATCAATGCAACCAGCAGCTTCTAGATCGGCAAACCCTCGCGCCAATCCCCAGAGCAAATCTCCTCGGGAGGTGGGAACCAAAATGTCCGTCGGCAGCGGATTGCACTGTCGATAGATTTCAAATGAGACGGTCCGGTATCCATCGACGCCGAACGGATTACTCCCCACGGCTGGCATGCAAAAATTGGTGACCGGATACCACTCTCCCTTTCGGGTGCGCTCCTCAACAAGATGCCATCGTGCCTGGACCGATGGCGCGTACTCAAGTCGGGCACCGTGAAACTCAATAGCACGCCGCCAGTTAGGGTTCATCTTGCTTGTAGTCACAATGACGCACTTCAGTCCAACGGCCCCGCAATAGGCCGCGATCGAAGCGCCCGCATTGCCGCTGGAGGCGGCCACAACGGTCTGGGCGCCGATGTCCAAGGCCCGGGCAACGGCCAAGGCGCTCATTCGGTCTTTGTGAGAGCCGGTAGGGTTGGCACCCTCGATTTTCACGCTTAGCGTGCTCACTCCAAGCGCGGCCGCAAGACGCGGTAGCTCCACGACAGGCGTGTTCCCCTGACCGAGTCTCGGGTGATCTGGGTAAGCCAGCCAATCCGAGAAATCCGTTGCATCCTTCGGGTTGAAGCTGAGGCCAGAATAGACAGGTCGCATGCTGGCGGCATGGCCTTCGCTTCGGCATCTGGCACATCCCTCAAGATGGTCATCGACCGGTGCTTCCCAACCGCATCTGATGCAAGCGAAATGCGTGATCTTTGCATTGATGCTGCCCGGACTTGGTGATGGCAGCCGATCAGTTAGAGGCATGATCATTACCCTCCAGCGGTGCTTGGCGTCGCTCGGCCGCTCGACGATCGAAACGTCGCCATCCCGCCTCGATGCCGATCACGATGAGCACGCCGGAAAGACCGATAAGGTCGGTTTGGAGTCCCGGAAGGATCATCAGTGCGGCAATCGGGACCAACAAGACGCGAGTAACGCTCCGAAGGGGGCCCCTCATCCAGCCGATCGACGCAACGCTCAAAAAGACAAGACCGAAGAGAGCAGAGACAGCTGAAGTCGCAATTTCCAACGGTGAGCCAAGTCCGACCAGGGCCGGCGAGTACACAAAAATGAACGGTATGAAAAAGACACCAGCGGCAATCCGGACCGCGCAGATGCTGGTTTTCCAGGGATCAGACCCAGCGACCGCCGCAGCAGCGAAGGAGGCGATTGCCAATGGTGGTGTGATGTTCGACATCACCGCGCCGAAAAAGATGAACATATGAACGGCAAGGGGCTCGAACCCAAGGCCCACCAGCCCCGGGGCAAGGACCGCAGCCAAAACGATGTACACCGCCGATGTCGGCATCCCCATTCCAAGAATGATGCAGACGACCATCGTGAGTATCAGAAAGAGTATGGAGCTGTTGCCGGCAAGCAAAGCGATGATGCTGGTGAAACGAACGCCCAGGCCGGTGAGTGAGATGATACCCGCGATCAGCCCGCCGACCGCGCACGCGGCGATCACTGGAGCCATCATTCTGGGCGCTTCAATCGACGCCTTCAGCAGCGTGTGGAAGACCTTCATCGGATCACGCCAGAAGCGAGCGATAAGGCTGACGCAGAACGCCAGAATACCGTAAAAACCGGCGATCATGGGCGTGAAGCCAGCGACAAGGAAATAAACCATGATCGCAAGCGGGACGATCATGAACAGTCCTTCCTTCAGGATGTCTCTCAGAGAGTCGTCCAAGCTCTCAATCGAGGGTTTCAGCGCGGTCTTGCGCGCCTCCAAATCGACAGCGAGGAAAATCGCCGTGAAATAGAGGATGGCCGGGATCGTCGCCGCAGCCATCACCTCGACGTAGGAAATCCCGAGGAAATCGGCCATGATGAAGGCGGCCGCCCCCATTATGGGCGGCGTAATCAGGCCGCCCGTGGAAGCCAATGCCTCGACACCGCCTGCGAATTCCTTACGGTATCCATAGGATTTCATCGCAGGGATGGTGAAAGAACCGGTGGTCACAACATTTGCCGTCGAACTCCCTGAAAGCATGCTCATCATCGCGCTGGACATCACTGCCGTCTTTGCAGGTCCACCGGTCAGACGGCCCGCAAAGGCATTTGCAAATCGGGTGAAGAACGCACCGGCGCCCGACGCAACCAAAAGAGCCCCGAACAAGACAAACAGGTAGATGTAGCTCGCAGATGCACCGATCGGGATTCCCCAAAGACCATCAAGGCTGAGGTAAATCTGCTCGATAACTTGGCTAGGCGGATAACCGCGATGCCAGAACGGATATGGAAGATACGGACCGATCTGCGTGTAAATCAGAAAGAGAACCGCCAGAATGACCATGGGCCAACCCAGCATGCGCCGCGTCGCTTCAAGCACGGCGAGGGTCAATGCGACAGCCATGACCATTTCAACTGGACGAACCGGCGTGACATAGATCATTCGCGACGTGATCTGCTCGATATTAATGATGAGGTAGAGGCACGGCACGAGGATCGCGCAGAGAAGAACCAGGTCGATGGCTCGTGCCACAAAGGCGCGCGACTCGGATTTTGCAATCGAACCGAGACAGTAAAGAACGGACAATCCGAGCATGAGGTGTAACGCGCGGTGAACCTCAGTGACCGGAGGGCCGACATATGCCACGACCATGTGGTATCCGGACAATCCAAGAGCCATTGCACTGGCCAGCCGGACCAGAGACACATCCAGCCGTCCGGCCAGAGCTCCGGGCGACCCGGATGCGGTTGGCGGTTCATCGGTCATCGTTGCTCAGCTTCTTGGACGAATGAGGGCGGCAAATGGACGAGGCCGTTTTCAAGGCCCCGGCATTTTGGCGGCTCAATTTAGCGCGCCAATCTGGCGGTAGTATCTTTCGGCGCCAGGGTGCAGGCCGCCGCCCGGAACGGTGGCCATTTGTTCCGGCGTCAGATCTCGGTAGGATGCATGCAATCCGCGCACGGTCTCGATGTTTTCCACCAGCGTGCGCGTGACCCAGTAGGCTTCCTCTTCGGACATATCCGCACTGGCAATGAGGATCATGTTGGCCGTGATCGTTGGCACATCAGCGTCCTGGCCCACATACGTGCCGCCGGAGATCAATCCTCGGCCCACAGTTGGCATGCGTTGCGTGAGAGCCTCGAACGCGGCATCATCAATCGGCAGCAGGGAAATCGGAACGGTGTTGGCCAATTCGGCTCCCCAGCTCGACGGATAGGAAGCAATCGACACCATTCCGTCGGAGCGCCGATCTCTAAGCCCATCTTGCTGCTCGGTCAGACTGCCGGTGGACAGATCGAGATCACTTGCCGCCAAGCCCTGACTGTCGAGCAATTCCTCGAAGACCACGGCGGTAATGGAACCGGGCCTCTGGGTTATGAAGGGCCTGCCCTGAAGATCAGCCAATGTGGCAATGTTTTCGTCGCCGTCGACGAAGATGTGCATCAAGCTTTCGGAAAGGGCCGCAATGACGCGAACGTTAGTGACCGGTTCAGTAAACGGCTCGTCTCCACGTACCGCGACCGTAATTGCCGGCGACATGGTGAATCCCAACTCGCCTCGGCCATTCGCAACATTGGCAACATTGGAAAGACCTGCCCCCAGTTCTGGATTTGACGAAACGCCGTTCTGCGCGAAAATCTCCGCCATTCCAGCGCCAATCCCATACCAACTGCTTCCGGAAACCGACGTGAAAATCGTCAGTTGATCCGGCGTTTTGTCTTGAGCGTTTGCCGGCAGTGCGACGAGTAGGCCCGACACGATTAAGCCACCCAAAGCAACAGACTTCAGACTAAAGGAATTCATTGGTCTCTCCTCCGTTATGGATTTCTATGAGTTTCCCGCTTGTCCGCATGAGGGATTGCACGCCGTGCTCCCGGACAACGACCATGTCCTCCACTTGGAGACCTCCAAATCCTACTTCGTAGTATGGAGTCTCCACGCAGAGGACCATTCCGGCCTCAAGGACGTCGCCGCTCTCCGCGGTCAGGTTGGGAAGGTCGTATCCATCCAGGCCAATGCCATGGCCCACATGACTTCTGTCGTAGTGGCGAATACCGTTTCGACGAACGGCCTCCACCATCTCTTGGAAAATGTCGCAAGCGCGCGCGCCAGGCTTAATCAGCTCTAATCCTCGCTGAACGCCCTGCCAAAGCGCATGGTGGTACTGCGCGACCTTCTGAGACGGCGTGCCCAGAAAGGCTATGCGAGCGATGTCCGCGCGGTAATGCCGATACCGCCCGCCCACGTCGAACCGAATGATGTCACCGCGCCGAAGCTTGCGATCAGACGGTTGGACATTCGGCATGGCGGAACGCCGTCCGCTACCAATGCAGTAAAGCACCGGCACCGCATCATGCCGTATCGTCTCAAGATTAAACGCTCGCCCTAGGTCCGCTTCGGTCAGACCCGGCCTGGCTATGTCAAGTGCGGCCTCGATTGACTTTTCCGCAGCACTGGCGACATGCGCCAGTCGCGATATTTCTTCTTCGGTCTTCACTGCGCGCACTTCGCGCAAATGCTCAAAACCAGGAACGACCTCAAAATCTTCAGCAACTCCGATATCAAATGCGTTCAAGCTTGGAGGAAGCCCAACCTCGTCCAAAGCAATCCGGCCCGTGTTGCGTCCAATGCCACGCAGAACGTTCTGTAGGGCCTGCCTGGCAGTGTCGTGAGCGGGCTGCTGCGCAAGACCAAGTTGTCGTTGTTCGCTGTCGGTGAGCGCCGCATCCCGGCATTGGCGCACCACGAACCTGCCAAATGTCTCCACCTTGCCGACGGAAACGTCCTGATCGACCAAAAGGTCCAGGAGGGATGAGCTTGCTATGATTGTCGGCTCGCCCAACCCCGGTGCCGGCCAGACGACGTAGGTCTGCGGACCTCGTCTGATCCACTGGGACAGCGCCCAGTAGCCGCTGAGATAGGTCACGTTTTCCGGCGATGTGGCGATGATGGCGTCAAGGCCATTATCTGCCATGACGGCGTGCAGGCGCTCTTGGTTAAGCAACATCATTCAAAAGCCTGAATTCGCCGAGTGCAGCGTCAGGGTATCCCAGTCTTGAAGAAATGGTCCGGGTTGTTTGCACAACCTGACGCACAAGATCCGGCAGCACGATTTGCGGTTGAACTGACGGGGCATAGGCGATGCTGGCCGCAGCAACCGGCTTGCCATCGCTTGCGCGAACGACAGCACCCACGGCGCAAACACCGGGCAGGTTCTCATCGGCAGTCGTCGCATATCCTCGACGACGCACGTCTTCCAGTTGTTCTTGAAGGACTTTTCGGTCCGTGATGGTTGCCGGGGTGAACTGTTCGAGAGGCTTTGAGCCAAGTGTCTGTTCGACCTGTTCGGCGGTCATTTCGGCAAGGAGGGCCTTACCCACGGCAGTCGAATGAAATGCCGCCGTGGATCCCGGGGCCGAGTTGATCGACACAGGCCCAGGACTTTGGATTGCCAGCACATAGGTTAGCCGGTTGCCTGTCGGTACACAAAGGAACGAGTTGGCTTCGACTGCGTCGCTCAATCGGGTCAGCTCGGCCGCTGATGCGGACAAGAGCTGGTTATCGCGCATCATCGACGAGCCCAGCGTCAACGCACTGAAGCCAAGAGCGTATTTTCTTGTCCGATTGTCCCGCACGACGAATCCGTCAGCGGCCAGGGTGTTCATCAACCGCTGAACGATTGCAGGGCTGAGTTCAAGCTTCCGCGCAACCTCCCGGACACCCATGCTCGCGCTCGATGCGTCCAGCTCCCGTAGTATCGAAAGCCCTCGTGCAAGTGACTGGCTCGAAGACATCTAATGTTCCTATTATTTACACAGCGTTCCGATTAATGTTCCATGGCCGAGTGAATTTTGCAAGGGGGCTCACGGAACAAGGCCGCGCCTAGGCGAGGAATTCGTGTAAATGGATGTAACTATGATCTTTATTTGTGCTGACCTTGCCAGCTGATGCCCGACGGTAGGCATACGCGCCGATACGATCGACAAGGTCAGGTTCGAGGGAAATCCCACCCGAGCGAACGTTGCCTTTCGGAGCGCTCCAAATAATAGCGGCAACCTGGAGGAGTAGCTTTACCGATGGACGCACAGTGGAGTTTCGCAAAAACGAATGCGTTCGTGCTCTTCGACAAAGATCTAGTCGGTCTCAAGAAGCGAACAGACAGTGCCGCATTGCAACCAAACTTCCTTGGATGGCGCGCATCCAAGATACCAAAATCGTAAAGCGGCGACTGCCAGAAAGCGACATAAAGCGATCCGGATGAATCGAAACAGTCAGGACCATGCGATCAAATACAAAGCACAAGTCCGCGAACAATCGATAACTGTTTCGACCGTCCCCGTTCCGCTTCAAGTGCCGAAATGCATCGACTAGAATCGAAAGCGATTATGTTTCGCCCTCTGAAATTGCCGGGGGTGAACCAATTTCAGTCGTTTGATATTGCGTTACCAGTCTGATTCGTCGCCTCCGGCGACGGAGTTTTGATGCCACGTTCCGATTTATCCGAAGAAAGGTGGGCGATTATTGCACCTTTGCTGCCCGAACAGGGACGTAGGGCCAAGCGCTGTGAAGCTCGTCGCCACATCATGTTAATGGAGGAACCGTCTAGTCGTGTGACCGCACAATCGTTGTTCAACTGCTTCCGGCTTGCTTCCGGCGCGTGGTTTGCGACGAAAGACAACCTTGGCCCTACTCCTAGGCCATTGAATATGATAACCATTTTGGCGCACCCGACAGGATTCGAACCTGTGACCTCTGCCTTCGGAGGATCTACTACGACCTTTCCGAAACATGCGATAGAGCACGTCTTTGTGCGATAGAGCGTTGAAAAACATTGTTTTTCTAAATCGCTCCGCCGAAGTCTCTATCCGAATACAGGTCGCGATTTCCGCCCTACTGCTTACGCAGTGCTTACGCGGGACCGGCCGGAAAGGTGCGACTTCTCATGCCAAAACTCACCAAGCGCGTCGTGGACGCCGCCGAAGTCAGAGAAAAAGATTATGTCATCTGGGATGACGAACTGCCCGGCTTCGGGCTCCGTGTCTTCAAGTCAGGAAAGCGCAGCTACGTTCTGCAATACCGGGCCGCCGGTCGATCGCGCCGCTACAGTATCGGTCTTCATGGCATCTGGACGCCGGACACGGCGCGGAAGGAAGCGAGAGTCCAGCTCGGCAAGATTGCACAAGGAGAGAACCCGGCGGAAGCCAGGCAGGCGGACCGCAACGCGATGACGGTCAGTGAACTTGCCGAACGCTATATCGAAGCAATGGACGCAGGCCTGATAATGGGTAAAGGCGGCCGACCTAAACGGCCATCGACGATCTACGTGAATAAAGGTCAACTGCGCGGCCATATCATACCGTTGATCGGGCAACGCCGTGTGCAAGATCTCACCAAAGCCGATGTAACGAAAATGATGAACGACGTCATCGCCGGGAAGACGAAGGCGGTGAAGAAAACGAAGAAGCGCGGCAAATCCATCCTGCGCGGCGGCCGAGGCACCGCCAGCAAATGTGTGGGTCTCACCGGCTCGATGCTCACCTATGCCATCAGCATGGGGATCATAGACCATAATGTCGCTCACGGGATAAGGAAGCCCAAGGATCAAGTACGAGATCGCAGGTTGAGCGAGGACGAATATCGCGAACTTGGGCGCATGCTGAGCAAAGCGGAAGAAGACGCTGATCTCGCGTGGACGGTCGGCATCACCCGCCTCCTGGCTCTAACAGGCTGCCGACGCGGCGAGGTCATCTCGCTGAAATGGAGCGAGGTGGACTTCGAGAACAGCTGCCTGCGCCTGGAAGATTCCAAAGAAGGCGCTTCCGTCCGACCGATTGGGCTGCCGGCCATCGAATTGCTGGAAGCGCATCGCGAGACGGCGACGAGCGACTTCGTTTTTCCTGGTAAGCGTGGGGCGGACACCTATGGCGGCCTGCCAAGGCAATGGCGGAAGATGTTCGGAGATTCTGAATTGTCAGACCTCACAGCTCACGTCTTGAGACATAGCTTCGCCAGCGTCGCAAACGACCTTGGATTCACCGAGAGCACGATCGCCACGCTCCTCGGCCATGCAACCCACTCGATCACAAGCAAGTATATCCACTCGCTCGACAGCGTGCTCGTCATGGCAGCCGACTCCGTGGCTGGATACATTCAAGGACTGCTCGACGGAGCTCAGTTCGAACGAACCGCCTATGCGCTCGATCGGACTGCGCGGCGCGAAGCGCTCGGTAGGTTCATTGCGCAATCAAGCGCATCGGAAGGCCTAGCAACAATGCGTGAGTAAGCCTTCGGCTACGTTTCCGCTGGTCTTTCCATTCTTGAAGGCCTTGGCAGAATAATGACCTTCTCAATTCCTTCCAAGTTTTCAAGGCCTTGCTGGAGTGTTGCGTATTCTTCCGTTTGGCGACAATCGTCCCAAATGAACGCAACAAGTTTATCGTAGCCTGTTCTATCGCCGAGATAGAGTGATCGATCTGCGGCGATCTCCTGTGTGACTTTGCGGCACTCCGCTGTTCCTGCACGGCGCATGAATTTTACTTCGATTATGGTCTGCAGCGAGGGTACTCCCAAATCATAACGCGGCGTGCTGTGTCCAACTTTCGGAAGCGATTGCTCGTCAACGAGATCTCCAAATACAGGCCGTAGTACAGTCCAAAGCAAGTTCTGCACATGATACTCGTGGTCAATTTCCCATTGTTGCGGAAGAACGCCTTTGACGCGCGGCTTGGTCTCATATGTCCAGTGAGACATTGCATCGCGTAACGCCTCCAAAAGAGACACAAGTTCTGTGAAACCTGCTCCATGCACAGGCATGCGTGAAAGCGCTTCGACACACGAGTCATAGACAGCTCGGCCAGCTGCGATCTTTGGGGACGCCGTCTCTCCGACCAGAGATACCACTTTTTCCCAAGCGCGCTGCCTGTCATCGGCGACAAACTCCTGGTTCAAAGCAGCTTGCATAGCGACCCTGAACAACACGTCATCAACAGAATTCCAAGACTCCACTTCCAGCACCACTTGGGCCGCTTTTACCAGCCCATACTCCCACTCTTCTTGAGGAACATTTATCGCTGATTTCGCCAAAAGCTGGATAAACCATGCTAGCTGATCTTCAGCTATTTGCGTCGCCCGCGCGCCCAAGGCTACGCCTAACAGGGCAAACCCATCGACCTCAAATCTTGGAACTCGCCCCTCTGCGAAAAACGTTCGTCCAGAGAGATGGTCAAACCCGAGCCGAAATGACTGAGCATCATCGTCAGTCACTAAGCCTGCGGCCATCGCATATCCGATGCACGCAATTCGCGGATATGCCGTAGCATCGTCATCACTTTCTCCGTCTATTCGAAAGAGCGACGGCAGAATCACGTGATCAGACTTGATCAAAAAACTACAGAAGCCTGCCACGTGGGCGGGCAAATCAGAGTAATTCGCCTCTGAAATACTAAGTCCAGGCTTTAAGTCCGCTAGTTGCATCAAAGGAACCAAAGTGTTCTGCCGATATCGCGAAATTTCACGGCATCATCGTCCCAGCTTTTGATTTGTTTCAAACCGGTCAATCGCTCGGCAATAAGATCTGAGTATTTGATCGTTATTGGGAAAGGTTCTGGTGACATAATCCGCCACGAATGGGCTGTGAAATCGAATGCCTGACGCGCGAGATAAGTCATATCTCGAAACGTGGAATTACGATGCAGTTTCAGCAAGCAAGCACGAGGCATACCGTCCGTTGCTTGTTTCAGCTCTGACGCGCCAGCGAAGACGACGAGTGACTCATGGTCGCCAAGCTTCAAATGCATGCCCCTGGATGGACCGAGAACCCCTTTCTTCTGTTGAGACCATGGCGGTTCACCCTTCTGGTCCATATCAAAAAGCACGAAAGGGTTGGTAGGAGCGATGTGAACAAAAGCATAGGTGACGTTGTCCAACTCAAGCCCTTCGACCGCGGCCTTGATCGCTTCCGCTTCGACATCCTTTGCTGGCTTGAACATGTGAAAGATGAGTCGAACTCTGTCAGTATTCTTCCAGTTATCCTGATCTCTGATCCTGGTGATCGTTCTCTTCAGAGTTTCGGTTAAGGCAGAAGCATACTCAGAGAAAGGAACTACGTTTGTTCGCTCGCTGAGGTGATATCCGCCATCACTTGAGAATACTGTTGTGATCCCAACTTGGCGCGACCCTCCGCCAATCCTGCTGGTTGTCGCGACATGAGAGCCAACACCAATGACGAGTTCGTGACCAACAGTCTGCTCAGCCCCCAGAAGCCACGGACGACCGCCAAGCTTCGCGTAACAGGCAAGGCTCATTTGGTTCATCGTGAACACTAAACCCGAGGCTGGCTGGTTCATCGTTTCCAACCTGAAACTCTGAACAGCCACATGGTTCTTCAACAGCGCTGCTTTCGTACCAAAATACGGGTTTTGATGACCTGGAAGCGCTTTGAAATCCTCCTCGACTTGAACCAGGGCTAAGTCCCACTGGATCCCCGTATCAGCAGAATGGGCGAGTGCTGCGCTGCAGGCCTGCTCATATCCATCCAACGTCGCTGACTTGGACGTAAATGTCTGCACGTTGGCCTTCTCGAGCTGAAACCGCCGCAAGAAGCCATCTCCATATCGAGCCTGCTCCCGACCTCGACGGCCGGTCTTCACGTCTGGCATTCCCTCCAGAAATTTAGCGACGAACGTTTCAACTTGCCCTTCATATCGGGCTTGGCAAATCACGGCGATGTTCAATTTCTTGGGCGTGAAGGTTCTTTGATCATATGGCCCATTCGCTTTGATTCCACGCTCGTTCCAATTGTCGGTTCTCGTTCCTGACGGGTCAAAAACGAGCGAAGGCTTCTGAATCAGCTCTTGGGCCGGAAAAACCGGGGATTTCGAATCGAGCAGCTCGGACATTTCGAATTCAACACCCGGCACGGCTTCCAAGGCTTGATCGCGCAAGAAGCCCAACGTCTCTTCAATTGTCTTTAGACGTCCAGGGCCAGAGTGAAGTTGACTGGCGGCCAGTTTTGCATCGTTGAGCACGCGCTCAGCATCGTTTCCAAGAAGACTGCGGACACACCAGTCAAAATCGACCTTGCTTGCAGAGAGGCGAGCTCGTGAAGTATCTACCGATTCAAAGCCTTCGCGGTGGTCCTCCAACAACAACTGTCCGTCCGATATAGATGCTACCCGCCCTACCGTTTGTGGACGCGGCGTCAGTCGAGGATCATCAGGAGGGTGATCGACGATTACGTATTTGCCAATCACTGAAATCCCTGCGTCGATGAGCTCATCACAGGTCGCAAGAAGGAGGTTCCGAACACGCGCATCGCACAACAAACCAAATTGTGGCTTACCGTCGGAGCCAAAGATGGTTCTCGGGGTAAATTGTAACAAAGAACGCTTTTGCACCCAGTTGGGCAGCTTCTCGTGACCGATCAAATTCCGCTGCGCGCTTCCGAGCACCTCAACAGGGTAATCGCGCGCTATTTCGCGTTTGCCTGAAAATGCTCTTACCAAAGCTGCGTTTAGCAAAGCCGCCCAATACCAATGCGTTTCTTTGAGATCGACCTCCATTGTTTTGTCACTCAACGGCTCTGCCCCCTGAGCAACGGGAATATCGATGATGGTATCATCTTCTCTGTGCGTGCGAAAAACGTGCGTCTCGCCATACTCTTTGCGAAGCGAGGCTAGGGTATCGACTTCGAATGGACGGAACCCCACGTGGATTTCTGTGTCGCCCCTCAAGCCAACCGGCGCGAAGTTTAATCTCAGATTTTTACTGCTCATTTGATTTGGCTTCTTGCACTTGTCGGAGTTTTCGTCTTTCGTCATCACTTCCAAGCAATGGTAGATAAAGAACTATTCTACTTGGGGCATAAATTTTCTCAGTGTTCATGGCTTCGCCCAACCAGTTCTGAAAGGCCTAGCTGTCCTGCAACTTCATCTGCTCGGCCCCACCGCTGTCCGGGAAGGCGCTCGATTAGATCGATGAATACCCTAAGAAAGGCTGCGCGACCGGCAGCAGCATTAAGCGCGTCGGCTCGATCGGGAGTGAGGAGAGCGCGAATATCCCCCAACAAGTCCGGGCGGGCGAACTTCGCCAGCATCCGCTGCTCAGCCTCCGCCCGCGAGATAGCCTGACCCTGTTGGCCAAGATATCGGACAAACAACTCGACAACCCGATCGAGATTGAGATCGTGAAGCGCATCGAGCGCGTGGTCGAGGTCAAAGAGGTCGCGCCCCTTGTCCCTCTGGAGCAAGGCGCGCAGCTTCGTGGCCAAAAGTTCTTCAGCCGAAAAGGTGGCGATCCGAGCGGCTCCGCTGAACCACGGATTGTCGACCGAATAGGCAATAGCCGCCGGCTGATCGAAAGCCTCAATCTCTGCGATGTTGATCTCGACCTTCAGTCGGAGCTGGGTGTCGGGATCATCCTCAGCGGGAACACGAAAGCGCAGCTTTGGGGCAACGGGGCTTGCGGCGAAGCTGCCTTGCCCGAGCCATGGTTCCAGCACCTCGCGCATGGCATCGAGAATGGGTCCAATCGGTCCCGCTTCGGTGCGGACCAGATCGATATCCTCCGAATAGCGCAGAGGCTTTGGGAAGATGATCTTGTTGAGCGCGGTGCCACCCCGGAAGCGCAGCGCGGAGCCCAGCAAGTCGTGGCTGAAAATCTCGACCAGCGCCCGCGAAATGATCAGGTCCTGCTCGACCTGACGCGGCTCCGCCCAGGGCGCGATCTGGCTCCAAGCCGTGATGTTCGTTTCCGGTATCACTGCTCGTCCACCACCAGGGATCGGCGAACAATGACGTGCCAGCGTCGGTCCCGCTGGATTTCATCCTCACCGATGGCCCTCTTGGCCTCGCCGGGCTCGAGCTCGACCCATGGCGCGTTGCCGTTCGCCAGATAGTCGTCCAGCGTCTGCGCCGTATCGGCGCTTCCGATTTGATCGAGAACATAGCCGAGGCGCTGCACGACCGAGCGCTCGAATGCCGGCGCCAGCGCGCCGAGCTGTTCCGGGTCGATTGCAGGCGCAAGTTCAACAAGAACGCCGGCCGTGTGATCGAGCCCGCCACTGGCCTTGGGGTAGCGCAGCAAGTCGAGCGCCGTAAGCGCCGGAGAAGAGACCCGCATCGAACCGGTATCCGTCTTGCGCCCCGCGATGCCGCTTTCAATCGCGGCCAAATCCCTGCGGAAGTAGAAGACGATCTTCGAGCGGCCGGCGCGGATCGGCTTCCACTGGCGGTCGGTCACGACTTGGAATTCCATAACGGCCTGATGGGCTGCCCCGTGCAGTTCCGCCGCCTTGAGAAGCCCGACATAGTAAGGCCGCCCAGCCTCCTCCATCATCGCATCAATATACCAGCCTGGCGGCGGCGCGCCCCATTTCAGGAAGCGGGTCGGCGTGATGACATAGAAGCCGCGGCGTGGTGCGAAGATGTGCCCGCGTTTTGCAAGACGCGCCGCCGCATCCAGAAACGCCCCATGGCTGATCCCTAACGCCTCCATCGCTGCCTCCCGGGTGAAGCAGGTCTGCCCGGTCGAGGCCAGGTCCTCGGCATAGCTTGCCAGACTGGTGATGCGCTCGGGTATCATATTGCAAAAACCGCTCTACCAGCCGATTTTCTAATATGATATTGGAGTACAAGCAAGTTCGATATAGCTAAGTCCGCGCAAAACCCGGAGCTTGGCATACGATTCTGAAGGCGGCGTATGATGCAGAACGATAGTGGCCGGAAGATCAAGACGGTCGTTTTGAAGCTTGAGTAAAAGATCAAACGCCGAAACCTAACTCGACAAGAAGCCTCAGTGCTCCGAAGGACTACTCAAACCATGCAGCTAGACACACTGATCGTCAAAAATTTCCAGTGCTTCGGTCCGGACGGAATTGTACTGGACATGACCGATCCAGTGACGACGATGATTGGCGCGAATGGCTCAGGAAAAACGGCTGTCTTCCAAGCGCTCAACCGCCTGTTTGGGCTCGGCGGCTCAGCACGAAAGATCGAAAAATCTGATTTTCACCTCCCCGTCGACGCGGACGATGTTGAGAACGAGTGTGAACTTCATCTGGAGGCGGTCTTCTCTTTCCCGGAACTGGACGATGATGCGGCCGGCGCTGCCGTTGCTGAGTTCTGGACGCAGATGTCAGCCAGCGAACCCGATGACCCGCTGAAGGCAAGGGTTGTTCTGAAAGCTGTTTGGGTCGACGACGGGACGCCCGACGGTGTCGTGGAATCCAGCATTCGATGGATCACGCGCACGGACGACGACTATGAGTGGGACGCCTGCAAGCCGCTGACTGCCGCTCAGCGATCCGCCATCCAAGTTGTCTATGTCCCGGCCAATCGCGGCTCGCTCTCTCAAGTGAAGGCCCTGCTCCGGGGACGTCTCTGGCGCGCCGCCCGTTGGTCCGAGGCGTTGCAAGAGAAAACCGAAGAAAACGCGGAACAGCTTCAGGATGCGTTTCAGAAAGAACCACCGGTGACGTTCATCAGCAAACGGTTGTCCCAACGATGGCAACAGGTCAACGAAGCTGGAACGCACGCCCAGCCAATCCTAAAACTCACCGAGGACCGCTTCGAAGCGATTATTCGGCATGCTGAAGTGAAATTCTCGCCGGACGCATCCGGCGCAGATCGTCCGCTTGAGCGGCTAAGCGATGGGCAGAAATCCTTGTTTCAGATCGCTCTGACAGCGGCTCTGCTTGAGATCGAACAGGACGCACTCGCTCTGTCCGATGACAAGTCGCCTTTTGAGCCCACGCAGCTAAAACACGTTCCTCTAACTTTGCTCCTGATCGAAGAACCGGAAAACTCGCTCTCGCCATTTTTCCTGTCCCGCATCATGGACCTTTGCGACGACATCGCTGAGATGGATACGGCGCAGGTCATGCTGTCCAGCCATAGCGCGTCGATCCTTTCCCGAGTAAAGCCTGAAACGCTTCGCTATTGCCGCCTCGACGCGAAGACCGGACAAAGCTCGATCAGAGCACTCACCCTGCCACCTGCGGCCGAAGAAGCCGGCAAGTATGTGCGGCAAGCCGTGCGGGCCTATCCGGAGCTTTACTTCGCGAAGCTCGTCGTGCTTAGCGAAGGCGACTCCGAGCAGATCGTGTTGCCGAAGCTTGCTGCAGCGCGCGGCCTTCATCTCGACAAAGCCTTCTGTCCGATCGTCCCGTTGGGTGGGCGTCATGTCGAGCATTTCTGGCGTTTGCTCAAAGATCTTTCCATCCCACACATCACTTTGCTCGATCTTGATTACGGGCGACAGCATGGCGGCGCTACCGCGATCCGCAGCATTGTCGAAAAGCTGCTCGGGTTCGGGATCGAGTTCGGTGACTGCGAGCATGTCGCAAGCGGCGAGATCGATCCGGCCGACATTGATGAGTTATCAGACGAGGACATCGATATCGAGTACGCTGAAGACGCTGACAAGACTCTTGGAACCTATTGGCTGCAAACCCTTCGAGAACTGAATGTTTTCTTTTCAGAGCCAATAGATATCGACTTCTCGATGCTCTGCGTTTTTAGCAAGGCCTACATGCATGCAACACCTGGGGGGCAAGGCCCTAGCGCAGAGCCGGCGGCGATACAAAAGAGAAAGAAAACAACGCTAAAGAAAGCCGGTCACCCTGAATACTATGATGCAGGTTGGGACAAATTCTTCAGGTGGTATCCCTATCTCTTTCTATCAAAGAGCAAACCAGTCGCGCATCTGACCGCATTGAAACGCCTCAAGAGGAAAGATCTGAATTCACCGCCGGAAGAGCTTGACGCCTTGCTTGACCAGATCGAGAAGCATCTCGGCTAAAGCATGGCGATCATCAAATCAGAACAATGGAAACCAAAGGGCGTCGCCTCCCTTGAACCCGCAGCGCTCCACGCCATTCGCGAAAACGACCACAATTTGTGTGTCGTAGCCAGCGCAGGCGCCGGGAAAACCGAGTTTCTCGCACAGAAGGCAGACTACCTGCTATCCACGGGCATTTGCCGCGCACCGCACAGAATTCTGGCTATCAGTTTCAAGAGCGATGCGGCCAAGAACCTCAAAGATCGCGTGCGGCAGCGCTGTGGACCAGAACTGTCAGGCCGGTTCGATTCTTTGACCTTCGATGCATTCTCTAAGGGCCTTATTGATCGCTTCGGCGCTCTTGTCCCGGCTCCGTACACCCCGTCTCCTGACTACGAGATTGCATTTCCGGGCTATCGAGATTGGGACGATTTCCTTACGCGACATGGCTATCGTCACTTGTCCGGAAAGACACTTGAGAAAGCTATCGCGCGCTGCCGGCTTCCGATTGCAACCCTGAACCTGAAGAACCCGGAGTGGAAAGACGTTCTCACTCGCTTTTGGGCTGAGTACTATCAGGATAAAAATCTAACTCAGTTGACTTTCCCGATGATCAATCGGCTCGTCAACTACGTTCTATCGCATGACCCGCGCCTGGTTGCTGGCCTGGGAGCAACTTATCCTTTCGTCTTTCTAGACGAATTTCAAGACACCACCTTTGGTCAATATGACTTACTCAAACTTTTGTTCCTGAACAGCGACGCCCGCCTCACGGCCGTCGGAGATAACAAGCAGCGGATCATGGTTTGGGCAGGCGCAATGCCGAATGCGTTCACGACATTTGCGGTCGACTTCGGCGCCAAACAGGAAACGCTCATCTCCAATTGGCGCTCTCATCCAGAACTAGTCGAGATTCAGCACGCAATCGCCGTATCGCTCGAAGCCGCCTCTGCGAAACCCGAGGCCAAGCGCGTCAAGGATGTTGACGGCGACGTCTGCGCAATCTGGGCGTATGATGATCGAGCGTCAGAGTGCGATGGCGTTGCGAACTGGATCGCCACCGCTATCGATTCCAGTGAGATGGCCCCTGAAGACTGCGCCGTCCTGGTCCGTTTCAAACCTTATGAGCTTGAGGACGAACTCGGACCGTCACTTGCGTCACATGGAGTGCGTCTTCGAAACATCGCCCGCAATCCCGAGGGCGCCAGCATCGCAGTTCAAGACGTTCTCACCGAGGACGTCACACAGTGCGTGATGGCGCTGATCCGACTTGGCGCGTTCCACAAAGCCCCCGAGGACTGGCACGCGAGCGCCGAGCGACTGTCCATCATTTGGGGTTTGGGCCCGGACAACGAAGCTGACCAAGAGGCCTTGCAAGCCCATCTTGGAGCCAAGCTCGCTGACTTGCGGAACTATATGGGGGCAAATGCGCCGTCCGACGCATCATGCACAACCCTCGTCCAATCGATCCTGGAATTTGTCGGCGAGACTGAACTGCGAGCCACTGTCCCGTCCTATCGTCGTGACAAGGACTATCGTCGTGCTCGTGACGGACTGACATGCCTGTTGAAAGAATCTGCTGAAGGCGAAACTGATTGGGCGGCCGTTGCCAACAACTTCGATGGCGTTGGTCAGGTTCCGCTTATGAGCATTCACAAAAGTAAAGGGTTGGAGTTTCATACCGTCATCTTTTTCGGGCTGGACAGCAAGACCTGGTGGGCGTTCGAGCCGGAGGACAGCGAAGAGATGCGGGCGTTTTTTGTTGCGTTCACGCGCGCTATGCAGCGTGTCTATTTTACGTCCTGCCGCGGCCGTGGAAATCGCCTTGCCTATGTCGACGACCTGATCGCCAATGTGGGTGTTGATCGGATCCCGGGCCCGACACCAAACTAAATTCTCTCCCGAGCTGCGGCGCGACAAGCAGAGGGTGATCGCGGCAAACCAAGATCCTCCGTCCCCCATCCACCTCATTTTCAGCCGGCTCTCACCGCTTGACAAGTAACACACTATCACTTATCTCACTGACATCAGTGAGAAGGATGAGTCGTGAAGCTTTCAGTTCTCCCATATGCGATTGACGGCGTGCTCGCCGGGGCAACGATCGGTCAGAAGGTGTTTTTGTCCTTGCTGGATGACTGCAAGACAGCGCCATCAACGCCGTCAGTGCTCATCATCGACTTTGCTGGCATTCAACTCGCGACGGCAAGCTTTCTTCGCGAAAGCGTCTTTGCGCTAAAGGATCATATGCGGTCGCGGGCGTCCAACTGGTATCCGGTCTTCGCAAACGTCTTACCGGAGATTGAGGAAGAATTCGCAATTCTTACGCAAGCGAGGCGCGATGCCGTGATCCTCTGCAAGTGCGATGAGGCTGGCGTTGTCACGGACCATCGCCTCTTCGGCGACCTCGACCCCAAGCACACCAGAACATTTGAGCTCGTTGCACGCGAAGGCGAAGCCGACGCGGGTAGTTTGGCTGATATCTATGGTGCGCAAGAAGAACTGCAAAAGCCGACAGCATGGAACAATCGACTGAAGTCGCTGGTCGAACGCGGCGTTCTAATGGAAATTTCTAAGGGGCGGGCGAAGACGTATCGCCCTGCATGGTGATATCAATGGGTACCAATCTTCAGAAGAAAGCTCAAAAGAGCTTTGAAAAGCATGTCGACAATGCGCTGAAAGAAGTCTCTACGGGCGATCTTTTTGATGAAACACCGGAGTCGTGCCCGCGACAGTTTGTTGCCGAGCCCACCCAAAAGTCCGGTCTCAAAGCAGGTGACAAAGTCAGCCTTGAGTTGGACGGCCCGACCGTTCTTGGGACACAAGGTCCGCACACTGTCCTGCGCACGAAAACCCCTCCATCCGAAGTTGTGGCCCACTTGAAGTCCAATTGCGGCATCGTGGAAGCAAATATCTCGAAGGTGAATCGACTTTCGGGCACCGTCGAGGTGGATTTGTGCTGATGGATGGGTTTGGAAGCAACAACCCAAAGAACCCCTCGGTCTCAAAGCTCACCCACGATCCCGAGAAGTGGCAGAAAAGCCTGTTTTGCAATACCTGCCCAGATTTGGGGCGATGTGGTGGCATAGCGACCCAGCTCGGCGGACACTGCTACATGCATTGTTGTGGTGGCAAGGCCGACTGCCAGACAGTTTGCCGCCAAAACCCCCAATTCAAAGCGCAGATCAGAGAAATTGCTGGCTTTGATTTTGCCAATGTTCCTCGCGCGAAGCCGGTCACGCAGTTGCCGCTGTCCGGAACCGCACCCTTGCTCGTTCATGGGAAAGTCCGGCAGGCGCCTGTCGCATCGGACATTGTCGCGGTTAAGCTCCGGGAAATTGTTCAAATGACCAATGGTCGGCTTCGCTACTCCGACCGCGAAGAGCTCGCCACAGCCTTGAAGTTCACACCGGACGCGCACGTTGTGGTAACTGGAATTGAACAGGATAAATGGGTCGAACCATGGTGGAGCCTCGGCAGAGAAAACCGCAAAGCGCTTCTAAGCGAGTTTTCAAAACTCAACATTGCCCTTGTGACTCCACCCAATTTCAGCCTGTTCTGCGACCAGCCAAGACCAAATGATTTCAGCGCGATGAAGCGTATCGCGTTGGTGCAGGCCGAGTTCCTGGAAGCGGGCATTCCGTGCGCGCTGCATCCCCACATCATCACAGAAACAGACTCTTTACGATGGGCGGATTTTGTTGCCGCAAGACCGGAAATTCAAACCATTGCCTACGAATTCACAACGGGCGCGGGCCGTCTCTCTGTCCGGTCAAGGCACATTGATCACTTGGTGCGGCTTGCTGACTCTGCAGGTAGGCCGCTCGATCTGGTTGTTCGAGGCGACCAAAAAATCCTTGCTGAACTTGCACCTCATTATCGTAACGTTCTCTATCTCGACACGAACGCCTTCATGAAGACAATGCATCGTGAATTCGCCATCCGAACGTCAAATCGGGAACTGCGATGGAAATCCGTGACCACGCCGGATGACATCAGCGTCGATGCACTTCTTCAGCACAATGTGTTGGAGGTGTCGGATCGATCACGCCTCCTTGTCGCCGGCGTGATGTAGGCAATCGCATTGATGCCCATGGATGAATTGTCTCTCGACTTTGATCTCCTCGACGATCTAGCCCTCGGAGTAGAACGCGCGCGGATTGACGTTGATTCCCTCGGACAAATCAACGTAGGCGAACTCGGACCCTTCATTGAAACAGCGATCATGGCGTCTACTTGGGGCCAATCCGCTTTGACTGATCTCGCATGGCTGCAAGCAGATGGCTTTCGCGCGGTGGTTGGCGATCTGCAGTCACAAACCACCCAAGAGCAAAGAACCGGCGTCACCACAGGATGGATCTGCGGAGACCAAATCGCCGACGATACCCCCTGGACCGGCTTCCTGATCCGCGTCTCATCAGTTTGCAAGACCAAAGGCTTTGATCACCGAACCAGGAACGCGATCATGGCGACATTCGGTGAATTCCGCTCCAACATCCTCGAGCACGCAGGACGCATCGACGGGGCAATTGCGGCTTTCCATCTTGGCGCGAATGATCTTGAGATCGTCGTTGCCGATAGGGGACGTGGTGCATTGGCCAGCATGCGTGAGGCAGCCCGATATAGCTCATTGGACGACTCCGGCAGTGCTCTGAAGCTGATCGTGACAGACGGAGTCTCGCGTCACGATGACCCGGCGCGCGGCCACGGATTTACGCACCTCTTTCAAGGGCTAGCCAATCGCTTCAACCACATCAGGTTGCGGTCAGGTGATCACGCGTTGGAAGTTTTCCGAACGAATGGGCATAGGCCTTCTGAAAAAATCTCTCAGAAAGCACACATACCCGGGCTGCTGGTCTATGCGCGCTTTGGACTTCGTCATTAACAATCTCTCAAGCTCTGAGTACTGACCCGTCGCTCATCCTGATCGCTCATTACAATCACTTTGCTTTCAAATCTTTAGACACTGATCGCCGGAACCGAGACACAAACAACAGAAGGCGTTGTGATAACTGCTTCCCGTCGACACGGTGCCAGCGCCACGTTTTTTAATCACGCAGTCACCATAAGGTTGTATGGCGAGGGTCACTTTGGTCCTTGCGGACTGCCAGAGTGCTTTCCACTTCTTTGATACTGGGCGTCGCCCTTCGGGCCGTGCTGTCGGCGAAGCGGAAGCCCCTTCGGGTCTTCTCCCTGACTGGCGTCCATCCCTGACGCGGGGTACTGCGCATCGGTACGGAACCAGACCGCCATGTCGTGCGGGGTGGCCAGAGTGAGAGGGCCACGGCTGTCGCCGTGACGGGTTGAAGGTCGAGAGAGAGGCTCTCGGGCCGCCCGTCATGGAGAATAGCCATGACAGCAATCGAAATCACGAACGGTCGTCCCGCGAGCGGCGGCTACAAGGTGGATGTGTCCCGCGGCGGACATAACGGGCGCGTATCGTCCGAATGGTTTTCCCGGCCCGACGACCAGAAGTTCCTGTCGTTGTCGGACCTCTACGCTTCGGTGAAGGACCGCGCCGAGCGGAGCACGACGCGGACGCTCGAGAGCGCGGCGATCCGCGTCGAAGCCCATCGCGATGATCCGGAGAAGCTGGCGCTCGTCCTGCCGGACGCGGAGGCGCCCGCCGCGCCGACCCATTGGAGCTTCGGCCAGCTCGCGAGCCTGGTCAGCGCACCGGCGGCCTACCTGCGCCAACTCCCGGCGCCGCTGGCGGGGATCAACCTTCAATACGGCCTCACCAACCACCGCGCCGAGCAGGTGAAGACGATGGAGGTCGCCAACGGCCGCACCGAGCTGCGCGCCGTGACCGGGCCGGATTACGGCCGCATCTACGACCATGAACTCGTCTCTGCTATGCAGCGGATCGCCGGCGACGGTGTCGGCGACACGCGTTGGAAGGTGCCCGGCGTGCTCGACTGGTCGACCGGCATCTACAATCCGATGGTCGACGTCACCAAGGACACGACCACGCTCTACGCCTCGGACCGCGACGTTTTCCTGTTCCTCGTCGACGACATGAACCCGATCGAAGCGGGCATGCTGCCCGACGGCTCGCCCGATCTCTTCTTCCGCGGCTTCTATTGTTGGAACTCGGAGGTCGGGGCGAAGACGCTCGGCATCGCCAGTTTTTACCTGCGCGCCGTCTGCCAGAACCGCAATCTCTGGGGCGTCGAGGACTTCCAGGAGATCACGATCCGGCACTCCAAATACGCCGCCAACCGCTTCGCGCATAAGGCGGAGCCAGCACTGGCGAACTTCGCCAACTCCTCGCCGCAACCCTTCATTCAGGGCATCCGGTCCGCGCGTGAACGGATCGTCGCGCGCAGCGACGAGGACCGCACCGACTTCCTGCGCAAGCGCGGGTTCTCGAAGGCGGAGACGGCCAAGATCGTCGAGACGGTCCTCGCGGAGGAAGACCGTCCGCCCGAGAGCGTGTTCGACTTCGTGCAAGGCATCACCGCCGTCGCGCGGTCCAAGCCGCAGCAGGACGCGCGGCTTGCCATGGAGACCCGCGCGAAGACGCTCCTGGAGCGCGCCGCATAGGCCTTCCGCTTCCGCCTCCGCCGTCCGTCCACGGTCCATCGCTCCTTAGAGGGAGAGGTGGGCCGTGGGTTTCGTGACGGGTTTGGAGGCCCGAGAGAGTGTCTCTTGGCCGCCCGTCGCGGAGAAGTCTCATGACGAAGTCGAAGAAGATCACCCTGAGCGCCTCGCGCGACATCCCCTTCAACAAGCTGGTGCTCAGCCAGGCGAATGTCCGCCACATCAAGGCCGGCGTCTCGATCGAGGAGCTGGCCGAAGACATCGCCCGGCGCACGCTCTTGGCGAGCCTGACCGTCCGGCCCGTGCTCGACGAGGACGGCGCCGAGACCGGGATGTTCGAGGTCCCCGCCGGTGGGCGCCGCTTCAGGGCGCTCGAACTGCTGGTGAAGAAGCGCCGCCTCAACCGCACCGCCCCAGTGCCCTGCATCGTGCGGACAGAAGGTCTCGCCGAAGAAGACAGCCTCGCCGAGAACATCCAACGCGCACCGCTCCATCCGCTCGACCAGTTTCGCGCCTTCCAGGCGATGCGCGAGAAGGGCAAGTCCGAGGAGGAGATCGCGGCGGCCTTCTTCGTCTCGGTCAATGTCGTCAAGCAGCGGCTGAAGCTCGCATCCGTCTCGGACACCCTGCTGGAGGCCTATGCGGACGAAGAGATGACCCTCGACCAACTCATGGCCTTCACGGTCAATCCCGACCACGAACGCCAGGAGCGGGTCTGGGAAGCGCTTAAGCAGCACTACAACAAGCAGCCCTACGAAATCCGTCGCATGCTGACCGAAGGCGCCGTACGCGCCTCCGACCGGCGGGCTCAGTTCGTCGGCCTCGACAACTATGTCGAAGCCGGCGGCGCGGTGCTACGCGACCTGTTCCAGACCGACGATGGCGGCTGGCTGCAGGACGCGGCCTTGCTCGAGACTATGGTCACCGAGAAGCTCAATGAGGAAGCTGAGGCCATCCGCGCCGAAGGCTGGCACTGGGTCGAGGTCGCCACCGACTTACCCTATGGCCACACCTACGACTTGCGGCGCATTCGCGGTGAGGCCGAGCCGATGAGCGAGGAGGAAGAGGAAACCTACACCGCGTTCAAGGCCGAATACGACAAGCTCGAAGACGACTACGCCGAAGCGGACGAACTCCCCGAGGAGATCGACGAACGGCTGGGCGAGATCGAGACGGCGATGGAGGCGCTCCAGAACCGTCCGATCCGGTTCGAGGCGGACGACTACGCCATCGCGGGCGCTTTCGTCAGCATCGATGGATCTGGGCGGCTGCGCGTCGAACGCGGCTATGTGCGGCCCGAGGATGAACCGGTCGAAGAAACCGACGAAACCGAGGGCGATGCACCCGCTGACCCGAATGCGGGTGATGTCACCGACGACGACAGTTCAGACGCACAGCAGGTCGACGAAGACGAGGATGACGACGGCATCAAGCCGCTGTCCGATCGCCTCGTCTGCGAGCTGACCGTCCATCGCACGATGGCGCTGCGCGATGCACTCGCCAACGACCCGCAGCTTGCCATGCTCGCCTGCCTGCACGCGATGGTCCTGCAGCTCTTCTACCATTACGGCCAGGACAGTTGCGTCGAGATCACGCCGCGCTCCACCCAGTTCGGGTCGCAAGCGCCGAACCTCGGTGATGCTCGGTACGTCCAGTCGATCGATCTCGGGATCGAGACCTGGGCGGGCAATCTTCCGAAAAAGCCGGAAGACCTGTGGGATGCGCTGGCCGAGTGGGACAGCGACAGCCGAGATGCGCTCTTCGCCCATTGCGTGGCGATGACCGTCAACGCAGTGCAGGAGCCGCACTATCGCAAGCCGCGCCAGATCGCCCACGCCGATGTTCTCGCATCGACACTCGGTCTCGACATGGTGAAGGCGGGCTGGAAGCCGACGGCGGACAACTATCTCGGCCGGGTCACCAAGGCGCAGATCCTCGCCGCCGTATGCGAGGCGAAGGGCGACACCGACGCCGACCGCATCGCCGGGTTCAAGAAGCCCGACATGGTCGAAGCCGCGGAAGAACTGCTGGCGGGGACGGGCTGGCTGCCTGCGCCGCTGCGCACGCCGGCGCTCGTGGATGAGCCTGACGAGCCGGAGTTCGAAATCGTCGACGACGGTGATGTCGAACGAGTCGAGGAAGGCGAAGCGCAATCGGCGGCAGAAGACGGCGAACCGGTCGTGGGCGATGTCGAGCCGATCGACGATGATGAGCAGGTCGCCGCCTTCGCCTGAGGCGACCACCAATCGAGGGAGCGCTCCCCCCAGCTCCCTCGCGCCTGGGGCCTGCCGGACGCGGCAGGCCCTTTTTCATGCGCGCTTTCCGGAGACCGGACATGGAGAATTCAGCATCAGACCTCGCGCAGCGTCTCGGCCGCGAGGCCGAAACCGTCTGCCGTCATTACCTGTCGAACGGGCGAAAACAGGGCCGCTACTGGATCGTCGGCGATGTCGAAAACGCGCCCGGCCGCAGCCTTTATGTGCGCCTAACGGGGCCGTCATCCGGCAAAGGCGCGGCGGGCAAATGGACCGACGCCGCCACGGGCGAACATGGCGATATGCTCGACCTGATCGCCGCGAACCTGCGTCTCGCCACGCTCGGCGAAACCCTGGACGAGGCCCGCCGTTTCCTCAGCCTGCCGCGGCCCGAACCGCCGAAACCGGCACCGCTTCCCAAAGCGCCGAGTGGGTCGCCGGAAGCCGCACGACGGCTGTGGGGCATGGGCAAACCGATCGTCGGTACGCTGGCGGAGCGCTATCTCGCCGGGCGCAGCATTGTTGGTGTCCGGACCATCGGTGCCCTGCGATTCCACCCGAACTGCTATTACTGGCGTGAGGACCGTACCGACGAGGACAGACCAGAAGCTTGGCCGGCCTTGCTGGCGAAGGTCACCGACGCTGAAGGCAATATCACCGGCTTGCACCGGACCTGGCTCGATCCCGAGACGGCCAACAAGGCCCCGCTCGATCCAAACCGCAAGGCGATGGGCCATCTGCTCGGTCACGGCGTACGCATCGGCGCACCGGCCCGTATGGTCGCAGCCGGCGAAGGCCTCGAAACCATGCTGTCGCTGCGCATAGCGCTGCCCAAACTGCCAGTCATCTCAGCTTTGTCGGCGAACCACCTCGCAGCGCTTTTGCTCACGGACGCCATCGATCGCCTCTACATCGCCGCCGACGCCGACGAGGCCGGCCGTATCGCAACCGAGGCTTTGGCCGAACGCGCGCATGAGCAGGGCATCGAAACCGTGCCACTCCGCTTTCGGCACGGAGACGCCAACGAGGATCTGCGCGCCTTCGGGCTGCAGAAGCTCCGGGCATACTTACGAGATCAACTGGCGCCGGACGACGCCGCGATCCTGCTGCCATCGTCTGCAGCCTGATCGACAGCGACCAGGACGTCGTCGCACCGGTCACCGATACGTGCCCCCGATACAGAGTCACGCCTCCGGCCTTCCTTGAGAGGGGCGAGACGGAGCGGAGCCCGCCCAGCCCGGCAACGGCTGCGACGGCCCCGTTTTCCGCCGCCGAACCAGAGGTTCGGCTTTGCATCGCGACACAAAACGGGGCCGCCTCCGCCGTCCTCCGCTGACGCTCCGGTTCCACCCCATCGCGCGAGCGCGATGGGGACCCTTGAGAATGCAGGCCCGGACGGCCGCCGCTTTCCCGTCGCCCGGGAAGGCCGCGAGAGGCGCGGTCTTCGAACGAGGAGACGATCCGCCATGACCAATCATGCCGACACCGCCAGCCGCTCACCGACCGCCATGGTCCTCGACGAGCTGCAACTCCACGGCTACCGACCCTTCGCTGGCGAGCCCGACCCAAGACCATTGCCAGAGGCCGATAGTCTTCAAGGCGCGCTGACCGACATTTTCGACGCCCTGGTCGCCAGCTTGAGCGACACACGGCTCGAGCCCGATCTCGAAGACCTGCTCTGGTCGACGACCAACGTCGTCCACCGTATGGCGACCCGCGTCGACCGCGAACTAGACACCAACGAGCAAGCGCAAAAACGCTCCCAGCGCGAACAGGACGGTTCTGAGGTCCGCTCAGTCGAACTCGAAGAGCTGACCGCACAGGGCCTCACGCTGATCGAGCGCCGCAACGCCTATGAAGGCATGCGCGATGTCGCCGCCGACCTCTTCGAGGCGCATCTCGGACAGACCTGGCATCCGCATTCCGGCTCGCACACCAACCGGCGCAATCTGACCGCCTCGCTCATCGACAGCCGCGACTTCCTCGCCGCCAAGCGGAAGACCGAACTCGAACCGCTCCTGCCGACCGGCACGAAGATCGCCTTCACCGGCGGTACGGATGTCGCCGACCACACAGCCATCTGGGCCGCGCTCGACAAGGTGCATGCCAAGCACGCCGACATGGTCCTGCTCCATGGCGGATCGCCCAAGGGCGCTGAGAAGATCGCCGCCTGCTGGGCCGATAATCGCAAATGTCCGCAGATCGTCTTCAAGCCCGACTGGACGCGCCACGGCAAGGCCGCCCCGTTCAAGCGCAACGACCAGCTCCTCGACACCGCGCCGATCGGGCTGATCGTCTTCCCGGGCTCGGGGATCACCGACAACCTCGCCGACAAGGCCAGGCAGATGGGCGTGCCTCTCTACGACTTCCGCCCACGGAAAGCGGGGGCGTCATGACCCCGCGATGCCCGCTGCGCGTCACCCGAACGCCCGCCGGAATATTCCGGCGCGCGACACCTTGCGCTATACTCCGACTGCGTCATGGCGGCGGTTGGAGACGCGCTCTCATCGAGGAGACCGCCTATGTTCATATCCGCCATCTTGAGCGCGCTCGGGCTCGGTGTGCTTGTCTATCTGCTGTTCACCCTGGCCGTCTATGCGCTCCCCTTCTTCGTCGCCGTCACGGTCGGCATGTATGTCCATGACACGGACGCCGGCCTCATTGCGGCGTTCGTGTCCGCATTCTTCGCGGGCGCGATCACCCTCATCGCGAGCCAGATCGCCTTCGCGACAATCCGTTCCGTACCCGTCAGGCTCGCCATCGGCGCGCTCTACGCCGCGCCCGCGGGCATTGCGGGCTACCACGCCATCAAAGGCCTCTCCGAGATCGGCGGCGCAGGCGAGACCTGGACGCTCGTCTTCGCGTGGATCGGCGCCATCGTCGTTGGCGCCACGGCTTGGGCGCGCATCGCATCTCTCTCAGGGCCGGACGACAAACCAGCCGGCGTGGCAAGCCACCTCAGCACCAACTGCGCGGCGAATGACGGCTGAGCGCCTGCTACTCAGAACGCTATCATGTCGCTGAACTTGTTTGGTTGGCCGCTGTTCAACGTTCGTGCTACCCGATAAACATGCCAGCCGAGACCAGTCGCGAACGCCTTGCAGATTTGTTGGTCGATCCAAGAGAAGACCTCGACTTCGAGGCGAAGAATTGGCTCGATCTGCAGAGGTCGAACGATGACAAGGCGACCTTCGCAAAAGCTGTCCTTGCCATCTCCAATCATGGTGGCGGTTTTGTCGTCCTCGGATTGGTGGAAACCGACAAAGGCATTGTTGAGGCCGAAGGACGCCCGGCTACCCTTGATAGCTACAGCCAAGATCTGATTAATGGAATCGTGCAGAGTTATTGCGATCCGCCGTTCCACTGTTCGGTCCATATCGTCCCAAGCCCAACCGGTGCATTATTCCCAATGGTGATCGTTCCTGGTGGACACCGTGTTCCTGTCCGCGCTCGGCGAGCAGGACCAAACGGCAACATCGTGACCAACAATGCGATCTATGTGCGAAAGCCGGGGCCTCGCAGCGAGACGCCGCAAAGCGCACAAGATTGGGACGATCTCCTGGGCCGATGCCTACGGAATCGGCGTGACGAGATGTTCGATCAGATCAGAGACCTCATCACCGGTGCCGTGCCTCAAGTCGAGCAGCCGGCCGAACCTGCAAGACTGGATGAGTGGATTAGGGCGAGCTTTGAACGTTGGCAGGGTCTAACGGAGCCGCTTCCAGCCAATGTCGGGCCGCGACTATCCCACGGTCGCTATAGTTTCGCCTATGAGATTGTTGGCGAACCCGAGAACATTGCACCCGCTCGTCTTCCCGAACTCTTGCGAGCGAGTGTTGTTCGGCACACAGGCTGGCCACCGTTCTGGTATCCAACCCGTGATGGTATTGAACCATATCCAATTGACGGGACCGTTGAGTGCTGGCTTGGCGGCGACCCTAAAACACCCGTTGATCAGCGCGACCCAGCGCATTCCGACTTCTGGCGCATCGACCCAACTGGATTGGCCTTTCTACTCAGAGGTTTTCAGGAAGACGGAATGGAAGCAGAACGACCAGGACGTGCGGCGATCGCGCCAGCTACTGTGTTCGACATTACCCTCCCTGTGTGGAGAATTGGCGAGACACTTCTTCATGCCAGAAGCCTTGCTGCCAATCTCTTCGAGGGGGCGACTACCATCCGGTTGGTAGCAACTTATGAAGGGTTATCTGGTCGATCATTGGTAAGTATTGATAATAGTCGTCACGTTTGGGAGGGCAGAGTTGCCTATCAGGACTCGATCACATTGAGCACCCATGTGGACGCCCAAGCTATAGAGCCGAATCTGCCAGAGATCGTTCACCCATTACTGTCCCCGCTCTACGCATTGTTCGATTTCTTTGAATTGCCGATGCAGCTTGTCGTTGATGAGCTCGCACGCATGAGAGCAGGCAACTATTAGCTTCCCCGACTTCTAAGGTCACTGCCTCACAGAGCTCTGCGTGATCAACAAACCCGCATGATAACCGAACAGCGTCTGCGTCGTCTGAGTTTAAGACAGGCTCGATACGTCTCCGCCAGTCTGCACGCCATAGCCTGTCTTCACGCTATCCACACCGCCGGTGTCTTGCCGGTGTCCATGCGCGGCTGTCAGGTCTTCTCCAATGCCCCCATCACCCGCGTCCGTCACGGCCTCTCCATGGGCTGATCTGGCCGGGGCCGGCTGACGCCTCGACCGCCTCGGCCGCAACGGCGGGGTCGGACTTTCTTCCCCTGGCCGAGGGCCATTCCTCGCGAGGCAAGAAAGACTGGCCCCGCCGTCCTCCGCTCACGCTGCGGGCCATAAATGGCTGCGTCGGCGGATCGCCCCGGCCTCTTCGATCGCCATCGAGGCCGCGAAGGGCGCGGGCTCGAAGCCAAAAGGAGAACTGACATGGCCACCATCGGAACCTTCAAGAAGACCGGCAATGAGTTCGTCGGCGAAATCGTCACCCTCAGCGTGCAGGCGAAGAACGTCCGCATCGTACCCGAGGAAAGCTCATCCAACGGCAATGCGCCGAGCCATCGGGTCTTCGTCGGCCGCGCCGAGATCGGCGCCGCCTGGTCCAAGACCTCGAACGAGGGTCGCGACTATCTGAGCCTCAAGCTCGACGATCCGAGCTTCACCCAGCCGATCTACGCCAACCTCTTCGACGACACGGTCGTCGAAGGCGAAGAGAGCTACAGCCTCATCTGGTCGCGCGCCCGCCGCCAGAACGGCGACTGAAGCCGCTAGCGACACGCCCCGTCCGGCAAGCCGGATGGGGCGTTTTCTCAGGTCAGTCTCGAGCGGACTCCTCCAACAGCTCAGCCGGCTTGACGCCCAATTCACGTGCGAGCCGTTCGAGCACGTCGATGCTCGCTGCATACTGACAGCGCTCAATCGAGCTTATATACGTTCGATCAATCTGTGCACGGTGCGCCAGTTCTTCCTGCGAGAGCCCTGCATTTCGGCGTAGCTTCTTCAGATTCGTTGCAAGCGTTTCGCGGATCGACATGATCGCGAAAAACCAGCATTGTAGAGTATTTAACCACGGAGTATTCTCTACAGATCGCGATGCCATCCGTTGGGATGCACGACCGAGAGAAGCCTTTGGAGACAGAGAACTGCAGAACGCGCCGATCGATTCATTCACAGCGATTCGGCACTTTGAAACCGGGCCGCAGTTGCTCATCGCATGGTTTCCAGTTCATTAACCCTTGGTGACGCCCGCTCGAAGACCTCGTTATGAACCGTTCGCCTGACCCGCCGCTCGAAGACGCCCCGCCCTCCGACGATTGCATCACGGTCTACGATCGTGACCACCTGAAGCTCTATATGCGTCTCCTCGATGCCGAAAACTCCGGTGCATCGGTCGCTGAGGTCGCAAGAATTCTGCTTGGCATTGATCCGGAAAACGAACCGGAGCGTGCGCGCCAGGTCCATAACAGCCATCTCAAACGCGCCCACTGGATGACCGAACACGGTTACCGCGATCTCCTGACCAAAGGTCTCCCTTCATCCAGTTAACGACGCGGTGATGCACACCACGCATCACCTCATGTCGATCGTGGTACTAGGCAAGTACAACCAGCGGACGAATATCGTTAGCACGGGGGCTTTTTGAGTTGATGACGCAATTGCGGAGAGATCGGCCATGCCCCGCGATTGGCGCGACGATCGGGCCTACGACCATTTCGATAGCCTCGGTCTCTCGGGGCTTGCCTGGGAGTGCCTGAGACGGAACGAGCGCTACCGAGCAGACTACAAGCGAATGAGCGATGGCGGCAACACAGCCGCCGATTGGGGGTTGCGATTTCCCCACCGATCCAGACATCGCCGCGCCCAACGCTCCGGTCTTCTGGCGTCCCGACTTCGCCCCAGCGGTCGTCAACCTAGTCGCCATGGTATCGGACCTCGGGCTTCAAGCGGCCAGCATCACCGAACACGTCGCCGAG
Source organism: Roseitalea sp. (assembly GCA_017642895.1). GTDB lineage: Bacteria > Pseudomonadota > Alphaproteobacteria > Rhizobiales > Rhizobiaceae > Roseitalea. The sequence goes on from JAEPON010000005.1 coordinate 79,406, forward strand.
CGCCGAACCGATGAACACGGAAAGTCTTGGGCTCTACTGCCGGACGGCACCGTTCTTGTAGCGACCTCGGACGCGGTCGACGCGCGAAGCGTCGGCGTCCTTATCCCACTTGACGATCATTGGCCGGTCCGTGTCGCCGCCGCCGAACGGTTGCGACGCCAGGTGATCGAGCGAACCGCCGACCCACCCATCACGCCCCAGCGCCGCGAGCGCCTCAAACGCGCACTGCGCTGCATCGACGGCCGCCGCGATGGCGCGACCTATCGGGCGATCGCGACCGCCTTTTTCGGCGCCCGCCGTGTCGCCGAGGAACCCTGGAAGACGAGTTCGTTGAAAGCCCAGATCGCGAGACTCGCGGCCTATGGCCGGACGCTTGTCGTACGCGGCCACGAAGACCTGCTTCGCGGCAAATTGAAGTAATCGCTTGGCACCGGAAGCTTCACGAAGTGAATTTTTCTGGTTTGCATGCTGGTCTCTCCCTACAAGTCGAGGATGACTGAAACTTCCCTCGATTTCGGTTTCTACCCCGGTCCGCTTGATCTTGACGCCGGCGAGATCACCATCCGGTCGCGACCCGACCGTGAAACCATCGCCGCCCATCTGCGGAACGAGGCGGGCATTGAGAAAGACTGGATCTACGCGCCTGCCCAGCGGTCGCGAGACTTCATGACGGGCGCCATCCATGAGAAGCCCTATTCGGCGCGCGTCTTCGGGTTACCGAAGACCCACATGATCACCCATCGCCAAGCGGACAACGAGGATCATCTGACGTTCCATTTGTGGAGTCTCTCGTTCTTCACCGGCCTGCGGCTGACGGCGACGGAGGCGGGATTTCTCGACGCCACGCCGCTCAAACCTGGGAAGCTCGTCGACTTCGTTCTGCTCGGTGACAGTTTGTCCGCATGCGTCGCGCTCGCCGAGCGGTTCTGGTCAGCCAACCTCGCGACGCCGCGGCAGGCGCAACGCTTCGCCGCTGCCGTGCATGCGCTTTTTCTGGCCAAGTATCCGCCTGCGCTGCAATTTGAGCGCTTCCTCTATCTCTATGCGGCGCTGGACGCCTGCTTCGCGCTCGCCAATGAGGTGCACCCGCCGAGCGGGCACGTTCCGCACTCCGGCCGCGCGGCCTGGCTCTGCCAGCGCTTTGGGATGGAGGTTCCGGCATGGGCGGACGCCGGTGGCCCGGGCGCTTCCGAGGTCGCCGCCATCCGCAATGACGCTGTGCATGAAGCGCTCTACATGGACGAACCACTCGGCTTTGCCTTGCATGGCGTCGGCGCGAGCCAGAACCTAACTCTGGAGCTTGAAGCGTTGATCTGCCGGTTCCTGGTCGCGCTGATCGGCGCGACTTCCACCGACTACGTCCAATCATCGGTGAACACGCGGCAGCGCCACGGCTTGAGGTTAGGCTGATACATGGCTAGCGCACCGCTTCCAAGTTACGAACGCCGGCTCATCCTCTTCCTGGACTTCCTCGGGTTCCGAGAAATCGTCGCCGAAATTAACGATGATCCCGCCGCCCTCGGTCGACTCATCGCCGGGCTCAATGCCGTCGCGCGCATTGTAGAAGACGGCTCGGTTGAAAGCGAACGGGTTACGCAGTTCTCAGACTCGCTCGTCGTGTCCTACCGAGTCGACGAGACATGCGGGGTGTTTTGGTTGCTGCATGCGATGGCCATGACCGTCGTCGAACTCGCCGGGCGCGGCTATCTCCTGCGCGGCGCGGTGACCATCGGCGATCTGCTTCATGACGATCGCCATGTCGTGGGACCTGGAATGGTGGCCGCCTACGAGATGGAGTCGCAGCGCGCGATCATGCCGCGCGTCATAATCGATCCTGCCGTTCTCGACATCGCGCGTGAGCACAGAGGCGACCTGCATACACCCGACGATGAGGAAGGATATGTGAGAAGCTTCATCGCCGTCGACGACGATGGGGAACACTTCTTCGACTATGTGTCCTGGCGATCCGTCGTAGAAATCGTCGGCGCAGACGACGACTCCTACGGCACCTATCTCGCGGAGATCTCGCGATTGATCGAGCGTGGCTTGCGCCACTCCGATACACGGGTGCTACGAAAATATCTCTGGCTGCATCGTCACTATCTCGCTGCAATCGATCTCTTCGAAGCGATCCCGGTCGACCATCCCTACCGCGCGCAAAGCCCCGAGAATTGCGAAATGATCGCGTCTTTGCCGCGGTTTGACGCGCTTTGCGCAGCCGCGTCGGCTTCCGTCGCCGCCGAACAACAGCGGAGCTGACACCACCGGCGCGGTCGCATTGACCGCGCACGTCGCGTCCTTTCGCAGGGCTTCTTTTGGGGGTAACGTTTCCGCCGCCCACTGATCGTCATCCCTCCCGGACGCGCTTCTCCGCTTTTGTGACCTCCGACAGCCCGCCGCATCCCGCGGCGCGGCGCAAGCACCGGAGGCGCACCCCATGCCCGATCCCAATGCCGGCCTTCCGCCGCGCTATCTCAGAACCCCAGAAGCCGCCCGCTTTCTCGGGCTCTCCGGCAGAACGCTGGAAAAACACCGCACCTACGGCACCGGCCCACGCTATTCGAAGATCGGCGGACGCGTCGTCTACGCCGTCGACGATCTGCAGGCCTGGGTCGGCCGCGGCGAGAAATCATCGACCTCGGACGACACCGGCGACACGGTGCTGCCCGCCAAGCGGCACGTGGCCATCTCGCCCGCCTATGCGGACAAGAGCCGCTCATGAGCCCCCGCACCACAGTCGATCTTTTGTGGATCGAAGGACAGGTCGAGCGCTGGATTCGCTTCGGCCGAATCGTCCAGGAGACGCTGACGAGCCGCAGCCGGAGCACCGTCGGCTTCGATCCCGGCGCGGTCTTCGCCTTCGTCCGATGGTCGTCGAACGACTACGGCACCGTCGAGAGCCGGATCGATATCCTGCGCGCGGTTCATTCGGGCGCGAGCTGTTCGACCGTGCCTTGCGTGACGCCCGGCGGCGAGATGCTGCTGCGCCTTTCCGGCTGGCCGAAAGTCGAGGCGGCGCTGCTCGCCATCGACCAGATCGAAGCGCTCGGGCTCGCCCCCGAAGACGTCTGCCCTGACCATTGGCGGCACGTCCACAACCGCCTCACTACCGGGCTCGACCCGCGCGCTTATTCCGAACTGCGGCATGACGCCTGGCTCAAGCGCCGCGAGATCGACGCATGACAAGTGCGCGCAAGACTCTCATCCTCGGTGGGGCGGCGCTCGTCTTGATCGGCGCATCGGCAGTCGTCCGAAGCGACCCGGTCGTGCTGTGGAATCCATCACCCAGCGTTCCGGTCGGCTTATACGCTGTCACCCCGATCGAGACCCTGGAAGTGGGTGCCTTGGTCGCCGTGCGGCCGCCGGAACCGCTCGAATCCTGGCTCGTCGAGAACCGCTATCTCGGTCGCGACACGCCCCTCCTAAAACACATCGCGGCTCTACCCGGGGCCGAAGTGTGCCGCGATGGCGCCGCCATCCTCATCGACGGAGACGCCATCGCCGAGGCCAGCGAGCGCGACCGGCTCGATTGTCCTCTACCCGTCTGGAACGGCTGCCACCGGCTCGCGGACGGCGAGGTCTTCTTCCTCAACGCAGATCATCCCGCGAGCCTGGACGGTCGGTATTTCGGGCCGCTCGGCGCCGAGACGATCATCGGCCAAGCGACGCCGATCTGGACGCGGGAGGACTGACGGATGGTCCGCCTTCCGCATACTCGCCACCATTCCGGCGCGATCCGTTCCGCAGCGCTTGTGATGACCGCGCTTCTCTTCAGCAGCCCTTCCGCCGCAGTTTCGCAGCAGACCGTCGACGTTTCGGCCGACGCGCAGGCAACCATCTACGGGGCAGCGATCGACGTCTACATTGCGGAGGCGTCGCAGCGCTTCGCCATTCCCGAGCGGTGGATACGCGCCGTCATGCGAGCCGAAAGCGCGAACGATCCGCGCGCCGTCAGCAGCGCCGGGGCCATGGGACTGATGCAGATCATGCCCAGAACCTGGGACGAGCTGCGCGCCCGCTACGATCTCGGCGAAGATCCGTTCGAGCCCCGCGACAACATCTTGGCGGGCACGGCCTATCTGCGCCAGATGTACGACCGTTTCGGCGCGCCGGGGTTTCTTGCAGCCTACAATGCGGGACCGGAGCGTTACGCCGAGCACCTCGCGACCGGCCGCCCGCTGCCGCGCGAAACCCGCGCCTATGTCACCGCCCTGGCGCCCGTCGTCACCGGCGCGCCGACAGTTCCTCCGCAGAGCGAGCGCACGACGATTGTCGTCGATTGGCGCGCCGCACCGCTCTTCGTCGCACGGATCGATCAGCGTTCAGGTGACCAACCACGCGCCGATGAGCAAGCATCCGATGGACCGTCAGCCCAGCCCGCGATCTCAAATCTCGTACAGCCTGAAGAGGGCCCGACCGGTCTCTTCGTCCGGCCCCAGGCGGAGAGTTCGCAATGATCGCCCTAATCGCAGTCTGGCGCACCACGGCGTGCATCATCGCATCATCGGTAGGAGTGCAGCACACGGAGAGTGGAACAACGGCAGGAGGGCAAGATAAAAGGCCGGGCGCGCGAGGCGGCTACGGCGTTGTTGTTGTTAGGTTTTTCGCACGCCGCACGACTATCGATAGTGCCATGCACGCTGCTTGTGCTTTGTTTCTCCTGCTCTTTCGCCGTGCCACTGGGCCAACATGGGCCTTTTCACCATGAGCCGGCGCGACAATGACATCCGCGTCCGCCCGGGCCGCATCCGCGACAAGGGAACGCCGGGCCGAAAGGCGAAGAGCTTCGTCGGCCAGGTCATGCGCGCGGCCAAGAAGGCGGGGCACACCGGTCATCGCTTTCGGTCCTCCGGAGGACGCGCCGGACGATCGACCTTCGGCCGCGGCCGCTTCGTGAACGTCTCGCGCGGCCTCGCCAGCACCCAGCGCCGCGTCATCGTCAACGCTCGGATCGTTCGCCATCGCGGCCAGAGCTTCCGGTCCGCGCCGCTGGCCAAGCACATCGATTATCTGAAGCGCGAGGGGGTCACCAAGGACGGCCGCGATACGGCGATGTTCGACAAGGAGCACGACACCGCCGACGATCGCGCCTTCGCCGCGAGCACCGAAGACGACCGTCATCATTTCCGCTTCATCATCTCGCCCGAGGACGCGGGTCGGATGGAGGACCTGCGCGGGTTCACACGCGACCTGATGAGCCAGGCCGAACGGGACCTCGGGACCGAGCTCGACTGGGTCGCGGTCGAACACTGGAACACCGACAACCCGCATGTGCATGTGCTCGTGCGCGGGAAGGCCGACGACGGGAAAGACCTCGTCATCGCGCGCGATTACATCTCCTCCGGTCTGCGTGGCCGCGCCGAGCAACTGGTCGAACTCGAGCTGGGACCGCGTAGCGAGAAGGAGATCGCGGCCGGCCTCGACAAGGAGGTCGAAGCCGAACGCTGGACGGGACTCGACCGGGCCTTGCGGAGCCTCGGCGATGACAATGGCGGCGTCGCCGACTTGCGCCCCGGATCGCCCGAACTGCGAGACCCCGATCTGCGTCGGCGGCTGATCGGCCGCGCGCAGACGCTCGAACGGCTCGGCATCGCCGAGAAGCTCGCTCCGGCGGTCTGGACGATGAAGCCCGGCGCCGAGCAGACGCTTCGCGATCTCGCCACGCGCGGCGACATCATCAAGACCATGCACCGCGCCATGGGGAGCGGCGCCGAACGGCCGCTCGCAGACTTCGCCATCCAGGCCGACCCGGCCGAACCGATCCTCGGGCGGCTGGTCGACCGTGGCCTGCATGACGAGTTGAAGGGCGAGGCCTATGCCGTCATCGACGGCGTCGACGGCCGCGTCCATCACTTGCGCTTTTCCGATCTCCAGATGACCGGAGACGCGCCGGTCGGCGGGATCGTCGAGACGCGGAGTTGGAGAGCGCGCGAGGGCGGCCGTCCGCGCCTCTCTTTGGTCGGCCGATCCGACTTTACGCTGGACGCGCAGGTGTCGGCCGACGGCGCGACCTGGCTCGACCGTCTCCAACTCGCCCGCGAGCGCGCGCCGCTTAGCCAAGCCGGTTTCGGCGCCGAGGTGTCCGCCGCCCTCGAACGGCGGATCGATCATCTGGCGGCGGAGGGCCTCGCCACACGACAGGCCGGCCGCGTCAGCTTCTCCCGCAATCTTTTGAAGACGCTGCGCGAGCGAGACCTTGCGGTCGCCAGCGCGAAGCTGGAATCCGAGACAGGATTGAAGCGCCAGAAAAGCGGCGACGGCGAAACGGTTGCCGGCGTCTATCGCCAGCGCCTCGATCTCGCCTCGGGCCGCTTCGCCATGCTCGACAATGGCCTCGGTTTCGAACTCGTGCCGTGGAAGCCGCAACTCGAAAAACATCTCGGCCAGAGCGTGACCGGCACGATGACCCCGGGCGGCGGCGTGGACTGGTCGCTCGGCCGCAAGCGCGGCCTGACGCTTTGAGCCGCCAAGAAATGAGAACTCCCATGACGAAACGCGACATCCAATCCCCCGCAACCGCGATCCTTTGGGGTCAGATATTGATCGTCAGCCTGGTCGCGTTGCTCTTCGTCTGGGCTGCGACCCAGTGGACCGCGTGGCGGCTCGGCTTCCAGCCGGAACTCGGCGAGCCTTGGTTCTCGCTGTTCGGCTGGCCGGTTTACATCCCGCCCGCCTTCTTCTGGTGGTGGTACTGGTACGACGCTTATGCGCCGCGGGTTTTCGTCGAAGGCGCGATCATCGCCGGCGCCGGCGGCATCATGTCGGTCGTCGTCGCCATCTTCCTGTCCGTGCTGCGCGCCCGCGAGGCTTCCGACGTCACCACCTACGGCTCGGCGCGTTGGGCCGAGACGAAGGACGTCGCGGCGGCCGGGCTGCTCGATCCCGACGGCGTCGTGCTCGGGCGGTTCGAGAGAAGCTATCTCCGGCACGACGGTCCCGAGCATGTGCTCTGCTTCGCGCCGACACGGTCGGGCAAGGGCGTCGGGCTGGTCGTCCCCTCGCTGCTGACCTGGCCGGGCTCGGCCATCGTCCACGACATCAAGGGCGAGAACTGGCAGCTCACCGCCAGCTGGCGGTCGCGCTTCAGCCGCGTGCTGCTGTTCGATCCGACCAATGCGGAAAGCGCAGCCTACAACCCGCTGCTCGAAGTGCGGCGCGGTGACAGCGAAGTGCGCGACGTCCAGAACGTTGCCGACATCCTGGTCGATCCCGAAGGATTGCTGGAACGCCGGAACCATTGGGAAAAGACCAGCCACGCGCTCCTGGTCGGCGCGATCCTCCACGTCCTCTACGCCGAGGCGGACAAGACGCTCGCCGGTGTCGCCGCCTTCCTCTCCGACCCCCGCCGGCCGATCGAGGCGACGCTGACGGCGATGATGAAGACGCCGCATCTGGGGGACCGGCCGCATCCGGTCGTCGCCCAGGCGGCGCGCGAACTTCTCAACAAGTCGGACAACGAACGCTCGGGCGTGCTCTCGACCGCCATGAGCTTTCTCGGCCTCTATCGCGATCCCGTCGTCGCCAAGGTGACCAGCCGCTGCGACTGGCGCATCCGCGACCTGATCGAGGGTGACAGACCGGCAACGCTCTATCTCGTCGTCCCGCCATCGGACATCAGCCGGACCAAGCCGCTCGTGCGTCTCGTCCTCAACCAGATCGGCCGCAGGCTGACCGAAGACCTGCACGCAAAACGCCGCCATCGGCTGCTCTTGATGCTCGACGAGTTTCCCGCGCTCGGCCGGCTCGATTTCTTCGAGAGCCAGCTCGCCTTCATGGCCGGGTATGGATTGAAGGCCTTCCTGATCGCTCAGTCGCTCAACCAGATCGAAAAAGCCTACGGCCAGAACAACGCGATCCTCGACAACTGCCATGTACGCGTCGCCTTCGCGACCAATGACGAGCGAACGGCCAAGCGTGTCTCAGATGCCCTAGGCACAGCGACCGAGATGCGGGCGATGAAGAACTATGCCGGCCACCGGCTCAGCCCCTGGCTCGGTCATCTCATGGTCTCACGTCAGGAGACGGCGCGGCCGCTCTTGACGCCCGGCGAGATCATGCAGCTCCCGCCCCATGAGGAGTTGGTGCTGGTCTCCGGCGCGCCGCCGATCCGCGCCCAGAAAGCACGCTACTTCAAGGACCCGCAATTGCAGGCGCGGATTCTCCCGCCGCCAGACGCTGGCCAGGCCGTGGTGGCGACGCCCACCGCTCCAGGCGACGACTGGTCGTCCACGCCGCCCATCACCCCCGAACCCGCCGGATCGACCAACGACGCTCCGGATGATGCAGACGCTAATGGCGGCATCCGGCGCGAGCCTGAACTTCCGGAACACGAGGACATCGCGCCAGAACCTCCGGCGCCCGCGCGCGAGGAGTTCGCCGCGCTGGATGATGAACCGGACGACGACGCGCAGCGCGCGAAGCAACTCCAGGACCGCTTTCGCGGGGTCGCGCGTCAGGCGTCGCTCGATCCGGAAGACGGCATTGAGCTTTGAAAGTGGCCGGGATGAAGAAAGACCGCCTCAATGTGTATTTCGACCCCACGCTAACGGCCGAGCTGGAAAGTCTCGCGGCGCGGCGGAAGGTCTCGAAGTCGCAGATCGTCGAAGCCGCGCTCGCCTCCTACCTCTCGCCCGACGGCGCCGACCAGCGCGAAGCCGCCATCGTCCGGCGCCTCGACCGGCTAACCCGCGCCGTCGAACGGCTGGAACGCGACGTCACGATTTCCACCGAAGCTGTCGCACTGTTCGTCAAGTTTTGGCTCACCACCACGCCGCCGCTGCCCGATACGATGCGCGATGCTGCTCAGGCCAAGGGGCGCGAACGCTATGACGGCTTCGTCGAAGCGCTCGGCCGGCGGTTGGCGAGAGGTAGCACGCTGACGAAGGAGATATCAGAAGAGATCAAGGATCATGCTGCGAGCTAACGGCCACTTCGAGCCCAAACCTACCACTTGCAGCAAGTGCAGCGAATGTCGGCTCCGCCAAACACTTACGGGTCAGGATCACGATCAAGAGCAGCCGCTTGTCAGGGTTTGTTTTCGGTCACCGCCGCTGCGCGTTTTCTAGCGCGGAAAGCAGCCATCTTGGTACGATTCTGACAGGCTGACGAGCAAAACCGTCGGGTGGCGTTTTTTGACGTGTCCGCAAAAACCCGGTCGCAGTTATTTGCCGTACAGATGCCAAGACGATGCGCATTCTGCGTCCCGATCATCCTGGCAAGTCCCTCAGCACAGATCGCGGTCCACATTGGCAGAAGGGCAGCGTCCGCCGGATGGTGGTGGAGGTGCCAAACCCCCTCTTCCTTTGCCAGATAGGGGGTCGCTGGGTGTTCCGACAGGATCCTGTTCAGCATTTCTGCCGCGTCATCCATGTCACCTCCGTCAATTCCGATGAATATCGCGCGTAGTTGTTCCGCCAGCGCTATGAACCCGTCTGCGTCCTTCTCCGACACGGCCGCGACAGAAGGAGGGTCTATCGCAACAACCTCCCGGACGGCTTCGAGCACATTGATCTCGGTGACCGGCCTTCCGTTAGCATAGCCCGGCGTGAGCTTGTTTGCGAACTCAACGGACGCGAGAACGCCAGCATCTATGTAACTGTCTAGTTTCATTTGACTAGTAACTTGGGTCGGCGTACCTTGTGTCTGTCAAAACGCATAATGCCAGTAACTATGTTGCAACGCAACGCGCTCGAAACCAGCGTAGTGGAGGACAAGACATGGAAACGCCCCTGAGAAACAAAGTTGCCTTGGTGGCTGGCGGAACACGCGGCGCAGGCAGAGGGATCGCGACGGAGCTGGGGCGTGCCGGGGCGACAGTCTATGTAACGGGACGTTCGACAACCGAAAGCCGATCCGAGATGGACCGGCCCGAAACCATCGAGGAAACTGCGGCACTCGTTGATCACGCCGGCGGCGTCGGCATTGCCGTCAGGGTCGATCATCTTGTCCCCTCAGAGGTAAAGGCGCTGGTCGACAGGATCCGGTCGGAGCAGGGCCACCTCGACATTCTGGTGAACGACATCTGGGGGGCAACCCGGATGGAATGGAACAAGACGCTTTGGGAGAGTGATCTCGACTATGGTTTGCGAACCCTGCGGCTGGCCGTCGATACCCACGCCATTACCGGGCATTTTGCGTTGCCGTTGCTGATCGAGAAGCCGGGTGGTCTGGTCGTAGAAGTGACCGACGGAACCGACGAATACAACGCCGTCAATTATCGCGTGTCGTTCTTCTTCGATCTTGCCAAGGCAGCCGTGAACCGCATGGCCTTTTCTCTGGCCCATGAGCTGAAGCCCCATGGTGGGACGGCGGTTGCGTTGACGCCGGGCTGGCTTCGTTCCGAAGCCATGCTGGATGCCTACGACGTGAAGGAGGCGACCTGGCGAGATGCAACCGAAAAGATGCCGCATTTTGCGATTTCCGAAAGCCCGGCCTATGTCGGTCGGGCCGTTGCTGCCTTGGCAGCCGACCCGGAGCGTGCGCGGTGGAACGGCCAGTCGCTTTCGAGCGGCGGTCTGGCGCAGATCTACGGCTTCACCGACACGGATGGCAGCCAGCCGGATGCCTGGCGATACGTCCCGGAAGTGCAGGATGCAGGCAAACCTGCCGACACGACCGGGTATCGGTAGGAGCCACAAGGATGGCACCCGTCGGGTTGGCGATGTCCAGTCAACCGGCAAAGGGCATCGCGCTCATGGCGCTTGCGATGCTCTTGATTCCAGTCGTGGACGGGATCGCCAAATATCTCAGTGCCGACTACTCGCCGCTCTTCCTGGCCTGGGCACGCTACATGGTCGCCAGCGCACTCGTTCTTCCGGCTGCCGTGATCTTGCGAGGTCGGCATGTCCTTCCGAGGGAACGCCGAAGGTCGCATGTCGTGCGCACGGTCTGTCTTGTCGCGGCGATGACGCTCTACTTTCTTTCAATAGCGCGCATTCCGCTCGCGACGGCGGTCAGCGCCTACTTTGTTGGACCGATCATTGCGGTCGCCCTTTCCGTTATCATTTTGAAGGAACGCTTAACGCGCCGGAGATTAGTCAGCCTTGTCCTCGGCTTCGCCGGGGCGATCATCATCCTGCGACCCGGAACCGTGGTCGAGCCGGGCATTCTCCTGGCGCTCGGCGCCGGTCTGTTCTTTGCGCTCTATCTCGTTACCACACGGCATGCGTCAACAGCCAGCGATCTGATCGAAACGCTGGCGTTTCAATGTGTCGTCGGGACGATATTACTGACACCCCAAGCCCTCCTGTGCTGGTCCACACCGACATGGGAAGATCTGAGGTTTTTTGTCGGCCTAGGCGGACTTTCTGCGGCTAGTCACGTCCTGGCGATCGCCGCCTTTCGATTTGCCGATGTGTCATCCTTGTCGCCACTGGTCTACTTGGAACTGATTGGTGCTGTTTTTATCGGCTACTTCGTGTTCAACGAAGTGCCACAAGGACTCTCAATCGTCGGCGCCGCTTTGATTGTGTTCGCCGGGTGTCTTTTGCTTAACAGTCACACGCGAATGTGCAGACGGCCCGAGTAACCAATGGAGCCGTTGCCCTGGGGTCGCACACCAAGACCTGACACTCAGCTGCCTCCTTAGAATGACAGCAAAGTCCGCTTCGCGGCCTTCTAAGCGCCTTGCAGCCAAGGCCCGGAGCGAGCCCAACCTGCAAATTTTCTGCGGAGCCACGAACCGCTGCTTCCACGAACCGCAACGTTGATCATATAAGCGCAGCCTGATATTAGTGCTCGCTAATATTTTTGGTTTGCGGGGTGAGAACTGTGGATTTTGGCGCGGCAATAGGCGCTGACACCAGGGAAGTCAGCAAAGGAGAGCGCGAGGGTCACCCCACGCATGTGGTTCGTGTGAAACGAACCTATTCGACCACTCAAGTGGACCTGTGGAGTGCCGTGACGGAGGAGCAGCGACTAAAGCGCTGGTTCGGTGAAGTTTCAGGCGAATTTCGGCTTGGAGGCCGCTTCTCGATCGAGGGCAACGCCGATGGCGAGATTAAGGTCTGTGAACCGCCTAGCACCTTATCTCTCACATGGGAGTTTGCAGGGAACACGAGCTGGGTCACGGTCACGATGGAAAGCGCAGAAGAAGGCACACTGCTGACGCTTGAGCATGAGCTGCCTACCGACAGGGAGAGTGAGGCACATTGGGACAAGTATGGTCCCGGCGCGACTGGTGTTGGCTGGGAATTGGCAATACTTGGAATGGACAGGTACCTCCATTCGGATGGCCGGTCCGTTATCGAGGCCGGTCAGGTGTGGGCTGAAGGAGAGGCTGGCAAGGATCGGCTGCGCTCCTGGGCCAAAGCATGGGGCGAAGCCCATATGCAAGACGGCACGCCAAGGCAAGTCGCGATGCAGACCGCTCAGCGAACGGCAAATTTCTACACTGGGGAAGGTTGATGCACGCCTTTGATGTGCTGTCTGACCCCGTTCGACGGCGAACATTGGAATTGATAGCAAAGCGTGAGCACGCCTCGGGCGAAATCGTCACTGTCATCGAAGCAGAATTCGGCATTTCGCAATCAGCTGTTTCTCAACATCTTCGCATCTTGCGGGATGCCGGATTTGCACACGTGCGTATAGAGGGTGCAAGGCGGTGCTACTCAATTGATCCAACGGGTTTTGAGGATGTGCAGGCATGGCTTGACCAACTTCGTCAGTATTGGAGTTCCAAGGTGGAAGCCCTTGCGACCGAGGTCGAGCGAGGCAAGCGTTCTAGAAAAACCTCGTAGCTGCGTATGGCTCACAACAGCCATTCAGGGCGTCATCGCAAACGGCAGGTTTGTCCGCGCTGTTACCGTTCAAACATGCAGCCTCGCAGATCCGGACCGCGGACCGAGTGATAAATGCGCTCTGCAGTCTCATTGATGAATCCCGTCGCTCGGAACTGGCAGGTGATGGCAGACTGCGTCGCCGGTTTCAGCTCGCCGTGCGGTTTCGACCAGAAAATCACGCGATCGCCCGTTACCGTTCGTCCCCAGTGCGGCGAAAGCAACGGAATTGACCCAACCTTCTCATTCGTCAGGCCATAATGAACGTCCGCTCTTGACCAACTAATAGCCCGCCGGTTATGAATAATCCATAACTCAGGAGCTATGGAAATTGTATCAACGAAGTCCCGATACACTGTTCAAGTCGCTTGGTGATCCAACACGACGGCGGCTGTTTGAGCATCTGTGTCTGGAAGGCGAACAAACTGTCCGTGCATTGACCGACCGGGCCGGTATCTCACAACCCGCTGTGTCGAAGCATTTGGTTGTTTTGAGGGAAGCCGGGCTGGTCAAGGGTGAGCAACGCGGACGCGAAACACACTACACTGCACATGCTGATGGTCTCCGTTCGTTAGTCGATTGGACGCTCCGCATGACGCGGTTCTGGGAGACCAAGTTCGACCATCTCGATGATCTGTTGAAGCGGATGGACCAATGACAAAGGCGGACAAAGACACTCGGTCGGTTTTTGTCGAACGCGAATTCGCGCATCCGCCTGAAAAGGTCTGGCGGGCATTGACTCAGCCTGAGCTGATTGCGGACTGGCTTATGCAGAACGATTTTCGATTGGAAATTGGTCACGCTTTCTCGTTCTCGGCGGAATGGGGTGAGATCGACTGCCGCGTTGAAGAAGTCGAGTTTCAGAAGGTGCTTTCCTATACTTGGAGCGCCTTCGATGTCGCAACTGTTGTCACCTTCACGCTGGAGCCAACAACCAAGGGCACCTTGCTGCGGATGGAGCAAAGCGGGTTCCTCCGGGATCAGAAACAGGCGCTTGGCGGTGCGAAGGGTGGCTGGACCGCTTTCTTGAACAATCTCCAAACCACACTCGACCAACTATGAGGTTTCCATTTTGAAGCTCAGCCATTTCATCCGTCAGTTTCACCGCTGGATGTCGATCATCTTCACCCTTCTTGTGATTGCAGTCATTGTCATCAGCACCAGACCCTCGCCGCCGGAATGGGTCTTCTATATGCCGCTGCCCGCGCTTGCACTGATGCTATTGAGCGGCCTCTACCTGTTCGCCTTGCCCTATTTCCGGAAGGCTAGCGCATGATCACGGATGTCGAGGACTTCTTCACTAAAGGATGTGGTCGATGCGACCGTTTCGACACACCCGATTGTTCCACGAAACGGTGGGCTGACGGTCTGGCCAAGCTGCGGGACATCTGCCTGTCAGCCGGACTCGAGGAAGCGGTGAGATGGGGGCAGCCCTGCTATCGCCATGCGGATCGAAACATTACTATCCTCGGCGCGTATCAGGACAAGTTCGTTCTCGGGTTCTTCAATGCTGCATTAATGAACGACCCCAAAGGTCTTTTGGAGAAACCAGGGCCGAACACGCAGCATGCCGACACGATCTACTTCACGGAGAATGCGCAGGTCTCATTTCTCGAAAAGACGATCCTCGCCTATCTGAACGAAGCGAAGAGCTATGCGGAGGAAGGCAAGACACCTCCAAAAAGCACCTCTGTCCCCGATTTGCCGGTGGAGCTTGTCGACGCGCTTGATGAAGATCCGGAGCTAGCAGAGGCGTTCCATGCACTGACGCCTGGTCGACAACGTAGCTATGTCATTAACCTGAACGGTGCAAAAAAAACCGAGACACGGATCAGTCGAATTGAGAAGTTCCGCGATAAGATCATCGACGGGAAGGGAGCGAACGAACGCTGAAGCGGTCATTGGCTGAACGGCAGAACCATTAGACTTTGAGGCAAAGGGGATCATTGCCAGAGGTTCGGTCATGCCAGTGGGCCTTTATCGCTGCACGTAGGCTCAGAAATCGCCGTCCAGAGTTGTGGATAGAGGCGGATAATTCCGAAATCGTCCGTCACCAGAGTTGCAGTGTAATCGTGGGACGGCGAGCAGTAAGCGAACTCGGTTTCCGACAGACGCCGATAGACCTGCGTGAGGGGTTTGAAGCACCAATCGTCCGTATCAAGCCAAACAGCGGTTGTTTCTGCTTCGTCGCCAACACCCAAGCGCAATCGGTTGATCGCATTCGTGTTCGTTGCAGGTGTGAAACCGAGATCAATGTCAAGCAGACCATCCACCCCAGGGATCTCCACGCCATCTATGGCCCATGCGCCAGCCACATCGCGGGAAATGGAGAACTCTCTCTTTTCGCAGCCAACCCATCCCTTCACAGACGCAGACTGGCTCGACCAATCCGAATTGCAGGACACCCGGTAGTCGAGGCTCGTTGGTTGATGGCTATCCAGATAGAGCGCGGTTCCTGATATCTCAAAGCCATCTCCGCGCGCGCCGAATGAGCAGGCGTCCATCCCCTCCATGTCCAGTCGACGCCACAAAACCGTGGGCGGATGGTATACTTTCTCAAGGGGCATGCCGCGTCTTTATCATGCGCGAAACCAAGTCTATATCCGCTGTTGGAGTACTCCGTCTCGCAGCGGAGAACAAAATGGGTGTACCCACTTGATGCAATTGCTCGTAGCAGCTTGCATGGCGGCTTGGTGTGCAGACCGCAATTAGCGCGCCGGCAGCTTTCATTGCTTCCGAAGGCTCTTCTTGGTGTCGTCGGGCAATAGCTTCGCGGCGGCAGTGACTGTTCTTCGCGGCAGGCGCGCACCGTTCGTGGTCAGGAACGACACTAACGCCGCCTCGTCGCGTTTTCCGGCCTCTCGCACCCAGGAACCGATTGCCTTTTGCACGTAATCGTCTGGGTCCTCGGCCAGTATCTCCGCAATCCGAAACGCATCGGTCACTTCCCCGCGTTTGATGAAGGCGTGCGTCGCCACCAACGCTGTCCGCCGTTCATGTGGATTCTCCGACTGCGCCAATCGGTCGAGTATCGAACGGTCCTTGTCGACTAGGTACTCACCAATCACGTGCGGCGCTGCCCGGTCAACGAAGTCCCAGTTGTTCAGCCGGTCGTGACGTCGCAGATACAAGTCAAAAAGCGCCTTGCTGTGTGCAGGATCGAGGTTCTTCTGCCGCGACTGGAAATCCATGATGGAAACGGCGGCCATTCTGACCTCGCACCTGTTGTCACTCAGCAGTCCCTCGACCTCTTCCAGCGGCAGCGACGCGAACTGCTTTGCAATCGGAAACACCTTCGGCATGCGCACACCCATGACCTCGGTTTCAGGATCACCGCCCTTATAGAAACGCGCCACATAGTCGATGTCTTCGGGCTTTGCCTGCGCCTCCAACTCGGCAATGAGCGTCGCCGCCTTGGCCATCACACGGTCTCGGCGATCAGGGCGTCAAGGTTGCGATAGCTGGCCTCCAGCCCTTCGTCCATCGGGCTTTGCAGGACGCCATCCCGCGTCTCTTCGCTGTCATAGTGCAAGCTCATGGTCACAGTAGTCTGGCCGTCGGTCTCGCGGAAGACCTGCTCGACCAGGGTTTCATTGTCTGGAAAGATATCGAAGGTTTCCGTCAACAGGAGCCGACGCTCCGGTTCGATCTCGCGGAACCTCCCATAAGCCGACATACGTCCGTCCGCCCATTCCCAGACATAGCGATAGGCTCCGCCGATGGTCAGGTCGATGTCACATTCCGGCATGGTGTGACCGGACGGGCCGGTCAGCCAGCGCTTCACCAGATCTGGTTCGGTATGGGCGCGCCAGACCATTGATACGGGCGCATTGAAGCTGCGGGTGATTTCAATCGTCGTGTCGGTCGGGGTGGTCATGCGAAGCGGTGTCATCGCGTCTCGTCCTCCTGTTTAAGCTGCTCCAGAACGTCATCGAGCCTTGCATAGTTCGCTTGCCAGACATCCCGGTAGCGATTCAGCCAGTCGTCTATGGCCGCAAAAGCGGCCGGTTCGATGCGGCGCGGTCTCGAGTTTCCGTCAATGCGTGTCGAGATCAGTCCCGCCTGCTCCAGTACCTTGAGATGACGTGAGATGGAGGGCTGAGACATGGCGAACGGTTCGCGGATCTCATCGACTGTGGCCTCTCCTTCGGCAAGCCGCGCAAGAATGGCACGACGTGTGGGATCGGCGAGCGCTTGAAAGACTGAGTCGAGCTGGGTCATTCGGTCACTATATAACTTATCCGCTATATAGCAAGATCAGACTATAAGGCTAAAGCGCTCACGTACCGCCAACACCGACAGGGCGCAACCGAGCGTGTCGTCGTATAAAAGTAAGGGTTTTTCCTTACTGTCATTGACTCCACACAGAGCACGGCATTACTAAGGGATATGTCTAAGTATGAATCGACCCTCGATCTCTGCTTCTCCGCGCTCGGTGATCCGACACGGCGTATGATCCTTCAACGCCTTGCACGGGGCGAGGCGACTGTGAGCGAGCTCGCAGAGCCTCATGACATGGCTCTGCCGTCGTTTATGGAGCATTTGAAGAAGCTAGAAGCCGCCAACCTCGTCACATCCAAGAAGGAAGGGCGGACCCGCATATGCGAGATGGCGCCGGATGCGTTCACCCCAGCCAAGGACTGGCTGACGGAGCAGAGCGCGATCTGGGAAGGACGCCTCGACCGCTTTGACGACTACATCAAAAACCTCATGCAGGAGCGAAACAAATGAAACTCGACCCTAAAACCGACCTGACCTTCACCCGCACGATCAACGCGCCTCGCGCCCTGCTTTGGGAGTGCTGGACCACACCGAAGCACATCAAGAATTTCTTTGTGCCCAAGCCGCACGGGATCGACGCCTGCGAGATCGACCTTCGGGTCGGCGGCAAGTTCAACACGACGATGAACGTCGAAGGCAACAAGATGGAGAACGAAGGCGTCTATCTCGAAGTCGTCGAAGGCGAACGTCTGGTCTTCACCGACACCTATAGCGAAGGGTGGAAGCCCGCCGCCGATCCCTTCATGACGGCGATCATCGAGTTTGCCGACGATGGGAATGGTGGCACGACCTACACGGCGACCGCCCGGCACCGCTCACCGGAAGCCCGTCAAAGCCATGAGGACATGGGGTTCTACGATGGGTGGGGAACCGTGGCCGATCAACTCGAAGAATATGCAGGGACCCTTAAGTGATCGAAGGCACCTCAACTCGATCAGGTGGGTGTCAATGCGGTGCGGTTCGTTTCCGCGCCGCCGCCCTGAGCGACAACCCACATGTCTGCCATTGCCGCATGTGTCAGAAAGCAGCCGGGAACCTCTTCGGGACGCGCATTGGAGTTCTAGTCAGCGATCTGACCTGGACGCGAGGCGAGCCCTCGAAGTTCTATAGTTCGGAAGGTGTCGCGCGCGGATTTTGCGCGAACTGCGGCACACCACTTTTCTATCATAATGAAGAAAGTGAGCGAGTCTCTGTCTCGATAGGCGCCTTCGACAGCCCGTCGGACATCGCCCTCGCGTTCGAATTGGGGATTGAAGGGAAGTTGCCTCAGGTCGCGCAGCTCGCCGCTCTGGAAAACTTCGGTACGAGCGAAGAAGACGACCCGGAAGGCACCGACCTAGCAAGACGGACATCACGCCAGCATCCCGACCACGATACAGACGACTGGCTGGCCTGAGATGTAGTCTCTGCCGCGCCAAGCCGAAGCGGCAGTCCAATGGGCACAAAACAATACATCACGTTGATTGGCGATCAGCCAAGCACTGCAGCAAAGTATTCGTCCAGAGAGATCTCCCCCCGGACCGGCGCATTCGCCGTGTCCGTCTTCCCGTCGATCACCTTTCGGGTCATGCAGGCGTAGGACGCCGCCGCCGCGTCAGAGAACCCGAAGCTGCGAAAGGTCTCTTCCAACGCCTCGCGCGGGGTTTCCTGAACGTCAACGTCACGCTTCAAGACAATGGCGAAGACGTCGGCAACATGGTTCGCCGTGTAGCGTTCAGGTCCCTCGATATGCTCGATCCCCACATCCTCGACCCCAGACATCAGACGCCTTGCTGCGGCACTACCCAGATCGTAGGGCGCAACCATCGGGATCGACAGGTCCACCGGGAAGAAACTGGGCAATCTACCTGTCTCTTTCACCAGCTCAGCCATCCCGACCCAGTTACTCATGTAGTAGCCGCCCCGGTTGATCGCGGCAGGGATCGGCTGCGCCAGCAGCGCCTGCTCGAAGGCGTAGAGCACTGTCAGATCACCGCAGCGATCCCCCTCGAACGCGCCATAGGTCGATTGCAGCACAACCTTCTCCAGACCGGAGCCGTCGAGAGCTGCCAAGATCGCGGTCATGTTCGCGCGCTCCTCCTCATCGGTATCGCCCGACGGGTTAGCCGGCGGGTTGAGCAGGAACGCCCGCCGCCCTGTTCGGAGAACACCTCGCAACGTCTCAACGTCGCGTATGTCGGCTTCTGCAATCCGTGCGCCTGCCACTCCCGGCTCCGCGCGGCGATCCTTGTCACGGGTCACGACTGTGACTTTCTCGCCCTCGTTCAGCAACGCCCGCACGGTCGCTGATCCAACTTGTCCGGTTCCGCCGAGAATGATGTGCATGTCTGATCTCTCCTTTCCTGGTTCTGTCGGACCCTAATCCGGTCGTCCGACAGAACCTGTCAGGAACATCGCTCAGACATTTGCACCCGGCTCGATCCTGCGATACTCGGCCAAAAGGCTGGCCGCTGACCGGGGGATGTTGTCCTCCAGAACGGTCAGAGCCTCGATACGGTCCATGCGAAAATGCCGGAAAGCTTTGCGCATCTCACACCACGCCGCAAGCATTTCGGCCCCGTCAAAAAAGCCGATAACGACAGGCCAGATTGTGCGCGTGGAAGATGTGAAGTCTTTGGTCCGGTACGCCATCTGTAGCTTCCGGCGGGCGCGTATAGCTCGTCTGATGGTCGCCATTTCTTCCCGCTGATCCCGGTTGGACGGGCCGACCGTCAGACCATTGCGGCGCATCTTCGCCTCGCCCGTGTCACCCATTCCTTCCGCGATCTTGGACAGGGCTGTCTCCGCTGCATTTGCGAGTTCATCATCGCCTCGCGCCTGTACGAAACGTAACCCGAGAAGAACTGCATCGGCCTCGTCCCGGCTGAACGTCATTGAAGGAAGGAAATAGCCTGGCTGCAGAATGAAGCCCGTGCCCGCTTCGCCCTCGACGGGTACGCCAAGCTCCAGCAGTGTGCGCATATCGCGGTAGATCGTGCGTTCCGACACGCCAAACTGATCGGCAAGCGATGCTGCCGTCACCGCCGCTCGATGCTCTCGTAGCGCTTGAAGGAGCTGAAGAAGTCGGCCGGACCGTTGCATTCTCCAATTCATATGGGCTTAGAGCTCAAACTGAAAGCGGACGCCCCATGGAACGGCAGATTTGTCCGCCTAGTCGACCTCTATGCCACCGATCCGCCGACCTCCTGTCTTTCCGCGCCATAGCACCACTACGCCGTCACCTTTGTTGATCCCGGCCCAATAGAGGTCTTCTTAGTCGACCCCGTAAGCAATTGCGGGGCCGCGAATGACCGTCCAATCTTTCCGAACAGAAGCGATCGAGCGCGGCTCCCGCATGCTTCGCACCGCGCTCGGGCCGCATGTGGGCGCCTGGCTCGACGACCCCGCCGTCGTCGAGATCATGCTCAATCCGGACGGCTGTCTTTGGGTGGACCGGCTCAAGGACGGTCTCGCGGATACCGGCGAGCGACTGGCGCTCGCCGACGGCGAACGGATCGTCCGCTTGGTCGCGCACCATGTCGGCGCAGAGGTCCACGCCGGCAATCCGCGGGTCTCCGCCGAACTGCCCGAGACGGGGGAGCGGTTCGAGGGCCTTTTGCCGCCGGTCGTGGCGGGACCCGCCTTCGCGATCCGCAAGCCCGCCGTCGCGGTCTTCACCCTCGACGATTATGTCGCCGCCGAGATCATGTCGGACGCTGAGGCCGACGCGCTTCGTATCGCCGTCGCAGAGCGCCGCAACATCCTCGTCGCGGGCGGCACTTCGACCGGCAAGACGACGCTGACCAACGCGTTACTCGCCGAGGTGGCCAAATCCTCCGACCGCGTCGTTCTGATCGAAGACACGCGCGAACTGCAATGCCTGACGCCAAACCTCGTGGCGCTGCGCACGAAGGACGGCGTCGCGACGCTCTCCGATCTTGTGCGCTCGTCGCTTCGTCTGCGCCCAGATCGTATCCCCATCGGCGAGGTGCGCGGGTCCGAGGCGCTCGATCTCCTCAAAGCCTGGGGCACTGGTCATCCGGGCGGGGTCGGGACGATCCATGCCGGCTCCGCCGTCGGCGCACTGCGCCGTCTCGAACAACTCATCCAGGAAGCCGTCGTCACCGTCCCGCGCGCGCTGATCGCCGAGACCATCGATCTCGTCGCCGTGCTTTCCGGCCGCGGGGCCGACCGGCGCCTCGCCGAGCTCGCCCGCGTCACCGGCCTCGACCCCCAAGGCGATTACGCCCTCAGCCACAAGCAAGGAGACCCTCAGTGACCAGAACATCCATCCTCTATCCGCGCTGGCCATATTACCTGACAGCGCTCGTGCTCGGCTTCCTGATCGCCGATCCGGCTTACGCGGCCGGCTCCGGGATGCCCTGGGAGGAGCCGCTGCAGGCGATCCTCGAATCCATCGAAGGGCCGGTCGCCAAGATCGTCGCGGTCATCATCATTATCATTACCGGGCTGACGCTCGCCTTCGGCGATTCCAGCGGCGGCTTCCGCCGGCTCGTGCAGATCGTGTTCGGCATCTCGATCGCGTTCGCCGCGTCGTCCTTCTTCCTGACCTTCTTCGACTTCGGCGGCGGAGCCCTCGTCTGATGCAGGACGGCGCCGACATTCCTGGCTTCACGGCCCCGGTCCATCGGGCGCTGATCGAGCCGATACTGCTCGGCGGCGCGCCGCGGGCGATTGCAATCGCCAACGGCACGCTCGCAGCGGCCGTCGGCCTGGGTCTCAGACTGTGGATCGTCGGCCTGTTGCTCTGGCTGGTCGGGCATCTGCTGGCCGTCTGGGCGGCCAAGCGCGATCCGGACATCGTCGACGTCACGCGCCGGCATCTGCGCTTCCCGACCTGGTTCGAGGCCTGAGCCGATGATGC
Organism: Roseitalea sp.; assembly: GCA_017642895.1. Taxonomy (GTDB): domain Bacteria; phylum Pseudomonadota; class Alphaproteobacteria; order Rhizobiales; family Rhizobiaceae; genus Roseitalea. Next base: position 101,327 of record JAEPON010000005.1, read on the forward strand.
GCCTCGCCGAATATCGCTCCAAAGCCTCGAAGCTCGCCGACTTCCTGCCCTGGGCCGCGCTGATCGCGTCCGGCGTCGTCCTCAACAAGGACGGCAGCCTTCAGCGCACAGCGCAGTTTCGCGGTCCCGATCTCGACTCGGCGACGCCCGCCGAGCTGGTCGCCACGGCCGGCCGGCTCAACAGCGCCTTCCGACGCCTTGGATCGGGCTGGGCAGTGTTCGTCGAAGCGCAACGGCTTCCGGCGCGCGATTATCCGCTCTCGGAATTTCCCGATCCGGTTTCGGCCGTGGTCGACGCGGAACGCCGCGCACAGTTCGAAGAGGCCGGCTCGCATTTCGAGAGCGCCTATTTCCTGACGCTCGTCTGGATGCCGCCGGCCGACGATACGAGCCGCGCCGAGCGCTGGCTCTATGAAGGCGTCGAAGACGGCGGCGCCGATCCGCGCGAGCATTTGACCAGCTTCATCGGCCGCACCAACAGCCTGCTCGGCCTGCTCGACGGCTTCATGCCGGCGGCGGCGTGGCTCTCCGACGAGGAGACGCTGACCTATCTGCATTCGACGATCTCAGCGCGCCGCCAGCGCGTGCGCGTCCCCGAGACGCCCATGTATCTCGACGCGCTGCTCGCCGATTGCAGTCTCGTCGGCGGTCTGGCGCCGCGATTAGGCGACGTCCATCTCAAGACATTGACGATCGTCGGGTTCCCGACCGCGACCTGGCCGGGCCTGCTCGACGAGCTCAACGGTCAGGCCTTCGAATATCGCTGGGCGACCCGCGCCATCTGTCTCGACAAGACCGACGCGGCCAAGCTCTTCACCCGCATCCGCCGGCAATGGTTCGCCAAGCGAAAGGGCATCGCCGCGATCCTCAAGGAGGTGATGACCAACGAAGCCTCAACGCTCATGGATTCCGACGCCGCCAACAAGGCGGTCGATGCGGACGAAGCGTTGCAGGAACTCGGCTCGGACATGGTGGGCGCGGCTTATGTCACCGCCACCGTGACGGTGTGGGACGAGGACGAACGCCGCGCCGAAGCGAAGCTGAAAGCCGTCGAGAAAATCGTCCAGGGTCGCGACTTCACTTGCATGGCGGAAACCCTGAACGCGGTCGAAGCCTGGCTCGGATCGCTGCCCGGCCATCTCTACGCCAATGTCCGCCAGCCGCCGCTCTCGACGCTGAACCTCGCGCACATGATCCCGCTCTCGGCGGTCTGGGCCGGCCCGGCGCGCAACGACCATCTGGACGGGCCGCCGCTGTTCTTCGCCGATACGGAAGGGTCGACGCCGTTCCGTTTCTCCACCCATGTGGGCGATGTCGGCCATACGCTGATCGTTGGACCTACGGGCACGGGCAAGAGCGTGCTGTTGGCGCTGATGGCCCTTCAATTCCGGCGCTACGCGGATTCCCAAGTCTTCGCCTTCGATTTCGGCGGGTCGATCCGCTGCGCGACACTCGCCATGGGCGGCGACTTCGAAGATCTCGCCGGGGCGCTGTCGGACGCCGAGGATGCGGTCTCGCTGCAGCCGCTCGCCCGAATCGACGACGCGACCGAACGGAGTTGGGCGCAGGACTGGGTCGCAGGTCTGCTCGGGCGAGAAGGCGTGACCATCGACCCAACCGCCAAGGATCATCTCTGGTCTGCGTTGACCTCGCTTGCCTCCGCGCCCGTCGAGGAACGCACCCTCACGGGTTTGTCCGTCCTTTTGCAATCACAGGACCTCAAACGCGCGCTGCAACCCTATTGCATCGGCGGACCATTCGGTCGGCTGCTCGACGCCGAGCATGAGGCTCTTGGGGCCGCCGATGTGCAGGCCTTCGAGACCGAAGGCTTGATAGGCACGCCGGCCGCCCCGGCCGTGCTCGCCTATCTCTTCCATCGTATCGAGGGCCGTCTCGATGGCAGGCCGAGCCTGATCATCGTCGATGAAGGCTGGCTCGCCCTCGACGATGCCACCTTCGGCGGTCAGCTCAAGGAATGGCTGAAGACGCTGCGCAAGAAGAACGCCAGCGTCGTCTTCGCAACCCAGTCGCTGTCCGACGTGGACGGATCGAATATCGCGCCGGCGATCATCGAAAGCTGCCCGACACGGGTGTTCCTGCCGAATGAACGCGCTTTCGAGCCGCAGATCGCGACCATCTACCGGCGTTTCGGGCTCAACGACCGGCAGATCGAGATCCTCGCCCGCGCGACCCCGAAACGCGACTACTACGCCCAATCCCGGCGCGGCAACCGGCTTTTCGAACTCGGCCTCGGCGAGGTCGCGCTCGCTTTCACGGCCGCGTCTTCCAAGACCGATCACGCCGCCATCACTGAAGTGCTCACCGAGCATGGGCCCGGCGGCTTCGCCGCCGCCTGGCTCCAGCACCGCGGCCTGCAATGGGCCGCGGACCTTCTCAATCCACCAGCAAAGGAAACACAAAATGATCCGTAAACCCCTACGCAGCGCGCTTGTCGCCGCCACCCTTGTGACTTCGACCGCCGTTGGCGTCACGACGATCACCGCGCCGCCGGCCCACGCCTTCTTCGGCGGCGGATTTGGCGGCATCGTCTACGACCCGACCAATCACGCCGAGAACCTGCTGACCGCCGCCCGCGCGCTGGAGCAGATCAACAACCAGATCGCCCAGCTTCAGAACGAGGCGCAGATGCTGATCAATCAGGCCCGCAATCTCGCGAGCCTCCCGCACTCGTCTCTCGGGCAACTGCAAGCGTCCATACAGCGCACACAGCAACTCCTCGCCGAAGCCCAAGGGATCGCGCACGCGGTCGCCGATATCGAGCAAGCCTTCACGCAAGACTATGGCGAGGCGGCCGGAACCGGCGACTTCGCCGCCCGAGTGACGGGCGCCCGCGAGCGCTGGCGAACCTCCATCGCCGGTTTCGAAGACGCCTTGCGCGTCCAGGCCGGCGTCGTCGGCAACATCGAAAGCGCCCGCGCCGAGATGCGGGCGATCGTGGCCCAGAGCCAGGGCGCGACCGGTGCGCTCCAAGCAACCCAAGCCGGCAATCAGCTCCTCGCCCTGCAATCAACCCAGATGGCCGATCTGACGGGTGCCATCGCGGCGCAGAACCGCGCCCAGGCCCTCGAAGCGGCGCGGCGCGCTTCGGCCGAGGCCCAAGCCCGCGAGAATCTCAGCCAGTTCCTCGATTATGGCACGGGCTACGAGCCCACCACCGTCCGGATGTTCGAGGGCTGAGGATGCGCGCCGGCCCCCACATGATCCTAAGGCTGATCGCCATCGGCATGGGCGGGATCGCGGCGCTCATGGCCGCGATCGAGCTCGCCGACAGTGTGACGCCGCCATCCGGTCGGGTGCCGGCGACGCTCGAAGGCGATCCGCTGCGCGCGGAACTCATGCGCTGCCGGACCATCACGCCGGAAGAGCTCGCGGCCGACGCGGCGTGTCAGGCGGCATGGGCGGAGAATCGTCGCCGGTTCTTCGGTCCTGACGCCGATACTTCTGGCGGGGACGAATGAAATGGACGGTGTCGGTGTCATCGACCGCTTCCTGGACGTCTTCACGTCCTATATCGACTCAGGTTTCGGGCTGCTCGGCGGCGATGTCGCCTTCCTCGCGACGACGCTGATCGTCATCGACGTCACGCTGGCCGCACTGTTCTGGGCCTGGGGCGCGGACGATGACATCATCGCGCGCCTCGTCAAGAAGACGCTCTTCGTCGGCATCTTCGCCTTCATCATCGGCAACTGGAACGCGCTCGCGCGCATCGTCTTCGAGAGCTTCGCCGGATTGGGGCTGATCGCCTCGGGCGGCAGTCTCTCCGCAGGCGAATTGCTTCAGCCCGGCCGCATCGCGCAGGTCGGGCTCGACGCCGGTCGGCCGCTGCTCGAAGCCATCGGCGAGCTGATGGGCTTCGTCTCCTTCTTCGAGAACTTCATCCAGATCGCGATCCTGATGTTCGCCTGGGTGACCGTTCTACTCTCTTTCTTCATCCTCGCGATCCAGCTCTTCGTCACCCTGATCGAATTCAAACTGGCGACGCTCGCGGGCTTCGTGCTCGTGCCCTTCGGGCTGTTCGGCAAAACCGCCTTTATGGCCGAACGGGTGCTCGGTCTGGTCATCTCCTCGGGTGTCAAGGTGCTGGTGCTGGCCGTCATCGTCGGCATCGGGTCGACCATCTTCGGCGAGTTCACCGCCGGCTTCAGCGGCGAGCCCACCATCGAGGACGCCATGGCCGTCGTACTCGCGGCGCTGTCGCTGCTCGCGCTCGGGATATTCGGCCCCGGCATCGCCAACGGCATCGTCTCCGGCGGGCCGCAGCTTGGCGCCGGCGCCGCGGTGGGCATGGGTCTCGCGGCTGGTGGTGTCGCTGTGGGAGGCGCCATGGCGGGCGGAATGGCCGCCGGCGCCGTTGGAGCAGGCGCACGCGGCGCGGCGGCCGTCGCCGGCGGCGCGTCGACCGCCTATCGCCTCGGCAGTTCCGGCGCTGGCGGCGGCGCATCCGGTGTCGCCGCCGGGATCGCGAATGTCGGCAAGGCCGGGATGAGCGCGGCGGGAAGTCCCCTGCGCAAGGCCGCCGGCGCGATGAAGGAGAGCTATCAAAGCGGATCGCAGGCCGCGTTCACCGCGACCGGCGGCAAGTTCTCGAACACGCCGGACATGCCGGCGCCCGCCCCAGGATCGTCAAATGACGGCCCGCCCGCCTGGGCGCAGCGCCTCCGGCGCCAGCAGACTCTCAATCACGGCGTAGCCACGGCCGCCCATGTCGTCCGCTCCGGCGACCATGGTGGCGGCGGAACGTCGGTCAGCCTCTCGGAGAAACCATGAGCCTCTTCAAACGCCCCAGCGTCCGCTACGCCACGAGCCCCGAACCGGTCACGCCCTATCAGAAGGCGGCGCAAGCCTGGGACGAGCGCGTCGGCTCGGCGCGCGTTCAGGCGCGCAACTGGCGCCTCATGGCCTTCTGCTGTCTCGCGCTTTCAGGCGGGCTCGCCGGCGCGCTGGCGTGGCAATCGACGCAAGGGACGATCGTTCCCTATGTGGTCGAAGTCGACGAACTCGGACAGGCCCAGGCCGTCGCGCCGGCGACCGCCGAATATAGACCGTCCGATCCGCAAATCGCTTTCCACCTGGCGCGCTTCATCGAGAATGTCCGGCAGGTCCCGGCCGATCCAATCGTCCTTCGGCAAAGCTGGCTGCGCGCCTACGACTTCACCACCGATCGCGGCGCCTTGGCGCTGAACGACTATGCCCGCATCAACGATCCCTTCGCGCGGGTCGGCCAGACGCAGGTCTCTGTCGAGGTCTCCAGCGTCATCCGCGCCTCCGACACGAGCTTCCGCGTCGCCTGGATCGAACGCCGGTATCAGAACGGCCAACTTGCCGCCACCGAGCGCTGGACGGCGATCCTCACCATCGCGATCCAGCCGCCGCGCGACGCGGAGCGCTTACGCAGCAATCCGCTCGGCATTTTCATTCACGCCATCAACTGGTCACGGGAGAGCGCCCAATGAAGAACACGAACTTACACTCGGCCGCGCTTCCGGCGATCCTGCTCGCCGCGACCGCGCTGGCGGGCTGCGCGACCTTCCGCCCGCCGCAGATCGAATACGACGAACCGCCCATCGAGGCGACGCTTCTGCCCGAACCCGCGCGGCCGGTGGCAGTGGTCGAGCGGCCCGTTCCGCTGCCACTACCCGGACAGCTTATGCCGGTTGAGGACGGCGGACCGCTCCCCGAAGCCGGAGAGCCGCCCGAGCGGATCGAAGAGGCCAACGCCGCCGCCCGCATAGAACCTGTGCGCGACGGTTTCATCAACGCGGTGCAGCTCTATCCCTACAGCGCCGGGGCGCTCTATCAGGTCTACTCATCCCCCGGACAGGTCACCGACATTGCCCTCCAACCCGGCGAGAGCCTCGTCGGCAACGGCCCGATCGCGGCCGGCGACACGGCGCGCTGGATCATCGGCGATACCATCAGCGGCGCCGGCGACACACAGCGCACACATATTCTCGTCAAGCCCACACGGCCCGACATCGTCACCAACCTGGTCATAAACACCGACCGGCGGACCTATCATCTGGAGCTGCGAGCGCATCCGAGCGCCTATATGGCCTCGGTCTCCTGGCGCTACCCGCAAGACGAACTGATCGCGCTCCGGCGCGGCAACGCCGACGCCGAGGCCGCGCTCCCGATCGGTCGCGATGTCGCGCTCGACAATCTCAGGTTCCGTTACCGTATCGAAGGCGACCGGCCACCCTGGCGTCCGCGCCGCGCCTTCGACGACGGACGGCAGGTCTTCATCGAGTTCCCGCGCGGCATCGGTCAGGGAGAGATGCCGCCGCTCTTCATCATCGGACCGGAAGGCGAAGGCCAGCTCGTCAATTACCGCATCCGCCGCAATTACATCATCGTCGATCGGCTCTTCGCCGCTGCGGAATTGCGTCTTGGCGACCGTCAGCGAGTGGTGCGCATCGTCCGCACCGACGGCGTGCGGCGCGCGCCAGAACGCCATGTCGGAGCGGACTCATGAGCGACCCAGGCGATGGCCGGGACGAGACGGAGATCCGGCCCGGTCTGCGTCCCGAGGCTGAGATCGCCGCCGAGCTACGCCTGCGGCCCGATCCGCCGCGGGTCATGCGCCTCTCCCGCAGGACGCTCGGCATCCTCGCCGCCGTAGGCGGCTTGAGCCTCGGCGCGATCCTGATCTTCGCCCTGCAGGACCCGGAGCGCGGCGATGGACCGGCGGAGCTGTTCAACACCGAGCGCGTGCCGACCGCCGACGAGCTCTTGTCGCTGCCGGAGGATTACAGCCAGGTCCCGCAGCTCGGCCCGCCGCTGCCGGGCGAACTCGGACGCCCAGTTCTGGCGGCGCGCGAGCGCGGCGAGCCTGTCCCGGCGGCGCCCGTCGCACCCGGTCCCGCCATGGATCCGGAAGAGCAGATGCGCTTGCAAGAGGAAGAAGCCGCCCGCCTCAGCCGCCTGTTCCATGACGCCAGCACCGCCGAAAGCGGGGGCCTGTTGGACGTCACAGCCCCGACAGGCCCGCAGATCGATCCGCAGACGGTGTTTCCGACACTCGCGCAGCCTGGAGCAGAGCCGGACGCTGTGGAGAGGCGTCAAGCGTTTCTCGACCAGCCCGTCGACCGCCGTACGACCAGCGGCGAACGCCTCGCCGATCCGGCGAGCCCATACGTGCTCCAGGCCGGCTCCGTCATCCCGGCCGCGCTGGTGACGGGCCTGCGCTCCGATCTCCCCGGCCAGATCACCGCCCAAGTGACCGAGCATATCTATGACAGCCCGACCGGCCGGTTCCTGCTGGTCCCACAAGGCGCGCGACTGATCGGCGAATATGACAGCCGTGTCGCCTTCGGCCAGCGCCGCGTTCTTTTGGTCTGGACCCGGATGATTTTGCCGAACGGGCGCTCGATCGTGCTGGAACGCCAGCCCGGCGCCGACGAAGCCGGCTACGCCGGACTCGAGGACGGCGTCGACTATCATTGGGGCCAGATTCTGCGCGCCGCCGGCCTCGCAACGATCCTCAATATCGGTCTGGAGTTCGGACAGGACGATGACGACGAGATCGCCGAAGCGATCCGCGACGGCGCGCAGGACACCGTCGGCCGCGCGGGCGATGAGATCGTCCGCCGCCAACTTACCGTTCCGCCGACGCTAACCATCCGTCCAGGATACCCGGTCCGCGTGATGGTCACGCGCGACCTGATCCTCGAACCATATGAAAGCTGATTGATGACGAAACTGAAACTCGGACCCATTCCCGACGACAAGCCGATAAAGGTCACTCTCGAACTCCCCGCCGATGTCCACCGTGACCTGATCGCCTATGCCGATGCGCTCGCCCGAGAGACCGGCCAGACCCACGAGCCGGCCAAGCTGATCGCGCCGATGCTGGCGCGGTTCATGGCGACGGATCGCGGCTTCGCGAAGCTGCGGAAGGAGAAGAAACGGCCTTCCTCGCGTGAACCCGGGCCAAACTCACAAACCGCCTGAGCGCAGGGTTGTCGTTCTCAGGACGCCATACGAGCGAGAAGTGAACGCGTTCATCCTCGTCGCCCACAGGCCGGAAGATCACGCCGGGATAAGACACTCCGCACCAGTGTTCGGCGACCAGGCTGACGCCGAGCCCGAGACCGACAAGGTTCATAATGCCTTCCCGCCCGACGCGATGGCGCGTCACAAGTGGGCGCCGTCCCAGCCCGGCTAGTCGGCGGATTAGATATTCATGAATCTCGGGTCCCGGTTCGGTCGCACTAACGAGGAAATGCGCGTCCCTGACTTCTTCCCAGGTTAGATTGCTCCGCTCGGCCAAGGCATGGCCTTCAGGAAGCGCGATGTAGATTGGTTCTTCGGCGAGCAATGTGCTGTCACCGTGGAGTTCAGCAAATGCGCCCGAGGCGACGACAACGTCCAGCAGTCGGTGGCTCAGCAAGGTGAGAAGTTCGCCACGCTCGGATTCAACGAAGGCCAGTTCCACCTCCGGATGCTTGGAAGCGTAATCCGAAACTACGTCCCGCAGCGCGCCATAGGAGAGCGAAGCGATCAAGCCAACACCCAGCTTGCCATCTCCGCCGATGCCAACTGCATAAGCGGCGTCGATCGCCGCGTGAAAATCATTGAGGACTGATCTTGCACGGCCTGCGAAGGACCAACCGGCATGGGTCAGTCGAGCGCCTGTGGCTCGTCGCTCAAACAGGGAAACGCCGAGAGCGTCTTCGAGTTTCTGAATACGCCTTGTGACGGCGGACTGTCCAAGGTTCAAGCAACGGCTGGCTCCGCGAAAGCTGCCAGCTTCGGCAACAGTTAGCATGATCTCAATGTCAAGCACTTGGAGGGCTGTAGCTTCCGGAGATAGCCGCGCTGGCATCGTCGTTCTCTCAACATTCATCTGATGCTCGGGACCGGACCGCGCTTTGCGCTCGGGCTTGAGCTTCATTCTTCACATTGACATACATACCAACTAACTGGTATCTAAGCAATATGCCAAGACCTACGAAGCACCAGCCAGAACGCGGCGATGCACGGACCCGGCTTCTAGAAGCCGCAAGGGACGTGATCAGAGCGCAAGGCTATGCAGCAACGACCGTTGATGACCTTTGTGAAGCAGCCGGTGTTACGAAGGGGGCGTTCTTTCACCACTTCAAGACCAAGGAAGCCCTTGGTGTGGCCGCTGCTGAATTCTGGGCCGAAACAACGAGCGAGATCTTCGCCAACGCGCCCTACCATGATCACCACGATCCGCTTGAGCGCGTCCTCGCCTATGTCGATTTCCGCAAGTCGATCATCGAAGGTGATTTGGCAGCATGGACGTGCCTCGTTGGGACGATGACGCAGGAGACCTATCGGTCAAGCCCGCCGATACGCGACGCATGTGCCGCAAGCATTCTGGGTCATGCCGAGACGCTGGAAGCCGACATCCAAACAGCCATGACTGCGCGGAATATCGAAGCTGATTGGACGTCTGCCAGCCTTGCCAGACACACTCAGGCCGTTCTTCAGGGAGCGTTCATTCTCGCCAAAGCGACCGGCGAGGTGGCTGTGGCGCGTGAAAGCGTTGATCATCTGAAGCGTTACATCGAGCTGCTGTTCGGCGTGATAAAAGAGGGAGAAGCATGATGACCGAACAGATTGTAAAGCATGAAATCGTGTCGCGCGAAGACTGGTTAACCGCGCTGAATGAATTGCGTGCGAAGGAAAAGAAACTCACAGTCCTGCACGACCAGCTTGCCGCCGAGCGGCGGCGATTGCCGCGCGAGCAGGTGCCAAAGACCTATCTGTTCGATGCACCCAAAGGGCAGGTGAATCTTGGTGACCTGTTTGATGGCCGCAGGCAGTTGATCGTCTACCACCACATGCTGAAACCTTCAGACCCCGACCCTTGCGCGGGCTGCTCCATGGTTGGTGATCAGATTCCGCACCTTGCCCATCTTCACGCTCGCGATACGTCGCTCGTTTTCGTTGCGCGCGCACCTATCGACGAGATCGAGTCATTCAAGAAACGCATGGGCTGGACGTTTCCCTTCGTGTCGACGGGCGAGGCGTTCAACAGCGATTTCGGCGTCACGACCGGCTTCGGCCTCAACGTTTTTCTGCGGGACGGTGATGCGATCTTTCGAACCTATTTCACCACCGGACGCGGCGCAGAGACGCTCGGCACGCCTTGGACCTTTCTGGACCTGACGCCGTTCGGCCGGCAGGAGACGTGGGAAGTCTCACCACCAGGAACGCGGCAAACCAAACCCTATCAATGGTGGCGACTGAATGACGAATATGACTCTCCATCAGACGAAAAGCCGTGACCTGAAAGGACCAGATATGAGTGATCGTCCCAATGCCCGCATGTGTATCTTTCTCAAAGAAAAGGCGGCCGAAGCGGCCAACTTCTATGCAGATACAATCCCCGACACGTTTGTCGACCATGTCCAGCCCATAGGTGATGGGCAAAACATGGTTCTCTTCCGGGTCATGGGCACGCACTTCATGGCTATGGATGGCAACCCGTCTTTCGAACCGCGTCCTGATCACTCGATATCCATAGCAACGCTGGATCAGAATGAAACGGACCGTCTTTGGGACGCGTTGACGGACGGCGGAAGCGAGGGCCGCTGCGGCTGGCTCTGTGATCAGTTCGGCGTCCATTGGCAGGTCGTTCCCACTGCCATGACGCACATGCTGGGCGATGCGGATCGCGAAGCAGCGGGCCGCGCGCAAGCCGCCATGATGACAATGAAAAAGATCGATATCGCCGCGATGGAAGCAGCGTTTCACGGACGCGGGTGAAAAACATGACGAACGATGAGAACCAGATCAACGTACTTTGCCAGCGCCTTGGCCAAGCCCACCACGACAAGGATGTTGACGCCATTGTCGGCTGCTACGCACCTGATGCCGTCATCTACTCCCTCGCACCGCCACTAAGAGATGCGATCGACCGCGATGGTATCGCGGCCTGGCTTGAGACCTGGGACGGCCCTATTCGGATCGATGCGCAGGATGTCGAGCTGGTAGTGGGCGGCGACATTGCGTGTACAACGGCGCTCAATCGTATGCGCGGAACAAAGACAAACGGAACGAAGGAAGATATCTGGTTCAGAACGACTATGTGCTTTCAGAAAATCGATGGTGCTTGGCGAATTGCGCACGACCATTCTTCGGTGCCGTTCTACATGGATGGATCGCTGAAAGCGGCCGTAGACCTAAAGCCAGAACCTTTGATGGCGTCGGGCGCTAATGCCGACAATCGCGTCGGGGCAGAAAGCCCATGACCCCATTTTGCCAACGTAGTGTGCTAGCGCGTCACTTCGCAGAGATGACAATTACGGCGCATCGAGCATTCCTGTTATCGTAGCGCAATAGCGAATGAATAGTTCGCATTTTCATCACGCGTGGCCCGCCGGCTGGTAGTCGAACCTTCGGCGCTCATCTCGCATCAAGGCGTACTTGCTCGCACAGCAGCGAACCATTCGCACGTGGTGGGGCACGTGAGATTCGAACCCACAAACGCAGCGTGAGTGAACGAGTCGATGGACGTTTTAGCGCGCCTGAGTGAGCAACCTGCTTCCGCAAAATGTCCACGTAAGCACCGCGTAAGCACTATTTCCCGATGAGGGGAAAACTATAAGACACTGATTTTATGAAGAAAAGTGGCGCACCCGAGAGGATTCGAACCTCTGGCCTCCGCCTTCGGAGGGCGGCGCTCTATCCAGCTGAGCTACGGGTGCATACCGTTCGCGAGATGCTTACGCCATGCTTACGCGAGATTTTCGTCGGCATGAAGAGCGAACCCGACATTCGCCAAAGCCATTGTTTAGTCACTTCTTTCTTCCAGCACCTTTCGCTATCGTCAGACTTGACATCCGCCTTCGGAGGGCAGCGCTCTATCCAGCTGAGCTACGGGTGCCGCGCTTGTGCAGCGTTCCCATAACAAAGCGTTGCGCGGGCGTCCAACGCAAAGTGGGCCCGAGCAGCGGGCTTTCGCGAGAGGCCGTCATAGCAACGGACGGCCGGCGATCCGCCGCCCAGCGCGCCAAAGACCAAGCCGATCGCCCAGTTGCAATCCGGCAACCGGTCCACATTGACAGGCCGGCGGCAGGTGCCGGCGGACCCGTCCCCTTTGGCGACCCGGCCGATCCGGTCGCTTGCCGGAACCCACCCGTGTCCGCACCACCGCGTCTCCCGTCTGTCCCGGCACGGCAGACCGTATTCGCCATGCCCGCCCGCCGCATGTAGTCTGCCGCGGTCGCCCTTAGTGCAGCCATTGGGTTTCATGACGAGAACCCTTTCAAACCCGCTCCCCGCCGAACGGCCGCTCCGGATGCCGGTGTGGATCGCGCCGTGACGTCCGGTGACCCGGCTCTGGCCCGGGCCGTGGCACCGCTTGCCCCGCCCGGCGTTCTGGTCGCCGTGCAGCGCGTTGCCGGCACGCAAAGCGAGAGCCTGATGGCGTCAGAGGCCGTCATGCTTGCCGATGCGGCGCCCCGGGTGCGCCAGAGGAGTGCGGCCGCCCGCCATGCCGCGCGCCGATTGTTGCGCCGGCTGGGCGTGCCACCCTGCGAGATCCTGAAGGACCCGGCCGGCCGGCCGGTCTGGCCGACGGGGATCGTCGGCTCGCTCGCCCATGACGACGACTATGCGATCGCAGTCGTTGCGCCATCGTCCGCAGGGCTTGGTGGGCTGGGTGTCGATATCGAACCGGCCGAACCCTTGCCGGCGGAGATTGTCCATCTGGTGCTGACGTCGGCCGAGCATCGCCATTGCGGCGGCGATCTGCTGCTGGCGCGGTTGCTGTTCGTCATCAAGGAAGCGGTCTACAAGGCGGTCAATCCCGCCGACAATGTCTTTCTCGATTTTCATGACGTTGTTGTGGACCTTGCCACCGGCCAGGCCCGAACCCGCACCGGACGCACCGTGGCGTTTGCCGCGACCATACAACCCCGGCTTGTCGCGATCGCCCGATGGACGCCGATCGCCGGGCGCTGAAAGAGACAATGCCGCCGGCCGGCCAAGACCATCTTTCCCATCGCGGCCGGATGGCTGAACAGGTGAGCGGGCAATACTCGTAAAAATTGAAAATTTTACTTGTATTCTCGTTTAAATTGTGAAAACTTCCTGATGTGAATATGGCGTATTGAACGTGCTTCGAAGTGTTTTACTTCGGACCACAGTATCTATTGCGAAATATTCAATCGATAAAGCGAATAACTTGATATTTTTCTGTTTTGGATGGAAAGCGGGAGATTTCCATGGCCGAAAGTGGTGGAACTGCGCCGAAATACAAGAAAGGCTGGGTGGATGCGATTGCCGGCAAGGGCCCAGACCAGGAGCTGGACTGCGTCATGATCTGGGGTTTCCCGGGAAAGGGGCAATCGGCCAACAGCGTGTCGATATACTGGGACATGTTCTTGAATACTTGCTGGGATGTTCCCGGTGATGCCGTCCTTCATCATGAACCGCTTGCCGATGCGGGTGGCCGGATGCCGGGCGCCACGGTTTTCTGGATCGATCGTGCCCGCTGGGAGGATGTGACGACACTGACGCGCAACCCCAACCGGCAGGCCCGGGCCATGGCAACCTGCGGCTGAGCGCCCTTACGTCGTCAGCCCTTGCGCCGGCAGCCCTTTCCGCCGGCTGCATTGAACGGGCGGCGACAACGACGCCCGGACCCACACCTTCAAGCTGTAGCACCACCGACTTCTGGGGAGACGCCGCATTGGACGAAACCGGCGAAACGGTACGCGACATGCGCGCCGGCGGCGTTCATGATCTGGTGGACGCAACAGCGCGCACCCACGGCGAAGACATCGCCCTTGTCGACGGGACCGGGCAACAACTCACATACGCGCAGTTGCTGTCGGCGGCCGATGCCATGTCCGGGCGGCTGGTGGCGGCGGGCGTCGGCCGCGGGCACTTGGTCGGGATTTGCATGGCGCGCAGCGCCGCCATGATCGTCGCGCTGCTGGCCGTTCATCGGGCCGGCGCCGCCTATGTCCCGCTCGATCCGAACTATCCGCGCGCACGGCTGGCCTTCATGGTCAAGGACAGCGGATGCAAAACGATTGTCTGTGACCGGCAAACGCAAGAGCTGTGCGCATCGCTTGGCAACGACCACCGGCCATTGGTGCTTGACCGGCTCGTTGAGACGGCGAAACCTGACGAATGGGGGCAGCCGGCCGCCAACGACCGAAGCGATCTGTCTCACATCATCTATACCTCGGGATCGACGGGCACGCCGAAGGCGGTCTGCATCACCCACCATAATGTCCTTGCCCTTCTGGACTGGGCGCATGCCACCTTCGACGCCGCCGATTTCTCCGGGCTGCTCGGCTCAACCTCGATCTGTTTCGATCTTTCGGTCTTTGAAATCTTCGCCACGCTCACAGCGGGCGGTCGTCTTTTCCTGGTCGAGAACCTTCTTTCGCTGGATGATGCCGCGCTGCGCCGGCAGGACATCAGGCTGATCAACACGGTCCCGTCCGTCCTGCAGGAATATCTGCGGATCGGCCCCTTGCCCGCATCCCTTCAAACGCTTTGCGCGGCCGGCGAGCCGTTTCCCGGCGATCTTCTCGAGGATCTGCTCGCCCGGGGCATCGGCCGTGTGTTCAATCTTTACGGGCCGTCGGAAGATACAACCTATTCGACCGCTGCGCGCCTTGGCGCCGCCGATGTCGCAGCCCCGCCGATCGGCATGCCGTTGCCCGGAACACAGGCGCACATACTCGACGACAGTCTTCAGCGTTGTGCGGCGGGCGATGTCGGAGAGCTTTTTCTTGCCGGCGATGGCGTCGCTTGCGGCTATCTGGGGCGCGGCGGGCTCACCGCGCAACGGTTCTTGCCCAACCCGTTCTCCGAAACACCCGGCGCGCGCATGTACAGAACCGGCGATCTGGTTCGGCTGCGGCCGGACGGGGCCCTCGACTATAAGGGGCGTTCCGATGCGCAGTTCAAGCTGCACGGGTTCCGCATCGAGGCCGGCGAGATCGAGAGCGTGTTGCGCCGCCATCCCGAAATCGGCAATGCCGCTGTCACGGTCAAGCCCGGTCCGATGGGTGACAGGCGACTTGTTGGCTATGTCACAAGCGATGACATGCCGAATGCGGACGTGCTGCGGGCATTGCTGGGCGAGGCACTGCCCGCGCACATGATCCCCTCATTGTTCGTACAACTGGACAAACTGCCCAGACTTGAAAACGGCAAGACCGATCGCGCCGCCCTGCCCGATCCCGAGTGGCCGTCATCAGACGACACAGCCCAACCGGCACCAACGGATCCACTGGCGCGGCTGCACGCCTTGTGGCGCGACGCGGCGGGTGCCGCCGCGACCGATCGGGCCGCCTCTTTCTTCAGTCTCGGCGGCAGTTCACTCGCCGCGTCGCGCCTGATCGCACGCATCCGCGCCGAATTCGGCGTTGATGTCCGCCTTTCGGCCTTCTTCGAGAGCCCGACATTGGCCAATCTTGAGGCGATGATCAAAGCCGCACCGCGAACGCACACCATGTCGCGGGGCGCAGCGAACGCAACGTTTGCCGACGATCGCGCGATCCCCGTTCCCTCCGCCCAGCGGCAAATGTGGTTTCTCTCCAAACAGGACCCGGAATCGGTGGCCTATGCCATACCGGCGGCCATCCGTTTGTCCGGCGCCGGATTGACGGCGAGGGGTTTGCAAGCGGCGTGCAAGGCGGTCCTCGACCGGCATCCGAACTTGCGGGCGAAAATCGCCATGACCGACGACGGTCATGTGGTGCAGCGATTTTTGCCGGCCGCAGAATGTGCCCTTGTGCCGGAGACCCTGCCGGCAGGCAGCGATGATCCATGGTCAGCCGTCGAGCGCATTGCCCTGGCACTGGCCGATCATCCGCACGATGTCGAAGCCGGTGACCTGCTGCGATGGCGCCTTCTTCAAGGCGCCGACAAGGACTGGTGGCTTGCGCTGTCGGTCCATCACGCGATGTTCGATGAATGGTCGCTCGCCAACCTCGCTTCAGACCTTCAAACGGCCTGTGCGGGCGCCAAGGCAGAGCCGCTTCCCATGAGTTTTGCCGATTATTGCCGCTGGACCGAAGAGGCCGGGAAAGGTCCGGCCTTCCGGCAACTGTTGCAGGAGTGGGTGGACGATGTGTCCGGCGTGCCGCCCGTCAACTGGCCGGACGGCGGAAGCGTGCGTCCGGTCCATCCAGGCCGGCGGATCGCCGGAAGCTTGACGGTGGACTTGCCGGGGGACCTCGACCAAGCGATCCGGACGGCCGCCGGCGCTGCCGATGTCACGCCCTATGTCTGGCTCCTGTCGGTCTTCCAGATCGTGTTGCACGAGCATACCGGCCAGAATGCCTTTACGGTCGGCACCGCGGTTGCCGGCCGCACAATGGCGGCACTCGAGCCGCTGATCGGCTGTTTCACCAACACATTGCCCATTCCCGCCCGGCTGGACCGCGCAGCAACATTCTCCGATCTGGTCGCCACGAACCGCGCCGGGTGCTTTGCGGCGCTTTCCCGCTCGGATGTTCCCCTCGAAGCGATCATCAACCGCTTGCGCGCCGCCAGGGACCCGGGCGCCCACGGGCTGGTGCGCGTCGCATTCGGCGTGCAGAACGGCCCGCCCCTGCTTTCGTCGGGTGACCGGGTGCGGGTGGAAGCCCGGGAGTTCGAAAACCCTGAGGCCCGCCTCGACCTGACGCTTTGGGTGGATTTCCGCAACGGGACCGCGCGTGCGAACTGGACCTACGACGCCGCCCTGTTCACACCCGGGACGGTTGAGCGATTTGACGCGCGGATGCAGGCATTGGCGCGACAATTCCTTGCAAACCCACAAACCGTATGGGGCGATATCGCCTCCGCCAAGCCAGCAGCATCCCTTGACGCGACGCCAAGGGACGCCGCTGCAAAGGCCGCCATGGCCGCCAAAACCACAACCCCCCAAAACGCCGCGCCGCCCAAGGCCACAAGGCGTGGTGCCGGCCCGGCCGCAGCCTATCGGCATGCGGATGCAACACGCCTGCTTGTCGAGCCACGGAACGGGTCTGAACCCAAAAAGGCGAGGTAAAGGCACATGCACCTGTCGCAACTGAAACGCCGCACGCGAAAAAGGGTCGATGCGAGCATGCTGGCCAATGTTTCGCCACCGCCGGACGGGCGCGGCCCGGCGTGCGTCCAAGCGGTCGATCCGTCGGTCAATCTCGGCGAATGGATCAGCGCGAACCGTCCGAAAGTCGGCCGGCTTTTGACGGAGCATGGCGGTGTGCTGTTTCGTGGCTTCGCCGTCGGCGACATGGACGCCTTCCGCAACGCCGTTAAGGCCGCATCATCCAGGCTGATCGAATATGGCGAGCGATCGTCGCCGCGGCAAAGCCTGGGCAACAATGTCTACACATCGACCGAGCATCCGAAACACCAGCCGATCGTGCTGCATACCGAGCAGTCCTATACGCTCAATCCGCCGCTCAAAATCAGCTTCTGCTGCAAGACCGCGGCGGCCGCAGGCGGCGCCACGCCGACCTCGGACATGCGGGGCGTCATCGGATATCTGGCCGCGCACGTGCCCGGTGCCCTGCAAAGGTTTCGCGATGTGGGCGTGGCCTATGTGCGAAACTACATTCCCGGCATCAGCCTGAGCTGGCAGGAAGCCTTCCAGACCGACGATCGATCGCAGGTCGAGGCCCATTGTCGCCAGGCGGATATCGCGTTCGAATGGCGGTCCGATGGTGTCTTGCGCACCCGCCAGATCCGCTCGGCCGTCCAGACCCACCCCGCGACCGGGCAAGAGGTCTGGTTCAATCACGGCCTGTTCTTCAATGTCGAAAGCCTGGAACCGGAAGTCGCCGCCGCCCTGAAGGCCTCCTATGCCGACGATGAATTGCCCTACCAGACGCAATATGGCGACGGGCAGCCGATCGAACCGGAAACGATCGATGCGCTGAAGGCTGCCTATGCCGACCAGACGACGCGCTTTGACTGGCGCGAAGGCGATGTGCTGATCCTGGACAATATGCTGACGGCCCATGGCCGCGAGCCTTTCGAGGGCGAGCGCATGGTCTGGACCATCATGAGCGATCCGATCGCCTTGCCGCGGTTCGGCCCGCAAGGCAGCGCACAACCGGGCACGCACGGCGAAATCATCGACGGTGTCCTGTGTGCACCCTACGCGCTCGATGGTGCGGACACGCGCCTGAGGATGCTGCGCCCGGCAGCCGGCGCATTCGATCTTGCGGCATGGATCGCGCACAACAGGTCAACGGTCAACACGTTGCTGCTTGAGCACGGGGCGCTGCTCTTTCGGGGGTTCGACATACCCGACGCGGAGACCTTCCGCGACTGTGCAATCGGCTTTTCGGGACATTTGCTCGACTATCCCGAACGCGCCGCGCAGCGCGAGACGATCGCCGATCAGGTCTTCACGTCAACGGCGATGGCGTCCGACCAGTCGATACCGCTGCATCACGAAATGTCCTATTCGCACCAATGGCCTTCGCGGCTGTACTTTTATTGCGACCGACCCGCCGAGACCGGCGGGGAAACCCCGCTGGCCTGGGATCGCGACGTCTATCCCGCCCTGCCCCAGGACATCAGGGACGCTTTCGAAGCCAGGCACGTCCTTTACGTGCGCAATTTCGGCGATGATCTGGATTTGCCATGGTCAGAGGTTTTCCAGACCGAGGACCGGTCCGAAGTGGAAGCCTATTGCACCGCATCGGGCGCCACGTTCGAATGGCTGAGCGGAAACCGCCTGCGGACTCGGCAGGTGCGTCAGGCCATCGCCCGCCACCCGGTGACGGGTGAGAAGGTCTGGTTCAACCACGCCGCACTTTTCCATTCATCGAACATGCCCGCCGATCTCCGCGAGGCCCTGCTGCGACAGCGCGGCGAAGACGGCCTGCCGCGCAACGCCTATTTTGGCGACGGCTCACCCATTGCCGACAACGTCGTCGAGACGATCCGTGCAACCTACCGCGCCAACAGCATCGCCTTCCCATGGCAGCGCGAGGACCTGCTCGTCGTGGACAATTTCCTGTGTACGCACGGCCGCAACCCGTTCGCCGGCAAACGCCGGACGCTGGTCGCCATGTCCGATCTTTTCGTCTCCAACCCGGTATGATCTCATGTCCAGTTCGCTCCAAACCATCGAAACCGCCGGATTTCGCACAAGCGCACATCAGCGCCGGCTTTTGCACCTGTCGCAGGGCGGCGAGGCCGTCTCGCAACTGACAGCGGAGCTCGATTTTGGTCCGGACGTGGCGCCCGACGATGCCGCCCGCCTGTTGAACACGCATCTTGAGGCGGTGATCGACCATCACGAGATGCTGCGCATGAAGGTCGAAATGGCCGGCGACCTTGGCCTGGTCATGCAGATACCCATCGGTCCGGGCGAACGGGGACCGCTGGCCGCGAGGTTCAACGCATTGCCGAACGGACGGGTCGGCATCGACATGTCGGCGCCGCCCGAGGTCCTGGACGCTGAAAGCCTGGCCATCATTCTCGAACAGATCCTTGAAATCTGGGCCGGCGGAACGCTGGAGCCCCAGGACCTGCAATATGTCGATTATTCGGAATATGTGGTCGATGCGCCCGAAGACCCGGACTGCAAGACAGCGCTGGCTGACCTTGAAGACCTCTATGCCGGCAAACGACGGCGGGTCAGTCTCGCCCTTTCGGACGGGTAGACGAACGACGATGCGCGGGTTTCGTTCTGCATTGACCATAATGGCGCCATCGCGGCCGGCACCTGCGAAGAAGCCCTGTTCGCCGCCTGGGCGACGGCATTGTCGCTTTTTGCCGAAGACGATGAGCTGACCATCGATCTGCGCCTTTCGCGGCGCCGGATGAACGGCCTTGAAAAGGCGGTCGGGCCGATGCTGGAAGTGATCCCGGTCCGGTTCCAGGCGATCGCCGGCGCGACACCGGCGGACCTTTTGGCCCGCAATCACGTGGCGCAGGGCGATGCGCTGGCTCCCTTCTTCGATCGCAAGCGTTTCGATGGCGAACCGGACAGGCTTCCGGTCGGTTTCACCGTGGCGCGGCCGATTTCCGTGACGCCGCCGGCGGGCGTTGCGGTTCACGATCTGCATGTCGCCGATCATACCGAGCGGTTCGACCTGGACATGCGGATCACGCCGCTCGACGATCGAACCGATGTCACCTTGTTGTCCACGACCGTCCCCGAGCAAGAACTTGAACTGCTTGCGGAAGCGGTTGTGCAATTGGTCGGCAAGCTTCGCACGTCGCCGGATGCACCCTATCGTCGATCCGACCTGATCGGGCCGCGTCACCGCGAACGTTTGCTGGACCTGTCCGGCGTCGGCGCAACCAACAAGGCCGAGCATGCCACGCTGGTCGAGGCGTTCGACGCGGCCGTCAATGCGTTCGGTGATGCGTCCGCCGTGGCATCGGGCGCAACGGTTCTGACATTTTCCCAGTTGAAGCAGCGGAGCGGCGTGCTGGCGGCCGAGCTTGTGCACCAAGGGATCGGGATGGGCGACCGGGTCGGTGTGGTCAACACGCGCGATTGCGAAACCATCGTCGCGCTTTGGGCGGTGTGGCGCGCGGGCGGTGTGGTCGTTGCGCTTGAACCCGATTATCCCCAGGCCCGCCTCGACATGATGCTTGCCGACGCCGGTCTATGTGCGGTCGCCGCCGCCGGCCATGCCGCCGACATGGCCAAGCGCCTGTTCGCCGGCCTGCCGGTGATCGCCACGGACGCCCGTTCGTCTGGCAGCGACCCGGCGGTCCCGGATCGCCGGTTGCCGACCGCCCGATCGGGCGCTTACATCATCTACACGTCGGGCTCGACCGGACGGCCCAAGGGCGTGTTGGTTTCGCACGGCAATTGCTGTCATCTGGCGCAAGCGCTCGACCGGTCGGTCTATGGCGGATCGGACGCGGCCATGCGCATCTCGATCAATGCGTCGCTTTGCTTCGACTCGTCCATGAAACAGGTTCTGGCGATGCTGCACGGCCATTGCGTGTGTCCGGTCCCGGCCGATGCGCGCGGCGACGTGGAGGCGCTGACCGCTTTCGTGCGAACCAACGACATCGATGTGTTCGACTGCACGCCTTCGCTGCTGCGGCTCCTGCTCGACGCCGGTTTCAAGGAGGGATCGCACCGGCCGCGCCGGCTTCTGGTGGGCGGGGAAGCGATCGACAGCGCGCTGTGGGCCCGATTGCAGGCTCTGCCCGGCGTTCGCAGCTTCAACATGTACGGGCCGACCGAGGCCACCGTGAACGCGACCTTTGCGGCAATCAGCGGACCCGAGCCAGCGATCGGCCAGCCCATGCCGGGCAGTTCCGTGCATATCCTCGATGAGGACCTGAACCTGCTGCCATTGGGGCAAACAGGCGAGGTGTTCATCGGCGGCGATGGCGTTGCCCAGGCCTATTGGGGTGCGGCGGCGGAAACGGCCCGGCGTTTTCTCCCCGACCCGTTCTCTGAAGCGCCCGGAGCGCGGATGTACCGCACGGGCGACTTTGCCCGGCTCCGCGCGGATGGCCAACTCGTCTTCGCCGGCCGCCATGACCGTCAAGTCAAGGTTCGGGGACATCGTGTCGAGGTGGCCGAGGTCGAGGCGACCTTGCGTGCCCACCCCCAGGTTGCCCATGCGGCCGTGACCGTGCGCCGAGACGAATTCGGCACGCGGCTGTTTGCCCATGCCGAACCGGTATCGGGAAACGGCCTCCAGTTTTTTGCCGGTCAAACCCTTTGCGAGTTCAATCGCTACGAGACCAAATATCTCTATGACGAGATCTTTCGGGATCGCACCTATATCCGCGCCGGGATCGGCCTGCCCGACGGGGCCGTGGTGTTCGATGTGGGCGCCAACATCGGAATGTTCTCGGCCTTCGTCGCGCTGGAATGCCGCCGTCCGACGATCTACGCGTTCGAGCCATTGCCGCCGCTTTTTGAATGCCTTGAGGCAAACGCGGCGGTGATCGATGCCGAGGTGCACCTGTTCAATTGCGGCCTTTCGGACCGCAAGCGGCAGGAGGTCTTTCTGCTCTATGGCGGCTATTCGGTCATGTCGGGCCAGAAGGAGTACCAGGATCCCTCGTCCGAAATCGAGGTCATCAAGCGTTATCTGACCAATCAGCGCGGCGACGGAGACGATGATGCGGCGTTGTTGCTCGGCCACGCCGACGAGCTTCTGACCCAGCGTTTTGAATCAAGCGAGCACGCCTGCGCACTGGTACCGCTGTCCGACATCATCGAGGCGCGGCAGGTCGCATCGATCGATCTGCTGAAGATCGACGTGCAGCGCGCCGAGCTCGATGTTCTCAAGGGCGTCAGGGACACGCATTGGCCGCTGATCAAGCAAATCGCCATGGAAGTGCATGACGGAGCAGGAACCCCGACCGAAGGGCGGCTTGATGAAACGATCGCGTTTCTCGAAAGCCGCGGGTTTCTGGTCACGACGCAACAGGACGACCTGTTGCGGAACACCGATCGGTACAATCTGTTCGCGCACCAACGCGGCGTCGCCGCCATGACATCGACCGGCCGCGCAAAGGCGCCGACCACCGCATGGGACGGCGCGCTGACAGCAGACGACTTGTCCGCCTACCTCGCCGAAACCCTGCCGGACCACATGGTTCCGGCCGCGCTGGAAGTTCTGCCTGAAATCCCGCTGAACGCCAATGGCAAGACCGACTATCGGGCGCTGGCGGAACGCCCCGTGATCGGCGGCCGCAAGGCCGAACCTGCCGGAAAGGCCGCAACCGGCGCCATCGGCCGCTCGGAGGCGGTGTTGGTCGATATCTGGCAAACCATACTGGGTGTCGACAAGGTCGGTGTCGACGACAATTTCTTCGACCTGGGCGGCGACTCGATACGCAGCATTCGGGCGCAGGCCGAAGCCGGAAAACACGGTATCAGCTTCACGCTGCGCGATTTGTTTGCGCATCAAACGATCCGCGCGCTGGTTGAGAACTGCGTTTCCGGCACGGAAGACCAAATGCCGAACACGGGGCCGTGCGCGCCCGAGCGGGCGCTGGACGAACCAGTGCCCGACGGTATTGATGCGATCTACCCCATGTCGCGGCTGCAAACCGGCATGGTCTATCACACCGAACTGACCGGCCAACCGGGCACCTATCACAATGCCGTCGTCTACCGCCTGCGTGCGCCGCTGGACGGCGAGGCCCTGCAACAGGCCGTGTACGACCTGTGCCTTGCCCATCCCATCCTGCGGACCGCCTATGATTTTGTGGACGGGGCCGAGCCGTTGCAGATCGTGCATTCCGAGCCGCACTTGCGGGTGGAGTTTGCCGATCCGCCGAACCGGACCAGCGAAGCGGTGGCGCGATGGCTGATCGATCAGGAACTTGCGCGGCCTTTCGATTGGCAGGACGCCCTGATGTTGCGGCTGGTGGCCGTGGCCGAGGATGAGGGATCGTTTCTTCTGATGGTCGGCGAGCATCATTCCGTTCTCGATGGCATGAGCATGCATTTGATGTTGGAGGAACTGTCGGTTCGCTACGATGCGGCGCGGCGCGGGCTGGCGGCCCAATTGCCGGCCGCGCCGGCGATTTCGCCCCAGGCAGCCATTGCCGCCGAACGCAGCGCCGAGGCGGACAGCGAGACGGTCGCGTTCTGGAAGATGCAACTGGCGGCCGCCCGCCCGACACTTCTGGTCGATACGAGCATCCATGATCGGGCGCCGCCGGACAGGGTCGCGCGTCATGAGGTGGACCTGCCCGCAGACATCAGTGCCCGCGTTCAGAAAATGGTTTCGGGTCACGATTTTTCCGCGCGGCACTATTTCATGGCCGTGCATGGCGCCGCGCTGTCGGCGGCGACCGGCCAACGGCATGTCACGACGGGCCTTGTTTGCAATGTGCGCCCCGAACAGGAGGATGGTGACCGCATTCTCGGCTTGTTTCTGAACACCGTGCCGTTTGCCATGGATTGCTCGGGCAGCCTTCCCGAACGCGCGCAGGCTTGCTTTGAGGCGGAAATGGCCCTTTTGCCGCATCGTTTCATGCCGCTTGCTTCAATGGTGCGCGACAGCAGCGAGATACCGTTCAACACATTTTTCAATTTCACCCATTTTGCGGCAGGTCCGACGGGCGACGCCGCGCGTTTCGAGCGGTTCATGGACATCCCGGTGGACATCGATTTCGGCCTCGCCACCGATTTCGAACTCAATGACGACGGGCTACGCCTCTATTTTCAGTACGATCCGGGCCGCTTCTCCGCAGAGAGTATTGCTGCGCTGGGCCGCCTTTATGGCGCACTTCTTGATGGAGATGGCGAGGTTGCCGGTTTGCCCGCCATTGCCGGACTTGCGCTGGAAACCATAGGCGGTGCGCCGGGCGCCGTGGAGCGAACCGGCGATATCGAAAGCCGCGTCACGGAAATCTGGGCCGATACGCTGGGTCTGAACAGCGTGGGGCCACACGTCTCCTTTTCGGATCTGGGCGGCAATTCGATGCTCACGGTGCGGCTGTTGGAACGAATGCGCACCGCCTTTGGCCCGCAATTGAAGCTCGGCGCGCTGATGGCAAACCCCACCATTCGCGGCCAAGCGCTGCTGCTTGGCAGCCTGGGAGCGGGAACGCAGGAGGCGGCACAATGACGGCGTGGGTCCACAAGCCGAAACCGAATTCTGTGGCGCGGAGCCGGTTGTTCTGCATCCCCTTTGCCGGGGGTTCGGCGTCGGTCTTTCAGAATTGGCCGGAGGGATTGCCCGGCCAGATCGAGGTTTGCGCGCTGCAAATGCCGGGCCGGCAGTCGCATGCATCGGCGGCTCCCTTCAACCGCATGTCGCCGCTGGTGCACGCCATGTGCGATGCGTTGCGCGACCTGCTCGATCTTCCCTATGCGATCTTCGGCAATTGCACCGGCTCGCTGATCGCCTACGAGGTCGCGGTGCGGATGGGCGCGCTCGACCTGCGGCCGCCAGACCAGTTGATCGTGTCTTGCAGCCGGGCGGCCCACCTGCCGGACCGGGACGCGCCCATACACGCGCTGCCCAGGGACGAACTGCGCGCCGAACTCGACCGGCTCGGCGGAACGCCGGAGCAAGTGATCGCCCATCCGGAACTGCTTGATCTCGTGTTGCCGGTTCTGCGGGCCGATTTTGAACTTGCCGAAACCTATCGGCACCGGGAGCGGCCGGCGCTCAGTGTTCCGATCCATGCGCTTTACGGCCAGGACGACCCGATCGTCTCGCCGGAGGAAGTGGAGGGATGGGGCGTGCTGACCGATGCCGGCTTCTCCATGAAGGCGCTGCCGGGCGGCCACTATCTGATCGACAGCCACGCCGAGGCCCTCCTGTCCGCGGTGACGTCGGCCTTGTCGCCAGGTGCACGGCCGGCTCGTTCCGACGCGGTGCAAGCCGGCGCCACGGCGAGTGCCTAGGTCATGACGGACGCGGCCACCCTCATTGATCCGCCCGGCGAGGATGTGCGGATCGACGTGACTGGCGGGCAGGTGTTCTGCCGGGTGCTGGGCTTCGGCGATGGCATACCCCTTGTGACCATCCATGGGGGGCCGGGCGCACCCTCGGACTATTTCGAGACGTTGGAGCCCTTGGCGCGCAATCGGCGGTTTGTCCGTTACGATCAGCTCGGATGCGGTCGATCGGACAGACCGGCGGACCCTGCCCTTTGGCAGCGCGCGCGCTTTGTTGACGAACTCAGGCGCGTGATCGCCCATCTGGGGGCGCCGCAGGTCTGCCTGCTTGGCCATTCCTGGGGGTCGATGATCGCGGCCGACTTCGCGCTGGACCACCCGGATGCCGTGGCAGGTCTGATCCTGGCGTCACCCTGCCTGAACATGGCGCGGGTGACCGCCGACATGGACCGGCTTCGCGCGGCCCTGCCCGCGGTCGTCAAGGACATGCTCGACCGCCACGAAGCCGCCGGCACGACCGAATCCGGCGAATACCAGGTGGCGGCGATGGCCTTCTACCGGCGCCATATCTGCCGATCCGAGATCTGGCCCGAGGCGCTCATGCGGTCCGTCGATGGATGGAACATGGACATTTATCGCCAGATGTGGGGACCGAGCGAGTTCACGCCGACCGGCGAACTTCGCGACTACAATGTCGAACCGCGGCTGGCCGAACTCACCATGCCGGTGCTCTATCTGGCGGGCCGGCACGACGAAATCCCGCCCGAGACCGTGCAGGCCTATCGCGAGCGCACGCCGGATGCCCGGCTGGTCGTCTTCGAGAACAGCGCACATGTCGCGCATATCGAAGAACCGGTCGCTTGCATCGCCGCCATCAACAATTTCCTGACCGAACTGGAGCATGCGCCATGACCGACGAGTCGTCCCGAACCTATGACGTCGTCCGCAACATTTTCGGCCAATACTCCATCTGGCCGGCAGGCAGGGCCTTGCCGAACGGCTGGGACACGGTCGGTGTCAGTGGAACCGAAGAGACCTGTCTTGCCCATATTGACGAGGTGTGGACCGACATAACGCCCCAACCAGCAGCCAGCGGCCGGTAGCGGTCATGCTGGATCGACCGTCCGATGATATCAGACAAAGGGTCCGGGCGCTGCCGGTCGAGGGCGTCCGGCTGTTGTGGAACTGGCTTGAGAGCGGACCGGGCGCCGACCTGAACTCGACGATACCCCGTTGCGACCGAACCGGCACCATCCCGCTCAGCCATGCCCAGGAACGCCTGTGGTTTGTCGAGCAATTGTTGAGAGGGCCTCCGGTCTACAATCTGGCAGACATGGTGCCGCTGGAGCTGAACCCGAACGTCTCGCTTGTTGCCCAGGCGCTCAATCAGCTTCAAATCCGTCACGAAACGCTGCGCACACGCTTTGTCCTCGACGGCCTTGCGCCGGTGCAACGCATTTCTGATCCCGGTCCCGTTCCGCTCAAGACGATCGACATTGCCGCCGCCAACCTTGCCGAAGAACTGGCGGCGACCGACGCGGCGATCGCCGCCGAGATTGCCATGCCGTTCAATCTGCAGGAAGGGCCGGTCTTTCGCGCGGTTCTGCTGCGCCGCAGCCAGGATGCGCTGTTGGTGTTGCTGATGCATCATATTGTTGGCGATGGCTGGTCGCTGCAACTCGCCAAATCCGAACTGCTGGCCGACTATCACGGGCTTGTCGCCGGCACCTATCAGCCAGCGCCGGTGCCCTCCATTCAATATGCCGACTACGCGGCCTGGCAGCGCAACGCGCTTCGGGGAGCGTCCATGGACCGGATGAGGCGGTTCTGGTCCGGCGCCTTGTCGGAGCTTCCGGCGCTTTGCTCCCTGCCGACCGACCTGCCGCGTCCACCGATCGAATCCCACCGGGGCCGGACGCTCAGCCTGCGCCTGCCGGGCGATCTGGTCGATCAGGTCGAACGCGCCGCGGATGCCAGCGGCACGACCCTTTTCATGTTCACGATGGCGGCGTTCCAGGCCATCGTGCAACGATGGACAGGCCGCAACGACACGATCATCGGCACGCCCGTCGCAGGCCGGGGACGCGCCGAGACAGCGCCGCTCATCGGCCTTTTTGTCAACATGCTGCCCTTCCGGATGCGGTTTGATGACAGTCCGACGATTTCCGATCTTCTGGCGGCTGTCCGGTCGTTTGCGCTCGAGGCTTTCGAACACGAGGAGTTTCCGTTCGAGCAGATGGTCGAGGAGGTCAATCCGGATCGCTTGCTCAGCCACCATCCGCTGTTTCAGATCGCGTTCTCATTCGATGACTGGAACCGCGAAAGCGCATGGGGGAATGCGGCCGGGACGGAAGGCGAAGACAGTCTTGACGGTGTCTCCAAGTTCGATCTGACGCTCGGTGTCATCCGTGGCAAGTCCGGCTGGACACTGCGTTGCGAATATGCCGTCGATCTGTTCGAAGTCGATACCATCCGGACGCTGATGACCCAATATCAGGCGATGCTGGCGGCATTTGCCGGCGATCGGACGCGTCGGGTGAATGCCCTGCTCAGTGCCGATCAGGAGCCGGTGCCCGTGCCGCAGGACATGTCGTCCGGCTGGGCCGGCCGTTTGCGGGACCTGGCCGCGCGCGGATCGACGACGGTGCTTGCAGGCTCAAAAACCGCGGGGCAATTTCTCGAGCATCTGGATCAAGCGGCCGGGCGAGCAGAGAGCGCCGGGGCACCGGATCAAACCGCTGCAACCGGATGCGTCGGGATCGCCGAGACACTCGATGCGCTGGTGTCGGGCCGAACCATCGATCTCGACGGGGTTGCCTCTTCGATTGCCCCATCGACCGCCCAAGCGGCGGTTGCCGCCTGGATCGATGTGCTTGAGCTTGAACCGCACGCGCGAGTGGTCCAACTGGACGGTGCGGGCGGGCCCCTGTTGCCGCTGGCCGCGGTCTGCGCCGGCGCGGCATGGCGCGACCAGAGCGCCGACATCGATGCACGGACGGTGCTTGTCGTGCGCGCCGAAACGCTTTCGAAAATCGACCCGTCCGAACTGCCCCTGCCGCACCTGGTTTGCGTTGTGGCGTCCAGGGTCTGGGACCATGCGGTCATTGCCTGGCGCGACCGGACACGGCTGGTGCATGCCGTCGTGCCGGACGGCATTTTTGCTCCCATCGTCGCTGGGCCGGTGGGCGGAACGCTGACGGCACCAGCGGCCATGGGCACGCGTGTCGCCGCGGGGAACCGACAATGCGCAACGCGGGTGCAAGGCCGCCTGGCTGTGGCGGGAGCGGAGGCAGCACCGGCGGCTGGCGACATGCCTTTTGCCCATCTGCGCCCCGATGGCGGCTTTGCCATTGTTCCCGGTGACGGGCCGCAAGCCCATGTGGCCTGGATCGGCGCCTACTTCCATCAGCACTCGGCGATCGACCAATGCCGTGTCCAGCCCAATGGCGCCGGTTTCGATGTCCATATACGTTCGATCGCCGGACGCAGCATCGATGAAGGCGCGCTTCTGGCCGAGGCCCGTGAGGCGCTGGGGCCGGACTTGAGGGTCTCGGGCCTGCGCGCCATCGACCAGCCGATCGAGGGCCCGGATGCGGCCGCAGACCCGGTGGCGCCGGCCGATCTGGTGCGCGGCGAAACAAACGTGCTGCCCCGCACGGCAACAGAAGTCCTGATCGCGCGGATCTGGAGCGATGTGCTGGAGCGCCAAACCGTCGGAATCGCCGAAGACTTCTTCGCGCTTGGCGGCAGTTCGCTGGCATCGATCAAGGTCATTGCCCGGATCGCCGAAGCAACCGGGGTCAACATCGAGTTGCACCGGATATTCGAGGCGCGCACGGTGGCGCAACTGGCACAAGTCGTCGATGCGTCCCTTTCGGCGACCGGCGCGTCCGACGCCCGTCAGGGCAGCGGCCTGCTGACCCGTCTGGGCCTTGATCTGGAGGATATGAGCGAAACCGAGATCGATGCGCTCGTCCAGTCCCTGGACGCTTTCGAGATCAATCTGCTGATTGCGGATCTTGGCAATGGCGAGGACATGCCGATCGACGATCTTGGGGATTCGTCGATTGACGACAGGCGCGCCTTTGCACGGTCATTGCTCTTGCGCTCACAGCGCAAGCGGGTCGCCTATCCGCTGACATATGCGCAGGAGCGCCTGTGGTTCCTGTCGCAACTGGCGCCCGACTCGGCCGCCTACAATCTTCCGCTGACAATGCGCTTTGCCCAAGCGCTCGATCCGGTGCTGGTGCGGCGTGCGCTCAACGCATTGACACGGCGGCATGCCGCCCTCCGCACCGTTTTCCGGATGGAAGATGATCAGATCGTGCAGAGGGTGGTGGCCGACCACGACATGCCGCTGTCCGTGCATCACACGGCCGATCATGCCGGGACCGGATCGGCAGCCGACTTGATGCATGAGCTGAAGGAGCGTCCTTTTGACCTGGCCAACCAGCCGCCGGTCCGGGCCGATCTGATCGATGCCGGATCGGCCGGCGCGCTCCTTTTGGTCGACATGCACCACATCATTTCGGACGGCTGGTCGCTCGGCATTCTGGATCGCGAATTTCGCCATCTCTACGCAAGTCTTGCGGCCGGTGAACAAGACGACCTGCCGGCGCTGCCGGAGACCTATGCGGGCTATGTCGGCTGGCTTGGCTCGCCGCGCAAAAGCGCGCAGCAGAAAGCCGACCTCGCTTATTTCTGCGACCGCCTGCGGGATGCTCCGCCGCTGCTGCGCCTTCCGATTGATCGGCCTCGACCCCAGCATGACAGCTTCGGCGGCGCGGCGGCGCGTTTCCGCCTCGACGGCGTCGGGCGCGCCGACGTCGAGGATCTGTGCAAATCGGAGGGAGCAACGCCCTTCATCTGTCTTCTCACCGTGTTCATGGTGCTGCTCGGTCGATATGCCGGTCGCACGGATCCTGTGGTGGGATCTCCGGTTTCCGGACGCAGCGAGGTCGAGTTCGAGGGCATTGTCGGCTTTTTCGTCAACATGTTGGTGCTGAACGCCGATCTTGAGGGAAATCCGAGCTTCCGAACGGCCATGGCGCGGGTGCGCGAGACCGTCTCGGAGGCGATCGGCCATGACAGCGTGCCGTTCGAGCAGTTGGTGGAAAGCCTGCAACCGGCCCGGACGCTTGGCTGGAACCCGGTCTTTCAGGTCGCCTTCGCCCTGCAGGAGGCGGCAACGAGCCAGGCGGAGGGCCATGATCGGCCAGACTTCGCCAGGACGCTTGTGCGGGGCAGTTCAAAGTTTGACCTGACCCTCCAATTCGTCCCGACAGGTAACGGCTATGAAGGCGGGATCGAGTTCAAGACCGATCTTTTCGACCCGGAAACCGCCCATTGCATCGCCCAACAATATACCGGGCTCGCGCGCGCGCTCATTGGCGATCCGGACATGCGGATCGACGACGTTCAGCTATGGACACCGCCGGAGGCAGTGCGGAACAAAACCCCGGCAACCGCCGATGAGACATGGTCCGCACGGGTTGCTTCCTTTGCTACGACCATGCCGGACAGGATCGCATTTCGCGACCGGACGGGCGCTTTGAGCTACAAGGAGCTGCTGGCACTTGCGAGAGGTGAAACCGGCGCACCCCCGATGGAGGTCGGCCAATCGCTGGCGATGCTCATCCGGCTTTTATCCGATCTGATGGCGGTCGAAAGGACGGAAGGCGAAGCGCCGCCACACGGCGAACGGTCCGATATTGACGACCGGGCACTCGGAACGCTTGCCGTGGCGTTCGGCGCGCATTTCGCCATTTCACAAAGATCGGTCGTCGCCATCACCGATCATACCGGTGACATCGAAGCCCTCGCACCAGCCCTGATCGCCCTGGCCAACGGCGCGTGTGTGCAGGCGTTGGGCGCGAGCGATGCCGATGTTTCGCATCTGATCCTGCCGGCTGAAACCGTCGCCGGGCTGCAACCCGATGATTTTCCCGCGCTTGAACGCCTGTCCGTGCTGGGCGACCCGGTGTGGGCCCGGCCGTTGCTCGCCTGGACACGCGACACTGTCACGGTCGAGCGGGTCTGCGGGCCCGAAGGCCTGCTCGGAATGGGCGCGGCGGCGGCGCTGGACGATGCGGACTGTGTCACGCCGATGAACGGCATGGCGCTGACCGTTGTCGGGGGCGATGGCCCTTGTCCGGCCGGCGTTCCGGGGTTTCTTGCGGTTTGCGGCCCGCAGGTGATCCGGCCGCGCGAGGGCGGTGAAAACGGGCGCATCGGCGGTGCCCTGTCCACCGGTTTGCCGGCGCGCAAAAACGCAACCGGCCGCATCAGGCTGATCGGCCATGAAGACGATGATGCGGCATTCCTGACGTCCGTCCTGCGGCAGCATCCGGGCATCGCGGATGCCCTCGTGGTTGCCAGCGGACCCTCGCAGGGCCACGGGCTGACCGGATATGTGGTCGCGCGCAGCGGTCGGCATATCGACACCGAGGCGCTGGTCAGGACCCTGCACGCCGACTTTCCGCAGATCGCCCGGTTGAATGATCTTCAACGCATTGATGAATTGCCGAGCGACGCCGACCGGCCATTGAGCCCGGACATGCTTGCCCCGCGCGAAGAGCAAGGTCCGACCGACACCGAACCAAGGACCAATCTGGAAGCTGTTCTCGTGCGAATCTGGCGCGAGGTGCTCAAGGCACCGCATGTCGGCATCCGGGACAATTTCTTTTCGATCGGCGGCAATTCTCTGGCATCGGTGATGGTCGTCAACCGCATCCGCGAAACGCTGGGTATCGGGCTGGAACTGCATCTGCTGTTCGAAGCGCCGACGATCGCCGAACTGGCGCCGCTGCTGCGAGAGCAAATGACCGGCAGGACAGAGAGAGCGGACGGGCAAGGCGAGAACCCGGCAGATCCTGCCGCGCCGGTTGGCGGTGACGACATTGTGCCGAGCCAGGCGCCGGCATTTGCACGGCATAGCGCGCCGCTTTCGATGGCGCAGGAACGATTGTGGTTTCTCGAACAGCTCGATCTGGCGACCGGCCTCTACAACATGCCGATTTGCCTGTCCCTGACAGAGCCCGGCATTTCGACCGATCGTATCCGCGATGCCCTCAACGCCCTGGTGGCACGGCATGAGGTGTTCAGGACCCGCTTTGTTTCGATCGCCGGCATTCCGCAACAATCGATCAGCGAGGAAGCGATGGTCAGTCTGACCGAGGTCTGGATCGATGGCGCCGACCCGCACGCCACCGATCTGGAGATCGGCCGCCTGATCACGCAGGCCGCACATCGCAAGATCGATCTTCTGGGCCCGGTGCTGCTTGTGCCCACGCTTGTGCGGACTGCCGCAAGGGGCGACTTCCTGATCCTCTTGACCCACCACATCATCTGCGACGGCTGGTCCGTGAACGTGCTGATGCGCGATCTGGGTCAATTGCTGCAACGATCCGTGTCCGGCGATGGCGAGGCGGCCGCTCCTGACCTGCCCGACCTGGAGTTGCATTATGCCGATTTCGCGCGATGGGAGCGGCGGCGCGCCAGCACGGCAACCATGCAGGGCCATCTGGCCTATTTCAGGGACAGGCTGGAGGGAGCGCCGGCCGTCCTCGATTTGCCCGGCGATCGGCCCCGCCCGTCCGTGCAGACCCATCGCGGCGCGATTCAGCATTTTTCGATCGCCGAGTCGCTGTCAAAGCGCTTGGCTGATTTCGCCGCGGCGCGCGAGACGACGCCGTTCGTCGTCCTGCTGACCGTCTTCAAGGTCTTGCTGGCACGACTTTCGGGCAGCGATGACATTGTCGTCGGCACGCCGATTGCCAACAGGTCCCGCCTCGCCTTTGAGAACGTTGTCGGCCTTTTTGCCAACACGCTTGTCTTGAGGACCGCATTGCCGGCCGATCTGAGCTTCGAGGAGGCGCTGGCGCATGTGGGCACCGGCATGGCGGAGGCACAAAAGCACCAGGAACTGCCGTTCGAGAAACTGGTCGAAGCCATTCACCCCCGGCGCAGTCTCAGCCACAATCCGCTGTTCCAGGTGATGATGGTCATGCAGAATCAGCCCAATGCCGATTTCGGGTTCGCCCCGACGGTGGCGCATCCTGCAGAAGAGGAAGTGACGCACGAACCGCAAGCGGTCCAGGATTGCCTGACCAAGTTCGATCTGACGCTGACCTTTGCCCCAAGCGCAAAGGGCTTTGCCGCCAGTGTCGAATATGCCACCGACCTGTTCGATGCGCAGACGATCGGACGATGGAACGCGCACTTCCAGGTCTTGTTGGCCTCAGCGATGGACGCCCCGCACGAAGCCATTGACCGGCTTGCGCTGTGCGAAGCGGTGAGCCTCGATACCGTCAACGCAAAAGCACCGATCCCGGCCGGCCACGCTGACGCGGAGATGAGCGTCATTGCGCGCTTCGAGCGGCAGGCCGCAAGAACACCGGACGCGATCGCCCTGATCGACGGCCATCGCCGGCTGTCTTATGGCGCATTGGAGCACCGCGCTGGCCGGCTCGCGACGCGCCTTGCGGCCGCCGGCGCCGGACCGGGAACGGTTGTCGCCCTTGCCGCCCCGCGCGGTGCGGAGCTGCTGGTGGCCCTGCTCGGGATCGTCAAGACCGGCGCTGCCTATGTGCCGGTCGATCCGGCCTATCCCGAGGCGCGGCGCGGTTTCATGATCGCCGATTCCGGCGCCAGGCTGATTGTGGCGCCGGCCGGCGCGGTCGAACCCGTGGCGAACTGCACCCGGGTTTGGCTGGATGACGAACCCGCGTCACCCAAGGCGCCGTCGATGGCGCCACCGGCAAAGCCGGCGGGGCGTGATCCGCTTTATTGCATCTATACATCCGGTTCGACCGGCAACCCCAAGGGCGTCAGCCTGCCTCATTCGGTGTTGGCGCAATTGACGGCCTGGCAGATCGGCCGATTGCGCGCCGGACCGGGTGACATCGTCTTGCAATTCGCATCGATCAGCTTTGATGTCTCGGCGCAGGAGATTTTCAGCACGCTGGGCTCGGGCGGAACTTTGGTGCTGGCCGACGAGGCGACCCGCGCGAACCCGGCGGCGCTCTTGGACCTGATGCGGCGAACCGGCGTGACGCGCGCCTTCCTGCCTTACGTGGCCCTGCAGGCACTAGCAGAAGAACATGCGCATGGCAGCGAAGACCCGATGCCATTGGCCGCGCTTCGCCACGTGATCACGGCCGGCGAGCAATTGCGGATCACGCCGGCCATTCGATCCTTCTTTTCAGAGCACCAGCAGGCGGCGCTTTTCAATCAGTATGGCCCGAGCGAAACGCATGTCGTCAGCGAGTGCGCGCTGGATCCCGACGCGTCGCGCTGGCCGATGTTGCCGCCGATCGGACGTCCGGCCGCCGGCGCCCGGCTTTATGTCCTGTCGCCGAACCTTGAACCCGTGCCGGTCGGTGTCGTGGGCGAGATCTTCATCGGCGGCGATGCGCTGGCCCATGGCTACGCCAACCGGCCGGGGCAGACGGCGCGGCGCTTCGTGCCGGATCCGTTCGCGATCCAAGCCGGCGCGCGCATGTATGCCAGCGGCGATCTGGGACGTGTGCGGGCCGATGGAACGGTCGACTATACCGGTCGGAAGGACGGACAGGTCAAACTTCACGGCTACCGGATCGAGCTGGGCGAAATCGAAGGCCAGTTGAGCGCGGTCGAAAGCGTGCTTGAATGCGCAGTCGTGGTCCAGACGCTGGGGCCGGACCACCGGGCGCTGATCGCCTATGTCGTGGGGACGGAGACATTGAGCGTCAAGCGGGCGCTTGCCCATTTGCGGGACCGGCTGCCCGCCCACATGGTGCCCGATCACCTCATTGCGCTAGACGCGCTGCCGCTGACCCCTTCGGGAAAGCTCGACCGGCGCGCATTGCCCCTGCCGCGCCAGGACATCGTGTCCGCCGACCGAAAACGGCCAGCACAAGCGTCAGGAACGCCGATTGAGGGCGCGCTGGTCGCGCAATGGCAAAAGCTGCTGGCATCCGGAGAGCTTTCCGCCGAGTCGAACTTCTTCGAGGCGGGCGGTCATTCGCTTCTGGCGACCCGCGCCTGCGCCGACGTCCACAAGCTGGTCGGCATACCGATTTCCGTGCGCCAGTTGTTCGATCACCCGACCGCCCGCGGCCTGTCGGACCAGTTGACGGCCACGCTCGCAGAGAAGATCAAGCGCGAGGAGGCCTACGATACCCTGTCGGCCGTTGAACAATCCGTCGGCGCCAATACCACCGGCACCACCGCCTGACATGCGGATCGAGCGACAGACACCCGCCCGCCGGACCGTCTGCTTGATGGGTTCGGCTCAGCCCGGTGCGATCGCCGCACCGCTGACCGGGTCGAACAGGTGCATGTTGGAACGGTCGAAACGGATCGACATGCGGTCG
The DNA here is from genome assembly GCA_017642895.1 of Roseitalea sp. Classification (GTDB taxonomy): domain Bacteria; phylum Pseudomonadota; class Alphaproteobacteria; order Rhizobiales; family Rhizobiaceae; genus Roseitalea. Next base: position 136,994 of record JAEPON010000005.1, read on the forward strand.
CCGTAGCAGGCGCCCGCCGCGCCATCCAGCCGCATGCACAGTTCGGGCAAGCCTTCCGCCCGACAGTAGACAAAGCTCTCATCGCCCAACTGCTCGACCAGATCGATGGTCACCTCCAAGTCACCCGCTTCGTTTGCGGCCGGCGCGACATGCTCGGGCCGCACACCCAGTATGGCCGGGCCGTCATGCGCGGAAATCCGTTCAATCACGGCGCCGGCGCCGATCCGCGCCCGACCGCCCTCAATGCCGATGTCGAGAAAGTTCATCTGCGGCGAGCCGATGAAACCGGCCACGAAGCGGTTGTTGGGTTTGAAATAGAGATCGAGCGGCGTGCCGACCTGCGAAACAATGCCTTTTTCGAGCACCACGATGCGGTCGGCGAGCGTCATTGCCTCGGTCTGGTCATGGGTGACGTAGATCATCGTGCCGCCGATGCGCTTGTGCAGCTTGGCCAGTTCCTTGCGCATGGTCACGCGCAGTTCCGCGTCCAGATTGGAAAGCGGCTCGTCAAACAGGAAGGCCTTGGGATCGCGCGTGATCGCACGGCCAATGGCAACGCGCTGGCGCTGGCCGCCGGACAATTGGGCAGGCCGGCGTTCGAGATAGTCCTGAAGCCTGAGCATGGCGGCGACATCGGCGATCCTGCTGTCGATCTCCGCCCTGGGCATGGCGATGTTCTCAAGCCCGAACGCCATGTTCTGACGCACCGTCATATGCGGATAAAGCGCATAGGACTGAAACACCATCGCCAGGCCGCGCTTGGGCGCATCAAGACTGGTAACGTCCTGGCCGTCGATGACAATCCGCCCCGAGGTCACCTGTTCGAGCCCCGCGATCATGCGCAAAAGCGTGGTCTTGCCGCAGCCCGACGGGCCGACCAGGACGATGAACTCGCCGTCTTCAAAGGTCAGATCGACATTGCGATTGACTTCGACATCACCGAAGCGCTTGCAGACATCGTGCAGTTCAAGCCGGGCCATGCGCGTTCCTTCAGGCGCTTTGCCGTTGCGGTTCGGCGGAGGGCTGGCCCAGCCGGTAGGCACGCCGTGCAAGGCCGGTCGCCAGTTCATCCATCAACATTCCGGCCTCCTTCATGTCGATCTGATGTTCGGCGACGAGGGTGGCCAGACAACCGGCATCTATGCGCCGGGCCATGTCATGGCGGGCCGGTATCGACAAAAAGGCGCGCGTGTCATCGACAAAGCCGGCGGTGTTGTAAAAGCCGGCCGTCTCTGTCACCTGCCTGCGGTAGCGGCGTATGCCTTCGGGACTGTCGAAGAACCACCAGGGCGCGCCGAGCAATATGGTGGGGAAGGCGCCGGCGAGCGGTGCCAGCTCCCGGGCGTATGCGGTCTCATCGAGCGTATAGAGCACCAGGCGGAGGTTCGGCTCGAAGCCATGGCGGTCGAGCATCGGCTTGAGACCGTCGGCCCAGCCGACCGGTCCGGGCATGTCGAAACCCTTGTCGCGGCCATAGCGGCCAAAAACCGAGGGGGCATAATTGCGCCGCGAGCCGGCGTGGATTTGCATGACCAGACCGTCCTCAACGCTCATGGCCGCCATCTCGGTCAGCATCTGGGCCTGAAACAGTGCAGCCTCGCCGGCAGTGATGGTGCCGGCATGTGCCTTGTCGAGCAGGGTCTGGCACTGGGCGGCGTCAAGGTCGGCGGTGGCCGGCGCGATCACGCCATGGTCGGTCGCCGTGCCACCGAGACCGGCAAACACCGCCCGCCGGACGCGCAGGGCGGTCAAAAATCCGCGCCAGCGGGTGACATCCTCGCCGGTTTGCCCGGCCAGTTTCGCCATGGAGGGCGCAAAGTCATCACGCAAGGGATCGGTGAGCGCGTCCGGCCGGAAGGTGGGAACGATGCGGCCGAACCCTTGCGCCTTCAGCGCGGCGTGCGCGTCCAGCGTGTCGGTGGCATTGTCGGTGGTTGCGAGCACCTCGATGTTGAATGCCTGATAGAGCGCACGCGGACGGAAGGCCGGTGAAGCCAGTTGCGCGTTGACATGGTCAAAGACCTGATCGGCGGTCGCATCCGTCAGCGGCTCCGAGACACCCAGCACATGGCCCAGCGCGTGGTCGAGCCAGACCCGCGAGGGCGTGCCGGCGAACAGATGATAATGGCTGGCAAAAAGACGGAACACCTCACGCGGATCGACCGCGGCCCGGCTGCCATCGGCGCGCGGCACACCCAGTGCCTCGTAGGAAACACCCTGGCTGGCCAACATTCGCAGCACATAATGGTCGGGCGTGATAAGCAAGTCCGTGGCGTCGGGAAACGGTATGTCATCGACAAACCATGATGCTTCGCAATGGCCGTGAGGGCAGACCAGTGGCGCTCCGGCGGCCTGCTCGTAAAGCGTGCGGGCGATCGTGCGGACGGCGGGATCGGCGGGCAGGAGCCTGTCGGGATGGAGCATGGTCGCCTTTCTGTCTTTGACCGCGTTGGCCCCCGCGCAGGTTGGGCCTTGCCGGCGGTTTCATTCTGGTATACTAGTTTACAATAAGTGGCAACCACATGTCTCACAGGCTGTCCGGACAGTGGTCCCACGCGCAAGCCTAACCCGGGAGGATGTAGCATGGCTTCTTTGAGACGACTGAAAAAGCTGATCTTGGCGGGGACCGCCTCATCGATGATCGCGGCATCGCCCGCCATCGCCGAAGAGTTGGTGGTGTGGCACGATCTGGGCGACAACGGCATTGCTTGGTTCGAGGCGCTCAACGAACTTTATCAGGCCGAAAATCCGGATGTGACCATCACATCGGTGTCCTTTCCCACCGATCAATGGTTCGGCAAGGTGATCGCCGCACTGAACACCAACACCGCGCCAGACCTGATCTACAACAATTATGAGCGCGTCATCCGCATCGAGAACCAGACCGACAAGGTCGCCGATCTCAGCGATCTGCTGGCCGCGCAGGGCGATCTGCCGTTTCTGACCGAGTCCGACAAGGGCGTGGCCATGTATGACGGCAAGATGATCATCCTGCCGATCCAGCGCGTCCAGATGGCGTTCGGCGCGCGCAAGTCCTGGCTCGAAGCGGTCGGTGAGGACATGCCCCAGACCTGGGACGACGTGATGCGCGTCGCCAAGAAATTCCAGACCGAGGATCCCGACGGCAATGGCGCCGACGACACGTTCGGCATGGCGTTGCAGGCTGCCCGTCCGCGCGACCTGATCCATATGCTCGATCTTTACACGTTCGGCGCGGGCCTGCGCCACACGCTGATCGACCCGGACGGCAACATCGTCATCGACCAGCCGGAGCACAAGGCGGTGCTGACCGAGTTCCTCAAATCCTTCACCGACTACGGCCTTGTTTCGCCCGATACGGTCAATCACTCGTTCGGTGAGATGTACCAGCTCATCGAGGGCGGCCGGGCCGGCATGTTCCGCGTGGGCGACTGGAACGTCAAGAAATGGGATGGCGAGGACGTGTTGGGCGGAGACTTCGTGATCGGCGAGTGGCCGTCCCATGGCGACAGCGAGAACGCGGTCGTGATCGGCGGCATGCGCGGCGTGGCGGTCCCCGAGAACTCGCCCAACAAGGATATTGCCATGGATTTCGCCGCGTTCATGCTGTCGGCCGAGGCACAGAAGGCGTCACTTGAAAATGTCGGCGCGGCGGTCCGCGGCGACTTCGACATCGAAGGCTTTTCCGAGCGCCGGCTCTATTTTGCCAAGCCGGAGCATGATCTGAACGCCTATGACTTCCCCGAGTCAGTGCACGCCTTTTATCCCGAACTTGAGGCCGAGTATCACCGCGTGCTGCTCGATGCGATCGTCAATCCGCCCGACGATTGGGCGAGCTTCATCGACGAGACCGCCGAGGCGATGCGCGCCAAGGCGACCGAGTTGGCCGGCTGACCGAACCTCCCAAGGCTTGACCGGCCTGCCCGGTCTTGCCAACCAAGGTTCCGTCGGCGCTTGGGGTGCGCCGGCGGGACCGGCTTTGTTGCCCGACAGGAGGAACGATGGTCGCCATACCGGTGCCGGCCGCGCGGCCAACCCTTATCCAGCGCCTTGACGGCGCGGCCATCTTCTATGTGTTTGCGCTGCCGTTTGCGGCGCTCACGATCGTCATGGGGCTGTGGCCGATCGCGCTTTCGATCCAGACGTCGTTCACCGAATCCTTCACGGCGCTGAGCCCGGAGCCGACCTTTGTCGGGCTTGAGAACTATCGGGAGATCTTCGCCGATCCCCAATTCATCCGTTCGATCAACCTGACGCTGCTCTATACCGTCCTGTCGGTCGCGCTGAACCTGACGGTCGCGCTGGCCTATGCTCTGTTCCTGAATTCGCCGCTTTTGGGACGGGCGGCCATGATCTTCAAGCTCTGCGTGTTCCTGCCGGTGATCACGCCGGATCTGGCCGGCTACATCGTCTGGAAGTGGATGTACAACACCGATTTCGGCGCCATCAATGCCGGGCTCAATGCGCTCGGCCTGCCCGATTTCGCGGGCACGTCCAGCCAGTCGACCGCGATGATTTCGCTCTTGATCGCCGAACTCTGGTACCACGTCGGTTTCTACGTGATCATCTTCCTGGCCAACCTTGCGATGATCGACAAAAGCCTGATCGAGGCAGCCCGCATGGATGCAACGCCACCGTGGCGCATGTTTACCCGCATCATCCTGCCGCAACTGCGTCCGGCGATCATGATCAACTCGGTCTATGCGCTGATCCAGTTCCTCAAGACGTTCACCGTCGTCGTGGTGATCACCAAGGGCGGGCCGGCCGGCTCGACCAACTTCGTCTCCTACCATGCCTACCAGATGTTCGATCAGGCCCAGTATGGCAAGGCCGCGGCGATGGCCTCGACCCTTTTTGCCGGCGTGATGGTGCTGGCCTTCTTCGTTTACTGGCTCAACCAGAGGGCGGACTGGCGATGAGACCCAACCCCGTCGTCAAGGCAGCGATGATCGCGCTTGCGAGCTTCATCTCGCTTTTGTTCGTCTTCCCTTACCTTTGGATGATTGCGGCCTCGTTTCGCGACACCGAGGCGATTCTCACAGCCCCGCTGCGCCTTTGGCCCGAAAGCTTTTCGCTGAAGGCCTATCGCGACATTCTCGTCCTGTCGGGCGAGCCATTGTCGACCTACCTGATCAACTCGCTTTTGATAACCGGTGCCTCGACGGTCTTCACCGTTCTGACCTCGCTGATGGGCGCCTATGCGCTGACCCGCGCGCCCCACCTGCCCGGTTTCGGCCTGCTGCGTGTCGGCTTTCTTCTGGTGATCATGTATCCCTACATGCTGCTGGTTCTGCCGGTCTATCTGGTCATGTTCCAGCTCGGGCTTCTGGGAACGACGATCGGCATCATCCTGTTCTTGAGCGTCGGGCCGATCCAGTTCTTCCTGTTCGAGCAGTTCTTCAAATCGATTCCGCGCGAAGTGATCGAAGCGGCGCGCATGGACAATGCGTCCGAAATGAAGATCCTGATGCGGATCGTCGCGCCCATGTCGATGCCCGTCGTGATGACCGTGATCCTGATCACGGTGCTGCTCAACTGGGCGCAGTGGTTCCCGGTCCTGGTGATCTCCCGGTCGACCGACACCTACACGCTGCCCGTGGCGCTCTTGTCGCTCAATTCCGAACTGGGCGTGAACTTCCAGGGCATCATGGCGCTCGCGACCCTGACCACCTTGCCCGTCATCATCGTTTACCTGCTCACCCAGAGACGCGTCATGGAAGGCATGATTTCAGGGGCGGTGAAGGGATGAGCGCGGCGCTGGACCAGACCGACCTTGGAACACGGATCGAAGCAGCGCGTTTACGCACGCTCGACTGGTTTCGGGCGCGTGCGATCAAAAGAAATGGTGCGCGCCTTTGGACCGAAAGCGCGGCCGCCGACCCGGATCGTTGGCCCGGCATGGTTCTGCCCGGCACCTACAACAGCGCGCTGTGCCTGCGGCTGATCGGCGGCCTGGACGATGAAGACTCCGCAGAGCTGGCCGCGACGGCGGGCTGGATCGAACGATCCCGCCGTCCGGACGGCTCGTTCTGGCTGGACGGCATGGACGAGGCCAATGTCTTCAAGAAGGACGATCGCGCCGAAAGCCTGCGCTATGTGACCTGGCACATCGCCAATTACACGTTTGGCGCCTTACAGGCGCTGGGGCAAACCAATCCCGGCGATCCGGCTTTCGTCCGCCCGTTTCTGGACCAAAAGACCCTGGGCCACTGGCTGTCACGGCGCGACATGCGCGACCCCTGGCAGGAGGGCAACAACATCGTCAATCTGGGAAGCTTCCTGCTGCTGATCGGCGGCCATGGTGCGCCCGGGGACGCCGAAGCCGCGCGGGTCCGGCTGGACCAGTTGATTGAATGGCATCTGTTCAATTCCGAGCCGGCAACCGGCTTCTGGGGCGTCAACCAATCCGACGGAACCGGCCGGCTGCACGCCATGGCCGGCGCGACGCACAATTACCACCTGTTCTATGCGCTTGGCGTGCCGATCCCCCACCATGAGCGCGCGATCGACTATTGCCTGACACAGCAGCCCCGCGCCGTTTCGGCATGTATCGACGCCGATCTGGTCGATATTCTTGCGCACGCCCATTGTCACAAGGACCATCGCCGTGGCGACATTGCCGACTGGCTCGCCGCCATGGCCGAGGCGATCCTGGCCGTTCAGAACGATGATGGCGGATTTCCCGACGTGCCGAATGGGGATGGCGTACGCCGGTTCGATGGCTGGCGGAACGGTTTCCGGGAGCCCCAGGGAATTTCGTGCGCATTCGGCGCCTACTTCCGTTGGATCGCGCTGGCCATGATCGCCCGCTGCCTCATGCCGGGCCATCGCCACTGGCAGTTCCGGCCGATGCCCGGCCTTGGCTATTTCAAGGCGGAGGGCTGAATGGAATCCTCCGAACTGGCTGGCAATGCGGTCACCTTCCTGCATGATGAAGACTATGCCGAGCGGCTGATCGAACCCCGACTTGATCACCGCACGTGGGTCAACCCGGGCGGGCGACCGATGCAATCGCTCGATGGCGACTGGGCGTTCACGATCGATCTGTTCGATACCGGCTTGCGCCAGCGATGGTTCGAGATCGGCCGGCCCGACGGCCCGCGCAAAGACCCGCTCGACTATGATCCCTATGACAGCGAGACGGCGCCGGTTCCCTCGGTGTGGAACCTGCTGGATCCTGAATGGCTACACTTCGAGGGTGGCGCCTGGTACAGCCGCGATCTGGAGATTGAACCGGGCGCCGAGGACGAACGGTTCGTCCTTCGCGTTGGCGGCGCCAATTACATCACGCGCATCTTCGTCAATGGCCGGTTTGCCGGCTCGCATGTGGGCGGTTCGACGCCGTTTTGCTGCGATCTGACGGAGCTGGTCAGGCCGGGCATCAACCGGCTGATGATCCATGTCGAAAACCGCCGCCAGGCCGATCGCGTGCCCAGCCATCATATTGACTGGTTCAACTATGGCGGCATCCACCGGTCGGTCGGACTGATGCGCCTGCCGTTGCGCCACATTCGTGATGCGCATATCCGTTTTGTCGATGGCGAAGGGATCGTGATCGATGTGCTGACATCGGGCAAGGGCGGCGATGTGCGTGTCCAGATCCCCGAACTCGGGCTCGATATCTCGGCGCCGGTTCTGGCCACCGAAACGCGGCTGACGATTCCCGCCGATCCCGAGCGCTGGTCGCCCGACAATCCCAAGCTCTACGATGTCACCCTTGACTGGCATGAAGACCGGTTCGCGGAACGGGTCGGGTTCCGCACCGTGCAGGTCCGCGGACGCGATGTGCTGATCAATGGCGAACCCGCATTTTTGCGCGGCATCTGCGTGCATGAAGATGATCTGGAGGCTGGCCGGGTCGCGACACAAGACACGATCGCGCGGATTTTCGCTGACGCAAAAGCGCTCGGGGCGAACTTCATCCGCCTTGCCCACTATCCGCATCACGAGATGGTCGCGCGCGAAGCCGACCGGCTGGGCCTTCTTCTTTGGGCGGAAGTGCCGGTCTACTGGTCGATCGATTTTGCCAATCCGGCCACCCGCGCGGATGCGGACAACCAGCTTGCCGAACTCATCGCGCGCGACCGGAACCGGGCGAGCGTGATCTGCTGGGGTCTGGCCAACGAAACGCCGGACACCGATGAGCGGTTCGATTTCCTCACCACGCTCGCCGGCACCGCGCGCCGGCTCGATCCGAACCGTCCGCTGGCCGCCGCCTGCCTGTTCGACCAGGCAGACCTGAAGATCCGCGACCGGCTTGCCGATCTTGTCGAGATTGTCGGCGTGAATGAATATTTCGGCTGGTATGACAGCGATGCCGATGATCTGGCGCGCCTGCTGGCGGCCTATGACCGCAACCAACCGCTGATCATCTCCGAGACGGGCTGCGATGTGCAGGCGGGCCGGCACGGGGCGGCCGAAGACCTCTATACCGAAGAGTTCGGCGTCACCTATTTTCGCCGGCAGATCGACGCGGTGCGCTCAGGCGGCGCCGTCAGCGGTTTCTGTCCCTGGTTGCTCTATGATTTTCGCACCGAGCGGCGCAAGACGCGCACGCATCAGGGTTGGAATTTGAAAGGGCTGATTGCCGCCGATAAAGTCACCCGCAAACGGACATTTGATGTGGTACGCGCCTTCTACCAGCAATTGAAAGACAATCATGGCCGGCCGTAAAGCGCATATCTTTGATCAGGCGCTGGCCGAAGGCTTTGATCCCGACGACTACAGCCGGTCCATGTCGATGGGCGAATGCATTGCCCGCCATCTGCGCGGCAAGATCATCAACGCCGAGCTGAAGCCCGGCGACACGCTTCCCGAAGCGTCGGTGGCGCGCGCCTTTGACACGTCGCGCGCACCGGTGCGCGATGCGATGCGCCTTCTTGCCAGTGAAGGGCTGGTGAACATCGCGTCCCAATCGGGCAACTATGTCGCGCCGATCAACAGCGATGACGTGCGCAATGGCGCCTTCATCCGGTCGACCGTCGAGGAACGCAATGTGGCCGATCTGGCGGAGACGATCAACGAGGCCGGCATTGCGCGGCTCGAAGGGCTGATCACGGAACAGGACAAGGCCGTGACGGCCAAGGATTTTGCCTGGTTTCACCAGCTTGACGAAGCGTTCCACGAGACCTTGTTCGACCTGACGGACCGGCATTCGGTCTGGCATTATCTGCAATCGGTCAAGGTCCATATCGACCGGGCCCGCACGCTGACGCTGCCTGGCGGCCAGACAGCACGGCGCGCGGTCGAGGATCATCGGCGCATCGTTGCGGCGCTGGTCAAAGGCGACCGGAAAGCGGCGGCCGATGCCATGACCGTCCATCTGGGCCGCATTCACGATCTCATCGCGGCGGCACAGGACCGCGAACCAGGCGGCGATGCGGTGCCCACCGCCGCCATGCTTTAGGCAGCATCAGCGGTCGGCAACAAGCGATGTTTCTGCATCGATCGCCCCGCCCGGATCATTCACTCCATCATATCCTGCTGTCAAAACCGATTGAACTTGCAAGCGTTTCTCAACCGCCAGGATCTGCGTGCCGTCAGAAATATTGTCAAAACACTATCCTTTTGAAATCACTACCTTTTCCTGACGATCGCATTGCCGTGATCAACAGGAATCTTCGACTTGTGCTGTGCCGGTCCAAGACCTTGAGACCGTTCGCGTTGGTCGCTTGAAGCGACCCAATTGACCGATCCGTTGGGCATGCCACATACTGTCGACGACCGGCGTCAACACCTCATGCTTTTATCCACCACATCAAGGTGAACGCCGCCCGTAGGACTCAATGATCACTTCCCATAAACGACAATGTCGCAGTACATATGCAGAAAGCAGGTCGTGCTCATAACGAGCTGGACAAGCAATTGCGACGATCATGCCGCGAAGACAAATCGAAGGTCGTGACTCGTCCATCCTGTAGATGCCTTTGAAGTGATGAAGCGAGTACGGCGCCTGCAATGCTACGGGTTTGCGAGAGCTGAAGTCTCAAAAATAAAGGTAACCAAAAGGCGAAACGGTTTGGCCGTGCGCATACGGCGTGATGACTGAGATTGCGGGTAGCGGCAATCGAGCCATTGCGAGTGTCATACGACATACGTTGACCGGTCCTACGTCGACGCCCTATGAAAAAAGATCGCGGGACTGGAAAAGGAGCGTCTGCTGATCGCCGAAAAACAGGCGAAATCGGGTGCGCCATTTCATGCCTTCGACGAAATGTTCGAACTCGCGGCGCAGTTCTTCGCAAACCCTTGGAAACTCTGGGCAAGCAGGCAGTCAAACCTGCGCAGAACGGACCGGCGTTCGACCTTTGCCGAGCGGATAACCTACCACCGGGAGAAGGGGTTTTCGAACCCCAAAAAAGCCATACCGTTCAATATGTTAGGAGGTATCGAGATGGAAAATGCGAGATGGCGCACCCGGGAAGATTCGAACTCCCGACCCCCAGATTCGTAGTCTGGTGCTCTATCCAGCTGAGCTACGGGTGCATTGCGCGGCAGGCCAACGGCCCCGGCAAGGCGGCTTGGTAGTCGCAAGCGTTTCAAATTGCAAGCGCGGGCGGCGCGTTTTTTGCGGTCGCACGGGCGTCTGGGCGATCTCTCCGGGCGGCGGTGCGTGCCGATGATGCACACCATGCCGGTCTGTGTCGGTCGCCCAAGCAGGTCCGGCACCGCACGGCATCAACCGGATGCGCAATGCTGCCCGTTGTCAGCGCACGCATCGCCTCACGCCAGTGCAGGTGATGCATCGGAAGACGCCGCCGCAACCGCATAAAAAGAGGGCTGGCCGCCCTAAGCCGGCGGGCCCTGCGGGCAAGCACTTTGCGAGCGCGGCCAATGGTGACGCAGCATGGCCAGCCCACGCTCCTCACCCAACGCCCCGGTCAGCGCCGGCCGGCGACCGTCTCGCCCCCGGCGGTTTCCCTGGTGCCCGGCGGCGCCTGTCTTGCATGGCCCGACAGGCGGACCGGCGCGTCGGGCAGGCGGATCTCGAAATGGGTGCCCACGGCCCGGTCGTCGCGCAATTCGAGCGTGCCGCCATGGGCCGTGACCAGTTCGTGGGCGATGGCGAGCCCCAGTCCGGTGCCGCCCTGGCGCGCGGCGCCCGCAAAGGGCGCAAAAAGGTGCTCGCGCGCCTTTGGCGGAAGGCCGGGGCCGGTATCCTCGATCGAGATGATCGTCGTCGTGCCCATGCGCACCGCCGAGACCGATACGCGCTTGACCGTTGCCGGATCGTCATCGCCGCGCATCGCCTGCACCGCGTTGCGGCAGAGGTTCATGGTGACGCGGAAGAGCTGTTCGGGGTCGGCGTCGATCTCCAGATCGTCGGGGACGTTGGCCGAAAACTGGACAGCGTCGCCGGGTTCGAGGCCAAGCAATTCCTCAACGTCACCGATCACCTGACCCAGGCGCACGCGCCGGCGCGCAGGTTCCTTTTCCTGTGCCTTGCCATAGGAGACGACATCGGACGTATAGGCCGCCGCCCGGTCGATCGCACGCACGAGTTTGGGCGCAAAGCGCTGGACGGTCGGGTCCGTGGTTTCGGCCAGCCGGTCGCTGATCAATTGCGCCGATGCCAGGATGTTGCGCATGTCGTGGTTGATCTTGGAAACCGCCAATCCCAGATCGGCCAGCCGTTTCTGGCTGCGCAGCGTCGACTGGAGCTGGCTCTGCATGCCGGACAGTTCCCGTTCGGCGATGCCCAGTTCGTCCGACCGGTTTTCCGGCGCGATGACCGCACGGGGATCGGAAGGATTGGCGGCAAAGCGCAGCATCGATGCCGTCATCTTCTCGATCGGCCGGATCATGATCCGGTTGATCGCCAAAAAGACCAGCGTCGCCGTGATCAGGGAAATCAGCAGCGACAGGATCGCCACATTGCGCGCATACGTCAGCATCGCCTCGCGCAGATAATCGTCGGGCATGACCAGTTCGATGCGCCCGTCGCTGTCGCCGATCGGGCCGGTGACACGCAGCGTCTGGTCGCCGCCGAACAAAAGCGTCGCAAACGCGTCGCGAATCGCCTCGGCCGGCGTGAAGCGGGCCACATCGACATGCTGGTCGATCGCCTCGGGCATGCCGCTGACGACCAGAAGCCGAGACTGGCCTTCCATCCTCAGCGCGATCGTCTTGGCGCCGATCGCCATCAACACGTCGTCCTGCACCCGCTGTGGCAGTTCGGCAGCGGCTTCGGCGGTGATCAGCACGCTCGCCGCCGCTGCCGTGTTCAGACGCTGTTCGAGCCATGTGATCCGGAAATTGGCGACCGAGGGCACGAAGATCAGAATTTCGGCGATCATCACGAACAGGATCGTCAGCCACAACAGCTTCGCCGACAGGCGTCGGCGGGGGCGCATTGCCGGCGCCGGCGCGGTTTCCGAATGTTCGCCTGTCTCGCTCATGGCCTGCAAGATAGAGCGCCTGCCCGCGTTTCGCCAATCATTGGCCCGCTTATGGTCAGGCGGATCACCCGAAGCGCCTCAAAAAGCCGATGATCCGCCGCACCATCGGCTTGCGCGTCATCGGCGCTGCAAAGCTCGTCGCCGCCCGTTTGGTGATCTCCGTCATGGTCGGATAGGGCGCAATGAAGCCGCGCAGATCGCCCGCTTTCATCTTCTTGGAGAGCGCCAGCGCGAAGATGTTGATCATTTCGCCGGCATTGGCGCCGGCGATCGAAGCGCCCAGAATACGGCCCTTCTTGTCGGTGATCATCTTGACCAGCCCGTCGGCCTTGCGTTCGGACTGAGCGCGGTCGTTCTCCGCATAGGGCCAGCGCAGGATCGTGATGTCGCCAACCTTTTTGCGCGCCTGCTCCTCGGTCAGCCCGACATGGGCCAGTTCCGGATCGGTATAGGTCGCCCAGGGGATGATGTCATTGTTCGGCTTGCCCGGCACGCGGAACAGGATCGACTGGACCACAAGGCCCGCGTGGTAGCCCGCTACATGGGTGAATTGCAGCCCGCCGGCCACATCGCCGATCGCGTAGACGCGCCTGTTGGTCGTGCGCAGCGCATCGGTCACCGTGATGCCGCGGCGGTCGTGGGCTATGCCTGCGGCATCGAGACCGAGATTGTCCGTATTGGGCGTCCGGCCGGTGGCAACGAGAACATGCGTGCCGTCGACATGGGATTGCGCGCCGTCATGTTCGACCATGACGCGCACGCCGCTCTTGCCGCGCTTTTCCACCGAGACGACCTTGGTTTCCTCGAGGATCTCGACACCGTCCCCGCGAATGCGTTCGAGCACGATGGACGCCAGTTCCGGATCGTCCTTGCCGAGCGCCTTCATGGCCTCGATCACCGTCACCTCCGAGCCGAGCCGGCGATGCGCCTGCGCCATTTCCATGCCGATCGGGCCGCCGCCGACGACGATCAGGTGGCCGGGCTTGCGGGTCTGCTCGAACAGCGTTTCGTTGGTCAGGTAATCGACCTGGTCGAGGCCGGGGATCGGCGGCACGAAGGCGCGACTGCCGGTGGCGACCACGAAACGCCGCGCCTTGATCGTGTGATCGCCGGCGACCACGGTCCGCGCATCGGTGAAGGCACCGTAAGCTTCGATGACGCGGACACCCAGCGCGGTGAACCGCTCGACGGAGTCGTTGGGCGCGATCGCCCCGATCACATCGTGCACATGGTCGTGCACCCGCCGGAAATTGACTTCGGGTTCGACTGCCTTGATGCCGAACTTGTCGGCATGGCGCATGGAGTGGGCGGACTTGGCCGCGGCGATCATCGCCTTGGATGGCACGCATCCGTAGTTGAGGCAGTCGCCGCCCATCTTGCCGCCCTCGATCAGGACGACCGATACGCCGAAGGCAGCCGCCGCCGCCGCCACCGTCAGTCCGCCAGAGCCGGCTCCGATGACGCAGATGTCCGGTTTCAGAACGTTGCTCATTGGAATGTGTCCCCTGATCCTTTTCGAACCCTGCGGCCGTATCAGCCTTCGGCCGACTTGCGGCCGCGCCATTTCTTGATGACGACCGGAATAGCGGCGACGATGGCGAGCGCCGCGAATGCCAGCGTGATCTCGGTGGTGATCAGGTCGCCGACCGAGGCGCTGGTGCCGGCCGCTTCCGCTGCGTCCAGAACCGAGCCGATGCCCTGGCCCAGATAGCTGTAGGCGACGACGCCGGGCAGGATGCCAAGAAACGTGGCGACCACATAGGTGCGCAGCGGCACGTTGAAGAGCGCGGGCGCGATGTTCATGATGAAGAACGGAAAGACCGGCGCGATCCGCAAAACCAGAAGATAACTGAATGCGTCCTTTTCGAACCCGTCGGCGAGGTTCCTGACGCGGCCGCCGACCCGGTTGCGCAGCCCGTCGCCGAACGCCGATTTGGCGGCCAGGAAGATCGCGGTCGCGCCTGCCGTTGCGCCGATGGCAACGATCACCGATCCGGTCAGCCAGCCGAACAGGAAGCCCGAGAAGATCGTCAGGATCGATGCGGCGGGAAACGAGAAAGCAACAGCAATGGCATAAAGCGCGGTGAACCCGATGGTCGACAGCCAGTAATTGGCGGCAACAAACGCGGTCAGGCTTTCACGGCTCTCGGCGAGAAAGTCGAGGGTGAAGAAACGCTGCCAGCCCATCAGATAGGCAAAGCCCAGCCCGACGGCGACGACGGCCAGCGGAGCGAAGCGCTTGGCGGTCAGCCAAAGGGAGCCGCGTGCGGGCGTTTCAGCATTTTTGGCCATGGTGGCTTGCGATGTATCAGTCATTGTCAGCGTGTCCAACGGGTTTGAAGGCGGGCCGGATGGCATCTTTGATCCGGAAATGCCCATCGGGCCGGTCAACAACAACTCACAACGCGGTGACGCCAAAATCCGTGATGCGCGCGCTGCCGCGCTTCACGGCGCCGTGATCGCGTCGTGCCGGTGGAACGACCGGGCGGACACAACGCCTTGAGGGGCCACCAATCCGATTGACTTTATACGCCGGTTCGAACATAAGCCGATCAACGTTCGGGTATCGGTGCCCGGCGACGCGTTTGTGTTGCCGCACCCTGCCCAAAGGGCCCTTGAAGAGATGAACGAGAAGGCCGCCAAGCGCGGCGTGTGATCCCATGACCAAACGCACCTATCAGCCCTCCCGCCTGGTTCGCAAACGTCGCCACGGATTCCGTGCCCGCATGGCAACGGCCGGCGGTCGCAAGGTTCTGGCGCGCCGGCGTGCCAAGGGCCGCAAGAAACTGTCAGCCTGATTGCGCGATGCGCGTCGCAGGCGGCGTGCGAACGCATTCGATGCCGGTGGCCCGGACGCCCGGACCTTATGAGATCATGCGCAAGCGTGCCGATTTTCTCGCGGCCCGGCAGGGTGTGCGGATGTCGGGCGATACCGTCAGGCTGGAAATGCGGCGACGCGGCGCGGCCGAAAACGGCGATGGTCCGCGCGTCGGGTTCACCGTGACAAAGCGGATCGGCAATGCCGTCACCCGCAATCGTGCAAAAAGACGGCTGCGCGAGGCCGTGCGGCTGGTTGCCGCCCGTGACATGCGGCCGCGACATGACTATGTGATCATTTCCAAGCCCGATGTGTTGACTGCCCGGTTCAGCGCATTGTGCGAGGATTTGCGCCGGACGCTGGCGCGCGGACACAAGCGCATCGGCGACGCCGCGAAGGGCAACTGACGGAACCCACGAAGCCACAAGGGCTGGACACGGAGCCATGGACACCAACAACCGCAATCTGTTCCTGACCATCGGCCTGTCGGTGCTCATCCTCACCCTGTGGCAGATCTTCTACGTCAACCCGCAGATCGACGCGGAGCGCCAGGCGCAGCTCGAGCAACAGGCAATCGAACAGCAGGTCCAGCCCGGCACCGAAGCCGAAGGCGCCGGCACCGCAACCGGCCAACAGCAGGGCGCCACCGCTGCCGGCGACATTCCGCAGGCAACGGTTGCCGGCAGCGCGCCGGGAACGACGGGCGGATTGGCCGGAACCAGCGGCGATCGCGCCTCGGCGCTTTCGGCGACCGATCGTATCCCGGTCGATACGCCGACCCTGTCCGGTTCGATCAACCTGACCGGCGCGCGTTTCGATGATCTGTCCTTGAAAAACTATCACGTCACCGTCGATGAGAGTTCGCCCATCGTCGATCTTCTGTCGCCGGTCACAGGACCCGACGCCTATTTCGCCGAGTTCGGCTACACCGGCATCGAAGGCGCGCCGGGCCCCGATGCAGTCTGGCAGGTCGAGGGTAACGCCGTCCTGACCCCGTCAACCCCCGTCACGCTGACCTATTCGGCCGACAGCGGGCTGACCTTCAGCCGCCAGATCGCCGTCGATGAGAGCTACATGTTCACGATCACCGACGAGATCGCCAACAATGGCGCGGGCGCGGTCGCGCTGCAGAACTATGGCCGCACCACACGCTACACCAAGCCCGCCCTGCCGCCGATCTTCATCCTGCATGAGGGCATGATCGGGGTGACCGGCGAGGAAGGGCTGACCGAGCTGACCTTCAACGAGATCGAGGATGAGGGCCAGAACGCACCCGGCAAGTCGAGCGATGGCTGGCTCGGCATCACCGACAAGTATTGGGCAACCGCACTGATCCCCGAACAGGGCAGCAGCTTCCAGCCGCGCTATTCCTATTTCACAGACGGCACGCCGCGCTATCAGGCCGATTTCCTCGGCGATGCGGTCACGATCAATGCCGGTCAGTCGGCGACCGTGACCACCATGCTGTTCGCCGGCGCCAAGAAGACGAAGATCATCGACGCCTACGAGGCGGATCGCGGCATCCGCCAGTTCGAGTTGATGATTGACTGGGGCTGGTTCCACTTCATCACCAAGCCGCTCTTTCACCTGCTCTACTGGCTCAACAGCGCGCTGGGCAATTTCGGCCTCGCCATCCTCGTCACCACGGTCATCATCAAGGCCTTCTTCTTCCCGCTCGCCAACAAATCCTATGCTTCGATGGCGCGCATGAAGGTGGTCCAGCCCAAGATGCAGGAGATCAAGGAACGCTACGGCGAAGACCGCGAGAAGATGCAAAAGGCGATGATGGAGCTCTACAAGAAAGAGAAGATCAATCCGATCGCCGGCTGCTGGCCCGTCCTGATCCAGATTCCTGTCTTTTTTGCGCTCTACAAGGTGCTCTATGTCACCATCGAGATGCGCCACGCGCCGTTCTTTGGCTGGGTCCAGGATCTGTCGGCGCCCGATCCGACGTCGATCTTCAACCTGTTCGGCCTGTTGCCGTTCGATCCGTCGACGGTGCCGCTGTTCGGTCCGTTCCTGATGCTCGGCGTCTGGCCGCTCCTGATGGGCATCACCATGTTCCTGCAGATGCAGATGAACCCGCCGCCACCCGATCCGACCACGGCGATGGTGTTCAAATGGATGCCGATCCTGTTCACTTTCATGCTGGCGACGTTCCCGGCGGGCCTGGTGATCTACTGGGCGTGGAACAACTTCCTTTCGATCATCCAGCAGGGCGTGATCATGAAGCGCAACGGCGCCAAGATCGAATTGTGGGACAATCTGAGGGGCATGTTCGGCGGCGGCAAGGCCAACAAGCCCGCCGAATAGGCAACAGCACGCACGCGAACGCGAGAAGGGTCCGATGAACCACTGAGTGCCGATCCGCCGCCCGCGGCGGATGGATCAGCATCAGCATCCCGACCACTTTTCTCCAGAGCTCAGCCAGGCATGGCCGGCACCCGACCACACCCGATCGGCTTGCCGGATACCCGCATACGGCCTTTCGCAACAGTTTCATCGCCCGCCCCAACATCGATGTGGGCGACTGCACCTGTCATGACGATGCCAGCGGCGACGGCGCCATCGTCGCTGCGCGCTCGGTCGTTGCTTCCGACGTGCCGGCCCATGCGATCATCGCCGGCAATCTGCCGCAAGGTCAGGATACGGTTCGACGACCGGGCCATCGCGTGCCTTTTGGCGATCGCCTGGCGGAACTGGCCCGCCGAGACGATCACCGCGCATCTGAATGCCATTTGCGGCAGCGACCTTGCCGCGCTCGAGGCGATCCACGATAAGCGGCCATGACCGATATGACCGACCTTACCATCGATACCGCTTCGCCCGTCTGGGCGGCGCTCAAGGCCAAGGGTGCCTGGACGTTCGTGCGCGGCGTGCCCGACATGGCGCACCTGCCGCCCGAAGGCCCGCCGGAAATCGCCTTTGCCGGCCGGTCCAATGTCGGCAAGTCCTCGCTGATCAACGCGCTGACCGGCAAAAACGGGTTGGCGCGCACCTCCAACACACCGGGCCGCACGCAGGAGCTGAACTTTTTCGTTCCCGAGGGTTTCTCCGGTTCGCTCGACGATCTGCCGCCGCTCGCCATCGTCGACATGCCCGGCTACGGCTACGCCAAGGCGCCGAAGGAAACCGTCGACCGCTGGACCGATCTCGTCTTCGACTATCTGCGCGGGCGCACGACGCTCAAACGGGTCTTCGTCCTGATCGATGCGCGCCACGGCATCAAGGCAAATGACGAAGAGGTGTTCGGCCTGCTCGACCGGGCCGCCATCTCCTACCAGCTCGTGCTGACCAAGACCGACAAGATCAAGCCGCCGGCGGTCACGCGTGTCGTCGCCGAGACTGAAGAGCGAATCCGGCGCCGGCCGGCCGCCTTTCCGGGCGTGATCGCGACGTCGTCCGAGAAGGCCCACGGGCTGGACGATCTGCGTCGCGCCATCGCCTATGCCGTTGCTTCCTAACGCGAATCGGGCACACCCCGATTAACCCTGGCACGTGGTTCCCCACGATTTCGGCGCCCGTTTGGGCTACAAGATGGTCGATGACGGTGGGAACACAGCGACGATATCCCGACTATGGCACGTTCGCGGTGTGGCGGCTTTTGGCCGCCATGCTGGTGATGGGTTATCACTTTTCGTTCTCCGCGCCCCATGACGATGCGCTGACCGCCTGGTTCGAGCACATGAACCCGCTGCTCGACATGTTCTTCGTCCTGTCCGGCTTTCTGATCTATGAGCGCTATCACGACCGTGTCCTGACGCGCGGGGCCTATGGCTATTTCGTCCTGCGGCGGCTGTCGCGGCTCTATCCGCTGCATCTGGCAACGCTGGGCTTTTTCGTCGCCGTCGGCATGGCCGCCCATGCCGGGCTGATCGAGGCCGGCGGCATCGGCAGCCGCTACGACCTGGGCCAGCTCTGGACCAACCTGTTCCTGCTGCAGGCCTGGGGCGTGCACGACACGCTGACCTTCAACTATGTGTCCTGGTCGCTGTCGGGAGAATGGTTCGCCTACCTGTTGCTGCCGGTGCTGGCCTTTGCGGGCCTGCGCATGGGCCTTGCCGGGCTGGTCGCCGTGCTCGCGGTCACGCTCGCCGGGCTTGAATGGGCAAGTCGGGATGCGAGCGACTATTCGCAGACCTGGTATGATGCCAAAAGCTGGGGCGCCGGCCGCATCTTTGCCGACTTCACGTTCGGCGCGATCCTGTTCCGCATCGTCGAAGGCCTGCCCGCGCGGGCCGGCTCGCGCCCGCTGGGCTGGGCGTTCCTTGCCTTGTCAATCGCGACGATGTTTGCCGGCATGGGCACTTACGTGGCGCTGGCACTGATCGGCTGCGCCATCGTCTGCGTCGCACTGGTGGAGCGACAGCCGACCGGCCGCAGCCGCCTTTTCACCGCGCTCGCACCGGTCACCATCCTCTCCTACGGCATCTATATGTGGCATCCGGTGCTCGAAACCGTGTTCTTCTCCGGACTGTGGAAGGTCGTTCTCGGCTCGCCGGAGACCAATTTGTTCTACCTTTTCGCGCTTTTGCCGATGGGTGCCACCTTCATTGTGGCGGCCGTGTCACTGCGGTTTTTCGAAACGCCGACCGCCCGTGCCATCATGGCACTGGGAACCCGGCCGCGGCTTGAGGAACGGGTCGCGCGCGCCTGAAACACAATTGCCGCAACGGCTGGAATTTTCCCGCGTCACCGACTATCTGCTGTGCATGAGAGGGCGCGTCCGCTATGCGGGCATCCGCACCGCCGGGCGCAGATGTGAACTGGACCACCATGAAGGCCGATTTCTACGAGACATTGGGCGTATCGCGCGATGCCGACGAAAAGGCGCTGAAAAGCGCCTATCGGAAGCTGGCGATGCAATACCATCCCGACCGCAATCCCGGCGACGCCGAGGCCGAACTGAAGTTCAAGGAAGCCAACGAAGCCTACGAAACGCTGAAGGATCCGCAAAAGCGCGCCGCCTATGACCGGTTCGGCCATGCCGCGTTCGAAAATGGCGGCATGGGCGGCGCAGGCGGCTTTGGCGGTGCCGGTGCCGGCGGCTTCGCCGACATTTTCGAGGACATTTTCGGCGAGATGATGGGCGGTGGCCGGGCACGGCGCGGCCCGGGCGGTCGCGAGCGCGGCGCCGATCTGCGCTACAATCTGGAAATCACGCTGGAAGAGGCCTTCGCGGGCAAGACCGCGCAGATCCGCGTGCCGACATCGGTCATTTGCGAGACCTGCTCGGGGGCAGGCGCAAAGCCCGGCACCAGCCCCACCACCTGTACGACCTGCAACGGCGCCGGCCGGGTGCGGGCCGCGCAAGGCTTTTTCTCGGTCGAGCGCACATGCCCGACCTGCAACGGCCGCGGCGAGGTTATCACCGATCCGTGTGAAACCTGCTCGGGCCAGGGCCGCGTCACCCAGGAGCGCTCGCTCTCGGTCAACATTCCCGCCGGCATCGAGGATGGGACGCGCATCCGGCTGGCCGGCGAGGGGGAAGCCGGCTTCCGTGGAGGCCCGACCGGCGATCTGTACATCTTCATCTCGGTGCGCCCGCACGAATTCTTCCAGCGCGACGGCGCGGACCTTTATTGCAAGGTGCCCATTTCGATGACCACGGCCGCGCTGGGCGGGCAGTTTGAAGTGGGAACGCTCGACGGCTCCCAGACACGCGTCAAGGTGCCCGAGGGCACGCAATCGGGCCGCCAGTTCCGGTTGAAGGGCAAGGGCATGCCGGTGATGCGGCAGGCCCAGATGGGCGATCTTTACATCCAGATCGCCGTTGAGACGCCGCAGAACCTGTCCAAGCGCCAGCGCGAGCTGCTTGCCGAGTTCGAGGATATCTCGGCCAAGGAAAACAGCCCCCAGTCGAGCGGGTTCTTCACGCGCATGAAGGACTTTTTCGACCTTGGCGACTAACGCGACCCGATTGCGCGCAGCCCGCGTGCGCACGCGATCTGGTGCCCGCAAGGTCAGGGCCCGGTTCGACGATCATGTTCGCTTCGTCGGCGCCATGGTGTCCTCGCCAAGGCGAACCGGTGCCGTTGCGCCGACGGCGCGCGAGACCGCCGACCTGATGGCGGCCCATATCGATCTGGCCTCGGGCCTGCCGGTTCTGGAACTGGGACCGGGCACCGGGGCGGTCACCCGCGCGATCATCGGTCGCGGCGTGCCGCCGGCGCGGCTTTGGGCCGTGGAGTTTTCGCCCCGCTTCTGTCGGCATCTGCGGTCTGCCTGGCCGGCAATGCATGTGATCGAGGGCGATGCGTTCGACCTCGACGCCGCGCTTGGACCCGATGGGCCGGACCGGTTCGATTGTGTCATTTCGGGGTTGCCGCTCCTGAACTTCGAGCCGGCCATGCGCGTGCGGCTCATGAAGGGCGCGCTGGCGCGACTGGCCCCGGGCCGGCCGTTCGTCCAGTTCAGCTATGGCGTTCGCCCGCCGATCGCGGCGCCGGACGCCTCGATCCGTGTTGAATGCAGCCGCTGGGTCTTGCGCAACCTGCCGCCCGCGCGCGTGTGGACTTATGTCCGCAAGGATTGATCACGGTTCCGTTTTCGGGTTGAGTGCGCCGCACAAGACCCTCATCACACCTCTTCTGGAAAGCCCGCCATGCCCGCCAAAGTCCTTGTTTTTGCCGGATCGGTGCGATCCGGCTCGTTCAATATCTCGCTTGCACAGGCGGCCAACAAGGTGCTGGCGGAGATGGGTGCGGAAACAACGATGATCTCGCTGGGCGACTATCCGCTGCCGCTGGTCGACGAGGATCTCAAGAGCGAGAAAGGCGTGCCGGAAAACGCGATCCGGCTGGCGCGCCTGTTTGCCGCCCATGACGGGCTGTTCATCGCCTCGCCTGAATACAACTCCTCCATTCCGCCATTGCTGAAGAACACGGTCGACTGGGTCAGCCTGGCGCCGAAGGACATCAAGGCTTATGCGGGGCTCACGATAGCGCTGGGCGCTGCCTCCAACGGCGCGCTGGGCGGTATTCGCGGCCTTTATCATCTTCGCTCGGTGCTGATGAATGTCGGCGCGCAGATCGTCACCGAACAAGCCGGCATCAGCCGTGCGGCCACGGCCTTCGGCGAAGACGGGCTGCCGGCCGACGAACGCCAGGGCAAAATGCTGCAAAATGCTTGCCGGTCGCTTCTGGAAAACCTGACCGAGGGAAGGGCGCGCGCGTGACGACCGCAATGCACGATCGGCTGATCGTCGGGCTCGACCTGCCCACGGTCGCGGCCGCCGAAGCGATCGTCGACAGGCTCGGCGACACGGTTTGCTTCTACAAGATCGGTTATCGGCTCGCTTTTGCCGGCGGGCTCGATCTGGCGCGCGATCTGAAGAAAGCGGGCAAGTCGGTGTTCCTCGACATGAAACTGCTCGACATCGACAACACCGTCGCCCAGGGGGTCGAGAGCGTGGCCGCGATGGGCGTCGACATGCTGACCATCCATGCCTATCCCAAGGCGATGGCAGCCGCGGCCAAAGCGGCAAGAGGGTCGCACCTGACCCTTTTGGGCGTGACCGTTCTCACCTCGATGGACGATCACGACCTGTCCGATGCCGGTTATCACGACAATGCGGCGAGCCTCGTGCTCAAGCGGGCGCGCCAGGCGCGCGATTCGGGCATGGGCGGTATTGTCTGTTCGGCCGCCGAGGCCGAGCCGGTGCGCGAGGTGGTTGGCGAAGGCATGGCAATCGTCACGCCCGGCATCCGGCCGGCGGGCAGCGATGCGGGCGACCAGAAGCGCGTCGTTACACCAGCCGAGGCAATGGCTGCCGGCGCAACCCATCTGGTCGTTGCCCGGCCTGTCATCGCCGCGCCGGACCCGGCGCGCGCCGCTGCCGCGATCCTTGAGGAGATGTCGTCGGCCATGGAAGGCCCGGTGGGCTGAACAGGCCGAAAGCGGGCTTGCAATTGGCAGCGCCCGCGACATGTTGTCGGCTCGAACGACAAGCGGACAGAACCGCAAGGGGGACATCGATGTCGAAGGGATATTGGGTTGGGCGCATCACGGTGCACGATCCTGAACGCTACAAGGACTATGTGTCCACGGCGACACCCGCCTATCAGGAGCATGGCGCCAGGTTTCTGGTGCGCGGCGGCACGGTCGGCGCATCGGAAGGCGACAGCCGGCCGCGCAATGTCGTCATCGAGTTTCCGACCTATGAGGCGGCGCTCGCCTGCTACAATTCGGACGCTTACGCCAGGGCCCGGGCCATCCGGCAGGAGATTTCCGATGGCGAGGTTATCGTGGTCGAAGGCCATGACGGGTGATAACGCTGGCGCTGCAAACGCTTTCTTAACCGAGGTTAACGGCGCTTTAACGGGTTGTTGCCCCTAATGGGCGCGGTGCCCGACCGCAGCGCGGTGCAACAATTGCGGGGGATTAGGCGCCATCTAGACGTAAGCACGATTTCGCAACCGCGAAGCGGGTGTTAGCGTGCAATCGATTGAATGTTGCCATGCACAAGAAGCGGCCTGCATAAGGACGAGACGAAAAGCCGCCGCACGGCCCATGAGGAGAGGATGACAGGTGTTCTATCATTTGTATGAACTGCATCATGCCGTGATGCAGCCGTGGCGGGCGGCAGCCGACGCAACCCGGCTGTTCTACCAGAACCCGCTCAACCCGATCGCCCGGACTCGCTACGGCCGGACCGTTGCGGCATGGGCCGAAGTGTTCGAACGCACCACGCGCCGCTACGGCAAGCCAGCCTTCGACCTGGATGAGACGGTCATCGACGGCAAGCAGGTGCCGGTCGCCGAAAGTGTTGTCTGGTCCAAACCCTTCTGCAATCTCGTTCATTTCCAGCGCGCGCTCGCCAAGCCGCGCCCGTCCGACCCGCGCGTGCTGCTGGTCGCGCCCATGTCGGGCCACTATGCGACGCTTCTGCGCGGCACGGTCGAGCGCTTCCTGCCGGAGGCCGAGGTCTACATCACCGACTGGATCGATGCCCGCAACGTGCCCGTGTCCGAGGGTCATTTCGATCTGGACGACTATATCGATTATCTGATCGAGATGCTGAACCATTTGGGCCCCGACACGCACATTGTCGGCGTCTGCCAGCCTTCCGTGCCGGTCCTGTCTGCCGTTGCGGTCATGGAGCAGCATCAAAGCCCCAACGCGCCGACGTCGATGACGCTGATGGGCGGGCCGATCGACACGCGCTGCAACCCGACCGCCGTCAACGAACTGGCCGAGGAAAAGGACCTCGACTGGTTCCGCGACAATGTCATCATGCATGTGCCATTTCCGAACGCCGGCTTCGGGCGGCCGGTCTATCCGGGCTTTCTGCAACTGACCGGCTTCATGTCGATGAACATGGACCGGCACATGATCGCGCAGAAGGACTTTTTCATGCATCTGGTGCGTGACGATGGCGATTCGGCCGAAAAGCACCGGGAATTTTATGACGAATATCTCGCCGTCATGGACCTGACGGCGGAATTCTATCTGCAGACCGTCGAGACGGTCTTCATCGAGCATGCCCTGCCCAGGGGCACGATGACCCATCGCGGCGAACCGGTCGATCCGGGCGCCATTTCCCGCGTCGCCCTGATGACGGTCGAAGGCGAAAATGACGACATCACAGGACGCGGCCAAACCAAGGCGGCGCACGCGTTGTGCACCGGCCTGGCGGAGAACATGAAGGTCCATTACGAGCAGCCGCGCGTCGGCCATTACGGTGTCTTCAACGGCTCGCGTTTCCGCACCGAGGTGGCGCCGCGCATGCTCAACTTCATGCGCGCCCAGTCGGGCGTCAAACGCCGCGGCAAGATCAAGGCCGTCGCCTGAGCGGCAGTTCATCACAGCAACCGTGACAATCCGTCCAAGCGTCGGCGATGATCGCGGTGCCATAACGGCGCTCTATCCCGACGCCTTTCCGGGCGAAGACCTGCTGCCGGTGGTCGGCAAGCTTATGGACATGCCGTCCGGCGTCCTCTCGCTGGTGGCGGTCGATGGCGAAACGATCGTCGGCCATGTCAGCGTCACCGATTGCCGACTGACCGATGCCGATGCCCGTCTTGCGCTGCTCGGCCCGCTCGGCGTCGCATCGGCTTACCAGAAGCAGGGCATTGGCGGCGCGCTCGTGCGCGAAGGGCACATCCGGCTGCGCAAGGCCGGCATCAGCCACGTCTTCGTCCTCGAGGACCCCGCCTATTACGGCCGGTTCGGCTTTGTTGTCGAAACCGGCGTCGCCGCGCCGTTCGACCTGCCCGTTTCATGGCGGGACGCCTGGCAATCGGTCGCGCTCGACAGCGATGCCGGCACGCCCCATGGCACATTGTCAGTGCCCGAGCCCCGGAATGACCGGGCGCTCTGGGCGCCCTGACCGGCTGCAGCCGTTCGGGTGCTGTCGTCCCCCGCTGTCGTTAACCATCTCACCGACGCGTGATCGCATGGCCGTTGCCGGTGGCCGGCCTGCGTGATTAACTGTTTGTTAACCGGTGAGACCCCGCCGGTGAACGGGACAGGGAGTGGGGCGCGTGCGTGTGCGTTACGGGTGGATGGCCGCGATGTCGGCGGCGCTGGCGGTTGTTGCCGGCCCGGCTCAGGCCGGTTCGATGAAAACCGGCGGCCTGACCTCACAGCCGATCGGCCACTACGAGTTCTGCCGCCTTTATACCGACGAATGCCGCCAGACGCGCGGCTCGTACGAGCCCATCACCATCACGCGCGAGATCTGGGCGCAGATCCTGAACGTCAATTCGGTGGTCAATATGGTGATCGAGCCGCGCAGCGACATGGAGATTTACGGCCGTGAAGAAGTGTGGACATTTCCCGACGCGGCCGGCGATTGCGAGGATTACGTCCTTCTGAAGCGGCAGATGCTGATCGGCCAGGGCTTGCCGCCGGCCGCCCTTTTGATCACCGTGGTGCGCAAGCCAGACGGCGAGGGCCATGCCGTTCTGACGGTGCGCACGGACCGGGGCGATTTTGTCCTCGACAATCTCAAGTCCGAGGTGCGCCTCTGGAGCGACACCGAATACACCTATTTGAAGCGCCAGTCCGAACGCCATGCCGGGCATTGGGTGTCGATCGAGATGCCCGACCAGGTGGTCGTCGGATCGGTCAAGCGGGCCGCGCCCGCCATTTCCACCCGCTGATCGACGGCGCCGCCGTCAGCCCCGCACCAGCGCCTCGAAACGGCGCAGACCGTCCGAGGTGAAACGCAGGATGCGCGCGCCCTCGACGCGATGCGCCCAGCCATGGGCGAGGAAATGATCGAGCAACGCAGCGCCCAGGCCGCCGGCCAGATGGGGCCGCCGTTCCGACCAGTCGATGCATGTCCGGCACATGGGCCGGCGCTTGGCGCGCAGGGCATCCACATCGATCCCCAGTGAGCGCAGCGTGTCCGCGCCCGCCGGCGCCAGCGAAGGGGCATGCTCGTCGCCGTCCAGCGTGCCGGTCTCGACCAGCCCGGCAAGCAGGCGCACGCCCATCGAGCCGGCAAGGTGATCGTAACACACGCGCGCCTGCCGCATGTGCGGGTCGCGCGGGCCGGTGCGCGGCGCAGCCCGCCGGTCCAGCGTGCCGGCAACGACAGCCATCTGTTCGAGAAGCTCTGCGGCATCGGTGCCGCTGATCCGGTAGTAACGATGACGGCCCTGTGCCGCCACCGCCAGCATGCCGCCATCGACCAGGCGCGCCAGATGCGTGCTCGCCGTCTGTGCGGTGACGCCGCCCACCCGTGCCAGTTCGCCGGCGGTCAGCGCGCGCCCGTCCATCAGCGCGAAAGCCATCTGCGCCCGCACCGGGTCGGCGACCAGTGCGGCAAGCGTCGCGATGTTCGGGTCGTATCGGTTCAAAGGGTCCCTCATCGGCTCGATCATAGCGCATTCGGACGCACGATGGTTCGATGGTGATCGAAACGGTCCGCATCTCCCATGGCGCATGGTTCCGGCCATCAGCGAGACGCACAAGGAGAGCTGCGATGTTCACCGACAAGGCCGACAACATGTCCCGGCGCCCGGTCCGGGACGAGGTGCCGCACCGGCTGGCGAACCTTGCGGCAAAGTGCCGTGATCGTCTGGCGCTGTCGGCCCGGCGCCGGGCCACAAGGCGCCATCTGGCCGCGCTCGATGCGGATCAACTGGCCGATGTCGGGATCACGCGCGGACAGGCGCTGCGCGAAGTGCGGCAGTCGTTTCCGCTCTTTGGTCCGTGATCAGCCGGCGTCAATCAGATTGATGCCGCGCCGGGCGCAGGCCGGGCCGGGCCCACGCATGTAGTGACGCTCGGGCTGATAGCTCGGCCAAATGAATTCCCGAATGGACCGGATTTGGTGTCGGATGGCACGCATTGTTCTTGTTTCCCTTCTGACGGCGCCCCTGCCGTTCGCGATGAGTCCAAGACTAGCCCCGCACAGATGAATTCCGCGTGAACGGATCCACCGATTCGTCGCCCCCGAACCACCCAATCCCGCAATGCAACCAATATCGTTCATCTTGGTTAATGCCGCATTAACCCGCGTGCCGCTGCCGGACATGCGGCCATGCAATTTGCCGCACAATGTTCACGCCAATTTGCATCGGGTTTAAACATGGTTTCACCGAAGCGGTGATAGGTTGCGCTGGCGGCAGCCAGGGCTTACCCGGACGGGACCGGCCGCAAACGGCGTTTCAGGTGCATGGAGATGACCGAACAGCGCGACACGATACTGGACCGCATCGGGCGCTGGCTGGCGGGCCGGCTCGAGGCCGAATCGTCGGGCTACCGGCCCTATACGCCGTCCGATCCGCACACGCTCTACCGCACGCTGGAGCCCGGTGATGTGCTTCTGGTGGAAGGCAATCGGCAGATTTCGGCGGCGATCAAATATCTGACGCAGTCGACCTGGAGCCATGCGGCACTCTATGTCGGCGACGCGATCGACGATGTTGACGCGGCGGGCCGGCGAAGGCGTCTGGTCGAAGTCAATCTGGGCACCGGCTGTACCGCCGAGCCGTTGGAAAAGTACGAGACCTACAACACACGCATCTGCCGGCCGGTCGGGCTGACGCCGGCGGACCGGCAGATTGTCGTCGATTTCATGATCGACAAGATCGGCCTCAAATACGACAACAAGAACATTCTGGACATGTTGCGCTATTTCCTGCCGGCACCGCCCGTGCCGGTGCGCTGGCGGCGGCGCATGATCGAATTCGGGTCCGGCGATCCGACCCGTGCCATCTGCTCCACCCTGATCGCCCAAGCGTTTCAGCAGATCCGTTATCCGATCCTGCCCGAGATCACTTTGGCCAAGGGACGTGCGCGTGCCGTCTCGGACTATTCGCGCCGCGAGATCCTGCACATCCGGCACCACTCGCTGTTCACGCCACGCGACTTTGATTCGTCGCCCTATTTCGAGATCGTCAAGCCGACCTTGCGCTTCGGTTTCGACTATAAGCGCCTGACATGGGGCGAAACGCCGAGACCGGGCGATGCGGCACCGGAACCGGTCACGCCGCCCGCAGAGCCTGTGGCGCTGTCGGAGTGATGCGCTGGGCGGCCTACTGGCAGGTCAGCGAACCGGTGGTGACTTCGGCGGCACGACATGTGCCCGGGAACGTGCTGATCACATAGGACGAGGTCATGTTCACATGGGTGCAGTTGGCGCACAGCGTGTTGCGGTCGCATGTCACCGCGTCATCATAGCTGGTGTTGAACGTGGTGAAGTGGTTGAGGCACTGCCCGTTCAAAAGGCGCCTGAACGCGATGTCGCACAGTTCGGTGAGCGGTTCGAGCGCAGTGCTGCCCGCGACCTGCGCCTGAACGCACTGCTTGGCCTCTGCAAGATCGTTGGCAAAAACCTGCACGGCGGTCGGCACGCATTTGGTCGCATTGTCTTGCACAGCCAGTTCGAAAATCCGTGCGGAGTTGCCGATCGTCGCGCCCGAGCATGTTGTCGTCGGCGTCGGCGGCGGGCTGCTTCCGCCGCCGGACGATGATCCGCCGCCGCTGCCTGGGCAGCCGGCGAGCGCGGTCAGCATGGCCAATGCAATCAGTCTGGTGGCGATCCTGCTGTTCAAGGCTGCGGCGCGCATGGCGTGATACCCTAATTGAAGACCGGTTGGCCGCTGACACGGAGGAAATTGTTCAGGAACTGCACGTTGACGCCCCGCACGCCACCACGTGCCCGCTGGCCATTGTCGGCGACAAGGCTGAAGGCGCCGAACGGCGCATCGACGCTCAGATCGGGATCGATGCGCACGGTGGTGATGCGGATGTTGCCAACGACGGGCATGTTCAGATGCACGGGGATGGACACGCGGTTGACCGAGATGCGAACCCGCGTGTCGGTCACGCTCAAATTGACGTTCGCCGTGAAATCCTCGTTGAAGGTCAATCCGGCATAGGTGAACCGGACCCGGCCTGTGAAGCGGACACCGGACGGCGAGATATCGACGCGCGGATTGCGCACATTCCACGTATAAGGACCGTTGTAGACGGTGATCGTGCAGGTGCGCCAGAATTGCGGCACGCAGGGTGCGCGGGCCGTGATCCGCCGCGTGCCGCTGCCCGAAAGCGGGCCGACCTCTCCGATGAGGTCGGTGAAGACCGATTCATTGACATCGAAGACGAACCCGGCATGGGCCGGGCGAGGCGTCAATCCGGCCACGACCAGCGCGGCCAGCAACGCCACTATCCGCGCGGCGGCCCTCATTGCGCGTCGCCTCCGTCACCGTCCTGCGTGTCGTCGTCCGGCGCCTCGTCATCGGTCATCTCCGGCTCCAGCGCCGGCACGAGGATCTGCTCGATCCGGTCGAGATTGTCCGCAACCACGGGCTCGGCGGCCTGACGTCTCGCCTCGCCATCCTCGATCCCGGCAAAATAGGCGGCAGCGCCAGCCTCCAGATCGTTCAGGGCCGCCCGCACCGATTGGACCAGTGCCGGATCGGCGTCCGATGCCAGATTGTCGGCCAATTGCCGTTGCCGCAGCAGCGGCGCAAGGATCGCCATCTCGGAGACCACATCACCCATCCGCTCGAGCGAAATGCCGTTGTTGGCCAATGCCCGCACCAGCGCCGCCTCGTCTCCGGCGGCCTGCTGTTCCAGCCCGTCCAGAACCGCGGTCGCCTCGGTCTGGGTCAACATTTGCTGCGCCATCGCCGGCGAGCCGGCCAGAACGAAGCCCACAAGGGCGGCGCCGAAAATATGTCTGAAGCTCATGCCACCATCCTCAAAATGCCAGGTCGCCGCGCACGCGGATTGCGTTCTGCTGCAATTGAACAGACACGTTGGTGCCTGAAATGCTGATGTCCGGACCCGGCCGTGCCAGAAGGCCCTCGAGAACCATTCCGGTGGAGAGCCGATTGCGGAAACGCACATTGCCAAGGGTGCGCGGCGCGCCCAGAAGATGCATCCGAAGGGCCACCGGGGTGTTGTCCGCGCGCAGACGCAACGTCCGGGAGGCGGCGCTGTAACTGACCGTCGCATCGACGCTGAACGGCAGGACGGCGCGATTGTTCATCGCCTCCATCGCGATGAAGCCCGAAAACCTGACGCCGGAGGGGCTGACCTGCGCTTCAATGGACTGCACGCGCCACGAATAGGTGACGCTCTGCTGTTGGGGGCAGCGCGCGAGCTGAATCGGCCGGACACGCTCCGCCTCAAGGACGAGCGTGCGCTCCGCTTCCAGTTCGAGCGTGGGCTGCCGCGACAATTGTCCCAACCCCACCAGTCCGCCGGCGCTCGGCGCGACACGCGTTGTGCCCCGGGGCAGACGGCCGTTGAAGCAGGCGACGAGTACGGTGAAGCTGGCGGTACCGGACCCTTCAAGGTCCAGCGCCTGGGCATAGCGTGTCAGCACGATTTCGTTGATCGTGAAGCTGGCATCGGCGGCACGCGCGTCCATCGCGGGCGCCAGAACAAGACCTGTGCCGAACAGGACCGACAGGACGCGCAAAACCATCGTTGGAAAAGAGCATCTGAACATGACACACCAGTATCAAAGCGCACACTACTTTGTGCACGGTATGAAATAAATCGAATGGAAAAATCATTCGCCAATATGAGACAAGAGTCAACGCTGCGAGCGCATTTCATCGAATATTCATCAATCTGAATACTTGACGCAACGGAAGCCATCCGGCCGCGACAAGGCCCGCCGGCATCGCGATTCCCGCTTTCCCGACAAGGCGTTCGCGCCTATATCAGCGCCATGACCACGACACCGCGTTCCCACATCCGCAATTTCTCCATCGTCGCCCATATCGACCATGGCAAATCGACGCTCGCCGACCGGCTGATCCAGATGACCGGATCGCTGGAGGAACGCGAGATGAAGGATCAGGTGCTCGATGCGATGGATATCGAGCGTGAGCGCGGCATCACCATCAAGGCCAACACCGTCCGGCTCGAATATGACGCCAAGGACGGCGAGCATTATGTGCTCAACCTGATCGACACGCCCGGCCATGTCGACTTTGCCTATGAGGTCTCGCGCTCGCTCGCCGCCTGCGAGGGGTCGCTTCTGGTGGTTGATGCTTCACAGGGCGTCGAGGCGCAGACGCTCGCCAACGTCTATCAGGCGATCGACAATGACCATGAGATCGTCACCGTCCTCAACAAGGTCGACCTGCCCGCCGCCGATGTCGAGCGGGTGAAAGCGCAGGTCGAGGAGGTGATCGGGCTCGATGCGTCCGATGCTGTGGAGATCTCCGCCAAGACCGGCCAGGGTGTCGAAGAGGTGCTTGAAGCGATCGTCACCCACCTGCCCGCGCCCGCCGAAGGCGAGGGTACCGAGCCGCTCAAGGCGATGCTGGTGGATTCGTGGTACGACGCCTATCTGGGCGTCGTGGTCCTCGTCCGCATCATCGACGGCCAGATGAAGCGCGGCCAGACCATCCGCATGATGGGCACCGGAGCCAAATATTCGGTCGACCGTGTCGGCGTTCTGACGCCCAAGCTGGTCACCGTGCCGGAACTCGGCCCCGGCGAGATCGGCGTCTTTACCGCGTCGATCAAGGAGGTGGCCGATACGCGTGTCGGCGACACGATCACCGAGGACAAGAAACCGACAGCCGCAGCGCTGCCCGGCTTCAAGCCGGCCCAACCGGTCGTCTTCTGCGGTCTTTTTCCGGTCGATGCGGCGGACTTTGAGGATCTGCGCGCCGCCATCGGCAAGCTGCGGCTGAACGATGCGAGCTTCTCCTACGAGATGGAGACCTCGGCCGCGCTCGGCTTCGGCTTCCGCTGCGGCTTTTTGGGCCTCTTGCACCTTGAAATCATCCAGGAGCGGCTGGCCCGCGAGTTCGACCTCGAACTGATCGCCACCGCGCCGTCGGTCGTCTACCGCATGACGCTGACCGACGGCACGGTGACCGAACTGCACAATCCCGCCGACATGCCCGATGTGGTCAAGATCGCCACCATCGAGGAGCCGTGGATCAAGGCGACGATCATGACGCCGGACGATTATCTGGGCGCCATCCTGCAGCTCTGCCAGGAACGGCGCGGCATCCAGACCGACCTGTCCTATGTCGGCACGCGCGCCATGGTCACCTATGAACTGCCGCTCAATGAGGTGGTGTTCGATTTCTACGACCGGCTGAAATCGATCTCCAAGGGCTATGCCAGCTTCGACTACCAGATCGAGGGTTATCGCGAGGGCGACCTCGTCAAGATGAGTATCCTCGTCAACGAGGAGCCCGTCGATGCACTGTCCATGCTGGTCCACCGCGCGGCGGCCGAAAAGCGCGGCCGCGTCATGTGCGAGAAGCTCAAGGACCTGATCCCGCGCCACATGTTCAAGATCCCCATCCAGGCGGCGATCGGCGGCAAGGTGATCGCCCGCGAGACGATTTCAGCGATGCGCAAGGATGTGACGGCGAAATGCTATGGCGGCGACGTGACGCGCAAACGCAAGCTTCTGGAAAAGCAGAAAGAGGGCAAGAAGAAGATGCGCCAGTTCGGCCGCGTTGAAATCCCCCAGGAGGCGTTCATCCAGGTGCTGAAGGTGGATTCCTAGGGCAAAAAGCGACCGAGGCGCCATGTTGCGCCGGCGGCCGCCCTCTCAATGTCTGATGCGTACCGGTGCGACAGTCGCGCTGGCCAGCGGCCACCTGTCCAAGACGATCATGACAAGGGCACAAATACCGGGATGATCGATGCACCGGACGGGGAAAAGGCTGAATGGTGCCCGGGGGCGGATTTGAACCACCGACACGCGGATTTTCAATCCGCTGCTCTACCCCTGAGCTACCCGGGCACGGGTGTTCGCGATCACACGGATCGCGCGGGCAAAAGCCCCGCTCGGAACGCGCGGTTTATAGCACCAAATGTGATGCTGTCCAGACGAGCGCGGCCGCTTTTTTTGCCGGCCGCCGGCGTTGGTGAATTGTTGATCGGTTTGCCGCACACTGGCGCCGCAATGGGGCGATGAGGCAGGCGGATCATGGCGTCGGACACAGGCAAAACCACACAGGACGGCTTTGGCTGGGGCATCTGGGCGACGGGCGCGATTGCCGCGCAATTTGCTGACGATCTCGACCGTGTACCGGGCGCACGCCGGGCGGCGGTCTGCTCGCGGTCGATGCAGAGCGCGCAGACTTTTGCCAAAGCGCATGGCGTCGCAGCCGCCCATGCCGACCCGGCCGCGTTTCTCGCCGATCCCACCATCGACGCGGTATACATCGCGTCGCCCCACACCGAACATTGCGACCAGGCACTGCGGGCGATTGCCGCTGGCAAGCCGGTGCTGATCGAAAAACCAGTGGCGATGACGGCCGAACAGGCGCGCACCATCAAAGACGCCGCGCACAAGGCCGGCGTGTTCGCGATGGAGGCGCTGTGGACGCGGTTCCTGCCCGCCGTGCAGCGGGCCAAGGCCCTGATCGACGAAGGTGCCATCGGGTCGGTGGAGCGCGCCGAGGCAAGCCTCATCTTCCACCGGCCGTTCGATGCGGACCACCGCCTGTTCGATCCGGCGCGCGGCGGCGGCGTGCTGCACGATCTGGGCGTTTATCCGTTGTCTCTGGCGACGTTTCTGTTCGGGCTGCCGATGCTTGAAAGCGGGCACTGGCAGGCCGCGCCGACCGGCGTCGATACGCGCGCCGAGATGACGCTGATCTGCGGCACCGTTCCGTTCGCAGTCAAAGTCGGCTTCGTGGAGGAACCGGCCGCAGAGGGGCGCAACGATTTTGTCGTCCGTGGCGAGACCGGCACGCTGCGGATCGACCGGCATTTTCTGTCGGCGCCATCGCTGACGCTGTGGGACAAGCCGCTGGAGACGGCGCCGGACCCGCGCGAATGGGCTGAGAAGCTGGCCAGACGGCTGCCGCTGCCCGGCCGGACTCGCATGGATTTCGACCGGTCCTCACGCGGGCTCAACTTCCAGGCGGCCGCCGTCCAGGCCGCCGTTGCGCGCGGCGAGACCGCCCATCCGGCGATGCCGCTGTCGGACAGCGCGGCCGTGCTCGCGATCATCGAGCAGGTGTTGACCGCGCCGCCCGAACGCTGACGGCGTCAGGTCCGATCGGGCGCGCCTTCCATCTCCTCGACGATGCCCATGAAGCGGCGCATGAACTCTTCCATATAGCCCAGGCCGCGCTCGAATTCCTCAGGGTCGGGCAGGCCGTCGCGGGCGATCGCCGAGCCGGCGCCGGCATTCAGACGCCGTTCGAGCACCTCGACCCGCGCTTCGAGCGCATCGAGCGCATCGAAGAACGCGGCGCGTTCGTCGGCCCCAAGCCGGCACACCACCTCGTCGCCTTCCAGCGCGCAGACCGACATTTCACCAGTCTCTGTGTCCATGCGCACGAACCCCTCACCGGTCGGCTCCATCACATAGCGGCCGGTGTCGGCGGCGGTCGGACCCGCCATCGCGGCCAGGGCGGCCAAACTGCCGCCGATGATCATTGCCTTCATCTGTTCCTCCTCGGGCCGGGCCCGACTGGCGCGTCCCTTTGTCGACCTTTTCCATGACATTG
This sequence comes from Roseitalea sp., assembly GCA_017642895.1. Classification (GTDB taxonomy): domain Bacteria; phylum Pseudomonadota; class Alphaproteobacteria; order Rhizobiales; family Rhizobiaceae; genus Roseitalea. Next base: position 172,099 of record JAEPON010000005.1, read on the forward strand.
CGCGGAATTTGTGATGGCCGGTGGACAAGGGGCGCATGTGTGCCTGCCGGACTTCCGCGGGCCGCCCGGTCAGTCTAAGGGGGCGGCATGGACGCCCTCATCTACAAGATCGCGACGCGGCAGCAATGGACCAAAGCCGAGGCCGACGGTGTCTTTGCCGGGGCGCCGATCGATCTGGCCGATGGCTACATCCATTTCTCCACCGCTGCGCAGGCGCCGGAAACAGCGGCAAAGCACTTTGCCGGGCAGAGCGATCTTCTGCTGGCCGCCGTGAACGCCGAAGCGCTGGGCGGCGCGCTGACATATGAAGTCTCGCGCGGCGGAGCCCTGTTCCCGCATCTCTACGCGCCGCTCGATCTGACCCATGTCGTCTGGGTCCGGCCCCTGCCGCTCGGGCCGGACGGCGTGCATATCTTTCCGCCCCTGGAGCCCTGATGCACGACCGCCTGACCGACCGGATCGGCCGCTGGCTGATGTTCCGCTTCGACCCGGAGACGGCGCACGGGCTGGCAATCAGGGGCCTGAAGGTCAGGGCGCTGCCGGGCGCCCCCGCCATCGGCGATCCGCGTCTGGCCGTGTCGGTGGCGGGCCTCACCTTTCCCAATCCCGTCGGCGTTGCCGCGGGCTTCGACAAGAACGCCGAGGTGCCCGACGCGCTGCTCGCGCTCGGCTTCGGTTTCACCGAAATCGGCACGGTGACACCGCGTGCCCAACCGGGCAATCCTAGGCCGCGCATTTTCCGACTGACTGCGGATCGTGCCGTCATCAACCGGCTGGGCTTCAACAATAAGGGCCATGAGGCGGCTTTTGACCGGCTCGATGCGCGGCAAAACAATGGCATCGTCGGCGTCAATATCGGCGCCAACAAGGATACGGACGACAAGGCGGCCGACTATGTGGCCGGGCTGGACCGGTTCTATGCGCTCGCCGCCTATTTCACGGTCAACATCTCGTCACCCAACACGCCGGGTCTGCGCGATTTGCAGACGCGCGATGCGCTGTCCGATCTTCTGGCGCGGGTCGGCGAAGCGCGCATGAGGGAGATCGAGGAGACGGGCCGCCGCGTGCCGATCTTTCTCAAGATCGCGCCGGACATCACCGAGGCCGATCTCGACGACATCGTGACCGAGGTGCTCGACAAGACAATCGACGGAATGATCGTCTCCAACACGACCCTGTCGCGGGCCGGGTTATCGGCGAATCCGGGCGAAGCGGGCGGGCTGTCCGGCGCGCCGGTGTTCGAGCGCTCGACCATCGTGCTTGCCAAGACGCGCCAGCGCGCGGGTCCCGACCTTGCGCTGATCGGCGTGGGCGGTGTCGACAGTGCCAAGACGGCGCTCACCAAGATCGAGGCCGGCGCCGATCTGGTGCAACTCTACACCGGCATGATCTATGGCGGGCCGACGATCGCGAGGCGCATCTGCGCGGACCTGTCGGATGCGCTCGATGCGCGCGGGGCGGACGGGGTCCGAGAGTTGCGCGACCTTTCGGTCGATGCGTGGGCGTCCAGACCGATCCCGCCGCAATAGGGCTCAGCCGAAGACACGCTCCGCGCGAGACGGAAGAAGCGCCAGCAATGTCAGCCCACGCAAGCCCAGAAACAGGTTGAGCGCGAACCAGAGGCCGTGATTGCCGAAGACCGGCGTCAGCCCGTAACCGCATGCGATGAAGACGGCGAGCGACAGAAGCATCATGTTGCGCATATCCACCGACCAGGTCGCGCCGATATAGACGCCGTCCATCTGGAAGGCGAGGACGCCGGCAATGGCGGTGAAGGCGGCCCAGGCGAGAAACGGCCGCGCCTCGGCCCGCACATCTTCGGCTGTGGTCATCAGGTCGATGAACCAGTTGCCCACCACCAGCACGACCAGCGTCGTGAAACCGGCCAGAACGAACCCCCAAAGCGCCGTCAGCCGGATGGCGCGCCAGAACGGCTTCGGGTGCCGGCCGCCAATGGCGCGGCCGACCAATTGCTCGGCGGCGACGGCAAACCCGTCCAGATAGTAGCCGGCAATGAAGAAGAAATTCATCAGGATCGCGTTGGCGGCCAGCGTCACCGCGCCGAACTGCGCGCCGATGCGGGTGAACAGCGCGAATGCGGCGACCAGTGCAAGGGAACGGATCATGATGTCCCGGTTGAGCGCGATCAGCGCAAGGAAGGAAGGACGGTCAAAGATGCGCGCCCGCGACGGGGCATGGCGCCTGTCAAAACCGTGCCAGAGCCAGACGAGCGCGCCGACGGCCACAACACTCTCGCCGATCACCGTCGCCCAGGCGACGCCGGCAACGTTCCATTCCAGCCACAGGCCAAGCGCGATCGACAGGACGATGTTGATGCCGTTGATCAGCGACTGGACGATCAGTGCCGCGACGGCCCGGGCCTGACCGAGCAGCAGGCCGAGGATGGCATAATTGACGAGCGTGAACGGCGCGGCGAGGAAGCGGATCGTCACATAGGTGCGGGTCGCCTCGGCCACCGCATCGCCCGGCGCCATCAGCCACAGGCCGACCTCGCGGATCAGGGGTGCAAGCGGCAACAGCAGCAACCCGCCTCCAAGAGCGATCAGGATGGCGCGCCAGAAGATGGCCTGCTGCTCGGTCGTGTCTTCCCGGCCGACCGCCTGGGCGACGAAGCCGGTCGTGCCCATGCGCAGGAAGTTGAACATGATGAAGACGACATCGAACAGGATCGCCCCGATGGCGAGGCCGCCAATCAGCGCCGCGTCGCCGAACTGGCCGACCACCGCCGTATCGACGATGCCGAGCAGGGGCGTCGTCAGATAGGCAAGCGTCATCGGCACGGCGATGGCGAACACCATGCGATTGGTGACCTCGAAGCCGGCGGCCTTTTCGGATGGAACGGACTGGCTGACGGACATCCGCCTGCCCTGCCCGATCGGAGGCGTGCGGGCAAGCCGCCGATTGTCCCGGTGACAAGGCTGCCCACGGTTTGATTTTGGCCGTGCGATGCTTACCTGCGCTGCGATGAGCCTGCCGATCCTGCACAATCCCGCCTATGACGCGCTGTTCGACCCCGAACACCGCTTTCCCATGGGCAAATATGCGCGGCTCGCCGAAGTGCTGATCGAGGACGGTCTGGCCGCGCCCGGCACCTTCATCGTGCCCGGCCCCGCGCCGCGCGACTGGGTCAAGCTCGCCCATGACGGCGCCTATGTGGATCAGGTCTATGCGTTCAACGTGCCGCGCGCCATCGAGCGCGAGATCGGCTTCGAGGTGACGAAACGCACCTCGCTGCGCGCGCAATGCGCAACCACGGGCACGATCATGGCGGCCCGGGCGGCGCTGGAACACGGCGTTGCCTGCAACACGGCTGGCGGCAGCCATCATGCGCGCCGTGCCCAGGGTGCCGGCTTCTGTACCTTCAACGATGTCGCGGTCGCCGCGCGGCTTCTGCTCGCCGATGGCGAAATCTCGAACGCGCTGGTGGTCGATCTCGACGTGCATCAGGGCGACGGCACGGCGGACATCTTCGCCGGCGACGGGCGCGTCTTTACGGCATCCATCCATGCTGAAAAGAACTATCCGGTGCGCAAGAAAGCGTCCGACTTCGATCTCGGCCTGCCCGACGGCATCGAGGACGCCGCCTATCTGAAGACGGTCGCGCTGGCGCTCGAGGAACTGCGGGGCCGCATGCCCGCACCGGACATCGTCTTCTACAATGCCGGCGTCGATGTGCATGGCGAGGACCGGCTGGGCCGGCTGGCGCTGACGAACCATGGCATCGAACAGCGCGAGCGCATGGTGATCAGCCATTTCCGCGCGCGGGGCGTGCCGGTCTGCGGAGTGATCGGCGGCGGCTATTCGCGTGATGTCGATGCGCTGGCGCGCCGGCACGCGCTTTTGCACCATGTCGCCGACGAATTCGCCTTCAGCGCTCCGACCGGTAGCTCAGAAGCCGCGCAAGGATGAAGACCGGGATGACGATGCTGGCGCCCAGGATCAACCAGTCGCCGAACCGGCCGAGCGCCGCCCAGCCGCTTTGCCACAGGCTGACCGCGAAATCGCGCAGGCCCCACCAAACGTCCATCGGCGCCAGGCCGAAGACACTCATCACCGCGCCGACCAGCAGCGACACGACGACCAGCTTGATGACGGTGCGTCCGACCGTGTCGCCCAATATCTGCCGTGTGCCCATGCGCCCGCGCTCCATTGCTTGAAAGCGCACCTAGGCGGCAAATGCGGCAACCGCAAGGGTTGCCTTTGAACGCGCATCAAGCACGGCCTTTGCTGTCCCGTAAGCGCCGCCATCCCGGAACCTGGTTCCAGGATCCATGTGATGTCGCAACCTTGCTGGATTCCGGAACCTTGTTCCGGAATGATTTGGTGAAGCCCTGCGCCACCCGGCGGGTTCAGACTCGGGACCGACATTTTGGACAATCGGCAAGGTGCACGAAGTCTCGACCGCCGATCGTTCGACGCCTTCAACCAAGCATCGCTTCCAATGTTTCAAGACGATCGGCCTCGAGCGGCGGCTTGTCCCACCGGAGCCTCGAGATGCGCGGAAAGCGCATGGCGACACCGGATTTGTGGCGCGCCGAACGGTTCAGCCCCTCAAAGGCGACTTCCAGCACCAGACCGTGGTCCGGTTCGGCGCGTACCGAGCGCACCGGGCCGAACCGCTCGATCGTGTTGTCGCGCACGAACTTGTCGAGCTGTTTCAGCTCCTCGTCGGTGAAGCCGAAATAGGCCTTGCCGACCGGCACGAGCGCCGGATCGTCGGCCTCGCCGGTCCAGACGCCGAACGTATAGTCCGAATAAAAGCTGGACCGTTTGCCATGGCCGCGCTGGGCATACATCAGCACCGCATCGATCAGGAACGGATCGCGCTTGAACTTGAACCACGGCCCCTTGGGCCGGCCGGGCACATAGGTCGATCGACGATGCTTGAGCATCAGCCCCTCGATGATCGGGGCGGGCGGCGCGTTGCGCCTGGCCGCAACCGCGTCCCAGGTCTCGAATGCCACCAGCGGCGACAGGTCGAACCGGTCGGGTGGAAGAGTCGCAACGAACGCCTCCAGCCGGGCGCGGCGTGTCTCGAAGGGTTCGGTACGCAGATCGTCCGCGCCCTGCTGGAGCAAATCATAGGCGCGCACGAAGGCGGGAAACTTTGCCTGCTGCTTGGCCGAGACGGTCTTTCGGTTGAGCCGCTGCTGGAGATCGCCGAACGTGCCAGCGCGGATCGCGCCATTCTCGAAATGGCCAACCAGCAATTCGCCGTCGATCGATCCTTCGAAATCCATCGCCGCCAGAAGATCGGGAAACGATTTGGAGATGTCGTCGCCGGTGCGCGAATAGATGCGCCCGACGCCACGCTCGGCGGTCACCTGCACGCGGATGCCGTCCCATTTCCATTCGGCGATGTAGTCCGCCGGATCGTAGCGGCCCAATTCTTCGACGTCGGCCGGGTTGGCCAGCATGACGGGCCGGAACGGGGCGGCGGCGGCGCTTTCGGGCTTGGGACCGGTGCCTCCGAGCCAGGCAAACAGGTCCGTATAGGGGATTTCCAGTCCGTGCCAGAGTTCCTCGATCTCGGTTACGTCCTTGCCGCCGAAATCGGCCAGCGCCTGTTTGACCAGGCGCGAGGAGACGCCGACACGCATGCCGCCGGTGATCAGCTTCAAAAGCGCGTAGCGGCCGGGCGGATCGAGCGCATCAAGCCAGCGTTCGACAAGTCTGGGACCGTCGGAGCGGGAAGAGCGTTGCAAGGTTTCAACGATGGTGGCGAGGGAGAGATCGTGTTGCCCCCACCCTTCATCCCTTCCCTGCAAGCGGGGCAAGGGGGTCACCAGCGGCGATCCCTTTTTGGCAACGCTTGGTGCAACTGCCAAAGATGTTGCGTTTTTGGCCAAGTCTCCCTCTCCCCGCGTGCGGGGAGAGGGTAAGGGTGAGGGGCCATCATCCACAGGCCAGATCAGGCTCACCGTCTCCGCGAGATCGCCAACGAAATCGTAGGAATAGCCGAACAGGACCGGATCGACCCTCTCCTCGACAAGTGCGCGAATCATCGCCGGCTTGACCGACGGGATATCGAGATGGCGGCGATGGCATAGCCGCGGTCCGGGTCTGGTGTCGCCGCGACATAGTCGACGATCAGCCGCAGTTTCGCATTGCGCGAGGGGGTGAGGACCAGACTGTCAAGAAGGCTAGAAAACGGCTTCACAAATTGCCCTCTGTATCATAGAAATATTTTGTTTTTACTGTGGGGACCATGATGAAAAAACCAATACTTTCCGTTGCGTCACTTTGTCTGCTTTTGACCTTTCCTGTGTCAGCGCACGCGTTTTCGTTCTCGTTCGAATGGGGCAACATCAAACTGTGTACATCCGGCCGGCCAAATCGTGTGAAGAACCCTTTGTTCTCTTTGAGATCGGTGCCGGACGGAACGGCGCGCATCGAGTTCAACATGAAGGACTTGAACGTCCCCAGCTACCGGCATGGCGGTGGTCGCGTCCGGTATTCCGGGCAAAGTCAAATTGAGCCGGGCGCCTTTCGTTACAAGAGCCCGTGCCCGCCGGACGGAAGCCACACCTATCAATGGACAGCAACCGCCAAGGACCGGTCCGGGAACGTCCTGGCAACTGCGACCGCCCAAAGAAGCTATCCTTAAACGGCATCACGGCGCCTCCACTTTTCGGCCGCCCGCATGGACCCGGGCGCCCTGCCCCTGGTGACCAGAGGACCCTGTCCCGCGCCGGCATTGTCGCGGGCATAGGTGTCGTAGGTCGACGTATGCGCCCGGCCGCCGATCGGAACGGATCTCGCGGCCGCCACCAGTGCTGCCGGACAATGTGCTTCTCCATCGAGATCTCCAATAGACGCCCATAGCGGAGGCCGTCTTGGGGGTGGAGCACTCCAAGGGACTTCCCCAGCCGGAGCTGAACGGTCACTCCGCCTCGTCCTCATAGCCGACGAGGTTGAGCGGCTTGGCCCTGATCTGCGACAGTTCACACCAGCGCACCAGGGCTTCCTCGCGGCCATGGGTGACCCAGACCTCCGACGCGCCTGTGTCGCGGATGGTCTGGGTCAGTTCGTTCCAGTCGGAATGATCGGACAGGATCAGCGGCAGTTCGACGCCGCGCTGCTTGGCCCGCTGGCGCACGCGCATCCAGCCCGAGGCGAAACAGGCGACCGGGTCGGGGAAGCGCCGCGCCCATTTGTCGGCAAAGGCCGAGGGCGGGCCGACGATGATTGTGCCGGCAAACTGGTCCTTGGCACCCTTGTCGATGGTCGCCGGCGCGAGCGGGCCCAGATCAACGCCCTGGCCCTGGTAGTAGGTGCAGAGCTTGTCCATCGCGCCGTGGATGAAGATCGTCTCGGCGTAGCCGGCCTGCCGGATCAGGGCGATGACCCGTTGCGCCTTGCCGAGCGCATAGGCGCCAACCAGATGGGCGCGCTCGGGAAAGCGCGCGACGCTGTCGAGCAGTCGAGCGATCTCGTCGCCATCGTCGGGATGGATGAAGACGGGCAGGCCGAAGGTGGCTTCTGTGATAAAGACATCGCACGGCACGACCTCGAAACCGGCGCACGTGGGGTCGGCGCGGCGCTTGTAATCGCCCGAGGCGACGATGCGCGTACCATCCATTTCCACGGCGATCTGCGCCGAGCCGAGCACATGGCCGGCGGGATGGAACGAGACGGTGACACCGTTGATGGTCACGGTTTCGCCGAGCATCGCCTCTTGCGTGGCGCCAGCGAAATTATCGCCGTAGCGGATGGCCATGATGTCGAGCGTTTCACGTGTGGCCATCACATGGGCATGGCCGGCGCGGGCATGGTCGGCATGGCCATGGGTGATCAATGCGCGACCGACCGGCCTGACGGGATCGATGTAAAAATCGCCCGGCGGGCAATAGAGCCCCTTGTCGGTCGGGTGCAGCAGCTTGTCGGGTTTCATGGCCGGCAAGATAGGCCCGCGCCTTTTTCGCGCAAGACACATTGCAGAACTTTTCGGGAACGCTAATCTGCCCGCCAATGAGCGTCATCGACACATCGCGGCCGGCGCGGGCCGACATGTTCGCCCTGCCCGGCCCGTTCGTCGACTGGTTTTCGACCAAGGGCTGGCAGCCACGCGCACATCAGCTTGAATTGCTCGCCAAGGCCGAGGCGGGTCTTTCGACGCTGCTGATCGCACCGACCGGGGCCGGCAAGACGCTGGCCGGCTTTTTGCCCGCGCTCACCGATCTGACGCGACGCGGCAGGCCGAAGCCGGGCACGATCAAGCCGGGCGTGCACACGCTCTATATCTCGCCGCTCAAGGCGCTTGCCGTCGATATCGAGCGCAATCTCGGTATGCCGGTGGGCGAAATGAACCTGCCGGTCACCATCGAGACGCGCACCGGCGACACGCCCGCTTCCAAGCGGCAACGCCAGAAGCTGGCTCCTCCGGACATCTTGCTGACGACGCCGGAACAGGTGGCGCTGTTGCTGTCGCACAAGGATGCCGACCGGTTCTTTGCCGACCTGCGCTATGTGATCTTCGACGAGCTGCATTCGCTCGTCACCTCCAAGCGCGGACAATTGCTGGCGCTGGGGCTGGCCCGGCTGCGGATGCTGCAACCGGAACTCCAGACGATCGGCCTGTCGGCGACGGTGGCCGAGCCCGACGAGTTGCGGCGCTGGCTGGTGCCGCAGTCAGACGGTGCGGATGCCCTGTCCGAACTGATCATCGTCGATGGCGGCGCGACGCCCGAGATCACGATCCTGAAATCCGACGGCCGCATTCCATGGTCCGGCCATTCGGCGCGCTATGCGCTGCCTGATGTCTATGAAGCGATCAAGGCGCACGGCACGACGCTGATCTTCGTCAACACGCGATCCCAGGCCGAACTGATCTTCCAGGCGCTGTGGACGCTGAACGAGGACAGCCTGCCGATCGCGCTGCATCACGGGTCGCTCGATGTCGGCCAGCGGCGCCGGGTGGAGGCGGCGATGGGCGAAAACGCGCTGCGCGCGGTGGTTGCCACCTCGACGCTCGATCTGGGCATCGATTGGGGCGATGTCGATCTGGTCGTCCATGTCGGCTCGCCCAAGGGGGCCAGCCGGCTGGCGCAGCGGATCGGCCGCGCCAACCACCGTATGGACGAGCCATCCAGGGCGATCCTCGTGCCGGCCAACCGGTTCGAGGTGATGGAGTGCCAGGCGGCGCTCAATGCGAACTATCTGGGCGCCCAGGACACGCCGCCAATCGAGCCGGGCGCACTCGACGTTCTGTGCCAGCACATTCTGGGCATGGCCTGTTCGGCGCCATTCGAGGCCGATGATCTCTATGCCGAAGTGACGGGCGCTGCCCCCTATGCGGACCTTGACCGTCAGACGTTCGACCGCTGCGTCCATTTCGTCGCCCATGGCGGCTATGCGCTGCAATCCTATGAGCGCTACGCCAAGATCAAGCAGACCAAAGACGGCACATGGCGCATCGCCCATCCGGCGGTCGCCCAGCAATACCGGCTCAACGCAGGCACGATCGTTGCGGCCCCGGAACTGACGGTGCGGCTGGTGCGGCCCGGCGCCGGCGGCAAGGGCCGCGGTGGCCGCGTGCTCGGCAAGATCGAGGAGATTTTCCTTGAACAGCTCGTCTATGGCGACACGTTCCTGTTTGCCGGCAAAGTGTTGCGTTTCGAAGGCATTCGCGAGAGCGAGGCCTTTGCCTCGAACGCGCCGACGCTCGAAGCCAAGGTACCCGCCTATATGGGCGGCAAGTTTCCAACCACCACCTATCTGTCCGCCCAGGTGCGCAAGATGCTGGCTGATCCCGGCCAATGGCACCGTTTGCCGGCTCAGGTTTCCGAATGGCTGGGCTACCAGAAGCAGAATTCGCTCGTGCCCGGCGCCGACGAGATGCTGGTCGAGACCTTTCCGCGCGGCGAGCGGTTCTACATGGTCGCCTATCCGTTCGAGGGGCGGCTGGCGCACCAGACGCTGTGCATGCTGCTGACACGCCGCCTCGAACGGGCCAAGGCGCGGCCGATCGGCTTTGTCGCATCGGACTATGCGGTGGCAATCTGGGGCCTGAAAGACATGGGCGCGATGATCGGCCGGGGCGATCTGTCGCTGACCGATCTTTTCGCGCAGGACATGCTGGGCGACGATCTGGAAGCCTGGCTCGACGAGAGTTTCGTCTTCAAGCGCTCGTTCCGCTATTGCGCGCTGATCGCCGGGCTGATCGACAAGCGCCATCCGGGCAAGGAGAAGACCGGGCGGCAGGTGACCGTCTCCACGGACCTGATCTATGACGTGCTGCGCACGCACGAGCCGGACCACATATTGCTGCAGGCGACACGCAACGATGCACGGGCGGGCTATCTCGATGTCGGCCGGGTGAATGCGCTGCTGGCTCGCATCAAGGGGCGAATCGTGCATAAGGGGCTCGACCGGATATCGCCGCTGGCGGTGCCGGTGATGCTGGAGATCGGCAAGGAGCCGGTCATCAGTTCGGAAACCGGCGACGCGCTGATGGCCGAAAAGGCGTTGGCGACCGAAGCGCTGGTGCGCGAGGCGATGGGCGAGGACATGGTGGGCGGATGAGACCGGCACTCAAGACACCGCAGATGATGCAGGCCGGCGAGGCGCTGACGATCGACTTCGGCGGCGAACGTGTGCTGCTCGATCCGGCGGGCATCGCCTTTTTCGCCAATGCGCGCATGCTGGTCGTGTCCGATTTGCATCTGGAAAAGGGTTCGTCATTCGCGCGGCGGCGCATCTTCCTGCCGCCTTATGACACGCCGGCGACGCTTGCCCGGCTCGCCGCGCTGGTCGCCAAATACGAGCCGACACTGATCGTCTCGCTGGGCGACAGCTTCCATGATGACGAGGCGAGCGCGCGTATCTCCGCCCACACGGTGCGCGCCATCGAGGCACTGGCCGCCGGCCGCACGATGGTGTGGGTGACCGGCAATCACGACCCGTCCCCGCCGGCCAATGTGCCCGGCGACAGCGTCAAAAGCCTGGCCGCCGGCGTGATCACCTTCCGCCACATCGCCGAAAAAGACCATGCGGGCTGCGAAGTGTCCGGCCATTACCATCCGGCGGCGATCCTGCGCGGGCGCGGCAAGGCGGTGCGCCGGTCGTGTTTTGCGTCCGACGGCGCGCGGCTGATCATGCCGGCCTTCGGCGTCTATACGGGCGGGCTGAACGTGCGCGACCGGGCGCTGGAGGGCCTGTTCGATCTGGGCGCCTTCCGCGCCTACATGCAGGGCACCGACCGCATCTATCCGATCGGCTGGCGCGATCTGATCGGCTGATCGTCGGAAGTATCCAAAGTGCTGTTGACGTGAGCAACCCTCCCCGAGCATGCTGTTATTGTCTCAACAGCAGCAGATCGGGAGCACATCATGGACAAGACCAAGCGCGCGCCTGAGATTGACACGGAGCTTCTGGAGATCATCGACGGATTGATCGAACGGTCCAAGAATATTGCGCCACTGGCGCAAAGCGTCGACGAACTCAAAGCGAAATTGTGTGCGATGGGCCACAAGAAGTACTGCAAGGACATCATTGTCGCCTGACGCCGCCGAAGGGTAGTGCCGTTCCAGCCGAGCGCTCAAATCACCTGCGACAGGGCGGCCAGCAGCATGGTCGGCGCGACGAGCACTGTCAGCGTTACCCGCAACAGGCCGAACCATGCCGGCGCCTCGCCGCGCGCGACCAGCGCACGGTCCCACCAGCCCATCGCCGCAAATCCGATCGCATACATCACAAACCCCAACGGGCCCGGCGCAAAGAAGGCCGCCCAGGCCCAGAGCGAGGGAACGACCGACAAAAGAAAGACCGGCATGACCGCACGCTGGTCGGCCGCATTGACCACCATGCCCCAGCGGATGCCGCCCAGAAACGACAGGATGATCGCCGCATAAGCGTTGAGCGCGGTCAGGCCGAGCGTCTGTGCCGGCGTGGCGCCGGGGACGAATTGCGCGCCCGTCAGGACGGCGAACGGCACAAAGCCCAAAAGCGCCAGCATGAACGGGGCGCGGCTCGCAATCTCTTCGGCATCCTCGTCCTCGACCATGGTCAATCCTTTTTGAAGACGATACGGCCCAGCCAGCCGATGAACAACGCCAACAGCACCGAGGCAAGACCATAGTAAAGCGAGTGGTTGCGGGCGAAATCGGATATGGCGAACTCGAAGCCGGCCTTGGCGATGCGCAACGGCGCCTGGGTCTGGCCGACCAGTTCGCCGTTGCGGAACAGATAGGCCCGGGCGCGATGCTGGCCGAGCGGGACATTGGCCGGCAAGGCAACCTCGGCACGGAACAGAGATTGGGAAATGAACTGCACGCCGCCGGGAAATTCGCGGTAGAGGCCGGCGTCCTGCTTGAGCCGTCTCAAAGCGGCGGTGAACGCCTCGACCTCGCGCGCCTGCTTCTTGTCGGGATGCGGCTGGACGCGGATCTGGCCGATGCCGAGCGACAGACGCGCCAGCGTGTCAAGGCTTGTGATATCGCGCGCCAACCGTGTCGAGGCAATGAGATAGGATTGCGGCGTGTTGTCGAAGGACTGGCTTTCGACGTTCATCCAGATGCCGAACACACGGGCCTTGCGCCGTGTGACCAGTTCGGACCGGGGGCCTTCGATGATGACGAAAATATCGTAGCGGCCCTGGCGGTGCACCAGCGGATCGACATTGTCGATGGCGCCGAAAATGGTCAGCGCCTGGCCTGTGAAGTCCGATGTGACACCGATCGCCTGCGTCGACAGGCCGATCTCGATGCGCTCGGGAACGCGCGCCTGCTCGGCGGCGTTGGCGGCCGCCGCTTCGTCCACAGCGCTGGCCGGGGCGGGCGCCTGCTGCGCGAGCGCCGGCCCGCCGGCAAGGCCGGCCACAAACGCCAAAAGGATGATAGCGCAGCGCGGGCTCATCTCAAAGCACCCCGCCAATGGCCAGCGTGAACAGTTCGTCGGGGACGACAAAAAGCGTATAGGCCAGACGCAGCGCCACCAGCAGCACGAGGATGGCGAGCATGGCGCGCAACTGCTCTCCACGCAGCCGCTGGCCGGCACGCGCGCCATATTGGGCGCCGGCGACACCGCCGATCATCAGCAGCAGCGCCAGCATCACATCGACGGTCTGGTTGGTCACCGCCTGAACGACGGTCGTATAGGCGGCCACGAAAATGATCTGGAACAGCGAGGTGCCGATGACGACATTGGTCGGCACCTTGAGCAGGTAGATCATCGCCGGCACCATGATGAAGCCGCCGCCCACGCCCATGATCGCCGCCAGCATGCCGATCATGGCGCCCAGCGCCAGCACCGGAACAACGCTGACATAGAGCCGCGAGGTCTTGAAGCGCATCTTGAAGGGCAGCTTGTGCACCCAGATGTGCTGGCCGGGACGGCGCAGCGACACCACTTCGCCCGAGCGCGCCCGGCGCAGCGCCTTGACGCTCTCGAACAGCATCAGCCCGCCCACCGTGCCCAGAAAGACCACGTAAAGGATCGAGACGATCAGATCGAGCTGGCCGATGCCGCGCAGCAGCGAATAGATGTAGACGCCGGCGGTCGATCCGATCAGACCACCGGCGAGCAGCACGCTGCCGAGCTTGAAATCGACCCCGCCGCGCTTGAGATGCGACAGAACGCCCGACACCGAGGAGGCGACGATCTGGTTGGCACCGGTGGCAACGGCGACGGCGGGCGGAATGTTGTAGAAGATCAGAAGTGGCGTGATCAGAAAGCCGCCGCCCACGCCGAACATGCCGGACAGGAAGCCGACCGCCGCGCCCATGCCCAGAAGAACAAGAATGTTCACGGACATTTCGGCGATCGGCAAATACAGCGCCACGGGTCACTCCAGAGCGGACGGGGTCGCCGCACCGCCGGCGAAGGCGGGGGCGCATTCCGTCATGCGCCGGGCATGGTGGTGTGTCAATCGGAAGGCCCGGTCATGGTAAGCGCCGGTGCGCCGACCGCAGCCGCAGGGCAACGAAGGCTCGTCCGCGGCTAGCTGTCGTTTTGTGTCATGGCCAGGAGATTTTCCACCAGCGTCTGGTCGACATTGCCCGTCGCCGGCAGGCCGTTGTCACGCTGGAAAGCGGTGATCGCATCGCGCGTCTTTTGTCCCATCAGGCCATCGACCGGGCCGGCATCATAGCCATTGTCGTTGAGGATCGCCTGGATGTTGGCGACGGCGCGGCGCATGTCCTCTTCCGAGATCGGCGCGGCGGCGGCGGTGACCATGTCTCCGGTCTGCCAGGCTTCCGGCACGTCCACGATGTTCGCCGCCTCGTCCACCGGCTTGGCCCGCCACAGCGCCGTTGCGCCGCGGGCGTTTTCAAGCTGGTCCGGGCGCAGAACATTGGCAATGTCATCACGCTTGGAGGCCGCGTCCTCGTCACCGCTCTGGGCCGCCAGAGCAAACCATTTGTACGACTCACCCAGATCCTGGGGCAGGCCCTGCCCCTTTGCGGCCAGGATACCGAGATTGAACTGGCTGTCGCGGACGCCCAGTTCGGCGGCACGCAAGAACCAGCGGGCTGCCGAATCGAAGTCCGGCGGACCATCGGTGCCGCTGGCGAACAAGACCGCCAGATTGTGCATGGCGCTCGCATTGCCTTGCTCGGCGGCAAGCTGATACCAGGTCTTGGCCGTCGTGAAATCGCGTTCGGCGCCAAAACCCTTCTCATAGAAATTGCCGGTCCTGTACTGGGCCGGCGCAAAACCCCGTTCGGCGGACCGTTCGTACCATTTGAGCGCTTCGGCAAGATCGCCTTCGCCGGCCCGGGCCTCGGCCGCCAGGGCTTCACCGACGACGTAGAGCGCCATGGCATCGCCATCCGCCGCAGCCTCGCGCAGCGCGACCGAACCGACATCGTCCGGCAGGTCATCGAACCCGGCGACGGTCGGCGCGTCCAGCATTTCGGGCGCGGGTTCAACGGCCTCATCAATGGGTGTTTCGGCCAGTTCGGGCGCCGGCGCGTCTGCTGCCGGCTCCGTATCGGCGGGCACGGCATCGGCTTCGGCGAGGATATCGCGCGACGGTGCCGCATCGGTCGCATCGACCTCCGGTGCGATGATCGCGACGGAATCCTCGGGCACGGTCTCAATGACCGCGGCCGGCTCGCTGCTCCGGGCTGCAACGTTTTCGGGAGCGGGCGCCAAGAAGCCGCGCACCAGCGGCAAGGCGAGGATGGCAAGCAGGATCGCGCCGGCGGCCATCATGATGGGCTTGCGGCGCCGGGAAATCATGCCGGCGACCGATGCCGAGCCGCCGGCGTCCGATGCTGGCTGTCGGCTCGACATCACGCCCGCATCGGCCGCAGCCGCCTGGGCGGCGCGGCGCGCGGCGGCGATGAAATCGGACTTTCCGGCGTCTGTGCCCGGCGTTTGGGGCGCGTCGGTCGGCGAAGCAGCGCGGCCTGTTCCCTTACGCTCTGATCGTACCCGCGCCATGATGTCGGCCAGCGCCATCTGTTCGGAGCCCGGCTCGATCGGCTGATCATCGATCACCTGAGGAAGCGGGTCGCCATCATCGCTCGCGGAAATGGCGGGCTGTTCGGGTTCCTTGCGCGCGCGGCCAAGCGGCAAACGGTCGGTGACCGATTTCAGGAATGATGCCCGCCCCGAGGCGGGCGCTGCCGCGAGCGCATGTTCCGGACGCTCGCCGAGCGCAAAAAGGGCCGCATCGGCAGCAGCGCGCGCCGGCGACACCGGCTCGGGCGCGGCGGGGCCATCTGGTTCGGCGGCGTCGAAAACCGTCTCGAGAGGCGGCGCATCGTCGATATGCATGGGCCGGTTTTCAGGCATCGGCGCCGTCGCGGGCATCGGCGTTGCCCTGACCTTTTCCTCCAGGCCGGACAGATGGTCGACCACCTGAAGCAGCGTATCGTGGATGGCGCCAAACGTCTCGGTGTTGCGGGTGTCGGTTTCGCGCGCCAAGGATTCCAGCGTGCGCAAATCTTCGGTCAGCCGTTGCAGCGTCTCGGGCATCGCCGCGTCAGCCCCGGCGGTTCCCATACGGCCGGCAACCTCCTCGGCGGCGGTGCGTGCGGCAGTCCAGATGCTCTCTTCGCTGACCGATGCGGAACTGCCGGCGGCGAGCGCCTCGGACAATTCGGCGATCTGGGCTTCCAGATGAGCGACATCAACCGGTGCGGACGCCGCGCCGCCGCTGGCAAGCATCGCGGCGATCTGGTCGAGCCGCTGGTCAAGCTGGGCGACAGACGGGACGGTCGCCTGGATACGTTCATTGTCGTCGATGCGCCGCGCGATCTCGGTCAAGCGGTCATCGACGGACCGGACGACGTCTTCCGCAGACCGTTCCGCCAGCGCGTTGGCCGCCTGGATTTGTGCATCGATCGCCGCCAGACGCTCATCGAGTTCGGCAACCGCGAAGCTGGCCTGATCGTCGGTCAGCGTGTCGGCGCGGGCCAGCGTATCGAGGCTGTCCGCGATGGTGTCGATGCGGGCATTGAGCGCATCCATGGCTTCGCCCGACACCGTCCCCGGGGCGACGCCCAGGCGCAAGCCGTCAATCCGCGCGGCCAGTTCCTCGAAACGCTCGTCATAGTCGATCGGCGGATGATCATGCGCATAGGTATCGATCTGGGTTGCGAGCGCGGCAATGCGCGCCTCGATCCGTTCGATCATGCTGGCATCGATGCCGCTTGCGGCGGTCGGCGTGATGGCGCTGATCGCCCGGCTGATCTCGTCGAGCCGTCCATCGAGTTCGTCCAAGCCGACGGGTACGGCGGCCGAGCTGTGCAGGGCAACTTGCTCGACGGCGCCAGCCAGGGAACGCAGATGGTCTTCGAGCATGTCGAGTTGCAGGGTGCGCGGCAAGTCGCCGATCGCGTGATGCATGTCATCAAGGCGACCGGACATGGCGCTCAGATCATCGCGCGAGGCCAGCGAGCCGGGAAGTGCCGCAATCTCGCGTTCAATGACGGCCCAACGCTCGGTCAGATCACGCAACGTGTCTTCGCGAGCAAGGGCGGCAACACCCTCCTTGAGCTGCTCGACCTCGGCGCGAAGTCCGGCAACGTCACCGGAAGCGGTCGGAACGCGCGGCGACTGACGTACACGGCCGGACCCGCCGTGCGCCGTGCGCATGTCGCGCACCTCATCGCGCAATGCTTCAAACCCGCCGGCCGATGCCGACATTTCGCGATTGATGTCTTCACGCAAGCGGCCGATCTCGTGGCGCAGCGTATCGGCCCGCTTGTTCCCAACCGGTTGTTCGGGCCGACGGTCGCGGCCAGCCTCGAGGGCGCTCTGCCGTGCCTTGATGGCCGCTATATCGCGGTCAGCACCCCGCCGGACGGGCCGCGCGGGGGCCTGTGGAGCCGGTCCAACACGCTGCTCGAGTGCAGACAGAGCGTCCTGAAGGCGCTCAAGCGTGCCGGTTGAATCAAATCGGCTTCCGGCCTGATTGTAACGGTCGCGCATGAAATGCCTGCTTCCTCAAAGAACGGGTGGCCTCACAAGGGGCCCGGAACAACACCGCCGGAAGACGCGCATGGAGGCGGACGGGCGAACCGGCTTCACCAACTCTTTAACCAACGTGGTAAACAACGCGTTAACCCCAGCCCGACTGAACAGGGCGCGATGGTTGCCGAATGCGGCCGGCGCGGCACTGTAACCCCGGCGTAACACCGCGAAACCTGTCGTGACGACACGCCGCCACGTAAACCTTGATGTCAGCCGGATGCCGCGTGCCTTACCCGCCGCATTCGCGCGAGAACAATTCGGGGTGCACAGATGACCAATGTCGGGCAGATTCCCGCGGCGGACGGCATCGAGACGGTCTATCGCATTGGCGAGCTTGCGGCCGAATTCGATGTCACGCTGCGTGCATTGCGCTTTTACGAAGACAAGAACCTTCTCCAACCCCGCCGCGTGGGCAATACGCGGTTCTACTCCCGCCGCGACAGGGCGCGGCTGGCGCTGATCCTGATGGGCAAGCGCCTGGGCTTTTCCTTGCAGGACATTGCAGAGATCCTGGCGCTCTACGATCCCGCTGACGGCAATCGCCGGCAGTTGCGCCTTGCTGCCGAAAAAGGCGGCGAGCAATTGGAGCGCCTGCACCGGGAGCGCGCCGACATCGACGCGGCGATCGGCGAGTTGCAGACGATGCTGACCGACATTGAACGGCAATTGTCTGCCGCGGACGCGCGCTGAACGCCAGGCCGACAGCACACCCCTGACAGCAGCCCGCGCTTTCCGTTGCGGGCTTTGCGTGCTTGACACAATGCGCAATGATCGCCGGCACAATCAGACGTCAATTTTGACGTTTACGGAAACGTCAAAATTTGCTAGATGCCTCGCCAGACGCCGGCCGCGCCCTGCCCGGACGGCCCGACACACTTGCGATGCGGAGGAAATCCATGCCGAGCTACCGCGCACCGGTCGAAGACACGCTGTTCGTTCTCAACGATGTTCTGAAATATGAACGCTACGACAATCTGCCCGGCTTCGCCGATGCGTCGCCGGATATTGTCGAGGCGGTTCTGCGCGAGGCGGCGCGCGTGGCCGAGGAGGTGTTCTTTCCGCTCAACCAGGTTGGCGACCAGCAGGGCTGCGTACGCCATGACGATGCCAGCGTGACTACACCGGAGGGCTTCAAGGCCGCCTACCAGACCTACAAGGAAGGCGGCTGGATGGGCTTGGGTTTTGATCCCGACTATGGCGGCCAGGGCCTGCCCTACACGCTGCACACGGCGGTCAGCGAATATTTTTCCTCGGCCAACATGGCATTCGCCATGTATCCGGGCCTGACCCAGGGCGCGATGGCGGCCATTTTGGTGCACGGGTCCGACGCGCAGAAGCAGACCTACCTGCCCAACATGGTGGACGGCATCTGGACCGGCACCATGAACCTGACCGAGCCCCATTGCGGCACGGATCTGGGCCTTTTGCGCACCAAGGCGGTGCCGCAGGACGATGGCAGCTACAGGATTTCCGGCCAGAAGATATTCATCTCGGCCGGCGAGCACGACATGAGCGAGAACATCATTCATCTGGTGCTGGCCCGCATCGAGGGTGCGCCGGAAGGGGTCAAGGGCATCTCGCTGTTCATCGTGCCCAAATACAAGGTCGGCGAGGACGGCTCGGCGGGCGACGCCAACGGCGTCACCTGCGGCTCCATCGAGGAGAAAATGGGCATTCACGGCAACGCCACCTGCGTGATGAACTATGACGATGCCACCGGCTATCTCGTCGGCGAGGCGCACAAGGGCCTCAAGGCGATGTTCGTGATGATGAACGAGGCGCGGCTCGGCGTGGGCATGCAGGGGTTGGCGATCTCCGAAATCGCCTACCAGAACGCCGTCGACTACGCCAAGGAGCGCGTGCAGGGCCGTGCGCTGTCCGGCGCCAAATATCCCGACAAGAAGGCCGATCCGATCATCGTGCATCCGGATGTGCGGCGAAACCTGATGACCATCCGCGCCTTCAACGAGGCGGGCCGCGCATTCATCCTGTGGGCGGCGCTCAAATCCGATGTCGCGCACCGCTCGGAGGACGACACCGATCGCGAGTTGAACGAGGAGATGATGGGGCTCCTGACCCCGGTCATCAAGGGCGTTCTGACCGACAAGGGCTTTGATCACGCGGTGATGGCGCAGCAAATGTATGGCGGCCACGGCTATGTCGAGGAATGGGGCATGAGCCAGTATGTCCGCGATGCGCGCATCGCCATGATCTATGAGGGCGCCAACGGCATCCAGGCGCTCGATCTGGTCGGCCGCAAGCTGCCGCAAAATGGCGGGCGCGCGGTGCAGGCCTTCTTCAAGGAAGTCGGCGATTTCTGCGAGGAAAACCGCGACGACGAGCAGATGAGCTTCTTCACCAAGCATCTGAAGAAGGGCCTGAACGATCTGCAGCAGGCGACGATGTGGTTCGTCCAGAACGCGATGGCCAAGCCGGACAATGCCGGCGCGGGAAGCCATGACTACATGCACCTGTTCGGCCTGGTGGCGCTGGGCTATATCTGGGGCCTGCAGGCCAAGGCCGCGCAGGAGAAGATCGCGGCCGGGGCCAATGGCGATGGTCGCTATCTGGAGAACAAGCTGGTCACGGCGCGCTACTTCTTCGAGCGCATCATGCCGGAATCGTCAGCCCATCTGGCGCGGATATCCGCCGGTGCTGACACGATGATGGCGATCCCCGAAGAGGCGTTTTAGGGTGCCGCCAGCCCTTCTCTCCGCCAGCGGGGAGAAGGTGGCTGCGTCGGTTCGGCGAACCGACGCAGACGGATGAGGGACCTTTGTTCTGTGCCCCTCACCCAACTCCGACCAGCAAGCGCTTTTGCGCTTACGGTCTGCGTATCCCTCTCCCCGCGAACGGGACGAGGGAAGAAGCGAGGTACTGATGACCGACTTCACACTCTACGGCTTCTGGGAGAGCGGCAACGCCTACAAGGTGGCGCTGATGCTGGAGCTGTGCGACGCGGATTGGGCGATCGAACGCGTGGCGTTTTTCACCGGAGAGACCCGGCGGCCCGAATTTCGTGCGCTCAACGTCATGGGCGAGGTGCCGGTGCTGATTCATCACCGCGCCGATGGCGACTTCGCCATTACCCAGTCGGGCGCCTGCCTGACCTATCTGGCCAAGCATTTCGGCAGGTTCGGCCCCGAAACGGAAGCCGAAGAGTATGACGTTTTGCGCTGGCTCCTGTTTGACAGCCAGAAAATGTCCGGCTTTGCCGGCCCCTTGCGTTTCCTGCGCACGTTCGCGGGCAAGAGCGAGGGCGATGATACCGCATTCCTGCATGGTCGCCTGATGGCCGCGCTGAAGGCGCTTGATGCGCAACTGGAAGGCCGGGACTTCATCCTGGGCGATCGACCCAGCATTGCCGATCTGGCCTGTCAGGGCTATCTGCACTGGCCCGAGCAGATCGGCATTGCCTTTGACGACCGGCCCCATGTGGCCGCCTGGCTGGAGCGCATTCGCGCACTGCCCGGCTTTAAACGATCCGAAGACCTGATGCCCTCGGGCCGCGAGCCGGAAACGGCAACGGCCTGACACGAACAAGACGGGAGAAACCAGATGGCAGACGCCTTTATCTATGATGCCGTGCGCACGCCGCGCGGACGCGGCAAGAAGGACGGCTCGCTGCACGAAGTGCCGACGCCGCGCCTGGGCGCCAAGGTGCTCGAAGCGCTGCGCGACCGCAATGAACTGGACACGACAAAGGTCGATGATGTGATCTTCGGCTGCGTCGATCCGGTCTATGAGGCCGGCGGCGACATCGCCCGGGCCTCCGTGTTCGAGGCCGGCTATGCGACCGAAGCGCCCGGCATGCAGATCAACCGGTTCTGCGCCTCGGGCCTGGACGCCATCAATTTCGGCGCCGCCAAGGTCGCGCAGGGCGCCGACGACATCGTCATAGCCGGCGGCGTCGAGTCCATGTCGCGCGTCGGCATGGGCGCCTCGGGCGGCGCCTGGTACATGGACCCATCGGTCAACATCCCGGCCTATTTCATGCCGCAGGGCGTCTCGGCCGACCTGATCGCCACCAAATACGGATTTTCGCGCGACGATGTGGACGCCTATGCCGTCGAGAGCCAGAAACGGTCCGGCGAAAGCTGGGAGAAGGGCCATTTCAAGAAGTCGGTGATCCCGGTCAGGGACCAGAACGGGTTGACCATTCTCAACCATGACGAGCACATGCGCCCGGGCACCGACATGCAGTCGCTCGGCCAGCTCAACCCCTCCTTCGTCATGCCCGGCCAGATGGGCGGCTTCGAGGCGGTCGGCATTGCCGGCCATCCGGAGGTCGAGGCGATCAACTATGTCCACCATGCCGGCAACTCGTCGGGCATCGTCGATGGCGCGGCGGGCGTGCTGCTCGGTTCGAAGAAGGGCGGCAAGATGATGGGCCTTGAGCCACGCGCCAGGATCAAGGCGTTCGCCAATATTGGCTCGGATCCCACGCTGATGCTGACCGGCCCGGTGGATGTCACCGAGAAGCTCCTGAAGAAGGCCAAGATGACGCTCGACGATATCGATTTGTTCGAGCTGAACGAGGCGTTCGCGGCCGTCGTTCTGCGCTACATGCAGGCCTTCGAGATCGACCATTCGAAGATGAACGTCGCCGGCGGCGCGATCGCCATGGGCCACCCCTTGGGCGCCACCGGCGCGATGATCTTCGGCACGGTGCTCGACGAACTGGAACGCCGCGATCTCAACACCGCGCTCGTGACGCTGTGCATCGGCGCCGGCATGGGCACGGCCACGATCATCGAGCGGGTGTAAGGCCCCTCACCCCAACCCTCTCCCCGCAAGCAGGGAGAGGGGGCGCTAACGATCAACATAGCGCCCCTCCCTTCTCCCTGCAGGCTGGGAGAAGGTGCCCGAAGGGCGGATGAGGGGCTTTTGGAGGACCTGACATGACCTACACCAACTTCACAATCGAAACCGACGAAGACGGCATCGCGCTTGTCACATGGGACATGCCGGACAAGTCGATGAATGTGTTCACCGTCGATGTGCTGCAGGAACTCGACGCCATTTGCGACGCCACGACCGCCGACGAAGCCGTCAAGGGCGTGGTGTTCACCTCGGGCAAGAAGGACGCGTTTTCGGGCGGTGCCGACATCACCATGCTCAAGGCGATGTTCGATGCCTACGAGGCCGAAAAAGCCAGGAACCCGGAAGCGGCAACGCAGCTCCTGTTCGACAATGCCGGCAAGATGAGCCAGATCTTCCGCAAGATCGAGACATGCGGCAAGCCCTGGGTGTCGGCGATCAATGGCGTGTGCATGGGCGGCGCGTTTGAACTTTCGCTCGCCTGCCACGGGCGTGTGGCCGCCGACAGCGATGCGGTGAAGATCGCCCTTCCCGAAGTCAAGATCGGCATCTTTCCGGGCGCCGGCGGCACCCAGCGCGTGCCGCGCCTGACCAACCAGCAGGACGCGCTGCAGATGATGACGACGGGCCAGAATTTGAAGCCCGCGCGCGCAAAGGCGATGGGCCTGATCGATCAGGTCGCGCCGCCGAAGAAGCTGGTCGATGCGGCCAGGACGATGATCAAGGACGGTCTCAAGCCGGTTCAGCCCTGGGATGAAAAGGGCTTCAAGCTGCCGGGCGGCAAGGTCTATTCGCCGGCCGGCGCCAATGTGTGGCCGGCGGCGTCGGCCATCCTGCGCCGCGAAACGCATATGAACTATCCGGGGGCCGCGGCCATCCTCAAATGCGTCTATGAAGGTCTTCTGGTGCCGTTCGACACGGCGCTGACGATCGAGCAGCGCTATTTCACCCAGGTGCTGCAGTCGCGGGAATCGGGCGCGATGCTGCGCTCGATTTTCGTCTCGCTGCAGGAACTGAACAAGGGCGCGCGGCGCCCCGACGACGTCAAGCCGACCAGGTTCAGGAAGATCGGCGTTCTGGGCGCCGGCTTCATGGGCGCGGGCATCGCCTATGTCACCGCCAAGGCCGGCATTCCCGTCGTCCTGCTCGACCGCGACATGGAGGCGGCCGAAAAGGGCAAGGCGCATTCCGAAGGGCTGCTGAAAAGGGCGATGCAGAAGGGCCGGACCACGCAGGCCGATGCCGACAAGCTCCTGTCGCTGATAACGCCAACCGCCGACTATGCTGACTTTGACGGCTGCGACCTGATCATCGAGGCGGTGTTCGAGGATTCGGGCGTCAAGAAAGCGGCGACCGAACAGGCCGAGGCCGTGATCAAGCGCACGGCCGTCTTCGCCTCCAACACCTCGACCATTCCGATCACGGATCTGGCGAAGAATTCGGTGCGACCGAAGAACTTCATCGGCATCCACTTCTTCTCGCCGGTCGACAGGATGCTGCTGGTCGA
This sequence comes from Roseitalea sp., assembly GCA_017642895.1. Taxonomy (GTDB): domain Bacteria; phylum Pseudomonadota; class Alphaproteobacteria; order Rhizobiales; family Rhizobiaceae; genus Roseitalea. The sequence goes on from JAEPON010000005.1 coordinate 195,872, forward strand.
AATCATCATGGGCAAGCGGACGTCGGACAAGGCGCTGGCGGTGGCAATGGACTATGTTCGCGCCATCAAGAAGACGCCGATCGTCGTCAACGACACGCGCGGTTTCTACGTCAATCGTTGCGTGCTGCGCTACATGTCCGAAGCCTACAACATGCTGATCGAGGGCGTGCCGCCAGCGATGATCGAGAATGCGGCAAAGATGGCCGGCATGCCGGTCGGCCCGCTGTCGCTCAATGACGAAACGGCCATCGATCTTTCGCAAAAGATCCTCAAGCAGACCGTGCGTGACCTCGGCGACAAGGCGGTCGATCCGCGCCATATCGAGCTGATCGACACGATGATCGAGACCCATGGCCGGCGCGGCCGCAAGAACGGCAAGGGCTTTTACGACTATCCCGAAAAGCCCGCCAAGAAGCATTTGTGGCCGGAACTCAAAGACATGTATCCGCAGCAGGATGCCGACGCGATCGACTTCGAAGAGTTGAAAGAGCGCTTCCTTTACACGATCGCGCTCGAGGCGGCCCGCGTGATGGGCGAAGGCATCGTCACCGACCCGCGCGAGGCCGATGTCGGCTCGATCCTTGCGATCGGCTTTGCGCCCTATACGGGCGGCACGCTGTCCTACATTGACGGGATCGGCGCCGAGGCCTTCGTCGCGCGGGCCAAACAGCTTCAGAAGAAGTATGGGCCCCAGTTCAAGCCGCCGCGCGTCCTGACCGACATGGCCAAGACGGGCGAGACCTTCTACCAGCGCTTCAACCCCTATCCGGAGCTGGACAAGGCCGACGCTGCCTGAGGCGTGCGTCCACCAACCGATGAAAAGCCCGGCCCTTGCGCCGGGCTTTTTTGATGCGTTGGCTCAGTTCACATTGCAGCCGCGCCGACGTTCCTCGGCGCGGATCGCGTCCACCCGCCCCTGCTCATATCCGGACAGGGATGGATTGCGGGTCCAGCATTCGTAGCCGGCAAATGTGCGCCGCGCCAAATCGGTCCGAAAGCAATAGCCATTCTCGGCATAGATCAAATTGCGCTCGTACCACAGATCAAAGCAACTGGCCTGGGCCGCGGCCGGCGCCGCCATGGCCCCGACAACAGCAGCGGCAACAAGAAAACGCGTGATCATGAAAAGCCCTCCGTCGCACCCGGCGCAATCGTACACGCCGATGATGACGGAGCCATTGCAACGAAGGTCGCAATCAAAGTCGCCACAGGGCCATTGCCGCCGTGCCGACCGGTTCATAAACTGACGGTTCGGGTTCCCAACGGCAAAGCCAGCGGGATGAAAAGGGAACACGGTAGGGACGACCCAAACAGGGGCCCGATCCGGGACTGCCCTCGCAACTGTGAGCGCCGAGCAGGCCGCCACATGCCACTGGAGCCCAGGCTCCGGGAAGGCGGCGGTGATGCGATGAAGCGCGAGTCAGGAGACCTGCCCGACAACCGCAATGGCGGCGCAACGCCGCCCCTCTAACCCGTGCGCGAAGGGCGCAGGAAAGGAAACATCATGCATATCGAACCGGGCATCGTCGACGGTGCCAAGATTGTCCTCAGCTATGCCACAGCGGCAACCGCCGCCGGTCTGACCGCCAAGATGGCATGGGACACCATCAGGAATGATGGCGGCGCTGGTGCGCTGGCCATACGCTCGCTGATCACCACCGCGCTGGTCTTCATCTTCTTTGAGGTGATGCCGCACTATCCGGTCGGCGTCTCGGAGGTGCATTTCATCCTTGGCGCTACGCTTTATCTGGTCTTCGGCGCGGGCGCGGCTGCGATCGGGCTGGCGCTCGGACTTCTGGCGCAGGGTGCCTTGTTCGCGCCCGGCGATCTGCCGCAATATTTCATCAATGTGACGACGCTGGTCATACCGCTCTGGGCTGTGTCCCTGCTCGCCAGGCGGATCATCCCTGCCCACACGGCCTACAAGGATGTCACCTTTGCCCAGTGCCTTGCCCTTTCGGCGGCCTATCAGGGTGGCATCGTCGCCTGGGTCGCCTTCTGGGCGTTCTATGGCCAGGGCTTCGGCGCTGAAAACCTCGCCTCGGTCGGCACGTTCGGCATCGCCTATCTGACCGTGATCATCCTGGAGCCGATCGCCGATCTTGCGATCCTTGCGGCAGCCAAGGCGCTCGACCGGTTCGGCGGCAGCCCGGTCTTCCATAACCGGCTGCATTCACCGGCCCGGTGACAAAAAGATCGCCCCGGCTTGGCCGGGGCGGTTTGCGCTTCACGGCGCTTTTGAGGGTCAGGCGGCGGCGCGGCGGTTTTTCCGGCGGCCACGGAATGGCTTGCCCGGCTTGCCGCGCATCGGGGCACGGCCCGCGGGCTTGCCGCGATCGCCCTGTCCGTGGGTGTGGCTCTTGGGCTTGCCTTGGGCGCCATTGCGGCGCGCGCCGCGCTGGCCCTGACGGGAGCCCGCATCCTTTTTCGCCTGACGCGCTTCGGCGGCACTGGCCCGCTCGCCGCTCGCAACAGGGATGGGACGCCCGATCAGCCGTTCGATATCGGCGAACAGATGGGTCTCGTGCGGCCCGCAAAAAGCGACCGCTTCGCCGTCCGCGCCGGCGCGGGCCGTGCGGCCGATGCGGTGCACATAGTTCTCTGCGACCTCGGGTAGGTCGAAATTGAAGACATGCGACACGCCGGGGATGTCGATGCCGCGCGCAGCGACGTCGGTGGCGACCAGAACCCGGATTTCGCCTTTGCGGAACGCCTTGATAGCACGCTCGCGCTGGCCCTGGCTCTTGTTGCCGTGGATGGAGCCGGCCTCGAAGCCGGCAGCGACGAGCTGCTTCTTGAGCTTTTCGGCGCCGTGCTTGGTGCGGGCGAAGACAAGCGACAGGGCGCCCGGTTCGGCCGCTAAAAGCGTGCTCAGAAGGGCGACCTTGCCACCCTGTACGACATGGTGGACGCTCTGGCGCACCTTGTCGGCGGGCTTGCCGGGCGGCGACACCTCGACCCGCACGGGATCACGCAGGTACGTCGCCGCGAGCGCGTTCATCTGCTTGGGCATGGTGGCCGAAAACAGAAGCGTCTGCCGCTCGGGCGCGACCAGCTTGGCGATTTCCCGCAGCGGCTTGATGAAGCCCAGATCCAGCATCTGGTCGGCTTCGTCGAGAACCAGATATTGCACTTGATCCAGCCGCACGGCCTTGCGCGCGACAAGGTCGAGAAGGCGACCGGGTGTGGCGATCAAAATGTCGGTGCCGCGCGCCAGCTTGTGGGCCTGGGCGCGGATCGAAGCGCCGCCGACCACGGTTTCAACGCGCAAATGCGTGTCGCGCACGAAACCGCGCACATTGGTGCCGATCTGGTTGGCCAGTTCGCGCGTCGGCGCCAGCACCAGGGCGCGCGCGGTGCGGGCCTCGGGCCGCGAGCCGACGGGTATCAGCCGATGGATGAGCGGCAGGCTGAAGGCCGCCGTCTTGCCCGTGCCGGTCTGGGCGAGGCCCATCAGGTCGCGGCCTTGAAGAAGATGGGGAATGGCCTGCGCCTGGATCGGCGTCGGCGTGGTCAGTTGAAGTTTTTCGAGGGTCTTGCAGATGACAGGCGCCAGGCCCAGCTCGGAAAATTGCGTCAAGAATCTTGCCTTTCGTGGCGGCGGCCCGCGCGGAGCCGCCCTTTGGATGTGTATGAGGGGTCGGCCTGCCGGAGGGGCAGGCGTCGCCGCGGATCGGTTGCGGTCATGGCTCACTTCCGGCCGAATGCCGTCAAAGCCGCCTGACCGGCAGTACCCCCGCGTGAATTGGGAACCTTGATGGACAATGCGCCGCCTGGTTGAAGGCGCCATCATGGCGCGCGGCGTATCCCGGATGTTGCGGCTGGATGCCCCGGAGGCGATGCGTGTCGCCTGCGACTGCTCACGCGGCAGCCAACTCCGATGCCGCGCATATCGGCGTGCAGCGCAGCAAAGTCAAGCGCGAACGACGCTTGCCGGCTTCGGGCAAATTGCGATTCGTCTTGAAACCGCAACAAAGCTGTGCGCATGATTTGGCACTATCGAGAGTTTCGGCCGATCGGAAACAGCCTAACCGCCGCCCAAAAGAAGCGACACGCCTAGTCCTTTCTCCAGACATCGATGACCAATGGCGGGCTTGCCCGCCGCCCCTATGCAGACCGTCTTGAAAGGACATAATGATGGCGAGCGGAACGGTAAAATGGTTCAACACCACCAAGGGCTATGGCTTTATCGCCCCCGATGAGGGCGGCAATGACGTGTTCGTGCACATCTCGGCCGTCCAGCGCTCGGGCATGGAGACGCTGGCCGAGGGCCAGAAGGTCTCCTACGAACTGGTCACCGACCAACGGACCGGCAAAACGGCCGCCGGCAATCTCGTCGCGCAGTAACCGCAACCCATCACGTGAAACATCAGCCGACCTGCCCTCAGGGCGGGTGGCTTGTGGTCGTCAAGACGGTGCCTCAGCGGCGGCGACGTTCGTGCTTGCGCCGGTCGGCATCGTCGCGGAAAGCCGGCAGGGCACTGAAGTCCGGCTTGTCCCGGCTTGCTTGCACGCTCGCCGGCCGGTGCATGGCGCGACTGTGCAAATGGCGCGTGATCAGCGCCAAAAAGGTGGCGACGCTGAACGCGACCATCCAGTCTACGCCACCGAGATACCCCAGAACATTGAACAGTGTGAAATCGACAAAGAAATTCGTGCTGCTCATGGCTTTCTCCATCTGATGCGAGCGACTGTCGGCTCGTTGCGCCCGCCCCGATGATCTGCCGAACCGTGTTTTTCAGTCTTTATACCAAAGTAGTATGCCACAAACGGGTCGCCTTGGAGATCGCGGGGGCGCCCAAAAATGCTGAAATTTTCGCCAAATCCGAATGTTTGCACTGCTCTATGCCCACTTTCTAGGCACTTTTCGTGATCTGAGCGGATATGATGCACGTCTACCGACAGGTTTGGCGTCAGTTGGCCTTGGCCGGATTCGCTGCTTCCAATTGTTCGCGGTCCGGATCGTCCGGCCCGTTGGAACGATACCAACCATGCCTTGCGGGGCCGCACCGATGAAGGTATTTATTCCTTTGAACGCACCGGCCAAAACACCATGTCGCCACTTTCCCATGACCAGGTCTGGGCCGCCATCGACCGGCTGGCCGAGCGCCATGACCTGTCGCCGTCGGGCCTTGCCAAGCGGGCTGGTCTCGATTCGACGACCTTCAACAAGTCAAAACGTTTTGCGGCCGACGGACGCGCGCGTTGGCCATCCACCGAATCGCTTGCCAAGGTGATGGAGGCCACGGGCGCCTCGATGGACGATCTGGTTTCGCTGATGGTGCCGGATCGCTACGGAACCGGGTTTTCCGAGCCGGGCGCCACGGCGAACTATGTCCCGCCGACCCGGCGGATACCCTTGCTTGGCATGGCACAGGCCGGTTCCGGCGGCTTCTTCGACGCCGACGGGTTCCCGGCCGGGGAAGGATGGGACCATGCCGCCTTTCCCGATGCCGGGCTCGGCGCCGATGTCTATGCGCTGGAGATCACCGGCGATTCCATGTTGCCGCTCTATCGCGATGGCGATACCATCATCGTCTCGCCGGCAGCCTCGGTGCGGCGCGGCGACCGCGTCGTGGTCAAGACGCGCGATGGCGAGGTGATGGCCAAAATCCTCAAGCGGCAGACCGCCGATCGGATGGAGCTGGGCTCGGCCAACCCCGACCATGCCGACCGCTCGTTCGATCGCGGCGAAATCGCCTGGATCGCGCGCATTCTCTGGGCCAGCCAGTAGCTTCAGGCGGCGGCTTCGCCCGCCAGTTCCCCGGCCACGGCCTTGTCGATCAGCGCCCGCGTCTCCGCGATGCCGTAAAGCGCGATGAACGAGCCCAGCCGCGGGCCGCGCTCCTGACCCAGAAGCACGCGATAAAGCGCGTTGAACCAATCGCCGGTGACGGCCGGTTTGCCCTCAGGGCTCTTTTTGGCCGGGTCCTGATAGCGCTCATAGGCCCGGCCGACATCGAGAAGCGCATCCTGGATCGCAGCGCCATCGGTTGCCTTGTCGGCCGGCAGGGCGGCCAGCGCTTCGGACAGGCGGGCGAGCGCCTCGCGCTCGATATCGTCGGGCGCATGGAAGCGCTTGGACGGCCGCACGAAATCCTCGAAATAGCGGATCGCATGGCCGGCCAGCGCATCGAGCTGCGGATGGGTTTCGGCAGTCACACCCGGCGCGTAGCGCGAGATGAAGCCCCAGAGCACGTCGCGGTTCTCGGCGTTCGAGGCGCTGACCAGATTGAGCAGCATCGCAAACGGCACCGGCATGTCGGCTTTGGGCGGATTGCCGGCATGGATGTGCCAGACCGGATTGGACAGGCGCGCGGGCGCATCCTGCCGGCCGAACGCCGAAAGGAAGCTGAAATACTCGTCGACCGCCTTGGGGATCACGTCGAAATAGAGGCGCTTGGCCGTACGCGGCTTCTGGAACATGAACAGGGCCAGGCTCTCGGCCGGCGCATAGGTCAGCCATTGGTCGATCGTCAGCCCGTTGCCCTTGGATTTTGAAATCTTCTCGCCCTTGTCGTCCAGGAACAGCTCATAGACGAAATGCTCGGGCGGGCGACCGCCCAAAATGGCGCAGATGCGGTCATAGACGACCGCATTAGTCTGGTGGTCCTTGCCGAACATCTCGAAATCGACGCCAAGCGCGGCCCAGCGCATGCCGAAATCGGGCTTCCACTGCATCTTCACGCGGCCGCCGGTCACCGGCAGCGTCGTTTCGGTACCGTCCTCGTCGTCAAAGGTAATGGTGCCGGCCTTCGCGTCGACATGCTTCATCGGCACGTAGAGCACGCGGCCGGTCGTGGGCGAGATCGGCAGGAAGGGGCTGTAGGTCGCCCGCCGCTCCTCGCCGAGCGTCGGCAGCATCACCGCCATGATCTCGTCAAACCGCTCGCAGGCGGTCAGCAGCACGGGATCGAACCGGCCGGACCTGTAATAGTCGGTCGCGCTGGCAAACTCATAGTCGAAGCCGAACGTGTCGAGAAACCGGCGCAGCATGGCATTGTTGTGGTGGCCGAAGCTCTCATAGTCGCCGCCGAAAGGGTTGGGCACAGCGGTCAGCGGCTTGTGCAGATGCGGCTCCAACGCGGCGCGATCGGGCACATTGTCGGGGATTTTGCGCATGCCGTCCATGTCGTCGGAAAAGCACAGCAGCCGTGTCAGCACCTGGTCGCCGGTCAGCACCCGGAAGGCGTGGCGCACCATGGTCGTGCGCGCCACTTCGCCGAACGTGCCGATATGCGGCAGGCCGGACGGGCCATAGCCGGTCTCAAACACGATCGTTTCGGGAAACCCGGTCTTTTCGTAGCGTTTGACGATCTTGCGCGCTTCCTCGAACGGCCATGCCTTGGAGGTGCCGGCGGCTTCGGCGATGGCCGGGTCAAGATCGGACGGCGACAGCGGGGCGGCGCTCATTGTGGTTCCTTGGCGGTTCCTGGGCGGTTCTTGCGCGGTTCTTGGGCGGACGATGCGGCGGAAAGACGGTTCAATAGGTCATGAAGGCGGCAATGGGAAGTGGGCAGCGGGCGGTCAATGCGACAAAGGACTGGCAGGTTCCGGCTTGCGCAGCGGGACACGCAAACATACAGACGGGTCAACCGCAAACAAGGATCGAACGATGGCGAAGATCGATGAAGCCAGGGCGCTGATCTACATCATGGTCACGGTGGCGGCGGCCGATGCGCAACTGTCGGACCGCGAACTGAACCGGATCGGCGTGATCACCGACACGCTGCCGATCTTCGAGGGAATCGACCGAGATGTGCTCGTTGAACAGGCCAACAATTGCACCACCATGCTGGAAGAGGAAACCGGCCTTGAGACGATCCTGACCATGGTCCACGACACGATCCCGCAGCGGCTCTACGAAACGGCCTATGCGGTCGCCGTCGAAATCGCGGCAGCGGACCTGCATGTCGAGCAGGAGGAGTTGCGGTTTTTGCAGATGCTGCGCGACGCGCTCGATCTCGACGGGCTGGTCATCGCCGCCATCGAACATTCGGCGCGCGTCCGCTTTCGCCTGCCCTCGCAATCGTAATCGACGGACCAAGACGCTCACGCCATTGTGCCCGGCAGGTGCGTTGACCGGCGGCCGCCGAGGCGCCATTTGTTCGCCAACCATGGAACATGAACCGCAAATCCGCCTTGCCGCCTTCATCGCGATCTTCGCCGCCATGGCCGCATTTGAACTTTGGGCGCCACGGCTGGAACGGCCGGAAATGGCCGGTGCGCTGAAATCGCGCCGCTGGTTCGTCAACCTGTCGATGGTCGTTATCTCCTCGGTGTGCCTGCGGATCATCTTTCCGGCGGCGGCCGTGGGCACCGCGCTTTACGCCGAACAGCAGGGATGGGGCCTGTTCAACGCCATCGGTGCGCCGCCGATCGTTGCCGGCCTTGTCGCCTTCCTTGTGCTCGATTTCGCGGTGTGGCTGGAACATGTGGTCAGCCACAAATGGCCGCTGCTCTGGCGCATCCACCGCATGCACCATTCCGACCAGGGGTTCGATCTGACCACGGCGCTTCGCTTTCACCCGCTGGAAATCGTCATCTCCATGATCTGGAAGGCTGCGGTCATCATCGCGCTCGGCCCGCCGGCCGTCGCGGTGCTGGTCTTCGAGATCGTGCTCAACGGCATGGCGATGTTCAACCATGCCAATGCGCGCCTGCCGCTGACGTTGGACCGGCTGGTGCGGGCGGTGTTCGTGACGCCCGACATGCATCGGGTCCATCATTCGGCCGTGCGGCGCGAAACCGACAGCAATTACGGCTTCAACCTGTCGGTCTGGGACCGGCTTTTCGGCACTTACACCGATCAGCCTGCCGCCGGCCATGACGGCATGCAAATCGGCCTGACGGACTTTGACGGGCCGCAAACGTCCAATCTGGGCTGGGCGCTGGCTTTGCCGTTTCGCGATGGCCGCAAACGGTCTGATCAGGAACCGAACGGGTCGATCGGGAAGTAGCGGGCGTAGATCTCCGCGTAGATGCCATTTTGCTCGACCGCCTTGAGCGCGCCATTGATGGCATCGAGCAAAAGCTGATCCTGGGCCCGCGTGACCGCAACCATGCCATGGCCCAGATGGGCGTGCGACATGTAGGCGCCCGAGACGAACCGGCAGCATTGCTCCGAAGCCGGCGCCGCCAGCCAGAACGACAGCGCCACACCGTCTCCGAACACCAGATCGGCTTGTCCGCCCTTGAGCGCATCATAGGCGGCCGGCATGTCATCGACGGGCACCGCCTCGGCATCCGGAAAGTAGCTCTCGAACATGGCGGCATGGGCCGACCGGTCGACGATCGCGACCTTGCGGCCTTGCAGCGCGGCCGGAAAACCGGTTTCGCCGACCTGCAGGCTCCGGTTGGCCACGAACCTGGCCGGGAAACGGAAATAGGGTTCGGACAGGCCGAAACGGAGCCGCTTTTCGGCGCTTGAGGCGGTTCCGGCAAGAATCACCTCGCCACGGCGGCCATCAAGCGCGGGCTCGAGCTCGTCCCAGGGCATCGCCTGGATCTCGCAACGATCGGTGAGTTCCAGTTCGGCGCAGATGGCGCGCGCCAGTTCGACGTTGAACCCGGTCGGCTTGCGGTTGGCGTCGGCGAAGTTGAAGGGTGGAAAATCCAGGCTTGTCAAAAAGCGCAGCCGCGGCAAGCCGGCAAGATCGGGACTGACAATCCGGTAGCCGGGATCCCAGATGCGCGGCGGCTCGGCCAATGCCGGCCGGACCGCGAGCATGGCAGCCCCCGCAAGGGCCAGTCCAGCGGCGATCGCGCGCAGTGGCCGTATCATCGACCACTGGCGGCCGCCAGGCGCCGGTTCTGACAGGCGCGAACTCTTCTGCGTACTGACGCGTAAGTTGAAATGATGTGGAAGCATTGCTCTCGAATAATTCCGATATATAGTAAAACTATTCTTGTGAATTGTTTATTCAGGGTACTGCGCGATGGAGAACGTTCCGATCCAGACCATCGGGTACCGCCAAGAACTTCACAAACCCGATCCAAACGCAACTTTTCATCGACAGGACAGAATTGAAAAGAAGGGCATGGACGCGTTGTGTCCGTCCGTTGCTTTTCTTGCGCCGATCGGATTCACAGTCAAGCTGATGCGACAGGCCATGATGCTGGCGGCCAAGAACGGTACGGTCGCGGCAACAGAACTTCTGGCCCACGGTGCGATAACGCAGGGCACCTATTACAGGGCCCTGGCCGACGATCTGGACATGGCGTTCGTCGAGCCCGGCGATGTCGCAACGATCATGAACGGCCGGGACGGTTCGCTCGACGGCGTGAATGTGCGAGCCCGCCTGATCTGGTGCCAGTTGCGCGACGGGCGGACGCTGCCCGTCACCGCACCCGATCCTCGCGCCATCGAGACCTTGCGCTCGATACAAGCGAAAGATGGCGGGGGGCAGCCGATCGCGCTGACGACTCCGGACACGCTGCGCGATCTGCTGACCCAAAAATACTGGCCGCTGCTGCTTGAAACAGCGATCCGCAAACTCGCCTATGACGCACCAGCCATGTCGGCCCATGCCGGCGCGCGCTTCTGGCAAGGCGTGGTGTCGGCGCTGCTCGTGCTCGGCGTGGCGGTCGCCTTCGCCACGCGGCCGGGGATCGCCAGCACCGTGCTTCACGTTGCAATATCGACCTTCTTCTTCAGTTGCGTTCTGTTGCGCGTTCTGGCCCTGGCAAGCCTGCGACCGTCCGTGATCGCTTCGCTTAAACGCATGAATCCGCGCACGCGGCCCGATTATTCGGTTCTGGTATGCCTGTACAAGGAAAGCGCGGTCATCCCCGACCTGATAGCCAGCCTCAAGAAAATCGACTGGCCGCGCTCGAAACTGCAAATCCTGCTGATCTGCGAGAGCGACGACGAGGAGACGATCGACGCGCTGAAGCATGAGCGCCTGCCGCCCTGTTTCGAGATTGTGCGCGTTCCGCCAGCCCAACCGCGCACCAAGCCAAAGGCGCTGAACTATGCCATGGCCTTCGCCCGCGGCCAGTTCATCACGCTCTACGACGCCGAAGACCGGCCGCATCCCGGACAACTCGAGGAGGCCTGGCAAACCTTCCTGCACAGCGATGACTCGGTCGGCTGCCTGCAGGCGCCACTCATCAAGGCGAACACCGGTCGCAACGCGCTGACCGCCCTTTTTCACATGGAATATGCCGGCCTGTTCGGCGGGCTGATGCCGTGGCTGGTACGCGCCGGAAGCCCGATCATGCTGGGTGGAACCTCAAACCATTTTCGCCGGCACGCGCTGGAACGGGTCGGGCGCTGGGATCCGTTCAACGTCACCGAGGATGCCGATCTGGGCATGCGGCTGTGGCGTGGCGGCTATCGCACCGCGATGATCACCCGGCCAACGCTTGAGGATGCGCCGCACACATTGCAGGCCTGGCTGCCGCAACGCACGCGTTGGTTCAAGGGCTGGATGCAGACCTGGATCGTCCATACGCGAGAGCCAGCCCGGCTCTATCGCAACATGCATCTGCGTGCTTTCGTGATCACGCAGCTCCTTTTGACAGGCACATGTGTGTCCGCCTTGCTGCATCCGCTGGTTCTGGCCAACGGGATCGCGCTCAGTTTCTGGCTCACCGTCCAGTCGCCGGACCCGCCTTATATGAGCCTGATCGCCTGGATCGACTGGTTGATGATCGGCGCCAGCTATCTGGCTTTCGCGGCGCTGTGCTGGCTGGCCACGCAGCCGGACGAGCGGCGGCGGATCGGCTGGCGCGTCCTGTTGATCCCGATCTACTGGCTGGCGCAGTCGGTGGCAGCGTGGCGGGCGCTGATCCATCTGTTCAGCCGCCCGTTCGAATGGGAGAAGACACCCCACACGGCGCATCAGACACATGACCGGATCAGGTAGCACCCAGCCGTTTCAAACAGCCGCACCCGACCGTATATAGGCGGGAACGTCTTTCCCGATCACGGCCGGTGCTCCCATCATGCAGTCCCTCAAATCGTTCGTTGAAAGCCAGCGCTTCGAGCGCGCGATCATCGTCCTGATCATCATCAACGCGATCACGCTTGGCATGGAAACATCGCCGGCGCTGATGAATGCGATCGGCCCGCTCCTGCTGGCGATCGACCGGCTGATCCTGGCCGTGTTCGTTGTCGAACTGGTGATGAAGTTCGTCGTCTACCGGCTCGACTTCTTCAAAAGCCCATGGCGCATCTTCGACCTGATCATTGTCACAATCGCGCTCATCCCCGCCGCCGGCCCCTTCTCGGTGTTGCGCGCGCTGCGCATTCTGCGCGTCCTGCGCCTGATCAGCGCCGTGCCGTCGATGCGGCGTGTGGTGGGCGGGCTGCTGACCGCGCTGCCGGGACTTGGCTCCATCGTCCTGCTGCTGATGCTGGTCTTCTACGTCTTTTCGGTGATGGCGACCAAGCTGTTTGGCGGCGCCTTTCCGCAATGGTTCGGGTCGATCGCCGCATCCGCCTATTCGCTGTTCCAGATCATGACACTGGAAAGCTGGTCGATGGGCATCGTCCGGCCTGTGATGGACGCCTTTCCATGGGCATGGGCGTTCTTCATCCCCTTCATTGCGGCGACGACCTTTACCGTTCTGAACCTTTTTATCGGTGTCGTCGTCTCTGCGATGCAGGCCGAACATGATGCGCAAGCGGCCGACGAGCGGTCGTCCCTGCACGACGAGCAGGCCGTTATCCTGGAAGAAGTGCGCGCGCTGCGCGCTGAGGTCCGTGCACTTCGGGTCGATGGTGAAAAGGCTACGGTGCCCGGAAGTGCTTCGAAAGCTTGAGGCCCTGGGCCTGGTAGTTGGATTTCAGGTCCGCCCCGTACAGCGCCGATGGCTGGCCGACCATATGCTCGTAGACGAGCCGGCCGACAATCTGGCCGTGTTCGAGAACGAAAGGCACCTCGTGGCTGCGCACTTCGAGAACGGCGCGGCTGCCGGTGCCGCCCGCCGCCGAATGGCCGAAACCGGGATCGAAAAAACCGGCATAGTGCACGCGGAATTCGCCGACCAGCGGATCGAACGGGGTCATCTCGGCGGCATGGAGCGGCGGCACATGCACTGCCTCGCGGCTGACGAGAATGTAGAACTGGTCGGGATCGAGGATCAGTTCCTTGCGGTCACGCACATGGACGGGCTCCCAGAAATCGAGCACATCGTGCGCGCCCGGTTTGTCCACATCGACCAAACCGGTGTGCCGCTTGCCGCGATAACCGGCAAGGCCGGCTGCATCACCTGACAGATCGACGGACAGGGCGATGCCGGTCTGCGAGATGTTGGGTGCATCGTCCGCGACCAGCGTTTCGGTCTCATGCAATCTGGTGAGTGCGGCCGCATCCAGCACCGCATGGCCGGCGCGGAAACGGACCTGCGTCAGGCGCGAGCCGGTGCGCGCGATGATCGGGAACGTGCGCGGGCTGACCTCAAGAAAGAGCGGGCCGTGATAGCCGGCGGGCACCTTGTCGAACTCGACCGCATTGTCGGTGATCACGCGCGTGAAGATGTCGAGCCGGCCGGTCGAACTCTTCGGGTTGGCGGCGGCGGCGATCTGCGCCGGCAAGGCCAGGCTTTCCAGCAGCGGCACGATGTAGACGCAGCCCGTCTCCAGCACCGCGCCATCGGTCAGATCGATCCGGTGCAGCTCATATTGGGCGAGTTTGTCGGCGACGGTGTGCGCCGCACCCGGCATGAAGCTGGCGCGGACACGGTAGGCGGTGGCGCCGAGGCGCAGATCGAGGCTCGCCGGCTGGACCTGGTTGTCATCGAGCGGGCGCGGCACGATGATCGCGCCGGTCTCCACCAAGCCTTCAATGTCGTGATCGGCGAGGATGCCGCTGTCGCGCCGCGTCATGAAACTGCCTGCCCTGCCACCGTGCGGCGGCACGATGGCCAGCACCGCCAATTGACGCAAGGCGCGCCGCCCTTTATGGACAGGTTATTGACGTGGTGATTTGGCCGGCCGGCTTGCAGCCACGGGAGCGCGCTCCCAAAACTCGCTAAAAGGCCGAGGATTTGCCGGATATCGGAACGGCAGGGACCCGGCTCATGGCGGCATGAGGCCGGGATTTTTGTGCGGGGTGGTTGCCATGGCCGACAAGCGACACGAGCTCAAACCGGCGACGCGCATGGTGCATGCCGGCACGGCGCGTTCGGCATTCGGCGAGACGTCCGAAGCGATGTTTCTGACCCAGGGCTTCGTCTATGACAGCGCCGAGGCGGCCGAGGCGCGCTTCAAGGGCGACGATCCGGGCTTTGTCTATTCGCGTTATGCCAACCCGACCGTGGAGATGTTCGAACAGCGCATGTGCGCGCTGGAGGGCGCCGAGGCGGCCCGCGCGACGGCATCGGGCATGGCCGCTGTCGCCGCCGCCATCCTCTGCCAGGTCTCGGCGGGCGATCACGTCGTCGCGGCGCGGGCGCTGTTCGGTTCGTGCCGCTGGATTGTCGAACAATTGCTGCCGCGCTATGGCGTTGAGACAACGCTGGTGGACGGCACCGACCCCAAGGCATGGGAACGCGCGGTCCGGCCCAACACAAAGCTGTTCTTCTTCGAAAGCCCGACCAATCCGACGCTGGAGATCATCGACATCGCCCATGTCGCCGCGGTGGCGCGGGCCTGCGGCGCCAAAACGGTGATCGACAATGTGTTCGCCACGCCGCTTTTGCAAAAGCCTATGGAGCTGGGCGTCGACATCGTCGTCTATTCAACCACCAAGCATATTGACGGGCAGGGCCGGTGTCTGGGCGGCGTGGTGCTCGGCCCGCAGGACTGGGTTGACGAGCATCTGCACGACTATTTTCGCCATACGGGCCCGTCCATGAGCCCGTTCAATGCGTGGGTGATGCTCAAGGGGCTGGAGACCCTGCCGCTGCGCGTGGCGCAACAGACCCAAAGCGCAGGCGCGGTGGCCGATTTTCTCGCCGACCACAAAGCGATCGGCCGGGTTGTCTATCCCGGACGCCCGGACCATCCGCAGGCCAACATCGTGCCCAAACAGATGAGCGGTGGTTCGACGCTGGTTGCATTCGACGTCAAGGGCGGCAAGCGGTCGGCGTTCGCGTTTGCCAACGCGCTCGACATTATCGGCATCTCCAACAATCTGGGCGATGCCAAGAGCCTGATCACGCACCCGGCGACGACCACGCACAAGAACCTGTCCGATGAAGACCGGGACGAGTTATCAATCGGCGGCGGCACGATGCGCCTGTCGGTCGGCCTCGAAGACGCCGACGATCTGATCGCCGATCTGGACCGGGCGCTGGCGGCGACCGGATAGCGTCGCCTACCGCAATGTCCGCGATGCCATGACGATGCGCGACAGGGCGGTGTAGAGGCAGATCGCGGCGAAGATCCAGGCGATTGCCGCAAACCAGTGCGGGAACAGGCACATCAGCACGAACACCGCGATGGTCTCGGTCGCCTCGGCAAGACCGGTCGTAAAGAAGATCGATTTGTCGCCATGGCTTTGCGTCGAAAGCCCGTGCCGCTCGGCCATGATCGCATAGGCCAGGAAGCTGGCGCCGTTGACGTAGAAGGAAAAGACCAAGGCGGCGCCGGCGACCGCATTGGCGCCGGGATCGGCAAGGACGAAACCGAGCGGAACGACGCCGTAAAAGGCAAAATCGAGAACGATATCGAGATAGCCGCCGAAATCGGTCTTGCCGGTGATGCGCGCGACGGCGCCGTCGAGCCCGTCGCACAGGCGGCTGACCAATATCAGTGCGAGACCGAGCCAGAACCAGTGCAGCGCAATCGCGCCGGCCGCGGCGACCCCGAGCACAAGCCCTGCGATCGTCACCTGGTCGGCGGTTGCGCCGGCGCGCGCCAGCCGAACGGCAAGCCGTTCAAGAACAGGATCGAGCTTGGGCCGGAGCGTGCTGTCGAGCATGGCGCAGGGACCGTTTCATGAGAACGGTCTCGCCCATACGACACCTGCCCGCATCCGTCACCACCGTCGCCACGCCCCGGCCATCACGCCGGCTCACTTTCGCGTGCCTGCGCCCTTTCCCGGCCGGCGGCTTTTGGCTAGTTTCGGCCGCATGTACCGCGAGACGACAGACGGGATCGAAGTGACCGTACGGCCCGACTTTCTCGATGAGGAGTCGGATCCGAACGAAAGCCGCTGGTTCTGGGCCTATACGGTCGTCATCGCCAACCATTCCGATCAGACCGTGCAGCTCGAAAGCCGCTATTGGCGCATCACCAATGCGCTCGGCGCGGTCGAGGAAGTCAGCGGCCCGGGCGTCATCGGCGAACAGCCGGTCCTGTCACCGGGCGACAGTTTCCAGTACACGTCCGGCTGCCCACTGAACACGCCGTCAGGCACGATGGTCGGCCATTATGTGATGCGGCGGCAGAGCGGCGAGCGGCTGCGCGCCCGTGTTCCGGCCTTTTCGCTCGATCTGCCGAACGCAACACGGACAATCAACTGAGCGTCATTCGCCCGCCACGGGCCGCGGCAGCCGCCGGCGGTCGCCATAGAGCGCGACGAGCAGGTTGCGGATGTCCTCGCCAATACCGATGAAGACCGGCACGAGGAACAGGACCAGAATCGTGGCCGTCGCCAGCCCGAACACCATGGTGATCGCCATTGGCATCAGGAACTGGGCCTGAAGCGAGGTCTCGAACAGGAGCGGAATGAGGCCGCCGATCGTCGTCAACGACGTCAGCAGCACGGCGCGGAAGCGATCGCAACTTGCATTGATGCAGGCTTCCCGGATCGCCTCGCCGGTCTTGAGCCGTTCCTCGAGACGCGAGACCAGAATGATGGAGTCGTTGACCAGAATGCCCGACAGACCGAGCAGGCCGATCATCGACAAGATGGTGAGCTGGTAGCCCATCAGCCAGTGTCCGACCACCGCGCCGACCACGCCAAACGGGATGATCAGCATCACCGCGAACGGCCGGAAATAGCTGCCGAACACCCATGCCAGAATGATGTAAATGACGCTCAGCGCGATCAGCGTGCCGAAGCCGAGATCGGCAAAGGCATCGCGCTGCTCCTGGCTGCGCCCGCCGAAATCATAGTCGATGCCATGGGTGCGCGCGACGGCATCAAGCGCGCCGGAGGAGACAAGCTGGTTGACGACGCCATCGGTGGTGTCGACCGCCGCATCGATCTCGCCGGTGACCGAGATCGTCGTGCGCCCGTCCTGGCGCTGGATCGTCGAAAAGCCTTGCTGCTCGCTCAGCGTGACAATCTCCGTCAGAGGCACCAGATCGCCGGACGGTGCGGTCAGCATCATGGCGCGCAGAACCGCCGTGCCCTGACCGTCGATCCGTTGGCTGACGCGAATGGCCACTTCGTCGTCGCCACGCGCAAAGCGCCGGGGCACCATGCCCTCGACGGCATTGCGCACCTGTGTGCCCACTTCGTCCAGCGTGAAGCCGAGCGCCGCCGCGCGGGGGGTCAGCTTCATGATCAGTTCAGGCTTGCCATAGGGCAGATCGTCCTCGACACCGGTGACACCGGGGATCGCCGCGACGATGGCCGTCACCTCGACGGCGGCCTCCTTGAGGACCGCGATCGACGAGCCCCTCAATTCGACATCGATATCGGCGCCGGGCGGGCCGCCGCGCGACTGGCGCACCGCAAAGCGGCGGACCGATGGAAGCTGCGGCGCTTCGGCGCGCCAGGCGCGGACGATTTCAGGCGTGCGGATGGTGCGCCGCTCCGAGATGGTCAGCTGCACCTTGATGCGGGCCAGATTGTCGCCTTGCGACCGCCCCGACGAGCCGAGCGTGACGAAGACCGCTTCGATCAATTGTTCGCCGTTGCCCCCGGTCAGGCTCGCCTCGGCGCGGCGCAACGCGTTCTCGAACTCACGCACCGCCATGATTGCTTCGCTTTCCGGCGTGCCCGGATGCAGGATGATCGAGCCGGAAATGTTCTCGGATTCGGGCGAGGGGAAAAAGACGAAGCCGACATGTTCGCCGGCGCGCAAACCCCAGGCAAAGACCATGACGAGGCCAACCGCGATCGCCATCGAGACATAGCGCCAATTGTAGGCCAGTCGCACCAGCCAGGCGAACGGGCCCTGCCGGATCCAGTTGAAGCCGGCATCGAAATTGCGCCGGAACCAGCCATCCTCGGGCAGTTCGTCGGCATTGACCGTGCGGCGGTTGCGGCCGAAACCGACACGCAGGGCGTAAAGGACGAACTCGACCAGCACCGCGAAAACAAGCGCGGCGGCGGCCGCCACGGTTCCAAACATGAACGGGCTGACGGTTTGCCGCCAGGCATCGAAGGCGGCGATGAAGGGCAGCGATTGCGCAACGCCGCCCTCGCCGCCGGCGCGCGTGAAAAACGCGGCCATGAACAAAACCACGATCAGCCCGACGAAGAAAACGCGCCAGTGCGACCAGCGCGGCGCCGTGCGGCCCTGAAGCGAGTGGCTCAGATGGCCCGGCAGGATGAAGAAGCACTCGATGATCGACGCGATGGCGACCGCGATCACGACGACCGGCAGCACGCCGACGATCTGGCCGATCGTGTCGCCGATCATGAGGAGCGGCGCGAAGGTGGCAACGGTGGTCGTCAACGCGGCGGTGACCGGCGTGAACATGGCGCCGACGCCGTTTTCGGCGGCCGTGACCGGATCATCGCCCATCGCAAGGCGGGTATCGGTATGCTCGCCGACGACGATCGCATCATCGACGATGACGCCGAGCATCATGATCAACCCGAACAGCGAAAACATGTTGATGGTCTCGCCGAAGACATAGAGCAGCCCGACCGTGGCAAACAAAGCGACGGGGATGCCGGCGGCGACCCAAACCGCGATGCGCACATGCAGGAAGGCGAACAGGACGATCAGGACGAGCAACAGCCCGGTCGCGCCGTTCTTGACGAGCAGCATTATGCGCTCGTTGAGCGCATCGGCGCGCACCTCATAGACCTGCAACTCCAGATTGGCCGGAAGCTGCGGCCGGATCTCGGCGACATAGTCCTGAAGGATCGCGTTGGTCGTCAGCGTGTCGGCGGTGGCGGTCGCCTGGACATCGATTTCGATGGCGGGAAACGTGTTGGAGAAACCCTGGATCGCACCGTCCTCGAACCCCTCGCGGACTTCGGCAATGTCGCCCAGCCGGACCTTTTCGCCGGTCGGAAACGATTTCACCTCGATCTGGCCGAGCGCACGCGCATCCTCGGCATCGGACAATGTGCGCAATTGCCGCTCCACCGCGCCATCGAGATTGCCTGATGGCAGGTCGCGCGAGTTTGCGCCGATCACGCGGGATATGTCCGCGATGGTCAGGTCGAGCCGCCGCAGTTCGCGTTCGGGCACGGTGACCTGCAATTCGGGGTCGCGCATGCCGGTGAAGGTCACCTTGTCGATGCCGCGCTCGATCAGATCGTCGCGGATACGCTGGGCCCAGTCGCGCACCACCGCTTCGGGCACATCGCCGCCGATGGAGATGGACGCCACACGGTCGAACCATTGGCTGGTGGTGACCTTGGGCTCTTCGGCCCCTTCGGGCAGGTTGGTCAGGGCTTTTGCGGCGGTGTCGACATCGGCCACCGCCTTTTGCATGTCCGTGCCCTCCTCGAATTCGAGGCGGATCGAGGCCGATCCCTCGCGGGCATAGGACGTCACCTGCTTGACGTTTTCGATGAAGCGCAGTTCCGGTTCGGCGATGGCGAGGATGTTTTGTTCGACATCCTCCGCGCTGGCGCCAGACCAGGCAATCGAGACCGATACGGTCGAGGTCTCGATGGTCGGGAAGAACTGGGTGTTGATCCGTGCGAGCGCGAAGACGCCGAACAGGATCATCAGAACCATCAGCAGGTTTGCGGCGTTGGGGTGGCGCAGAAACGCGCCGACGAGCCGATGCTGCGACATGCCGGGCGGGGCCATCTCAGCCATCGCCGGCCGCGCCGGGCCGGTCGCGCAATTGCCGGAGATAGGCGCGACGTTCGTCGCGGGACAGCGCCTCCCACTGGGCATCGGTCAGGCCGCTCAGACGCTTGGCGGCGGCAATCATTTCTTCGCTCGGGCGCGCCTCGGCAACCGGGGTCGATCCGTCGTCGGTTTGGGTTGGCTCGGCGCCCGGGACCGTAACCTTCAGCCCGTCCTCGACATTGGAAAGGCGCGTCGTCATCACCTGTTCGCCCGCCGCCAGCCCGCCGGTGACGATCACGTCGGCGCCCTCGAAGGCGGCAACCTCGACCGTCCGGCGTTCAAGCTGGCCGCCGGCGACGACATACATGGTTCCGGCGTCGTAAAGGGCGGTTTCCGGAAGCCGCACGGCATCTTCATAAAGGCGGTCGGGCACGGTCACCGAAACGAACGCGCCGGGCCGCAATTGCACGGGCGCTTCGGTCGCGTCGATGCGCGCATAGGCGTCCACACCGCCGCGCGCCGAGGCAATGTCGGCGCCGATCCGGTTGACCGTGCCCGTATAAGTGTAGTCGAGATTACCGACGGTCCAGACCAGCCTCACGTCGCGGCCGATCAGCGGATCGGCGTCGGTCGCGATGCGGCCATATTGCGCGTCGGTCAGCGTGAAGCGGACATCGAGCGCGCTGTCATCATACATCGCAACCGCCACGTCATTGGCCGCGACGATACGGCCGGTCTCGACGGTCGAAGATCGCACAACGCCGGAAAATGGCGCCCGCACCGTCGTGTTGCCGAGATCGCGTTCAGCACGGCGCACGCCCAGGTCCAGCCGGGTCCGGATGGCGCGTTGTTGTTCGAGCCGGGCTTCCTCAATCGCGATGTTGTTGACCCTCTGGGAGACGGCCTGTTCGCGCTGCGAGACGATCAGTTCGCGATCCTCGACCTGCTTTGCGGTCAGCGTGCCATTGCCGCGCAATTGCTCTGCCCGCGCCAGATCGCTGCGCGCCAGTTCGAGCTGTTCGCGGGCGCTTTCAAGCTGGGAACGCTCGGAGACAAGGCGCGCCTCGTTTTCGGCGATGGTGGCCTCCGTCTGGGCGAGATCGGCGCGCGCCTCTGCCAGCGCCACTTCAAGATCGAACGGATCAATCTCGAACAAGGTGTCGCCCGCCTCGATGCGGCGGCCCGCCGACAGATCCGGGTGGATGGCGATGACTTCGCCCGACACGGGCGGGCGGACATCGACGGCGCGCGCTGCGGTCACCTCGCCGTAAAGGCTGACATTGGGACGCTCGTCGCCGGCAGCGACAATCACCGCTTCGACCGGCACCGACACATCCGGCTGGGGACGCGCCGTGCGTTCCGGCGCGGCGGCGATCAGCCGTTCCATCGCCAGATAGGAGCCGCCGAGAACGGCCAGCATCAGCGCCGCCTGGACGATGGCGCGCAGAGCCGTCACCACGCCGCCGGGACGGCGTGTCGGCGCGGCATCATCACCGGCGACCTGCGGGTCTTCGACGGATTTGAGCATCGATGCATCCTTTGGGCGAAAAATAAGGCACCAATGACGCCGAACAAGTTAAATCTTGGTCATGGTGCGGACCCCAGAAGCCCGACGGCCGGCGGCATGCAGCGATCCCGTCGGCCAACGGTCACCTTTCAAGGTCGCCGGGCGCGAACTCGTAGACCGTCGAACAGAATTCGCAGGTGATGGTGATCCTGCCGTCGCGTGTGGCTTCGGCGCGATCATCATCGGACAACGAATCCAGAACACCGGCGACCTTTTCGCGGGTGCAGGTGCATCGTTCGCGGATGTCCTGGGCATCGAAGACGCGGACACCGCGCTCATGGAACAGCCGGAACAGCAGCGCGTGTACGCCGACACCCTCGTCGATCAGTTCATCATCATCAACTGTGCCGACAAGCGCCTTGACCTCGGCCCAGGCGTCGTCGTCCTCGGGCATTTCGATCTCGACGCCGTCGGGCACCTCGCCCGGATGAAGGTCCGTGGCCGGGATGCGGTCGGGCGCATTGGGCAGGAACTGGGCGACGATGCCGCCGGCGCGCCAGAACTGGCGCATCGAGCCGTCCTCGCCGCGCACCGATAGCCGGCCCACGGCGAGGCGCACCTCGGTGGGGATTTGTTCGGACTGGCGGAAATAGTTGCGCGCGATCTCCTCGAGCGACGCGCCGTCGAGCTGCACGATGCCCTGATAACGGTTCATGTAGGCGCCCTGGTCGACGGTCAGCGCCAGTGTGCCCGTGCCCAGAAGATCTTGGGGCAGGGCATGGCCGGCGGCAACGGCTGCATCCACCGCGGCCGCATCGAACCGCGCATAGGCGCGCACCGTGCCCGGCGTGACGAAATCGACCACCAGGAGCGACACCGGACCGTCGGTCTGCGCCTGGACGATGAACTTGCCCTCGAACTTGAGCGAGGTGCCCAGCAGCACCGTCAGCACCGCCATCTCGCCCAGAAGGCGCGCGACCGGTTCGGGATAGTCGTGGCGCGCCAAGATGCCATCAAGCGCATCGCCCAGCAGCACGGCGCGGCCGCGCGCGTCCAGCGCGTCGATCTGGAAGGGAACGACGGCATCAAGGCCCACGGGGGCCGGGTTCACCGGCGGCATCGCGCCGGCCGGTGTCGATCTGATGTCGGTCATCGTCATGTCTTTCCGCTTTGCGCCCGGTCAGCCCAGGCTTTCGCCCAGACACCATGCGATGATGGCCTTCTGGACATGCATCCGGTTCTCCGCCTCGTCCAGCACGACCGATTGGGGACCGTCGATCACGGCATCGGTCACCTCTTCGCCCCGGTGGGCAGGCAGGCAATGCATGAACAAGGCGTCCGGCTTGGCATGGGCCATGAGCGCCTGGTTGACCTGATAGGGCATGAACACATTGTGGCCGCGGGCACGTTCCTCCTGGCCCATGGAGACCCAGGTATCGGTGACAACGGCGTCGGCGTCTTGCACGGCGGTTTCGGGGTCGTGGGTGACGGAGACTTTGGCGCCCTGTCCGCGTGCCCACTCCATATAGGTACGATCGGGCTCATTGCCACTGGGCACTGCGACCGCCAGATCGAAGGCGAACCGGGCGCTGGCCTCGATCATCGAATGCAGCACATTGTTGCCGTCGCCCGACCAGGCGATCTTCCTACCGGCGACCGGACCGCGATGCTCCTCGAACGTCATCACGTCGGCCATGATCTGACAGGGATGCGTGGCGTCGGTCAGCCCGTTGATGACCGGGACGGTCGCGGCATCGGCCAGTTCGGCGAGCCGGTCATGCGCATGGGTGCGGATCATGATGATGTCGACATAGCGCGACAGGACGCGGGCGGTGTCGGCGATCGTCTCGTCACGGCCGAGCTGCATTTCGCCGCCCGTCAGCATGATTGTTTCGCCGCCGAGCTGCCGCATGCCGACATCGAAGGAAACGCGCGTGCGGGTCGACGGTTTCTCGAAGATCATCGCCAGCGCCTTGCCTTCGAGCGGGCGCACGGCGGTGCCGGCCTTGTGGGCGGTCTTGCCGGCCTGTGCGCAATCGATAATCGACCGCAGGTCTTGCTGGGCGACGGCGGACAGGTCGAGAAAATGGCGAGCACTCATAAGAAAACCCGGTAACTGGAAAAGGGATCGGGCGCCTCAGGCACCGGTTCGGGACGACAGGCCGTGCGCGGCGGCTTCAAGGCGCGCCAGCCCTTCGCCGATCTCCTCGTCGGAGACGATCAGCGGCGGCAGGATGCGGATCACATTGTCGCCGGCGGGCACGACAAGCATGTGACCGTTAAACAGCGCACCGACGATCTCGGTGTTCGGTATGACGCATTTCAGGCCGGTCATCAGCCCTCTGCCGCGCACGTCGGTGAAAATGTCCGGGAAGCGATCAACCAATGAGACAAGGCCCTGCTTCAGACGCAGCGCCCTTTGTTCGATCGCGTCGAGAAAGCCGTCTTCGAGCATGACGTCCAGCACCGCATTGCCGACCGCCATGGCGAGCGGATTGCCGCCATAGGTGGTGCCGTGCACGCCCGGAACCATGCCGCTGGCCGCCTCTTCGGTGGCAAGGCACGCGCCAACCGGGAACCCGCCGCCCAATGCCTTGGCGCTGGCCAGGATATCGGGTGCGACGCCGGCATGTTCATGGGCGAACAGCCGGCCGGTGCGGCCCATGCCGCACTGGATTTCGTCGAAGATCAACAAAAGGTCGTGCGCGTCGCACAAGGCGCGCAGATCGCGCAGCGTCTCGTCGGGCACCGTCCGCAGCCCGCCCTCGCCCTGAACAGGCTCGATCAGGATCGCGGCCGTCTCATCGGTGATCACCGCTTCAAGCGCATCCTTGTCGCCGAACGGGACCTGGTCGAAGCCGGGCGCCTTGGGGCCGAAGCCCTCGAGGTATTTGGCCTGGCCGCCGGCGGCGATCGTCGCCAGCGTGCGGCCGTGAAAAGCGCCTTCAAACGTGATGATGCCCACGCGATCCGGCTCGCCTTTGGCATAGAAATATCGGCGCGCGGTCTTGATGGCGCACTCGACCGCCTCGGCGCCCGAGTTGGTGAAGAAGACGCGGTCGGCGAACGACGCCGCGCACAGGCGCTCGGCGAGCCGCTCCTGATCCGGAATGCGATAAAGGTTCGATGTGTGCCAGAGCCTGCCGGCCTGCTCGGTGAGCGCGGAAACCAGATGCGGATGGGCATGGCCCAGCGCATTGACGGCAATGCCGCTGCCAAAATCGAGAAAGGCGCAACCGTCCGTATCATACAGCCAGCAGCCTTCACCGCGTTCGACGTTGAGCGGGGCGCGGTTGTAGGTGTCGAACAGGGCCGATTGGCTGGTCATCGAACAGCGTCCGGTGGCTTGCCCGGGCCGGTTGCCGCGGGGCTCAAAACACAAAAACCGCCCTTGCGAGCGGCGGGTTCTCCATAAATGGGCCGGCCGGGTTCGTCAATGATCACCGGCGTGACGCCATCGGCGCGGCGCGGTTCGGGCCAAGTTGGGGAAAAAGACACAAATCGATTCCCGTCCGCCAGACCGACTCTTGAACAGGAGTCAACCGGTATTGTAGCTTGTCGGCCGGAGCAAACGCCCAAGCAGAATGACGTTCCCTAGTCCCGCGTATCGTCGCCGGTCCTTGCCTGCAAGACCGAGCAACGGGTCCGGATTCTGCTCATGGAAACGGAGATGATCGTGAGCTGGACCGACGAACGCGTTGAAATGCTGAAGAAGCTTTGGGCCGACGGGCTGAGCGCCAGCCAGATCGCGGCCAAGCTCGGCGGCGTGAGCCGCAACGCGGTGATCGGCAAGGTGCACCGGCTCAAACTGTCGGGCCGCGCCAAAAGCACCAAGAGCGCGGCGCCGAAGATCAAGCGGCCGGCGGCACCACGCGCCAATCTCGGTGGCGGCGGCAGCGCGGGCGGCGGGGCGCGCACCAATGCCTACGGTTCGGCCATGCAGCGAGGCGGCGGCGTCAGAGCCGGCATGGCGGCAACGGCGCTCAAGCAGGATGCCGATCCGCAGGCGCTCGTGGTGCCCGACACGCGGCCGATCGAGGACGTGGTCGTGCCGATTGCCAAACGTTTGCCGCTGACCGAACTGAACGAACACACCTGCAAATGGCCCTATGGCGATCCGCTGACGGACGAGTTCTATTTCTGCGGCCATTCGACCGAGGACGGGTCGCCCTACTGCAAGTATCACGGCAAGCTGGCTTTCCAGCAGAACGACCGGAAACGGTCGCGATAGCGCCGAAGGCGCTTTCTCCCCAAGAACATGGCGTAACAAATTGGCCGCGGCCCTGTGCTGCGGTCTTCTGTGTCGGGCGCTGATCTTGCTGGAACGAGTTCGTGCGACTCAGGACCCTTCGAGCGCGTAGCCTGCGCCACGCACGGTGCGGATCGGATCGCGCAGACGGCCGATATTGATGGATTTGCGCAGACGCCCGATGTGCACATCGACCGTGCGGTCATCAACATAGATGTTCTCGCCCCAGACACCGTCCAGAAGCTGGCCGCGCGAGAAGACGCGGCCCGGCGCCTGAAGAAAAAACTCCAGAAGGCGAAACTCGGTCGGCCCCAGCTTGATCTCGCGCCCGTTGCGGTAGACGCGATGGGTCTCGCGGTCGAGTTCGATGTCGCCGACCTTGAGAAGCGAGGCCATGATCTCGGGCCGGGCGCGGCGCAGCATCGCCTTGACCCGGGCCATCAGTTCAGGTGTCGAAAAGGGTTTGACGACATAGTCGTCAGCACCGGTCGACAGGCCCCGAATGCGCTCGGACTCCTCGCCGCGTGCGGTGAGCATGATGATTGGCAGACGCTGAGTGTCGGTCCGCGCCCGCAGGCGCCGACACAATTCGATGCCGCTCAAGCCCGGCAGCATCCAGTCCAGGATCAGAAGGTCGGGCGGCGTTTCGCGCAGCGCAATCTCCGCCTCGTCGCCGCGCAGCACGGTTTCGACCGTGTAGCCCTCCGATTCCAGGTTGTAACGCAGAAGGACGCTCAGGGCTTCCTCGTCTTCCGCGACCATGATCCTTGGGGTAGCGCCCATCACTGTCGTCTTCCGTCCTGCGGCGTATCGGCCTACTGCCCCTCTCCGGCCTCGACGCTGATCTTGTGGCTCTTGTCGTCCTTGGGCCGATAGGGCGGCATCCGGTCGCCTTCGACCATGTAATAGACCGCCTCGGCGATGTTGGTGGCGTGGTCGCCGATGCGTTCGATGTTCTTGGCGCAAAACAACAGATGGGTGCAGGTGGTGATGTTGCGCGGATCTTCCATCATGTAGGTCAGAAGCTCGCGGAACAGCGAGGTGTACATGGCGTCGATCTCGTCGTCGCGGTCGCGGATCATGGACAGCTTGTCGGTCGACAGCGTGCCGTAGGCGTCGAGCACCTCCTTGAGCTGCGCCAGCGTCAGTTCGCACAAATGCTCGATGCCCCGCACCAGACGCACACCATGCGTGCCTTCATTGATGGCCTCGACACGCTTGGCGATGTTCTTGGCCAGATCGCCGATCCGTTCGAGATCGGTGGAAATGCGGATCGCGGCGAACACCTCGCGCAGATCGCTTGCGACCGGCTGACGCTGGGCGATCACCAGCACGGACTTGTCATCGATCAGTCGAAGCGCCTCGTCCAGGACCAGATCATCGGTAACGACTCGGCGCGCCAGGTGCAGGTCGTTTTCGACCAGGGCGCGCACCGACTGCTCCATCATGCGCTCGGCGTGACCGCCCATTTCGGCAATCTTGTGAGCGAGAAAGCTCATGTCTTCTTCGAACGCGGTGACGGTGTGCTGAGACATGTCCTGGGTTCCGTTTCTGGTCGGACGACGCTTGGCGGCAATCAGCCGAATCGGCCGGTGATATAGTCCTGGGTGCGCTTTTCGGACGGGTTGGTGAACATCGTCTCGGTGTCGTCGACCTCGACCAGTTCGCCCAGATGGAACATCGCCGTGCGCTGGGATACGCGCGCGGCCTGTTGCATGGAGTGGGTGACGATCGCAATCGTGTAGTTCTGGCGCAGTTCGTCGATCAGCTCCTCGACAATGGCGGTCGCGATCGGATCGAGCGCGGAGCAGGGCTCGTCCATCAGGATGACTTCGGGCGACACGGCAATGGCGCGGGCGATGCAAAGGCGCTGCTGCTGGCCGCCGGACAGACCGGTGCCCGGTTCGCCCAACCGGTCCTTGACCTCTTCCCAAAGGCCGGCGCCGCGCAGGCTCTGCTCGACGAGCGCATCGAGATCGGCCTTGGACTTGGCCAGGCCATGGATGCGCGGACCGTAAGAGACATTCTCGAAGATCGACTTGGGAAACGGGTTGGGCTTCTGGAACACCATGCCGACACGGGCACGCAGTTCGACCACGTCGATGGCCGGATCATAAATGTCGTCGCCGTCCATGGTGATCAGGCCTGTGACGCGGCAAATATCGATTGTGTCATTCATGCGGTTCAAACACCGCAGATAGGTGGATTTGCCACAACCGGAGGGACCGATCAGCGCCGTCACCTGGCGTTCGCGGATTTCCAGATTGACATCGAAAATGGCCTGCTTGTCGCCGTAGAAGACATTGACGTTCTTGCCGTCCATCTTCACGGGAAACTCGTTGGAACCGGCAACCGCCGTGGCCGCGCTGTCAGCGAAGCCCTGTTCGGTATCGACTTTCATGTCCGTGGTCCTCATGTTCTCTACCACCGCCGTTCGAACCTGCGGCGCAGGATGATCGCGGTGATGTTCATGACCGCGAGGAAAAGAAGAAGGATGATGATCGCGCCCGACGTGCGTTCGACGAATGCGCGCTCTGCCTGTCCCGACCACATATAAATCTGAACCGGCAGGGCCGTCGAGGGGTCAAAGGGCGTTGCCGGATAATCGGCGACGAAGGCGACCATGCCGATCAAGAGGAGCGGCGCGGTTTCACCAAGCGCGGTCGCCAGGCCAATGATCGTCCCGGTCAGGATGCCCGGCGCGGCCAGCGGCAGGACGTGGTGGAAGACCATCTGCATTTTCGAGGCGCCGACGCCAAGCGCTGCGGCGCGGATCGAGGGTGGCACGGCCTTGAGCGCGGCGCGCGTTGCGATGATGATGGTCGGCAGCGTCATCAGCGTGAGCACCAGCCCGCCGACAACGGCCGCGGACCGGGGCAGGCCGGCAAAGTTGATGAAGACGGCCAGACCAAGAAGACCGTAGACGATCGACGGCACAGCGGCCAGATTGTTGATGTTGACCTCGATGATGTCGGTCAGCCGGTTCTTGGGCGCGAACTCTTCGAGATAGATCGAGGCGGCGACGCCGATCGGCAGCGCCAGGACCAGGACGATCAGCATCATGTAGAACGAGCCGATGATGGCAACGCCCATGCCGGCCGTCTCAGGGCGGCTCGAGGCGCCGAAGGTGAACAGGCCCGTGTTGAAGCGGCCCTGCATGGCACCTTCATCTTCCAGCGCCTGCATGAAGCCGAGCTGGCGGTCATTGACGCGGCGGCGCGATTCCTCGACCGTCAGGTCGAACTGGCCCTTGGCGGCGCTGTCGATGTCGCCATGGGCAAGCACCCAGACCGAACGCGTCGTGCCGATGATCGACGGGTCGGTGACGACCATGTCGCGCAACTGCGTGCGCACACCTTGCGACAGCAGCGAGTTGGCATCGCGCCGGGCGGCCCGATCATCGGGATCCACGCCAAGCTTTTCGTGCAGCGCCCGCTGGGCCAAAAGCGGATAATTGGCCGTCAACAGCACCATGCGGTCGTTGTCGCGATTGCCGTCGGGATCGATGACCTCCTGGTCGAAATTGACATCAAGCTGGATCGAGGTCTGCCAGAAGGCCGTGTAACCCTGGGCGATCACCGAACCGAGCAGCAGGAACAGGAAGAAAAGGCCCAACGCAATCGCCGCAAGCCCATAGGCGCGGAACCGGCGTTCGGCCGCATAGCGTGCCTTCAGTCCGATGTCCCGACGATGCGACCGCGCGCCGGTGGGCGCGGTTCCCGTTGTCAGCGAGGCGTCGGTCATTCGTACTGCTCCCGGTATTTGCGCACGATGTAAAGCGCATAGACGTTCAGCGCGAGCGTGATGAAGAACAGCGTCAGCCCCAGCGCGAAGGCGACCAGCGTCTGCGGCGAAGTAAACTCAAGGTCGCCCGTCAACTGGCTGACGATCTTGACGGTCACCGTCGTCATCGGCTCGAAGGGGTTGATCGACAGGCGTGCCGCCACGCCGGCGGCCATCACCACGATCATGGTCTCGCCGATGGCGCGCGAAGCGGTCATCAAAAGCGCGCCGACAACGCCGGGGAGCGCGGCGGGCAGGATCACCCGTTTGATCGTTTCCGACCGGGTGGCGCCCAGGCCGAGCGATCCGTCGCGCATGGCGCGGGGCACCGCGCTGATGATGTCGTCGGACAGCGAGGAGACGAAGGGCACCAGCATGATGCCCATGACGAGGCCCGCCGTCAGCACCGATGTGGCGCTGATGAAACTGTTGAAATCACCGGTCGCGATGCTGGCGATCTGCCCCGACAGGTCGCGCAGGAACGGACCGACCGTGACCAGCGCGAAAAAGCCGTAGACGATGGTCGGGATGCCGGCGAGCACTTCAAGGAGCGGCTTTGCGATCGAGCGGAACCGGGAGCCGGCATATTCGGCCATGTAGATGGCGGCGAACAGGCCGATCGGGACGGCGACCAGCATGGCGACGAACGCGATATAGAGCGTGCCGGCAAGAAGCGGGATCAGGCCGAACTGGCCGGCGGCATCGGGGTCCTCGGCGTTGGCGAACCGCGGGTCCCAGACCGTGCCGAAAAAGAATTCCTGCGGCGGAACCGACGAGAAGAAGCGGCCGGTCTCAGAGACCATGGACAGGACGATGCCGACGGTGGTCAGGATGGCGACCGTCGACGCCAGGACCAGGCTGGCGTGAATGACACCCTCGACGCGGTTGCGGGCGCGCAACTGGGCGCGGATCTGGAAAAACCCGGCGGCGAAGCCGACCAGCGACAACCCGATGATGGCGATCGATTTCCAGAGAATGTTGGCGTCTTCGAGACTGTTGAGCTGTTGCGCCGACGCGATCATCCAGTCCTCGCCATTGCCGGCCAGCGCCACGCCCTTTTCGGCGAGCAGCGGCCGCAACAGGACGAAACCGGCCGTTGCCTGCTGGAGTTCGCGTTCGTCGAGCAGCCGCAAGCCGTCGGCAATTGCCTCGACAATGTTGATCGAAAGATTTTGCTGGGTCGCGCTTTGCTCCACGCTGACACTTTCAGGAATGCTGGCCCGCACCTGACCGTCAATGAGCGTCGGCGCGACGACAGACCATGCCGCCAGAAGCAAAAGGGCCGGCAGCACGGCCCACACGAGAATGAAGGAGCCGTAATAGCCGGGACGCGAGTGCAGCCGCGCCGTTTCACCGCCGACGATCGTGCGGGCGCGGGCCATGCCGGCCAGATAGCCGACCGCGCCGATGACAAGCACGATGGCAATGATGGTTGCGACGCTCATTGGGCTCGTTTCCCCGGGTCCGTTCCCCCGCTCCTGCGTCACCTTCGGGCACGCAAAACGGTCTTTGAAAATCGTCCATACGGGACCGGAACAGCGGTCCGGTCTGGCGATGGGAAACGCGGCCCGAGAAGGCCGCGTCTCCTATCGTGAAAGCCGGATGCGGCTTAGAGGGTTTCGCCTGCCGAGAAGCTGGCGCGCGTGGCGTCACGCTCTTCGTCGGGAGCGGCAACCAGGCCGTATTCGGCGAGCGGGCTGTCGGGACCGGTCATCGCGTCGGAGATGAAGAAATCGACATATTCCTTCAGGCCCGGAATGACGCCCAGATGCGCCTTCTTGACGTAGAAGTAGAGCGGACGCGACACCGGATATTCGCCGGTGGCGATGCTCTCGGTGGTCGGCGTGACGCCCGACATGGTGGCCACTTTCAGCTTGTCGGTGTTGTTCTCGTAGAACGCCAGACCGAACACGCCCATGCCTTGCTTGTTGGCATCGATGCGGGCGAGGGTCTCGGTGTAGTCGCCGTCAATGTCGACCGAATTGCCGTCCTTGCGAACCGCGTAGCAGTTCTCTTCGGCAGTGTCCTCGTCCATGCCGGCATCCATGCGGGCCTGCAGGTCACCGGCGGCTTCGCAGCCGACCAGAAGAACCTTTTCCTCGAACACTTCGCGGGTGCCGTGCTTTTCGCCCGGGATGTAAGCGGCGATTTCCCAGGCCGGGAAGTCGGGATTGACGTCAGCCCAGGTCTGGTTGGGGTTGTCGACCAGTTCGCCATCGACGGTGATCTGGGCGGCAAGCGCCTGATACATGTGGATCGGCTCAAGCGCGAAATCCGGACCGTTGATGTCCGAGGCGAAGACGATGCCGTCATAGCCGATGCGGATTTCCTGGATTTCGGTCACGCCGGCTTCGGCGCAGCTTGCCACTTCGCTGTCGCGGATGGCGCGCGAAGCGTTGGCGATGTCGATGAACTCGGTGCCGACGCCGCGGCAGAATTCCTTCAGGCCGCCCGACGAACCGCCGGATTCAACGATCGGCGTGGGGAAGTCGGGGAACGTTTCGCCAAAGTTCTCGGCAACGATCGTAGCGTAAGGCAGAACGGTGGACGATCCGGCGACAGACACCTGGTCGCGCGCATGGGCGGCCGTGGTCAGCGCGGTCGCGCCAAGGGCTGCAACAAGTGCAACTTTCAAGGATTTCATGGGTAACTCCCAGTAGGGCTCGTGTCCAAATTGCCGCATGGCGGCCGTGGGCGCCAACAATGGCTGGCAGGCCTTGTTCTAGCGGCCTGCTTCTGCCGCTTTTATGACAGGACAAAAACAGTTTTATGACAGGTCAGTGTTTTGTTTTTGCTTCTTTTTTCGTGATCTTGCTTGGGTTTTCGGCAGCCACGGACGGAAAAATGACATGGGCTGTGGTTCCATCGCCCGGGCGCGATCTTATGGTCAGCCGACCCTCATGGCGCGCCACGATGTGCTTGACGATCGCCAGACCCAAACCGGTGCCTTGCTTGCCGCGGCTGGTCTCGACATCGACGCGGTAGAAGCGCTCTGTCAAGCGGGGAATGTGCTCAGCCTCGATGCCGGGACCATGGTCGCGCACCTCGATGGCAACCGCCGGCAAGCCGCCCAGTTCGTCCGGCGCGGCGACGATTTCCACTAGCCCCCCGTCGCCGCCATATTTGATGGCGTTTTCGACCAGGTTCTCGAACAACTGGATCAGCTCGTCGCGGCTGCCATGGACGAACATCTGCGTGTCGGGCAGGCGCGCACGATCGAGCGCGATGGCAATGTCGTTGCGCGCAGCGACGGGCTGGAACGCGCCGACGACATGGACCAGAATGTCCACCACGTCGATGCGTGCAAAATCGGACCGGCCCAGCGCCGTCTCAAAGCGGCTCAGCGACAACAGATCGTCAATCAAACGCGACATGCGTTCGGCCTGTTCGTGCATGATCCCCAGGAAGCGGTCGCGCGCGCCTTCATCATCGCGCGCCGGCCCGGCCAGCGTTTCGATGAAGCCGGCAAGCGAGGCCAGCGGCGTGCGCAATTCATGGCTGGCATTGGCGATGAAGTCGGTGCGCATCCGCTCGGCCCGGCGCAGTTCGCTCAGATCCCTGAAATGCAGGAGGAAGCCGCCTAGCCCGTCGGCGCCCTCTGCCAGCGCCGAGATCGACACAAGAAACCAGTGTTCGCGCGGCGAGCGTTCAAGAAACTCCACGGGAGCCGGCGCCCCGCCGGCAAGGGCCGCCTGGATCATCTCAAGAACCTCGGGCGACCGGAAGCGGATCTGCACCGACGCGCCGGGCCGCATGGCGCCGAGCATGCGCTGATATTGCAGGTTGGCATGGCGCACGGCGCCACGCCGGTCGATCAGCAAGATGGGGTCCGGGATGCCATCGAGAGCGGCGGCAAAGAGCGCGGTCGACCGGCCCGGACCGCGACCGGAACCGGGACCGCCATGGCGGCGCTCGGACAATGTGCGAACGGGCGCAAAAAGGCACACACCAAACATGGCGGCGGACAGGGCACCGAACAAAGACACCGTAACATGGCCGAAAACCAGGAGTGCGCCGAACAACGCCAGTGCGGCGGCCAACGGAAACCGGTTCGAGACCAGACGGCG
Source organism: Roseitalea sp. (assembly GCA_017642895.1). GTDB lineage: Bacteria > Pseudomonadota > Alphaproteobacteria > Rhizobiales > Rhizobiaceae > Roseitalea. The sequence goes on from JAEPON010000005.1 coordinate 229,305, forward strand.
ACGCATTGTCGCCCAGCTCATCGGCCGTTGCCCATCGTCCTGGTCCGGCAAGTCATGGTTCGCCATTTCGCGATCCGGTGTTGTCACTGTCCAGTTCCGGCGCCCGCCACGCCGCGCCCCTGCTTATGGCGACCAGCGCGCAAACGAAAGGCCGCCTAAGAAAATGAACGGTTTTCAACGCGCCCGGTCAGGCGTTAGCTTTGTCTTTGTTGCAACATGATGACAATGCCGTCTGCGGCGGCCCGGGGGAGACAGATATGGCATCGATGGCGGCGGAATATGGGCGGGTTCTCGAACTGGTGATCGATGGCGAGCAGCGGCGTTTCGACATTGACGATCCGGACCTGCCCGACTGGGTTGACGACAATGTGCTGGCGGCGGGCGACTATCCCTATGGCGAACGCATGGACCGGCATGCCTATGACGACCAGCTGCGCACGCTGCAGGAACAGCTCGTGCTGTTGCAAAGCCATATCGGCCAGTCGGGCGAACGGATCATTGCCGTCTTCGAGGGCCGCGATGCGGCCGGCAAAGGCGGCACGATCAGCCGCTTCCGGCAATATCTGAACCCGCGCAACGCGCGCGTCGTTGCCTTGCCCAAACCGTCGGACCGGGAGCGCGGCCAGTGGTACTTCCAGCGCTATGTCGATCATTTCCCGACCGAAAGCGAGGTCGTGGCGTTCGACCGATCCTGGTACAATCGCGGAGGCGTGGAACCGGTCATGGGCTTTTGCACGCCCGAACAGCACACCGCCTTTCTGGGGGATGCGCCCAATTTCGAGCGGATCATCGTCGATGAGGGCATCCATTTCTTCAAGTTCTGGCTCAATATCGGTCGCGAGACCCAGCTCAAGCGTTTCCACGACCGGCGCCATTCAACGCTCAAGCACTGGAAACTGTCGGACATCGACATTGTCGGCATGCACAAGTGGGATGATTACACGCGGGCGCGCAACCAGATGATCGCCGCCACCCACACACGGCACGCGCCCTGGACCGTGGTGCGGTTCAACGACAAGCGCCGAGGCCGGATCGAGGTGCTGCGCCACATTCTGATGGCGATACCGTTCGAAGGCCGCGATCCGGCCCTGATCGGCGAGCCGGACCCGCGGATCGTCGGCGAGGGTCTGGAGATGCTGGAGGATTGAGCCGGCCGGTTCAGCCGGGCTCCGCGCGGACACGCGCCGACAGAAGATTGATCGCGCGGCCATCGGCTTCAATGTCCGTTCGCAGAATCAAAAAGCCCGGCTCGGACGGGGCGGCTCCGTCGGGCAGATCGACATGGAACAGAAACTCGGTTGCGGACTGGCCGACGTCGAAGCGGCGCCGGCCGCAGTCGCCCAGCGGGCCGAAGTCGCAGGTCACCGACATTTGGGTCGGCCTGCCATCGTCGGCGCGAGCGCTCAGGCTGACCTGCACGCGGCTTCCGGCCAGCATTTGCAACGTCCCCACCGGCACGTCGATATAGACGCGGCCGGTATCGGCCGGCGTGACCAGGCGCGCGTAATCGCCAAACGGATCGGTTTCCATCGACGCGGTTGCGCCACCTTCCAGGCTGAGCGCGGCCGGATCGGCGGGCGTGAACAGCATCACCCATTCGCCTTCATCCTGCTGGCCGGTGGTGCGCGGTGCGGAGCCGGACTGCGCGTCGCGGCCGGCAAAATCATCATCGCCAAGCTCGCGCGGCGGATTGGGTACGGAGGTGTCGCGCGCTTCCTCGCTGACAAATGCGCCGGACGTGATGATCCACCAAAGGCCGCCGAACACCAAAGCGGCCGCGACGATGACGGCAAATCCGGTTGCGAAAGGCCCGCGATCAACGCGCAAGGGCGAGCGACGCACTCTCGGTTCGGTTTCGGCGCGCACCGCCTCGGCCTCAGCACGAGCGGTCTCCAGGCGCGGCTCGACGTACAGGCCCGCATCAGAGCCCGCCGACGCCGCCGGCGTCTCCACCGCGGGTATGTCGCTTGCCGCCTCATTGTCCGGGTTGGCGGCCACGGGCGGCACATCGGGCGCATGGGGCGGGGGGATGTCAGGGGACGGTGCTGGCGCGTCGGCCTGCGCCCGAACGTCCTGCTCGATCGCCTCGATCGCCTCGCCCAAGCGCTGCGTCTGGGCGGCAAGCTTGTCAGGCGTTGCCTCACCGCGCGCGGTGAGCGAGCGTTGCATCGCCGATGCCGCAGCCTCATACACGCGCTGGCGGAAGGCCGGATCATGGGCATCGCCCTTGGCGAGCGCCTTGCGCAATGCGTTCTGCAGAGAGTCCACGGCCCGTTCCCCGTCCGGTCCGGCGACCGGCACCGCGCGGTCACCCCAACGGGTCGGGCATGGCACAATTGCACAAATGTGAAAAGCCCATGACCATTTTCGGGGCGCTGGCGGCGCCTTTGTCGACAGCAAAGTCCGCGTTCGGCCCCTGCCGACACGGCTTGGCCGAACCGGACGATGCCTTGCCGCTTGCGCCGGGGCCGAAACCTGATACATCTTACTTTTACGAAAACGTCAAAATTTTTGAGCGACAAATGGCCCTTCCCGACATTCTGAAGACCGATCTCCGCCTGCCCGTGGTGGCCGCGCCGATGTTCATCCTGTCCCACCCGCCGCTGGTGCTCGCCCAGTGCAAGGCCGGGATCGTCGGATCGTTTCCGGCGCTCAATGCACGGCCCGAAAGCCAGCTTGACGAATGGCTCGCCGAGATCACCGAGGCACTGGCGGCCCACAATGCAAGCAACCCGGAGCGCCCGGCAGCGCCGTTCGCCGTCAACCAGATCGTGCACACCTCCAACAAGCGGCTCGAACACGATCTGACGATGTGCGTCAAATACAAGGTACCGATCGTCATCTCATCGCTGGGTGCGGTGCCCGAGGTCAACCAGGCCATCCATTCCTATGGCGGGATCGTGCTGCACGATGTGATCAACAACAGACATGCCAGTTCGGCGATCCGAAAGGGCGCCGACGGGCTGATCGCGGTGGCGGCCGGCGCCGGCGGCCATGCGGGGCCGCTGTCGTCGTTCGCGCTGATCCAGGAAGTTCGCGAATGGTTCGACGGACCGCTGCTTTTGTCGGGCTCGATTGCCACCGGCCGCGCGGTGCTCGCCGCGGAGGCGATGGGCGCCGACATGGCCTATATCGGCTCGCCCTTCATCGCCACCGAGGAGGCGCGCGCCGTCGACGACTACAAGCAGATGGTCGTCGACAGCGAGGCCAAGGACATCGTCTATTCGAACTATTTTACCGGCATCTCGGGCAACTATCTCAAGCCGTCGATCGAAAAAGCCGGCATGGACCCGGACGATCTGCCCGAGGCCGATCCCTCCAAGATGGACTTCTCGCAGGCCACCGGCGCCAAGGCATGGAAGGACATCTGGGGCTGCGGACAGGGCATCGGCGCGGTCAAGGCGGTGCGGCCGGTCGCCGACTATGTCGATCAGCTCGACGCCGAATATGCCGCCGCCCGCGCGGAAATTTGCGGCTGACGCGGTTCGCACCCGGACCCGGACCTGGCCGCTGTTGCGGCGGCGCAACACTCACGACCTCGTGAATGGCCGTTCATGGTGCATTCACCATGACTTGGCTAACAGTCGGGGCATGCGTTTCGTGACCGCCCTTTTGCTGCTCGTCTCGGTCCTGACCACCCATGCGGTGGCGCTGGAGCGTGCGGCGGAAAAGGCGCTGACATGCACGCAGGCCACGGCAGAGGCCGTCATGGCGCCGACCACCCCCTCCGACGTCCCGGTGATCGCGCCATCAGCGCAAGCCGCGGCCGATACCGTGGAAGCCGGTGCCGATGTTCCAGCCGGGGCCTGTCACGGACATGGCGACTGCGTGTTCCTGATGCCGCAGCACCGGTTTGAGACCAGCACGCTGGTCCCGGCCGAGGCGGGCGAACGATCCGATCATGCCAGCGCGCACGACGGACATTTGGTGAACAAGCCGCCAATCGCCTGACGCAGTTGCAGCGAACGGGCGCCTGACGCGCCTTTCCCGCCTTTTGCCGTTCAGGAGTTTTGCCATGATTTCCAGACGTATGCTTGTCGCCGGCGCCGCCGCGAGCCTCATGCTGCCCGCAGCCCCCGCGCTTGCCCACCATTCCAAACGCTATCGCGAGTTCCAGCTCGACCCGAAATTCGTGCCCCAATCGGTGCGCTATTCGGGCCATCCACCGGGGACGATCGTCGTCGACCCACGCAACCATTTCCTCTATCTGGTCGAGCGGCCGGGCCGGGCGCGCCGCTATGGCGTCGGTGTCGGTCGCGCCGGCCTTGCCTTCCGGGGCGATGCCGTCATCCGGCGCAAGGCCGAATGGCCAAGCTGGCGGCCGACCGACAACATGATCCGCCGCAATCCTGCCCGATATGCCAAATATGCGAACGGCGTGCCCGGGGGGCCCGGCAATCCGCTGGGTTCGCGGGCGCTTTATCTTTACAAGGGCAACCGCGACACCATGTACCGCATTCACGGCACGACCGAACCCTGGAGCATTGGACAGTCCGTTTCCAATGGCTGCATCCGCATGATCAACGCCCATGTCGAGGATCTCTACGAACGCGTCCCGATCGGCACGCGCGTGGTGGTGCTGGGATGACACACACATTGTTGACACGACGCCGGTTTGCCGCGGGCGCGGCGAGCCTGGCCGGGCTTGGCCTTGCGGGCTGCACGACGGCCGGGCCGTCGCGCCGGGCCGCTGACATCGCCACAACGCCACCGGCCTCCGCACAGCCAGCCTCGACCGTGATGGCCGCCTACGGCCCGATGCCCGGCGAGCGCTTCCCGCTGCCGGCGATCGACATCTCCAAGGTGCCGCCGCAATTCTGGCGCCAGCAGGTGGCCTATCCGACGCCGGAGCCGCCAGGCACGCTGGTCGTCGATACGTCCAACTTCTTCCTGTATCTGGTTCAGGAAGGCGGCCAGGCGATGCGCTACGGCGTCGGGCTGGGCCGCGCCGGCTTTGAATGGTCGGGGCGCGGGCGCGTGGCCTACAAACGTCAATGGCCGACCTGGACGCCGCCTGACGAGATGATCGCGCGCGAGCCCGAACTCGAACGCTGGAGCGTGCGCAATGGCGGCATGCCGCCGGGCCTCGACAACCCGTTGGGCGCCCGCGCGCTCTATATTTTCGATGGTGGCGTCGATACGCTCTATCGCGTGCACGGATCGCCCGAACACTGGACGATCGGCAAGGCGGTGTCGTCGGGCTGCGTGCGGATGATGCAGCAGGACGTGATCGATCTCTACAATCGCGTGCCGACGCCGGCGCCGATCGTGGTGACCTGATCGCGCCCGGAGGGCATCACCGGCACGAGGAGCCGGCACCCACTTGATCTTGGACGGGCGCGCCGCTAAAGCGCTCATCGGCGGACGGCACCGGTGATCAACCGGTCCGGCCCGCCCCGGCGCCGCTGTAGCTCAGTTGGTAGAGCACGTCATTCGTAATGATGGGGTCGTAGGTTCGAGTCCTATCAGCGGCACCAACCGCAATTGGCGAAGCCAAAATGCGGGATATCTGCTCCATACGTTGCAGAAGCGGCAAGCGATTGCGAAGCAAACGCTGAGAGCGACAGTTCTCGGCTCTTCTGGTCACCTGCACCATTGCCGCCAGCGCGGCATCGCCATCAAAGGCCAGGCAGGATCGCCTTCAGAAAGCTGGCCAGATCGTCTGTGACGTGGTCGACCTGGTCCTCAACGTCCTCGCGTTCCCAAATCTCCGAGAAGGTCGCCTCGAAATTGCGCGGCACGATCAGCACCGTCTTCATGCCCAAGGCCTTGGGCACGGTGAGGTTGCGGGCAAGATCCTCGAACATCGCCGCGCGCGTGCAGTCGACACGGTGCAGCGCCCGGAACTTGTCATAGGTCGCGCCGGCCGGCTTTGGGACCAGCTCGGCGGCGACGATGTCAAAAATCTCGTCGAAATGGTCGAGAATGCCGAGCTGGCGCGCGGTCCGTTCGGCATGGCCCTTGTCGCCATTGGTGAAGATGAACTTGCGGCCCGGCAACACCCGGATCGCCTCGCCCAGGGCCGGATCGGGATCGAGCCAGGAATAGTCGATGTCGTGCACCTTTTCGAGAAAATCGTCAGGATCGACATTGTGGCGCTGCATCAGGCCGGCCAGCGTCGTGCCATATTGCTTGTAGTAGTCCTTTTGCACCTTGCGCGCCTCTTCGCGCGGCACCTGCAGCAGGTCCGACACATAGCCGGTCATCGCCACATCGATCTGCGCGAACAGGTTGGAATGATGCGGATAGAGCGTGTTGTCGAGATCGAACACCCATTCGCGGACATGGGCGAACGCGGCAGGATTCGGAGCATGGACGTTCATGGCCGACTTATGGCACAGCCGCGAGCGACCCGAAACAAAAACGTCGGGTGCAGGCCGGCATGGGGACGCTGTGGAACTGTGGATACCGATCACGATCGTCGCCGCCTTCGTGCAGAACCTGCGCTCCGGGCTGCAGCGCCATATGCGCATGCGGATGGGCACGACCGGAGCGACGTTCGTCCGCTTCGGCTTCGGCCTGCCGGTGGCGTTCGCGCTTTTGGGGCTGGTGCTGTGGCTGACCGGCAGCACGCCGCCGCAGACCAACCCCGCGTTTTGGATCTGGGTCACGGTGGGCGCTTGCGCGCAGATCGCCGCACAGGCGCTGCTCGTCATCATGTTCACAAGGCGCAGCTTCGCCGTCGGCTCGGCCTATTCGCGGACCGAGCCGATCCAGGCGGTCATTTTCGGGCTTGTCCTTCTGGGTGAGCGGGCGCCGGCATCGGTTCTTCTGGCAATCGCCATCTCGGTCGGCGGCGTGATCGTTCTGACCTTCGCCCGTCAGCCGGCCGGGCAATCCCCGCGCAGCACATCCGTGCTTGCCCGTCTTTTGTCGCCGACCGCGCTGATCGGCCTTGCCTCGGGCACCTTTTTCGGCCTGTCGGCGGTTGCCTACCGCGCCGCCTCGCTTTCGCTGTCCGGTCCCAACTTCATGGTCCAGGCCGGCATTACGCTGTGCGTGGCGATCACGATGCAGACCGTTGTCATGCTGGTCTGGATGCTGGCGCGCGACCGGGCCGAATTGCGCCGCGTTGCCGATGCCTGGCGGATCGGTGCATTGACGGGACTTGCCGGCGCGCTGGCATCGTTCGGCTGGTTTTCAGCGATGACGCTGCAACAGGCCGGCGCGGTCAAGGCACTGGCGCAGATCGAGATGCTGTTTGCCTACGCAACGACCGTTCTGGTGTTTCGCGAGCCGGTCAATCGCGCGGAGATCGCCGGCTGCGCGCTGGTCGCCGCCGGGGTGATCGTACTGGTGCTCGCATAGTGCCGAGACCTACGCAGCGGTCCGCAAGAGGGCCGGATCGAGCGGTGCGTCGGCCTTGTGGCGGGCGACGAGCCCGGCCAGATCGGTCGCGGCCATCTGGCGGTTGAGCGCCTCGAAAGAGGGCAGCACGAAATAGGCGCGCTGGAACGCGTCGATCTCATAGTCGGTGCGCATGATCGTCTCGATATCCATCGGCACGCGGTTGGCGGTGTCGCTCTCGGCGGCGAACTGAAGCTCGGAAAAGGAGGACATCAGGCCGGCGCCGAAGACCTTCAGATCCTGGCCCGGCTCCTGGATCAAGCCGAACTCGGCGGTGTACCAGTAGAGACGGGTGATCATCGCGTCGCCGCCCAGCGGGATCAGTTCCAGTGCCTTTTCGCCGTAACGCTGCATGAAGTCGGCGAAGTCGGGTTGGGTCAGGATCGGCACGTGGCCGAAGAAGTCGTGGAACATGTCCGGCTCGACGATGTAGTCGAGTTCGTCCATCGACCGCAGCCAGTTGGTCACTGGAAAGCGCCGGTTGGCCAGATGATCGAAAAAGGGTTCGGCGGGGATGAGGCCGGGCACGGCGACCAGCGTCCATCCGGTCATGGCGGACAGTTTGGCGCTGACGGTTTCGAAGTCCGGCACGCGGTCGATGAGACCCAGCGCGGCGACGCCGTCGAGATAGGATTGGTGGGCATAGCGCCCGGTCAGTTTCGACTGGCGATCGCTCAGCGTGCGCCACACCGCCTGGTCGGCATCGGTATAGGCATCGTAGTGCTGCGGCACGGTGAAGTCGGCGCGGCAATGGGAATAATCGCCCCGCATGCCTTGGGTGGCGCATTCGGCGGCATATTGCGATACATTCACGGACATGGCGGCCTCCCTTGCCTTGTGCAGACAGTTTACCATCGCGCCTCGGGTCGAATTGACTTGATCGATCCGTCTGTGCAACGAATTTGGTGATTTTCACTCGAAACACGCGAGCAACGAGATGATTTCACTTGATCGGCACGAGGTTGCCATGCTCGATGTGCTGCAGCGCGACGGCCGGCGGACGATCACCGACCTTGCCGAAGATGTCGGACTGTCGGCGACGCCATGCGCGCGGCGCTTCGACCGGCTGACTGAAAGCGGTGCCATTCGCGCGATCGTCGCGCGGCTCGACCGGCGCGCGCTGGGTCTCGAAGTCGAGGTGTTCGTGCAGGTGCGCCTTGGCAGTCATGCCGACGACACGCCCGAACGGTTCATCGCCATGGTCGGCAGGCTCGATGAGGTTGTCGCCTGCTGGTCGCTGACAGGCGATTTCGACTTCATGCTTCAGGTGGTGGTGACCGATGTGGAGGCGCTGAACGATTTCATCGGCGGGACCCTGTTGAAGTTCGACGGTGTCCGCGACGTGCGGACCAATCTCGTCCTGAAAAACCACAAGGGCCCGGCCAAGCTTCCGCTCGGGCATTTGACATGAGCGAAAGCGAGAACAGCAATGCACCGACGCCGGTGCTGTTGACCGGTGAAGCACCCGCCGCTCGGACCCTGTTCAACGCCATTGCGGCGATGCTGGACGGCGCGTCCGACGTGATCATGCAGGCCGCGACGTCGGATCTCGTTGCCAAAGAAGGCGGCCTTGCGGAGTGGATCGGCAAAGCGGCTGACGGCTACACTGCAGACCGCGCGATCATCATCGCCCATGGCAGCCAGGCCGATGCCGTCGTCTCAGCGCTTGGTCCATCCATGCCCGATGGCCCTCTGGCCCTGCTGCATCCGGTTGCCCCGTCCGCCAACACGCCGGATGGCGCGAGCGGACGATCCGTGCTGATCACCGCCGGTGCCACCGATCCCGAAACTCCGGCGGCAGCGATCGGTGCGCTCGCCGACGCGCTGGACGCGGCCGGCGCGAAGACGGATGTGTTCTGGAACCGTGGCGGCGCGGAGATCACGGATGCTGAAACCGAGCGCGTCACCGCATGGCTCAACGCGGCGCGCGGTGCCCTTGTCGACCCGCGCACGCTGCCCGTCGCAATGGAAACGGACGGGCCGAAGGGCCGCTATTTCATCGCGGCGCCCGGCGGCGGCACGGCGGAGATGACGTTCTCGCGTGCCAGCGACGCGCTGATCATCATCGACCACACGGAGGTTCCCGACGCGTTTCGCGGCACGGGCACGGGGATTCGTCTGGTCGAGGCGCTGATCGCGGACGCGCGGGCGTCTGGTACGAAGATCATCCCGCTGTGCCCGTTCGCGGCAGCGCAATTCAAGCGCCATTCCGAATGGGCCGACGTTCTGGAAACCAGGGTCAGGATGAAACCGAACAGCAGGCGACGAGATCGCTGACGGTGAACGGCCCGGCGCCGGCCATGATCATGTCCTCGATCCGCGCGGCACGATGGCCATGGCCCGCCTCGTCCATCAGCGCGTGGAACTTGGCCGATATCTCATGGTCGGACAGGGGCGTGTTCGCATCGCCGCGCGCGGTCATCGGACCGGAAGCCAGCACACGTCCATCGGCAAGTTCAAGATCGACCTCGGCCCAGCGTTCGGCGGGAAAAAGCGCGTTGAAGGCCGGACTTTCAGACAGTTCGACCCGGCCAGCGAGATCATGGACGGCCGCGTCACGCAGTCCCGCGCCGACGATCTGCGCGACACCGAGGCGGCCATGGACGAGTGCTGCCGCGACCGGGAACGGCAGCGCATATTGCGCCTGCTCGGTGTCGGCCGGACGCGCCGTCATCAACCGGGTCGCCTCGTGAAAGGTACGCACGCGGATGCGCGCAATCCTGTCGGGCGTGACCGCGTGTGCCGACCGCACGCCAAGGGCAGCCTCCACGGCCGGCTGCGCCCAACGGCAGACTGGCCATGGCTTGAAATATTGCTCCATGATGCGCCAGCGATCGCCGAGGTCCGACCAGATGTCGCCAATCGCCGCCGCCTCAATCGTCAGCGCCGGCGCCCCGGTGAAGCCGGCACGGGCCAGCATCAGGGCCGACACGCCAGCCATCGCGCCCCAGCCCGACCCGTCCTTGAGCATGGTGGGATGATCGATGCAGCGCATCATCTGGCTGCGCGGGCCATGATATTCGGCAATGCCCGCCGCGTGGCGCACGGTATCGACGTCCGCGCCGGTCATCAGCGCGCCGGTGGCGGCTATCCCCACCGCAACCCAGGCGCCAGAGGTGTGATAGTCGGGCGCGGTGGCATGAAGGGCGATGCCGCACCGGATAGCGATCTCGTAGCCAACGGCCAGATGGGCCAGAAACGCGTCCAGCGCCATGTCCGGCGCTTCGGTTTCAGCGATTGCCAGAAGCGCCGGAAAGAGGCCGCAGCCGGCATGGCCCTTGGTCAGCGGGTGGCCATCATGGGCATCGATCGCGTCGATCGTCATGCCGCCGGCCAGCGCCGCGCCTGCCGCCGAAGCCGTGCGACCACGCGGGTCGAACAGGATCGCCGCCGGCTCGCCGCCCGGGGCGAACTGGTCCGCCGCATGGGCGGCGATGATGTCGGCCAGCTCCGTGCGGCTGCCGGCGGCGGCAACGCCGACAAGATCGAGCAGACAGCGGCGCGCCTGATGCATGACCGGGGCAGGCAAGGCTCCCTGCGCGGCGTGCGTACGGTGGAAACGGGCGAACGCCTCTTGCAATGCAGGCGGCCCGCCCGACAATGCAGCGGTATCGGCAACCGCCGCATCCATGCCCATCAGCCCTTGGGTTTCTTCCTGGCCAACGCCTTGGCTTGTTTGACCCAGCCGTCCCGGTCAATCCGGCCCTTGAAGCTCAGATAGCCGTCGACCCAGTCCCGTTCGGCCTTCTTCCAAGCTGCAACCTGCGCGAACGTGTGGATGCCGAGCCCGTTCAGCGTGCCTTCAAGCTTCGGCCCAACGCCGGAAATCTGCTTGAGATCGTCGGGCGCATCGGGGCGGTCCAAGGACGGAGGACGGTTGGGATCATCGAGCGAGGGCTTGCCCGCCTTTGCGCCTTTGCCCGACTTGGCCGTGGACGCTTTGGACGGGGCGGCTTTGGCCTTTGCCGGTTTCGCCTTGGCAGGCTTGGTGCCGGTCGTTTCGGCAACGGCTGCCACGGCTGCGGCGCGGCGTGCCTTGGTCTTCTTTTGAACCGGCGCCGTCTTGACCGTGTCGAGATCAACGATCTTCGAGGCATCGTCGTTGACCGAATTGTCCTTGGCTTCGAACGAAATCACAGGCTCCATCGATTCAAATTCAACGCGGGAGAGATGGCACTTCATGAAGTGGCCTTCGCCCCATTCTGTGTAAGAGGGAACCTCGGTCTCGCACCTGTTGCCGGCAACCCGCTCCTTCCAGCGGCAGCGGGTCTGGAACGGACAGCCCGGCGGCGGGTTGAGCGCCGAGGGAATGTCGCCTTCCAGAACGATGTGCTTTTTCTGGACCGAAGTGTCGGCGATCGGAATGGCCGACAAAAGCGCCTCGGTATAGGGATGGTAAGGCGGCGAGAAGATCTGGTCGGTCGTGCCCTGTTCGACAATGTGCCCCAGATACATCACCACCACCCGGTCGGCGATGTAGCGTACGACCGACAGATCGTGGCTGATGAACAACATGGTGGTGCGCGACTCGCGCTGGATGTCCATGAGCAATTCGGTGACGGCCGCCTGAACCGAGACATCGAGCGCCGAGACGGGCTCATCGGCGACCACAACTTTCGGCCCGCCGGCAAATGCACGGGCAACGCCGATGCGCTGCTTCTGGCCGCCGGAAAGCTGGCGCGGCATGCGCGTCTCGAAGGCGCGCGGCAGCTTGACCAGATCGAGCAGTTCGAGCATGCGCTCGCGCCGCTCCTCGGTCGAATTGCCGAAGTTGAACTTCTCCAGCGTGCGGATGATCTGGCTGCCGACCGAATGGCTGGGGTTGAGCGTGTCGAACGGGTTCTGGAAGACCATCTGGATCGAGGAGACCAGATCGGCGCCGCGGTTCTCCACCTCGATACCCTGGATTTCCCGGTTGCCGAGCGTCACCGTGCCTTCGGTGGCGGTCTCGAGGCCCAACAGGACCTTGGCGAGCGTCGATTTTCCGCAGCCCGATTCGCCGACGATGGCGACGGTCTCCGCCTCACGCGCGGTGAACGAGATCGTCTCGTTGGCTTTCACCGTCCGCGTCTCGCCACCGCCGAAGATCGCGTTGGCGGCCACGTCATAATATTTCTTCAGCTCGTCGATCTGGAGCACCGGCGCGCCGGGCTCGACCGGATCGTTCTGGGCGATGCCATCGGGCATTGCCTTCCAGTCGATCTCGTCGAACCGCACGCATCGGCTGTTGTGGTCGTGATGGCCCTTGACCGGGATCATCGAGATCGGGCCGGCATCGCATTTCCCTTCCACAAAATGGTGGCAACGCGGGCCGAAATTGCAGCCATGGGGCCGCTCGTGCGGCAGCGGGAGCTGTCCGGGAATGGCGATCAGCGGACGCGAATTCTTGTCCGCACCCGGCAGCGGGATCGAACGGAAAAGACCCTGCGTGTAGGGGTGGCGCATCCGGTCGAACACGTCGGCGACATCGCCGGTCTCCACCGCCTCGCCCGAATACATCACCGAGATGCGGTCGCAGGTTTCCAGGATCAGGCCGAGATTGTGCGAGATGAACAGCATCGACATGCCGTATTTCTTGCCCAGATCCTTGACCAGTTCGACGATGCCGGCCTCGACCGTGACGTCGAGCGCGGTGGTCGGCTCATCCAGCAAAAGCAGTTCGGGATTGGACAGAAGCGCCATGGCGATGACGACGCGCTGCTGCTGGCCGCCGGAAATCTGGTGCGGATAGGAGCCCATGACCCGTTTTGGGTCGGGCAGGCGCACCGCTTCGAGCATTTCGATCGAGCGGTCATAGGCTGCCTGCTTGGAGACGCCCTCATGGATGATCGGCACTTCCATGAGCTGCTGGCCGATCTTCATCGCCGGATTGAGCGAGGCCATCGGCTCCTGGTAGATCATGGCGATCTTCGAGCCGCGCAGGTCGCGCAGCTCGGCATCGCTCATCTCGCCCATGTCGCGGCCCTTGAAGCGGATGGTGCCGGACTTGATGTGCCCCCGGTTGCCCATGTCGCGCATGATGCCGAGCGCGACGGTCGACTTGCCGCAACCCGATTCGCCGACAATGCCGAGCGCCTCGCCGGGCATCACCTTGCACGAATAATCCATGACGGCGGGGATTTCGCCGGCACGGGTGTAAAACGAGATGTGCAGGTTCTCGATTTCGAGGATCGGGGTCTGGTCGGTCGCCGGGACCGGCGTGTTTGCGGGAGTGATTTCGGTTGCTGCTGACATGATCCGTCCTCCCTCAGTCTTTCAGCGATTCTTCGCGCAGCGCGTCGGCCAGAAGATTAAGGCCGAGCACGAAGCTCATCAGCGCGACGGCCGGGACCAGCGCGGGCCAGACATAAAGCCGCAAAAGCTGCGAGCCGTCCTTGATCGCCGTGCCCCAGTCAGGGCTTTCGGGCGGCATGCCGAGACCGAAATAGCCCAGCGTGCCCAGAAGGATGGTCGTATAACCGATGCGCAGGCAGGCATCGACGATCAACGGGCCACGTGCATTGGGCAGCACTTCCCACAGCATGATGTACCAGGGGCTCTCGCCGCGCGTCTGGGCGGCGGCGACATAGTCGCGGGTCTTGATGTCCATGACGAGGCCGCGCGTGATGCGGAAGACGCCCGGCGACGATGCAAAGACGACGGCGACGAAGATGTTGAGCTGGCCGGGCTCGATGGAAATGATCTTGAACACCGGCAGGTCGAAGAACGCACCCACAAAGCCCAGCCCGTTGTTACGGAGCGTCTGGACGATGAAATCGTTGGAGACCAGCGAGATCCAGACCCAGCTTCCCAGAACGACAGTCACCGCAATCGCCGGCCACATGAATTGCGGCCGCGCCTGGTAGCGCGTGTAGAACAGGGTGACGAAGAAGATGACCGGGAAGATGAAGAACAGGCCGGCCAGCGTATAGGGGATCGGCGTCTCGGTGATGCCCGGCGTGACCAGCAGGTAGAACAGGAGGATCACCGGGAAAGCGAGGACGAGGTTGGCGATGAAGGACAGCACATTGTCGACCTGCCCGCCATAATAGCCCGCCGGCAGGCCCAGCGTGATGCCCACCATGAGCGCGAAGGCCGTTGCCGCCGGCGCGATGATCAGGACGATCTGAGACCCGAACACCATGCGGCTGAACACGTCACGGGCGAGCTTGTCGCCGCCCAGAAGAAACGCCTGACCCGATTCCGGATCGATGGTGCCCGGCACGGCATTTTTCAGGATCGGAACGACGCCGATCGGGTCAAACGGGGCAATGATGGGCGCAAAGAGCGCCGAGAACAGCCAGAAACCGATGAAGGCCAGGCCGGCAATGCCGACACCGCCATCATAGAGCTGACCGTAAAGGCCAAGCCGGTCCCTGTACATGTAGCTCAGGGTGCCGACGATGATCATCGCCGCCCAGACCGGCCAGAAGCGGACAAGAATCTGGATGACGATTTCGAATGTGGACAAGGTTTCCATGACGCGCCCCCTATGCGCTCAAGAGACGCGAATGCGCGGATTGAGGAAGGCGTAGCCGACGTCGCTGAGCAGCTGCGTGACCAGGACGACAACGACCGAGACCAGCGCGCAGGCCAGCAGAAGGTCGATGTCGTTGTTGGACGCGGCCTCGACAAGCGTGAAGCCGAAACCCTGATAGCGGAACATCGCCTCGACGATGACGACGCCGGTCAGGAGCCACGGAAACTGCAGCATGATCACCGTGAACGGCGCGATCAGCGCATTGCGCAGCGCATGCTTGATGACGACGGACGAAAATGTCAGCCCCTTCAGCCGCGCCGTTCGAATATATTGCGCCGTCATCACCTCGGCCATTGACGCGCGGGTCATGCGGGCGATGTAGCCCATGCCGTAGATTGCCATGGTCATGACCGGCAAGGTGAAGTTGGTGAAGGTGATGCCCTCGCGTGTCGCAGTGGCGGCCGAGCCGTTCAATATGCCCAGCCACGAGGCGAAGATGACCGTGAAGATGACGCCGGACACATATTCGGGTGTCGCAGTCGAGGCGATGGAGGCAACCGACAGACTTCGGTCGGTGCGCGAGCCTTCGCGCATGCCGGCAAAGATGCCGACGAGCAGCGCTCCGGGCACCATGACCAGCATCACGTAGAACATCAGCCAGCCGGTCGCTTGAAGGGCCGGCACGAGACGCTCGGCCACCGGGACCTTGAAGCGCGTCGAGCAGCCGAAATCGCCCTGGATGACGCCCGAAAAGCGCGCCTCGGCGGGTTCATCGCAGAAGCGGAAACGCGGTGTGGCCTCGCCCGTTTCAGGATCGATGGCGGGCTGTTTCTGCATGACGCCCAGCCATTGGCCGTAGCGCACAAAGAAATTGTCGCGGTAACCGTTTTTCACCAGCCAGCTTTCGATCTGCGCGTCGGTGGCGCGCATGTTGGTCTGGCTGATGGAAAGCTTGCGCAGATTGGGTTCGAGATTGACCAGGAAAAACACGACGAGTGTCAGGCAGAGCATGGTCAATGCCATGATTCCCAGACGCCGGATAATAAACGAAATCAAGCTGCTTCTCCCCAAGACGCGCGGTGACGCGGAATGCACCAACGGCTTCTGGCGGCCGTCTGGCGCTCATGATGAAAAGGCGCAGCCCGTTCGGGCTGCGCCTTGGTTTGAGGTCCGATCAGGCGTCGAGCCAGACATCCGCCAGATCCAACTCATAGGTCGGATGCTGGTAGTAGTTCTGCACGGTCGCGTCGTTGAAGTTGAACAGCGAGCGCCAGTAGGCTTGCACCATGATGCCCGAATCCTGGAGCATCTGCTGGATCTCGGCCATCACTTCGCGGCGCTGGTCGGCATCGGCGATCGCCAGCGCCTGGGTCAGCTTCTCGTCGAACTCGGGATTTGAATAGCCCGCTTCGTTCCAGGCTTCGCCGGTGCGGTAGGCGAGCGCGAGGATCTGCACGCCGAGCGGCCGGTGGTTCCAGTTGGTGGACGAATAGGGATATTTCGTCCAGTCGTTCCAGAAGGTCGACCCGGGCAGAACCGTCCGCTTGACGTTGAAGCCGGCCTCGCGAAGCTGGGCGGCCACCGCATCGGTGGTGTTCTTGCGGTAATCGTCGTCGATCGAGATGATCTCGTGCTCAAAGTCCATCTGGCCGGCTTCCGTCATCAGGGCGACGGCACCTTCAATGTCGCGCTCCTTCTTGGGCAGTTCGGCATATTCGGGATGGATCGGCGCGACATGGTGGTTTTCGGCCACTGTGCCCTGACCGGCAATGCCGAGCTGGAGAACGACATTGTTGTCAACCGCCATCTGCAACGCCTGGCGCACCCGCTGGTCATCATAGGGCGGGTTGTTGACGTTTGTGCGGACGACAACCGTCGCGCCGGTGACGGCTTCGTTCTTGGTCAGGCCGAGGCTCTCGAAAATATCGACGAAGTCGCCGGTCACCTCGTAATTGGCCTGAACCTCGCCCGATTCAAAGGCTGCCACCTGGGCGGACTGGTCGGTGCCGTAATCGACGAAAACCACCTCATCGAGATGGGCTTCACCGCCCCACCAGGCGCCATCCTCACGCCGCCGATACTCGGCGCGGTCGCCGACCGCGAACGAGACCAGTTCGAACGGGCCGGTACCGATCGGGTTGTCGACCAGTTCGCCGGTTTCGGCGTAGGACGGATGAACCAGCAGCCCGGGATAGTCGGTCATGCCGGCGATCAGCGTGATGTCCGGCTGGGACAGCATCAGCTTGACCGTGTAGTCATCGACCCGGACGATGGTGCCTTCGGCAGCCTTGCCGGTCTCGTCGTCAATGATCGCCGCAAAGCGGGCCGCCATCGAGTTGCCCTCGACATCGCGCTCGCACCAGCGCTCGATGTTGAAGATCACGTCGTCGGCGTTGAACTCATCGCCATTGTTCCAGGTAACGCCCTGGCGAACACGCAGCGTGTATTCGGTGGCGTCGTCATTGATCTCCCAGCCTTCCAGCAGCATGGGCTCGAATGTGAATTCGGTCGTATATTTGACCAGCGGCTCGAGGAACTGGCGGCCCAGATTGCCCATTTGCGACCAGTCGAACGTCCGCGGATCCTTGAGCTCGCGCACATCCATTGCGATCGTCAGAACGCCGCCCTTCTTGGCCTCCTGAGCGAGGGCCTTGGCCGGCGCCGTCAGGCCGATCATCGAATAGGCGGCGGCGGTGGTTGCACCGAACGTCGTTGCCAGGGCGAGGAATTCGCGCCGATCCATCTTGCCGGCCTTGGTATCCGCAGCCAGCTTCTCGATGTGCTCGGGCATACGCTCGCCGTTGCGCTTGAAAAATGCCATACATGCCTCCCGGGGTTGTAGCATTGTGTGTTCTAACTTCGAACACAGCAGCGCGCTTGTCAAAGCGCTTACAAAAATTTTCGTTTCAGCGACCTCATCAAACGCGGTGGCGACCCTGGCGGGTTTCCGTCAAGCGACATGCATTTGCGGTCCGGCGTCAACAATGCCGGAAAAACGGCATCGCGCGGGGGGTTTTTTTAACCGCAATCGGTGTATAGGCCCGCACGACCCGCCTCACATGATCGCCACAGAAAGTCTCCATGGCAGACCAGACCATCGTCGCAGCCGCCCTGTTGGGCGTCCTTGAAGGGCTGACCGAATTCATCCCTGTCTCATCCACCGGGCACCTGCTGCTCGCAGGACATTTCCTCGGCTTTGAATCGACCGGCAAGACGTTCGAGGTACTGATCCAGCTCGGCGCCATCGGCGCGATCGTCAGCGTCTACGCGGCACGGCTATGGCAGATGGCCACGCGCCTTCCCTCCGACCCGGCAACACAAAGATTTGTCTGGGGCATCCTGCTGGCCTTCCTGCCGGCAGCCGTGGTCGGGGTGCTGGCGCACGGGTTCATCAAGGGCGTGTTGTTTGAATCGCCGCTCACGATCTGTATCGTGCTGATCATTGGCGGCTTCATCCTTTTGTGGATCGACCGATTGCCGCTGAAGCCCAGATATACCGATGTCATGGACTATCCGCCGTCCTTGTGCCTGAAGATCGGCCTTTTTCAGGTACTTGCCATGGTGCCGGGCACATCGCGCTCCGGGGCAACGATCGTCGGTGCGCTTTTGATGGGCACCGACAAGCGATCGGCGGCCGAGTTCTCGTTCTTCCTCGCCATGCCGACCATGGCAGGCGCGTTCGCCTATGACCTGTTCCAGAACCGCGCGCTCCTGACGATGGACGATGCGGTGATCATCGCGACCGGTTTCGTGACTGCGTTCATCGCGGCTGTGTTCGTCGTGCGGCTGCTGCTCGACTATGTCTCGCGCTACGGCTTCGGGCTTTTTGCGTGGTGGCGCATCATCGTCGGCTCGGCTGGCCTGCTGGGTCTGTGGCTCCTGGGGTGACCGCGTCACGCCAGCAAGGACATGCCCGCGCTGCGGATCAGGTCGAGCGCCAGAAGCGTCAGCGCAAACGTGAACACGCGGCGAAAGGCGCGCTCGGACATCCCCGACAGGATGCGCGCGCCGGTGAGCGTGCCCAGATAGCCGGTGGCGATCATCGCCGCGATCACCGGCACCCATCGCCAGAACGCAAAGCCAAGCGCGCCGAACGCGGCGACCTTCAGTCCATGCTGTATGCTCATGGCGAGCGCGGCATTGGCGACGAGTTGCCCGCGATCGTCAAATGAGCGCCCGAAGATCGCGTTGACCAGCGGGCCGGTGGCGCCGACAAACATGGTGGCGAACGTGCTGGCGAGGCCGCCAACGGCCATCACGGCCGGCGACCCGAAGGCGATGGCGGGGAACTTCAGCCAGGTTAAGGTCAGAATGAAGACCCCGAAGATCAGCTTGAGCACCGTGTCGGGCAGCTCGACGACCAGCAGCGCACCCAGACCGGCACCGGCAACGCTGCCCAAAAGGAACGGCACAAGAATGGGCGGTTCGGCAAGGCGCCGCATGTGCCAGGCGCGGCCCGCGTTGGAGCCAAGTTGGACAACGCCATGCACGGGGATGAGAGCGGCGACCGGAACGACCGGCGCCATCAGGGCGAGAAGCATCAGGCCGCCGCCCATGCCGAATGCAGCGGTCATCGCCGAAGTGACATAACTTGCCGCGATCAGGAGGACGGCTTGGAGCGCTTCAAGACCGGGCGGCAGAAGGCTCAAGGCCGGCGTTCCCGTCAGCCTTCGCCATTCTCCGCTGCGGTGTGGCTGCGGAACTGGCCGGTGGCGCGGAAGCGCCACAGATAGGTCGGCAGGATTGCCTCGACGGTCGCCGCATCGATGCCGATACCGTCCAGCGTGCGCCCTTCATCGATGGCGGCCTGGGAGACGACATTATCGCTGCGCAAAAGGCGCACCTGATCTTCCGTGATCAGCGGGGTGCCGGGCATCATCTGGAAGAAGCGGCCCTGCATGGAAGCCGCCCACCAGGGGATGTTCACGAGCGCCCGCTTGCGTTCGACGACCGCGAGCATTTCTTCAAGGCATTTGCGGAAGCTCATCACTTCAGGTCCGCCCAGTTCATAGGTTTCGCCGCCCTTGAGCCGTCCGTCGATGCCGTACGCGATCGCCTCGGCGACATCGCCCACATAGACCGGCTGGAATTTCGTCTCGCCGCCGCCGATCAGGGGCAGGAACGGCGAATAGCGGCTCATCGACGCGAACTGGTTGAAGAAATTGTCCTCGGGGCCGAAGATGATGGACGGTCGCATGATGACCGCCTTGTCGCCGAGCGTCCGCCGGACCCAACCTTCGCCACGGCCCTTGGATTGGGCGTATTTTGCATCGGAATCCGGATCGGCGCCGATGGCGGAGACATGGACGAGCGGGACGCCGGCCTTGTCGCAGCTTTCGGCGACATAGCGTGCGCCATAGTCCTGAACCGCATCGAAGCCCTGCTTGCCGCCCTCGAACAGGATGCCGACCAGATTGATTGCCGCATCGGCGCCTTCGACGGCCCGCTCGACCGACCATTTGTGGCGCAGATTGGCCTGGATGGCGGCGATCTGCCCGACATCGCCGAGCGGCTGGAGGTGAAAAGCCAGATCCGGCCGGCGCACGGCGGCGCGCACGCGGTAGCCACGCCTAGCCAGGGCCCGCGTCACATGGCGGCCGAGAAAACCCGACCCGCCGAAGACGGTGATGACTTTGGGCATGTTCGACAGGGTGGTCATCGTCGCATTCACTCCGCGCTGAACCTTCGCGCCGGTGCCGTTGCGGGCGCCGCGCCTGGCCGGTTCTCTATTCGCTTATGACGTTGCCGAAAAGGGGGTCATTGGACGCATGATGCGCCAAACTCGAAGGGCGGCGCATGATGGCCGCCCTTCGTGTCGCCGGCCGGTCTCAGGCCGCGGCGATGTCGGGAATGCGCAGCACCTGGCCGGGATAGATCTTGTCCGGGTGCGTCAGCATCGGCGTGTTGGCTTCGAAGATCAGCTCATACTTCGAGCCGTTGCCATAGGCTTTCTCGGAGATCGCCCACAGCGTGTCGCCCTTTTCCACGGTGTGGAATTTCGGCTCACTGGCCGGGGTGGCCGCGGCGATGATCGCGTTCATGTCGGCATTGGCATCCAGCTTCAGGCCGCTGTCGGGCGCCACGACCTTGAGTTCGGACGCCTCGACCTTTGAAATGCCGAGCGTGTTGCCGACGGCGACGACGGCCTTTTCGAAAATCGATTGATCCTCGACAGCGCCGCGAATGACAGCGGTGTCACCCTTGACCTCAACCTGAACCGCATCGGTGCCCAGACCATGCGAATCCAGTTCGCGCTTGAGTTCCTCGGCATTGGCCTCGTCATCGTCACCGAAACCGAGCCGCTTGCCGGCGCTCTTCACGAAATCGAAAAATCCCATTTCCCCATCTCCTTATATAGAGGTGTTTGCGCGAAGCGTTTTGCACCGGGCGCATGACAATTCCAAGTCATTTGCGCCAATGCCGTCCGCGCCCTGCCGGTGTCTATTCGTCGTCGCGCACCGAACCGCGCGTCTTCTTGATCGCAGACCGGCCGGCCTTGGCCTTCAGGCGGCGCTCGACCGAGCCGCGTGTGGGACGGGTCTTGCGGCGGGGCGGCGGGGGTGGCTGCAATGCCTTTTCGACGAGCGCGGCGAGCCGATCGCGCGCGTCCTGGCGGTTGCGTTCGCGCGTGCGGTGGCGGCTCGCCTCGATGACGATCTCGCCGGCCTTGGTCGCGCGGCGCCCGGCCAGCCTTATCAGGCGCGCGAGCTGGGCATCGGTGAAGACGCCGGCGCCCTTCGCCTGAAAGCGCAACTGCACGCTGGTCGCCACCTTGTTGACGTTCTGCCCGCCAGGGCCCGATGCTTGGATGAAGGCTTCCGTCAGCGTCCAGGCGGGTAGTTCGGTCCCGTTCGCCAGCCGGATCGGGTCACTGGCCATCGCCGCCGATCCATGTCGTCACGTCCGCAAGCGGCTTGCGGGTGATCGCCGGGACGGTTGCGCCGTCGGCGGGGCGGCCGGCAACCAGCAAGATGACCGGTTTTTCGTGTGCCGGCCGCCCGCAAATCTCCGACAAGAACCCCATCGGCGAGGGCGTATGGGTCAGTGTCGCAAGGCCAGCATTGTGAAGCGCGGCGATCAGAAGCCCGGTGGCGATGCCGACCGATTCGGGCACGTAGTAGTGTTTGACGCGCTTGCCGGCCGTATCGATGCCGTGGCGTTCGGCGAAAATGACGATCAGCCATGGCGCGGTTTCGAGAAACGGCTTGTGCGCATCGGTTCCCAGCGGCGCCAGCGCCGACAACCATTCATCGCCGGCGCGGCCCTCATAAAAGGCGTGCTCCTCGGCTTCGGCCGCCTGGCGAATGCGGGCCTTGGTCGCCGGATCGCCGATGGCGACGAAATGCCATGGCTGCTGGTTGGCGCCCGACGGCGCACTCGCCGCCGTACGCAGGCAGTCTTCGATCACCGAACGGGGCACGGGTTCGGGTGAGAAATCGCGCACCGTGCGCCGGCGCGCCATCAGGTCGACGAAGGAGCCGGCCCGTTCAACCATCTCGTCGGCTGATCGATGCTGAAAATCGAGCGGGATATGTGGCGATTGCGCGGAATGGTTCATGGCGGCCTCCGCGCGCACCATGCACATTCAAGGACCAAAATGAAAAGGGCGGCCGCGCACGGCCACCCCTTCAGCAGATCATGGCTGCAAGCCCTGGCCGCTTACTCGGCGGCCTCCAGAAAAACCGGCGCTGCGTCCATCACCTCAAGATCGACATGGCCCTCGAACTTGTCGAAATTGTCGCGGAACATGGTGGACAGGCGCGTGGCCTGCGCGTCGTAGGCCGCCTTGTCCGCCCAGGTCGAACGCGGGTCGAGGATCGATGTATCGACGCCATCGACCGCGACCGGAACCGCGAAGCCGAAATTGGGGTCGGTGCGGAATTCGGCGGCGTTGAGCGAACCGTCGAGCGCGGCGCGCAGCAGGGCGCGGGTCGCCTTGATCGGCATGCGCTGGCCGACGCCATAGGCGCCGCCGGTCCAGCCCGTGTTGACCAGCCAGCAATTGGCACCGTGTCCGGCGATCAGTTCGCGCAGCAGATTTCCATATTCGGACGGGTGGCGCGGCATGAAGGGTGCGCCAAAGCAGGTCGAAAAGGTCGCTTCGGGTTCGGTCACGCCCTTTTCGGTGCCGGCCACCTTGGCAGTGTAGCCCGACAGGAAATGGTACATGGCCTGGGCCGGGGTCAGCCTGGCAATGGGCGGCATGACGCCGAACGCGTCGGCGGTCAGCATGATGATGTTGGCCGGATGGCCCGCCTTGCCGGTGTCGCTGGCATTGGGAATGAAGTGCAGCGGGTAGGCGCAACGCGTGTTCTCGGTGAGCGAGCCATTGTCGAAATCGGGCTGGCGCTCGCCATCGAGGATGACGTTTTCGAGCACCGTGCCGAAGCGCTGGGTGGTGGCGTAAATCTCCGGCTCGGCCTCGGCGCTCAGGCGGATCGTCTTGGCGTAGCAGCCACCCTCGAAATTGAAGATGCCGTCCGGGCCCCAGCCGTGCTCGTCATCGCCGATCAGCGTGCGGTCGGGGTCGGCCGAAAGCGTCGTCTTGCCGGTGCCCGAAAGGCCGAAGAACACCGCCGCATCGCCGTCCGGGCCGACATTGGCCGAACAATGCATCGGCATCACGCCCTGACCGGGAAGCAGGTAATTGAGCGCGGTGAAGACCGACTTCTTCATCTCGCCGGCATAGGAGGTGCCGCCAATCAGCACGATCATCCGCGTCAGGTCGACGGCGATCACCGTTTCGGAGCGGCAGCCATGCTTGACCGGATCGGCCTTGAAGGAAGGCAGGTCGATGATGGTCATCTGTGGAACAAAGCCTTTGAGCGCGGCGCGCTCCGGCCGGATCAGGAGGTTGCGGATAAACAGCGAATGCCAGGCCTTTTCGGTCACCACGCGCACATTGATGGCGTGATCGGCATCGGCGCCGCCGGTCAGGTCCTGAACGAACAGGTCCATGCCGTTGGTCGTGGCGAGCATGTCCGTGTAGAGCCGCTCGAAGGCGTCGGGCGCCATCGGCTTGTTGTTGTCCCACCAGATATGGTCATCGACCACACCGTCACGAACGACGAACTTGTCCTTGGCCGACCGGCCGGTGTGCTCGCCGGTGCGCGCGACCAGCGCGCCGCCGGCGGCCAGTTCGGCTTCGCCGCGCGACAGGGCGTATTCATACAATTGCGGCTCGGAGAGGTTGTAATAGACGGCAGACGCGCCCGCGATGCCGTTTCTTTCCAATCCCTGGGCCGTATTGAATACGCCGTGTGCTTTCATGACTGTCACCGGTTTTCAGTTCAAAATGAGAGCCGCCCGAGGCGGCGCCACTTGCCTGATTGCAAGAGGGTCCGCAGCGTGAAACAGAATTCCTAAACAATCTCAAACCATTAATCGTTTTAAAAGTTTGAAAATCGTTTCAACCGTTTGAATCACGCCGTTTCTTTACCGATTATTAACTGTGCCGGCTAAGAAATCGGTCGGCGAGACCCGCTTCCCGAAACGCGCGCGCGCCGCCGGCCATGACAGGCTTGTCAATTCGTGCCACATTTTGTCCCCTGTTTGCGGGGAAAGCCTTCCGTCACCACATGCGTGCAAAACGGAAGGGTCGCGGGTCATGTCCGGGGAGAATTTCAACATGCAGACGATTGCGCTTGTCGATGACGACCGCAACATTCTGACGTCGGTGTCGATCGCGCTGGAGGCCGAGGGGTTCCGCGTGGAAACCTATACCGATGGCGCTTCGGCGCTGGACGGGCTTTTGGGCAAGCCGCCCAACCTGGCCATCTTCGACATCAAGATGCCGCGCATGGACGGGATGGAACTGCTCCGCCGGCTGCGGCAGAAATCAGACTTGCCGGTGATCTTCCTGACGTCAAAGGATGATGAAATCGACGAACTGTTCGGGCTGAAGATGGGCGCCGACGACTTCATCACCAAGCCGTTCTCGCAACGGCTCTTGATCGAGCGGGTGCGCGCCATCCTGCGCCGCACCGCGGCCCGGGAGATCGCGGTCAAGCCCGGCGCGGCGGGTGCCAACAGCACGCTCGTGCGCGGTCATCTGTTGCTCGACCAGGAACGCCACACCTGCATGTGGAAGGAAAAACCGGTCACGCTGACGGTCACCGAGTTCCTGATCCTGTTTTCGCTGGCCCAACGCCCCGGCGTCGTCAAGAGCCGTGACGCGCTGATGGACGCAGCCTATGACGATCAGGTCTATGTGGATGACCGGACGATCGACAGCCACATCAAACGGCTGCGCAAGAAGTTCAAGGGCGCGGACCAGGAGTTCGATATGATCGAGACGCTCTATGGCGTCGGCTACCGGTTTCGCGAGGCCGCGTAGCCGCACGCATTTCAGGCGGTGCCGTAGACGGCTGCGCACAGGGACCATCGAATGGCGGTCGAAACCGACCATATGCCCGTGACCAAATCGCGCCGCGACGCCCGGCGGGCGGCGGCACGCGCCGGATCGGTGCAGGGGCTGACCGGCCTGCGCCGGCTCTTCGGCCGGCACCTGTTCTCGTCGATCACCCGGCGCATCCTGATCCTCAACCTCGCCGCGCTCGGCCTTTTGATGTCGGGCATCCTTTATCTGAACCAGTTTCGCGACGGGTTGATCGATGCGCGCGTCGAGAGCCTGATGACGCAGGGCGAGATCATTGCCGGCGCCATCGCCGCCTCGGCAAGCGTCGAGACCGACGCGATCCTGATCGATCCGGAAAAACTGCTCGAACTGCAGGCGGGCGAAAGCATCGTGCCGAGCGTCGACGGGTTCGACAGTCTCGATTTCCCGATCAATCCCGAGCGCGTCGCGCCCGTCCTGCGCCAACTGATCTCGCCCACCCGGACGCGGGCGCGCATCTACGACCAGGACGGCAACCTGATCCTGGACAGCCGGCATCTTTATTCGCGCGGCCAGATCCTGCGCTACGATCTCGACCCGCTGGATGCGCCTGAAACCACGTTCGGCGAAGAGGTTCGCAACCGCATCGCGCGGTTCTTCCGCCGCAACGACCTGCCGCTTTACCGCGAGCAGCCCGGCGGCACCGGCACCGCCTATCCCGAAGTGATGCAGGCGCTGGCCGGCGACCGGAGGCAGATTGTGCGCATCTCCGAACAGGGCGAGATGATCGTGTCGGTCGCCGTGCCCGTGCAGCGGTTCCGCGCCGTGCTCGGTGTGCTGCAACTGTCCACGCAAGGCGGCGATATCGACAAGATCGTCGAAGCCGAGCGGTTCGCCATGTTCCGCGTGTTCGCCGTTGCGGTGCTGGTCAACGTCATCCTGTCCTTCATGCTGGCGGGCACGATCGCCAACCCGCTGCGGCGGCTGTCGGCGGCGGCGGTGCGGGTGCGCCGCTCGATCCGGAACCGCGAGGAAATCCCCGATTTCTCCGACCGGCACGACGAGATCGGCAATCTGTCGGTGGCGCTGCGCGACATGACCAATGCGCTTTATGCGCGGATCGACGCAATCGAGAGCTTTGCCGCCGATGTCAGCCACGAGTTGAAGAACCCGCTGACCTCGCTGCGCAGCGCGGTCGAAACACTGCCCCGCGCCCGAACCGACGACGCCCGCGCGCGGCTGCTCAACGTCATCGAGCATGATGTGCAGCGTTTGGACCGGCTGATCACCGATATTTCCGACGCCTCGCGTCTGGATGCGGAACTGGCGCGCGAGGATGCAGGCCGCGTCGATGTCGCGCAACTGCTTGAAAGCATGATCGGCATCTGGTCGGACGGCCACATGGAGCGGATCGCACCCCAACTGCACGTCGAGCGGCAGCCGGGCGGCAGGGCGCTGGTGGTGGCGGGGCACGAGTCGCGCCTTGGCCAGGTGATCACCAATCTGGTGGAAAATGCGCGATCCTTCATCGATGCGGAGACCGGCCGGATCGACATAAGGCTGTCGGGCAACGCCAAGTGGGTGGAAATCCGCGTCGAGGACAATGGCCCGGGTATCCGTGCCGAAAATGTCGAAACGATCTTCAAGCGGTTTTACACCGACCGTCCGGGCATCGACGATTTCGGTCAGAATTCCGGCCTCGGACTGTCGATCTCGCGACAGATCGTCGAGGCGCATGGCGGAACGCTGACCGCCGAAAACATCGCCGGGCCGGGCGATAACGCTACCATTTCGGGCGCGCGCTTCATCGTGCGCCTGCCGCGCGAATGAGCCGTGACGGCACAGAGCACCCGCCACACGGCACCTGTGTTGCGATCGACGGCCAGGGGGTCCTGATCACCGGGCCCTCGGGCACCGGCAAGACCGTGTTAGCTTTGATGCTGATCCGGCGGGCCCGCGCGGGCGGTCTTGATGCCGGGCTGGTCGCCGACGACCGTGTCATTGTCGAAAGTGACGCGAACGGCGTGACCGCCCGGTGTCCGCCGCCGCTCGCCGGCAAGGTCGAAATTCGCGGATGGGGCATCGCCGATGTGGGCGATGTTGCGGTCGAGGC
This sequence comes from Roseitalea sp., assembly GCA_017642895.1. Taxonomy (GTDB): domain Bacteria; phylum Pseudomonadota; class Alphaproteobacteria; order Rhizobiales; family Rhizobiaceae; genus Roseitalea. The sequence continues at coordinate 256,560 of JAEPON010000005.1, forward strand.
GGTTCGCCTGTCGCTTCTGGTGCGGCTGGTCGCCCCGCGGGAGGCGTTGCGCTTCGCACAGGACCATGGCGAGACGATCGAAGGACACAGGCTGACATGCCTGCGTCTGCCGCAAGGGCCTGCGGTGTCCGCGCCGGCCGCCATTTTCGGCGCGCTTGGCCTTCCGGTGTGGCTTTGACCCCACACTGGGCGCGGCAAAGCAGCATTGCCCGTCCCGGATCGCCGGCCAAAGCCTTGAAATGCGCCGTGTTTGCTGATCAAGATGGCGCCCTTGCGGAGGTGGGCACAATAAGCGAACCCCGGACGGGAGTTGGTGACAGATGATCGGTGTCGTGCTGGTGACGCATGGCGCTCTTGCCGACGCATTCCTGCATGCCGTCGAACATGTCGTCGGGCCGCAGGAGGCGTTCGAGACGGTGTGTATTGAAGCTGACGACAATATGGAACGGCGGCGCGAGGATATCGTGGCGGCGATCGGTCGCGTCGACAAAGGCAAGGGGGTGATCGTCGTCACGGACATGTTCGGTGGCACGCCGTCCAACCTCGCCATCTCGGTGATGGCGCCGGACCAGACCGAGGTGATTGCCGGCGCCAACCTTCCCATGCTGATCAAGCTCGCCAAGGCGCGCGAAACGGCGGACATGGCCAGCACGCTCGAACAGGCCAGCCAGGCGGGCCGCAAATACATCAACGTCGCCAGCCAGGTTCTGGCCGGCAAATGAACGGCGCACCGCATGCCGGCGGGGAGAATGACGGCCAAACCCGGCTGGAAGCTGTCTTCACCATCACCAACAAGCGCGGCCTGCATGCGCGCGCCTCGTCGAAATTCGTGCAACTCGCCGAGGGGTTTTCGGCGGCGATCACCGTCGCCAAGGACGGCACGCGCGTCGGCGGCACATCGATCATGGGGTTGATGCTGCTGGCGGCAGGACCTGGAAGTACAATCGAGGTGACGGCGCAAGGCTCGGACGCCAACGCCGCGCTCGATGCAATCGGCGCGCTGATCGAAGACCGCTTCGGCGAGGGCGAATAAGCGTCGGCCCTTTCATATGCGGACATAAAGATTTCTTTATATTGCCGTTGCACGGCGTTGTCCCGTCTGTTAGGAGCCGCGCCAAATCCAATTTGCCAACGGAGCCCCTGATGGCCGATCCCAAAGACTACGTCGTCGCCGACATCGCACTGGCCGAATTCGGCCGCAAGGAACTGGACATCGCCGAAACCGAAATGCCCGGCCTGATGACGCTTCGGGCCGAGTATGGCGAGGCCAAGCCGCTGACCGGTGCCCGCATCGCCGGCTCGCTGCACATGACAATCCAGACCGCCGTCCTGATCGAAACGCTCAAGGAGCTGGGCGCCGATGTGCGCTGGGCCTCGTGCAACATCTTCTCGACGCAGGATCACGCGGCGGCGGCGATTGCTGCGACCGGTACGCCGGTCTTCGCGGTCAAGGGCGAGACGCTTGAGGAATACTGGTCCTACACCGACCGGATCTTCCGCTTCGAGGAAGGCGGCGCCAACATGATCCTCGACGATGGCGGCGACGCCACGCTCTACATCCTGATGGGCGCGCGCGTCGAGGAAGGCGAGGAAGGCCTGATCGCCAATCCCTCCAACGAGGAGGAAGAAGCCCTTTTCGCCCAGATCAAGAAGCGTATCGCCGAAACGCCGGGCTGGTTCGTCAAGCAGCGCCACATGATCAAGGGCGTCACCGAGGAGACGACGACCGGTGTCAACCGCCTCTACCAGATGATGGAGAAGGGCCACCTGCCGTTCCCGGCCATCAACGTCAACGACTCGGTCACCAAGTCGAAGTTCGACAACAAATATGGCTGCAAGGAATCGCTGGTTGACGGCATCCGCCGCGCAACCGACACGATGATGGCCGGCAAGGTCGCCGTCGTCTGCGGCTATGGCGATGTGGGCAAAGGCTCGGCCGCCTCGCTGCGCGGCGCCGGCGCCCGCGTGCAGGTCACCGAGATCGATCCGATCTGCGCGCTGCAGGCCGCCATGGACGGCTATGAGGTCGTCACGCTCGACGATGCCGCGCCGACCGCCGACATCGTCATCACCACGACCGGCAACAAGGATGTCATCACCATCGACCATATGCGGGCGATGAAGGACATGACGATCGTCGGCAATATCGGCCATTTCGACAATGAGATTCAGGTCGGTGCGCTGCGCAATCTGAAATGGACCAACATCAAGCCGCAGGTGGACATGATCACCTTCCCGGACGACACGCGGATGATACTCCTTTCGGAAGGCCGGCTTCTGAACCTTGGCAACGCGACCGGCCATCCCAGCTTCGTCATGAGTGCCTCTTTCACCAACCAGGTGTTGGCGCAGATCGAGTTGTGGGCCCATGGCGAGAAATACGGCAACGAGGTCTATGTGCTGCCCAAGCATCTTGATGAGAAGGTGGCGCGGCTGCATCTGGAGAAACTTGGCGTGAACCTGACCCAGATGAGCGACGAGCAGGCCGCCTATATCGGGGTATCGACCAGCGGACCCTACAAGGCCGAGCATTATCGCTACTGAGCCCTTTCGGGCAAAACGCCGATGGCCGGCATCGCTGAGGCGGTGCCGGCTTTTTTGTGCGCGAGGCTTCACGCCGATTCCAGCGCCGGTTATGGTGCGGTGATTCGTGTGTCGGGGTGCTTCGTTTACGTGCGCGGTGACGACACGTGCACGGCGCCCCTTGCGCGGAGGCAAAAGGGGACCCGCATGCCGCATGAAGGCAGGACGCCCGGAGAACGGCGCGTTGCAAACCCATTTTCACGGCCGCGCCGCATCCCGGCTCTTCTGGCCGGCAGCGCATTGGCGGGCCTTTGGGCCGGCGTCGCTGCGGCGCAAACAGGTTCGGCGAATGCCCCGTCCACACAACCGTTCTGGATGATCACCCTCGATACGTTCGAGGTTGTCCAACTGGCGCTCTTTTCCGGCGCCCTTGCCGCGGCCATCGGCTCTGCGCTGTGGCTTATTCGCGAACGCGGCCGCACGGCCTCGCAGAACCTGGCGCTGCGCGGCAAGGTCTCGGCGCTTTCGGGGCGGCTGAGCCAGCTTGAAACGCTGGCCGCTTCGGAAGGTCAGCGGGCAATCGTGTGGAGCGATGAACCCAACAAGCCCGCCGCCGTGATCGGCAAGCTCGGCGCCCGGTCCGGCGCACCGGAATCGCGGTCGGAGTTTCTTGCCTTCGGGCGCTGGCTGGAACCGCGATCTGCGGCGCGCATCGAGCAGGCCATCGCCCGGTTGCGCGATCACGCACTTCCGTTCGACGATCTGGTGCAGACACCGACCGGCAATCCGGTCGAGGTGACCGGCCGCACCAGCGGCGGCAGCGCCATCGTCCGGTTCGTGTCGCTGTCGGGCGAGCGGGCGGATCATGCGCGCCTGATCACCGATCATGCCCGCGTCGTCGAAACGCTGGAAACCTTGCAGGGCCTTATGGACCAGTCCGACATGCCGGTATGGCTGCGCGGTGCCGAGGGCGCGCTCGCCTGGGTGAACAAGGCCTATGCCGATGCGGTGGAATGCGCCGACGCGGACGCGGTGGTCGCCGAACGTGCCGAACTGTTCGGCACGCAGGCCGGAAAGACCATCGCCCAGCAACGCCAGACCGACGGCCTTTATGCCGACCAGGTTTCGACAGTGGTCCGTGGCGACCGTCTGATGTTCGACGTCATCGATGTCGCCGGGCCGTTCGGATCGGCGGGGATCGGGCGTGACCGTACGGAAACCGAGGCGGTGCGGGCGGAACTGAACACCACCATCCGCAGCCATGAGGAGACGCTCGACCAACTGACCACGGCCGTGGCGATGTTCGACAGCGATGCGCGGCTGCGCTTCCACAATCAGGCGTTCGAACAGCTCTGGGCGCTCGATGCGGGCTTCCTGACCTCACAGCCGGACATGTCGATGTTTCTCGACCGCATGCGCACCGAAGGCAAGCTGCCCGAGCAGCCCGAATGGCGGCGCTGGAAGGACGGGCTTCTGGCGGCGTTCACGGCGGTCGAACCGCAGGAGGACTGGTGGTACCTGCCCGACGGGCGAACGGTGCGCGTGATTGCCAGCCCCCATCCGCGGGGCGGCCTGACCTGGGTCTTCGAGAACCTGACCGAGCGCATCGACCTGGAAAGCCGCTACAAGACGCTGATGCGCGTGCAGGGCGAAACGCTCGACCATCTGGCCGAAGGCGTGGCGGTGTTCGAGGCCGACGGCACGCTGCAACTGGCCAATCCCGCCTTCGAGCGCTTCTGGCATGTCGGCCATCTGACAGAGGAAGGCCGGGTCCATATCAACCAGATCGGCGAAGTGTGCGAAGCCAAGTTCGGCGAGGCCGGGCCGTGGGAACAATTTGCCGGGATCGTCACCGGTTTCGACGAGGATCGTGCGGGCGCCACGGGCCGTACACAGACAGGCGAGCGCACCCTTTCGTGGACCGTGGTGCCCCTGCCGAACGGCCAGACGATGATCACCTTCGTCGACATCACCGCAAGCGACCAGATGGAGCGTGCCCTGCGCGACCGCAATGACGCGCTAGAGCGCACCGCGCTTCTGCGCGACAGGTTCATCCGGCACGTCTCCTATGAATTGCGGGCGCCGCTGACGTCGATCGGCGGTTTCACCGAACTTCTGGAGATGGACGCCACCGGCCCCCTGAACGGCAAGCAGCGCGAATATCTCGACCATATCGCCACGTCCACCGGCACGCTGAACGATCTGACACGGGACATTATCGATCTGGCAAGCGTCGATGCCGGCGTGCTGGAGCTGGCGCTCGACGAGGTCGAGATCGAGCCGACCATGCGCGCGGCGGCCGCCGAGATCATGCCGCAACTGGACGATCACGGGATCAGCCTGGCGCTGCGCGTCGCGCCAGAGGCGGGGTCGATCGTCGCCGACCGGGCCCGGCTGACCCAGGTGCTGACCAACATTCTGGCCAACGCGGCAGATTATGCGCCGGAGGACAGTGAAGTTGTCTTCACGTGCGAGCGCACCGACGGGGGTGTCCGCTTCCGGATCCGGGATCAGGGGCCGGGCATCGAGGAGGGCGCTCTGACGGAGGTCTTCGAGCGGTTTCATACCGACCATGGCGGACGTGGACGCGGCGCCGGGCTCGGCCTTGCCATCGTCAAGAGTTTCGTTGCGCTGCATGACGGCACCGTGTCGATCAAATCATCGCCCGACAGCGGCACCGAGGTGATCGTCACCTTCCCGGAGGCGCCCGCGCGTGTCAGCGTCGCCGCCGAGTAAGAACGCCTTGGCCAAGCTGCGTTTCGGACCGTTCGACGAGCCGGCGATGGCCCGGTTCGCCGCCGACATGGCGCGCATGGCCCGGCCGGGCGAATGCCTGGCGCTGTCCGGCGAACTGGGGGCCGGCAAGACGAGCTTCGCGCGCGCCTTCATCCGGGCGCTGGCCGGCGCGGACGGCGCCGCGCTCGACGTACCCAGCCCGACCTTCACGCTTGTGCAGAGTTACGGGACGAACCCTCCGGTGACCCATTTCGATCTCTACCGCATCGCCGGCCCCGACGAAGTCGCCGAGCTGGGTCTTGATGATGCGCTCGAAGATGGAATCGCGCTGATCGAATGGCCCGAACGCGCCGGTGACACGCTGCCCGGCGGAACGATCGCACTGGCTTTCTGGGAAGCCGTTACCGATGCCGGTGCCGATGCGCGCACGATCACGATCGACGCGCCCGACGCCTTGTTTGCGGCACGCCTCGAACGCAGCCTGGCGGTCCGCGCGCTGCTCGACCGGGCGGGGCATGGCGATGCCAGCCGGAGCCCGTTGACGGGCGATGCCTCGACGCGCCGCTACGAAACCGTGACCGACGGTTCGTGGCGCGCCATCATCATGGATGCACCGCCCATGCCCGATGGCCCGCCGGTGCGCGACGGCAAGCCCTATTCGCGGATCGCTCATCTGGCGGAAGACATCAGGCCGTTTGTTGCGATCGGGCGGATGCTGACGGGCGCCGGTTTCGCCGCACCGGGCATCATGGCGGTCGATTACAACGCGGGACTGATCCTGTTGGAGGATCTCGGCGATGACGCCGTCCTGGATGCAGCCCGCCAGCCGATCCCCGCGCGTTACGAGACGGCGGTCGATTGTCTCGCCGCCATGCACGCCACAGACTGGCCGCGCGAGATCGCCCTGGAAGAGGGCACGGTCCATCGCGTGCCGGCATTCGACATCGGCGCTTTCCTGATCGAGGTCGACCTGCTCATCGACTGGTATGTCCCGAGAGTCACCGGCGCGCAGGCCAGCACGGAAGACCGGCACTGCTGGCACGCGATCTGGACCGCGCTGTTCGCCAGTGTCGACGCCGGTCCGAAGACCCTGGCGCTGCGCGATTTCCATTCACCCAATATCGTCTGGCGCAACGACCGTACCGGCCATGACCGGGTCGGCCTGATCGACTTTCAGGACGCGCTCTGGACCCACCCGGCCTATGATGTGATGTCGCTGGTGCGCGACGCGCGCGTCGATGTCGCGCCCGCACTGCAGGACAGTTTGATGGTGCGTTACCGGGCGGCGCGACATGCGGCAGACGAGACGTTCGACGGCGGTGCGTTCGATACCGCCGCGGCCATCCTCGCCGCGCAACGCGCATCGAAGATTCTCGGCATTTTCGTGCGCCTTGACGAACGCGACGGCAAACCGGGCTACATCGCCCATCTGCCGCGTATCCAGACCTATTTGCGCCAGTCGGTCACCCATCCCGCGCTCGCCGATCTTGGGGCATGGCTGACCGCGCGCGGCCTGCTCGACGTGACGGTCGAACCGCGATGACCGCACGGGTTTCGACGGCGATGGTGCTGGCCGCCGGCTTCGGCAAGCGGCTGCGCCCGATCACCGACACGGTGCCCAAGCCGCTGGTCCCGGTGGGCGGACGGACGATGCTCGACCGGGCGCTCGATGCCGCCGAGGCGGCCGGGATCGAGCGCGCCGTCGTCAACGTTCATTATCTGGGCGAGCAGATCATCGCGCATTGCGCGAACCGGTCGACACCGGCCACGGCGATCAGCGACGAGCGCGACGCGATCCTCGAGACCGGCGGCGGTGTGGTCAGGGCGCTGCCTTTGCTGGGCGAGGCGCCATTTGCGCTGCTCAACGCCGACACGTTCTGGGTCGATGGCGGCGGGCCGACGCTTGCCGCGATGACCAAGGCGTTCGACCCGGAGCGCATGGACATGCTGCTGCTGACCGCGCACCTTGCCCACACGACGGGGCATTCGGGCGGGATCGACTTCGCGCTGGACGCCGACAACCGGATCGCCCGAGCGCCGGACAAAACCGGGTCGGGTGTGATCTATGCCGGCGCGGCCGTGATCGACCCGGCGATTTTTGCCGGTGCGCACGCCGAGCCGCATTCGCTGAACCGTTATTTCGACCGGGCGATCGCTGCAGGCCGGCTGTTCGGCCATACGCTCGAAAACGGCCACTGGTACACGGTGGGCACGCCGGACGGGCTGGCGGCAGTGGAAGCGCATCTGGCCACCGGCGGGATTTGACCGGCCGGCCGGCGGGCCGCAGACTTGGCCTCCCCGAATCGCAATCCGCCCGCCGTGACCGAAACCCGCTACGTCCATCCCAACGTCTTCACCGTCGCGCCCGGCGCGCCGTTCCTGCCGGCCATCGCCGACGGGTTGCTGGACGGCAGGCTGATCGACGGGTTCGCCTTCGACGGCGATCCTATGGGCCTGGCGCGGGCGGCCATCTATGTGCCGACGCGGCGCGCGGCGCGCGAATTGCGTTCGGTGTTCATGGACGCGCTCGGCCAACGCTCGATCCTTTTGCCACGCATCCGCCCGCTCGGGGAGTTCGATGAGGACGCGGCCTTCTTTGCGGCCAGCGCCGGCGCAACGCTGTCCATACCGCCGGCGATCGAACCGCTCGAACGCCAATTGGCGCTTGGCACGCTGACCGCGCGCTGGACCGAGGCGATGACCGACGACCTGCATGCGCTTTACGGCATCGAGCGCGTGACGACGCCGGTCTCGACCGCCGATGCGTTCTGGATGGCGGCCGATCTGGCCGGGCTGATCGACCAGCTTCAGACCGAGGGTATTCCGTTCAAGGCCGTCGAGGAGGCCGCCGGCGCCGAGGTCTCCGAATGGTGGAACGTCACGCTCGCCTTCCTGCAGATCGTCAAACGGGCGTGGCCGGCGCATCTCGCTGAAGCCAACCGGCTCGATCCGGCCGACCATCGCAACAGGATGATCCGGGCCGAGGCCGCGCGGCTGGCTGCCGCGCCGCCCGACGGGCCGGTGATCGTGGCGGGTTCGACCGGCACCATTCCGGCGACCGCGGAACTGATCGCAACGGTGGCGCGGCTTCCCAAGGGTGCCGTCGTGCTGCCCGGCTACGACACCGCGATGGATGGCGAGACGCGCGTGCTTCTGGAGACCGATGACGATGCGACGCCGGTGATCGGCCATCCGCAGTTCGGCATGCACACGCTGGTGCGTGCGATCGGAATCGCGCCCGACGCCGTCGACCACCTCGGCGCGGCGGAAGACAATGCGGTTGCCGCGCGAAGCCGCTGGGTGGCGGCGGCACTGGCACCTGCCGAACGCACGGCGGACTGGGCGGCACGGCGCGCGAGCTTTAAAGACGCGGCCTTCTCCGGAACGGCGATCCTGCACGCGGCCGACGAACGGGCGGAGGCACTGGCGATTGCCTGCGTGCTGCGCGAGACCATCCTCGACCCGCAGGCGACCGCAGCGCTGGTGACGCCCGACCGGCAGCTTGCCCGCCGGGTTGCGACCGAGCTTGCGCGCTTTGCGATCGAGGCCAATGATTCAGGCGGCACACCGTTTTCGCTGACGCCGCATGGCGGTCTGCTCGCGCTCACTCTGCCGCTCGCGGCGGGAGAGGCCGATCCGGCCGCGCTATTGGCCCTGCTCAAACATCCGCTGGCTCGCTTCGGCGCGCACCGATCGGCGCACCGGGCGGCCGTGGCGCATCTGGAAATGCTCGCGCTGCGTGGCGGCACCGGGCGGATCAGGCTCGACACGTTCGCCACCTTTGCTGAAAACGCCTTGGCGCGATGGGCCGATGACGGCCGGCGAAAGCCGGGCTGGTTCAAGACCATCGATGCCGACGCCTTCGATCAGGCGTGTCATCTGGCCGGGCGTATCGAAGCGGCGTTCGCGCCGCTTTGCGAGGTCGGCGACGCGACCCGAACGGTCCCGCTGGACGAAGCCGTGCGCGCAACGATCTGGGTTCTCGAAGCGATTGCGCGCGATGGCGATGGCCGGTTCGACGCGCTTTACGCGGGCGAAAGCGGCGTGGCGCTCGAGGGTCTCCTGCGGCGCCTGCGTGACAGCGCAACGTCCATCGCCTTCCCGCCCGACCAATGGCCGGACATGATGCGCGCCCTGACCGCATCGATGGCCATCAAGCCGGCCGGCGGCGGCCATCCGCGCATTTCGATCTGGGGCACGCTGGAAGCGCGCCTCCAGACCGTCGACCTGATGGTGCTGGGCGGCCTCAATGAAGGCACATGGCCGGCACAGACATCCAATGACGCGTTCCTGACGCGGTCGATGAAGACCGAGATCGGGCTCGATCCGCCCGAACGGCGCATCGGGCTGGCCGCGCACGATTTCCAGATGGCGATGGGCAATCGCCGGGTCCTTCTCACCCGCGCCATGCGAGCGGGCGGTGCGCCGGCGGTTGCCTCGCGCTGGCTGCAGCGGCTGGAAACGCTGGCCGGGGCGGACCGGACAGCGGCGATGCATGCGGCCGGCGAGCATTATGCGCGGCTGGCGGAAATGGTTGCCGCGCCGATCATCGCCGACCCTGTCGGGCGACCGGCGCCGCAACCGCCGCTCGCCGCGCGACCGAAAGCGCTGTCGGTGACCGAAGTGGAGACCCTGCGGCGCGACCCCTATGCCGTCTATGCGCGCCGCGTGCTGGAACTGGCGCCGCTCGACCCGCTGGTGCGCGATCCGGATTTCGCCGACAGGGGTTCGCTGATCCACAAGGTGATGGAAGAGGCCGCGCGCGCGCCGATTGACTGGCCCGCGGAGCCGGCTTTGGCCATGCTCGAACGCCTTGCGCGGGACGTGTTCGACGCGGAGAAACTGCCGCCAGAGATCGACGCGGTCTGGTGGGCGCGCATGCATGCGGCCCTGCCCCGCATCGTTGCCTGGGAGGCCGAGCGGCAGCCCTTGATCGCCGCCCGGCATCCCGAGGCCCGCGCCGGACCGATGCCGATCGGCGCGACCGGTGTCACGCTGCGCGGCTATGCCGACCGCGTCGATGCGCGCCGCGACGGGCTTGCCGACATCATCGATTTCAAGACCGGCGCCGCGCCGTCCGCGCCGCAGGTGCAGGCGTTGCTCGCGCCGCAACTGCCGCTTGAAGCCGCGCTTCTTGAGCGCGGCGCCTTCGATGGTGCGGATCAGAGCGCGCCCGGCGATCTGATCTACGTCCGGCTCGGCGCGCGCGGCGACCTGGTCGCCCGGTCCGTATCGGGCGGCAAGAATGACGCCGCCGCCATGCTCGCCGAACGCGCATGGGAGAAGCTTGAAGGGCTCTGCGCGCACTACAACAATCCCGACAGCGGCTATCCGAGCCGCCTGATGCCGTTCCGGGAGGCAGATTTCGACGGCGATTACGATCATCTGGCGCGGGCGCTGGAATGGGCCGACGCGGTGCGGCGCGAAAGCGATGGCTAAACCGCTTCCCGACCAAAGGACACGCGCCGACCAGGCCCGCGCGGCGGACCCGGCCAATTCGGCCTGGGTGTCTGCCAATGCCGGCTCGGGCAAGACCTGGGTCCTGTCGACGCGGGTGATCCGTATCCTCCTGTCGGGGACGGACCCGTCCAAGATCCTGTGCCTGACCTACACCAGGGCGGCTGCCGCAGAGATGAAGACCCGTGTCTTCCAGCGGCTCGGCGCCTGGGTGGCGATGGATGATGCGGCGCTGGGCGACGAGCTGGCGGCGATCACGGGCGAACGGCCGGGGCCGGAGGCTCTCGCCTTCGCGCGGACCCTGTTTGCCCGCGCGCTGGAAACGCCCGGCGGGCTGAAAATCCAGACCATCCACGCCTTTTGCGAGTCGCTGCTGCACCGGTTTCCGCTCGAAGCGAACATTGCCGGCCATTTCGAACTGCTGGACGCCGAGGCGCAGGCGCTTTTGGTCGCACAGGCGCGGCGCGGGCTTCTGGCCGATGCGGCACAGCGTGGCGAAGCGGGCGCGGCGGTCATGCGGCTTCTGGCCATTGCCGGGGAAAGCGGCGTCGAAAAACTGCTCGACGAGATCGTCGGCCGACGCATCGCGGTCACCGGTCTGTTGCAGAGGCTGTCACCCGCCGAGGACCGGCGCGAGGCCTATCGCGTCGCCTTCGGTTTTGCGCCAGACGAGACCGAGGCGGACATTGCCCGCGCAACCTGGCCGCTACCGGGGTTCGACGGTGCTGATCTGGACCAGCTGGAGGCGGCGGCGGCCCGTGCGCCGAAATCGCCACGCAAGACGCATCTGAAATTCATCGCAAAGCTGCGCGACGCCATGGCCGAGCCGGACGCCTTGTTGCGCCTCCTCTTGCTGGCCAAGGCATTCCTGAAGGCCGATGGCATGGCGGCCACACACAACATGTTCCCGGCCGACATCAGCGATGCCCTGCCCGCGTTCGAAACCGACTTTCTGTCAGCAGCCGACCGGATTGCCGATGCGCGCAACCGATTGGATCTGCTGCGCGAGATCGAGGGCACGCTCGACGTTCTGGCCGTCGCCGATGCGCTGATCGGGCGGTACGAGGCGCTCAAGCGCGCACGCGGGCTGCTCGACTTTGAAGACCTGATCGCGCGCACCGCAACGCTCCTGATGCGCACCGGCGCTTCGCTGTGGGTGCGCTACAAGCTCGACCAGGGCATCGACCACATCCTTATCGACGAGGCGCAGGACACCAGCCCCGCCCAGTGGGACGTGATCCGGACGCTGGCCGATGAGTTCTTCGCCGGCGATGCGGCACGAACCGAACGGCGCACCGTGTTCGCCGTCGGCGACGAGAAACAGTCCATCTATTCGTTCCAAGGGGCCGACCCGGACAGGTTCGCGGGCACGCGCGCCCATTTCGCCGAACGGGCGGGCGAAGCGGATCGCCCCTTCGCGCCGGTGGAACTGCAGGTCTCGTTCCGCTCGACCGAAGCGGTGTTGGCCGCCGTCGACCATGTCTTCGCGGTGGACGGCAATCGCGCCGGGCTGACGCGCGACGGCCTGCCGACCGCCCACCGTTCGCTGCGGCAAGGCGAGCCTGGCCGCGTCGAAATCTGGGAACAGGTCGCAAAGCAAAGAAGCGATCCGAGCGAAGACTGGACCGCGCCCGTCGATGCGATCGATGAACCGTCCTTGCGCGTCGCCACCCGCATCGCCGAGACCATCAGGGATTGGATCGAAACGGGCGCGGTCCTCGAGGCGACGGGCCAACCAATCGCCCCGGACGACATTCTGGTTCTCGTCCGATCGCGGGACGGGTTCGTCAACGCGCTTTCGCGCGCGCTCAAGGATCGCGGCGTGCCCGTCGCCGGTGCCGACCGGCTGACGCTGACCGGCCATATCGCGGTGCTGGACCTGATCGCGCTCGGCCGCGTGATGCTGAACCGGGCCGACGATCTGTCCCTGGCCGCGCTGCTCAAGAGCCCGCTGTTCGGATGCGCCGACGATGATCTGTTCGCCCTCGCCCATGGCCGTGAGGGCGCCACGCTCTGGTCGCGACTGGTGGAGGCCGGGCGCGATGATGCCGCCCATGCGGCCATTGCCGAACAGCTTGCCGACTGGGCGAACAAGGCGTTGCACTGGCCGTTGCATGAATTTTACGCCCATGTGCTGTCGGTCTGTTCGGGGCGGGAAAAGCTGATCGGCAGGCTGGGTCCCGAAACCGCCGACGTGCTGGATGAATTCATGGCACTGACGCTGGCCGCCGAACGCACCGGCCCGCCGGCGCTGGAGACATTCCTGAACACGCTCGATCTCTACGCGCCGGAGATCAAGCGCGAGATGGACCAGGCGAAGGGTGAGGTCCGGATCATGACGGTGCACGGCGCCAAGGGGCTGGAGGCGCCGATCGTCTTTCTGGTCGATCGCGGCAGCGCGCCGTTCGACACGCGTCAGGCGCCGGCGCTTCTGCCAGTGGACCTACCAGGGGAAACGGGTTCGGAGAGCGACGCTCTTTTGTGGCGCGGCATGCCTGATGCGCGCTCGGATGTTCACGCCGCTTCGCTCGAACGGCTCGAACGGGCCGCGCAGAACGAATATCGTCGGCTTTTGTATGTCGGCATGACGCGCGCCGCCGACCGGCTGATCATCGCCGGCTATCGCGGCATCCATGTGCCGTCCGGGCTGACGTGGCACGGCATGGCGTTGTCGGCGCTGGAGCCGCATTGCGACATGATCGAGACCGGTGACGGGCCGGTCTGGCAGTTTCCGACGGGGCTCGGCGCGGTGCCAACCGCCGCCAGGGCCGCACGCAATGAGCGAGAACGCCCGTTTTCCTTGCCGAAAGGCTTTGTCGGTCCGGCAGCCGCCGAACCGCCGGCGGCGCGGCCGCTCGTGCCGTCGGGCGCATCGGGTCTTGCCATTGCGCCGGAGGCGGCAGATGCCGTGGAAACGGGCAGCGTGTCGCTGCTGGACGACGGCGGCGGAACGCCGGGCGGATCGGCGGCGCGGCGCGGCACGCTGATCCACACGCTTTTGCAGATGCTGCCGGCGATCGAGCCTGACGATCGGCACCAACGGGCGCGGCAATGGTGCGCGATGACCGCGCCCGGGATGGAAACGGGCGAGGTCGATGCGTTGCTCGCCCAGGTGTTTGGCGTGCTCGACGATCCGCGCCATGCGGCGCTGTTCACGCCGGCATCGATCGCGGAAGTGTCGGTGATGGGCACGCTCGATCTCGGCGGCGAAGAGCGGGCCGTCTCGGGCGTGATCGACCGGCTGGCGGTAGCCGGCGATGCAGTGCTGATCGTCGATTACAAGACCGGCCGCCATGTGCCGGAAACGCCCGACGCGATCTCCGAAGCGCATGCGCGGCAGATGGCACTCTACAAGGCGCTCGTCGCACCGCTCTATCCGGGCAAGACGGTGCGCGCGCTTTTGCTGTTAACGGCAGGGCCGGCGATGATCGAAATCCCCGACGAGAGGCTGGCATCCGCTCTGGCCGGTCTCGCACAATCGTGAGAATCGGCCTATAGGTACGGGCTTGAACATGCGTCCGATCCGGCCCACATGCGGGCCGGGACATCAAAAGGAGGCCGTCATGGCGACCGTGAAGATCGATACCAACAATTTCGAGGCCGACGTGCTTGGCGCCGACGAACCGGTGGTCGTGGATTTCTGGGCGGAATGGTGCGGCCCGTGCAAGATGATTGCGCCGGCGCTGGAGGAACTGTCGGGCGAACTGGACGGTCAGGTGAAAATCGCCAAGGTCAACATTGACGAGAACCCGCAGATCGCGGCGCAGTACGGCATCCGCTCGATCCCGACGCTCTACATGTTCAAGGGCGGCGAAGTGGTCGACCAGATGGTCGGTGCCGTGCCCAAGGGCAAATTGTCGGATTGGATGAAGGGCGCGGTCGCCTGAGACAGGCTGTGCACATTTTCGTTAAAACCCGGCCCCTGCGCCGGGTTTTTTCATTTGATCACCGCGGCGGCGTGCGGTTCTCGCGCAACACGTTGCCGGCCAGATAGAGCGACCCGCATATCAGGATGCGCGGCGGGCGCTCGAGCCCGTTCCAGCTTTCCGCAAGCAGGCCGAGCGCGGCGGATACGCTTTCCATCGGCTCGGCCGACAGGCCGGCTTCGAGCGCCTGGTCGGCGAGAAAGCCCGGGTCAACACCGGCATCGCTGTCCGGCACGGGGACCGTGAAGACGTGCCGGACCAGGCCGGCAAACACGCGGAAATAGCCAAGCGCGTCCTTGGTGTTGAGCATGCCCGCGATCATGAAGAGCGGCCGCTCCACCTGTTCCTCGCGCGCGGCAAGGTGCTCGGCGGCCATCGTCGCTCCGTCGGGATTGTGCCCGCCATCGAGCCAGATCTCGGCGCCCTTGGGCGCCTGGGCCACCAAGTCGCCCTCGGTCAGCCGTTGCAGCCGCGCCGGCCAGTCGACCGTCTGCATCGCCTGCTCGGCCGCCGCCTCGGTCAGCGCAAACCCGCCGGCGCGTAGCGCGGCGATGGCCGCCGCCGCATTGGAAAGCTGATGCCGGCCGGGCAATGCGGGCAGAGGCAGATCGAGCAGACCGTCCGTGTCCTGATAAACGAGCCGGCCATGCTCCTCGAAGGCGATGAAATGCTCGCCGTAAATGTGCGCGTCGCAGCCCAGCGCCTCGGCGCGTGTGACCAGTTCGTCGCGCGCCTCTGAATGGGGCTGAGAGCCGATCACCACCGGTGCGCCCGGCTTCATGATGCCGGCCTTTTCGCCCGCAATCAGTTCGATCGTGTCACCGAGATAGGCCTGATGGTCGAGCCCGATCGGCATGATGACGCTGACCGCCGGCCGGTCGATGACGTTGGTCGCGTCCGCCCGGCCGCCAAGACCCACCTCGACGATCGCCGCGTCGGCCTCGTGTTCGCTGAACAGGACGAACATCACCGCCGTCAGGATCTCGAAGACGGTGATCTTGCGGCCCTCATTGGCATCGGCGACGCGGCGTACCGCGTCGGCCAGAACCGCATCGTCGGCAAGCGCGCCGGCAAGGCGAAAGCGTTCGTGCCAGCGTACAAGGTGCGGCGACACGTGCATGTGCGTGTCGTGGCCGGCGGCCTCCAGCAGCGCACGGCAGAACGCGGCGCACGAGCCCTTGCCGTTGGTGCCGGCAACATGGATGACCGACGGCAGCCTGGTGTGCGGGTTGCCGAGCGCACCGAGGAGACGGCGAATGCGGCCGAGCGACAGGTCGAACCCCTTGGGGTGCAGCGCCATCAGCGCCTCGATGGCGCGCGTGGCGTCGTCCGATGAAACAAGGTCCGTGCCCGGCTCGGCGGGCGGATGGTGATCGCTTGCCATGGCCCTGCCCTGTCAGAAGCTGGGCGAGGGCTTTTGAGTGGTGGTCTCGGCCGGTTCGAGCACTTCTGTCTCGACCGCGCCCGTGGCCGCCACCGCATCTTCGGGTTCGGCGACCGGCACCGTATCGACCGTGCCGGTTTCGTCCATGATCGCGGCCTGGTCCACGGTTTCCGCAGCCTGCACGTCCTGTCTGGTCAGGATGCGGAGCAGGCGGGCGATGGTCGGTCTCAGTTCCGTGCGCGGCACCACCATGTCGACCATGCCGTGATCGAGCAGATATTCGGCGCGCTGGAAGCCCTCGGGCAGCTTCTCGCGGATCGTCTGTTCGATGACCCGCGCGCCGGCGAAGCCGATCACCGCACCTGGTTCGGCGATGTGGATGTCGCCGAGCATCGCATAGGAGGCCGAGACGCCGCCCGTCGTCGGATTGGTCAGGACGACGATATAGGGCAGGCCCGCCTCTTTGAGCATTTCGACAGCGACCGTCGTACGCGGAAGCTGCATCAGGGACAGGATGCCCTCCTGCATGCGGGCGCCGCCTGACGCGGCGAACAGCACCAGCGGGCACTTCTTCTCGATGGCGGTCTCAAAGCCGCGAATGATCGCTTCGCCGGCGGCCATGCCGAGCGAGCCGCCCATGAAGGTGAAATCGTGTACCGTGGTGACGATCTCCATGCCTTCGAGCCGGCCTGTGGCGTTGATGATGGAATCCTCAAGGCCGGTCTTCAGCCGGTTCTCGCGCAGCCGGTCGGCATATTTCTTCTGGTCGCGGAAACGCAGCGGATCCTGCGCCACTTCCGGGTTGGCGATTTCGTGAAAGGCGCCATCATCGTAGAAGTGCGACAGCCGTTCGCGGGCGGCGATCTTCATGTGGTGGCCGGAGGCCGGGATCACCCACTGGTTTTCCTCGACATCGGCGTGAAAGACCATTTCGCCTGTCTCGGGGCACTTGATCCAGAGGTTTTCCGGCGTCTCGCGCCGCCCCAGCATGGAGTTGAGACGCGGGCGGACGTAATTGGTGATCCAGTTCATGACCGATTCCCGTTTTGGGCCAATGTGGACCGGCTATTCGGCGGCTTCAAGGCGTGCGGACCGGACCCCGGCGGCAAGGCCACCCACCAGCGTCGTGACCGCGGCGACCGTGTCGGCGGTCGCGCCGCCCTCGCCATCGAGCGAATTGACGATCGCCTGGACGATCGCCGTGCCGACCACGACGCCATCAGCATCGCGGCCGATCAGCCGGGCCTGTTCGGCGGTCTTGACGCCGAAGCCGACGCAGACCGGCAGCGGTGTGTGCCCCTTGATGCGGTTGACCGCCTCGCCGACCGCGCCGGTGTCGGCGATGGCCGATCCCGTGATGCCGGTCATCGAGACGTAATAGACAAAGCCGGACGTGTTGGCGAGCACCGCAGGCAGCCGCTTGTCGTCGGTCGTCGGCGTTGCCAGGCGGATGAAGCTGATGCCGGCCTTGAGCGCCGGGATGCACAGTTCGTCATCCATTTCAGGCGGCAGATCGACAATGATCAGCCCGTCGATCCCGGCAGAATTCGCATCGCCCAAAAACCGATCGACGCCGTAAATGTAGACCGGGTTGTAATAGCCCATCAGCACAATGGGGGTGTCCGTGTCGGTCTCGCGGAAGGCCCTGGCCATTTCCAGCGTGCGGGCCAGCGTCTGGCCGGCCTTGAGCGCGCGCTGCCCGGCCATCTGGATCGCCGGCCCATCGGCCATCGGATCGGAAAAGGGCATGCCCAGTTCAATGATGTCGGCGCCCGCTTCGGGCAGCGCCTTCATGATCGACAGGGATGTGTCGAAATCGGGATCGCCGCCCATGATGTAGGTGACGAGCGCCGGGCGGCCTTCATCGGCCAGGCGCGCAAAGAGCGTGTCGAAACGGTTGGTCATGCGTTTGGCCCGGATTTGCCGACGATCTCGCCGTCTTCCTTGGTGAAGCCGCCGACCTTGCCTGCGTTCGGCAGCACCTCCAGCACCTTTTCGGACGGGCGCGACAGCACCGTTCCGAGCGGCGTGACGACGACCGGCCGGTTCATCAGGATCGGATGTTCGACCATGAAATCGACAAGCTGGTCATCGGTCCATTTGGGATCATCGAGGCCCAGTTCCTCATAGGGCGTGCCCTTCCTGCGGAGGATTTCGCGCACGGTCAGGCCCGTGGCCGCGATCAGCTCGATCAGCCTGTCGCGGCCCGGCGGTGTCTTCAGGTACTCGATCACCTCGGGCTCTTCGCCGGATGCACGGATCATCGCAAGCGTATTGCGAGAGGTGCCGCAGTTCGGATTGTGATAGATGGTGATGGCCATGGTTACATCTCAAATCCCAGTCGCTTGCCGACGGCGAACACATCCTTGTCGCCGCGACCGCACAAATTCATGACGATGATCTGGTCCTTGCCCATCTTCGGCGCGCGCTTGAGCACCTCGGCCAGCGCGTGGCTCGGCTCCAGCGCCGGAATGATGCCCTCGATCTTCGACAGAAGCTGGAAGGCTTCGAGCGCCTCGGTGTCCATGATAGGCACATAGTCGACGCGGCCGGTTTCCTTCAAAAAGGAGTGTTCGGGCCCGATTCCAGGATAGTCGAGACCGGCAGAGATCGAATGGCCTTCCTCGATCTGGCCGTCGCCATCCTGCAACAGATAGGTGCGGTTGCCGTGCAGCACGCCGGGCGAACCGGCCGTCAGCGAGGCGCAATGTTCGGGCGTATCGAGCCCCTTGCCGCCAGCTTCGACACCGACGATCTGGATGTCCTTGTCGTCGAGGAAGGGATGAAACAGGCCGATCGCGTTGGAGCCGCCGCCGACAGCGGCGACCAGCATGTCCGGCAGGCGGCCCTCGATCTCGACAATCTGCTCCCTGGTTTCCTTGCCGATCACCGACTGGAACTCGCGCACCATCTCCGGATAGGGATGGGGGCCGGCCGCGGTGCCGATGATGTAGTAGGTCGTCTCGACATTGGTGACCCAGTCGCGCAGCGCCTCGTTCATGGCGTCCTTGAGGGTGCCATTGCCCGCCGTCACCGGGGTCACCTCGGCGCCAAGCAACTTCATGCGGAAGACGTTCGGCGCCTGCCGGTCAATATCGGTGGCGCCCATATAGACATGGCACGGAAAGCCGAACCGCGCGGCGACCGTCGCCGAGGCGACGCCATGCTGGCCGGCACCGGTTTCGGCGATGATCCGCGTCTTGCCCATGCGCCTGGCCAGCAGGATCTGGCCCAGGCAGTTGTTGATCTTGTGCGAGCCGGTATGGTTCAGCTCGTCACGCTTGAAGTAGATCTTCGCGCCGCCCAGATGCTCGGTCAGCCGCTCGGCGAAATAGATCGGCGAGGGCCGGCCGGTATAGTGCGTGTTCAGGTGCTGCAGTTCGGCCTGGAAGTCCGGATCGGTCTTGGCCTCGTTCCACTTGTCCTGCAGATCGAGGATCAGCGGCATCAGCGTTTCGGCGACGAAGCGGCCGCCGAAAATGCCGAACATGCCCTGTTCGTCCGGGCCTGTACGAAAAGAGTTGGGTTCCGGTGGCCTGTTCATCGTCAAACTCCCAAAGCGGCGGTCTTCCGCTGTTCGCACGCATCGGCGACCGCCAGAAAAAATGCCTCGATCAGGGCGGTGTCCTTGATGCCCGGCGCGCTTTCAACGCCTGAGGACACGTCGATCCCGGGAGGGTTGGCGATCCCCAGCGCCTCGCCGACATTGCCCGCATCGAGCCCGCCGGACAGCATATAGTCCGTATCGGCATCGAGCGAAGCCAAAAGCGACCAGTCGAAGCTGACGCCATTGCCGCCGGGCAGGTCCGATCCCGTCGGCGGTTTGGCATCGAGCAGGAAGCGGTCGGCAATGCCGCGACAGGCGTCCAGCTTCTTCAGGTCATCGCGGCGGGCAATGGCGAACGCCTTCATCACCGGCAGGCCGTGGCGCGCCTTGATCGCGGCGATCCGCTGCGGGCTTTCGCGTCCATGCAGTTGCAGCATGTCCGGCCGGACCATCCGCACGATCGTATCAAGTGTGTCGTCATCGGCATCGACGGTCACCGCGACCGCCGCCACACCGGTCGCCCGGGCTCGTGCGGCCAGCGGTGCTGCTTCCTCCGGCGTGACGTTGCGCGGCGACTTTTCAAAGAAGATAAAGCCGGCATGGCTTGCACCGCCGGCGATTGCTGCGCCCAGCGTTTCCGGCGTCGAAAGACCGCAGATTTTTATGTCCAGGCTCATCGCCACCGCTTAGCGCGGGCACGGGTGCGAGTCGAGGGGCGCAAAGGCCGGGGGGCCAGCTTCGTCCCTGCATTACAGTTCTGTCCGGTCTGTTGACTCAACTTGATGTTTGCATCAGGCTGGCCAAGTTCATTTTGGGAGTAATTCTTTATGGCCAAGAAAGAGATTCGCGCCGCCAAGTTGATTGGCACAAAGCGTTACGCAAAGCTCAAAGAGCGCTATGATGAGTTTGTCGGTCAGGCGATTGTCGATAAACTCGTTGAACCGGACATGTTGTCGAGCTTCCCGCCGCTG
Source organism: Roseitalea sp. (assembly GCA_017642895.1). GTDB lineage: Bacteria > Pseudomonadota > Alphaproteobacteria > Rhizobiales > Rhizobiaceae > Roseitalea. The sequence continues at coordinate 277,104 of JAEPON010000005.1, forward strand.
GGCCTGCACGCGAAGGGGCCGGACTACGAGCAGGACGGCGGTGACTATGAACAGTCGACCGGCGGCGAGCACACCCAGACCGGCGGCGGCAGCTACAAGCAGTCCGTGCCGGAATCGCTGACCATGCGCTGAACCGGATCGGCCATGCGAGACGAGGCCATGCCGGAGGCCGTCGCTCGGCGCTCCGCCACCCGGCGGGCGGATATCCCTCCGATCCGCACGCTGCAGGTTGTTCTCAAGGTGGCGGAGCGCTGCAACATCAATTGCAGCTATTGCTACTATTTCAACATGGGCGAGACGTCCGCGCTGGACCGACCCGCCCTGATCAATCTTGAGACGGTTGGTGCGTTGGCCCGCTGGATCAGGGACGGCTGCGCTGAACTGGGCATCGAACGCGTCTCGATCTCGTTTCATGGCGGCGAACCACTGCTGCTCAAGCCGGCGCGCTTTTCGGCGGCATGCGCGCTGTTGCGCGAAACGATCGGACCCGTCGCCGACGTGTCGTTCGCGGTGCAGACGAACGGCACGATCATCAGCAAGGCATGGCTTGACCTGTTCAAGACCCATCGCGTGCATGTGGGCGTGAGCATCGATGGCGACCGGACGGCCAATGACCGGTTCCGGCTGGGCAAGGACGGCGGCTCGACGTTCAAGAAAGTCGAGGATACGATCCGGCGGCTGGTCGACTGGTCGGGCGGTGACCAGGCGCTTGGCCCGTCGACGATTTCCGTGCTCGACCACCGCAACGATTATGGCGCGGTCTACCGCTATTTGCGGTCGCTGGGCATCATCAATATGAGCTTTCTTCTGCCGGATCGCAGCCATGATCACGGCTTCGGAGCCCATGAAGGCGATGCGGAAGCCTATGGACGCTGCCTGTCGGACCTGTTCACGGCGTGGTTCGTCGAGGACGATCCGGACGTCAATGTCCGGCAGATCAAGGAGGTCGTCAGCCACTTCCGCAACACCGGAACGCCTGTTGCCGACCCGCCGGCGGCCAACGACATGATTGCCTATCAGATCATCGTCGCGCAGAGCGACGGAACCGTGTCCGTCAACGATTCACTGATCCCGGCGCTCGACTGGTTCAAGGGCACACCGCGCATTGCCATCGCAGACCGCTCAATGCCCGACTTTCTTGCCAATCAGGTGTTCGGCGACATCAGGCGCGCCGGCGACAGCATCGCCACCGCCTGCCGATCGTGCGACTGGCGCGGTCTTTGCCGCAGCGGCGATCTGGAAAACCGCTACGCGGCCGCCAACGGGTTCGACAATCCGTCCGTCTATTGCGCCGGCTACAAGACCTATTACGAGACGGTTTGCGGCACGCTGCTCGCCAACAATTATCCGGCCGAACTGCTCGAGGAGCGGCTCAGCCGAACGTTGGACACCGTTGCCGCCTGACCGCGTTGATCAACTGCCTTCACCGACCGGAACGATTGCCGGCGATGCGGACGGGGCCCAGCTTGACAGGGGCTGGCCTGCGGACGTGCGCACGATCGCATCGAACTCGGCCCCCGCTTCGTGCATTCCGGCACATCGCTAACGGGCATGGAGGCCGGTGTCAAAGCGCCACCGGACACCGGATCAGAACACGATCGATTGCAGCTTGGTGCCGTTGCGCTTGAGCCAGGCCTTGCAGCGTTTCGTGTCCGGGCAGAGTTGCTCGCACAGCGCCCAGAAGCGCGGGCCATGGTTCATTTCGCGCAGATGCGCCACCTCGTGCGCGACCAGATAGTCGATCACCGCCGGAGGTGCCATGGCGATGCGCCAGGAAAAGGACAGATTGCCCTCGGACGAGCATGATCCCCAGCGGCTGACCGTGTCCTTGAACCGGATGGAGCCCGCCGGCCGGCCGACCGTGGCAGCGTGACGCGCCACCAGCGGCTCGATGCGAGCACGCGCGGTCTTCTTCAGAAAGTCGGCGACACGGCGCGGCAGATGTTCCGGCGCGCCGAAGACGACCAGTTGAGGACCGTTTTCGCCATCCTCGATGCGCGTCATGCCGCGGCCGGGACGATGGACGATCAGATGGTTGACGCCAAGCACCGGCAGCCTGATGCCCGGCCGCACCAGCGGCTGGTCGGGCATTTTGGCGATCTTGCCGGCGAGCCAGCCTTCGTGACGCGCGAGAAACCCGTCAATTTCCGCCTGCGCCATGCCGGGCGGGACAGTCACCTTGAGCCCGCGATCACCGGGCTGGATGCGCAGGGTCAGCCGCTTGGCGCGCGGGTTCTCGACGATAGAAAGCGGCAGCGTCCGGCCAGCCACCCGGTGACTGTCCGGACGCTGTTCGGGTTGGCGTTGCGCGCGCGTCAGGCCGAAAACCATGGGGTGTTCATAGCGTGATTCGGCGGCGCGCCCAGAGCGATTCATCTTTGGCCGGATCGCTCCAACAGCAAAACCGGACCTGCGCGATGCAGCTCCGGTCGGCCAGCGAACACCGGGGCACGTCCCGACGTCGCGGTGGATGTGCCGGCGCCATCATCGACGGCGCCCGGTCCTTTGCATGTCAGCTCTCGTCGGAGCCCTTGACGTTGGGCACCGAGGTGCCCTTGGCGCCATTGCCGGCGTCGGCGTCCATGTTGCGGTTGCGTGCGGCCATGAACTTGTCGAATTGCTTCTGGTCCTTGGCACGGCGCAATTCGCGCAGATAGTCGTCGAACTCCTGACGCATTTCGTCGAGCTTGCGGCGCTCTTCCTCGATGCGCTTGAGTTCGGCATCGCGCCAGTCGTCAAAGGCAACATTGCCGGTGCGCGGCGCCATGTTGGCCGAGCGGCCGCAGCGGCCCCAATTGCGGGACATGGCATCGGTGGCGCGGTTCACGTCACCCTTCCAGCCATCCAGCCGGTCACCCCAGAGAATGTAAGCCAGCATCGCCAGGCCCAGCGGCCAGAAGACGATGAAGCCCAGCACCATCAGGCCGATGGTCGCCGGCGTCCATGCGGGACGGATCAAGGCAGTCTGTGTCATGTGTGAACACCCCTTTTTGCTTGGCGATGAAGGCTCGCCACGGTTTTGAGGTGGTAACCGAATGGCCGCTCTGCAAGCGCTTTCGGTCGCTTTTTCGGCGCATCAGCATTAAATTTTGTTCAGATTCAGCGCTTTGCCAGCGCCAGAAAATGAACGGCAAGGCCCAGCATGAGCCCCCAAAAGGCGGCGCCGATGCCAAAGAAGACGATGCCGGAAGCGGTGATGGCAAAGGTCGTCATCGCAGGTATGCGGTCGCGTTCCTCGGCAACGGCTATGCGGGTCGAGTTGGCCAGGGGCCCGAGCAGCGCGATGCCCAGAACGAGCGCGATCAGCGAACCGGGCAGCACGGAGACCAGCCCGACAAAGGACGCGCCGAAGAGCGCAAAGACACAATAGATCAGGCCGTACCAAATGCCGGTGACCCAGCGCTTCTGCGGATCGGGATGCGCGTCCTCGCCGGTGCAGATCGCCGCTGTGACGGCGGCGAGATTGGTTGATGAAGCGCCCAAAAAACCGGTTAAGGTCGAAAAGACGCCGGTGACGGCGATGACCGGCCCCGCCGGCGGGCGATAGCCGTCGGCACGGAGCACAGCGAGACCGGGCAGGTTCTGCGAAGCCATGGTGACGATGTAGAGCGGCACGGCCAGGCCAAAGAAGGAGCCGACCGAAATCTCCGGCATGACGAAGGTCAGCGACGAGGTTTCTATGGCGATATCGCCCTCGGCCATACCGCCGAGCAATGCCCAGGCAACGCCGGCGAACAGCACGCCGATGACCGCCAGTTGCGCATCATACGTCCTCAACACAAAAAAGCCGGCCGCCAGCGGCAATATGAAGGCTGGATCGATGGTGGCGGCCTGCGCGCCGGCAACCACAAAAGGCAAGAGGATGCCGCCGAGCATGCCCGCCGAGATCGCGCCCGGTATGGCCTCGACCAGCCGCATCAACGGCCGGAACAGGCCGGTGGCGATGGTCAACAGCCCCGAGGCAATGAAGGCACCGACCGCTTCGTTCATCGAATAACCGCTGCTTGCCGTGACCAGCGCAAGGCCGGCGATCGACCATGCGGCGATGATCGGCATGCGGAACCAGATGGTCAGGATCAGGGTTTCGATGGCCACGGCGATGCCGATCGCCGTGATCCAGCTTGCGGTCTGGGCTTCCGTGGCGCCGACCGACTGCGCGGCGCCAAGCACCAGCGCCATGGTGCCGCCGAAACCGACAAAGGAGGCGACGAGCGCCGCCGAAAGGGCCGAAAGGCGGAACATGATCAGACGATGCCGCCCTCCCGGCTGCCCGCTCGGTCGACAAGCGCGCCGGCGGCATCGAGCAAAAGCGCGATGTCCTGTGGCCGCGACAGGCGATGGTCGCCATCCTTGATATAGGTGATGACGGCGTCGTCCTTGGACAGAAGCTCGAACAGGCGTTGCGCGTGCTGCCAGGGCACGTCGGGATCGGCCTGGCCCTGGATGATGCGCACCGGGCAATGGGTGTCGATCGGCCCGGTCATGACGCGGTTGTTGCGGCCATCCTCGAACAATTCCCGAGTGAAGATGTTCGGCTCGGGTCCGTAGGGCGTCGGCTCGGCGAAAAAACCCTGCTCCTGAAGATCGCGCTTTTGCGTTTTCGTCAGCTTGGGTTCGTGCAACTCGCTGGTGAAATCAGGCGCCGGCGCCAAAAGCAGAAGTCCGGCGATGGGGTCGCCGACGCCGCCCCTGTTGAGTTCGGCGACCATGCGCAGCGCGATCCACGCGCCCATCGACGAGCCGACGAGGATAAGCGGCGGAGCACAGACTTCATCCACCACGGCGAGTGCCTCGCCGAGCCAGCGCGAAATGGTGCCGGCACGGAAGTCGCCGCCCGACCGGCCATGGCCGGAATAGTCGAACCGCGTGCAGGCCAAGGCATGTTCACCGCACCAGCGATCCAGTTCCACGGCCTTCGTGCCGTCCATGTCCGAGCGATAGCCGCCGAGCCAGACGAAATTCGGTGCACCGCCGGCTCGGTGACACACGGCGATTTCGGCACCGTTCACGGTCAGCGATTGTTCGTCCATGGTCATCCCTCCGGCGATCTGCCGCCTTATGCGGGGTTGCATCGGACCTGTGAAGCCATCACATGATCAAAAGCGTTCCGGAGGCCCGATTCGATCAGCCGCCCAAAGCAGGTGATTTGCGGACACGTTCATGCTATGGACCTGCCGTCCGCAGGCCGGCCAGCCGGATCGGACCACGAACCCTTCCGGTCAATGTCAAGGAGATTACGACCATTCGCAGACCATTCAGAGCGCCACCGCCGCAAAAATCCGGCCCGCCAGCCAATGACGACATTCGCGATCCCGAAGTGCAGCTCATCGACGCCGACGGCGAGAACAGGGGCGTCACCGACACGCGCGACGCCCGGCGCATGGCCGAAGATGCCGGCCTCGATCTCGTCCTGATCTCGCCCAACGCCAAGCCGCCGGTCGCCAAGATCCTTGATCTGGGCAAGCTGAAATATGAGCAGCAGAAGAAGGCGGCGGCCGCGCGCAAGAAGCAGAAAACCGTCGAGGTCAAGGAAGTGAAGATGCGGCCGAACATCGACACCCACGATTACGAGGTGAAGATGAAGGCGGTGAAGCGATTCTTCGAGGACGGCGACAAGGTCAAGGTCACGCTGCGCTTCCGCGGCCGTGAAATGGCGCACCAGCAACTCGGCATGCAGCTTCTGCAACGTGTCCGCGAGGAAGTCGGCGAGATTTCCAAGGTCGAAGCCGAACCCAAGCTTGAAGGCCGCCAGATGATGATGGTGCTGGCGCCCAAATAGGCGCCGCGCCACGCCGAAGCGGGCCTATTTTTTTGCTCCAGTGAAGCGGTAGGCCGCTTCGGCAAGCTCCTTCATCTGCGTCGCGTCAACGCCGTCCAGAACAATCCATTCCCGCATCGTCCGCTTGCCGACGACCAGCCTGTTTCCCTTGCCGGCCTGTTCCAGCGCATCGACATTTTCGACGGGCAATTTGAGAACCAGCCCTTCCGGCGACGGGTAGGCAAAGCTCTTGCCGTGGATCTGCAGCGCTTCCGATTTCAGCATCTTTTTGAGACCGACACCGGGCGTTTCGGCAAAGGCGCTTACAAGCTCGGCGAAAAGCCTATCGATGGCAGTTTCACCCGGCTCCGCCGCCATCACACGCACTTGGCGATGATGACCCAGCCCGTCAGACCGGTGCCGACAATGTGCTCGCCATGTTCGTCATGGCGTTCGGCCAGCAGACCGGCCGCCTCGAGCGCGTCGAGCTTGCCGGTCAGCACGCCGGCGCGATAGAAATTGTCGTTGAGCCCGATCACCAGATATCCACCGGGACGGATCACCCGCACGATCTCGTCGACCGCGTCGGGCTTCACATGGGCTGTCGTGAAGACGCCGACGCAGGTCGCCGCATCGTATGCGCCATCAGGGGCGTCGATCGGTGGCCGGTTGAGATCGGCCTCGAACAGCCGGCGATAGATGCCGGCCTGTTCGGCCTTCTTCAGCATGCCGGTGGAGAAGTCGCAGCCATCGACGGTGTCAAAGCCCGCATCGTGCAAAGCGATTCCCGAAAGGCCCGACCCGCAGCCGACATCGAGTACAGAGACGCCTGGAGCCGGCGCAAGCCGATCGGCAAGGGCCTTTGCACTGCGCGCCGGCTGGCGGTATTCGTTCTCGCCCAGCTCGTCGTCGTAAACCTCCGCCCAGCGGTCGTAGAGCGCTTTGGTTTCCTCGTCGGTCCTGACCGTGTAGGCCTTGTCCAGAAAGCGTTCGGGCTCGTTCGTCATCGCAGGCTCCTCTCCATGGCCAAGGCTTGCATCCCTGATGGTTTAAGTCTATAGGCGCGCGGTCCGAACCGTCCGGCAGGGCATGCCGTGGCGGTTCATGAATGCTGAACAGTCAGCACGTCATCGACAATCGAGCGAAGCGAGCAGCGATCAAGCGATCGCCGTCCGGCTTTCCGGACGCCCCCGCGGAGCGTTTGCCGCACGGCAAACTGGCGTGAACGCGAAAAATGGAGAGCAAAATGCCCAAGATGAAGACGAAGGCTTCGGTCAAGAAGCGCTTCAAGACCACGGCCTCGGGCAAGGTCAAGGTTGCAGCCGCGGGCAAGCGCCACGGCATGATCAAGCGGTCCAACAAGTTCATCCGCAATGCGCGCGGCACCATGGTGCTGTCCGAGCCGGATACGAAGATCGTCAAGAAATTCATGCCCTACGGCCTTTGAGCCGTCGCGAACCCGATTTGAGGAAGCACAAAAATGGCACGTGTCAAACGCGGCGTGACCGCCCACGCCAAGCACAAGAAAGTCCTGAAGGCCGCCAAGGGCTATTATGGCCGGCGCAAGAACACCATCCGCATCGCCAAGCAGGCGGTGGAGAAGGCGGACCAGTATGCCTATCGCGACCGCAAGGTGCGCAAGCGCAATTTCCGCTCGCTCTGGATTCAGCGCATCAATGCCGCCGCGCGCGAGCACGGCCTGACCTATGGTCGTCTGATCGACGGGCTCACCAAGGCCGGCATCGAGATCGACCGCAAGGTCTTGTCGGACATGGCAATCCATGAGCCCGCCGCCTTTGCGGCCATCGCTGAAAAGGCAAAAGGCGAACTGGCGTATCTCAAGGACACAACGCCGAACGCCTATGAAGCCGCGATTGGCTGAGCGGGCGCAACGCACCGAACAACAAGCCCGGCTCACAGCCGGGCTTTTTTGTTTCGCGCAACCGGCGACAAGTGTCATGCAACTGCATTGCCGCTCACCTATGGGGTTGCGCCCACCAGAATGAGGAGACCGCCATGGCGCACTACCGAACCGTTGTCATCCATCCCGAGACCGGGGGTGAAGGCCGCTATGATTTCGAAGCGAGCGAAGGGCTGATGGACAAGTCCCCCGTCAAGGTGCTGCGGCATTTCATGGAGATCGTCGACCGGCAGATCCTTCCCGCCGAGCATGTGGACTATGAACTCAATGCGGCGATGAAGAGCGACAATGGCAAGGTCGTGACCGGCATGGGCATCATGATTCTCGACAAGGGCGCGCAACTGCCGTTCGTCGCGATGATCTCGGAACGGTCAGGCTAGGTCGTACACCGGCGCGCAGCGGGTGTGGACGCGCGCGAAATACCTGATATGACAGCGCCGCGACGCCGCCGGCGGCGCTTTTTTTGCAGGACTTGTCATGTCTGAACTTGATCAGCTTGAACAGACGCTGATGGCCGATATCGCATCGGCGGCCGACGAGGATGCCATCGAGCAGGTGCGCATTTCAGCGATCGGCAAGAAGGGCGCGGTCTCCGAGCGCATGAAGACGCTTGGCAAGATGAGTGCCGAGGAACGGCAGATCATGGGCCCGGCGCTGAACGGGCTCAAGGTGCGCGTGACCGACGCGATCACAGCGCGCAAGGCCGCGTTGCGCGATGCGGCCATCGAGGCGCGGTTGGCGACCGAGACGGTGGACATCACGCTGCCCGTGCGTCCTTCTCCCGCCGAGACCGGGCGCATTCACCCGATCAGCCAGGTGATCGACGAAATCACCGCGATCTGCGCGGATATGGGTTTCGCGGTTGCCGAAGGGCCCGACATCGAGACGGACTATTACAACTTCACCGCGCTGAATTTTCCGGAAGATCATCCCGCGCGGGAGATGCACGACACCTTCTTCTTGTCGCCGAGCGCGACGAACGAACGCAAGGTGCTGCGCACGCACACCTCGCCCGTGCAGATCCGCACGATGGAAACGCAGGAACCGCCGATCCGCATCGTCATTCCTGGCAAGACCTACCGGCACGATTCGGACGCGACCCACACGCCGATGTTCCATCAGCTCGAGGGTCTGGTCGTCGACAAGGTGACGACGGTCGCCCATCTGAAATGGACACTCGAGGAGTTCTGCAAGGCGTTCTTCGAAGTGCCCGATGTCGCCATGCGGTTCCGGCCGTCCTACTTCCCCTTCACCGAGCCGAGCCTTGAGGTGGACATTCAGTGCGACCGCTCGAAGCCGGGCGAAGTCCGCTTCGGCGAAGGCAGCGACTGGATGGAGATTTTGGGTTGCGGCATGGTGCATCCCAACGTGCTGCGCGCCGGCGGGCTCGATCCGGACGTCTATCAGGGCTTTGCGTGGGGGATCGGCATCGATCGTCTCGCCATGCTGAAGTATGGCATGCCGGATCTGCGGGCCTTCTTCGACGCCGATGTGCGCTGGCTGGGCCACTACGGCTTCCGGCCGCTCGACATGCCGACCCTGTTCGGAGGATTGAGCCGGTAAGATGCCGACGGTTCTGCGCAAGTACGGTATCCGCTTTCACTTCTACGGTTCAGACATGGATGAGCCGCCGCATGTCCACGCGACGGGACATGGCGGCAAGGCCAAGGTCTGGTTGGAGCCGATGCGATTTGCCGATCATGCAGGGTTCAAGGCGACCGATTTGAAACGTATTCTCGAAGTGGTCAACGATCACAATCATGAGATTTTGGAGGCTTGGCATGAGTTCTTCCGACACGTACACCGAAAGTAACCGCCCCGTGCAAGCGTGGTGCGACCCGGATCGACTGCATGTGCTGCTTGCCGACGGCCGCGAACTGACAACGCCCCTATGGTGGTATCCCCGCCTTGCGAATGCCACGCAGGCCCAACGCAACAACATCGAGCTCATGCTTGATGGCGTTCATTGGCCTGACGTGGACGAGGACCTTTCCGTGCGCGGCATGCTCCGAGGCTGGAAGTATCCCGACGCCAAAGCACCGGCCGACGCCGCCTGATCACATCACCGAAAGACCGTCATCATGAAATTCACCCTGTCCTGGCTGAAGGACCATCTCGACACGGATGCGACGCTCGCCGAGATCACCGAGGCGCTGACCATGATCGGCCTGGAGGTCGAGGCGGTCGATGACAAGGCGCAGTTCGCGCCGTTCACCATTGCGCGCGTGCTGACGGCGGAAAAGCATCCCGATGCCGACAAGCTGCAGGTGCTGACGGTCGATGCCGGCGATGACAAGCCAGTGCAGGTGGTGTGCGGGGCGCCCAATGCGCGGGCCGGTCTCGTCGGCGCGTTCGCCGCGCCGGGCACCTATGTGCCGGGCATCGATCTGGAACTGTCGGTGGGCAAGATCCGCGGCGTGGAAAGCCACGGCATGATGTGCTCGGAGCGCGAATTGGAGATGTCGGACGAGCATTCCGGCATCATCGACCTGCCCGAGGACGCGCCGGTCGGCACGCCGTTCGCCGCCTATGCGGGGCTCGACGATCCGGTGATCGAGATCGGGCTGACGCCGAACCGGCCCGACTGCACCGGCGTTCACGGCATTGCGCGCGATCTGGCAGCGGCGGGGCTCGGCACGCTCAAGCCGCTCGAGACCGCACCGGTGAACGGTGACGGCGCGTGCCCGGTCAATGTGCGCATCGAGGCGCCGGACCTGTGCCCGGGCTTTGCCCTGCGGCTTGTGCGCGGCGTGAAAAACGGACCATCGCCGCAATGGATGCAGCAACGGCTGATCGCCATCGGCCTGAGGCCAATCAATGCGCTGGTCGACATCACCAACTATGTCACCTTTGGCTGGGGCCGGCCGCTGCACGTCTTCGATGCCGCCAAGGTGGCCGGCGATCTGGTCGTGCGCCGCGCCAGTGACGGCGAGACGATCACGGGCCTCGATGGCAAATCCTACACGCTGACCGGCGAGATGTGCACGATCGCCGATGACAATGGCCCGGAATCGATCGCCGGCATCATGGGCGGCGAAGCCTCCGGCTGCGACGAGACCACGACCGATGTGCTGATCGAATCGGCGCTGTGGAACCCGCGCAACGTGGCGCGCACCGGCCGCGATCTGGGCATTATCACCGACGCACGCTACCGGTTCGAACGCGGCGCCGATCCCGAATTCATGGTGCCGGGGCTGGAGCTGGCCACACGCATGGTGCTGGAGCTGTGCGGCGGCGCGCCGACTGAAACGCGCGTGACCGGCTATGCCGGCCATGAACCGAAACAGGTCGATTTCCCCTTCGCCGAGGTCGGGCGGCTGACGGGCGCCGATGTCGATGCCTCCAGGAGCACCGACATTCTCGAACGGCTCGGCTTTGCCGTGAGCGGATCGGGCGATCGCGCAAAGGTCACCGTGCCCTCATGGCGGCCGGATGTCGATGGCAAGGCCGATCTGGTCGAGGAAGTGATGCGCATCCACGGTGTCAACAACATCGCGCCGGTGCCGCTTGAAAGCCACGGCGCGGTCAATGGCCGCGTGCTAACCGTTCAGCAGGTGCGCACCCGTGCCGCAAAGCGCTCGCTCGCCGCGCGCGGCATGATGGAAGCGGTCACCTGGTCCTTCATTCCGGCCGACCACGCCGCTGCCTTTGGCGGCGGATCCGACGCGCTTCGGCTCTCCAATCCGATCGCGGCCGACATGAGCGACATGCGTCCCTCGCTGTTGCCGGGCCTTCTGGCGGCGGCACAGCGCAACGCCAATATCGGCCATGGCGATGTGGCGCTGTTCGAGGTCGCCGGCACGTATGAAAGCGATGCACCCGACGGCCAGCGCCGTGTGGCCGGCGGCATCCGGCGCGGCACAGCGACGCTGACAGGCGCGGGCCGCGCCTGGGACGGCAATGCAACGACCGTCGGCGTGTTCGACGCCAAGGCCGACGCGCTGGCCGCGCTCGAAGCCTGCGGCGCTCCGGTGGACAAGCTGACGGTCGAGCGCGGTGCGCCGAACTGGTATCATCCGGGCCGCTCCGGCCTGATCAAGCTCGGCCCCAAGAACGTGCTTGGCCATTTCGGCGAACTGCATCCGCGTACGCTGGAAGTGCTCGACGTGAAGGGGCCGGTCTGCGGTTTTGAGATTTTCATCGACGCCCTGCCCGAAACGAAACGCAAGGCGACACGCACCAAGCCGCGCCTCGACCTGTCGCCATTCCAGGCGGTGACGCGCGATTTCGCCTTCGTGGTCGATGCGGATGTGGCGGCTAGCGCCCTGAAGCGCGCGGTCGCCGGCGCCGACAAGCAGCTTGTGACCGGGGTCAACGTGTTCGACGTGTTCGAGGGCGCGACGCTCGGCGAGGGCAAGAAGTCTGTGGCCATCGAAGTGCAAATCCAGCCGATCGAGCGCACGCTGACCGACGAAGACCTCGAAGCGCTGAGCGGCAGGATCGTTGCCAGCGTCGGAAAGGCGACGGGCGGGGTCTTGCGGGGTTAGGCCGTTTGCGCTTTGCCCTCGCGCATCCACAGATAGAGCGGCAGGGCGAGCGACAGTCCGACGAGACAGCCGGACGGCAGTACCCACCACCACCGGTCGAGGCCGTGCTGGCGTGCATCGCGCCAGGACCAGACCCAAAAGACCGCGATCGAGATGAGTATGTCGGCGGAGAACCCGCCGGCCGCGCCGTTGGCGAACAGGCCGGCCAGGAAACCGGTCAAATCGAGCCCATTGGCCGCAAAGAAGCTGCCGAAGAAGGCCCACGGAACCAGCGTGCCGATGACCGCCATGACCAGATAGAAACCGCGCATTTCCTCCTCCTTGATCGATCGCCCGTCGGACTAGAGCAGGTCGCACCGTGCCGGCAATTACCTTGGGGGTCGGGTTCGGCCACAGCGCATGTGCCCGCCCTTGCTCCCCGCCCCGCGCTCTGACACAAGGCATGACCGCATCGGTCGGAGCCAGCCATGAATCTCATCCTCAACACCGACAGCTACAAATATTCGCACTTTGCGCAATACCCGCCGGAGACGGCGTCGATCTCGGCCTATATCGAATCGCGGCGCGGCGGCGACCATGACGTGACGCTGTTCTTCGGCCTGCAAATGTTCCTCAAGGGCTATCTGTCCAAGCCCGTCACTGTTGCCGATGTCGACGAAGCCGAGGCGATGATCACCGCGCACGGCCTGCCCTTCAACCGTCCGGGCTGGGATCTTCTGATCGAGCGCCATGGCGGCCATCTGCCGCTGATGATCGAAGCGCTGCCCGAAGGCTCGGTCGTTCCGGCCGGCACGCCGATGGTTCAGGTGCGCAACACCGATCCCGACTTTTTCTGGCTGCCGACCTTCATCGAGACCGCGCTTTTGCGCGCGGTCTGGTATCCGTCCACGGTTGCCACCGTCTCATGGCATGTCCGGCAGATGATCGCCGAGACGCTGGACAAGACCTGTGACGATCCCGGCCCGATCCTGCCGTTCCGCCTGCACGATTTCGGCGCGCGCGGCGCGACGAGCTTTGAGCAGGCCGGCCTGGGCGGTGTTGCCCATCTGGTCAATTTCCTGGGCACCGACACGGTCGCGGCGCTGGTCTATGCGCGCAAATTCTACGGCGAGGAAATGGCCGGCTTTTCGATTCCCGCCGCCGAGCATTCGACGATGACCTCGTGGGGGGAAGAGCGCGAGGCGGCCGCCTATGAAAACATGGTCGAGCAGTTCGGGGGGGACGGCAAGCTCGTCGCCGTGGTCTCCGACAGCTACGACCTGTTCCGCGCCGTGCGCAACATCTGGGGCGGCGAGCTGAAGGAAAAGGTCGAAAAGATGGGCGGCACGCTGGTGGTGCGGCCCGATTCGGGCGATGCGACCCGCGTTCCCATCGACACGATCGAAATGCTCGGCGACATTTTTGGCTATTCAGTCAATCAGAAGGGCTACAAGGTGCTGGCCGATTGCGTCCGCGTCATCCAGGGCGACGGCATCACCCCGCGCACCATCCGCGTGCTGCTCGAGGCGATGACCGAGCGCGGATGGTCGGCCGAGAACCTTGCCTTCGGCATGGGCGCGGGGCTCTTGCAGAAGGTCAATCGCGACACGCTGCGCTTCGCGATGAAGGCCAATGCGCGCCAGGACAAGGACGGCGCCTGGCACGGCATCGCCAAGGACCCCAAGACCGATCCCGGAAAGGCCTCCAAGCGCTACCGCCAGGCGGTTGTCATGGAGAATGGCACGCCCGTTGCCGTGCCGCTCAAGGACATTGGCGACCGGCAGAACCTGATGCAGCCGGTCTGGGAAAATGGCGACCCCAAGCGCGACTGGACGTTCGCCGAGATCCGCGAACGGGCCAATCCGACATAGGACCAGGGAGGAGAGCCGTCATGCTGCGCTGGGGAATCTTGTCGACCGCGAAGATCGCAAAGGAGCAGGTCGTTCCGGCGATCATGCAGAGCGAAACGGGCATCGTGGCCGCTGTCGCCAGCCGCCAGTCCGGCACTGCGGCCGGTTTTGCGCACCGCTTTGGCATCGACCATGCGTTCGACAGCTACGAGGCCATGCTGGATAGCGATGCGATCGACGCCGTCTATATTCCGACCGTCACATCGACCCATGTGAAATGGGCCATCAAGGCGGCGCAAGCCGGCAAACATGTGCTTGTCGAAAAACCGCTGGCGCTCAATGCCGAGGACATCGATCCGGTGATCGCGGCACGCGATGCCGCCGGCGTTACCGTCTCCGAGGCATTCATGGTCACCTATCATCCGCAATGGCGGAAGGTGCGCGACCTCATCGCCGACGGCGCGATCGGAACGCTGCGGATGATCCAGGGCGCGTTCTGCTATTTCAATCGCGACGAAAACAACATGCGCAATATCGCCGATCTGGGCGGCGGCGCGCTGCCCGATATCGGCGTCTATCCGACCGTGGCGACGCGCTTTGTCACCGGTCAGGAGCCGCGCGACGTGATGGCGACGATCGATTTCGATGCCGAGTTCGGCACCGACATGTTCGCCAATGTGACCATGCGGTTCGACGGGTTCGATCTCAGTTTCTATGTCGGCACGCAACTCGCCCAGCGCCAGACGATGGTGTTTCACGGCGACACGGGCTTCATCGAGGTCCAGACGCCGTTCAATGCCGGGCTCTACGATTCCGACCGCGTGACGCTGCACGATACCGACCACCGCGCGGCGCAGACCTTCGCTTTTCCCGGTGTCAACCAGTACGAGCTACAGGTGGACACTTTTGCCCGCCATGTGGCGGGGTCGGGCGAATCGTTGTTCACGCTTGAGAGCTCCCGTGCCAACCAGCGCGCCATCGACGCGATCCACCGGGCGGCGGAAAGCGGCAAACGCACGGTAGTTTGAGCTGGCGGCGCCCGCCCGGCAGCCCCGTTCGCACGGCGAATCGGATAGGCTGGGCCGATGCAGCATCTCATTTACGCCGGCCGGCCAGCCGCCGAACAACGCGAGGCCTTCCTCCGGATCATCGGCAACGATCCGGTGGTCTCACGGGTCCTGGAAGCTGTGGCCGGCCTTGACCTGCCCGACTGGTGGCTGGTTTCCGGTGCCCTTTACAACACAGTATGGAACGCGCTTACCGGCCGTCCGCCTGGATATGGCATCAGGGATGCCGATCTTTTCTACTTCGACGACACGGACCTTTCCTATGCGGCCGAGAACCGCGTGATCGCGGCAGCCACGCCATTCACCCGGCATTTGCCGGTGCCGGTCGAAATCCGCAACCAGGCGCGGGTTCATCTGTGGTTCGAAGACAAGTTCGGCGTGCCCTACCCGCCGCTGCGCTCCGGGTGCGAAGGCATTGCGCGGTTTACAAGCCGCGCCCATGCCGTCGGTGTCCGGCTGCAAAAGGACGGGTCACTCCGGCTTCATGCCCCGTTCGGTCTGGAGGACATTTTTGCGTTCCGCGTGACCCCCAACACCGTGCTCGACAATCGGCGCACGCACATGGCCAAAGCCGAGCGCGCGAAATCATGCTGGCCGGAACTCGAGATCGTTCCATGGCCGGAGAGCCAGGTTATGGACGGCTGATCACCACCAGACGCCGCCGCGGCCGATGCGGATGCGCGGGCCATGATCGACGGGCGGATGCAGCGGATCGGCACAACCCGGACCATCGGCGTCCGCGTCATCGATCACCGGCGCGACGGGCGGGCGGGTCTCGGCAAAGGCCAGCCAGTCGCGCATCCGGCCCTCATCGCGCCGCGGAATTTTCGGGACCGATGAAACCATCCGGCGCGGTCGCTCGCCGCGCAGCACGGAATCGCTCCGCGGCGGCGTGCGCACCAAGGTCAGTTTGAGGGCCTGCAGCCGCTCGACGCGTTCAGCGGTGGGCGGATGCGACCGCAGCATGGACGGCTCGGCCATGCGGCCGGCCGGCAGAAGCATTGCCTCCAGCCGGCGTCGATGCGCGCTCTCAAGTCTAACAAGCGCCGAGGAGAGCCCGTCCGGATCGCCGGTCAACATGGCCGCGCCATAGTCCGCGTCGAATTCGCGGGTGCGCGACAGGGCCAGTTGCAAAAGGCTGCCAACGGTGGGCGCGGCGATCATCGCCAGAACACCCAGCCACGGAACGGTGGGGAAAAAGCCTGACAGGTTGAACAGGACGGCGATGATACCGATCGTCGACAATGTCGATGTCAGCCGCGAGACGACATCGGCCAGGCTCATCACCTTGATGTCCTCGTTGCGGATGTGGGTGATCTCGTGGGCCAGCACGCCGGCCAGTTCGCGCGCGGTCAGGCTGCGCACCAGCGTATCGGTCACCGCGATCGCCGATGCGTCGCGGCGGCCGACGGCGAATGCGTTCATCAACGGCGAAGGCACGATATGGAGTTCGGGCGGGCGGGCCAGTCCGGCGCGGCGCGAAAGCTCAGAGATGATCGCGTGCCCGGCCGGGAACCGGTCCGGCCCGACAGGCTTTGCCTTGTACATGCGCAAGACGACCGCGGGGGAAACCCGTCGGGCGGCAAAAAGGCTGACGCCGCCAAAGACGAGAGCATAGACCATGCCGACACCGCCGGCGATGGCCCAGGCCGTCACCGCCAGAAGGGCAAGCGAACCGGCGACCAGCACGAAGGTGTGCAGCCGGTTGGCGAAACGGTGACGCCGGTGGATGGCATGGGTCTGCTCGAAAAAGGCGAAGGCCATGGCCCTGATATGGGCGCTGCGACCGCCGGTTTGGAGTCCCCATGCCTCGGCCGGGGTCAGTCCTTCCTGCCGAACACGAAGCGCGAATAGCCGACATAGGAAAAGACGGTCACGCAGGCGACGGCGACAAAGGTCGCCATTTCGGGCAGGAACCAGTCGGGCGTCGCCAGAAGAACCGCAGAATAGATCAGATAGTTGAGCACCGCGCCGATGACGGCAACGGTGACATAGCGCGCGGCCTCATTGCCCATCGTCCTGCCGCTGGCCCCGAAGGTGAAGGTGCGGTTGATCAGCCAGGTGGTCAACATCGCCGCACCGATCGCCGGAATGCGCGCGGCGAACGGGCTGAGGCCGGCCAGTTCGATCAGTCCGCGCAGAACCGCCAGATCGACAACAAAGCCTGTGCCGCCGGCCACCGCGAAACTGACCAGCCGGCCAAAGCGGGTTCTGGCGGGCCTGACGGCCGAACCGCGGCCGGGCGTATCGGCATGTTCACCGGACTGTTCCATGGAACCCTTCATAGCGCGACGGAGTAAACCAATCCTGCCATCGCGGGCTGGCGCCGCCCATGGGTGGGCCCGGTTGGAGCGCCGTGCAAATCACGATAGACTCGTCGCCATCTGCGGTCCGAACAAGGCGACGGAGAGGCGGCGATGGGGGTTTTTGCGCATTCGGCGATCAGGGCCCGGCTGAAGCCGGCGCTGATCGGACTTGCATGTGCCGGTTTCGCACTTTTGTCCGGCGCCGGGCCGGCGCTGGCCGAGCAGCCCGCCAAGCAATTGTTCGGCAACACGCCACTGCCGTCGGCGACCGAAGCGCGCGTGCACGGCTTTTATTCCAATGGCTGCATTGCCGGCGCGGTGGCGATGCCGGTTGACGGGCCGAACTGGCAGGCCATGCGGCTCGAACGCAACCGACGCTGGGGCCATCCGGACCTGATCGCGCTGGTGCAGCGCCTGTCACGGGACGCAGCAACCGATGGCTGGCCGGGCCTTCTGGTCGGCGACATCTCGCAGCCGCGCGGCGGGCCGATGCTGTCCGGGCATGCGTCGCATCAGATCGGGCTCGACGCCGATATCTGGCTGACCCGGATGCCGAACCGGCGCCTGACGCAGGCCGAGCGGGCCAACACAAGCGCGATCTCGGTGCTCAAACAGGGCACGCTTCACATCGATCCGGCGATCTGGACCGCCGAACATGCCAGATTGCTGCGGCGGGCGGCGTCCTATGACCGAGTCGAACGGTTGTTCGTGCATCCCGGCATCAAGAGGGCAATGTGCGATGCCTATGGCGACAATCGCGGCAATGACCGCTGGATGATCAAGATCCGTCCCTATTACGGACACCACTATCATTTCCACATCCGCATGACATGCCCGGCCGATTCGCCCAATTGCCGGCCACAGGACCCGGTGCCGGCCTCCGGCAATGGCTGCGATTCCTCGCTCGACTGGTGGTTCACCTCCGAACCCTGGACACCCAAGCCGCAGGCGCCGGGCACAAGGCCCCGGCCACGCCCCGAGAAGACGCTGGCAGACCTGCCCAATGCCTGCCGTGGCGTGCTGCGTGCGCCGCGCCCTGCGTCCGAAAGCCTGGCCACCTATTCGGCCTCGTTCGATCAGGTTGCGATGATCGCCTCGGCCGTGCCGCTCGCCGGTGCCGCACCGGCCCGCGCCACGCTTCCGGGCCTGTCGCGGCTGCCCATTCCGGCAAACCGGCCGCAGCAATAGGAGGCAGCGAAAAAAGATGCGGCGCCACCTTTCACGCTCACCGCAAAGCGGGTATTGAACACGCGTCTTCTAAATCGATTGAACCGCCATGTCCGATGCCCTCACCATCGCCCTGGTCGCCCATGACCAGAAGAAGGACGACATGGTCGCGTTCGTCCGCCGGCACGGTACGCTGCTGTCGCGCTGCGCGCTGGTGGCGACCGGCACGACCGGCGGCCGCATCGCCGATGCCGACCCCGCGCTTAACGTGTCGCGGCTGCGCAGCGGGCCGCTGGGTGGCGACCAGCAGATCGGCGCGATGATCGCCGAAGGCGCCATCGACGCGCTGATCTTCTTCGTCGATCCGCTGACGCCGATGCCGCATGATGTTGACGTCAAGGCGCTGATGCGGTTGGCGATCGTCTACGATATTCCCATGGCGCTCAACGCCGCCACCGCCGACATTCTTCTCACCGCGCTGACTGCGGGGCACGCCCCGGCGCACAACACGGAAAAGGCCCATGCCTAGCTCCTCCAGCCCCTTCGTCCTGCCGTTTCCGATCCTGATCGCCGATGTGGGCGGCACCAATGCGCGCTTTTCGATCCTGGTCGATGCCAATGCCGAGCCCAAGGCGTTCGAGACGATCCGGACGCGTGACTTCCCGACGCTTGACGCGGCGATCCAGAGCCATGTGCTGGACCAGACCTCGCTGATGCCGCGCAGCGCGGTTCTGGCGGTGGCCGGGCCGACTGATGGCGACGTGATCGACCTAACCAACAATGACTGGGTGGTGCACCCGCGCCGGATGATCGAGGATCTGGGCTTCGACGATGTCGTCGTGCTGAACGACTATGAAGCGCAGGCGCTGGCCGTGGTTGCGCTCGACGATGATCAATTGCAGCAGATCGGCGGCGGCGAACGCGACCCCGGCGCCAATCGCGTGGTGATCGGCCCGGGCACCGGCCTTGGCGTTGCCGGCCTCGTCCATGCCGCGCTGACCTGGATTCCGGTCGCCGGCGAGGGTGGGCATGTCGATCTCGGCCCGCAGACCGACCGGGACGCCGAGGTCTTCGCCCATATCGAGCGGATCGGCGGCCGCGTCTCAGGCGAACAGGTGCTGTGCGGCAGCGGCATGGTCAATCTCTATCAGGCCGTGGCACGCGCCAACGGCAACGAACCGCGTTATTCCGACCCGTCCGAGGTCTCGCAGGCGGCCAAGCGGAAATCCGATCCGGACGCGGTGGAAACGCTCGATCTGTTCGCGGAATATCTGGGCCGCGTAGCCGGCGACCTGGCGCTCGTCTTCATGGCGCGGGGCGGGGTCTATCTGACCGGCGGCATCACCCAGAAGATCCTGCCTTTCTTCGACACCACGCGCTTTCGCACCGCGTTCGACAACAAGGCGCCGCACGGCGATCTGGTCAGTGCCATCCCGGCCTATGCCATCCTGCACGACCGCGCGCCAATGGAAGGGCTTGCCGCCTATGCGCGCACGCCGTCGCGGTTCGGCGTCTCGCTCGAAAACCGGCACTGGACGCGCTGAGCGCCTGTCCACCTCCGTTTGAATAGGCTATAGCGCGCGCCATGAAAGACAGAGCGGACACGGCCGCCATCAAGAACAGACTTGGCGAAGGCGTCATCGCGGTTCTGCGGCGCATCCTGTCGGAAAACGGCCGCGCCTATGCGTGGCACTATGCGGTCACCATCGTCTGCCTCGTCCTGATCGGTACGACCACGGCGTTTGTTGCCTGGATCACCCGCGACGTTGTGGACGAGATCTTCGTGCGTCAGCGCGGCGACCTGATCATCGTCATCACCGGCACGGTGATCGGTGTCTTCCTGCTGCGCGGCGCGGCCATGTATGTGCAGGCGGTGGTGCTGGCGCGCATCGGCAACGATCTGGTCGCGCGCTACCAGAGCCGTGTCTTCGACAAGCTGATGAAGCTCGGCATCGGCTATTTCACCGAGGCGCGCTCGGGCCATCTGGCGGCCCGGATCGCCGAAAACGTCAACGGCATTCGCGACGTGCTGTCGCTGACGCTGACGGCGCTGGGACGCGACCTGATCTCGCTGATCGGGCTTCTGGTGGTCATGGTCACGATGGATCCGATGCTGTCGCTGATCGTCTTTTCGGTCGCGCCGGTCCTGATCCTGGCGGTTGCCTGGGTGTCGGCCCGCATCCGCAACGTGGTGCGCGAAACGGTCGAACTGAACGCGCGCGTGGTCGGCACGATGCAGGAATCGGTGCAGGGCATCACGGTCGTCAAGGCGTTCACCATGGAAGAGCGTCTCGGCGCGCGGATTGGCACGATCATCGACGATGCGCGGTCCAAGGCCGACCGGCTGGCCGGCATCATCGAGCGGGTCAACCCGGCCGCCGAAGTCTTTGCCGGGCTCGCCGTCGCCGGCGTGATCGCCTATGCGGGCCTGCGCGCGGTCAATGAAGGCCAGCCGCCGGGTGCCACCTTCGCCTTCATCACCGCGCTTCTTCTGGCCGCCGACCCGGCCCGCCGCCTCGGTCAGCTCAAGGTCAATCTTGAAAAGGCGATGGTCAATGCGCGGATGATCTACGAGATCCTCGACATGCCCGAGCGCCAGCGCGATCGCTCCGATGCCACGCCACTGACCATCACCGATGGCGATGTGCGGTTCGAGGGCGTGGACTTTTCCTATGGCGACGGCACCAAGGTGCTGCACGGGCTTTCGTTCGTCGCACCGGCGCACAAGACCACGGCAATTGTCGGTCCGTCGGGCGCCGGCAAGACGACGATCATCGCCCTGTTGCAGCGCTTTTACGACATCGACGGCGGAAAGATCCAAATCGACGGCCGGGAGATTGCGGGCGTGACGCTGTCTTCGCTGCGCGGGCAGATGGCGTTCGTCTCGCAGCAGCCCTATCTGTTCGAAGGCACGATCCGGCAGAATATCGGCTATGGACGGCCCGATGCGAGCGATGCGGACATCGAGGCGGCCGCACGGCAGGCCAATGCGCATGATTTCATCATGGAACAGTCGCAGGGCTATGACACGCCGGTCGGCGAAAATGGGGTGACTTTGTCCGGCGGCCAGCGCCAGCGCATCTCGATCGCCCGCGCGATCGTGCGCAACGCGCCGATCTTGCTGCTCGACGAGGCGACATCGGCGCTGGACAATGAGTCGGAAAAACTGGTGCAGCAGGCGCTCGAAGAGGTGATGGCCGGACGGACCACGATCGTCATCGCGCACCGTCTGTCGACGATCGTCTCGGCCGACCGAATCATCGTGATGGACAAGGGCGAGGTGGTCGAGACCGGCACCCACGCCGAACTTGCCAGCCGCAAGGGCGGCCTCTATGCCAAGCTGAACATGCTTGGCGCCGGGGCAGAACCCGATGCCGCAGAGGCTGAAATGGAGACAGGCGCGTGAGTGAACCGGTTGCCATTGCCGTCGTCGGCGCGGGCGGGCGCATGGGCCGGGCCCTGATCGATGCCATCGCCGACGATCCGGCGGCGCGGCTGTCGGGCGCGCTCGAACGCGAAGGCGCCGAGGCGATCCTGCGCGATGCGGGAGACATCGCAGGCACGGGCGCCAATGGCGTGACGGTGACCGCCGACGCGGATCAGGCATTTGACGGCGCCGACGCCATACTCGATTTCACCGCGCCGGCGGCGACGCGGATGTTTGCCGACATCGCGGCCGCAAAAGGCATCGCGCACATTATCGGCACCACCGGCATGAGCGCCGATGACGAGGCGCATGTGCATCTGGCGGCCCAGCGTACCGTCATCGTCAAGTCGGGCAACATGTCGATGGGCGTCATTTTGCTGTCGGTGCTGGTCGAGCAAGCCGCGGCGGCGCTTGAGGCGTCGGACTGGGACATCGAGGTCCTGGAGATGCACCACAAGCACAAGGTCGATGCGCCGTCGGGCACGGCGCTTCTGCTCGGCCAGGCGGCGGCAACCGGGCGCGCCATCGATCTCGACCAGAATTCGGTGCGCATGCGCGACGGCCATACGGGGCCGCGCGCCGCAGGCGCGATCGGTTTCGCCACGCTGCGCGGCGGTTCGGCGGTCGGCGATCATTCGGTGATCATGGCCGGGCCGGGCGAGCGGATTGTCCTTGCCCACCATGCCGAGGATCGCGGCATATTTGCGCGTGGCGCGGTCAAGGCGGCGATCTGGTCGCGCGGCAAGGCGCCGGGCCTTTATTCGATGCGTGACGTTCTGGGCGTCAGCTGATTCAGTCAACCGACTTAGGGAGAATGCCGATGTCCGGCACGATGGTTCTGGTCCGCCACGGACAGAGCGAATGGAACAAGAAGAACCTGTTCACCGGCTGGCGCGACCCGGACCTGACCGAACAGGGCGTCGCAGAGGCGATCGAGGCCGGCAAGGTGCTGGCCGAACGCGGCATAACATTCGACATCGCCTTCACATCGGTGCTGGTGCGTGCCGAACGCACCTGCCAGATGATCCTGGACGGTGTCGGCCAGTCCGACCTCGAAACCATCCATGACGAAGCGCTCAACGAGCGCAATTATGGCGATCTGGCGGGCCTGAACAAGGACGATGCCCGGGCCAAATGGGGCGAGGAACAGGTGCATATCTGGCGCCGCTCCTACGACACGCCGCCGCCGGGGGAAGACGGCGAGAGCCTGCGGGACACGGGCGCGCGGGTTTGGCCCTATTACATGACGGAGATATTGCCGCGCGTTCTGCGCGGACAGACGGTGCTGGTCGCCGCGCACGGCAATTCCCTGCGCTCGCTCGTCATGATCCTCGACGGGCACACGAAAGAGTCCATCACCCAGCTCAATCTGGGCACCGGCGTGCCGATGGTCTATCGCCTGCACGCCGATTCGACCGTCGCCGCCAAGGAAGTCCTGGGCGACATGTCCGGCGCGCATTGAGCCTCAAGACGACCATCCGGCCCGCGCGTCCCGGCGAAGCCGAGGCACTGACCGCGCTCTGCGTCCGGTCCAAGGCCCATTGGGGCTATGATGCCGCCTTCATGGCCAAGGCGATGAGCGAACTGACGGTCCGGCCCGACTGGATCGCCGACGGGCTGGTGCTTGTCGCCGAAACGGGCGGCGCGGCGGCCGGCGTTGCCGGCATCACGGATGAAGGCGCAGGCATGTTCGATGTGTCGGTTTTCTTTATCGATCCCGGCCGGATGGGCGCAGGGGTCGGGCGTGTACTGTTCGGCGCGATCTGCGATCTGGCGCGCGCCAAGGGCGCCGCACGGCTGACGGTCCTGTCGGACCCCAACGCCGAACCCTTCTACCGGCGCATGGGCGCGGTGCGGATCGGCGAAGAACGATCGTCCTCCAAGACAGGGCGAATCCTGCCGTTGCTCGCCTACGCGCTTTGACCGCCGGCCACCTGGCCAGCCTCCCAGCCCAGAATCGCACGTTTGCGTGTCAGGCCCCAATGATAGCCGGTCAGCGCGCCGGATTTGCCCACCGCGCGGTGACATGGCACGACGAAAGACACGGGATTAGCGCCGACCGCCGCGCCGACCGCGCGTGACGCGGTGGGCCTGCCGATCCGGTCGGCAATCTCCGAATAGGCTTCGGCCTTGCCCATCGGAATCTTCAAAAGCGCCTCCCAGACGCTGACCTGGAAATCGGTGCCGATCAGCACCACGCGCAGCGGCTGGTCGTGGCGCCAGGACCCGGGCGCGAAGATGCGTCCCGCATAGGGGCCGGTGGCCGCCATGTCCTCCTCGAACCGGGCGAACGGCCAGCGGCCGGATATGTCGGCGAACGCCTCGCGCTCGCCGCCCGCATCGCAAAAGGCAAGTCCGCACAATCCCCGGTCGGTGACCATGATCAGCGCGATGCCGAACGGGCACAGATGGTATCCGTACCGGATCGTCAGACCCTCGCCGCCGGCCTTGATCTCGCCTGGCGACATCGCTTCATGCGTGACGAACAGATCGTGCAGCCGCCCTGGGCCGGACAGGCCCAACTCGTAGGACGCATCGAGCAGCGGCATGTCGGAGGCCAGAAGCCGCCGCGCATGGTCGATCGTCACCGCCTGCAAAAACGCTTTCGGAGAAAGACCGGCCCAACGGGTGAACAGTTTTTGCAGGGCCGTCGGTTCCATGCCCACATCGGCAGCAAGCGTTTCCAGCGAAGGCTGGTCGCGCCAATCCTGCGATATCTTTTCGATGACCCGGCGAACGGTCTCATAGTCGCTCGTTTCGATCGATGCGGGCTGGGTCAGAACGGCGTGCGGCTGTGCCATGGCGATTTGTCCAGATGGTGTCGGTTGGGCGCCATTGGAGCACCAAGGCCGATGCGCTGCCACCCGAAACTTGATGGCGGGCGATCAGCGTCGTGCGGTCGCCAAAGCCTGCGAGAACGCCATCGCAAAACTCTCCCGATCGTCCGGGTTGAGGAAGGCGCCGATCGATGTGGCACGCCCCTGACCGGTCAGGCGCATGGCGGTGATGCCGATCTCGCTGTGCCGGTCGACATGGAACCGGGCCCAGAACGGATTGTAGTGATGGTCCTGGTGGCGGCCATTGGGCGCGATCTTGCGGATATGCACGTCCGAGCGGGTCACGGTAACCTGCTCGCGCGCCCGGCCGGCGCGAAAGCTCAGGCGGATCGCGAGATAAAGAATGAAGACATCGACGACCATGAAGATCGCCACCGGCCAGGCACCGAGCGCAAGATAGAAAACCGCATTGCCCGCGCAAATCGCAGCGAAAACGCCCATAAGGAGGGCAAAGCCGCCCGGCGTCAAAGACCGGTGCGGAAAAAGCTCTGCGGCGAATACCGCCTTTTCGGCGGACGCGGCGGGTTCTATGTCTGGGGGCACAACGGACATGGATCGAGGTTATAGGCCGCAATGGATGCCAGCCAAGAGAAAAAGCCGATGGCGAAACGCGCCGCACCGGCAAAAAAGCGCAAGCGGCTGCCGCGGACCCGATATACGCAGGACGAGTTGCGCGAGATGTTCCGCCGCTTTTCGATCCAGCGGCCCCAGCCCAAGGGCGAACTGGCGCATGTGAACCCCTATACGCTGGTCGTGGCCGTCGCGCTTTCCGCACAGGCGACCGATGCCGGGGTGAACCGCGCGACGCGCGACCTGTTCAAGGTCGCCGACACGCCCGAAAAGATGCTGGCGCTCGGCGAAGAGACGGTGGGCGGCTACATCAAGTCCATCGGGCTCTGGCGCAACAAGGCCAAAAACGTGATCGCGCTGTCGCAAAAGCTGATCGATGATTTCGGCGGCGAGGTGCCGCAAACGCGCGAAGAGCTCACGACATTGCCCGGCGTCGGCCGCAAGACGGCCAATGTCGTCATGTCGATGGCGTTCGGCATTCCGACCATGGCCGTGGACACCCACATCTTGCGGATCGGCAACCGCATCGGGCTGGCGCCGGGCAAGACGCCCGACGAGGTGGAGGCGATCCTGATGAAAGTGATCCCGGAGGACTATCTCTACCACGCCCATCACTGGCTGATCCTGCACGGGCGGTACACCTGCAAGGCGCGCAAGCCCGACTGCGTCGCCTGCGTGATCGCCGATCTGTGCAAATCCAGGGACAAGACGACGAGCGAACCCGCGCCACTGGTGCCGCTGCCGCCGCAGGTGATCGGCTGATGGGTGCCAATCTGGTCATCGTCGTCGCGCTGATCCTGCTGAACGGCCTGTTCGCGTTGGCCGAACTGGCCGTTGTCTCGTCGCGACGGGCACGGCTTCAGGCGCTCGCCGACAGGGGCCGGCGCGGCGCGCGCAGCGCCCTTGCGCTGCATGCCGACCCGGGCCGCTTCCTGTCATCGGTGCAGATCGGCATCACGCTGGTCGGCATCGTCAATGGCGCGTTTTCGGGCGAGGCGTTCGGTGATGCAGCCGCCGAAGCGCTCGTCGCGCTGGGTCTCAACGCGACAACCGCGGCCACGCTGGGCTATGCGGCGATCATCCTCGCCGTCACCTATCTGTCGGTGATCATCGGCGAACTGGTTCCCAAATCGCTGGCCCTGCGCAATCCCGAGGGCATTGCCTGCACGGTTGCTCCGGCGATGACGCTGTTTGCCCGGCTGGCGGCGCCGGCCGTCTGGGCGCTCGACGCCTCAACGCGGCTGATCATGCGGTTGATCGGACAGGGCGGCGCCGAAGAGCCTCGCGTGACCGATGAGGAGATCAAGTCGCTGATCGCGCAGGCCGAACAGGCCGGTGTCGTCGAAACCGGCGAGCGCGACATGATCGCCAGTGTGATGCGGCTGGCGGACCGGCGGGCAACCGGTCTGATGACACCGCGCATGGAGATCGAATGGATCGATCTCGGCCGTTCGCCTCCCGATATCGCCGCGCACCTGAAAACAACCAGCCAGACCTTCCTGCCGGCAGCCAGGGACGGTCTCGACCATGTGGAGGGTGTCGTGCGAACGCGCGAGGCGCTTTTGGTTCTGCTTGACGGCAAGACGCCCGATCTGCGTACGCTCGTGCGACCCGTTGACAGCGTGCCGGAAACCGCACCGGCGCTCGATGTGGTTACCCGTCTGCGGGAAGCGCCGACGCCGGTCGTCTTCGTCCGCGACGAACGCGGTCATTTGGAGGGACTGATCACCTCGACGGACATTCTGGAATCGATCGCCGGCGACTTTGTGTCCGAAAGCGGGATTTCGGAACCCGACGTGGTGGCGCGCGATGACGGCACCTATCTGATGAACGGCGCCATGCCGGCCGACGAGGCGGCCGAACTGCTCGGCATCTTGCTGCCCGAGCGCCGGTCGTATGAGACGCTGGCGGGGTTTGTGCTCGACCGGCTCGGCCGGCTGCCCGATACGGGCGAAGCCATCGAGGCCGATGGCTGGCGGCTGGACGTGATCGACATGGACGGGCAGCGGATCGACAAGCTGCTGGCCCGGCGTACCGCCACAACGCGCCGCGCCGGAAAGGGTGCCGGCGCCTGAACGGCCCACCTATGCGGCTGCGAAATGTCCCTCGCGCGCCTGCTTTTCCGCAATCGCCTTGTGCAGATGCACCATCAGGGCGGCACCGAACAGCGGCGTCATCAGGTTGACAATGGGAATTGCCATGAAGCCGGCGATCAGAAGGCCGGCAAGGACCACCGTGCCCGAATGGCGCGAGCGCAGGTCGGCGGCGGTCTTTTCGTCATGAAAGCGCATGGCGGCGAACTGGAAATATTCACGGCCCAGCAGATAGGCGTTGACCGCCAAAAAGGCGATGAGATTGACGCCGGGGATCAACAACAACAACAGTGCGACCAGGTTTCCGGCGACCACAACGCCGAAGAACTTGACGCCGAGCACGATGGAACGACCGAGCGGCAAGGGCTTGCCGGCGGGCGCGTCGGGATAATCCTGTTGTTCAATGTGTTCGGCGACATCGTCCAGAAAGATACCGGCGATCACGGCACTCACCGGGCCGACGAGAAAGGCCAAACCGACCGCCAGCGCCAGACCGGCCGCAACCGCAGCGACCAGCCCGATCGTACCCGTCCAGCCGGGCAGCGTGAAACCGCCGACGAATGCTTCCAGATAGGGCAAAGCGGCCCATTCGACCGCATAGCGGATCGCGAACCAGGCCGCGATCAGGCCGACGATCGTCAGACCGACAGACTTCCACAGAACCTGCCGCAGGGCCGGATCGAACAATTCGCCAAGCGCGCGCCGTGCCGAAACAATCACCATGATCCGCAGATGGGTGCGCCAGGTTGCCTGTACAATGGCCCTGTCCGGACTTCCCATTGCGTCCCGCACAGGCTAAACGCGCCGGGACCGAGATAGAGGGCGCCCAATGAGCCAATATGATGTGCTGTGCATCGGCAATGCGATCGTGGATATCATCGCACGCGCCGAGGACGATTTCCTGCGCGAGAACGGCATTATTCGCGGAGCGATGAACCTGATCGACATGGAGCGCGCGGAACTGCTCTATGAACGCATGGGACCGGCAGTGGAGACCTCCGGCGGAAGCGCTGGCAACACGGCCGCGGGCGTTGCCAGCCTTGGCGGCACATCGGCCTTTTTCGGAAAAGTCGCCGATGACGGGCTTGGCCGCATCTACCGCCACGACATCCGCGCCCAGGGCGTTGCCTTCGACACGCCGCCGCTCGAACAACGCCCGCCGACCGCGCGCTCGATGATCTTCGTGACACCAGACGGCGAGCGTTCGATGAACACCTATTTGGGTGCCTGCGTCGAACTGGGTCCGGAAGACGTCGAAGAAGACAAGGCGGCCCAATCCAAAGTCACCTATTTCGAGGGCTATCTGTGGGATCCGCCGCGCGCCAAGACGGCGATCCGCGACACCGCCAAGATCGCGCATGCCCATGGCAACGAGGTGGCGATGAGCTTGTCCGACCCGTTCTGCGTCGACCGCTATCGCGACGAGTTCCTCGACCTGATGCGCTCGGGCACGGTCGACATCGTCTTTGCCAATGAGGACGAGGCGAAATCGCTCTACCAGACAGCCGATCTGGAAACGGCACGCGAAGCGTTGGCAGAAGATTGCAAGATCGCCATCGTCACCCGCTCGGAAAAGGGCTCGATGATCATCAATGGCAGCGGCACACACACCCGGATCGATGCCGACGCGGTCGACAGGCTGGTCGATACGACGGGCGCTGGCGATCTTTATGCCGCCGGCTTTCTTCACGGCTATACGGCCGGGATGGACATGGAGACGTGCGGCCGGCTGGGCTCGCTTGCCGCCGGAATCGTCATCCAGCAGATCGGCCCGCGTCCGCAGGTTTCCCTGCGCCAGGCAGCGATCGATGCCGGCCTGATCCGGGGTTGATCATCGCCGACGCGGTGGCTTCCGTCGATTACGCGTCTTTTTCGGCCTCGGCATCGGGCGGGCCGGGTTCGGCTTCGTCCGCCGGCGCAGCCTGTTTCGGGCCGCCCTTGGCGACGCCCACCATGGCCGGCCGCAGCACGCGCTCGCCGATCGAATAGCCGGCCTGGACGACCTGCACGACGGTGTTGTTGGGCACCTCGGGGTTGGGAACTTCGAACATCGCCTGATGGAAATTGGGATCGAAGCGTTCGCCTTCCGGCGCAAGCTGCTTGACGCCGTGGCGCTCCATCGTCGACAGCATGGATTTCTCCGTCAGTTCGACGCCTTCGAGCAGGTTTTTCAGCGCGTCGTCGGCGCCGGCGCGCTGTTCCGGTGTCACGGCCTCGATCGCCCGACGCAGATTGTCGGTCACGCCCAGCATGTCGCGGGCGAAATTGGCGATCGCGTAATTCTTGGCATCGCCCACCTCACGCTGCGTGCGGCGCCGCAGATTTTCCATGTCCGCGGCAAGCCGCAGCAGGCGGTCCTTCATGTCGGTGTTCTCGGCCTGGATGGCCTCGATTTCCTCGGCGATGATCGATCCGGCTGCTGCGCTGTCGGTATCCATATCGCCGAAAACCGCGCCCTCGTCGTGATCGGCATCATTATGGTCTTCAAACGCCGCATAGGCGTCGGCGTCCTCGGCTGCCGCGCGGCGGCGGGCGGCGCGGTCGGCCTTCAGAAGTTCGTCGGCGGCCTTGCGGAGGTTTTCGCGGCTGCCGGGATTGATGCCAGCGCCGGAGGCTTCCGGCTTTCGATCATTGTCAGCCATTCGTCATGTCCATTCGGTTGGGATTTCGAAACTGGGCGCGATATCGAGTGTGCGCGGCGAAAAATCAAGCCCGGCCGGCTCGCGCTATTCGCCTTCGATCATCCGCGAAATCAGTTGCGCGGTGTAATCGACCATCGGCACGATCTTGGCGTAGTTGAGCCGCGTCGGCCCCAGAACGCCAAGCGCGCCGATCACCCGCCGGTTGGTGTCGCGATAGGGCGCAACGACCAGTGACGAGCCGGACAGCGAGAACAGGCGGTTCTCAGAACCGATGAAGATGCGCACGCCAGAGCCCTCCTCGGCCATGTCCAGCACGTTGATGATCTCGTCCTTCCGCTCCAGATCGTCGAGCAGCATCTTGGTGCGCTCGATCTCCTCGGCGTCGGTGAGGTTTTCCAGCAAATTGGCGCGGCCGCGCACGATGAGCTGCCGGGGATGGCCATTGTTGGCGCCCGACCAGACCGCCAGACCGCGCTCGACAAGGCCCGCGCTCAGAGCATCCAGTTCGGCACGGATCTCGCCGCGCATCGCGTCGATGGTGCCGCGAACATCGGCGAGCGTTTGCCCGCGCGCGTGATGATTGAGGAAATTGGCGGCCTCGGCCAGTTGCGAGGCTGTCATGCCGGCGGGCAGGTCGATGACGCGATTTTCGACCTCACCCGACTCCCAGACCACGACCGCGAGCGCCTTTGTTTCTTCAAGGCGCACGAACTCGATATGTTTCATCGCACCGTCGCGCTTGGTTGCCAGCACAAGACCCGCGCCGCTCGACACGCGGCTGAGCATCTGGCTCGCCTCGGTCAGCAATTGTTCGGTGTGCGGATGGCCCTCGCCGGTGCCCAACTGGTGGTCGATCAGCGCTCGCTCCTCGTCGCTGACCGCGCCGGCATCCATGAAGGCATCGACGAAGAAGCGCAGGCCCTGCTCGGTCGGCAGCCGCCCGGCGGAGACGTGCGGCGCATAGATCAGGCCGAGCGTTTCAAGATCGCTCATCACATTGCGCACCGAGGCCGGCGACAGCGATGTCGGCAGCATTTTGGACAGGTTGCGCGAGCCGACCGGCTCGCCTTCGGTCAGATAGCTTTCGACGATGCGCCGGAAGATGTCGCGCGACCGGTCGTCGAGTTTTTCGTCCAGGTCCGTGGCGGTACCGGTGATGTGCTGCATCGATGCGTCGCAATCCCTGTTGCACCCGATATAAGCCAGCGGCCGATTTCCGAAAAGGGGCGGCACGCGCATGGTTCCATCACACGCACAAACCGTCTAGACACGGCGCGAATTTAAAATCCGAAGGATATTCCATGAACCGGCCATCGGGGCGTATGCCCGACCAAATGCGCGCCGTCTCGTTCGAGCGCGGCATCTCCAAGCATGCCGAGGGCTCGTGCCTCGTCAAGTTTGGCGACACGCATGTTCTGTGCACGGCAAGTCTCGAAGAGCGCGTCCCGCCATGGCTGCGCAACTCCGGCCGCGGCTGGGTGACGGCGGAATATGGCATGCTGCCGCGCGCCACCGGCGACCGGATGCGACGCGAGGCATCGTCGGGCAAGCAGGGCGGCCGGACGCTGGAAATCCAGCGGCTGATCGGCCGGTCCATGCGGGCGGTCGTCGATCTCGAAGCGCTCGGCGAGCGCCAGATCACCGTGGACTGCGACGTCATCCAGGCCGATGGCGGCACGCGCACGGCGGCGATCACGGGCGGCTGGATCGCGCTGCATGATTGCCTGGACTGGATGCATTCGAGGCAGATGGCCTCGAAGACACGCGTTTTGACGGACCATGTCGCGGCGGTCTCCTGCGGCATCTATCAGGGCACGCCGGTGACCGATCTCGACTATGTCGAGGACAGCAATGCGGAAACCGATGCCAATTTCGTCATGACCGGCTTGGGCGGCATCGTCGAGGTGCAGGGCACGGCGGAAGGCACGCCGTTCAGCCGCGACGAATTCAATGCGCTTTTCGGGCTGGCGGAGAATGCCGTCGCCGATCTGGTCGCTATGCAGAAACAGGCCATCGGAAGCTGACCATGGCGCGGCGGCTCGAACCGGGACGGCTGGTGCTTGCGACCCACAATGACGGCAAGCTGGCCGAGATACGCGGCTTGATAGGCCCGTTCGGCTTCGATGTCGTCTCCGCCGGCGAACTGGGTCTGGCCGAGCCCGAGGAAACCGGCACGACTTTCGAGGAAAACGCGCGCGCCAAGGCGATGGCCGCGATGGAGGCGACCGGCCTGCCGGCATTGGCGGACGATAGCGGCATCTGCGTCGAAGCGCTCGATGGCGCGCCCGGCGTCTACACGGCTGACTGGGCGGAAACCGGCAATGGCGATCGCGATTTCATGATGGCGATGCGCACGGTCGAGGAAAAACTGCAGGAACGGGGTGCGACCGAGCCCGCTCAGCGGCGCGCGGCCTTCGTTGCGACCCTGTGCCTGGCCTTTGCTGACGGGCATTGCGATTTCTTTCGCGGCGAGGCACCGGGCCATCTGATATGGCCGCCGCGCGGCGATCTGGGCTTCGGCTATGATCCGGTGTTCGTGCCCGACGGACACAGCCGCACCTTCGGCGAGATGACCGCAGAAGAAAAGCATGGCTGGACACCGGGCCATGCCAACGCCTTGTCGCATCGCGCCCGCGCGTTCAAACTGTTTGCCCATGACTGTCTGGGCGTTACCTGACCGACAAACCCCCGCGGCGCCCAACGGCGATGACGGGTCGCCGGGGTTCGGTGTCTATCTGCATTGGCCGTTCTGCGCGGCCAAATGCCCTTATTGCGACTTCAATTCCCATGTCCGCCACCGGCCGGTCGACCAGACGGCCTATGCGGAAGCGTTCCAGCGCGAGATGGCGCACATGCGGGACATGACCGGTCCACGCCAGGTGACATCGATCTTCATCGGCGGCGGAACGCCATCCCTGATGGCGCCGGAGGCGGTTGGCGTTCTGCTCGATGCAGTTGCCGCCCATTGGACGGTTGCCGCCGGCATCGAAGTGACGATGGAGGCCAATCCGCAATCGGCGGATGCGGAACGGTTTGCCGGCTACAGGGCTGTGGGCGTCAACCGGCTCTCGCTGGGCGTCCAGGCGCTGAACGACGCTGACCTCAAGTTCCTCGGACGGCTGCACGATGCCAACGAGGCGCGCGCGGCGATTGAACTGGCGCGGCGGACGTTCCCGCGCCTGTCGTTCGACCTGATCTATGCGCGGCCCGGCCAGACGATCGCCGCATGGGCATCGGAATTGCGCGATGCTATCGCGCTCGCCGCCGACCATCTGTCGCTCTACCAACTGACCATCGAGGACGGAACGCCGTTCAAGGCGCTGCATGAAGCGGGCCGGATCGCCATGCCGGACGGCGATCTGGCCAGTGACCTTTATGCGATGACGCAGGAGATCACCGCTGATCATGGTTTGCCGGCCTATGAAGTTTCCAATCATGCGGCGCCGGGCGCGCAGTCGCGGCACAATCTGACCTATTGGCGCTATGGCGACTATGTCGGGATCGGCCCCGGTGCCCACGGCCGCTTTTCGTTTGCCGATGACGCGAAAAAGCGCGTCACCATGACCGAGCGGCATCCGGAGACCTGGCTGGACCGCACCCGGCGGGCCGGGCACGGGATTGTCAAGACCGAAGCGCTGGACCGCATCTCGCAAGCGAACGAGATGCTGATGATGGGCCTGCGGCTCACCGAGGGGCTCGATCTGGCCCGGCATGAAGCGCTCGGCGGGCAGCCGCTCGACGGGTCTGCGCTGCAAGCGATGATTGATGTTGGCATGGTCGAACGTATCGGCAATGCGCGCATCCGCGCGACGGCGCGTGGGCGGATCGTCCTTGATTCCGTCATTGCCGAACTGGCGCGTTGAGATGACCGCGCCGACCTACACCATCGCCGGGCACACGATCGCCGCGCCGCCGCTGGAGCCGGCGCTCTATCTCGTGGCGACGCCGATCGGCAATTTGCGCGACATCACCATCCGCGCCCTTGAAACGCTGGCCGCCTGCGATGTGCTGGCCTGTGAAGACACGCGCATCACCCGCCGCCTGCTCGACCGCTACGGCATTGCCGCCAGGCCGATCGCCTATCACGAGCACAATGCCGGCCAGGCCGGACCCAAGCTGCTCACGGCGCTCGCCGAGGGCCGATCAGTGGCACTCGTTTCCGATGCGGGAACGCCGCTGGTGTCCGATCCGGGTTACCGGCTCGGTGTTGAGGCACGTCAGGCAGGCCACGCAATTGTTCCGGTCCCCGGCCCGTCGGCGGTTCTCACGGCGTTGACGGCATCCGGCCTGCCGACCGACGATTTTCGATTCGTCGGCTTTTTGCCGGCGAAAGAAAAGGCGCGCCGAGACCGGTTGACCGCGCTCCGGGCGGAGCCGACAACACTGATCTGCTTTGAATCACCGCACCGTTTGGCGGCCAGTCTGCGGTCGATTGCCACCGTCATGGGCGCCGATCGCACAGTGTGCGTCGCCCGCGAACTGACGAAACGCTTCGAAACCGTGATGACGGGAAAATCCAGTGATTTGTCAGATCAATTCGTCAACGAAACGGTCAAGGGCGAGATCGTCTTGCTGATCGCTCCGGCCGAATCGCTGGCAGGGCAGGCCACGTCCACCGACATTGACGCGCTGCTCTCCGACCTTCTGACCGACATGCCGGCTGGCAGGGCCGCGCGGGAAGCCGCACAGATGACCGGCCTGCCGCGCGCCGACCTCTATGCCCGGATTGTTGCGCGGAAGAACGAAGGTGGCTGAGCCGGGCGGTGCCAAACGGCGAAAGGCCGAACGACGCGGCCATATGGGCGAAACCCGGGCGGCATGGCTGATGCGCCTGAAAGGTTTCCGCATCGTTGCGCGCCGCTATGCGTGCCGGGCCGGTGAGATCGACCTGATCGCCCGGCGCGGTGATCTGGTGGCGATCGTCGAGGTCAAGGCGCGGCCGTCGCTGGCCGAAGCAATGGACGCCGTGACGCCGCACGGGCGCCGGCGCATCATCGCCGCCGCCGATCATTGGCTGGCCCGACAGCCCGACCATGGCCGGCTGTCCGTGCGGTTCGACCTGGTCGCCGTGCTTCCGGGCCGCTGGCCGGTGCATGTGCCCGCCATCTTCACGGCCTGAAGCGGATTGATTTTGCCGCCCACGCGCGCCACTTAGGGCCTGCTCAATCGAGGGACGATCATGGCGCTCAAAGTCGCGGTCCAGATGGACCATATCTCCACCGTCGCGATCGAGGGCGACACCACCTTCGCGCTGTGCCTTGAGGCGCAGGCGCGCGGCCACACCCTGTTCCACTATACGCCCGACCGGCTGGCCCAGCGCGACGGAACGGTGAGCGCGGTGCTCGAGCCGCTGACGGTGCGCGACGTCAAGGGCGACCATTACACGCTCGGTGCCGCCGAACGCATCGACCTTACGCAGATGGATGTCGTTTTGTTGCGGCAGGACCCGCCGTTTGACATGAACTACATCACGACGACGCACATTCTCGAACGCATCCACCCGAAAACGCTGGTCGTCAACGATCCGGCCTGGGTGCGCAATTCGCCCGAGAAGATCTTCGTCATGGAGTTTTCCGACTTCATGCCGGAGACGTTGATCACCAAGGATGTCGACGCCATCGCCGATTTCCGGCGCGAGTTCGGCGACATCATCGTCAAGCCGCTTTACGGCAATGGCGGCGCAGGCGTCTTCCATTTGCGCGACGGCGACCGCAACCTGACCTCCCTGATGGAGATGTTCGACCAGTTGACCAACGAGCCGATCATCGCGCAACGCTATCTGGCCGATGTGCGCGCCGGCGACAAGCGCATCATCCTGATCGACGGCGAACCGGTGGGCGCGATCAACCGCGTGCCGCATGAGAACGACACGCGCTCCAACATGCATGTCGGCGGCAAGGCGCTGGCGACCGGGATGACCGAGCGCGAGCGCGAGATCTGCGCAGCGATCGGGCCGGCGCTGCGGGAGCGGGGCTTCATCCTGGTCGGCATTGATGTGATCGGCGGGCTGATGACCGAGATCAACGTCACCTCGCCGACGGGCGTGCGCGAAGTCGCCAAGTTCGGCGGTGCGGACATTGCGGCCCTGTTCTGGGATGCGGTGGAAAAACGACGCTGACCGACACCGGTTTGTTCCGCCCAACAACCTGATACAACCTGGATACATCTTTGGCGCGCATTTGTTCCTAAAATGTTCTTGCCTTGTTTCCAGGCCTGTGCTTGACTGATCGACGGGTTCGCGTTGTGCGCGGCGGATGGTCCGGCGCACACGGCACACCCCTCGCGCACAGGGGACACGGACATGGTCGCACGTGTGACGACGGTCGCCTTCCAGGGCATCGATGCGGTGCCGGTGGATGTGCAGGTGATGGTGGCGCCGGGCAAGATGATGATGCAGATCGTCGGCCTGCCCGACAAGGCTGTCGCCGAAAGCCGCGAACGGGTGCAGTCGGCCTTGCATGCGTCAGGGCTTTCAATGCCGCCCAAGCGCGTGACGGTCAATCTGGCGCCGGCCGACCTGCCCAAGGAGGGCAGCCATTTCGACCTGCCGATCGCGCTGGGGCTGATGGCCGCGCTCGGCGCCATTCCCTCCGACGCGCTGGCCGGGTTCGCGGTGCTGGGCGAATTGTCGCTTGATGGCACCATCGCGCCGGTCGCCGGCGTGCTGCCGGCGGCGATCGCGGCCAATGCCTCAGGAAAAGGACTGATCTGCCCGGCCGCCTGCGGCGGCGAGGCGGCGTGGGCGGACGCGTCCATGCCGATCCTGGCGCCGGTCAGCCTGATCGGGCTTGCCAACCATTTTCGCGGCACGCAGGTGCTGTCACGGCCACGGGCAGCGATGCGCGAGGCGGTGTCGGACCTGCCGGACATGGCCGATATCAAGGGGCAAGAAACGGCGCGGCGGGCGCTGGAGGTTGCCGCCGCCGGCGGGCACAATCTCCTGATGGTCGGCCCGCCCGGCTCGGGCAAATCCATGCTGGCACAGCGCCTGCCCTCGATCCTGCCACCGCTTTCGGCGCGCGAACTGCTTGATGTTTCCATGATCGCCTCGATCGCCGGCGAACTGGCCGGCGGCGAGTTGACGGACCGGCGGCCGTTCCGCGCCCCGCACCATTCGGCCTCGATGGCGGCCATGGTCGGCGGCGGGCTCAGGGCGCGACCGGGTGAAGTGTCCATGGCGCACAATGGCGTTCTGTTTCTCGACGAATTTCCCGAGTTCGCGCCGCAGGTTCTCGACAGTCTGCGCCAGCCGCTTGAAACCGGCGCCTGCATGATCGCGCGAGCCAATCACCGCGTCTCCTATCCCGCGCGCATCCAGCTTGTCGCGGCGATGAACCCGTGCCGTTGCGGCATGGCCGGAACGCCGGGGCATGCCTGTTCGCGGGGCCCGCGCTGCCAAAGCGATTATCAGGCACGCATTTCCGGACCGCTGATGGACCGGATCGATGTGCGCGTCGAGGTGCCGCAGGTCATGCCGGGCGATCTGATCCGCCGCAAGCCCGGAGAGGCCAGCGCGACGATTGCCGCGCGTGTGGCCGAGGCGCGTGCCCGGCAGGCCGAGCGCTATGACCGGCTCGGCGTCGCGCAGATCGGCGTCAATGCACACTGCCCGACGGCGATGATCGAGGAGGTGGCCGAGGCGGATGGCGGCGCGCTGCAACTGCTGGCCGACGCCGCCGACAAGATGCGCTTTTCGGCGCGCGGCTATCACCGCATTTTGAAGCTGGCACGGACGCTTGCCGATCTCGATGGGCGCAACTCGGTCGGTCGGATCCATATCGCCGAGGCGATCTCCTACCGGATCATGGGCGATGCGATGGCGGCGGCGGCGTGATTCAGTGCCGGCCGAACCGGCCCGATTGCAGCCGGTGTGGGGTCAAGACCATCCTTCCCGAGGGCCGGCAACAGTCGGTCAGCTTGCACGGGCGGCGATGGCGACCGCCGCCCCGCCCAGACATGTGGCGGCGAACCGGTTGAGCGCCTTGAGCGCCCGCGGCGTCCTCAGGAAGATGCGCGCGCGGCCGGCCAATCCGGCATAGGGCAGCAGGACAGTCACCAGAACCGCGAAGGTCACACCGATCAGAATGGTGAAATCGGCCATGGTGACGACCGTCATGTCGATCAGGGTCGGCAACAGCGCCAGGTAGAAGACCATCGTCTTGGGATTGCCGAGCGTGACAAGCAGGCCAGCCATGAAACCCGACAGCGCACCGCCGCTATCGGCCTTTGCATCGATCGCTTCCGGCGTGACGCCGGCGCGCCAGAACCCGATGGCCATCCAGACCAGATAGGCCACGCCGGCATATTTGATGACGATGAACACAGAGCCGAAAGTGGATGCGGCATAGGCAAGGCCCAGGATCGCCGCCGCCAGATAGATGACATCGCCCAAGACCAGACCCAACAGCATGGGGAGCGTCGGGCGAAGGCCGGCGCCCAAAGCCCGGGCGACGATCGCGATGACGCCGGGCCCCGGAATGGCGGCGGCAATGGCGAGCGCCACCGCATAGGTCAGAAAGTCGGGCAAGGTCATTGGTCGGGTTCCGCTTTCGGGTCTCCGTCAAGCCTTACCACCGCGCCGGCGCATCGTCAGCGGCGATCATGTCACCGGGACAAGATTTCCTGTTTCGATCAATGGGTGCCGGTGGACCCGAAGCCGCCTGCGCCACGTCCGGTTTCGTCAGGCGGTTCGGCCGTTTCGACGAGGCTGGCCCGCGTCACCGGCGCGATGACGATCTGCGCGATGCGCATGCCGCGTGTTATCTTGAAGACACTGTCACCGAGATTGACCAGCAGGACATGCACCTCGCCGCGATAGTCGCTGTCGATCGTGCCGGGCGTGTTCAGGCAGGTCACACCGTGGCGAGCGGCGAGCCCCGAACGCGGGCGGACCTGTGCCTCGAACCCGTCGGGAACGGCCATGATGAAGCCGGTGGGAACCGCGGCGCGTTCGCCCGGCGCCAGAGCGACCGGCACGTCCACAGGCACGGCGGCGCGTATGTCCATGCCGGCGGCGCCGTCGGTCGCATAGGCGGGGAGATCAAGCGCGTCAGCATGGGGCAGGCGAATGAAGGTCACGACGGTGGCGTTCATAACCGCCTGATGCGCCGCCAAACGCGCGCCGTCAACGGCCAGCACCCCGTTCTGCCCGCAATCCACCACCGATGGGTCCAAAGCAACGCGACTGCGCGCTCAGACCGCGCATCCCTCTAGGCGTATGGCCGGCGCGGTGTCACCCCGGGACGCATGATTGACACCGCCCGCGCGCCCTGCCAGACACCGCGCGACCCAGGAACATGCCGACCATGCCGCAATCGCTTCGAGACGAGGTCGCCCGGCGGCGCACCTTCGCCATCATTTCGCACCCCGATGCGGGCAAGACGACGCTGACCGAAAAGCTTCTGCTGTTTGGCGGTGCGATCCAGCTTGCCGGCGAGGTCAAGGCCAAGAAGAACCGCACCCAGTCGCGGTCCGACTGGATGAAGATCGAGCGCGAGCGCGGCATCTCCGTCGTCACCTCGGTGATGACGTTCGAATATGGCGGCAACGTCTTCAACCTGCTCGATACGCCCGGGCACGAAGACT
Source organism: Roseitalea sp. (assembly GCA_017642895.1). Lineage (GTDB taxonomy): Bacteria > Pseudomonadota > Alphaproteobacteria > Rhizobiales > Rhizobiaceae > Roseitalea. Next base: position 316,793 of record JAEPON010000005.1, read on the forward strand.
TCGCCGACGACACTTATCGCACGCTGACCGCCGTCGACAGCGCGATCATGGTGATCGACGCGGCCAAGGGCATCGAGCCGCGCACGCTCAAACTGTTCGAAGTGTGCCGGCTGCGCGACATTCCGATCATCACCTTCGTCAACAAGATGGACCGGGAAAGCCGCGATCCGTTCGAGATCCTCGACGAGGTCGAGGAGAAGCTCGCGCTGGACACCGCGCCGGTCACCTGGCCGATCGGTCGCGCCAAGACGTTTTCGGGCACCTATCATCTGGCGCAGAACGCAGTCCGGCGGGGCGACGGGGAAGCCGAACGCACGCCGGTCAACGGGCCCGAGGCGGAGAGCGCGGCCGGGGTTCTGCCCCAAAACGATCGCGAAACCTTCATCGAGGAGGTCAATCTGGCGCGGGAGGCGTGCCGGCCGTTCGACCGCGACGCCTATCTGGAAGGCCATCTGACGCCGGTCTTCTTCGGCTCGGCACTGCGCAATCACGGCGTGCGCGATTTGATCGACGCGCTGGCCGAATTCGCGCCACGTCCGCGCGCGCAAGAGGCCGATCTGCGCAAGGTCGAGGCGACCGAAAACGGTATGACGGCGTTCGTCTTCAAGATCCAGGCGAACATGGACCCCAATCATCGCGACCGGATCGCGTTTGCGCGGGTCTGTTCGGGCACGCTCGCGCGCGGCATGAAGGCCAAGCTCGTGCGCACCGGCAAAGCGGTGACGCTGTCGGCACCGCAATTCTTCTTCGCCCATCAGCGCCAGACCGCCGACAGCGCCTTTGCCGGCGATGTGGTCGGCATTCCCAATCACGGCACGCTGCGGATCGGCGACACGCTGACCGACGGCGAGGCGCTGGTCTTTCGCGGCGTGCCCAATTTCGCGCCGGAAATCCTGCGCCGCGTGCGCCTGATGGACGCGATGAAGGGCAAGAAGCTGACCGAGGCGCTGGCGCAGATGGCCGAAGAGGGCGTCGTTCAGCTCTTCATCCCGGAGGACGGGTCGCCATCGATCGTCGGTGTCGTGGGGGCGCTGCAGCTCGACGTGCTGAAGGCGCGGCTCGAAGCCGAATATGCGCTACCGGTCGATTTCGAGAGCGCGCGCTTTTCGGTCTGCCGCTGGATTTCGTCCGACGACCGCACCGCGCTCGATGCCTTTGTCGCCAAGCAGCGGTCGTCGATTGCCCGCGATCTGGATGGCGATCCGGTGTTTCTCGCTGAAAACGGCTTTTCGCTCAACTATGAGGCCGAGCGCGCGCCAGCGATCACTTTCGAGGCGGTCAAGGACTATCAGGTGACCGCCAAAAAGGCGGCGTAAGGCCCGGTCAGCGGTTCTCGTCGAGCCGCTGGCGGATGGCGCGCAGATGCGGCAGCGCCCCGGCCAGATGATCAAGCATCTGGGCGTCGAACACATTGCCGACCATGGCTTCAACCGCGCCGATCGCGGCGTTGCGAAAAGCGCGGCCCTCGTCGGTCAGATAGACGAGCTTTGACCGAGCATCGCGCTCGTTGGCCGTCAGCCGGATCAGGCCGCGCTTTTCCAGAAGCGACAAGGTGTGGGTCATTGTCGCACGGGTGACCTGAAAGGCCGACGCAAGCTGGGCCGGCGTTTTTCCGTCGCCCAGGCGCACCATGTGATTGAGCACGCCGAAATGTGACGGGTGGATTCCGTCAGGCAGCACATTGCGAAACTGCGTCGTGCTCAACTGGTTGATGATCCCGATCTCGTTGAAGAATTCAAACGGGGTCGGCGATGCGGGTGTTTGCTCGTTCAGATCAGGCCCCTTCGACGATGCGCGACTCAAGCGGCCAACGCGGCGTTGGACCGGCCTGGGGACCGTAGCCGATACGGGTCAGCATTTGAACAGTTCCGCCCTCGGGCGCGAGCTTGCGATGAACCTCGCCGTAAACTGCCTTCATCTCGTCGAACTCCTGCAACGCCTGACTGTTGGGATGAAATCCCAGACCCAGTCCCGTCGCGGCCAGGTTCATCCGAACCCAGTCGCGGCCAGCGCCGATCTGCTCCGGGCGGCTGTTGCCCCGCGTCTTGGTCCAGACATATCCCATCGATGTCGCAAGCGGCGCCAGCGTCGATGCCTTGCCCTGCGTGAACGCCATCGATTGGGGATCGAGTGTGTTTTCGCGGGTCAGCAAGCCCAACCGGTTCATGATTTCGAACCCGGCCCCCGGAAGTTCGATGCCGTCCGGGTTGGCGTTGATCTCGCGCTTGCCGATGCGAAACAGATCGACGGACTCCTTGAGCGTGCGCGGCGTGTCGAACTCGATCTCCATTGCCCGCATCGTCAGGTCACGCCAGTAGCCAAGTTCGCTCTCGGCCGCCGTACCGCCAACCCCGGAGACGTTGCGACAGGCAGCGGCCAGCACATCGATTGCGCTTTGCGGCACCGGCCGCGTCGCGTCATGCGCTTCCTTCATCGAACGGCGCTGCAACACATGCGCAAAGAGAGGATCGACCGCGATGCCGGGGGCGTGGGCGAAACGCGCCATCGCCACCGGACGAGCGTCCAGACCGTCGGCTGCCACGCCGTCGGGAAACAAGTCCAGATCGACACGATAGCCATGGTCGGCGGCGGCCATCGCCATCAGTTCAATGAAGCAGCCCATGCCGATTGTCAGCTGACGGTCGAACGGATCGGTATGGGGAAGCTGCCTGGCTTCATCGAACCCGATCCGGACCGTGTCCTCGCCCTCAAGCGCAACCGTCCATGGCTGCCGATTGTGCGGATTGGGCGCGAGAATGGCGTAGGACAACGCGCGCATGCGCGGATCGGCATAGGCAGGGGCGCCGGCGCGTTCCCAGGGCTCAAGCGCGCGGGTCGGCGTACGCGTTGCCCCGAAGACACCGGCCGAGGCGCCTGCGGCGACGATGACGCCACCGCAGGCCAGCATCAGAAACTTTCTGCGATCGAGAGAGGACATGGTCAACTCCTTTTGATTAGATATCTAACCAATATAGTTTGATATCTAATTAGTCAAGCCGCATCGGACTGATCATTTCTGGCGCAGGGCTCCGGGGTGGTCGCGTTTGCCGATTGCCGGAGTTGGTGGAACGGATTTCCCCCTCGGTGCCATCATCTGGACCGGCATGGCTCGCCGCAGCCCCCCGGCGCGGCTAGATTGCTCTCAAGTGTCGAAAAACCCGGCGGCGGAGTGCCGCGCCCCCTTTCGAACCCCGTCGCCGATGCCTATTGAAAGGGCAGACAATCCGCACGACCAGATGAAAAGGAACACGCCATGGGACTGCGCATCAACGACACCATCCCCGACCTGACCGTCGAGACCGATCAGGGCTCGTTCAGCCTGCACGACTGGATCGGCAACGATTGGGCCATCCTGTTTTCGCATCCGAAGGACTTCACGCCCGTGTGCACGACAGAGTTCGGCGCCGTGGCGCAACTGGCCGACGAGTGGGAAAAGCGCGGCACCAAGGTAATCGGCGTATCCGTCGACAGCGCGGAAGACCATGTCAAATGGAAGGGCGACATCGAGCAGGTGGCCGGCACCAAGGCCGGCTTCCCGATCATCGCCGATGACGGGCTCGCCGTCTCCAAGGCGTTCGACATGCTGCCGGCGGAAGCCTATCTGCCCGACGGCCGCACGCCCGCCGACAGCGCGACGGTGCGCTCGGTCTTCATCATCGGCCCGGACAAGCAGCTCAAACTGTCGATGACCTATCCGATGAATGTCGGCCGCAACTTCGCCGAGGTGCTGCGCGCGCTCGACGGGCTACAGACCGCTGCCAAGCATAATGTCGCAACGCCGGCCAACTGGAATGTCGGCGACGACGTGATCATTCCGACGGCGGTCAATGACGATGACGCCAAGGAAAAGTTCGGCGATTTCGAGACCGTGCTGCCCTATCTTCGCAAGACCAAGGCGCCCGCGGCCTGAGGACCCCTGCTCCCAGAAACAAAAAAGGCCGGCGGTGCGATCCGCCGGCCGTTTCGTTTGGGTGAGAGCTTGGCGAGTTAAATCCGTGCCTGCTCGCGGATGAAATGACCCGAGCGCAGATCGGCAAAGGCCTGGGCCAGTTCCTCCTGCGTGTTCATGACGATCGGACCGTGCCAGGCGACCGGCTCCTGGATCGGCTTGCCGGTGACCAACAGGAAGCGGATGCCCTTTTCGCCGGACTGGACGACCACCTCGTCGCCCGTGTCGAAGACGACCAGCGTCCGGTCGCCAGACATGTCGCGCAGGTGGATCTCTTCGCCATTGACTTCCTTTTCCACCAGCACGCCGAACGGTTTGGAAGCGTCGCGGAACGTGCCCGATCCTTCGAAAATATAGGCGAAGGCCGAGCGGTAGGTGTCGATCGGCAGCGCCTTGCGGGTCAGCGGCGGCACCCAGATGTCGAGATATTGCGGATCGGCGGCAATGCCGTCCACCGGTCCTTTCTTGCCCCAGAATTCGCCGGTGATGACGCGCACGCGCGTGCCGTCATCGTCGATCATTTCGGGAATGTCGGCGCCCGAAATGTCCTGATAGCGCGGCGTCGTCATCTTCTCGCCCGATGGCAGATTGGCCCAGAGCTGGAAGCCGTGCATGCGGCCGGACGCATCGCCCTTGGGCATCTCCTGGTGCAAGATGCCCGAACCGGCGGTCATCCACTGGACCGAACCGGGGCCGAGCGAGCCTTCATTGCCCAGACTGTCGGCGTGATCGACCGAACCGGCCAGGACGTAGGTGATCGTCTCGATGCCGCGATGCGGGTGCCAGGGAAAGCCGGCAGCGTACCTCTCCGGCGAATCGTTGCGAAAATCATCCATCATCAGGAACGGGTCCGTCATGGACGGATCGCCGAACCCGAAGACGCGATGCAGATGGACGCCGGCGCCTTCCATGGTGGGCGTCGTGCCGGAGATGTGTTTGACGGGTCGAATGGACATGGCGGTCAACTCCTTGGTTGCCCGCAAGATAGGACGCGAACCGGCGCCGGCCCATGGGTGAACAATGGAACAGACTGTTCAACGATCATTGCCGTCGCGGGCGGCTTTCGTCAGACGGTGACCGTCTCGAGTTGCTCGGCCACCAGGGCCGCAATGCGTTCGGCCACTTCGCTCTTGTCCATCTCCGGCCAACGCTCCGCGTCGCCCTTGGAGACCAGCGTGATGCGGTTGCGGTCGCCGCCCATCACACCGCCCGCGCCGCCAATGCCGCTGTCATGCGACACATCGTTGGCGACGATATAGTCCGCGCCCTTTCTGGCGAGCTTGGCCTGAGCGTTGGCGACGAGATCGCGGGTTTCAGCTGCAAACCCGATGACAAGGCGCGGGCGCCCGGTTTCGTGCGTGCCGACCTTGGCAAGAATGTCCGGGTTTTCGGTCAATGCGACGGTTTCGATGCCGCCCTCACGCTTCTTGATCTTGTCGCTCGCCTCGGTTGCGGGACGATAGTCGGCCACGGCGGCGGCGAAGATGGCGACGTCGGCCGGCAGAAGCTGATGCACCGCATCATGCATTTCGCGCGCGCTTTCGACGCGCACCATATCGACACCGGCGGGGTCGGCGATCGCGACCGGCCCTGTGACGAGGCGGACCGTCGCGCCCAGTTCGGCCAACGCGGAAGCGATGGCATGGCCTTGCTTGCCCGAGGACCGGTTGGCGATGTAGCGCACCGGGTCGATCGGCTCATGGGTCGGACCGGACGTGACGATCACGGTCTTGCCGGCGAGCGGCTTGGGCCGGTGGTCGAGCAGCCGTTCGACCGCCGCGACAATCTCCAGCGGTTCGGCCATCCGGCCAAAACCCGCCTCGCCGCTCTCGGCCATCTCACCCGCATTGGGGCCGATAAAATGGAGGCCGTCGCCGGCGAGCGTCGTCTGGTTGCGGCGCGTTGCGGGATGGTCCCACATGGCCGGATTCATGGCCGGTGCGACGAGGGCGGGGGCTGTCGCGGCCATCAGCACGGTCGAGGCCAGATCGTTCGCCAACCCGTGCGCCATCTTGGCCATCAGGTCGGCGGTAGCCGGCGCAATCACGATCAGGTCGGCCTCGCGCGCCAGCCGGATATGGCCGACATCATGTTCGTCCTGCCGGTCGAACAGGTCGGTGAACACCGTGTCGGCGGTCAGCGCGCCGACCGAGAGCGGCGTGATGAACTCTTCGGCCGCCCGGGTCATGACGCACCGCACGGTCGCACCGCGCTCACGCAGCCGGCGAACCAGATCGAGGCATTTGTAGGCCGCAATCCCGCCACCGATGATCAAAAGGATGCGCTTTTCGGCAAGGACGCCGGACCCGATATGGTCTTGTGCGGCCACTGGGACGAGCGGAATGGACGGTGTGGCGGCCCCACTCGGCTTGGTAAGCGCGCCAAAGATCACACGGGCCTCTTCTTCCATCGACCGGTTGTTTGCGGCCGCCCGGAGCCGCAGGGCCTCCTTGGTGGCCGGATCGAGATTGCGGATCGTGATCGATGCCATGAGGTCGCCCAAAATGATTGCAACGCAATCACCATGAACACAATTGTGCCATCATTGCAATCAAATCAGCTCACGACGAAAGCGACCCAGATAGCGGCGATGGCGATGATCCAGAGCGCCACCCGGCCCCAGCGGCTTTCGCGCGCTTCGGCCTTGCCGATCCGCGCGACCGTTTCGGGCGCCAGCTTGAGCCCGTGCTCGGCCATGCCGGCAATGTCGCGGGTCAGTTGCTCGGCGCGATCGGCCAGTTCGGGCAATTGTCGCGCGATGCGGATCGCCGAGGTGACGCCGTCGCGCGCATCGTTGACGATCGCGGCGGGGCCGAGATTGCGTTTGACCCAGTCGGACACGATCGGCTCGGCGGCCGCCCACATGTCGAAATGCGGGTCGAGAACCCGCGCATTGCCCTCGACGACGACCATCGTCTTTTGCAGCAACAGAAGCTCGGGCCGGGTCTGCATGTCGAAAATGTCGGTGACATCGAACAGCAGCGTCAAGAGGTTGCCCATCGAGATGGTGTCCGCCGACTGGTCGCGGATCGGCTCTCCGACAGCGCGCAGGGCCTGTGCGAAGGCCTCGATGTCGTGATGGGGCGGCACATAGCCGGCCTCGAAATGCACTTCGGCAACACGGCGATAGTCGCGCCGGATGAAGCCGTAGAGAATTTCGGCCAGGAAACGGCGCTCCTTGATGCCGATGCGGCCGGCAATGCCCAGATCGACGGCGACAATGTCGCCATTTTCGTCAACGAACAGATTGCCCGGATGCATGTCTGCATGGAAGAAGCCGTCGCGCACCGCATGGCGCAGGAAGGACTGGATGACGTTGACCGCCAGACGCGGCAGGTCGTGACCAGCGGCCTTCAGCGCATCGACATCGTTCATCTTGATGCCGTCGATCCACTCCATGGTCAAAACGTCGCGGCCGGTGCGCTGCCAGTCGACCTGCGGCACGCGGAAGCCCGGATCGTCCCTGGTGTTCTCGGCCAGTTCGGACAGGGCCGCGCCCTCAAGCCGCAGATCCATCTCGATGCGGGTCGACTGGGCCAGCGTCTCGGTTATGGCGACGGGCCGCAAGCGGCGGGTCGAGGGAATGTAATGTTCCTGCGTTCGCGCAAACAGGAAAAAGGCTTCCAGATCACGGTCGAAACGACCGCGCACACCGGGCCGGATCACCTTGACCGCGACCTTGCGCTCGCTGCCATCAGGTCTTCGGGTGATGCCGGGATGGACCTGAGCGATCGAGGCGGCGGCGATGGGTTCATCAAGCCGCGCATAGAGGTCGCGAATCGGAAGCCCGAGCGACTCCTCGATGCGGGCATGGGCCTCCGCGCTCGGAAAGCTCTCCATATTGTCCTGGAGCGTCGCCAGATCGACCGCCATCTGCAGACCGATAATGTCCGGCCTTGTGGCAAGGAACTGGCCGAGCTTGGCGTAGGACGGGCCGAGCCGTGCAATGGCTTTTGTCATGCGCTGGGCGCTGTCGAGCCCTTCCGAGCGCTTGCGCGCCAGCCGGGTGGCGATCCTGTGGCCGGTCAGCGCCGGGCCCGACAAGCCCTGGCGCGGCAGGGCGGCGATCACGCCCTCGCGCGCCAGCACCCAGACCGCGCGCAAAAGACGCATGGCGGCGAACAGGTTGGTCATATGGTCAGACTTTCCAACCCGAATGGAGTGCCGCGGCGCCACCCGAATAGTTGCGCCATGTCACGCGCTTGAACCGCGCATCGCGGATCATGTCAGCAAAATCGCTCTGGCGCGGGAACCTGGCGATCGATTCGACCAGATAGCGATAGGGCTCGCCGTCGCCGGCCACCGTCTGGCCGATTTTCGGAATGGCGTTGAACGACCAAGCCTCATAGATGCGATCGAAAACCGGCATGTCGACTTCGGAAAACTCAAGGCACAGAAACCGGCCGCCGGGCTTGAGCACGCGCCGCGCCTCGCGCAGTGCCTTGGGAATATCGGGCACATTGCGAATGCCGAACGCGATCGTATAGGCATCGAACGCCGCATCGCCGAACGGCAGTTCCTCGGCATTGGCCTCGACGAAATCGAGATTGTCGGAAAGGCCCCGCGCCGCAGCGCGTTCACGGCCGACATCGAGCATCGATGCGTTGATGTCGAGCACGGTCACATGGGCGTTGCCGCGTGACGCCTCAACGGCGCGAAAGGCGATGTCGCCGGTGCCGCCGGCCACATCGAGCATGCGCCAGCCGGGCCGTTTGGGCGGCGCAAGCGCGGCGACCATCGCATTCTTCCACACACGGTGCAGGCCGAATGACATCAGATCGTTCATCACATCGTAACGACGCGCCACGGTGTGGAAGACATCATCGACGCGGGCCTGCTTTTCTCCGTCAGCGACCTGCGAAAACCCGAAACTGCGCTTCATCGCGTCGCCGGCGCCGGTTCTGGATGTGGACATGGGACCCCGCGATCAAAAAGGTGCGTGCGTTCAGGCTGCCGCCCGATGTAGAGCAAAACGATCGACAAGAAAACGGGCCAACCTGTGCCTGTCCGCGGCCATGGGCCGCAAGCCGCCCTTTCGTCGCGGGTGGATGAGGAGACCGCCATGGTGCCCAAGGCCGAACTGCATTGTCATATCGAGGGGGCGGTGAGCCCGGCGCTTGCGCAGGCGCAGGCGGCGCGCCACGGCGCGGACCTGTCGGCCATCATCGTCGATGGCGCCTATCAATGGGCCGACTTCACCCAGTTTCTGCACGTCTATGACAAGGTCGCGTCGCTGTTTCGCACGCGTGAGGATTATGCGCGCCTGACCCATGACTATCTGACCTCGCTGGCTGCCGATGGCTGTCTCTATTCGGAGATCTTCATCTCCACCGACCATGCCGAGCAGACCGGCCTTTCGCCGCATGCCTATGTTGACGGGCTTGCCGAGGGGATCGAGCGGGCAAAATCGGAGACCGGGATCGAAGGCCGGATCATTGCCACGGGCCTGCGCCATGGCGGGCCGGAGGCCGTCGAGCGCGCAGCGCGTTTCGCCGCCGACAATCGGCATCCTCTGATCACCGGCTTCGGCATGGCGGGCGATGAGCGGATGCACCACCCCAAAGACTTTGCGCGCGCGTTCGACATTGCCCGCCATGCGGGTCTCGGGATCACCGTGCATGCGGGCGAACTCATGGGCGCTCAAAGCGTGCGCGACGCGCTCGATCATTTGCGGCCCGAGCGGATCGGCCATGGCGTCCGCGCGATCGAAGACCCGGCGCTGGTGGCGCGTCTGGCCGAAGAGGGTATCGTTCTGGAAATCTGTCCGGCTTCGAACATCGTGCTACAAGTCTTTGCCGACTATGAATCCCACCCTTTCGCGACGCTTCGCGATGCGGGCGTCAAGGTCACGCTCAACTCCGACGATCCACCGCATTTCCATTCCTCGCTTGCCAATGAATACCGGATCGCGCGGGACCATTTCGGCCTTGACGATGACGCGCTCACGGCGATCACGCGAACGGCCATCGAGGCGGCGTTCTGCGACGACGAGACCCGCGCCGCATTGCGTGAAAAGATCGGCTCGCCAGCCATTTGACTGTGAACGGCAACTGGCGGCGGCGCCTACTGTCTTTCACCGGTCCCGCCGCCGCGCTAGGCTCATCCGGCTCAACCGTTGCAAGGCGCTCTTCATGAAACAGGTCAATGTCGTCGATCACCCGCTCGTCCAGCACAAGCTGACGCAGATGCGCAAGCGCGAGACTTCAACGGCGGGCTTCCGCCGGCTTCTGGGCGAGATTTCGCACCTGCTTTGCTATGAGGCGACACGCGAACTGCCGATGACCAAGGAGACGATCGAGACGCCACTGACCGACATGGAAGCGCCGATCCTGGCGGGCAAGAAACTGGTCTTCGCCTCGGTGCTACGGGCCGGCAACGGGCTGCTCGAGGGCATGCTCGATCTGGTTCCGTCGGCCCGTGTTGCCCATATCGGCCTTTACCGCGATCCCGCGACGCTGGAGCCGGTCGAATACTACTTCAAGGCGCCCGATGACCTCTCCAACCGGCTGACCATCGTTGTCGATCCGATGCTGGCGACGGCCAATTCGGCGATCGCGGCGGTCGACAAGCTGAAGGAACGAGGTGCGGCGAACCTGCGCTTCGTCTGCCTGCTGGCCGCGCCCGAGGGTATCGACAAGTTTTCCAGCGCGCATCCGGACGTGCCGATCATCACGGCCTCGATCGACAGCCATCTGAACGATCACGGCTATATCGTGCCGGGCCTTGGCGATGCGGGCGACCGCATGTACGGCACGAAATAAGGCGCATTTGAGCCTTTCGGGTCAGCATTCGTTTACCCTTCCGATACGGCGAGGCCCGTCTTAGCGCTTTGGGAAGATGGTCGTGCGAGCCTTCCCGCGCGGAGGCACGCCATGCTGCGTTATCTTTTCATCTTTGGTGCGATCACATTCGCCGCGGTCGCTTTTTCGGATTTCATGTCGGATCGTTCCGCCGTACCCAATTCCGGTCCGGCCGCGGTGGCCATGCCGGTACAAGATGAGAGGCCTGCGGCGCGTCCGGTCGCGCTTTCGGGTACGGAAAGACTGCGCGCCGATGCGCGCGGGCACCATATCGCCGAGTTCCGGCTGAACAATCTGCGCGTCACCGGCCTGATCGATACTGGAGCGACGACCGTTGCGTTGAACGAGAGTACGGCCAAACGGGCCGGCATTCGCCTGTCCCCCGGCGATTTCATTCACCGCGTCGAAACGGCCAACGGCGCCGTGATGGCGGCGAGAGCGATGATCGACGAGGTGCGGGTCGACTCGGTGCGTGTGCGCGATGTCGAGGCGCTGGTGCTCGAAGACCGCGCGTTGAACACGGTGCTGATCGGCATGAGTTTCATGAACCGGCTGCGCAGCTTTTCCTACGAGAACGGAACGCTGATCCTGAAACGTTAGCCGGTTATCGTTTCGGCGATGACCGGTCGCTCGGCAGGCGCTTCGCCGGCGATGGTCATCGCATCCAACACCGCTTTTCGCGCACGCTGAAGCGATGCGGCATCCCGCGCGTGCACGCGCGCTACCGGGTCGCCCTGCGCCACGGCCGTGCCGACCGGCACGATCCGGTCCAGCCCGACCGCATGATCGACCTCATCCTCGCGACGGCGGCGGCCGCCGCCCATCTCAACCACCGCGACGCCGAGCGCCCGTGTCGCGATGCCGGAAACGAAACCGCTTGCGGGCGCCGGCACGTCTTCGATCACGGGTGCCACCGGCAGATGGCTGCGGCGATCATCGACGAAATCCGCCGGGCCGCCGAGGCCGTGCACCATCTTGCCAAACAGCTCCGTCGCTCTGCCGCCATCCAGCGCGGCACGGGCCTTTGCGATCGCCGCCTCGCGCGCGGATTCGAGGTCCGACCGGACCAGCATCTCGCCAACCAGCGTCAGAACGACCGTTTCAAGACGCGGGTCGCGATGATCGCCGGTCAGGAAATCGACAGCGTTGGCCACCTCCACCGCGTTGCCGGCGGCCGAGGCGAGCGGTTCGTTCATGTCGGTGAGGATCGCCGCCGTCCTGGTGCCCGCGCCGTTGGCGACCTGGACCAGGCTTTCGGCAAGCGCGCGGGTTTCGTCGATATCGTCGATGAACGCGCCATTGCCGAACTTGACGTCGAGCACCAGTGCGCCGAGGCCGGCGGCCAGCTTCTTGGACAGGATCGAGGCCGTGATCAGCGACAGGTTTTCCACCGTCGCGGTCACGTCGCGCACGCCATAGACGCGCTTGTCGGCGGGCGCCAGATCGCCGGTCTGGCCGATAATCGCGCAGCCGATCTCACGTGTGATCTTCCTGAAGAGCGCATTGTCCGGCGCGACATTGTAACCGGGGATCGATTCCATCTTGTCGAGCGTGCCGCCAGTATGGCCAAGGCCGCGCCCGGAGATCATCGGTACGGCAAGCCCGCAAGCGGCCGCGATCGGCGCGAGCATCAGCGAGACATTGTCGCCGACACCGCCGGTCGAATGCTTGTCACAGACCGGCCGATCGATGTCCGACCAGTCGAGCACGTCGCCGCTGTCGCGCATGGCCAGCGTCAGAGCGACGGTTTCGTCCCGGTCCATGCCGTTGAAATAGACCGCCATGGCGAGCGCCGAAATCTGCGCATCGGTGACCGAGCCGTCTGTGACGCCGGCAATGAACTCGGCAATCTGCTCAGATGACAGCGCATTGCCATCGCGCTTGATGCGGATGATTTCCTGGGCAAGCATGGCCTAGAGCATTCCGTTATGAGATTGAACCGTTCTGCTGGAGCCGGTTTGGTTCAAGGTCAAGGGCTTTGGCGACGGGCGTATCGGGATGCGTCCGAGCCGAAGGACGCGGGATTTGGGCCAAGCCCGCCCGGCCCACCGTTCGCGGCTTGCCGCGATCGGCAAGTCGATGTTCCCAAACCGGTCAAGCCGGTTTGGGTGGGTTTCCGGCTGGCGCGCGCCCAGTGCGTCGAACCGCTTGCCCGTAGCGCCGCTACGCACGGCTCGCTTCTCCTTGTGGATCATCGCACCAGCCGAGAAACAGAATTGATTCAATCTCATGACAGAACGCTCTAACCCGCATCCGCAACGAAGCGGCTCAGGATCTTTTGAAGACGCTCGCCGCCAACCGGTGCCATGTCCTTTGTCTCCTGATGAGAGAGTTCGCCACCGGTCATGCCGGCACCGAAATTGGTGATTACCGAGCAGGCCGCGCATTTGAGCCCGACGAAACGGCCGAGGATCACTTCGGGCACCGTCGACATGCCAACCGCGTCCGCACCAAAGGTGCGCGCCATGCGGATTTCGGCCGGCGTCTCGAAGCTCGGGCCGGAGAACCACATATAGACACCTTCTCCCAGTTCGATGTTTTCAGCGCGGGCCGCCGCGCGCAGCCGTTCGCAAAGGCCGGCGTCGTAGGCGCTCGTCATGCCGACGAAACGGCGGTCGCTGTCTTCGCCAACCAACGGATTGGCGCCTGCGAAATTGATGTGGTCCGTGATCAGCATGACCGAGCCTGGCGGCAGATCCTTGCGCAGCGAGCCGGCGGAGTTGGTCAGAACAAGATTCCGGATGCCGAGACCATGCAGGATCTCGATCGCCGGGCGCATCACGGCTGCATCGCCCTTCTCATAATAGTGCGCACGCCCGGACAGCATCATGACCGGCATGCCCGACAGTTTGCCGGCGACCAGTTCGCCGGCGTGACCGCTGACGCCGGACGCGGGAAAACCGTCCAATTCGTCATAGGGCAGGTGGACGGCATCCTCGATCGCCGCGACGAGGCCGCCAAGGCCGGAGCCCAAAATAAAGGCGGTCTGGGGCGCGAGCCCTTCCAGCCGCTCGATGATGTGGTCGATGGTGGTGATCATGTGGTCAGCACGTCCCCGTCAAAGCCAAGCGGGAAAATCTCGGCCATCGTCAGCGTCTTGGCGATCTTGCCGTCGGCACACAGATGCAGCCTCGCATCGGGCGGGGCAAATTCCGCCAGGCGCTGGCGACAGCCGCCGCAGGGCGTGCACAGCGGCAACCGTTCGGCGATCACGCAGATGTCGGTGATCGTGCCGCCCTGGCCCATCACATAGTGCGACAGCGCCGTCGTCTCGGCGCACCAGCCCTCGGGATAGGAGGCGACCTCAATATTGCCGCCGGCAAAGATACGGCCGTCGTCGGTCAGGATCGCGGCGCCGACGGGAAACTGCGAATAGGTTGGGCGCGACTTGTCCATCGCATCCTTTGCGGCGACCAGCAATTCATCAAGACCGGCCATCGTCAGCGCTCCTTGACGTAGGGCTGACCGCCGGCCTTGGGCGGGATCGCCTTGCCGATGAAGCCGGCCAGAAGAACCACGGTCAGGATGTAGGGCAGTGACTGCATGAATTGCGGCGGAACCTCGAACAGGCCGAAGAAATTGATGCCGGCAAAGCGGATGGCCACCGCATCGAGAAACCCAAACAGGAGACAGGCCAGCAGCACATTGACCGGCTTCCATTTGGCGAAGATCAGCGCCGCCAGCGCGATGAACCCCTTGCCGGCGGTCATGTCCTTGACGAAGCCCGCATTCTGCGCGACGGCCAGATAGGCACCGGCGAAGCCGCACAGAATACCGCAGCAAATGACGGCACGATAGCGCAGCCACGTCACCGAGATGCCGGCCGTGTCGACGGCGCCGGGATTTTCGCCGACCGCGCGCAGCCGCAGGCCGAACCGCGTGCGAAACAGCACCCACCAGGTGAAGGGCACGGCGGCGAAGGCGAGATAGACCAGGATGGAGTGGCCCGAGATCAGCTCCGAATAGATGGGACCAAGAAGCGGCACATCGGCGACGGCTTCGGCAAACGGCAGTTCGATGGCCGTGAAGCGGCTGCCCTCGGCGCTCAGCGCCGGCGTGCGACCGCCCTGCCGGAACCAGGCCTGCCCCAGAATGATTGTGGTACCGGCGGCAATGAAGTTGATCGCGACGCCTGAGACAATCTGGTTGCCGCGGTGGGTGATGGACGCAAAACCATGCACCAGCGCAAGCGCCACCGAGATGATGATCGCAAAGAAAAGTCCGATCCATGCCGAGCCATAAACGGCGGCGGCCGCGGCGCCGGCAAACGCGGCGGCGAGCATCTTGCCTTCAAGGCCGATATCGAAAATGCCCGCGCGCTCCGAATAAAGGCCCGCGAGCGCGGCGAACATCAGCGGGATCGCCAGGCGGACGGTGGAATCGAGGATCAGGATCAGTGTCTCAAACGTGCCCATGACCGCCCCCTATTCGCCCGGCTCGGCCGCAGGCCGCAGCGCGCCGCCGCCGGCCATGTGGAACAGGCGCGCGATCGTCGGCCGGAACATGTGTTCCAGCGCACCGGCAAACAGGATCACAAGGCCCTGGATGATGACGATCATGTCACGCGAGATCGTCGGCATCTCAAACGAGAGTTCGGCGCCACCCTGATAGAGCATGCCGAACAGGATGGCGGCGGGAATGATGCCGACCGGATGCGACCGGCCCATCAGCGCCACCGCGATCCCGACGAAGCCGGCGCCGGCGACGAAGTTCATCTGCAGGCGCGTCTGGTCCCCCATCACCGGGTTGAGGGCCATCATGCCTGCAAGGCCGCCCGAAACGAGCATGGCGACAATGATGATCCGGGTCTGGTTGACGCCGGCATATTTGGCCGCGGTCGGCGAAAAGCCCATGGTGCGGATCTCGTAACCGAGCCGCGTGCGCCAGATCAGCAGCCAGACGCCGAACGACACCAAAAGCGCCAAAAGGAACGTGATGTTGAGCGGCGAGGAGCGGATCGTCAGGCCGAACATCTCCAGCATCCAGTCAAGACGCGGCAGTTGCGCCCCCTCCGCGAAGGTGCGTGTTTCGGGCGCCATCGAACTGACCGGCTTGAGAGGACCGACCAGCAGATAGACCATGAAGCTTGCGGCGATGAAGTTGAACATGATCGTGGTGATGACGATGTGGCTGCCGCGCGTTGCCTGCAGCCAGGCCGGGATCAATGCCCAGAGCGCGCCGGCGATCGCCGCCATGATGGTCGCCAGCGGCAGGTTGATCCACCAGGGAAAGATCGAATCGAAGGCCAGGCAGACGATGGCGACGCCAAGCCCGCCGACATAGGCCTGTCCCTCGCCACCGATGTTGAACAGGCCGCAATGGAAGGCGACGGCGACGCACAGGCCAGCAAAAATGAAGTTGGTGGCATAAAAGAGCGTGTAGCCGATGCCGTCGCCCGAACCGAATGCGCCCTGAACGAGCAGTTGCGCCGCGCGCAGCGGATTTTCGCCCACCAGCAGGACGACCAGACCGGCGACGAGAAACGCCACGGTCAGGTTGACCAGCGGGATCAGGCCGTAATCGACCCAGCCTGGCAGTTTGGCATAAGGGGCAGCCATGGGTATGTTTACTCCATATAGCCCCGTTCGCTCAGGAATTGCCTGAGCGCAACGGGAAACGCGATCCGACCGATCCGGTCTTCGGGGCACTCATAGGTCTCGGTGCCTTCATCCTTGCAAAAGGTCAGGCCCCAGTCCGGTTCCGGGTCGTGGTCCTTGTCGGCCAGTGAAAACGGGTCTTCGGCGCCGAGCCGCACTTGCATCGCCGCGTGCGCGGCCAGCCATGAATTGCGCGATGCGCCGCTCTCGGGCATGGCGCCGAGATTGCGCAGCGCCGAGCGCAGCACATATTCATAGTCCGGTTCGCCGGTGACGTCGGCGACAGCGCCATCGCGCAGCGTCAGGACGATGGTGGGTGCGAATGAGCCGGCATAGGACGCGAACGTATAAAGGAAGCTGTTGTCCAGCGTGATGATCTCGGCCACGCCGTCGCCCGTTGCGTCTTGGGGATAGTTGGCCGCGGGATCGCCATCATAGGCGCCGGCATCGATCTCCGACCATCGCCCGTCGTCCAGTTTGGCAATGATGGACACCAGATTGCAACAATGGGCACCGCCGCTGTAGCGCGAGACGAACAGTTCGGGCGCATCGTTTGCGGTGTCCATCTCGACCAGCTTGAGGATGGGCGCCTGAAAGAGGGAGAACATCTCGTCATAGGTGCGCTGGAAGACCGTTTGCCCATCCAACGAGACGGACAATTCCGCCTCGAACATGTTGTCGCCGGCCTCTCGCACCAGCATGGACACGGCCGTTCCGTCGATGGACATGCCGTAGGACCCGACAGCATCGGGTTCGACCAGAATCTGCGCACTGGCCACAACCGGCAGAAGGGCGGCGGCCATCAGCGAGGCGAGATGCGCCTTCACTCCGCCGCCTCCTTGGTCGGCTCACCCTCGACACCGGCCATCAGGAGGCCCAGTTCGCCTTCGGTGGCGTCCGGTCCGCGCTCGCCGACGACACGGCCGGCAAACATGACCAGAATGCGGTCGGCGAGCGACCGGATCTCATCGAGTTCCACAGAGACCAGCAGCACCGCCTTGCCCGCATCGCGCATTTCGATGATGCGCTTGTGGATGAACTCGATGGCGCCGACATCGACCCCGCGCGTCGGCTGACCGACGATGAGCACCGCCGGGTCCTGTTCCATCTCGCGGGCGAGCACGATCTTCTGCTGGTTGCCGCCGGAGAAATTGGCCGTCTTCAGCCTGCAATTGGGCGGCCGGATATCGTATTTTTCGATCTTGTCGCGCGCGTCGGAGCGGATGCCCTCAATATCGAGCATCGGCCCGTTCAGATATTCGACATCGGCATGATAGCCCAGGATCGAGTTCTCGTTCTCCTCGAACTGAAGCACGAGCCCCATGTGGTGGCGGTCCTCGGGCACATGGGCCATGCCGCGTTTGCGCAACAGCGCCGGATCGGCATCGCCGGTCACGCCGATGGGCTCGCCGTCGAGCAGGACCCGGCCCGTCTCGGCGCGCCTGATGCCAGCGATCGCCTCGATCATCTGGCTCTGGCCGTTGCCCGCGACACCGGCGATGCCGACAATCTCGCCGGCGCGCACCTCGAAAGAGACATTGTCGACCATGACGACGCCGCGGCTGTCCTTGACGGTCAGGTTCTCGACCGCCAGCTTGACGTCACCGGGCTTGGCCTCGCCCTTTTCGACACGCAGCAAGACGTGCCGGCCGACCATCAGTTCGGCCAGTTCCTCGACCGAGGTTTCCGACGTCTTGCGCGTCGCCACCATCTCGCCCTGGCGCATCACCGACACATTGTCGGTCACAGCCATGATCTCGCGCAGTTTGTGTGTGATCAGGACGATCGTCTTGCCCTGATCCTTGAGCTGCTTGAGGATGCGAAACAGATGGTCGGCCTCGGCCGGCGTCAGCACACCCGTCGGCTCGTCCAGGATCAGGATCTCGGCGCCGCGATAGAGTGCCTTCAAAATCTCGACGCGTTGCTGAAGCCCCACCGGCAGCTCCTCGATCACCGCCTCGGTATCGACCTCGAGCGCATACTCCTCCTCAAGGTGCTTAAGCTCGCTGCGGGCCTTGGCGATCGAGCCGCTGATCAACTGCGCGCCCTCGGCGCCCAGCATGACATTTTCCAGAACGGTGAAGTTCTCGACCAGCATGAAGTGCTGATGGACCATGCCGATTCCCATGGCGATCGCATCGTTCGGCGTGTTGATCGTGACGGGCTTGCCATCTACTTCGATCTGGCCGGAGTCGGCCTGGTAGAAACCGTAGAGGATCGACATCAGGGTCGATTTGCCGGCGCCGTTCTCGCCGATGATGCCGTGAATGGTTCCCTTGTGCACCGCAAGGTTGATATCCTTGTTGGCACGCACCGGGCCAAAGCTCTTGTTGATGCCGGTCAGTTCGATTGCATTAGGCGCCATGCGGGTCCCGTCGATCGCAGAAATCCATGCTTCAAAATTGCCGAACCCTAGCATCTTGATTGCTTGAATCCAGCCCGAAAACGCGGTCGGCTGCGCTGCCGTTCACCCGCCTTCGGCCGCGACATTGCTTGGACCGACGATGAACGCCATGCTAGCTTGAGATGTGCTCACGGGACCGCCAATGGCCAAGACCGACACCGAACGACTGGACGATCTGGAGATTCTGGCGGCTCACCAGGCGCAGATGCTCGACGACCTGAACGAGGTGGTCGTCTCCCAGGGTGAGGTGATTGCCGACCTGCGGCGCAAGCTGGAGGTGCTGACGCGGCGCTTTGCCGAGGCCGAAGAACGCATGCGGGACGCCGTTCCCGTCGACAAGCCGCCGCACTGGTGAGCATTGCACGGGCCCGTGGCCATGGCGCTTGATCCCGACCTTCTGGGACCAATCCTGACCGGCGCGTTGATCATCGCGCTGTTTGCCGGCTTTGCGCGCGAATGGCGCGCGCCGGAGGTCATCGCCGGGCTGGGCGTCGCCGTGCTTCTTGTCGCCGGAATCCTTGAGACCAAGGATGTTCTGGCGGTCCTCTCCTCGCCTGCGATCACCACGATCGCGGCCATGTTTGTCCTGTCGGCGGGGTTGGTGCGCACCGGCGCGATGGACCGGTTTGCGCGTTTTGCCACAGAGCATGCGCAGTCAAGCCCGGTCCTGTCGTTCTTTGCCTTTCTGGGCGCCACGGCGGCCATGAGTGCCTTCATGAACAACACGCCGGTCGTGATGCTGATGATCCCCGTCGCGGTGCAGATCGCCCGGCAGACCGGGCAGGCCTCGTCCAAGCTGCTGATCCCGCTTTCCTATTCGGCGATCCTGGGCGGCACATGCACGCTGATCGGCACATCGACCAACCTTTTGGTCGACACGGTGGCCCGCGACCAGGGGCTGGCGCCGTTCTCGATCTTCGAGATCGCACCGGTCGGGCTGATCGCGGCGACCGCCGGCATTTGCGTGATGTTCTTCGCCCGGCGCCTTCTGCCCGACCGCCAGTCTGTCACGACGCTCGGCGCCGCCCAGCCGGGCCGCCGTTTCATCGTCCAGGCGGTGATCGACGAGGTCTCGCCGCATGTGGGCGCGCGGGCCAGGGAGGTGATCGCCTTCAACCAGCCCGAACGGCGGATCATCGACGTGCTGCGCGGTGACGCCTCGCTGCGGCGCGATCTGGACGATGTCATTCTCGAGCCGGGCGATATCGTCGTCCTGCGCTCATCGGTCGCCGAAATCCTGTCGATGAAAGAAGAGGGTCAATTGGGCCGCGACGGTGATTCGCTGCAGCAAACCGGCTCACGCTCGTCGGCGATGATCGAAATTCTGATCGGGCCCGGCGCGCGCGTTCTGGGACGCACATTGCGGCATTTGCGCCTGCGCCGCCGTTTCGGCATCTATCCGATCGCCTTGCACCGGGGCGGCATGAACATGGCAGACCGGTTCGAGACGACACCGTTGGCCGTCGGCGACACGCTGCTGATCGAGGGCGCGCCGGAGGACCTGACGCGCTTTGCCGACGAAAACAATCTGGTCAATGTGTCCGAGCCCTCCGAGCGCGGCTTCCGGCGCGACAAGGCGCCCCTGGCCATCGGCATCGCGCTCGCCGTCATCGTCGGCGCCGCGCTGAACGTCATGCCGATCGCCGGCATTGCGATGATCGGGGCCGTGCTCGTGCTGGTGACACGATGCGTCGAGGTGGACGAGGCGGTGCAGGCCGTCGATTGGCGGGTTCTGGGTCTGATCTCCGGCATGCTGGCAATTGGCGCGGCCATGCAGAAGACCGAACTGGTGACGATCATCGTCGATGCGATCGAACCTTGGCTGATGGGCCTGGCGCCGATCGTCGCCTTGGCCTGCGTCTACCTTCTGACGACGGCGCTGACAGAACTGGTCACCAACAATGCGGTCGCCGTCATCGTCACCCCGGTCGCCATCGGGCTGGCACAGGCGCTCGGGCTCGATCCGCGCCCGTTTGTCGTTGCGGTGATGATCGCAGCGTCGGCCAGTTTCATCACGCCGATCGGCTATCAGACCAACACGCTGGTCTACAATGCCGGCGGCTACCGCTTCACCGACTTCCTGCGGCTTGGCCTGATCATGGATGCGACGACGTTCGCCACCGCCATGGCGATCATTCCGCTGGTGTGGCCGCTCGTTCCGGCATGACCATCCGCTGAACGCGGAATTCGTTCATGTGGTCAAAGAGGCACAATTCCGGCGGACCGAGACGAAACGGCGGGAACAGGTCGCCGATTGCCGCCGCGAGTGATGCCTGAACCGCGTCGAATGCGGCCGCGTCGGCAACCGACGGCCAGCGCACGAGATAGGCCAGCGTCAGGTGGAAACCGTAACCGGCGTGACCGGGACGCGCCACAAGACCGGTCGCCTCGGCCAGACGGTCGCGATAGGCCCGAATCGCTTTTTCTTCGCCGGTCGTCGCGGGCGTGAGCGCAATGCCGAGACCATGGCTGGCAAGACCGGAAAAGCCGGTCGCGACCATGCGGACGGGTCCGCCGGGCGGGGCGACGGTCGCCATCCGATCCAGCATGAACGCGTCGGCCTCATCGTCGGTCGCATCCGCTGACAGGCCCGTGGGCCAGAAATCACCGCCGCGATCACAGTCGGCTTCGTGCAGCAGCCCGTTGAAGACGGTCATGTGCCAGCTTTCGGGCGCGGTGAAGGCAAAACAGTCGCCGCCGGGGGCCACCGCGAGGCGTGCGGCGATTTCCGACACCGCAGCGCGGCCGGCGTCATCGCGCAGATGACACACCATGGTGTTGCCCGAACAGCGAAGCGGATGGCCCGCCGTGTCGAACCGGACATCGAGCCAGCGCGGCGGGCGGTCCCCGTCGGCGCGCGCAATCTCCGCAAAGCTCACAGCCGGCGGCCCGTATCATGGTCGAACAGGTGCAGATCGTCCGGTTGCAGCCGCAGGCGGACGTGATCGCCGGGTATCGGCTCATCGGCGGACTGGTTGGCTGTGAAGTGCTGTCCGCCGACCGAACCGTGGATCAGCCGCACGGCGCCCAGTTCCTCAACCGTATCGACCTGCATGGGCGGGCCTGCGGCGGCGCCCGACCCGTCGGCCAGATGCGCCCGCTCCGGCCGAATGCCCAGCGTGACCGGTCCGTTGGCGCGCACCGGCGCTTGGATATGCGTATCGCCGATGACGATCGCGCCATCGCCGGTCTGCGCTTCAAGAAGGTTCATGGGCGGCGCACCGATGAAGCTGGCGACGAAGGTCGAGGCCGGCGCGCCATAGACCTCGGCGGGCGTGCCGATCTGCTCGATCTCGCCATTGTTGAGGACGACAATCCGGTCGGCCAGCGTCATCGCCTCCACCTGATCGTGGGTGACGTAGATCGCCGCCGTTTCGAGGCGCCGCTGCAACCGCTTGATCTCGAGCCGCATCTGGTTGCGCAATTTGGCATCAAGGTTTGAGAGCGGCTCATCGAACAGGAAGATCGCCGGATCGCGCACGATGGCGCGCCCCATGGCGACACGCTGGCGCTGGCCGCCGGACAGTTGGCTGGGCTTGCGCTCGAGATAGTCGCCGATCTGCAGGAGCTTGGCCGCTTCGCGCACCTTGGTGTCGATCTCGGCCTTCGGCGTGCCGCGGTTCTTCAGACCGTAGGCAAGGTTCTTGTAGACAGTCATGTGCGGATAGAGCGCATAGTTCTGGAACACCATGGCGATGTTCCGGTGCGCCGGCTCGATGTCGTTGACCAGCCGGCCGTCAAGCACGATCTCGCCTTCGGTGACGCTTTCAAGGCCGGCCACCATGCGCAGCAAGGTCGACTTGCCGCAGCCGGACGGGCCGACAAAGACCACCAGTTCGCCTTCCTCGACGGTGACATCGACGCCTTTGACCGCAAGGGCGCCGTTCGGATAGCGCTTGACCGCCTGTTTGATCTCGAGCGTCGTCATTTCTCACTCTCCACAAGACCCTTGATGAACATGCGCTGGAAGATGATGACGATGAGCACCGGCGGGATCATCGCGATGATCGCCAGGCCCAGCGCCTCGTTGTAGGCGGGGATGTCCGCGCCGATCCACACTTGGAGGATCTGCCGGATGCCACGCACGACCGTGTAGAAGCTCTCGTCCGTCGTCATCAGGATCGGCCACAAATACTGGTTCCAGCCGACGACGAACATGATGATGAAGATCGCAGCGATCATGGTGCGCGACAGCGGCACAAGGATGTCCCAGAAGAATCGGAACGGGCCAGCGCCATCAATGCGCGCCGCCTCAAGCAGTTCGTTGGGGACGGATTTGAAGAACTGGCGGAAGAAGAAAGTGCCGGTGGCCGAGGCGATCAGCGGCAAGATGAGGCCGGTATAGCTGTTGAGGAGCCCCAGCCCCTGAACCACTTCGTAGGACGGAAGGATGCGCACTTCCAGCGGCAACAGCAAGGTCGAAAAGATGATCCAGAAGCACAGCGTGCCGAGCGGAAAGCGAAAATAGACAATGGCGTAGGCGGCCAGCATCGACACAATGATCTTGCCGATCGCAAAGCCCAGACCGAGGATGAGGGAGTTGAGCGACATGCCCCAGCCGGTCACCTGCTTGGTGAAGCCGGTCTGCTCGAAGATGACCGCTTCGTAAGTCGGCAAAAAGTTGTTTCCGAAGCCGAGCTGCATTCCCTCTGAGTGGATGGTGACGGGATCGTGCGTCGAGGTGGTGAAGGCGACGGCGATCGGTCCCATCATCAGCAGCACGCCGAGCAGCAGAACGATGTGCTCGACAATCTGGTTGCGGCGGACGAATGCGCCGAAGCCGGCGCTTGCGGCCGACGCGGATGTCGCAGCCGGCACGGCCGGTTTGCCGGTCACGGCGATCTGGTCCTGGCTCATCGCGGCCTCCGCGTGATTGGTCGGGCTCCGGTCATGTGTAGTGCACCCGCCGCTCGATCAGGCGGAACTGGATGATGGTCAGCGCCAGCACGAATACCATCAGGATGACCGATTGCGCCGATGATCCGCCCAGATCGTTGCCCCGGAAACCGTCGAGAAAGACCTTGTAGACGAGCGTTACCGGATTGTTGCCCGGCTCGCCCTTGAGCATCACATCGACGATGCCGAACGTTTCGAAAAAGGCGTAGGTGATGTTGATGATCATCAGGAAGAAGCTGGTCGGGGCCAGCAGCGGAAAGATGATCGTCCAGAACCGGCCGGAGGGGCTGGGATTGTCGATCGAAGCGGCTTCGCGCACGCCCTTGGGGATCGATTGCAACCCCGACAAAAAGAAGATGAAGTTGACCGGGATCTGCTTCCAGGTCGCCACGATCATCATGGCGATGCCGCTGTCCCAATAGTTGACGCCGACACGCATCTCCCAGCCGAACAGGGCGACGAAATCGACGATCGGCCCGATATGCTGATCGAACAGCATGATGCCGATCAGGCCGGCCACTGGCGGCGCAATCGCATAGACCCACATCAAAAGCGTCTTGTAGGGGCCCTGGCCGCGCAGGACGTTGTCGGCGGCGACCGCCAGCAAAAGCGCGATGCCGAGCGAGAAGACCGTCACGACGAGGGTGAACAGGAAGGTGAACCAGGCGGCACGGCCATAGTCCGAACGGGTCACCGCGTCGGTGTAATTGTCGATGCCGACAAAAGTCTCGTTGCCGAAGAACGGGTCCTGCAAAAAGAAGGAACTGCGCACCGCCTCGGCAGACGGCCACAGAAAGAAGATGGCGACGATCGCCATCTGCGGCAGCAGGAGCAGGTAGGGAAAGATCGGTGATTGGAACTGGGCTTTGTGCATTGCCGGTCCGGTGCGTCAGCCAAGGCAAGAACCGGGAGCGCGATGCGCCCCCGGCTCGAATTCCTTGTGGAGTGGTTTAGCCGCTCTGGGTCTGCGCGAAGCGCTCGAGCAGACGATTGCCCTCTTCCTCGATGATGTCGAACGCCTCGTCGACGGTCGCTTCACCGGAGAAGATACGGCCATATTCGCGGTTCATCACGTCGCGGATCTGGACGTAAAAGCCCATGCGGTAGCCCTTGGTCCAGTCGCCGCCGGGCTGCTGGAGTTGGTTGATGCCGATTTCGGCTGCGGGCTCCTCGTCATAATAACCTTCGGCCTTGGCCAGTTCGTAGGCGGTCGCCGTGATCGGCACATAACCGGTCTCCTTGTGCCAGAAGACCTGCGGCTCGGGCGAGGACAGGAACTGGAAGAACGCCGCGGCGGCTTCATTTTCTTCGTCCGGCTGACCGGACATGGCGAACAGGGCCGCACCGCCGATGAAAGTGTTGTAGGGCTCTTCGGTCACCGCTTCCCAATGGGGCAGATAAGTGGCGCTGAACTCGAAGTCGGCCGACTGCTTCAAGCCACCGAACGAGCCGGACGAACCGAGCCACATGGCAACCTCACCGTTTTCGAACGGTGCCTGATTGTCGCCCCAGCCGGTGCCGTAATAGCCGAACAGGCCGGCGTCGAGCCACTCCTTGACGGCCGTGAAGTGGGCCTTGATCGGCTCGACATTGATCAGAAGCTGGGTGCCTTCGGCGCCTTCATAGCCGTTCGCATTGGTGGCGAACTGCAGATTGTGGCGCGACATGAAGTTTTCGGTGAAAATCCAGGGCAGGTGCGACTGCGCCAGCGGCACATAGCCGGCTTCCTGGAGCTTGGGCGCGATTTCCTGGAACTCTTCCCAGGTCCTGGGCGGCTCGACGCCGGCTTCTTCGAGTGCCTCGACATTGTAGTAGAGGATCGGCGTCGAGGAGTTGAAGGGCATGCCGACCATCTTGCCGTTTTCGTCGGCATAGAAGTTGGCGACGCCCGGAATGTAGTCGGTGCCGAACTCGAAACCGGCATTCTCGATCAGGTCCTGGGCGGGGATCACGGCGCCTTCGGCACCGATGATGGTGGCGGCACCGGCGTCGAAGACCTGGACAATGTTGGGCTGCTCACCGGCACGGAAGGCGGCAATGGTTGCCGTCAGCGTTTCCTCGTAATTGCCCTTGTAGACCGGTGTCAGATTGTACTTGTCCTGACTGGCGTTGAACTGCTCGGCAACGGCGTTGGTGGCCTCGCCAAGGGCGCCGCCCATGGCATGCCACAGTTCGATTTCGATTTTTTCGGCCTGGGCCGCGGCGGTCGTCAGCGCAAGGGCGCTGGCCGCCAAAAGCGTTTTCCACATCATGGGTCTCCCGGGAAAATTGCGATACGCACAACGTCGCTTAGGAGGCGCGTTTGTAAGGTCGATGACAGTCCCGTGAAGGATTTGTGTCAGCGCCGCGAGAGAGCGTCGAGATTGAGGATCGGCACCGGCGAGAACGCGCGCAAGGTCTTGAGATGGCGGAAAAAAGTACGCCTCACCCCGGGAGCCCGCCGCCGCCCCGGCCTTGATGCCGGGCAGTGGAGAGCGTCAGCAAAGCGTCACAATTGCAGGGTGAATGGCGGAGGAACGAAGAGAAACTGCGAACCGACGCAAGGCCGGGACTGCGGCCCGGGCTTTCGCCGTCCCGTCGGAGCTGGTGAGCGGAGCGAAGGCAGCGTAAGACATGAAATGGCGGTGAGACAGGGATTCGAACCCTGGAGACGGTTTCCCGCCTACACGCGTTCCAGGCGTGCGCCTTCAACCACTCGGCCACCTCACCTCGCCATATGTCACCCGACGCAAATGGCCGAGCGGGTTGAAAAGGCGCACGCGCCCTTCTGGGTGAATGGCGTTTTCCGCAAAGCGGAAAATCGCCGGTGCGCCTTCAACC
>JAEPON010000014.1 GCA_017642895.1 Roseitalea sp.
CGGCGTGTGGCCAATATCGTGCGCCACGGGCGCAACATGCGCATCGGCAAAGGCACGCACCTCGGCACGCACACCCCGCACATCCTCCGGCTCAAGCCGGTTGTCATAAAGGCGATCAGACAAGCGTTCGGGAAAGGGCATTATCTGCTCCATTCAGGCAATTTTTGAAACGTTGTACCGGCGCCGGTTCAAGCGAAGGCCTGCAGTCCGGTGATCGCGCGTCCCAGGATCAGGGCGTGCACGTCGTGTGTGCCCTCATAGGTGTTGACAGTTTCCAGATTGGTGGCGTGGCGCATGACATGGAACTCCTCCGAGATTCCGTTGCCGCCATGCATGTCGCGGGCTTGGCGGGCAATGTCGAGCGCCTTGCCGCAATTGTTGCGCTTGATCAGGCTGATCGCCTCGGGCCCGAGGATGCCCTCCTCGAGCAGGCGTCCGGCGCGCAAGGACGCTTGCAGGCCGAGCGCGATCTCGGTCTCCATGTCGGCAAGTTTCTTCTGAAACAGCTGAGTCTGCGCCAGCGGCTTGCCGAACTGCTTTCGATCAAGCCCATATTGACGCGCCCGGTGAAGACAGTCTTCAGCCGCGCCCATTGCGCCCCACGAGATGCCGTAACGGGCCCGGTTGAGGCAGCCGAACGGACCTTTCAGCCCCTCGACATGGGGCAACAGGTTCTCTTCGGGCACAAGGACTTTGTCCATGACGATCTCGCCGGTGATCGAGGCGCGCAGGCTGAGCTTGCCGCCGATCTTCGGCGCCGACAGTCCTGCCATGCCCCTGTCCAGAACGAACCCCTTTATCTTGCCGTCATGGGCTTTGGACTTGGCCCAGACGACGAACACATCAGCGATCGGCGCGTTGGAGATCCAGGTCTTGGTGCCGGTCAGTTCATAGCCGCCATCCACCGGTTCAGCGCGCGTTTTCATGCCGCCGGGATCCGAGCCCGCATCGGGTTCCGTCAGGCCGAAACAGCCGACATACTCGCCTGATGCCAACTTCGGCAGATATTTCTGGCGATGGTCCTCGCTGCCATAGGCATAAATCGGATACATAACCAAGGACGACTGGACACTCATCATCGAGCGATAGCCCGAGTCGACGCGCTCGATCTCGCGAGCGATCAGGCCATAGGCGACGTAGCTTGCCTCAACCCCGCCATAGGCTTCCGGTGTCGTGCAGCCGAGCAGGCCCAGTTCGCCCATCTCGTTGAAGATTTCACGATCGGTGCGTTCCTCCGCATAGGCCGTCATGACGCGCGGCAGCAATTGGTCTTGCGCATAGGATCGCGCGGTGTCGCCGATCATGCGCTCCTCATCGGTGAGCTGCGCGGCCAGGTGCAGTGGATCTTCCCAATCAAAGCGTCCGATATCGGGGCGCGATTTCGGTGCGAGTTCGCGGCTTGTCTGCATTGCGTCCATGTCCGTTACTCAAATCCTCGTCACATCTTCAAATTGTTGCGGCGGTGATCACGACCGACGCGGTGCGCCGCGCGGGAACCGGATGGTTTCAACCGGCGCGGGCCGCGTGCGCGGTGCGGTCCTGGTCATGGACCAGACGATGGGCGATCAGATCGGCGATCGATATGATCGCCAAGCCATGACGGCGCGCAAAAAACAACAATTCGGGCACGCGCATCATCTTGCCATCGTCGCGCATCACCTCGGCCAGCAGACCGACCGGTGTGCACCCGGCCAGGCGGCAAAGATCCACCGTGGCTTCGGTGTGACCGTCACGTTCCAGGACCCCGCCACGGCGCGCCCGCAACGGCAGCACATGCCCGGGCCGGCAAAGGTCGCCCGGTCGTGTGCCGCTGTCGGCAAGAATGTTGATTGTGCGTGCCCGGTCGGCGCCGGAAACACCGGTGCTGATCCCGTCCGCAGCATCGACCGTGACCGTGTATGCAGTCGCGCGAGGGTCCTGATTGTCGGCAACCATGGGCGGCAGGTTCATCGCATCGGCGCGATCGTGATCCATGGCAACGCAAACGATGCCGCTGGTGTGACGTATGACAAAGCCTAGCCAATCCGCTGTCGCGTGCTCGGCGGCCATGATCAGGTCGCCCTCGTTTTCCCGGTCGATATCATCGATCACGATGACCGGTTTGCCTTTGGCGATCTCCTCAAGCGCGGTGGTGATCGTGTTCAAACCGGCCAACATGGCGCGCTCCTCGTGAATGTTCTGTAATACGGAATTAATCTCTTTTTACAGACATATTCTCTGCCTGTCAAGAACGCCATCAACCGGCCTTTGTCAGGTCGGCAGCCTTCTCACCGATCATGATTGCCGCCGCATTGGTGTTGCCACCGACAATCGTCGGCATGATCGAGGCGTCAGCAACGCGCAGGCCACCAACCCCCTTGACCCGGAGCCGGTCGTCGACGACCGCATCGGGTTCAGGACCCATCTTGCAGGTGCCGACCTGATGGTGGCAGGTCGACAGGTTTTGGCGGACAAAATCATCAACCTCGTCCTCGGTTTGAACGTCGGGGCCGGGAAGCAGTTCGACTTCGCGGTAGGGGTCGAAAGCCGGCTGCAGCGCCAGGGCTCTTGCCTGACGGAACGTGCGCCGGAAGAACGCGCGGTCATTGTCTTCGCTTAGGTAGTTTGCGTGGATGAGAGGGTTGTCCTGAGGGTCGGAACTGGCCAGGGCGATCGTGCCGCGGCTTTCGGGACGCAGAAGGCATGGGGCGAGCATGTATCCATCACGATCAAGCGGGCCGGCACGCCGCGCGAACGGCAGCCGAACTCGCCGCACGCCGAGACCTATGCCGAAATGCCATTGCGTGTCGGGAACCTCAAGCTCGGGACGTGACCGCGTGAAGGCGCCACCCTGCACGGGGAATTGGGAGAAAGGGCCGCTCTTCAGCATCATGGCCTGAAGCATGCCCAAGGCGGCGCGATCCAGCCTGATCAATTGGTGGAGCGTGATCGGTTGCGAGCAGCCATACATGAAAGGAATCTGGACATGGTCCTGGAGATTGCGTCCGACGCCCGGCAGGTCGGCAGCGACGGTGACCCCGTGTGCGCGCAATTGCTCCGCCGGCCCGATCCCCGAAAGAAGCAGCAAGTGCGGCGAACCGATCACGCCGGCGGCAAGGATGACCTCCCGTGCCGCCTCAAAACGCTGTGCCTTGCCTCTTGTCCGCGCGATCACGCCGACGGCGCGGCCATTTTCGATTTCGACGCCCGTTACATGAGCGTCCGTGACAACGCGCAGATTGGGCCGTTTTCGTGCAGGCCGCAGAAATGCCTCGGCCGTGCTTTGCCGGCGCCCGTTGGCCGAGGTGAAATCAAACCGTCCAAACCCCTCCTGTTGAGGGCCGTTAAAGTCGTCGGTTCCGGAAAAGCCGGCCTGCTCGCCGGCCCGTACAAAGGCTTCAAAGAGCGGATTGGGCATTGAGCCCCTGGTGATCTTGAGCGGGCCGGTCAGACCATGCAAATCGTCGTCGCGCTCCAGGTGCCCTTCCGATTTCTTGAAGTAGTGCAGCACCTCATCGAAGGACCATCCCCGGTTGCCGCGTTGCGCCCAGATGTCAAAGTCCGATGGGTGACCGCGAACGTAAACCTGACCGTTGATCGACGACGACCCGCCCAGCACTTTGCCGCGCGGCCAGAACAGGCTGCGCATGTCCAGTCCGGGTTCGCCCTGCGTGTTGTACTTCCAACCGAATGACCCCTTTCGGATGAGTTCGCCGCTTCCCGCAGGAACATGGATCATCGGCGACCAGTCCCGCCCGCCCGCCTCGATAAGCGTGACGCTGACTTTCGGGTCCTCGCTCAGGCGACTGGCGATCACCGCGCCCGAAGAACCGGCTCCCACAACGACATAGTCCACTGCCATTCTCCAATTTCCCATCGTGCGGTCGCCATACAACAAAAATGACTTGCATTCTACACTAAATGGGATTATTCCTATCTTTTAGAACAAACGCGAGGTGGGAGGAAACTTGCATGTTCAGCAGTATCGTGCGCGAACGGGACCGCCTTGGCGTATCGGACCTGTCCAATTTCGTGAACGGTGATTGGGTCGCCGATTTCGACCAGCGGTTCGATCAGGTGCACCCCTCCACCAACCAGCCGGTGACCCGTGTGCCCGAAGCCGGGTCGCGCGGCGTGGACGCGGCGGTGGCCGCCGCAAGGCGGGCCTTCGATCAGGGCCCATGGCCGACCATGGCGGCCCGAGAGCGCAAAAAGATACTTCAGAAACTGGTCGACCGGATTTCCGACGCTTCAGAGGATCTGGGTTATCTGCAAACCCTCGACAACGGCATACCGATCAATTTCAGCCTGAACACACGCGTCTCGGCGGTCACGGCGGCAGACATATTCGACCACTACGCCGGCTGGATCGACAAGATCACCGGCGAGACCTATCCGCAATACACCGATACGCAGAACCTGCATTTCATGACCTATCGAGAGCCGGTCGGGGTGGTCGGAGCAATCATCCCCTGGAACGCTCCCCTGATGATGTTCGCACTCAAAGTCGCTCCTGCGCTGGCGACAGGCTGCACCGTCGTGCTTAAACCGTCGGAACTGGCAAACTTGGCGGCATCACGGCTTGCTCAAATCGTCGCCGAAAGCGATCTGCCGCCCGGCGTGTTCAATCTGGTCACGGGCGGTGCGGAAACCGGCGCCGCCATCGCCGATCATCCCGGCATTGACAAAATCACCTTTACCGGCAGCCCCTTTGTCGGCGAGAAAATCCTCTCCGTCGCCGGCAAGAACATGAAGCGTGTCACGCTCGAACTTGGCGGCAAGTCGGCCGCCCTCGTCTTCCCCGAAGCGCGTTCCATCGAAGTCGCGGCCAAGACGGTGATGGCGTTGAGTTCGACCTTCCTGTCCGGTCAGGTCTGTTCAACGCCGACGCGAGCCGTCGTGCACCGCTCTGTGCTCGACGAGTTCATCGCGCATGCACAGGCCCAGATTGCCAGCGTCAAATTCGGCGACCCGTTCGATACCGCAACCACCTCGGCACCGATCATCTCCGCCCGCCAGGTGGAGAGAATCATGGGCTACATCGACAAAGGCCAGCAACAGGGCGCCCGGCTCGTGTTTGGCGGCGACCGCCCAAACGGGCCACTTGCCGACGGGAACTGGATCAACCCGACCTTGTTCGCTGATGTCGACAACAAAATGGACATCGCGCAGGAGGAGATCTTCGGCCCCGTTCTGTCCGTCATCCCCTTCGACACCGAAGAAGAGGCCTTGGCGATCGCCAATGACAGTCAATACGGCCTTTCAGGCGGCATCTGGACCGCCGATCTGACTCGCGCATTCCGCGTCGGCCGCGCCATGCGCACCGGTTCGGTCGGCATCAACGGCTACTCGGTCATGCCGAATTCGCCGGCCGGTGGCCTGAAGCGCTCAGGCATGGGGCGTGAGGGAGGCTGGTCGACGATCGAGGCGTTCACCGAATTGAAGACGCTGATTTTGAATCTGGACGGTTGAGCGACGAACCGGGCGCGATCGAGCCCACAAGACACACCCACGCATCGGCAATCCGATCGATGCATTGCGACCAAATCGCATGAGACAATCGAGGAGGAGACCACATGAAACATTCCCTTGCCACCACAGCCCTTGCCTGTTCGCTGTCGCTGACCGCCTTTGGCGCGTCAGCCGACACAACGCTCGTCTACGGCTCATGGGCGCCATCCACCGACCCGTTCTCACGGGCTTTTCCAGCCTTTGCCGAACAGGTCGCGGCGCAATCGGGTGGCGAGATCGCGTTCGAGACACATTTTGACAGTTCGGTCGTCCAGATGCGCACAGTTCTGTCGGCGATCGATGACGACCTCGTCGATGCCGGCTATATCGCCGGATCGGTCTATCAGGCCGAGTTGCCGATCGAATCGATTATCGCAAACTATTCGTCGATCGAGAGCAACCCCTGGGCGCTTTCAGCGGCGATGACGGAAGTGCTGACGCGAGACTGCGACGATTGCGCGACGCAGTATGACCGCTATGGCATTGTACCTCTGGCATATGGCGCAACGCCCCACTTCTATCTGATGTGTCGCGATGCCATCGAGGGATTCAGCGATCTGGAAGGCAAGTCGATCCGCGCCGCCAGCGGCAATCTGAGCTTCCCGCCCTTCATCGGCGCGGTGCCGGTGTCCACGCCGACGGTTGAGGTTTTCGAAGCCATGCAGCGCGGTCAGGTGGAATGCGCCATGGGCAGCATCTTCTGGCTGCAATCCTACAGCCTGTGGGATGTGGTCGACTATGTGCTCGACATGCCGGTGGGACAGTACAACAACGGACTGATCCTGGCGTTCAACAAGGATCGTTGGGAGGACTTGCCAGACGCCCACCGCGAGGCGATCAGCGCGTCTGTGCCGGCCTTCATCGCAGAGGCTGCGGCAACCGGCACGGCCATGGCCGAGGAGGTTCGTGCAGCGTCGATCGAGCGCGGTGTGGTCTGGGCCGAACCCTCGGCTGAAATGCGCGAGACGATGCAAGCCTGGTTCGCCTCCAAACGCGACGAAGTTGCGGAGTATGGCGTCGGTCTGGGTGTCGAGGCGACGCCGCAACTGCTCGAGCAGGTGGAAGCCAAGACGGCCGAGTGGAACGCGCGCGTCGATGCGCTGGGATCTGACAAGGATGCGTTTCTTGCGGCACTGACCGAGGCGCTGGAGGCCAGCGCGAACTGAGCCTGATAACGGACCGGCCGTGCACACGGTGCGGTCGGTCGCCATCAATGCGCGGAGCCAAGCGGTGAGCATTCTCAAGAAGACTCTGGACCACATCTCGGAGATTGCGCTGTTCATGGCTGCCATCGTCGCCGGTTTGATGATGATCCATGTGTCGGCCGACGTCATCGCCAAACGGCTCTTCAACGCGCCCATCATCGGCACGCTGGAAGCGGTCAGCCTCTATTACATGCTGGCGCTGGTTTTTCTTCCGCTCGGCGTCATCCAACGCGATCGCGGACACGTCTTCATCGAGCTGTTCACGCAGAATATCGGAGATCGCGCAAGACGTTTTCTCGATGCGATCGCATTGCTGTTCATGCTCGTGCTCACAGTCCTTCTGGTCTGGAAGGGCACCGAAGTCGCCGTCGAAAAAACACAGGCCGGCGAACTGTCGCAGAACCTTGAACTGGCTTGGCAGGTATGGCCGGGCCGTTGGCTTCCTGTGATCGGTTTCACGCTGACCGCGATCTACGCGCTCATTTATCTGATTTCCGAGAGCCTGTTTCTCCTCTCTGGATCGGAAAACGAAGTCCCCGACAAGCATACTCCAGACGATGATGGGGGCTTCTGACATGTCGAGCCTTGAAATCGGCTTCGCCGGCATCGTGGCGATGCTTGGCCTTCTGATTATCCGCATTCCCATCGGTGTGGCCCTGGCGATCACGTCAATCGGCGGCATCTGGCTCATTCGCGGCGAGCGGGCAGCCCTTGGCGCGCTTGGCTCCATACCATACGACTTCAGCGCATCCTGGACGCTGTCCGCCGTTCCCATGTTCCTTCTTATGGGAACGATCGCCCAGCGCTCAGGCATGGCGACCACGATCTTTCGCGCAGCCCGCGTGCTGATCGGGTTTGTGCCGGGCGGGCTGGCCATCGCGACCAACTTCGCCGCCGCCGGCTTTGCGGCGGTATCCGGTTCGACGCTCGCGACCACCGCCGCCATGGGCCGTCTGGCGCTGCCGGAGATGTTGAAGCACAATTACGATAAGGCGCTCGCCACCAGCGTTGTCGCCGCAGCGGGAACACTGGGCGGCCTGATCCCGCCGAGCGTCGCCTTTGTGATCTATGGCTGGTACGCAGAACAACCGGTCGGAAAGCTGCTGCTCGCCGGGATCATCCCCGGCCTGATAACGGCCGCCATCTACTGTGCCATGATCTACGCACGCGTACGGCGCAACCCCGCGCTTGCGCCGATGCCGGACGAGCCGTTCTCGCGCGACGACAAGATACGCGCCATACTCGACGTGTGGCCGTTCCCCTTGATCATCGCCATGATCGTCATCGGGATTTACACCGGCCTGACAACACCGACCGAAGCCGGCGCTTTTGCGGCTTTGCTGACGCTGCTTGTGGCCACCTTGCGCGGCCAGATGAGTGTGTCGGTGTTTCTGGAAAGCCTGAAAGACGCGGCGCGAACAACAGCTACACTGTTCTTCATCGTCATCGGCACGGTGCTGTTCACCAAGTTCCTGGCGCTTTCCGGAGTGCCGCGTTTCATTGCCGGCTACATCCAGGACGCCGCCGTTGATCCGCTGATCGTGATTTTGGCGATGACAGTGTTCTTTCTCATCCTGGGCATGTTTCTTGAAGGTATTGGCGTGATGCTGGTCTCGCTGCCGATCCTTTTGCCAATCGCTTCGGCCGTCGGATTTGATCTCATCTGGTTCGGTGTCATCGTCGTCAAATTCGTTGAGATTGGTCTTCTGACGCCACCTGTTGGGATGAACGCATTCGTGGTCAAGTCAGTGGCTGGCGACCAGGTCAAGCTCGGGACCATCTTCAAGGGGCTGACGTGGTTCCTCGTCGCCGAGACGATCATCATGACCTTGCTGATCGCATTCCCCGGCCTGAGCCTGTTCCTGCCGAACTTGATGGACTGACAAGCGGTGAGAGAGCAAGGACCTGCTACGTGACGATTCTGATCCTTGGTGCGACCGGCCGCGTTGGCGGCGCCACTTTGAACGCGCTCAAAACGGCGCCGGGAACCCGCGTGCGCGCGGCGGCGCGCTCCGAACAAGGCCGTGCAGCCTTGGCTGGACGTGCCGACGAGGTTGTGGCGTTCGATTACGATGATCCGAACAGCTATGACGTAGCGCTTGACGGCGTCGATCGGCTGTTCCTGTTGACCGGCTATAGCGTCGACATGCTGCATCAGAGCAAGCATCTGATTGATAGGGCGAAAGCCGCCGGCGTCAGCCATGTCGTCCATCTCGGCACCCATGCGCCCGATGACACCGTCTTCAAGCACCATTCCTGGCATCAGCTCGTCGAGCGCTACATCGAATGGCACGGCTTCGGCTTCACCCATCTCAGGCCGGCCATGTTCATGGTGAACATTCTCGACTATGCGCGCGCCAACCGGGACCGGCCCGGCGTACTCGTGCACTATACCGCGGACGCAAAGGTTGCGTGGGTGGACACGGATGATATCGGCGAAGCCGCGGCCAACGTGCTGCGCGATCCGCTGCCCCATCGCGCACAGACCTATTTCCTGGATGCCGAAGCGCTTTCGATGGCGGAGGTGGCCGCGATCCTTTCAGACGAAACCGGAACGCCCTGGCGCTTCGAGCACCAGGACGCCGAGGTGCTGATGCCAAGGCTCCAGGCGGCAGGCCGCGAAATGACCTATGCAAGCTCCGGCGTCCGCTTCTTCAAGGCAGCGGCCGCCGGCAAGGCCACGGACATTGACCGGCTCCACAAAGACCTTGCCCATCTGACCGGCCGCGAACCGACGCGCTGGCGCGACTATGTCCGGCGCAACCGTGATGCCTTCAGCGGCGATGGCCAGCGAGCGCTCTGAAACACCGGCCACAGATCCGGCGCCGATTGCAGGGATCAACTGGACAGGGATGAGCCGGCTGCCAACAAGCCGGCAATGCCGCTTTGTTTGAAGCTGCAATCGTGTGTCTTTTTGTTTTACTTTATGGGAAAGTTCCCGTATTGTGAACAAAATAGGAGATCATTATGGCGCGAATCGCAGAAATCGGGATGAAGCCCTTTATCGTCGGCATTGGCGGCACGACGCGTCAGAATTCGAGTTCGGAAAAGGCGGTGCGATGTGCTCTGAACTACGCCGAGGACGGTGGCGCGGAGACGGCGATGTATGCCGGCCCGGACCTGATGTTCCCGATCTATGACCCGGCTCGCACGGAACGGACACCTGAGGAAGCCCGGTTTGTCGCCGATCTGCGCCGCGCCGACGGGATCATCCTTGCCTCACCGGGATATCACGGCTCGATCTCCGGCCATCTCAAGAACGCGCTCGACTATACCGAGGACATGAACCGGGATCCGAAGGCCTATTTCAGCGCCCGTGCGGTCGGCTGTATCGGCATCGCGGCGGGGTGGCAGGCCGCCAACTCGACGCTTGCAACGCTCCGCAGCATCGTCCACGCGCTGCGCGGTTGGCCAACGCCGCTGGGGGTGACAATCAACTCCGCCGGGCCGCCGCTGTTCGATGATGACGCCAACTGTCTGGACGAGTCACTGGATGAGCGGTTGCGCTACATGGCCCGGCAAGTGGTCGTTTTTGCCGTGATGCGGTTCACCGCGCGCGCCGCCTATCCCGACTGGGAGCTTTGGCCGGAAACCGGCGAGTATTTCCCCAAGGTTAAACTGGAACTCGATCAGGACGCCTGACACCGCAACCGGATGCCACCTGGCCATGTGGGCGATGCCATCGTGCGTCGCCCATTTTTTGATGACGCCCCATGGCACCGATAGCACCGCCAGAGGTCAGCGGTGTCGGGAGGTTGTGCCGATTCAGGTGCTTGTGCGCGGGACAGCGCCGATCTGCCTGTTCACCGTGCCGGAAAAGCCGCCGTCGATCACCAGATTGTGGCCGGTCACATAGTCGGCGTCTTCACTCAGCAGCCAGTGGACGCCTTTGGCGATATCGGCCGGGGTGCCAATGCGGCCGTACGGCACGAGCGCTGCGCGCGCGGCGTGCTTTTCGGGATCGGCATAGGTCGCCTCGGTCAACGGGCTGCGAATGAAGCCGGGCGAGATCGTGTTGACCCGAATGCCGAACTGGCCCCACTCCTGAGCCAGTGTCTGGCCGAGCATGATCACGCCGCTTTTGGTCAGATTATAGAGCCCCATGCCATGCTGCGGCGCCATGCCGGAGACCGACGCCGTGGCGATGAAAGCGCCGTTTGACATCTGCAGATGCTCAAAGGACGCGCGCGCCAAAAGCCAGCATGCGCGCAGATTGACGGCGAACACCTGCTCCCAATCATCGAGCGTGACCTGATCGAGCCAGCCCGGGCCGGCAATGCCGGCATTGCTGACGACGCCGTCGAGACGGCCAAACCGGTTGATCGCCTCTGCGACGAGACGCGCCGGCGTCTCCGGATCGACAAGATCGCCCAGGGCAACCGCGACATCGGCACTCTTGGCCCTCGCCGCATCGGCCGCTTCTTGCAGCGGCGCTCCATCGGCATGGTCACACATGACCAACGCCGTTTCTGCGTTGGCGATCTCCGCGCACATAGCCGCGCCGATCCCGCCGCCGGCACCCGTGACCAGAATAACCCGCTTTTCCATTCTTTCCCTCTCCTACCTATATCGATGGCCTTGCACGGAAACGCCACCGTCCACGGTCAAAACGGCACCTGTGACATAGCGCGCCTCATCGCTCGCCAGATAGACAGCCGCCCAGGCGATGTCGAAGCCGCTGCCTTCGATCCCGAGAGGCGAAGACTTGCGCCGCAATGCTCGTTGTTCCTC
This sequence comes from Roseitalea sp., assembly GCA_017642895.1. Classification (GTDB taxonomy): domain Bacteria; phylum Pseudomonadota; class Alphaproteobacteria; order Rhizobiales; family Rhizobiaceae; genus Roseitalea. Next base: position 11,427 of record JAEPON010000014.1, read on the forward strand.
GGTTTGGCGAGCCGCCGCCCGCGGCGTCATCAACGGACCAGGCGCGATGCCGTTGACCCGGATGCCCTGTGCCCCGTGGTCGATCGCCATCGCCGCCGTCAGCGTGTCCACGGCGCCTTTTGAGACCGAGTAGGGCGTCGCAGAATAGGGCCGGCGCGGCGAGATCGAGGAAACATTGATGATCGATCCGCCTCCGCCCTTGGCCATTTCCGGGACCGCGAACCGGGACATGTTCACCATTCCGAGCAGGTTGATGTCGAGGATCGCGCGCCAATCGTCCGGCGTGGTCGTGGTCACATCGCCGCGTGTGACGATGCCGACATTGTTGTCCAGGATGTGCAGACCGCCGAATTGGCTCGACGCCGCCTGAACGGCCGCCTGCGCCGCATCTTCGGTCGTGATGTCGCCGACGACCACCGCCGCCTGGCCGCCTTCGTCCGCGATAATCTGGCGGGTTTGTTCGGCTGCCTCGCGGTCTGCGTCGAAAAGCACAACGGCTGCGCCCTCGCGCGCGAACAAGACAGCGGCCGCCTTGCCGGTTCCGTAGCCGGGGCCCGATGATCCCGCTCCCGTAACGATCGCAACCTTGCCTTCCAGCCGACTAGCCGGACGGCGGCCCAGATCTTCATCCCAAAGCGCTGCGCTCACAAGCAGATTCCCCCTTGTTCGAACGGTTTCGTCTGACGGCCGCCGGGTCGTTCGAGCGGCCTCGACTGGCTTGAACCTCTCGATGAAAAGGCTTGACAGGTTTATCAATGATCTATAATTTGGTGTCAAGACCAATATTTAGAACAATTATCGATGCGCAAGGGATGAAAGCCATGCCTGACAATCTCTATGAAACACCCGACCCGCAAATCGATGTCGACGGCGTCAAGATTGACCTACGCGTGAAGGGCAGCGGGCGTCCGCTGTTGTTTTTGCAGGGTATTGAGAGCTGGATACGGGATGAAACGTTCAGCGACGAACTCGCCAAGCAGTTCAAAGTCTACCTTCCCCAGAACCCGGGATTTGGACATTCGGAGCTGCCGGACGATTTCTACAACATCGGCGATTTCGCCAACTTCTACCTGACGATGCTGGACGAACTCGACCTGCGCGATGTCGTCGTTGTGGGCACGTCGTTCGGGGGCTGGATCGCGGCTGAGTTGGCGTCACGGTCGTGCGAGCGCCTCGGCGCCGTGGTGTTGGCGAACCCGTTTGGCATCCGCATTTCGGACGACCCGCTCAGGCGCGACATCAAGGACATCTACGCGATGTCGCAAGCCGAAGTTGCCGACCACTTCTACCACGATCCGGAGGCGAACCGGCGCGATGTGACACAGTTGCCTGACCACACGCTGGTCGCAATTGCCCGTTCGCGAGAAACGATGTGCCTGTTCGGCTGGGAGCCCTACATGCACAATCCTTCACTCAAGCGCTGGCTCAAGCGGATCAACGTGCCAACGCTGGTCCTGTGGGGTGAAGGCGACAAGCTGATGTCGACCGACTATGGCCGTGCGTACGCTGGCCTCATTCCCAATTCCACCTTCCGCACCATCGAAGAAGCCGGCCACTACCCGCATGTGGAACGGCCGGCCGATTTTGTGCGCCACATCATCGCGTTCGCCGACGAGCCAGCGGCGCAAATGCGCATCAGCGCCTGATCCCGAACGCCGGAGGACAGACACATGGAAGTTTTTCACTTCACCGAGCAGGCCTATCCCGACGCGTGGAAACACGATCTGGACTCGCTTCGCAACACGATTCCGAGCAGCTATTGCGAACCCGAAAAAGCGCGTGAGATCTATCGCAACGCCCAGGACGGATGGCTGCTCTGCGACGAGTTGGGCATCAACATCGCTTTCAACGAGCATCACAGTTCGGCAACCTGCCTGTCCGCTTCTCCGGAAGTGACCATGTCGATCATGGCGCGGATGACGAACAATGTGCAGATCCTGCCGATCGGCTTTCAGATCGCCAACCGGCCGAACCTGGTCTTGCTGGCCGAACAGATCGCCATGGCCGACGTGATTTCGGGCGGGCGCATCCAGACGGGCTTCGTCAAGGGTGCGCCCTATGAGCTTTCGCCGGCCAATTCCAATCCCGGCCGCTATCTGGAGCGGTTCTGGGAAGGAGTCGACCTGATCACCAAGGCACTGTCGACCCATGACGGCCCGTTCAACTATGAAGGCAAGCACTACCATTATCGGCAGGTCAATGTCTGGCCGCGTGCTTGGCAAAACCCGCATCCGCCCGTCTGGATTCCGGCGCAAAGCCCCGGCAGCACGATCGAGATCGCCCGCAAGGGATACAATCTGGCCGTCTTCCTGGCCGGCCGGAACCTGAAGAAGCTGATGGACCTCTACAAGCAGGAAACGGTGGCCGCCGGCTTCCCTTCGCCGGGGCCGGAAAAGTTCGGCTATCTGTGCCTGTGCGCGGTCGCTGAGGACGAGGCGGAAGCCCACCGCCGTGCCTACGATATTCACGGCTATCTGCGCACCACCGGCATCATTGCCGAGGCGTTCGTCAATCCGCCCGGCTACCAGTCGCCGGAAAACAACGCCAAATGGCTCCGCAAGGGCCAATTGCGCGGTCGCGCCGGCACGTTCTTCCCGGCGACGAAGAAAGACGGCACCGTCATCAACCAGGCCCAAGCTTCGATTGAGGACCTCGTCGATGCCAACATCTTCTTCGTCGGCACACCCGATCAGGTCTACGACCAGATCTGCGAGTTCAATGACCATGTCGGCGGCGTTGGCAATTTCGTGATGATGTTCGACGGCGGTGAACTGCCCCATGCCGACATGATCGACAGCATCCGGCTGTTTGGCGACAAGGTGCTGCCGCGCTTGAAGGACCGCTATCCGAACGCATCGGTCGTTCAGGCCGCCGAATAGCTGGAGCGCAACATGGCTTCCGAAGAACTCGACTGGGTCAAGCGCACCATCGCCGGCGATCGGGCGCGCGCCGGTGTGACAACCCACTTGTATGACCCGGCAGCGGCCCGGGCCTCGGTCCCCGAGACCAACCTCCCCCTGCCGTCTGGCGTGATGATCTGGCAGGTGATCGCGAACGGCGTCACCTCCTATTGGGTCGAGACACCGGAAACGAAGAGTGACCGCGTGATCGTCTATTTTCACGGCGGTGGTTTTATTGCCGGCGGTTTCCACTCGCACCGTTCGCTGGTTTGCTGGTTGGCGCAGATCACGGGCGCTCGCATCCTGTTCGCCGAATATCGGCTTGCGCCAGAGCATCGGTTTCCGGCCGCCGTTGATGACTGCTTCAACGTCTATCGATCAGCTTTGGCGGAAGACCCAGCCGAAATATTCGTCATGGGCGACAGCGCGGGCGGCGCGTTGGCTACGGCAGTTGCGCAATTGTGCCGTGACAAGGCTGTGCGCATGCCGGACGGCGCGATCATCGCATGTGGCATGATGAATCTCGACGAAGAATCGTCGCCCTTTCTGCAAGCGACACAACGAACGCGCGACGGCGTGCGCCTTTACGTGTCGCACCTCAAGGATCTGCGCAATCCGCTGGCGTCAGCAATGGAAGCCGATCTCCAAGACTTCCCCCCACTTCTGATACAGACGGGGAGTGATGACTATTGTGCAGCCGACTGCGAGCGTTTCGCTCGCAAGGCAGAGCAGGCCGGCGTCGATGTCTGCTTCGAGAACTGGCCCGACATGGTTCATGTCTGGCATCGTTTCGCGCCCAAACTCCCCGAATCGCTACAAGCATTGGACCGTATTGCCGGCTGGCTCAACGAAACGCGAGTTGCAACGCATCAACAGCCCGCTTTGGCCGGAGAATGAGTCGGTCCCGCCAGTGCCGATGATCGGCAGCTTGGCGACCGCCGGACACCGCTTGGAGCACGCAGACGCCCCGCCGCCCTGGAAAGGTACAAACCAGTGGACACTGAAAGATCGATCCCGCGGACAATGCGCGGCATGGCTGTTGTCGACGGTCCGGACGGTCCGACGCTGGAACTGATCGACGCGCCGGTGCCGCAACCCTCCGACACACAAATGTTGGTGCGGGTGGCCGCGGCCGGCCTTAATCGGGCCGACTTGCGCCGCACGCAAGCTCATTTCAAGGTCAAAGGGCCGGTGATCGCCGGCCTTGAAGTCGCGGGCACTGTCGTTTCGGCAGGCAAGGCGGTGACCGGGTTTGCTGTTGGTGACCGCATCGCCGCGATGGCGGCGGGCGGATATGCCGATTACGCGGTTGCTGAGGACGTCTCCGCATTCAAGGTTCCGGGTTCGGTTTCCGGCGCGCAAGCCGCTGCGCTCGCCACCTGGTACATGACCGCTCATGACGCGCTCGTCACCGAAGGCGGATTCAAACCGGGCGCGTCGGTCCTCGTCACGGCCGCTGCTTCCGGGATCGGGATCGCCACCGCGCAGGTCGCGCGCGCACTGGGCGCCGGCAAGTTGATCGCCGCTGTCCGCCGGCCAAAGAACGACCCGGATTTTCTCGCTTTGGGATGGGATGCCGTGATCGACGGCGATGGCGGGGCGCTGCGTTCGGGCGTAGCCGAGGCGACCAATGATCGTGGTGTCGACATCATCATCGACATGGTCGGTGCGGGGGTGCTGGACGCGCTGCTTGATGCGGCAGCGCTGGGCGGAACGATCGTATCGGTTGGACGGATGGGTGGGTTTCACGAAACGATCGATCTCGACAAGCTGGCCCTGAAGCGGATCAAGCTGACCGGTGTCACCTTCCGCACCCGCGACCGGGCGCTCAAGGGAAAGGTGCGCGACGCCATGATCAATGATCTCTGGCCCCATCTTGAAAGTGGCGCCATCAGCCCCCCCGTCGCCAAAGTGCTGCCCCTGGAGAGGGCACTTGACGCGCAGGAACTGATGGCTGCGAACCGCCATTTCGGCAAGATCGTGCTTTCAACCACCGATGGCCCGTCATGATGGCGCACCGGTTTCCGATCGAGTTCGTACGAGCCCTGGCATGGCGAACGCCGGAGGCGCCGGCGGCGACGAATGGGACGGACGTGTGGAGTTACAGTCGGCTTCTATCGGAAGTCGATGCCATGGCGGCCGCGCTGCAAGACATGGCGGGAACGACCCGGCCGCGCGTCGCCGTATGCGGCAACAACACGCTGGATCATGCGACAACCGTGCTTGCCGTGCACGCATCGGGCGGCGTTCTCATCCCGATCAATGCGCGAAGTTCGGACGCCGAAGTGGCCGCGCAGATCGGGCGTGTCGAACCACACCTCATATTCACCGAAAAGAAGACCGCCCACCTTTTTGAGACCTGCACCGAACCGCTCATCGCTGGTGCGCCGTTTCCCGAGGCCAGGACCACGGCCGCCGAACTGCGCCGTGCCTTCGCTGGCCAGACGCCGACATGGCCGGACGTGTCACCTGATGACGTCAATGGAATCAAGTTCACCGGCGGCACCTCGGGCACACCCAAGGCGGTGGAGCAGAGTTTTCGCTGCGTCGTCACCCTGATCCGCACAATGATCGACGTGTTTGGCTTCGATGCGGGAGATCGACATCTGTGCGTGGCTCCGATCAGCCATGGCGCCGGCACGTTCATGGTGCCGATCCTGGCCACGGGCGGTGTCAACCATCTGGTCGAGGATCCCAAGCCAGCCCACGTGCTCGACCTGCTGGAACGGGGTGCCGGCACCACGACATTCCTGCCCCCGACGCTGATCTATGCGATCATGGATGCGGCTGGAGGCCGACGGCCTGACTTTGCGGGTTTGCGGCACCTGATTTATGGCGCAGCGCCCATGCCGCCCGAAAAGGTGATCGAGGCACGCCGGTTTTTCAAAGGCAAGCTTGAAGCGGTCTACGGCCAGACGGAAATGCCGGTGGTCATGTCGGTGCTGACCGCCGACGACATGGCCGACGATGCCAACATCGCGTCCGCCGGACGGATCACGCCTGACTGCACCGTCGAGATCATGGACCCGGACGGAGTGGTGTTGCCGCCCAATGCTGTCGGAGAGATCGTCGGCAAGGGCGATCTGATGATGAACGGCTATTACCGGATGCCCGAAGAGACGGCCATGACAATCGTCGATGGTTGGCTGCACACAGGGGACATCGGCTACATCGACGATCGCGGATTTTTGTTCATCAAGGACCGGCTCCGCGACGTCATCATCTCGGGCGGTTTCAATGTCTATCCAATCGAGGTCGAGGACGCGCTGGTTCAGCATCCCTCGGTCCGCGAATGCGTCGTGTTCTCCGCTCCGGACGACAAATGGGGCGAACGTGTTGAGGCGGCGTTGGAGATCTATCCCCATCACCCCGCGACCGAAGACGAGATCATCGCATTTGCCAAGACCCTCATCGGCTCGGTCAAGGCACCAAAGCGGGTCCACATCTCCCAATCCCTGCCGCGAAGCCCTGTCGGCAAGGTCGTCCGAACCGAGGCGCGCGCCTGGGCCTTGTCACGCGGCGAGGCCGAGGCATGAACCGGCCCGCCATCACAGGCGTTGCCATGCTCAAGCTCGGCCGTTGGCCCGAGCGCACGGTAAAGGACATGGCCGAAGAGGTCTGCCGGGCCGCCTTGCGCGAGGCGAATGTGTCGCCTTCCGACGTACAGGCCGTCTGGTTCTCCAACACGCGTCAGGCGCTGATGGAGGGTCAGAACTCGATCCGTGCCCAGGCCGCCTTGCGCGACCTTGGCCTTGCCGGCGCGGCCATCACCAATGTGGAAAACGCCTGTGCATCCTCGTCGACGGGACTTTGGAACGCGGTCAACGCACTCAAGGCGGGCGCATGCGACGTCGCGCTGGTGGTCGGCTCGGAGAAGATGACCTATCCCGACATCGACAAGGCGACCGTCTTCAAGACGTTCATGGGCGGCACGGATATCCACCGCATCGATGAGGCGCGCGCGATGTTCCGCACGATGTCCGGCGGGCATGACACAGGCGAAACATCGGAGGGCGGCTCGCACACCTTCTTCATGGACATGTATGCCGCGTTGGCCAAGCACCATATGCGCCGGTTCGGCACAACGCAGGCGCAGATCGCGGCTGCCGCCGCCAAGAACCATGCCCACTCCGCACACAATCCGATGTCACAATACACCCATGCCATGACCGTCGAGGAGGTTCTGGCCGATCGCGCCATCACCTTTCCCCTTACGCGGTCCATGTGCGCTCCGGTCAGCGATGGCGCGGCAGCGATGGTGCTGGTCAGTGCGCGCTGGCTGAAAGCGAACCCGCGCGCCGGCGCGATCGCCGTGCGTGGTTGTGAGTTGCGTGCCGGCCAACCCAACCGGGACATGGACGACTACGAAAGCCATGTCGGCGCTCTGGCCGCATATGCCGTCTACGAAAAGACGGCGATCGATCCAGCCGACATCGATCTGGCCGAAGTGCACGACGCCACCGCGTTCGGAGAAATCCTGCAGATCGAGAATCTGGGCATCGCGCCACGCGGCGATGGCGGGCCTGTCACAGAAGCGGGCGAAACCACGCTCGGCGGTCGGTGTCCCGTCAATCCGTCTGGCGGCCTCGTCTCAAAGGGCCATCCGATCGCGGCAACGGGCATCATCCAGCTCCACGAACTGGTCACCCAGCTGCGCGGCATGGCGGGAGCGCGCCAGGTTCCGGGGGCACGCATCGCTGTGGCCGAGAATGGCGGCGGCTTCGTCGGCGTCGAGGATGCTGCATGCGTGACAACAATTCTCGAGGCGGCCCGCTGACAATGGAGAACAGCATGCAACGACTTTCCGGAGCGCCCGATCCGATGACCGACGAGCAGCAGCGTCTGCATGATGTCATCGCGTCGGGCCCGCGCGGACGCGTCAGGGGTCCGCTGGCCATGTGGCTGCATTCACCCGCCCTTGCCGAGCGCGCGCAGTCTCTGGGCGAGCATCTGCGATTCAACAACGTCTTTCCGAAAAAGCTGTCGGAGATGGTGATCATCATGACTGCCGCGCATCACAGGTGCGATTTTGAATGGGTCGTCCACGAAGCCATCGCCCGCGACGTTGGTTTGCCCGACGCCCACATCGCGGCGATCAGAGCCGGCGAGCGTCCGAAGGACATGGCCGACGATCAGGCCGCGTTATACGACTTCGTCAATGGCCTTCTTGCCGACAATCGCGTCACGGATGACGTCTATGCGTCGTTCACCGGCCAATTCGGCAATGTCGGCATTGTCGAAGCCACGGCCCTGATCGGCTACTATCAGATCGGCGCTCACCTGTTGAACGCCACCGAGTTCCGACCTGACGACGGAACGTCGGCATTCGGGCGCGACGCGGGCTAGCCAATGCCTTCAACACGGGCGCTGCCGGTCTGGCATCCGCTGACGCAGCGGCCGTTTCTGCGGCTTTATGCATGCTATGTGCTGTCCTTTCTGTCCGTCGCGATGCTGGACATCACCGTTGCCTGGGTCATCGCCGACAGCGGCGCGGCCGCGTCGCTGGTCGCTCTGGTTTCCACCGCCGCCACGCTTCCGATCGTCATTCTGATAACGCCTTTGGGGGCGCTCGCCGACATTGTCAGCCGGCGCGCCATTTTGTTCTATGCACAGGTGTGGTCCGTCATCGTGACACTGACCATGGCCGCGCTGACCGGCGCCGGCCTCGCCGCGCCGCATCTGCTCCTTGTGCTCTTGTCCCTGTTTGCCATATCAACGGCGGCGCGTCTGCCGGTGATCACGGCCCTGGCACCAAGCCGGGTGGATGCGGCCGATGTGGGCAATGCAATGACGCTGCTCGGGGTCGCCAACAGCCTCAGCCGCATGATCGCGCCGCTGATGGCCATCGTGATCATCGCGCTATCCGGCAGCGCGGCGGTCTTTGTGACGGCTGCTGTTCTTTCTGCGCTGGCCTATCTGGCTGTCCGTGTGGGCGCGCCGCCAAGGCCAACGCGGCCGGAAGCCGCCGAGCGGTTTTCCTCGGCGATGCAAACAGCTCTGTCCTACACCATTCAGACTCCCGAGTTCCGGCGGTTGCTGTGGATTGGGCTGGCTTTCTTCTTCCTGTCCGCGGCCGCGTTCGCGCTCGGCCCCCTGCTTGGCAGTGTCCGCTATGGCCAGACATCACGTGTCTTCATGTCGGTCACGGCCGCGATGGGGGTCGGTGCGCTGATCGGCGGTGTGGTTTCGCCCTATCTGCGTCGGTTCGACCGCGTTTTGGGGCCCCAGCGGATCGCTGCAATTCTCATTGTGTCGGGTTCGGCTGCCCTTGTGTGTGCACCTGTTCTGCCTGTGTTTCTGGGCGGCGCGGTGCTTCACGGAATGGGGTGGGTCCTTGGCATCTCGAATCTGACCAGTGCCGCCCAGCAACTTCTTCCCGATTGGATCAGGGCACGCGGTATGGCGATCACACATATGGCGACCGTCTGCGGGGTCGCCCTGGGCGCGGCTGTCTGGGGAGCGGTTGCGGACGGTGTCGGAATTCCTGTGGCCTTGTCGGTCGCAGGCGGCCTGTTGCTTCTGATCGCGTTGGCACCCGGGCTGCTCGTTCTGCGCAGCATCGCCCAGGAGGAGGTCACGCTGCACCGCTATTGGCGCGAACCGGTGTTGGCCGAACCGGTGCCGGCCCGCCATGGGCCGACGATCATGAGTGTCGAATATCGGGTGCGTGCCGACCGGGTCGATGACTTTCTTCAGATGCAGCGCGAGTCGCGGCGCCGACGATTGCGAACTGGCGCCATCGGCTGGTCGCTTTGGCGCGACCTGCAAGACCCGCTGAAGTACACCGAGCAGGTCGTCTTCGACAGTCTCGAACACCATCAGCTACACCGGGAACGCACGACCCGGGCAGACTATGTCGCGCGATCGGAGAAACTCGCAACGCTCAGTGATCCCAACCCGAAAATTGTCTACACCATCAGCGAGGACATCTGAGGCACGATGGTTCCGTCGCGGCCCGGAGCGCGTTCCGTCCCAAGCCCGCCGACCGCACTTGAGTGTTTCTGTTCAATCCCGTCCGCCTGGGCCGCCGCACAACGGGGACCGAACGCCTTGATGGTCCAGATATGGCGTTATAAAGAACGGGAGCCGAATACGATTATGGGCGCGACATGACGGCAACAGGCGAATCCGACGGCAAGTCGATCAACAAGGCCACCAAGCGTGTGCTGGAAGTCTTGAACGAGTTTATCGGTGCGCCATCGCCGCTTGGCGCGTCAGAACTGTCCCGCCGCCTCAACATGACGCGGAACATGGTGCACCGTGCGCTTGTGACCCTCAATGAAGAGGGGCTTTTGTACAAGCATCAGGACACGGGACGGTACGTTCTCAGCTACAACCTTGCGACATTGCAGAACACATCCCGCCCCGCGCCGGACCTGCGTCGTATTGCACGGCCATACTTGGAGGAGATCAGCGAACGCTTGGGCGAGACGGTGCAGCTGACCGTTCGCAGCCGCGATTTTCAAACCGTCATCGATGGTATCGAGGGCCATGGGACGGTGGCTCTGCGTGTCAAGCTGGGTAATGTCTACCCGCTGCATCTGTCGGTGGGTTCGCGGGCGATTCTGGCCGCCTGTCCCGATGATGAGATCGATGACTACATCTCCCGAAACCAGCCTTTGAGGGGAATGACGCCAACGAGCATGACCGACCCGGAGGCACTGTGGGCCGAGGTTCGTCGCATTCGCGAGGAGGGTTTCGCCCGGTCCATGGGTGACTTCAATCCCACGACCGCCGGCTTCGCCTACGCCATTCTCGATTTCGACGCGCGACCGCATGGCGCGCTGGTCGTCGGCGGCCCAGCGCAACGGCTTGGCGAAGACTGGATCGACGAGGCACGGCAAACAGTCGAGCCGATTGTCAACCAGTTCCTGACAATCGCAGCACTCTATGAGGCCAATTGAGATGAAGGCACCGTCCGACAGCGGCACCAATTCCTCGACCAGGCACGTGTTGGAAGCGATGCAGATCATTGCCCAAAGCGTTGAGCCGCTCGGTCTTGCCGAAGTGGCCGAACGACTGGACCTTCCGCCGAGCACAGCCCATCGCGCGCTGATGACGTTGGAGGAATCGGGCTTTGCGCAACGCATTGCTCATGTTGCACGCTTCACGCCCGGTGACCGGCTGCACCATCTCATCCGCTCCATGGTGGCGCTGTTTCCGATCCGCAACGTCGCCTGCGGACCGTTCCGTGACTTGTCGGAGGAGCTCGATGTCACGGTGTCGCTAAACTGGCGCATAGGCTGGCACAGTCTTCGGCTCTACAGCATCGAGGGATCGCATGAAGCCTATCAGCTGCGTCGGATCGGCGAAGCGCGGCCGCTCCATGACGGGATCGGTCCAGTGGCGATCCTTGCCGCTTTGCCGGAGCAGGAGCGTGAGGCCTACGGGCGGTTTCGCCATGATCAGGCCAAGCCCTTCAAGCTTTCCGGCCTGGCACAGCAGGTCGCCGACATGACCGCGCAAGGCTATCTGACCCTTGGCCCGGCGGACGCGACGAGCCTGCACTGGATCTCGGCGCCGCTGCGCCGGCCCGATGGTAGCGTTGTGGCATCGATGAGCGTCGGCTTCGGCATCACCGCCGGAGGGCGTCGGGACATGGAAGCCGATATCGAAACAGCCCTGGCGCGCATGTCGGATTTTCAGCAGCTCTTGGACAGTTCGACCGAACACACCCGCTCCCCGTATGATGCGCTCGCGCCGCATGAATATCGGACGCACAGCAGCCCCTCCATTCGTCGTGCCGCTGAATAAAGTGACGTCTTTGGCCCAGTTGAGCACGTCGCGGCCAAACCGTGTCTGTTTCTCGATCTGTTTGGCCCATTCGCCGGCCCAACGCGGTCCTGCCGTTTTGCCGCGCGGGGCGATTGTGTCGAGACGGGCCATGCGGAAAATGTCCGATCCCAGATGCCCCGAAACACGGTACAGCCGGCCGAACGCGATCGGGATCGCGTTGTCCAGGGCCCGCAATTCGGTCGGTTCGTCGGCGTGCTGCGAAAAAAGCTCAGCGATGCGCAGCAGCACACGCGTCCGATCCCTGACTTTCATCCTGGGCCATGGCCCTTCATCGAAGGCCCGCCGCGCCGCCGCAACAGCCCGCCGAAAGGGCGGCATGAGATATTGTTTTATATCAATGACTTGCTTGGTTGCGAGGGCGCGCAACCATCGATATCAGCAGGGCCTCTTCCAAGCGGCGGCACAAGGAGCCAAGCTAATGCAAGAGATGGCTTCAAAGGCTGCCTTCGGCCAGGACAGGCCATTCGTCAGGTTTGCAGCGAATGGCCGGTTTGAGCCCTTATCTGCGAAATGTTGCGGGCTCATCCAATGGCTGCTTTGGCTCAAGCGAGAACCTGCCTTGCGGTATCAATGAATGCTCGAAGCTTTGGTGCGCGGCTTGCGCGTTGCGGAAAATAGAGCGACAAGCCGTCCTCCTCCAAAGACGCCTCAGGCAAGACTTCACGAAGCTGGCCCGTCCTTAGCATGTCGCGTGCCAGCGGCTCGAAGGTGTAGCAAATACCCATGCCTGCATTGGCTAGCACCAGCGCGCGCAGCATATCGTTCACGATTACCCGTCCGCGGGTTTCAACCTGCACATCGCTGTCCACGTCTCTAAGGTCCCAACGGTGGATGTTGCCCGCTGATGTCATTCGGTACTGAATGCACTGGTGTTGAGTGAGGTCGCGCAGTGTTTGTGGTGTACCATGCCGTTCAAGATATGTGGGTGCCGCCACAAGGATGATCCTGAAACGGGGTGCGAGCCGTACAACGACCATCTCTTCCGACACCATGCGGCCCAGTCTGATCCCCGCATCGAAGCGGTCCTCGATCACATCCGCCAGCCCGTCTTCAAAGAAGACTTCGACAGTCACATCCGGAAAACTCGTCGCCATCGCCTGAAGCACTGGCGTCAGCACCCAATCAAGCGCGATCCGTGGCGCATTGATCCGCAGCAGACCCGAGGCGCCGGTGATGTCCGACCGCGCGACGTCCCAGGCGGTGTTCATGCTTTGAACCGCGTTTTCGGCTAATTTCACAAACCGCGCGCCCGTTTCGGTCAGTGCCACCGAGCGTGTCGTGCGCGCAAACAGTGGCGCACCAAGGCGTTCCTCCACCATCTTCACCGCGTGGCTGACAGTTGAGGGGCTCATGCCCAACTCGGCTGCTGCCGCCGCAAAGCCGCCGCGCCGTGCAACCGCCAGAACGACAGGGATATGGGGAAAAAGATCACGATCCATTATTCGATGATATCGCATAATCTTTTCGAAACAAGCCGGATTAACAAACCAATCGGCTGGCGCCAGATTGAGCCCATCAGACACATACGGCCTCAAGGAGACATTTCGTGAGCCTTTCGCAAACCACCCGCCTGAACCGCCGCAGCCTGCTGACTGGCACCGTTGCCAGCTTTGCCGCGCTGCCGGTTCTCTCCATCGCCACCCCCACCAACAGCCAAACCCAAGGAGTTCTCGCCATGGAAAAAGTCACCTTCACCATCGACGCCACACCGCTGGTTGGAAACGTCTATGCCACGTCCCGGACCGGCAAGCGGCCCGCCGTCGCCATTATCGGTCCGATGACCTACCAGAAAGAACAGGCCCCCACTAAATATGCCAAACGCTTGGCCGCGTTGGGGTTCGTAACCCTGGCCTATGACAGCCGCTACCGCGGTGAGAGCGGCGGTGAACCCCGCGCTTGGGAGAATCCGTTTCACAAGGTCGAAGACCTCAAGGCGGCGGTTGCCTACCTGAAGTCCCGCGAGGATGTGGACACCGATCAGGTGTCAATCCTTGCGATCTGTCAGGGGAGCTCCATCGCTTTCCGTGCGGCGGCCGAACTGGATGGCGTTCACGCACTTGCCACCATCGCAGGGCACTATCGTGACCACGAAGGGGACATCGAATGGCTGACTGAAGAAGGTTATGCCGCGCGCATGGCACAGGGTCAGGCGGCCAAGGAGGTCTTCGAGACCACCGGCGAAGTACAATACATCAAGGGCGTCGATCAAACTGATATGAATGTCGGCATGCCCGGAGACTTCGTCTGGGAATGGTACCAGCCTTGGGCAGATCGTGGCCAATGGGAAAACCGCTATGCCGTGATGAGTGACGCAGACCTTCTGTCTTACGACTCCATTGGTGCGGCTAAAGCCCTGACCGCACCTTGGCTGATGATCCACGGGGATTACAATTTCCTGCCCAATGCAGCCCGCCGCCACATGGCCGCTGTGCCATCCACCACGAAAACCAAAACGATCTGGGACGACACGCCGCATCTGGCCTACTACGACCAGCCCGACGCTATCGACCGGGCGACACACGAAGTCGCCGAGTGGTTCTGGAAGGCCTGATAATCTTTGAAAAACGAGAACGGCGCAAACGGTCTGCGCCGTTCTTTCTACTCGGCTTCCACCTAAGGAAAAAGCCTGTTGTGGTCGTTAGGGCTCACCAAAGCAGACTTTCGATTTATGGCAACCTACAACCGCTTCATCCCCCTTTGATGCCATTGCCCGCCCTGTACCCGAACGACGGCTTCAGGTCGCCTCGATCGGATCGATATCCCTCCCTGTCTGGCCGTTGGATCTGGATGCAGGTTGGTTGCAGGGTGATTTGAACCTGCAGGCCAAGTCTTTGATTCTTGGTCGACCGAAAAAGGCGGGCTCTTGGCCCGTCTTGAGTAGGCTTTGATTTAATTGGATTATCTTGGCCAGAAATGGTTGCGGGGGCGCGCAACCACGAAAAACGATCGTTCTTGTCCATGGCCATGCAGTTGAAAACCGTGGCCCGGTGAATGGGATGGTAAGCATCGGCTTTCGTTTTGCGTCGGCCAATGATCGATTGCCAGGTCCATACGAGCTTTGATGGTAAATCCGGCAGGGCGATGTTGCCGACGGCTGAATCCGCTCGTTGGCGGGTGTCGTCTTCCTGTCACAGGCTGACGGTCTTGCGCGCCGCGTCGCGCGATGAGGACGGCGCGTCGTTGAGCAACTCATCACGCAACCGGCCCGAAAAGCGCTCGATGAATGGGTTTGCATGGGCCTACCCGGCCGATTTTCATGCTGTTCCCTGCGCGCAAAGACCATCCAGACACCCCGCCCCGCGACAAGGGCTTTCCGGCGGCATCAAAATCGCTGCGGGCGGATTGCCGTCGGTGCCGGCCCGCCGAGATGAGATCGTTCGGATTCCATCGGGCTGTTGACACCGAAGAAGCGCAGTCAATCGGGATGCTCGTTGCGCGCCTCAACCAACCGATTGAAAGCGGTAGCCGTCGCCCTGTGGCACAACAAGTCCGGCGCACTCGCCGGGAAAGTGGTTGCAGAACATCACGGTCCCATGCGCCGCATAATCGGCGAGCTTGCGCCGCCGCACGGCGACGGCCTTGTCCGGGTCTGCACAGAAGATGGTCGCGCATTGCGGCGCGGCCATCTGAATGGGATGATGCATCAGATCGGCATTGAAGGTGGCCAGCGGAACGCCGTTCGGCCTGTATTCGAGCCCGATCATGCCGGGCGAATGGCCGGCCAGGTCGACGACATGCAGGCCCGGCGCAATCTCGTCGCCCGGCGCGACAGTCCCCAACAGCCCGGCCTTTTGCACCGGCGCAACGCAGTCGGGGATCGAGGTCGACATGTATGGAAAGTCGGAATGGCGCTCGGTCCAGAAAGCCAGTTCCGGCGCGCTGGTGACATGCCGGGCGTCCGGAAAGGTTGGCTGCCAGACCCCGCCCACATTGCGTGTCAACCAGCCTGTGTGGTCCATATGCAGATGCGTCAGAAACACGGTGTCGATGTCCTGGGGCCGCATGCCGGCCAGGCCCAGATGGTTCAGCCAGTTCGACTTGCCCAGGTGCCAGTCTGGTCGCGCAGGGAAGTTACCGTCCTCGCCGACCGCGCAATCGACGAGGATGACGCGGCCGTCAAGCCGGATCAGGAACGATTGATAGGCAAGGATCATCCGCCCGTCGTCAGAAAGATAAGGCCGGACCCAGTCACCGGCGCGCTCAGCGATATCGTCCGGCGCATCGCGAAGGAGTTCTTCCGGCAATCTTGTCGGTCCGACCGAATCGACGAGCGCATCAACGCGCATGGCGCCAACGGTTTTCGTCGTCATGCGGGGCAGCGGTACCAGAACCATGACAGTCTCCCTGAGGTGGGAAGAACACTCTGCATGTCACAACACCAAGTCCAATACCAATTGGCCTTGTCAGCAATACCTGTCGGGCATCATCTCAAACCGCTCCGGCATTGTCGGGGATGGCATCGCGCAGCAGCGCAAGTTCGGTACTGCCGGCATCGTCGGCACGGGTCGTCCGACTGATCGGCCCGACCGTGTCGGCGGTGTCGAGGGGCAGGAAGGCAAGCCGGCCGGCCCGCACCGCCGGAACGGTAACGCCGCGCGAGATCGGCCAGATCGCGTCGGACGCCAAAAGCAGCGGCTCTGGGACCGAAGCATCAGTTGTCTCGATCCGGTTGTCGTCAGGCGCGCCGCTTTGATGTCGCTTGTGTTGGGCCGTCTGCTGGCGCCCATCAACCATGGCGATACGATCGTCGGCGGAACGATGACCGCCGGCGACTGGGCCAGGGTCGCGCTGACGTTTCTGGTCCCCTACACCGTGCCGACGATCTCGGCCGTGTTGGCGTTGCGCGAGCAGGAGCGATTGCACGACGATTGCAACGATCCGGTGACCCGCGTCGAACAGGACCGTCCAGGCGTCCGGCACGACATCGTGTCTCCGAAGACCTTTTGAAGTTCCATGATTGCGGACGCCGAAACAGTGCGCCGCTCTGGGCGGGGATCGGAAGCAGGTACCGTCTTGCTACTCTGCGGCGACCTTGTGAGCCGTTGAGGTCGTCCTGCCGAGAATTTGGCCCATGGCACCAACCAGTGTGTTGCTTGCATCACCGGAAACTGCCTGGGCCCTGAATGCGATGTGGAAGTCGGGGCGCACGAGCAGCGCTCCGCTGTCGCTCGTATCGCGGATCCTGGCGAAATCGCCATAGTGGTCCTCATGGGCCTGCCCCGGACCGATAATGTGCACGTCAACCTCCACGCCATGGGTTTCACGGACAGCCGCCGCCGCATCGCGCCACCCTTCCCCTCCCAGACCGGTCAGCAGGGTGAAGCGGCCCTTGCCGCACAGATCCTTGGTCGAGATGCGATGGCCATCGGCGCGATAGACCCAGACATGAGGCACCGGAGCGCCGGGGCGCGTCGAGGCCTGGTGGTACAGTTCCTCATCCTCGAAGATTTCGGCCCCGGACTCGTCATCGACGATGGCCGGGCCGGCGTAGCGCTGGTTCATCTCGACACCATGGGCATTGTAGACATAGTCGGTGCCGGCGATCGCGGCGCGGAGCCGGGCGCGCTGATCCTCGGCTTCGGGAGTCGATTCCTTGCGACGCGCCATGTTGGCATACATCTCCTCGACGCTCTTGGCCTGTGGCAGGCCCAGAGCGACCGCGATCGGCGGAAAATCGCCGAGCGACTTGTTGGCCCGGCCGACAACCTGCCTGGCCACCGGAGCCCGTTCGGTTGTGTAGGTCTCCAGCAGGCTCTCGTCGGCCTGGCCGCGCAGAACCATGGCGATCTTCCAGCACAGGTTGAAACTGTCCTGGATCGAGGTGTTGGAGCCCAATCCATTGGTTGGCGGATGACGATGGATCGCATCGCCCGCACAGAACACGCGACCTTTGTGCAGCCGGGTCGCGTACATGTCGTTGACGGTCCATGTCGATGTTGCCTCGATACTGACCGGCACCGCATCATCGCCGATCAGATTGTGGACGATGCGAGTGGCGAAAGCATTGTCGAGGTCCGGCGGCCCCTGCTCGACATCATATCCCCAGATCGCGAGCCATTTGTTCCAGGGCCGCACCATGCGCACGACACCGATGCCGAGCCCGCCAATGTCCGATCCCGGCTGGATCACCCAGTAGAGAACCGACGGACGATGGGCGACAAATCTCGTCAAATCGGCTTCGAACACCATGTTGATCGAGCCCGAAAGGCCCATCTTGCCCTCCAGCGGCAGGTCGAGATCGGCCAGAACCCGCGAGTTCGCACCGTCTGCGCCGATCATGTATTTGGCACGCACCGAGATCTCGGCGCCGGTCAGCCGATCGCGCAACATCGCGGTGACGCCGGTTTCGTCCTGGACATGGCTCAGATATTCGGTGTCAAAGCGCACCTTGCCACCATTGAGCGCGGCGGATTTGACCAGGATCGGCTCCAACAGGTTTTGCGGAATGTCGCACATGGACGTCGGCGAGCACTCGTCATAATCGGCCCGGCGCCGCACATTGGTGCCCCATGTGTTGATGCGGCCGAACTCCTCGCCTGCAAGGCTGGCGCAGATCGTATTCTCTCCCATCAGCTCGTTCGGCACCGCATATCGCTTGACATCGTCTTCAAGACCGAGATCGCGAACGACCTCCATGGTGCGCTGGTTGGTTATGTGGGCGCGCGGTGTCGGCGCCGTCCAACCATACTTGTTGACCAGAAGCGTCCTGACGCCATACCGGCTCAAAAGGGCGGCCGCAGATGCACCCGACGGTCCGGTGCCGACGACCAGAACTTCGGTTTCGATTTGATTGGTCATACATTCCTCACGTGAGGCGCAGCCTGGCGCGCTTTTCCCGCCCGGTCGCTTCTCCGGCCGGCCATTGACGGATGTTCAGTTCGGAAGAACAGGGAAGGGAGAGCGCATCGCCGCGCCCTCCCCGGACTTCATTCTGCAGCCTGCATGACGGCCTGGGCCGGCTCGAGCCTGAAGTCGACTTCCATGACACGCACGCCGTCTTCATAGACCTCCGGCACCATGAAATCGGAGCCGCCGCCATTGCAGCAATCGTCCTCGATATAGTCGCCGCCTTCGAAATAGGCCTGGCTGATCAGGTCGCGCTGGCCGTCGGCCTGGACCCAGTAGTGGATGTGGGCGGGGCGCCACGAATGACCGCCCATATATTCCTCCAACAGTTGCCCTGTCGGGCCTTTGTTGGGGATCTGATAAGGCGCCGGCAGGATCGAGTGGCATTCATAACGGCCGTTTGCATCCGTCGTGATCTTGCCACGATAGTATTTCTTGTCGACTTCGCCGTGCCTTTCGATGCCCGAATAGCGGCCCTCGGGGGTGGAATGCCACACATCGATGACGGCGCCGGGCACCGGTTTTCCGGCGATGTCGGTCACTTGGCCGCGCATGACCATCCGTGGCTGATCCTTGTCCTCGTCGCGGATCGCCAGTTCACCGCTGACATGCGGCGCGCCCTCGACAAAGTAGGGCCCTTGAATGGCCGCTTTGGAGCCCTTGCGTGTGCTGTTCTCAATATCGACGATCGTCGAGTTAAAGAACACATCGATCAGCAGCGGGATTTCGCCAGCCTGCTGGGTTTTGACCAAATGCATGAAACCGGCGCGATATTCCTGAAACGTTACGTCGTGCTTGCGCAAAACGTCGCGCACTGCCTCGACGATGTCCGTTGTGATGGTCGTCACTCGATCCGACATGATCACCTCCCTGGTCGATCCAACTTCAGGGCCGATCGATAGACCGATCCAGGCATTACGCTCCAATACTTTTCGACCGCCCCTGCGATGCGTTTTCGGTATCGACCACGGAAGGCGTCGACAGGCTTCTGAGAATCCTCAGAAACTCTTGGAGGACCGGTGCCCGGTTCTCGGCCGAAAAGATGCAGGAGGTGGGTGCGACGACCGGACAATCGCTGATCGGCAAATAGCTCAGCGTCGGAAAACGCAGGGCAGCAACGGACTCCGGAACGATCGTGCAACGCCCCCCGCATGCCACCAGTGCCAAGGCGGATGTGGAATCGGCGGCCACGCTGTCGACCTGAAACTCGGTCCCCGACGATTGGAACAGACCGACGATTTCGTCTGCAAAGCTCGGTCGGTCTCCGGAGGGGTACAAAACGACCGGCCAGCGCGCGAGATCGGCGATCGAGACGTCGCCGGATTGCGCCAGCGCCGCATCGTGCGGGATGGCTGCGTAAAGCGGTTCGGCTGACATGTGCTCGATGACGAGCCCGTCCGCCTGATTGTAATAGCGCCCGAAACCGACATGGATGCGTCCTTCCCGCAAGGCGTGGACCTGCTCCGCCTTGCCCATCCGCACAAGCGAGACGTCGATTTCTGGCCTGGCCCGGGTGAACGCGCGCAGCGCGAACGGTACGGCGCGATAAACGGTCGAGCCGAAAAATGCGACATCGAGCCGACCCAGTTCGCCCCGATCGGCTGCACGCGTACGCTCCACCGTGTTCTTTGACTGTGCCAGCACCTTCTGTGCGCCGGCGTAGAACACCCGCCCTGCCTCTGTCAGTTCGACGCCCTTGGGCGTTCGAACGAGGAGTGCAGCGCCAAGCTCATGTTCGAGAGCCTGAATTTGCCGGCTGATCGGCGGCTGGGAAACATGCAGGCGCAGCGCGGCACGCCCGATATTTGCCTCCTCTGCGACAGCCATGAAATAGCGCAATTGCCTGAACTCCATATCTCGATACCCACTCCGCATGAAGATCTGCCGTTTTCGGTATTTTACCGTAAGCAGAATCCCACGCTAGACAAGCTGCAGAGTTTCGAGAGGCCCGACCATGAACCTGCATACCGCGCCAAGCCGGGCAAAAAACGCCCTGATCGAAGATGTTCGGTCGGATATTGTCGATCTGCCGTTCAAGCGCCTTCAACGCTTTGCCCGCCACCAAGCGCGGGTGCAAAGTGCGCTGTTGATCCGCATACGATCGTCGGACGGGTTGGAAGGCATTGGCGAAGCGGTCGTTCCCTGCGGCCCCTGGTGGTCGGGCGACAGCGTCGAGACCATGAAGATCATGCTGGATCGTTATCTGGCCCCGCAACTGACGGGACGGCCTGCCCATGACGTGGGACCGGTTCTGGCCGAGCTGGATCGCCATGTACGCAACAACAGCTTTGTGAAGGCCGGCATCGAGATGGCGCTGCTCGATCTTGTCGGCAAGCTGCACGACCTGCCGATCTGGGCGCTTTTGGGCGGGCGGTTCCGCGACCGGTGTCCGGTCGCATGGCCGGTCGCAAGCGGCGACATGCAACAGGATCTCGCCGAGATGGACGAGATGCTCGACGGCGAACTGGTGTCGGCATTCAAAGTGAAAATGGGTTCGGAATCGCTGCACAACGATGTCAGGCGCGTGGCGAAACTGTCGGCTGCGCTTGATGGTCGTGCCAAAGTGCGGGTCGATCCCAATGAAGCCTGGTCTGAACTGGACGCCCTTCATGCAATGCCGCGCCTCGCCGAAGCGGGCATCGAACTGGTCGAGCAACCGGTTCGCCGCGACCATCTGGACGCGATGGCACGGATCGCCCGCTGCTCGCAAATCGCGGTGATGATCGATGAAGGGGCGCAATCGGCGTCGGACGTCGTCGATGTCATCGGACGTCAAGCTGCGCATATCATATCGCTCAAGCTGATGAAGGCCGGGGGGTTGCAGGCAAGCCGGCGGATGGCGGACATCGCGGAAGCGGGCGGCCTGTCGGTCTATATGGGCACGTTCCTTGAAACATCGATCGGCACAGCCGCCGGACTGCATCTGGGTGCCAGCCTTCCGCGACTGCCGCTGGGCGGCGAGCTTGTTGGCCCGCTGCTGCTGGCCGAGGACTTGGTCACCACGCCGATCCGGTATCGGCAGGGCGCGGCTTTTCTACCCGACGGGCCGGGACTCGGCGTGGTGTTGGACGAGGACAAGGTTGCGCGGTTCACGCGACGCGAATAAGCATGAAAGTGCCATGGAAACCACCGTTTTGAGCACAGAGCGATTGGCGACCCGCGACCGGCTCGCATTCTGGCGTTCCGTGATCGACGATCACTATGTCAAGGTCGATCTCGATTTGCCGCGACGCAGCGGGTTCAGGGGCGAAGTGCGACATCGCCGGCTGGGACCGTTGGCCATGACGCGCTATCGCGCCAGCCCCAACAGCGCCGAACGGACGCGCCGGCACATCGCCCGCGATGGCTGCGACGACGTGTTCTGTTTTCTGCCGCTGACCGGCGAGATGATATTCGAACAGGCCGGCCGGAAGGCGCTGGCGCAGCCCGGAACGCTGTGCTTGTTGCATGGCGGCCAACCCTTCACGCTCGCGCAGCCGGCCGATGTCGATGTCCGGGTGACGCGCCTGCCCAGCGGTCTGCTTGAAGCGCGCCTGCCCGACCTTGGCTGGGCGACCTGCCGCGCGGTTCGCACGACCACGGGCCTGCCCGGCCTGGCCGCCGCCTTCCTTGAAAAGGCCTCGCGCGAGGCATCATCGGTTCCCGATGTGCCCGGCCTGCCCGCGACGCTTGCCCGGCAGGCCGCCGATCTGGTTGCGTTCAGCTTTTTGGTCGAACCCGACGACGGACTGCCCCATGACAGCGCCGTCAAGGCAGCCCTTTACCGACGGGCGGTCGATCATATCGACACCCACCTTCAAAACCCCGACCTGACACCCAAGACGGTTGCAGGGGGTATCGGCATCTCCCAGCGCTACCTTCAGGCAGTGTTTGCAGCCCGGGGCCAGACGCCCAGCGCGTTCATTCGGCAAAGACGCGTGAAAGCTGCCCGCCAGGTGCTGGAGAATCCGGCCTTCTTGGCGCTCAGCATCGCACAGATCGCCTACGCGCACGGATTTGCCTGTCCGGCGCATTTCTCCCGCGTCTTCAAGCAACATTGCGGCGCCTCGCCGAAATCCGTCCGCGCCGCCCTGCACTGATCTTCCCAAGAACGCGCCGACCAGGCCGGCCGCTTTCCCGGAACCGACCTGGTCCCGGCGCCGTCGCACGAACGTCTGCGACCGGGCCGTTTGTCCACACGCGTACCATCGCTTGCCGGTACGCGCACACGCGGCGTTTTCGACTTCCACCGGCGCTGGCGCCCCGGCAAAGATCGGCCGACCAAAACGAAGGGAGGACATCGTGAAAGTCAATTACTTCCAGCTCGTTCCCTATCGCGCCTTTCCGGCGGACTTCGAGCAGAACCACGGCGCGGCGGTGACGACGCCATATGATCTCGCCGATCCGTCCGAGATCCGCGCCAGCTATGCAGATGCGCTGGGCCAGTTCATGCACGCTGCGCGCGCCGGCTTTGACGGGCTTGCCGTCACCGAGCACGGCCAGAGCGCTTATGACATGGTGCCCAATCCGTCTTTGATCTGCGCCGCGCTCGCCCATGCCACCGAAGCCGAGGGGCTGTCGCCGGCCATCTTTCCGCTCGGCCGCTCGCTGGGCAAGAGCCGTGAGCCGCTGCGTGTCGCCGAGGAGATGGCGATGATCGATTGCATTTCCGGCGGGCGCCTGATTGCCGGCTTCCCGGTCGGTCTTGCCTATGATTCAAGCATGAACAACGGTGTACCGCCGGCCCAGGTGCGCGCGCGGTTCGACGAAAATCTCGAACTGATCCTGCGCGCATGGTCCGAGCCGGGCATCTTCCCCTGGAACGGCCGCTTCTCGCAGCATGCCACGGTCAACATCTGGCCGCGCCCCCTGCAGACGCCGCCACCGGTCTGGATCACCGGCATCGGCAACCCCAACACAATGCGCTTCGTGCTGGAGCGCGCCTTCGGCTTCAACTATTTCAGTTGGTTCGGCACCAAGGTGACAGGGCACCGCATCTTCGACCGCTTCTATGAGATCGCCGACCAACTCGGCAAGACGCCCAACCCCTATCAGATGGGGTTCATGCAGACGATCGCCGTCGCCGAAACCGACGAAAAGGCCGAGCGCCTGTTTGCCGATCACGCCGAATATTTCTTCCGCAAGGCACTGGGCGCGATACCGATGAACCAATTGGCCCTGCCGGGCGGCATCGATATTCGCGGCCTGGAATTCATCATGCGCGATCCGAAGGATTTCGGCATTTACGAGAAGATGCGCACGATCAGCTTCACCGAACTGGTCGAATCCGGCGCGCTGATCTGCGGCAGCCCGGCAACGGTGCGCGATCGGCTCAAGCAGACGCTTGGCGAACTCAGGATCGGCAATCTGCACGCCATGCTGCAATTCGGCTCCATGCCGCGCGAGCTGGCCGAAGCCAACATCGATCTGTTCGCGACCGAGGTCATACCGACGCTCAAGACATTGTGGGCCGATGAGCATGATCACCATTGGTGGCCGCAATCGCTGGGCGGATCGCCCCGCGTTGACAGCGCCCCGCAACTCAAGGAGGCCGTGTGATGTTTTTCCCTGACCATGTGCGCACCGAGACCGTTTCCGTCTGGAACGGAAAGATCGATATCGTTTTCCGTGTCGCCGGCGACGGCCCGACCCTTGTCTATCTGCATCCCGCCGCCGGGTTGATGTGGACACCGTTTCTGGACGCGCTCGCCCGGCACCACACCGTCGTCGCTCCGCATTTTCCGGGCACGGCGCCCGACGATCCGCATGCGATCCACAGAATAGACGAACTGGGTGATCTGGTGCTGATCTACGAAGAGGCATTGCGGGCGATGAACTGTCATGACGCCGCGGTGATCGGTGAGAGCTTCGGCGGCATGCTGGCGTCCGAACTCGCAGCCACGTTTCCCGATCTCTTCAGCCAGGTGGCTCTGCTCGCGCCGGTCGGCCTGTGGCGCGAGGACCTGCCGGTGGCCAACTGGATCGCCGCCGCCAAGGAGGAGATGCCGGCGATGCTTTTCGCCGACCCGTCGGGTCCTGCGGCACAGGCCATGTTCACCCCGCCGGACGACCCCGAAATGGCGGTCAAGGGGATGGCCGGATTGGTTTGGTCGATCGGATGCACGGGCAAGTTCCTGTGGCCAATTCCCGAAAAGGGCCTCGCCAAGCGCCTTCATCGGGTCACGGCACCGGTGCTGATCATCTGGGGCGCCGAGGACCGGCTGATCCCGGCCGCCTATGCGGAGATTTTCGCAAACCATCTTGCCAAGGCACAGGTGGTGATCGTGCCGAACGCCGGCCATGTTCTGCCGGCCGAGGCGGGCGAAGCGGTGCTCGGCCATCTGACCGGTTTCCTCGCACCGCCCGAACACGCCCGTGGCGCCGCCTGACCCCTCAGGCGCCGCCCGTGGCGAACCGGTGTCCAAGACAGGATGTCAAAAAAATGAAGCAGACCACGACAACCGACATGCCGTCGCGCGAATTGCGCAACGCGCTTGGCCTCTACACGACCGGAGTAGCGGTCGTTACCTGCGCGGGTCCGGGCGGCCATCGCTGCGGCGTGACCGTCAACTCGTTTGCGTCGGTGTCGCTGGACCCGCCGCTGGTGCTGTGGAGCCTGCAGCGCTCGTCACCCAGCCTTGAGACCTTCGAGCAGGCGGGACATTTCGCCGTGAACGTGCTGGCGCAGGATCAGCAGGACGTGTCGGACCGGTTCGCCCGTCCCGCCATCGACAAGTTCGACGGGCTGGTCTGTAGCGGCGGCCTGAACGGCGTTCCCTTGCTGCCGGCCTGCCTGGCCCGGTTCGAGTGCCGTACCGAAGCGTGTCACGAGGGCGGCGACCATGTGATTTTTGTCGGCCGCGTTCTGCGGTGGACGGCGACGCCCGGGGCGCCTCTGGTGTTCCACGGCGGGCGATACGACCGGCTGGTGGGTCATCGCGCAGCGCTCGATCGGTCGGCGAAGGCAACCGCGTGCGCGGCCTGTGCGGCGTGAGACGCGCGGTTGGCGCGGCACCGCGGCCGGTCGAGAACCGGTGCGACGCATCGTCGACAGGTGCGGTGCGGATTTGGTTCGGACATTCGGGCGCGTGTGCAGCCATCATGGATGTCCGACGACGATCCGGGTCGATCATGACAGCGAGTACATCTCGCGCGGTCTGATCTGTGGGTGTACCAGAAAGGTGGCACGCCCGACTCCTTCAGACCAGGACAGCCGACCGGCACGGATGTGGTTGAAGTGTTCGCCAACCAGCCACGAGCCGGGTGCTTCATGCGCGCCGGTTCATGTGCCTGGACGACGCACGATCATGACCGGAGGGGGCCGAAGCTCGCGATTGCGCCGGAGAGGCGTCGACAACACCGATGATCGGCGTTCGCCTTCCGTCAGGCGGCGGCCGGCCAAATTCCCCGGCCGAAATTGCCAGTGGCTTGATAAATGCCGCGACTCATAGGAACTGTCGTCATGAGTGACCGCGAAGGACACATTATGCATGGCGCAAGTTGGCCGAACCATCCTCGATGAGATGATCGCGTTGCGGCGCGATCTGCATGCTCATCCCGAACTGGGTTTTGAAGAGTTTCGAACCTCATCAATCATTGCCGAAGCGCTGGCGGCTGAAGGGATAGCGGTCACGACAGGCATTGGTCGCACGGGCGTCGTAGGAACCTTGAAACGCGGGGCTTCGGGCCGTGCCATCATGTTGCGCGCAGACATGGATGCGCTGGCCATGCCCGAGACCGCCGAAGATCGGCCGTGGCGTTCGACGCAAAGCGGCAAGATGCATGCCTGCGGTCACGACGGCCATACCGCGATGCTGCTGGGGGCCGCGCAGCATTTGTCCAGAAACGGCCGCTTCAATGGCACGGCGCATTTTGTGTTTCAGCCGGCAGAGGAAGGACGCGGCGGCGCACAGGCTATGGTAGACGACGGCTTTTTTGCCCGCTTCCCTGTCGATCGCGCCTTCGGTCTGCACAACATGCCGGGTCTTGCCGTCGATGAGATGGCAGTGGTCAACGGCCCGCAGCTTGCGTCTTCCGATCGGTTCCAGGTGACGTTTTGCGGCAAAGGCACGCACGGTGCCAAACCCCATCTTGGCCGCGACCCGGTTGCGGCCGCCGGCCAGTTCCTGGCCGCAGTGCACACGATTGTGGCACGGGAGCTTGATCCCCTCGAGCCAGGTGTCGTCAGCATCTGCGCGATGGAGGCGGGCGATTTCGCCGCCCTCAACGTGATCCCGGACTCGGCCAGGCTTGGTGGCACGGCCCGCGCCTATTCAACCTCCGCACGCGACAAGATTGAAGCATCGCTTCAACGTCTGGGTGAAGGGATTGCGGCATCCATGGGCATGACATCGGCCTTCGAATACCGGCGCGGCATGCCATCGGTGACCAACGATCCTGCTGCCACCCTTGGCGCCTATCAGGCAGCCGTCTCAGCGCTGGGCGATCACAAAGTGCGCGCTGAATTCCCACCTTCAACAGCCGGCGATGATTTCGCGATCTTCTCCGAGCAAGTGCCAAGTTGCTACGCCTGGCTCGGCAACGGTCCTGCCGGGGCCGATGCAATGCACCACAACACGAAATATGATTTCAATGACGGTGCGATGGCGACCGGCATCGCTTTTTGGACCACTCTCGTCGAGCGTGAGCTGCCGGTTGGATCCTAGGGACTGTTGAGTATCAACGTCCCTGGTCGCGGTCTGGTTGGTTGCGGCTTCCCACAAGTACGTTCGACAATTGGGCCAGGGCCAGGCCCTCATCAACGCCCATGGCGACATCGACCGCATGTGTGCCGCTGACCAGAGCGCCGCTATCGCCGCCCGTCAGGCAGACGTCCAAATGGCGGCGCTCGACCTTGAAGAGCTGCGGTACCGCGGCCAAGAGCATTACGCACGGATCGTGCAGGGGGCGGCTTTCCCTGCCGTCGGTGCCTTTGAAGTAAGCCTTGATCAGTTCACCGGCCTTCCGGGCCTCCGGCCGCGCGGCAGTCGCCAATTGGGTGGCATAGTCATGCGTGGCGCGCACCTGGCGTGTCACATCGAGCGGGACGATGGCGAGGGGCAGATCGGCCCCGAGCACCGTCTCCACGGCCTCCGGATCGGCAGCGAAGTTGAACTCCGACCGCGCGCTGACATTGCCATGGGTCTCCACCGCACCGCCCATCGCGATGAGGCGCCGAATGCGCACCGCCTGCGACGGGTGGCGCTCGACAAGCGTCGCGACATTGGTCAGCGGCCCCAGCGCAAGCAGATCGACAGTCTTGTCCGGAGCGTTTGCCAACTGTTCCGCCATCCAGTCAACGGCGCCGTCAAGCGCGGGGGCGGCCGCCTGGGGCAGTGGCACGCCCCCGACGCCATCGACACCATGAATGTGAGAGGCAACATCGAGCGCGGGCCGCTTCAAGGGCCTGCTGGCGCCCGCCACTACAGGAATGTCAGTCCGCCTGGCCAGCGCCAGCAATCGGCCGGCATTGCGTGTCGTGGCAGCGAGGCCGATATTGCCGGCGACTGTCGTCAGCCCGAGAACTTCAAATGCCGGCGACCGCAAAGCGTAGAGAATGGCGATTGCATCATCGAGCCCCGGATCGGTGTCGATAATGGCCTGAACCGATGCTTCTTGCATGATGTTTTCTTGCTCACCTCCGCCTATTGTTGGGCGGTCTTATTGTTCTGATTCCGCAATCCTGCAACCCGACGACGACGCATCATGCACGATGAAAGCCCCCCTTCGCTGCCCGCCGATCTTACGCCCTCCGCCGTCGATGAGGGCACAATCCGCCGTGATCTTGTGCAGGTCGCGCTTGGCCGAAAGCCGGCTGACCGGGTGGTTCGAGTCGGGCGCCTGTTCGATGCGGCGAGCCGCACATGGCTTGAGGACCAAGAGGTGGTGGTCCGCGGCCGCCGGATCGCCTTTGTCGGGCCCGCGGGCCATTGGCAAGGTGGAGCCAGAGACCGGATCGAACGGCTCGATCTTGCTGCCGTGCCCGGTTTTGGCGAGGTGCACAAGCATATCGAGAGTTCCCACCTGACGCCTGAGCACGAGGCGGCGCTGGTTCTGCCGCGCGGCAACACATGGACATGCGAGGCAAGTCATGAATTCTCAAACGTCAACGGGGCCAAGAACCTTGGCTTCTGGCTGACGGCGCGACGTGCCGGATGCGCGCTCAAAGTGTTTCCATTGCCCGGCTCGGCTGTTCCACCCACCGGATATGAAGTGTCCGGCGGCCATTTTGACGCCGGGGATCAGGCTCGGTTTCTGGCTTCCAGCCTACAAGTTGCCGGGCTTGACGAGGTGATGGACTGGCCCGCCGTCACCAATGCTGACAATCGGTCCCATCGGCGCTTGTGGGGGATGATCGAAGCCACTTTTGCCGCGCGCGGCGTCATTGAAGGCCATGGCGCAGGCTTGCGTGCGCTTGGCGACATCAATGCCTTTGCCGCCGCCGGCCTGGCCTCCGACCACGAGGCGTGGACCGCCGAGGAGGCCTGGGACAAGCTCACTCATGGCGTGTTTCTGGAGATCCGGCCGCACTCGATGCCGGAGATCATCGGTGGATTGCTCGAGCGCGGCCTCAAGGACTGGAGCCAAGTGGCGTTTGCAACCGACGACAGGTCCGCGTCCGACACCCTGCAAATGGGTGCGACCGACCACAATGTGCGGCTCGCCATACAAAGCGGGCTGTCGCCTGAAGTTGCCTTGCAATGCGTGACGATCAATCCGGCGCGGCACATGCGCCTGACGCCCTGGGTGGGTGCCATTGCGCCGGGGCGTTACGCCGATCTGGTGTTGCTGAACGATGTCGAGCGCATTGCGATCGCGGAAGTCTGGGCGGATGGGCGGCAGGTATCGGCCGGCACAAGCTACATCGATGCGGTGCAAGACATCGCCTGGCCCGACTGGGCAACGCAGACAGTCAAGCTCAACCGCACTTTCAAGGCTGACGATTTCGCCATCCCGGCCCCAGCCGGGCGGAAGACCGTACAGGCGGCGCTGCTGCGGCCCTTCCATTGGGACGATGACTTTATCGAGACCGAGCTGACCGTTGCCGGCGGCCAGGTGGAGCGGGATACCGCCCGCAACATCACGAAGTTCGCCGTGGTCGACCGACATACGGGCGAGAGCCGCGTGGGGCGCATGTTCTGGCTCGGCTGCGGGCCGGCGACGCCCGATACGGCCGTCGGCTGCACCGTCGCCCATGACAGCCACAACCTTTGGGTCGTTGGATCTTCCGATGCGGCGATGGCGCAAGTGGTCAATGCCATCCACGAGATGCAGGGCGGCTGGGTGCTAGCGAGCGGCGGCATCATCAAAGCGCGTGTGCGCTACGAAGTCGGCGGTCTGATGACGGCGCGCTCGGCGCAGGAACTCGATGCGGACATGAAGCACCTCCATGCGGAAGCCGAGAAGATCGACTGGCTCTATGAGCCAACCTTTTCGCCCCGCTGGTTCCCGGGGTTTCCGGAGCGGTTGCAGTTCGCGACGCTCACCTGCGCGCCTTGGCGATGGGTGCTGGTCGCACCCAATGAGGCAGCGCCGGAAGGCTTGGTCAACGTCATGACCGGCGAGAGCCATCGCGTGGTTTGGTGACCCTCAGCCGGCAGCCAGCCTGTCGAGGATGCGCAGCCAACTGCGGATGCCCTTGTGATAGCTCGTCAGGTCATACTTCTCATTCGGGCTGTGAACGCGATTGTCAAAGCGCGCAAAACCGACAAGCAGCGCGTCCATGCCCAGCTGTTGCTTGAACGCCGTCAGGATCGGGATGGAGCCGCCCGTGCCGGCGCAGGCGGCTTCGGTCTCCCACTCCTCGCTCAACGCTTCGAGGGTTTTGCGCAGCATTTCACCGTCATGCGGCAGCACGGTCGCGGCGCTAGTGCCATGCTCGGCAAAAGCGATCGCGCAATCTTGCGGCAAACGTGCGTGCAAATGCGCGCGGAATGCCGCGCGAACCTTGTTGGGGTCTTGTCTGTCAACGAGCCGGAGGGAAACCTTGGCCCGCGCACTGGACGGGATGACGGTCTTGAACCCATCGCCCGAAAAGCCCCCAGCAATGCCGTGAATCTCAAAGGATGGGCGCGCCCAAACCTGCTCCAAAACGGACCGGTTGGCTTCGCCCGCGGGTTGGGACAAGCCCACGCCACCCAGAAACGCCGATTGGTCGAAGGGCAGGCGCGCCCACTGCGCGCGCACTGCCTCGGGCAGTTCGGCGACATCGTCGTAAAAGCCGTCAATGGCAATCGAGCCGTCGGGCGTGCGCAGGCTGGCCAACAGATCCGCCAGGACCTGCAGAGGGTTCCGGGCGGCATTGCCGAAAATGCCGGAATGCAAGTCACGGTCGGCGGCGGTGATCGTGATTTCCTCGCCGACGAGCCCGCGCATCACCGTCGTGACAGCAGGTGTCTGCCGATCCCACATGTCCGTGTCGCAGACGAGCACCATGTCCGCTTGCAGCTCATTGCGTGTCTTGGCAAGGAACGGCTCAAGGCTGGGCGAGGCGATTTCCTCTTCGCCCTCGAACAGCATCGAGACCTTGAGCGGCAGCGCGCCGTTCGCCGCCTTCCAAGCCCGGCAGGCCTCCACGAAGGTCAGAAGCTGACCTTTGTCATCGGATGCGCCGCGCCCGGTGATCCACGTCTCCCCGTCAGGCTGCAGGACAAGTGCCGGCTCGAAGGGCGGGCGCTCCCATGCCTCCAGCGGATCGACCGGCTGCACGTCATAGTGGCCGTAAAACAAGACGTGCGGTACGCCCTTTGGAGCGCCACGGTCATGGGCAACGACCATGGGATGGAGTTCTGTCGAGCGCACGCTTGCGTCAAACCCCAGCCCATCGAGCTCGTCCTTCAGCCACTGTGCCGCACGCCGGCAGTCCTCGGCGTGGGTCGGGTCGGTGGAGATCGATGGAATCCTGATGAGTGCCATCAACCGTTCAAGGCTCGCATCCAACTGTTCATCGGCAACGGCCAACGCCTTTTTGAGCGCTGTCATGACGTGCCTCCGTCGATGCGGGCCATCTCGGCTTTGAATTCGGTGGCGATCTGTCCGGCATCGCGCAGCACTTTTCTGCGCTCCAATGTGAGAACGTCGCGGTCGCGCATGAGCCAGCGACCCGCGACCATCACGTCGGTGACATCCTCCGGCTGCGCTGCAAAAACCAGCGTCGCATAGGGATCATAAACGGGCTGAAGGCGCGGTGTGTCGAGCGCGATGCGGATGATGTCGGCCTGCTTGCCCGGTTCGAGCGAACCGACCCGCAGGTCCATACCCAGCACGCGCGCGCCCTCGATGGTCGCCATGCGAATGATGTCGACAGCGGGCATCGGCTTGCGGCTGCCGCCGAGCAGTTTGGCGAACATCGAAACCGGTCCGAACTGGGCGAAGAGATCGAGCGTGTTGCCGCTCATCGGCCCGTCGGTGGCGATACCCACCGGAATACCGGCGGCACGCATCGCGGCGACCGGGGCAATGCCACGCCCCGCCTTGGCGTTGGAGCGGGCGTTATGCGCGACCCGGACGCCGGCTTCCGCCAGGCGCCCGATCTCAGCCTCGTCAAGGTGCAGGCAGTGGGCGGCAATCAGACCGTCGATGAGAAGCTCTGCCCGATCCACCACTTCGACGGGTCGGCAGCCATGGGTGCGTTCGGCCCACGCCATCTCCGATCCCATTTCGGCGAGATGGATCTGCACCGGCACCGCCGGGTGGTCCGTTGCCCATTGCGCGACCCGCTTCATAACCGCGATGTCGGTTGAATAGGGTGCATGGGGGGCAATCGATGGCGTGATGCGCGGATGGTCGGCAAATGCGCCGACCAGCAGTTCGGTGAGCGCAAAGCCCTCGTCGATGCTGGCGTGATCGGGCGGATCAAAGTCCGCGATGGTCTGGCCGACGACACCACGCAGCCCGGCCTCATCAAGGACATGACCCACTTCGGTCTCGTGATAATACATGTCCGCGACAGTGGTTACGCCCGCGCGGATCAGTTCCCAGCAGGCCAGCGCCGTGCCAACACGCACCATGCGCGGCGAGACGAACTTGCGCTCCATCGGCAGCACATAGCGGAACAACCGGTCGTCCACATCCTCGCCGAGCCCCCGAAACAGCGTCATCGGCAGATGGGCGTGCGGGTTGACCATGCCCGGCATCACGATGTCGCCTTCGACATCCGTGATGTCGGCATCGATACTGCCCGGCCCCGGACCCGCGCCGGCCGAAACGATCCTGTCATCTTCGATCAGCACATGGCCGGCTTCGATCACCGGCATGTCCGGTGTACAGGGCAGCAGCAGAGCGTTGCGGATGAGCGTTTTCATGGCGCCTCTTCCGCCGGCAGGATGCAACATTGCTCGAGCTCCGGAACAAGTCGCGCCGTGGCTCCAATGTCCAATGGCCGAGACAATGGCCCCGCCGCGACAAGATGGCCGGCGGGCGTTTCGGCCTGATAGTGATAGGCGCGGCCCAGATAGGTGCGCAGGCCCAGCGTCGACGGGATCCCCTCGGCGTCGGCGTCGGGGCTGACACGCAGCCCGTCCGGGCGCGTCGCCAGCGTGAAGCGGTCGGGCACCGCACCGAGTTGCTCCTGGTCAAGCACGACCGAGATACCACCATCGCCCTTGGCGTGCACGATCGACCCTTGCCGGGTCGCCGATGTGAGCGGGATCAGGTTTTCGAAGCCGACAAAGCGCGCAACGAAGGCGTTCGACGGACGCTGGTAGAGCACTTCCGGCGTATCGAACTGGCGGATACGCCCGGCATCCATGATGGCGACACGGTCGGAGATCGAAAACGCCTCTTCCTGATCGTGGGTGACGAACACCGAGGTCGTGCCGTTGGCGCGCTGCAACTGGCGAATTTCAACGCGCATATCGACACGCAACTTCGCATCGAGGTTCGAAAGCGGCTCGTCAAACATCAAGAGCTGCGGTTCAATGACCAGCGCGCGGGCGAGCGCGACTCGCTGGCGCTGGCCGCCCGACAGTTCGCCCGGCAGGCGCTCGGCCAGATCGGCGAGACCGACGCGCTGCAACATGTCGTCAGCCTTTCGCGTCCGCTCCGCGCTGCCCATGCCGCGCTGTTTGAGCCCGAACGCGACGTTGTCGAGCACGCTCAAATGCGGAAACAACGCATAGTTCTGGAACACCAGTCCGATGTTGCGGCGATGCGCCGGCAGGCGGGTCAGGTCGGTATCGCCGAGGCGGATCGCACCGGCTGTCGGCGCCAGAAAGCCAGCGGTCAGTCGCAAAGTCGTCGTCTTGCCGCAACCCGAGGCGCCAAGCAGTGACACCAGTTCGCCGGCGCCGACATCGAGCGAGAGGTCGTCGAGCACCTTGGTGGTGCCGTAGTGAGCGGTGAGATGTTCAAGAGAAAGAGGGGCGGCCATGTCGATCCGGGAGCTATTTGGTCAGGAAGGTCAGGCCGAGCGTGCGCTCGACGACAGCCATGACGGCGACGGTAAGAAACATCAAGAGCACGGAGACCGATGCGATCACGGGATCAAAGAACTGCTCGACATGTGCGAGGATCTGGATCGGAAGCGTGGAAATTCCCGGCCCTGTGAGAAACAGGGCCACCGACACATCGTTGATCGAGGTGATGAAGGCCAGGATGAACGCGGCGATAACGCCCGACCGGACGTTCGGCAGAACCACGGTGAAGAACGTCTTCCAGGGCGGCGAACCGAGGCTGATCGCGGCCTCTTCAATGGAAAAGTCAAACGACGCCAGGCTGGCCGAGATAACGCGCACGCAATAGGGCAGGACCAGAAGCGTGTGGCCGATCAGCAGCGTCGAGAAGACCGGGAGACCAGCGCCGACCTGCACAGAACGCAAAAGCGAAAAGCCCAGCACGATCTCAGGCACCAGGATCGGCAGAACGAACAGTGTCGATAGCCAGCCGGGCAGTTGAACGCGATAACGGTTGAGCGCATAGGCGGCGGGAATGCCGATGATCAGCGCGAAGCAGGTTGCCAGCGTTGCGACCTGAAAGCTGGTCACCATCGTACGGCGGAACGCGGCCATCTCAAAGATCCGCTCGAACCAGCGCAGCGACAGTCCCTGCGGCGGGAAGGTCAGAAACGTCGTGTCCGACAGGGAGGAGCCAATCACGATAATCAGCGGGCCCATCAGGAAGATGTAGACAAGAACGGCAAACGCGATAAGGCCGGGGTGAAGTCTGCCGGTCATGTCGACATCGGATTGAGGCGTTTGGCGATGCGGGTCATGCCAAGAACGACGGCAAGGGTGACGACGACCATGATCGCCGCGATCGTCGAAGCGCTGTCCCAGTCAAAGGCCACCATGGCCTGTTGATGCAAAAAGGTGCCCATGACCATGACGCTTTCGCCGCCGACCAGTTGCGGTGTGGCGTAGGCGGTGAAAGAGCCGGTGAAGACGAGAACAGCGCCGACGATCAGGCCCGGTACGGCCAGTGGGAAAATCACCTGCCGAAAGGTTTGAAATGGACTCGCACCAAGCGATGATGATGCCTGGATCAAATCGTCGGGAATGTTCTCGAGCACGCCGACCAGCGTCAGTATCATCAACGGCACGAACAGATAGACCATGGCGATGATCACGGCGCCTTGGGTGTAGAGCATCGGGAATGGTGCGCCCTCGACGCCCAACCAGACGAGCGCATTGTTGACCATGCCGTTGCGGCCCAAAAGGATCAGAAACGCAAAAGAGCGAACAACGACGCCTGTCAGAAGCGGAAACACAGCAGCGATAATCAGAACCGAACGCCAGCGCGCAGGCGCGCGCGAGACGACATAGGCGGTCAGAAAACCGATCAGCAGCGAAAAAACGGTCGTTAGCAGAGCGATCTCGAGCGTCCGCCAAAGCACGGTGCGTCGAAAGCCACTGCCGAGAAAGGCCAGGTAGGAGCCCAAGGGGCCCGCATCCGTTGTAAAGGTCGCCCCGATTGTCGCGCCGACAGGCACAATCAGGCAGAGGACGACCAACGCCGTTGCGGGCGCCGACATCACCCAACCCATGAAGCGTTTGAGCACCGGTTCCGGTCCCCTTGCTGGCCGCTGAATGCGTTGGCGCCCGGCCTTCTGGAAAGCCGGACGCCGGTTCGCTTATCCGCCGAACAATTCGTTCCAGCGGTTGATCCAGTCGACCTTGGCGGTGTTCATGCGCTCATAGTCGACACGCTTGAGGCTGCCCAGCATCTCTTCGCCATAGGTCCATTGCGCCGCCGCCTCCGGCGAGAGTTCGACTGCCGCATGGACCGGCGCATCGACACCGTTTTCCGCCAGCACCTTCTGCCGCTCTGGGTCGAGCACGAAATTGATGAACTCGTGCGCCAGCTCGACATTTTCCGCACCGGTCGGAATGTTGAGCGTGTTCAGCGTGGCGATGTCACCATCGTCCAGATCCGCCCATACGATGGTCGGCACCGCATCTTGAAGCCGCCCCAACGCAAAATCCTGCGCCAGCGACACGGTTATCTCACCGGTCGAGAACAAATTGATCATCTCCGAGCCGGTGTTATAGTTTTTCAGGATATTGCCTCTGATCGCTTCAAGCTCTCCAAATGCCGGGTTGGCGTCCTCAAACGCATCGGTGCCTGCCTTGTCGCCCGCGATCATGACGACCATGGGGCCGGCGGTCGTCGTGATACCCGGCAGCGAAACCGAACTGGCCAGATCTTCGCGCCACAGATCCGACCACTGACTGATTGGCGGCTCCACTTTGGCGCTGTCGTAGACGATGCCGACACGACCGATCGTGTAGGCCGGACCATATTCGCCCTGCGGGGCCTGTGCCATCTCATGCAGACCGTCAATATTGGGCACTTTCGAGCGGTCAATGGGTTGGAACAGACCCTCTTCGATGCCCTGCTGTGAGAAGCTGTCGGTGAGGTAAATGACGTCGACCCCTTTGCCGCCGCGGATTTTGATCTTGTTCAGACGATCGGCATTGTTGCCCGTTTCGAAGACCAGTTCGCAGCTACATTGCTCCTGAAACGGCTGGACGATGAACTCGTCCAGTTTTTCGCCGTTGAAACCCCACCAGGAAACCGTCAGCGTCTCTGCCTGAGCACTGAGCGGCGATCCGACAAACGCCAAGGCAACTGCGCCAGCCAGCGCACACGTTTTCCGCAAAACCATAAGCATAATCCTTGATTTGGACATCACCGCATAGCGCCCGTGAGGAACTGACCGAGCCGGCGAAAGGGACGATGGAAGCTAGTCTTCCAAAATCAGATGGACGGCGCAAGAGCACATCGCTGTCAGATGATTTCTGGGGTTGCCCAACTCGCATTTGAAGATCGCCCCGACCGAACTGCAAAAAGACGGCGCCAAAATGCCGAAGGATCGGCTCTTTTCGTATCGTGGTGACCAGCCATGTCGCCGGCCGCCATTGAGCCGTCCGGAAACGAAAAGCCTGGATGCGGGTCTCGGTCATTTCGCCCAGGCAGCACCAAAGCCCGTATGCGGATGCGGTTTCCAGTCGCCGAACGAGATGAGCTACACTCCGGCCCTTGAAATCGAGCGATTTCAGGCGCCTTCCAGCGGACGCATCCGGAAACAGCAAGGCAACAAACGGCCTTGTGCGCCACGAAAATGCGCGAAGGGCTGTCATGCAGATCTGATGCCGGCGGCCTCATGTGTCCATGAGCGCCGAAAGCACCATGTCCTCGTCGATGACGATGCCCAGCCCCGGCCCGTCCGGCAGGTGGACATCACCGTTTGTGTGCCAGATCGGCCGATCCACAAGATCCTTTTGGGCCGGGCCGTAGACGGGCTGCAATTCCAGCAGCGCGCATGCCTTGCAGGCAAAGCTCAGAGCCTGGCTGGCGGCGCCGACGATCGCGGTCGAAAAATTGTGCGCATTGGCCTGCCGGCGCGACAGGGCGCAGATCTCGGCCGCCTTGCGAAAGCCCGTGATGCCCTCGACGCGGCCCGGATCAAGGCCGACAACGTCAACCGTTCCGCTGTCGACGATCCGCTTGACACCATCGGCGTTCCACTCGCGCTCGCCATAGGCGATCCGGATGCCGGTGGCCGCGCGAAGGGCAGCGTATCCCTTCGGATCGTCGTGACCGAGTGGCTCCTCAAGCCAGGCAACACCGCGCTCCTCGAACGCCTTCGCCCGGCGGATTGCGGTCGGCACGTCCCAGACGTTCCTGACGCCCAGATCGACCATCAGATCCTTGCCGGGCCCCATTGCGGCCATCACCGCGTCAACGAATTCGAGATCGCGCGCTTCATCGAAGCCGAGTCTTGCATCACCGGCCTTGCCGAAGCCGACCTTGGCGCCGTGCAGTCCCGTTTGGGTATGGCCGGCGATTTCGTCGGCCATTGCGCCAATATCGGCCTTTGTGCCGTGCAGACTGGCAATCGCCGGCAACCGGTCGCGCACCGGGCCGCCCAGGAGATCAAGGACCGATGCGTTCAGCCGCTTTCCTTTCAGGTCCCACAGGGCGATGTCGATGGCGGAAATGGCGATCGATGCGATACCCGCGCCGGTTCCGTACCACCAGCTGTGTTCCTTCAGCTTCAGCCAGATGCGTTCGATGTGGAGCGGGCTCTCACCGACAACCAGCGGCGCAAACCCCTCGATGAGCTTTTGGGCGGCGCGCGTCGCTTCGGGGAAATAAGCGCATCCCTCGCCCCAGCCAAAAGCGCCGTCGCTGTCGGTGATCTTGACCAGGCAGACGGAACGGAAACGGTTGTGGTCCGTCGGCTCTCGATACGAAACGGGGAACGCTTCGACCTTCGCAATCTTCATCGTCTGCTCTCCGGCGCCATCAATGCCCGATCAACCGTTCATCATCGCCCGAAAAAAGTCATCACGCACATCGAGCAAGACATCATCGAGCGCGCGCGCATCGGGTCCACACAACCATGCCATGACGCTGGCGGGAACCTCGGGCCTGACGAGATCGGCCTTCGTGATCCGGCTGATCGGATTGAGCCCGGCGGTACGGATTTCCAACTGCATGGTGGTGTCGGTCGGCGGGATCCCGCAAAAGAAGAACTGGACGCCCTTCCCTTCAAGGTCCTTGGCAAACATGAGCGTCAACATGCGCGCCGCCGCCTTCGAACTGCAATAGGCGGCCCAACCTTCCATGGGTGTGGTGGCCGCCCCTGTCCCGGCATTGACGACGACGCCCCTTGCGGCAATCAGCATCGGCAGGGCAGCGCATGTCATGCGATGCAGACCCAGCGTGTTCACCTCAAAGGCCGGC
The DNA here is from genome assembly GCA_017642895.1 of Roseitalea sp. Lineage (GTDB taxonomy): Bacteria > Pseudomonadota > Alphaproteobacteria > Rhizobiales > Rhizobiaceae > Roseitalea. The sequence goes on from JAEPON010000014.1 coordinate 50,135, forward strand.
CGCAGGGACTCGGTGGCCAGCGCATCGACATGGCCGATCGGCGCAATCACGCCGGCATTGTTGACCAGTGCGTCAAGCGCGCCGGATTCGGTCCTTATGCGCGTCAGCGTGGTCGCAATGGCCGCCGGGTCGGTGACGTCCAGATCGATGATGGTGCATTTGCGCAAGCGTTCCCGGTCTTCGGGCGTGGCGGCGCCGACCACGCCGGCATAGACCCGCGCGCCCTTTTCGGCGAGCAGCCCGGCAAGCGCGGCACCAATGCCGCGCCCGGCACCCGTCACAAGCACGGTTCTGCCGGAAAGGTCGGGAACGGCGATCGGAGACAGGTCGAACATTTTTGTTGATTTCCTCTCGCGTCATGTCAAAATGGTCAGACCAATTAATTGGTAAAGTGACCTTGAAAGCTTGTCAAAGGCTTTCACGGTCGGATTTGGGAGATGGCGCAGCCGGGTTGAGCGCGCCAAGCCGGGAGGCATCAAGCGTGACGGACACACGCCACGGGATCAGGCGGCCCACAGTGGCCGACATCCAGGCGGGCGGCTTTTCAACGCCCTGGGATGCCCCGATGGTGCCGTCCTTCCCGTTCAGCTTTCGCAATTGCGAGATCCTGACGCTCTACTGGCGTACCGATCCCGAAGCCATGGCGTTCCTGCTTCCGCCGCCGCTCGAGCCGCTTGGTGATGTTGTGTGCGTGCACATCTATCGGATGAACGACACGGACTGGCTGGGGCCCTATTCCGAGGCGAATGTCATGTTCGGTGCCCGGCTGCCGGGGAAGATCGAGGGCGCCTACTCGCCGTACCTAGTGCTGTCGTCGGACATCGGCGTCGCGCACGGACGGGAGGTGCACGGTCAGCCCAAGAAACTTGGCGAGCCGGCTCTCGATGTCCGGGGCGACCTGATTGTCGGCCAGGTCCGCCGAAACGGGATTGACGTCATTGTCGGCACGACGCCGTACAAGCAGGCGCCCGCCGGTGCCAATGACCTCAAGCCGTATTTCGACTTTGCGACCAACCTCAATCTCAAAGCGATCGACCATATCGACGGGCGGCCGGCCATTCGGCAACTCACCTCGCGCCGTCTGGCCGATGTGACGGTCCATGAGGCGTGGCGTGGCCCCTGCACGGTGGAACTGAGGGCCAACGCGCAACTGCCGGTGTTTCGTCTCCCGGTCCTTGAAATGCTCGAAGGCTTCTTCTGGCGGGCCGATTTCAATCTGGTGCCCGGCGATGTCGTCCACGACTATCTGGAGAAAGCCTGATGAGCCGCAAGGTTGTTGTGACCGACTACACGTTCCCCGATTGCGCCAGGGAAGAAGCGGCGGCGCGCAATGCCGGCGCCGCCTTTGCCGCTCACCAGTGTCAAACCGCCGACGATGTGGTGGATGCCGTTGCCGGGGCCGACGTGGTCGCGGTCCAGTTCGCGCCGTTCACGTCTCAGGCGGCCAAAGTCGTCGCACCGGGCGCGACCATCATCCGTTATGGCGTCGGGTATGACAATATCGACCTTGCAGCAGCGACGGCGGCCGGCCTCAAGGTCGGTTACGTCCCCGATTACTGCACGGACGAGGTTGCCGATCACACGGCGGCAGCGGCGCTGACCCTGTTGCGAAAGCTGTTGCCGCTTCACAGCTCGGTGGCAAACGGCGAATGGGCGGCCGTCAGACATGCGCGTCCGCTGAAGCCCTTCAGCGAATCCGTGTTCGGATTTTACGGGTTCGGGTCCATCGGCCGCGCCGTGCATGCGCGACTGACGGGGTTCAATTTCCGGTTCATTGTCAACGATCCCGCGCTGGACACGGCCGAGGCGGCGCGGCTTGGCGTTGAAACCGTGAGCAGCGACGATCTTTTGGCACGCGCCGACATCATCTCGCTGCACGCGCCGGCAACACCTGAAACGACCGGGTTTTTCGATGCCGGGCATCTTGCCGCGATGCAGCGCCATGCCATGCTGGTCAATTCGGCGCGGGGCCAGTTGGTCGTGGAAGACGATCTGGCGCAGGCGTTGCACAACGGAACGATCGCCGGGGCTGCGCTCGATGTTTTCGCCACCGAACCCTTGCCTGCCGATTCGCCGCTGCGCAACGCACCCAACATCCTGCTGACGCCGCACGCGGCCTGGTATTCCGAAGCAGCGATCGGCCGGCTACAGAAGCTCGTTGCCCAAGACATTGAACGCGCCCTTGGCGGGCAACCACCACGCAAGCCGGTTCCGGGCGTTTGAACAAGCAAGAGAGAAAAAATGAAACTGTTGAGAGTGGGACAGCCGGGTGCCGAAAGACCGGCCATTCTGGACGACCGCGGACGGCCGCGCGATTTGTCGGGCGTGATCGATGACATTGCGGGCGATGTCCTGTCCGACGAGGGGCTGGCGCGACTGCGCGCCCTCGACCTTCAGGCTTTGCCGGAACTGCCCGATACGATGCGCATCGGGCCCTGCATATCCGGTGTCGGCAAGTTCATCTGTGTCGGGCTGAACTATTCCGATCATGCGGCCGAAACCGGGATGGCCATACCGGAGGAGCCGATCCTGTTCTTCAAGGCAACCAGCGCAGTGTGCGGTCCAAACGATACGGTTCTGATCCCGCGCGGTTCGAAGAAAACCGATTGGGAGGTCGAGCTGGGCGTCGTGATCGGCAAAAGCGCCTCATATGTGCCGGAAGCCGAGGCCATGGATCATGTTGCCGGCTATTGCGTCATCAACGACATTTCCGAGCGCGCGTTCCAGCTTGAGCGCGGCGGCCAGTGGGTCAAGGGCAAATCGGCCGACACGTTCGGCCCGGTCGGGCCCTGGCTGGTCACGCGCGACGAGATCGAGGACCCGCAGGATCTGGCCATGTGGCTCGATGTCGATGGCCGACGTTTCCAGAACGGCAGCAGCAAGACCATGATCTTCGGCGTGCGCCATCTGGTTCACTACATTTCGCAGTTCATGTCCCTTCAGCCCGGCGACATCATCTCGACGGGGACACCGCCCGGTGTCGGCATGGGGCAAAAGCCGCAACTCTATCTCGAGCCGGGGCAGGAAATGCGGCTTGGCATTGCCGGGCTCGGCGAGCAGCGCCAACGCGCCGCGCAGGCATGAATTGGACGGGCGGCGACAGCCGCCCGTCCATTCGGAGACGTTCGATCGTCTCAAACAACCCAAAGGGAGGAGATCCGATGAAAAACGCACTACTGACCGCAACCACCGCGGCCTTTCTCGCCGGGACGGCGATCGTGGCAAGCGCCGACACCGTCACGCTGGAACCGGGGCAGGACACCAACATGGTTCTGCTGCCGAAATTCTTGGGCATTCTTGTCTTCGATCAAGCCAATGAAGGGGCGCAGGAGGCCCACGCCGAACTCCAAAATCCGGGCGAACTGCTGTTCCAGGGGCCGACACCGGAGAATTCCGTGGCCGGCCAGATCGAGATCATGACGACCTCGGCCACCCAGGGACAGGGCGCGGTGATGCTGTCCAACAATGCGGGCGACCAGATCGCGCCGGCGGCGCAAGCCGCGCTGGATGGCGGCACCCGTGTCGTGACCTGGGACAGCCCGATCCCCTCCGGCGACGGTGAAGACGTCTTCGTGGCACAGGTCGATTTCGGCTCGATCGGGATCGTCATGGCAGACATGGCCCACTCGATACTCGGTGGCGAGGGTAAGATGGCGGTGCTGTCGGCAACACCGGACGCGGCCAACCAGAATGCCTGGATCGCCAGCATGCAGGAGGCGCTCGAGGGCGACAAATATGCCGGCATCGAACTGGTGGACATCGTTTATGGCGATGACCAGTCGGAGGTCAGCTACAACCGCGCGCTGGCGCTTTATGACCAGCACCCCGATCTGGGCGTGATCATGTCGCCAACCACCGTGGGCATCCAGGCCGCGGCCAAGGCCATGCAGGACGAAGGCTTGTGCGACGAGGTCAAGGTGTCCGGCCTTGGCCTGCCGTCGGAGATGGTGTCCTACACACTCAATGGCTGCGCGCCGGAGTTTGCTTTGTGGGATTTCCGCGATCTGGGCTATCTGACTTACTACACGGCCTATGGGCTTGCGACCGGGCAGCTCACCGGAGACATTGGCGAGACCTTCACTGCCGGACGGATGGGCGACTACACGGTTGAAGAAGACCCGGGCCGGCCCGGCGCCAAGCGCATCCTGATGGGGCCGTTCACTGTTTATACGTCCGATAACGTTGAAGCGGCGGCCCAATAAGCCATCGTGACAAGATGCGTCCCGGGCAAAGCCTGCCCGGGACGATGGAGGATTGGATGACGGCTCCGGTTCTTGCGCTGCGCTCCGTGTCGAAACGCTTCGGCATGACGCGGGCGCTGGATGACATGTCGATCGATCTGCACGCCGGTGAGGTACACGCCATCGTCGGCGAGAACGGCGCCGGCAAGTCGACCATGATCAAGATCATGACCGGCATTCACCAACCTTCATCCGGTCACATCGAGGTCGGCGGGACGAGGACGGTGGTGGACGGACCGCACGCGGCACGCGATGCGGGCATAGCGGCCATGTATCAGGAGCCGATGGTGTTTCCTGATCTGGATGTTGCCGAAAACATCTTCATCAGTTCCACGCGCGAGGGCGTGTTGCAGAACACACGCGATCTGCACAGGCGCGCTGATGCCTTGATCGCGCGCATCGGCATGCAGGTCGATGTTGACCGCATCGCCAGCGGTCTGACGCTCGCCGAACAGCAGGCCGTCGAGATCGCGCGCGCGCTGAGCCAGGACGTCCGCGTACTCATCATGGACGAGCCAACCGCATCGCTGTCGGCGCACGAGGCGGCGCAGTTGCGCGGCATTGCCGCAAAACTGGCCGCGCAAGGCGTGGCCGTCGTCTATATCTCGCACCGGCTGGAAGAGGTTTTCGAGATCGCCCACCGCGTTACGGTGATCCGCGACGGCCAACATATCTCGACGCAATCGATCGACGCGGTGACGCCGGAATCGATGATTGCGGACATGGTTGGCCGCGAGGTCGGCAACTATTTCGAAAAGACGCCGTCGACGGCAACCGACAATGTCATCCTTTCGGTTCGCGGCCTTGGTTTGGCCGGCGTCTTTCGCGACATCAGCTTCGACCTGAGGCGCGGCGAGATCCTCTGCATGGCCGGGCTGATTGGCGCCCGCCGCACCGACGTGGCTTTGTCCCTGTTCGGGATCACGCCGGCCGATTCCGGCGAAATCGCCTACAAGGGCCAGCCGATCGACGTGAGGTCACCGGCCCAGGCGATCCGGGCCGGGATCGCCTATGTGTCCGAAGACCGGCGCAAGCTGGGTTTGGCGATGCCGATGAGCGTGCGCTCGAACATTTCGCTGGCAACGCTTGGCCATTTCCTGTCGCCGGCCGGCTTTCTCGATCGCCGGCGCGAGCGCGAGACGGCCGAAGCCTATCGCGACCGGCTGAACATCAAGACACCCGATGTCGATGCTGCCGTCGACATGCTGTCCGGCGGCAACCAGCAGAAGGTCATGCTGGCCAATTGGATGGCGATGCAGCCCGACCTTTTGATCTTTGACGAGCCCACGCGCGGTATTGATGTCGGCGCCAAGGCCGAGGTGCACGCGCTGATCCGCGAATTCGTCGCCCAGGACGGCGCGGCGCTCGTCATCTCGTCCGATCTTCCCGAAGTGCTGGCGATGGCCGACCGCATACTGGTGATGCGCGAAGGCGAACAAATGGCCATCATCGACCATGCCGACGCGACGCAGGAATACATCATGGCTCTTGCGACCGGTCAGGCCGCTTTGCAGAAGGCTTCGTGATGACGGGACTTCTGACGCGGATGAGCCCCCAGACGCTGCGCATCGTTGCGCTTTTGGCGGTGCTGATGGCCGTTCTGCTGTTCTTCGCCACGCAGATCGACAACTATCTCACCGGCCGGCTCTTCAATCGCATCTCCAGTTCGGTGGCCATCATGGCCCTGATCGCAACAGGTCAAACGCTCGTCATCCTGACCCGGAACATTGATCTGTCCGTCGGATCGATCGTCGGGTTTGTGGCCTTTGCAACCGGATCGCTCATTGCGGCCCTGCCGGGTCTCCACCCGGTCGCGCTCGTGCTGTTCGCAATGGGTCTTGGCGGTCTTTTCGGCGCGGCCAACGGCCTTGTTGTCGCCTATGCCCGTATTCCGGCGATCATCGTGACGCTGGCGACGCTGGCGATTTTCAGATCGTTGCTGGTGGAATTTTCCGACGGACGCTCAATCACGTCCAATACCCTGCCTGACTGGCTGGTCAGCTTTCCCAACACAACCGTCTTCTCGATCGGCGACTTTGATTTCCGTGCCGGATTTCTCGCCGCGTTCCTGGTAGTGATCATCGTCCATCTGGCGCTCAACAAGCTTCGGGCGGCGCGGCGTTTCTATGCCGTCGGCTCCAATCCGGAAGCCGCGGAAATGGCCGGCATCGACACCAAACGCACCGTGTTCACGGCGTTTGTTCTGTGCGGCATGCTGGCGGGGCTTGCCGGCTTCATGTTCCTGGCGCGCTTTGGAAACATCACGGTCGTCGCCGGGTTCGGGTTTGAGCTCAAGTCCATTGCCGCGGCCGTGCTTGGCGGCGTCAACATATTCGGCGGCTCGGGAACCGTGATCGGCGCGTTCATCGGTGCCGTGCTTGTCGATCTGATCGAGACGAGCCTCGTTCGCTGGCCGCTCGTCAGCGAATTCTGGCGTGAAGCCGTCCTGGGGACGTTGATTCTCCTTGCGGTAACGGCCGATGCGATCCTGATGCGCAGGCTCATCAAGCTCAGAACCGATCGCGAAGCGGCGCGCGATCATGAACGGGAACGCGCCGCAGAGCGCGACAGGGCGACACATGCGGAGGCAGGGTCATGACGGCGAGCAACCGGCCGGCATTCGTTTCGGGCACCGGCCTTTCGGGCTGGGAATTGTTCCTGATCGCCATGCTCGCGGTGATCGTGCTGGCCAATTCGGCCTTGTCGCCGCAATTTTTGTCGCTGAACAACCAGATCAACCTGTTCCAGCTCTCGATTGAAAAGGTCATCGTCGCCCTGGTCATGACCTTCATCATCATCAACGCCGAAATCGACTTGTCCGTCGGCTCGATGATGGGCCTGGCCGCGTGTGCCTTCGGCTGGATGTTCCAAAGCGGCGTGCCCGCCTACGCCGCCATCATCATCGTGATCGGGATCGGCATTGCCGGCGGGACCGTGAACGCGTTCTTCATCACGCGCGTGGGACTGCCCTCGCTGGTCGTCACGCTTGGAACGCTGATCGCCTTTCGCGGACTGGCCCGCGTGCTTGTCGAGGATCGCGGCATCACCGACTTTCCCGAATGGTTCGACAGGCTCGGCCAACAGGGCCTGATCGGGCCCTTTCCGCTGTCGCTGATCCTGTTTGCCGCCCTGTTCGTCATTTGCTGGCTGCTGCTCCAGCGAACCGGCTTCGGGCGGAAGACCTATGTCATCGGAACCAACCGTGATGTGGCCGATTTCGCCGGCATCGATTCAGGCGCGCACAAGGCCAGGCTGTTCATCGCATCCGGTGCCGTTTCGGCGCTCGCTGGCCTGTTCTATGCGGCACGCGTGGGCGCGGTGCGCGGTGACGTGGCCCTGGGTTTCGAACTCGACATCATCACCATCGTGCTTCTGGGCGGTGTCAGCATTTTCGGTGGCGTGGGAACCATGGCGGGGACACTGCTGGCCATCCTGATCGTCCTCAACCTCCGGAACGGCATGGCGCTGCTCAACATCACAGGCCACATCCAGACCGGCGTCATCGGCCTTCTTTTGATCGGCTCGGTGCTGGCGCCCCGCCTCAAGCTGTCGACCCTCTTGCCGATCATCTCAGGCCGCAAAGGAGACGCCCGATGAGTGGTTCGGTGGCAAAGCTCGATTTCGAAAAGCCGATCGTGCGTGAATCCGTCGCCGAGATGGTGGCGCACCGGATCCTTGAAATGGTCAAGTCGGGCGCGCTCAAACCCGGCGACCAACTGCCGCCCGAGCGCGATCTGGCGCAATCGCTTCACGTGTCGCGACCAAGCGTGCGCGAAGCGATACGCGGCCTGTCCATCCTCGGCGTCGTCAACGTGCGACAGGGCGGCGGCGCCTATATCAGCGCGCTGGATGCCGAAGCGCTGCTGGGACCGATCCAGTTCTTCATTTCGCTCGAAGAGCTCAACATTCGCGAACTTTACGACGCGCGCAGCCTGATCGAGAGCGATGTCGCGCGCCGGGCGGCCGAGCGCATCACCGATGAGGAGATCGTCACTCTTGAAGCCATCTACGACGAACAGATCGGCCTTCTCGATGACGCCATCGCGTTCCGCATGTCCGATTACCGGTTTCACGAAGCGATATGGAGCGCGGCGCGCAACGCCTTCCTCATGCGCATCGGCAAGAGCCTGAACGTATTGGGGCTGGAGTTCAGAAAACGGGCCTCTGAAACCCAGGGCGTGCTCCAGCGCAGCCTGGCCGACCACAGGGTCTTGCTGGATGCCCTGAAGGCCCGCGACCCGGATGCCGCGTCCGCGGCGGCATCCCGGCACATGAGCAATGTCTACCGGTCGACGATCCGGCAGAAAGACATCGATGGAGAACAGCAATGACCGCACGCATTGGCGTGGTTGGCGTGGGTTGGTGGGCGACGTTCAATCACATTCCGACGATACAGGACATGACGGGCGCCAGCATCGTCGCCCTGTGCGATCTTGACCCGCAGCGCCTGAGCGTCGCCGGCGATCGGTTCGGCATTGCGAACCGCTATACGGACATCGACGAGATGCTCGCCCGCGAGCAGCTCGATGGCGTCATGGTCTCGACACCGCATGTGGCCCACACCAAGCCCGCCATTGCCGCGCTGCGTGCCGGATGCCATGTCCTTGTGGAAAAGCCGATGGCCACATCCGCCTCCGATGGCCGGGCGATTGCCGCGGCCGCTCAAAAAGCCGCCAAGCAGGTGCTCGTGCCTTGCGGTATGAATTTCACCCCCTTCACCATTGCCGCGGCGCGGATGGTCCGGGACGGCCGCATCGGCACTGTCAGGCACGCGGTCTGCCAGATGGGCTCGGCTCTGGACGATCTGTTCGCCGGAGAGCCGATGCTTGAAACCAAAGATCATCTTTTTCGCCCGCCGGCGTCCACCTGGGCGGACCCGAAAAAGGCCGGTGGCTATGGGTGGGGCCAGATGTCCCACGCATTGGCATGGCTTTTCTACGTGTCCGACCTCAATGCGGAGAGCGTTTTCTGCATGGACGGCAAATCGAAAACCGGCGTCGATTTCTACGACGCTGCCGTGGCACGGGCCGGCAATGGGGCAACGATCGCGTTGTCCGGCTCCTCGACCGTGCCCAAACATGTGGGCATGCACATGGACATCCGCATTTACGGGACCGAAGGCTGCCTTTTGTTCGACAATGAACGCGCGCGGCTGGAACTGCGCCGGTTGGACGGTGCGGACGAGCTATTGGAGATCACGCAATCGGAAGCGGAATATGACGGCGCGTTGCCGGTCAGGGTGTTCGCCGACATCTGCATGGGCAAAGAGGTCGTCAACGCGGCCGACGGCGAAAACGGCGCGCGCGTGACGGAAACGCTGGACGCCCTTTACCGGTCGGCGGCCAGCGGACAATTGGAGGAGACGGGCCGATGACCGGGAACATGAGACTGTCGCTATCGTGCTGGTCGTTTCCCGCATTGACCCTTGAGGAAGTGGCGGGCGTTGGAAGAGCGCTGGGCATTGGAGCAATCGATGTCGGGCTGTTTTATGCCTCGGCGCTGGACAAGGCCGAGATCTTGTCCGATCCGCTGGCCGCGGCCGAAAGGCTGAAGACGGTCGGGACCGACATTGCGAACTATTACCATCTCTTCGGCGAAGGGCTCGATGGCCGCAACCTGGCGCTTCCGGGCACGATCGATGCCAATGCACGGGATCTGGCGTCGGTGCTGACGTTTGCCGACGGGGCGGACATCCCGACCGTCTTCATTCTGCCCGGGGTGGTCAATCCTGGCCAGTCGCGCGCCGACGCGGCGCGCGCGTCCATCGAAAGCCTGCGAGCGCTCCTTGATGTTGCAAACGATTATCGGGCGACGTTGTGCATTGAACCGCATGTGCACTCGTTTTCCGAATCACCGGCTCTGGTGGAACGCCTGATCGACGAAACCGGAATCAGGCTGGCGCTCGATTATTCCCACTTTGCCTGCCTCGGCTACCGGCAGGAGGAGGTCGACCCGCTGGCCAAGCATGCCGCGCACGTTCATCTACGGCAGGCGCGCATGGGGGCGTTGCAGACAAAATTCGCCGAGGGCACGCTCAATTTCCCCGCCATGTTCGGAACGCTGCGGGATGCCGGCTATCGGGGCGCGTTGACGATCGAAAACGTCCATCAGGGCTATATGAACACCCTCTTTGAGGACGTGATGACCGAGACGGTCGCCATGCGGGACTGTTACTTGAACTGGCTGAATGGAGATGCGGCATGAGCGGTTATGCATGGGTCCTGGAAGTCCGTCCCGGATATGAGGAAGAATACAAGAAGCGCCATGACGAGATCTGGCCCGAAATGCTCGATGCCCTGCGATCGGCCGGCATCCGCAATTACAATATCTTCCGCCATGGCCTTACGCTGTTCGGCTATTTCGAGACCGACGATCTGGAGGCCGCGAAAGCCAAACTGGCCGACGATCCGGTCAACAATCGCTGGGGAGAATGGATGGGCCCGATCATGAAGATCGAGGTCGATCCGCAGACCGCATTTCCGTTCCTCCTGCCAAAGCAGTTCTTCATGAAATAGCGGCGACGGGCATGGCCGGTTTTACACGTCACCCGCCTTGTCGCGCGCCGTGGCAAGGGCGCCTCTATCCGGTGCCGGCGCGCCGCTGGCTCCCTCGCTGGCGATCGCCCTCATCTGCTCGCCGAGTTCGGCCTGCCATGGCCCCATGATCTCGCGAATGCGCGCCAGATAGGCCTCGTTCTCGGTCGGTGGAATCGTCAGGTCGTAGACATCGGCGGCGGCGATCATCGCCCGGCGGTCCATGTCCTGGAACGCCTCGGTCATCGCGTCGGCATGTGCGCGGGCAAATCCCAGCGCCTCGAAGGCCGAGCGGCCCATGCGCAGCGAACTGTCATAGGTTTCCCGGATGATGTCGCGGCAGCCGGCGGCATAGAGGTGATAGACATGATCGCGGTCGATCGCACGGGCGATCACGTGCACGTCGGGATAGTTCTTCATCACGTAAGTGACGACTTCGCTGATCTGCTCCTTGTCATCGATCGCGACCACCAGCAATTTCGCTTCGGCAATGCCGGCGGCGGCCAGCAGATCCGGGCGGGTCGCATCTCCGAAATAGACCTGCGCGCCGAACTTGCTCATGTTTTCGATCTGGCGGGAGGAGAAATCGATCACGGTGGGCGTGTAGCCCGCCGCGGTCAGCATGCGGTCGACAATCCCGCCGACCCGTCCGCGTCCAGCAATGATCACCGGACTCTTCCGGTCGATATCGTCATCCTCGCGTGCCTGCGCCTCGCCAAAACGCGGCGCGATCAGCCGGTCATAGGCAATGAAGAGTGCCGGCGTGAGAAGCATGGAGAGGGCAACGACCAGAAGGAGTTGGTCGGCCAAGGCTTCGGGTATCACCGCGTTCGCGACCGTGAACGACAGGAGCACAAAGCCGAACTCGCCGGCCTGCGCCAGTCCCAGCGCAAACAGCCAGCGATCGGCGCCGCCTATCTTGAAGACGATCGCAAGGGCCAAGAGCACGCCGACCTTCAGTGCCATCAGCCCGAGCGTCAGCGCCACCGTCACGGCCAGATTGTCGAACAACAGCGTGAAATTGATGCCGGCGCCGACCGTGATGAAGAACAGGCCAAGCAGGAGGCCCTTGAACGGTTCGATATCGGCTTCCAGTTCGTGCCGGTATTCGCTGTTGGCAAGAACGACCCCGGCCAGGAACGTGCCAAGCGCCGGCGACAGGCCGACCAGCGACATCAAAAGCGCGATGCCGACCACCATCATCAGGGCTGTCGCGGTGAACAGTTCACGCAGTTGCGCAACCGCGATGAAGCGGAAAAGCGGCCGGGTCAGAACGCTGCCGCCGACGACGACAAATCCGATGGCGGCGAGCGTGACGAGCGCGGCCTGCCAGCCGGGAAGCCCCGCCACCAGGCTCATGCCCGATCCGTGATCGCCGCCGCCCTCTCCGTGACCCCCATCGGCACCATGGCCGGCATCGGTGCCGTGCGCGGCGTCGGCGCCATGGCCGACGGCCTGTGTCGCCGTGTCCATGAGGTCCGGCATCGCCAGAAGCGGAATGAGGGCAAGCATCGGGATGACCGCAATGTCCTGGAACAACAGGACCGAAAAGCTCGATTCGCCGCCATCGCTCTTCATCAGCCCCTTTTCGTTGAGCGTCTGCAGGACGATGGCAGTTGAAGACAGGGCGAAGACGAGGCCAATGGCCAAGGCAATTGTCCATGGCTGACCAAGCAGCATGGAGACCGCCATCACGGCCAGCGTCGTCAGGCCGACCTGACCGCCGCCAAGGCCCAGAAGCCGGCCGCGCATCGACCACAGGAGCTTTGGTTCAAGTTCCAGACCGACCAGAAACAGCATCATGACAACGCCGAACTCGGCGATGTGCTGGATGGCGATCACATCGACCTGGAGCAGCGCGAGCACCGGAGAAATGACGATGCCGGCAATCAGATAGCCAAGCACCGAGCCGAGCCCCAGACGCGATGCGACCGGCACGGCGGCGACACCGGCGACCAGAAAGATAAAGGTCAGCAAAAGCAGATCTGTCACGTGCGCCCCCGACAGCCATGCGTTTATTCAACGCGCTACTGTGGCAGGTCGCGGCGCCAATGGCCAGAAGGCTGTATCAGTGTCGGCCTTGAAGCGCAAAGCCGACCGAACGGGTATGGCGTCAGGCGATGATCGCGCCCGTGTGCTCTGTTTCCTGACGTCCCAACGCGCCGAACACCGCCTTGACGATGCCTTCGGCATCAAGGCCCGACTGGGCGTACATGCGGTCGGGCGAGGCTTGATCGACAAACAGGTCCGGCAGGAACAAAGACCGGTATTTCAGGCCATTGTCGAGAAGTCCCGCCTCGAACAGATGCTGGCCGACGAACGATCCAAATCCGCCGATCGAGCCTTCCTCAACGGTGACGAGAAGCTCATGGTTGCGGGCAAGCCGGCCGATCAGGTCCGTGTCGAGCGGTTTGGCAAAGCGCGCATCGGCGACCGTGGCCGGCAGGCCGAACGAATCGAGTTGTTCGGCTGCCAGAAGCGCTTCCTTGAGCCGCCCGCCCAGCGACAGGATAGCCACCTTGCCGCCCTCGCGCACGATCCGGCCGCGGCCGATCTCCAGAACCTCGCCACGCTCGGGCATCTCGACGCCGACACCCTCGCCGCGCGGATAGCGGAAAGCGAGCGGCCCCTCATCATAGGCCGTCGCGGTCCGCACCATGTGCTTGAGTTCGGCCTCGTCGCCGGCCGCCATGATCACCATGCCGGGCAGGCAGCCAAGGTAGGCAATGTCGAACGAACCGGCGTGTGTCTGGCCGTCTGCGCCGACAAAGCCCGCCCGGTCGATCGGAAAGCGGACGGGCAGTTTCTGGATCGCCACATCATGGACGACCTGGTCATAGGCGCGTTGCAGGAAGGTCGAATAGATCGCGCAGAACGGCTTCATGCCATCTGCGGCGAGCCCGCCGGCAAAGGTCACCGCATGCTGTTCGGCAATGCCGACATCGTAGGTGCGTCCGGGAAAGGCATCGCCGAAGATGTCGACGCCGGTGCCCGACGGCATGGCCGCGGTGATCGCGACGACCTTGTCGTCGGTTTCCGCCTCCTGGACGAGCGACTGGCCGAACACCTTGGTGTAGCTGGGCGCATTTGGCTTCGCCTTGGCCTGCGCACCGGTGATCACGTCGAATTTGGCAACGCCGTGATATTTGTCGGCCGCGGCCTCGGCGGGCGCATAGCCCTTGCCCTTCTGGGTGATGGTGTGGATCAGGATCGGGCCGACACCGGCGTCACGCGCGTTGCGCAGGACCGGCAGGAGATGGTCGAGATTGTGACCGTCGATCGGTCCGACATAGAAAAAGCCCAGTTCCTCGAACAGCGTGCCACCGGAGAAGAAGGCGCGGGTATATTCTTCGGTCTTGCGCGCCTTGTCCTGGATGAATTTCGGCATGCGCTTGGACAATTGCTTGGCCGCCTCGCGCAGGGAGATGTAGGTGCGGCCGGAGACGAGCCGCGCCAGATAGGCGCTCATCGCGCCGGTCGGCGGCGCGATCGACATGTCATTGTCGTTGAGGATGACGATCTGCCGGGCATCCATGTGGCCGGCATTGTTCATCGCCTCATAGGCCATGCCCGCCGACATCGAGCCGTCGCCGATCACCGAGACGACATTGCGCTCAATGCCCTGCAGGCGGGCCGCTTCCACCATGCCCAGACCGGCGGAAATGGAGGTGGAGGAATGCGCCGCCCCGAACGGGTCATATTCGCTCTCGGCGCGCTTGGTGAAGCCGGAAAGGCCGTTCTCCTTGCGCAGCGTGCGGATCCGGTCGCGGCGACCGGTCAGGATCTTGTGCGGATAGCATTGATGGCCGACATCCCAGATCAGCCGGTCATGGGGCGTGTTGAAGACGTGATGGATGGCAATGGTCAGTTCGACGACGCCAAGGCCCGCGCCGAGATGGCCGCCGGTCTGGCTGACCGCATCGATCAGCTCGGCACGCAACTCTTCGGCGAGTTGCGGAAGCTGGTCATCGGACAAAGTGCGCAGGTCCGCCGGCGTGCGAACCGTGTCCAGAAGCGGCGTTTCAGGTCCGATGCTCATCACATATGCCTCCCGCATGGCCGGCGTCCTTGGACTGCCAAGGCTGTACGATCACCTTGACGCTTCTATGTGTCAACTTTAATTGTCACTTGTGCCCGACCCCTTGTCAATCGAAACTGACACTTCCAGCCAGCCACGCCTTGAAGCAGCCCAATGCGGCAAAGCCAAGCCCTTTTGCCGATCATCTCGAATGACCGGCCTTTCACGTCCCTAACCTTCAAGCGAGATGGTGCCAAGCGGGCAAGTTGTCACCGCCGCGCCACGGCAAACGACCGCGCTGATTCCGCATCATTCGGCGGGAATGGCCTGAGCCGGCGCCGCGCCCCAGATCATCGCGTCCTGACGGGCGCGCAAGTCGGCGATCATCGAGCCGGGCTTGGGCATGGCATTGTCCCAGGTCAGCAAATCGCCCTTGGCGATGGGCTTGAGCGCCTTGCCCTTTTCAAGGAGGCCGCACGGTATGGCGCGCGCCGATCGCGCATCGCCTGCCGTCATGGTGAAGGACCTGTAGCAATATTGGCCGACGGCGCCCAGCGTTTCGCCAGGCACGATATCCCGCTTGGCCACGGCGCACACCTCGGCGACCGGCGTCGCCAGCGGCACCATGTCGGGTTTTCCGTGCAGCATGATGCGCGCGGCGGTCAGTGGCACCTCGAGCGAGGTCAGATGATAGGGCCGGTGGAAGGTGAAATAGGGTCCCGCGCCCATCTTCAGATCGGCCATGCGCTCGTGAATGCGCGGATGTTCAGCCTTGATGACGACGAAAACCCCCGGCGACACACCCTTGCCGATCGAGTAATCGACGCAACCGGGCTTGGAGAGCACGCCGCCATCGGCCTCGGGAATGAGGACCGACGCCAACTGGTCGACCGTGGCACGCGGCCCGTGCATGCCCGGAACGTCCGGCACCAGACCCGTCGCATTGGCGATGGCGGCCATCTCCACCATGGTCTTGGAGCCATCGACAAATTCGACCAGCATGCGGACATTCATGTTTCGGCGATCGGCTTCGTCCTGATAATCGTCCGGCACGGCATCGACATTGAGCGGATTGTTCTTGCCCTTTCCGGCCGAGACGACCGAATGGCCCATGGCGGTGACAAACTCGATGATCTCCATGCAGGAGGAGGGTTCGTCGCCCGCCCCGAGCGTGTAGACGACCCCGGCCTTGTCCGCTTCATGCTTGAGGTAAGGGCCGATGCAGACGTCGCACTCGACATTCATCATGATCAGGTGCTTGCCAAAGCCGATGGCCCGCATGCCGATATCGGCGCCAGCCTCGGGCACGCCGGTCGCGTCGATCACCACATCGACCAGATCGTGCGACAGGGCCAGGTCGAGATCGTCCGTGACCGCGATCCTGCCCGCTTCAATCGCGGCCGATGCGGCATCATGGCCGGAGACTGTCTGCGTCCGTCCGGCTTCGCCATAGGCAAGACAAGCACCCTCCTCGGCCTTGCCGGCCGTACGCTCCATGACGGTGGCGATCTCGATGCCGTCCATCATCGCGACCTGGGTGAAGATGTCGGTACCCATCTCGCCGGTGCCGACCATGCCGATGCGAATAGGATCATTGTCCTCGGCGCGCCGGCGCAATTCGGCGGCCAGCCCGGTCAGAGCGACGTTTGGCGGTGAAAAACGCATGGCAACTCCCGTTTGGCGCATTGTTCGCCAAGCGGGCGCGATAAAGCAAGCTCGCCGAAACGCCTATTGCCCGGGTATGATCCCGCGCGCCACCAGTTCGCCGATCACGCGGTTGGCTGCCTCGTCGGCGCTCAGCGTGGTCGTGTCGATGCGAAGATCCGGTTTTTCGGGCCGTTCATAGGCCGAGCCGATGCCGGTGAAATTGGGAATCTGGCCAGCGCGCGCCTTCTTGTAGAGCCCCTTGGGATCGCGTTCTTCGGCAACCTCGAGCGGGGTGTCGACATGGACGAGCAAGAATTCGCCATCGGGCACCAGGTCGCGGGCCAGCCGCCGCTCGGCGCGAAACGGCGAGATGAACGAAACGAGCGTGATCAATCCGGCTTCGGTCATCAGCCGCGCGACTTCCGCGACACGGCGGATGTTCTCGACGCGGTCGGCATCGGAAAACCCCAGATCCTTGTTCAATCCGTGCCGGACATTGTCGCCGTCGAGCAGCATGGTGTGCGCCTGGTTGGCGGCGAGCTTTTTTTCGACCAGATTGGCGATGGTCGACTTGCCGGAGCCCGAAAGCCCGGTGAACCAGACGACGCATGGCCGCTGGCCCTTCATCTGCGCCCGCTCGTCCTTGCCGATGTCGGTCGCCTGCCAATGGATGTTGTCGGACCGGTTGAGCGCATGGTGGATCATCCCCATGCCGACGGTCGCATTGGTCAGCTTGTCGATCAGGATGAAGCCGCCGGTCTCGCGATTGTCGTCATAGGGATCGAAGGCGATCGTCCGGTCGAGCGTGACGGCGCAGACGCCGATCTCGTTCAAGGCCAGGTCCCGCGCGGGTTCTTCCGCAAGCGTGTTGATGTCGACACGGTGTTTCGGCGCGCCGAGCGTTGCCTGCGCCATGCCGCTGCCGGTCTTGATCTGGTAGGTGCGGCCGGGAAACATCTTTTCGTCGGCCATCCAGATGATCGTTGCCTCGAACCGGTCGCCGGTCTGCGATGGCGTGCCCGCGCCGACGATCATGTCGCCGCGCGAAATGTCGATCTCGTCGGCCAGTGTCAGCGTCACCGACTGGCCCGCGACGGCGCTTTGCGCATCGTCATTGGCGCCGATCACGCCGGTCACGGCGCTTTGCCGACCGGACGGAAGGACGGTGATCGCATCGCCGACCCGGACCTTGCCGCCGGCGATCTGGCCGGCAAAGCCGCGAAAGTCGAGATTGGGGCGATTGACCCACTGGATCGGCAGCCGGAACGGCCCGTCGATCCGATCGTCGCCGATTTCCACCTCTTCGAGATGCTCCATCAACGTCGGGCCGTCATACCAGGGCATGGACCGGCTCGGCTCCAGCACATTGTCGCCTTCCAGTGCCGACATGGGGATGGCCGTGATGTGGGGTTCGGTGCCAAGCGCGCGCGCGAGCAGACGATATTCGCGCTCGATCCGGCGGAAAACCGCCGCGTCATAGTCAACCAGATCCATCTTGTTGACGGCAACGACAATGTTCCTGATGCCGAGGCGCGAAACGATGAAGGAATGCCGGCGCGTCTGGGTCAGGATGCCCTTGCGCGCATCGACCAGTATGATCGCCAGATCGGCGGTCGAGGCGCCCGTCGCCATGTTGCGGGTGTATTGCTCGTGGCCCGGCGTGTCGGCGACGATGAACTTGCGCTTTTCGGTCGAAAAGAACCGGTAGGCGACATCGATGGTGATGCCTTGTTCGCGCTCCGATGCCAGCCCGTCGACCAGCAGCGCCAGATCGAGGCTGTTGCCTTGCGTGCCCGACTTGCGCGAATCCGCATAGAGCGCGTCGAGCTGATCCTCGAAGACGAGCTTGGATTCATAGAGCAGACGGCCGATCAGCGTCGACTTGCCGTCGTCCACGCTGCCGCAGGTCAGAAAGCGCAACAGCGACTTCTGCTCGTGCGACTTCAGATAGGCCGCAACGTCTTCGGCGGCCAGATCGGACGCATAATGGGCCATCAGAAATAGCCTTCCTGCTTCTTCTTCTCCATGGACGCCGACTGGTCATGGTCGATCGCCCGGCCCTGCCGTTCGGACGTGGTCGTCAGCAGCATTTCCTGGATGATGTCGAGCAGGCTCGTCGCCTCGCTCTCAACAGCGCCGGTCAGCGGGTAGCAGCCCAGCGTGCGGAAGCGGACATGGCGGGTCTGCGGCACCTCATTGGGATGCAGCGGGATGCGCTCGTCATCGACCATGATCAACATGCCGTCGCGTTCGACGACCGGACGCGGAGCGGCGAAATAGAGCGGCACCAGCTCGATCCCCTCGCGGTGGATATATTGCCAGATGTCCAGTTCGGTCCAGTTGGACAGCGGAAAGACGCGGATCGATTCGCCGGGCCGTTTGCGGGGATTGTAAAGTTTCCAGGGCTCGGGCCGCTGGTTCTTGGGGTCCCAGCGGTGGTCGGCGGTGCGGAACGAAAAGACGCGCTCCTTGGCGCGCGATTTCTCCTCGTCGCGCCGCGCGCCGCCGAAGGCGACATCGAACTTGTGCAGGTCGAGCGCCTGCCGCAGGGCCTGGGTCTTCATCACATCGGTGTGCACCGACGAGCCATGGGTGAACGGGCCGACGCCCTGTGCCAGCCCTTCCTGGTTGGTGTGCACGATCAGGTCCATGCCTGTCTCGTCCGGAATCCGGTCGCGGAAGGCGATCATCTCGCGGAACTTCCACGTCGTATCGATGTGCATCAGCGGAAAGGGCGGCGGCGCCGGATAGAACGCCTTTTGCGCCAGATGCAGCATCACAGCCGAATCCTTGCCGATCGAATAGAGCATGACCGGGTTTTCGGCCTCGGCCACCACTTCGCGCATGATGTGGATGGCTTCGGCTTCGAGGCGGTCGAGATGCGTCAGCGTCGACATGACGGTTTCCTTCGGTATCAGGTGCCCGTGCCGGCGGACTTGCCGATGCAGCGGGCGCGTGCCCCGGGGGACGAGGCGATGAAATTCGGATTGCGGTAGCCTGGCTTGCCGTAGTGAAGCGGCTGGCTTTCGGTGGTGACCACCTCGCCACCGGCGGCGGCAAGGATGGCATGGCCGGCAGCCGTGTCCCACTCCATGGTCGGGCCGAAGCGCGGATAGATGTCCGCCTTGCCCGCGGCGAGCACGCAGAATTTGAGTGACGATCCGGCGGTGATGCAGCTTTCGATCGCGTGATCGCGCAGGAAGTCCCGCGTCTCGGCGGAATCATGAAAGCGGCTGGCAAGCGCCACCAGATCGCTGTCGTCGCCGCAGGGCCGCACCTTGAGCGCGGTGCGCGTGTCACGCTCGCACAATTCCTCGGCGGCCGCGCCCGGCTCGGCGATGAACAGGCGCCCAAGCGCCGGCGCATGGACGATGCCGGCCACGGGCACGCCACCCTCGATGAGAGCGATGTTGATCGTGAACTCGCCGGTCTTGCGGATGAATTCCTTGGTGCCGTCGATCGGGTCGACAAGGAAGAAGCGATGAGCGCCGCGCGCCGCCTCGAGGCTTGCCAAACGCTCCTCGCTGACAACGGGGATCGCTGCATAGGCCTTTTGCAGGGCCGAGACGATGATCTCGTCGACCGCAATGTCAGCTTCGGTCACGGGCGTGCAATCGGCCTTGCGGCGCACTTCGATGTCGCCGGAATAGATATCAAGCGCCGCGCGGCCGGCGCGGCGGACGGTGGGTATCAGCGATGTCAACATGATCGTGCTCATGGTGGTGGAAACAATGCCCATCGCGTTCCGTCTGATGACGCAATGGGTAGCCGCTCGGCGGCGCCGTGGCGAAGTCTGATCGTCTAACCGCGCGGCTTTGGGAGAAATTTTCTTCCGGACCGCTCATCGGGCACGCTACGCCGACCGCGCCCGGATGTCGTCGATGGCATCGAGTACCGCCTCGGGCGTTGCCGGTGTGCGCAGGTTCGGCGAGAGGCCAGGTTTGCCGCAGGAGGCCACCGCGTCCCTGAGCGCCAGCCAGACCGAGACGGCGAGCATCAGCGGCGGCTCGCCGACGGCCTTGGAACGGAAGACGGTTTCCTCGGCGTTCGGCGCGCTTTCCAGGATCGCCACGTTGAACGCGGGCGGCACATCGCGGGAGCCCGGTATCTTGTAGGTGGACGGGCCGACGGTGCGCAGCCGGCCCTTGTCGTCCCACCACAATTCCTCGCAGGTGAGCCAGCCCATGCCCTGCACGAAAGCCCCCTCGATCTGACCGAGATCGATGGCGGTGTTCAGCGAGGCGCCGCAATCCTGCAATATGTCGGCGCGCAGGCAGCGGTTTTCGCCGGTCAGCGTGTCGATGGCGACTTCGGCGACCGCCGCGCCATAGGTGAAATAGAAGAAGGGCCGGCCCTTCATCGTCTTGCCGTCCCAATGGATCTTCGGCGTCGCGTAATGGCCGGCTTCGGAGAGCGAGACCCGCGCGGCCCAGCTCATCCGCGCCAGTTCGGCAAATGAGATCGACCGGTTGCCCGCATGGACGCGGCCCTCGCGGAAAACGATCTCGTCTTCGGCCACCTCGAAGTGTTGCGCGGCGACCGGCGTCATGCGCGCACGGATGGCGGTCGCGGCCTTGAACGCGGCCATGCCGTTCAGGTCCGATCCGGTCGAGGCCGCCGTCGGCGAGGTGTTGGGCACCTTGCCGGTGTGCGTCGCCGTAATCTTCACCGCTTCCATGTCGAGCTGGAAGACCTCGGCGACGACCTGGGCCACCTTGACGAACAGGCCCTGCCCCATCTCCGTGCCGCCATGGTTCAGGTGGACCGAGCCGTCCTGATAGACATGCACCAGCGCGCCGGCCTGGTTGAGCGAGGGCAGATTGAACGAAATGCCGAACTTGACCGGCATCATGGCGAGACCGCGCCGGATTACCGGATCGGCTGCGTTATGTTCGTCGATCTCGGCGCGCCGGCGCTGCCACTCGGCCGATTGCAGGACAAGATCGGTCACCTCGACCAGCCGGTTTTGTTCGACGGGCTGGCCGTAGGGCGTCGTCTCGCCCGTATCGGGCCCATAATAGTTGATGGCGCGGACGCGATTGGGGTCCATCTTCAGTTCACGCGCGATCTGGTCGATCATCGCTTCGGATGTGATCACCCCTTGCGGACCGCCAAACCCGCGAAACGCCGTGTTCGACACGGTGTTGGTCTTGCAGGCGTGGCCGACAAGGCGCGCCGCCGGAAAATGATAGGCATTGTCCGTGTGGGTCAGGGATCGCGTGATCACCGGCCCGGTCAGATCGGCCGTGTTGCCGGCGCGGGCGAGATATTCGACATCGGCGCCGACGATGCGGCCCTCATCGGTCACACCGACCCGCCATCTGGACACCATGTCGTGGCGCTTGCCGGTCGCGGACATGTCGGCCGACCGCTTCAGCCGCATCCTGACCGGGCACCCGGTCTTGCGCGCCAAAAGTGCCGCCGCGCAGGCGATGATCGTCGCCTGGCTTTCCTTGCCGCCGAAACCGCCGCCCATGCGCCGGACCTGCACATCGACCGCGTTCGCATAACCGCCGAGCACATGGGCCACATGATGCTGCACTTCGGTGGGATGCTGTGTCGAGGAATGGACGGTCATGTCGCCGTCCTCGCCCGGTATCGCATAAGCGATCTGGGTTTCGAGATAAAAATGGTCCTGCCCGCCGATCTCCAGCCGGCCCTCAACGATCCGGTCGGCAGCATCTAGCGCCGCATCGACATCGCCTGAGATCAGCCGTTGCGGCGCGATGACATGCTCGCCGCGCGCATGGGCCTCTTCAATGTCGAGAACCGGCGTTTGCTCTGTCAGGTCAAACTGGACCGCGTGCGCCGCGCGCACCGCCTGTTCGAACGTTTCGGCGGCCACCGCCCCCACGGGCATGCCGATATAGTCGAGCGCTTGTTCGGCAAACAAGGGCTCGTCGGACAGGATGGGCGCGATGTCATTGTGGCCGGGAATGTCACCGGCGGTGACGATGGCCGCGACACCCGCCATCGCTTCCGCCTTGGCCGTGTCCACTCCGTTGAGCGTGCCGTGCGCCACCGGCGACAGGATCAGCGCGGCGTGCAGCGTGCCGGGAATGTCGGCCATGTCGTCGATATAGACGGCTTCGCCGCTGACATGCTTTTTGGCGCTGTCATGGGCGATGCCCTTGCCGACGACAGCGCGCTGGACGGGTTGGACATGCTTGTTCATAGCGCCATCACCTCCACGGTCTCACCCGCGACATCGCGCGCCAACCGTTCGAGCAATCCGGCTGCCGTGCGCTCGCGATAGGTGGCCGAGCCGCGCCAGTCGGTCAAAGGCTTGAAATCGGAGGCCAGCGCAGCGCCCGCCTCGCGCGCGGTTGCCACGGTCAAGGCCTTGCCGCGCAGGGCGGCTTCTGCGTGCGAGGCGCGTTTGGGTGTCGCCGCCATGCCGCCATAGGCGATGCGGATGTCGCTGACCGTTCCGCCATCCATGGCGAGCCAGTAAGCGCCGCAGACCGTCGAAATGTCCTGATCATAACGCTTGGAGATTTTGTACGTGCGCAGGATTTCGCCGGCCCTTGCGCGCGGCACGGTGACGCTTGCGATCACCTCGTCAGGCCGCAATTCCGTCTTGCGGTAATCGAGGAAGAAATCTTCCAGGCGCATAGTGCGCTCTCCACCTTCCAGCGAGACCAGTGTGATGGTCGCGCCAAGCGCGATCAGCGCGGGCGGACCGTCGCCGATCGGGCTGGCGGTGCCGATATTGCCGCCAATCGTGCCCATGGAGCGGATCTGGGTCGAGCCGAAGCGTCGGATCAGAGTGGCAAAGGACGGATAGTCCTCAGCAACGGCTTTGAGCACCTCTTCCCAAGTAACCGCCGCGCCGAACGTCCAGCGACCGTCACCGGTCTCGACGCGGCGCAGTTCGGCGACATGGCCGGTGGTGATCGTCTCGGGCCATGTCGTCTCGTATCCTGCCAACGGCACGCCGAGATCGGTGCCGCCGGCAAGCAGCACCGCATCGGGATGGTCACGCCGCAACATCAGCAATCCGCGCAGGTCGCGCGGTCTGTGCGCCGTCGCGCCGCCCGCATCGGTGTGCGATGTGACGAGGTTTTCGCCGGTTGCAGGGGCCGGCGCCGGTTCGGCGCGCATGCGCGCGGCCGCGGCTCTGGCCGCATCGACGATCGGCCGGTAACCGGTGCAGCGGCACAGATTGCCGGCCAGGGCGTCGTGGATGGCGTCTTCATCCGGATCGGGATTGCACGCCAGAAGGCCCGTCAATGCCACCGCAATGCCGGGCGTGCAAAAGCCGCATTGCGACGAGCCGTTTTTCGCCATCTCGTCCTGGACGGCGTTGAGGACCGCGCCGTCTCCGGCCAGCCCCTCGACGGTGACGATCTCGCCGCCATCGATCTGCGCGACCGACATGATGCAGGAATTGGCCGCCAGCATCGGCGTTTCGGCGTCGCCGCCGCGCCGGAACAGGATTGTGCAGGCGCCGCAATCGCCCTCGGCGCAGCCTTCCTTGGTTCCCTTCCGGCCAAGATGATCGCGCAGCAGGTCAAGGACCGTCGTGTCGGGCCGGACTTGGGTGGCAACAGGCTCGCCATTGAGGACGAAGGCTGTGTGGGTCGTCATATGTGCTCCTTGCGCCGACACCGAATTGACCGGTTGCCGGATCGTCTGACAGCCAATGTGTACTTTGGTTGAAGGCAAGTGCAAGGCAGCACCCGAAAAAGCGTTGTCCGTCGGTCACCGGACCTTGGCGCCACACTTTCGCGCCGCGCCGATCAGGCGTATAGGGACGGCCCACCCGGCCAGCCGACGGGCCGGCAACAAGAAAGTGCCGCGCGTGAGCCAATCTCCCCCGTTTTCGCTGAGTTTCGAGCCGCACCATGGCGAGGCGGTTCCGGTTGCCGCCAGCGTTGCGCGTATGACGGCCAACAATCCGTCCGCCTTCACCTTTCGTGGCACCAACAGCTATCTGATCGGCGACGAGACGCTGGCCGTCATCGATCCGGGTCCCGACGACGACAACCATCTCGACGCGCTGATGCGCGCGATCGGCGAACGGCCGGTCAGCCACATCGTCATCACACACACCCATGCCGACCATTCGCCCCTGTCGCGCAAGCTGCGTGATCTGACCGGCGCCGCGATCGTCGGCGCCGCGATCCATCACGCCGCGCGCGATCTGCACATTGGCGAGGTCAATCCGCTGGACGCCGCCGCCGATCGCGAGCATGTGCCGGACAAGGTGCTGACGCATGGCGACATGCTCCACGGCGATGGCTGGGCGCTCGAGACGATCGCGACACCGGGCCATGCGGCAAACCATCTGGCGTTCGCGCTTGCAGGCACGGGAACCGTTTTTACCGGCGACCACATCATGGGATGGGCGACATCGATCGTTGCGCCGCCAGACGGGGCGATGAGCGACTATATGGCCTCGCTCGACACAATGGCCCGGCGCGGAGACAAAGACCGGCTCTATCTGCCCGGTCATGGCCGAGCAATCGACAATCCCGCGCCGTTCGTTCGCGGGCTCAAGGCCCACCGCAAGATGCGCGAGCGGGCGATCCTGGAGCGCGTGCGTGCCGGCGACCGTACGATCCCGGTGATGGTGAACCACATCTACAGAGACACCGATCCGCGCCTGCATGGCGCTGCCGCCCTTTCGGTGCTCGCGCATCTGGAAGACATGGTGGCGCGGGGGCTTGTGCGCACGGACGAACCGCCGGCGATCACGGGCGACTACGCGCCTGTCTGACCAGGAGATCAGGGCTCGGCGACTCCGATCATCGCATAGTCGATATCGGCGAGAAAACGACGGACGATGCCGGCATTGAGGCCCAAATCATGGCGCAGGTGCGGCGTGCGCGAACGCAGGTCGACGAACGTCGTTTCGCCTTCATCGGTGGTCCGGACGACGATCTGCACCGGCATGCTCAGCACGGGTGTCCTGTAGGCGTATTCAACGAACAGCTCGTCGTCGGCGCCGATCCGACCGCGACCACGTATGCGCTGCCAACCCAAGGCATCGGCAACCTCGGCGACGACGCCGTCGGTGGCATCGAGCGGCGCCTTGAACCGGGTTCCGAGCAGTTCGGGATAGCCGTCACGCAGGCGGCCTGCGACGACGGCCGGCGCACCGGTGCCGTGGGCGCGGCGTTCCGTCGCAAAGACCGGCGGATCGATCAGGTCCGTCGAGACATCCGACACGGCCGGCCTCAGGCCCCAGGCCAGCGCGGCCATCACATAGACGACCACGAACGGCATCAAGAGGAACAGCGCCCAAGACAGGCGGCGGCCACCGCGCGTCCCGTGCACCCAGAGGCTGCGCAGGCCCATCGCGAAAAGCAGCAATCCAAGCAGGCACAGCAAGCCGCACAGTGCCACAAGAACGAGCAGAGTGGGCGTATCGATCAACGTGCCGCGATGGGCCAGGACGGAGAGGCCAGCAAGCACCGGCAGAAAGACCGCCAGATTGAGCGCCCAGCGCGCGGAACGCGAAGGTCGGCGGCTCGGCAATGTCGCGGTCAGCAGCATGACAACATTTGGCGTTTCGAAAAACCGGCTCCGATCAGGCGGCCGGCACGCGACCGGCTTTCACGCAGCGTTACCGTCTTGTCGCGCAAAGTTAAAGGCGGGCGCGCCGTTTGCCCAAGATCGGCCGTTTGACCCTGCCAGGTTCAGGATCGCTGCGGGGCATGTGGCAGGAGGCATGAATGATTGCGACTGAAACGGCTTACCCCGGCGCGCGCGAGACGCTGGCGCATACCGGTTCCCTCAAGCAGGTCGAACTGGAGCTGGCGCTGGCATCTTCGGACATATTGTCCGACGGGTTCGAGGCGAGCGTGCGCGCGGCCTGCGCCTCGTGCGGACTGACGTTCCTGTTCAACCTGCCTGTGTTTGATGATCCGGCCGTGCAACGGGTTGCCGCGATCGCATGGCAGGAAACGACGGATGCCTCGCCCGAATTTGCCTTTGTAACACTTGACCGCGACGGCCGTGCCGTCGCCGTCAGCGCGCAATGTACCTGCCTTGACCATGGCGCCGCCGTCGCGCTGGCGTGGTATGATCTGATCGGAACGGCAGAGTAGTCAAAGCCCCCCGCGCCGCGCCAGGATCGCCGCCTGCGCGGCAGCCAGGCGCGCGACGGGCACGCGATAGGGCGAACAGGACACATAGTCGAGCCCAAGCTCCTCGCAAAAGGCGATCGATTCGGGATCACCGCCATGTTCGCCGGTGATTGCCATCACGATATCGGGATGGGTGGTCCGTCCCTTGTCGACGGCCATGCGAATGATCTCTCCGACACCTTCCCGGTCCAGATTGATGAACGGGTCGCGCTCGATGATGCCTTCATCGAGGTAGCGTGACAGGAAGTGCGAGGCGTCGTCGCGCGAAATACCCAATGTCGTCTGGGTCAAATCGTTGGTCCCAAACGAGAAAAAATCGGCAGCTCCGGCGATCAGATCGGCGCGGACCGCTGCGCGCGGCAGTTCGATGATACAACCGACAAGATGGCGGATGTCGCTGTCATGCCGGCGCTTGGCATCGGCGGCGATAGCATCGATGCGCTCGCGCAGATGGCGCAGCTCGGCATAGTAGGCGACCAGCGGCACGACGATTTCCGGCACGACGGGCGCGCCGCTGCGCTCGCCGGCAATGATCGCCGCCTCGATGATCGCCCGGGTCTGCATCTCCGCGATTTCCGGATAGCAGATCGCCAGCCGCGCGCCGCGATTGCCGAGCATGGGATTGATCTCATGCAACTCGTCCGCGCGCCGCCGCAATTCCTCGGCGGGCATCGCCATCTCGGCGGCGACCCGGTCGAGTTCGTCGGCGTCGCTGGGCAGAAACTCCTGCAGCGGCGGATCGAGCAAACGGATGGACACCGGAAGACCGGCCATCGTCTCGAACAGCGCGACGAACGTGTCGCGATGGATCGGCAACAGACGCTCCAGAACCACGCGACGCGTGCGCTCGTCGGGCGCCATGATCGTCTCGCGCATCACCTGGAGGCCATCACCCTCCAGAAAGATGTTCTCGGTGCGCACGAGCCCAATGCCTTCGGCGCCGAAGCCGCGCGCCACCTCGGCATCGTTCAGGGCATCGGCATTGGCGCGCACGCGCATGCGCCGGATCGAGTCAGCCCATTCCATGAGCGTCGCGAAATCGCCGGACAGCGGACGCTGGACCATGGGCAGTTGGCCCAGAAGCACTTCGCCAGCCGCACCGTCGAGGGTCAGAAAATCGCCTTCGCGCACGGTCACGGCGCCGGCGCGCATGGTGCGGCGCGCGGGATCGATGCGAACCTTGGAGGCGGCGGTGATGCACGGCTTGCCCATGCCGCGCGCAACGACAGCGGCGTGCGAGGTCATGCCGCCGCGCGTCGTGACGATGCCTTCGGCGGCCGCCATGCCATGAATATCGTCGGGGCTCGTTTCGGGCCGGACGAGGATCACAGGCTTGCCTTCGGCCTTTGCTTCCTCGGCGGCGGTTGACGAAAAGACGACCATGCCGGCGGCCGCGCCCGGCGAAGCCGGCAATCCGCGCGCAAAGACCTGACGCTTGGCCTCGGGATCGACGCTGGGGTGCAGCAGCATGTCGAGCAAAGCCGGATCGACATGCAGGATCGCGTCCTCTCGGCTGATCGTGCCCTCGCCGGCGAGATCGACCGCGATCCGGATGGCGGCGTCGGCGGTGCGCTTGCCCTTGCGCGTCTGCAACAGCCACAGCGTGCCGTCATCGACGGTGAACTCGATATCCTGCATGTCGCCGAAATGGGCTTCGAGCTGTTCACCAAGCGTGTTGAGCTGCTCGAAGGCCTCGGGCATGCGCTCGCTCATCGCATGGCCGGTCTTGTGCCCGTTGGGCAGCAGCGGGTCGGGCGTGCGAATGCCAGAAACCACATCCTCGCCCTGGGCATTGACCAGATATTCGCCGAAGACGCGCTTTTCGCCCGTTGAGGGATGGCGCGTGAAAGCGACGCCGGTCGCCGAATTCGCACCGGAATTGCCGAACACCATGGCCTGAACGGTGACGGCGGTGCCCCAATCGTCGGGAATGGCGTGGAGCGCGCGAAAGGTGACGGCGCGCGGGTTCTTCCAGCTTTCAAAGACCGCGCCGATCGCGCCCCAGAGCTGGACATGCACATCCTGCGGAAACGGTTCGTCCATATCGTCGATGATGGCCGTCTTGTAGGCATCGACGAGCGCGCGCAGCGCGTCCGCACCCAGTTCGTTGTCGCGGCTGACGCCGGCCCTTTCGCGCGCCGCGTCCAGAAGCTCCTCGAACACGCCGTCCTCGACGCCGATCACCACGGTGGCATACATCTGTATGAAGCGGCGGTAGCAATCATAGGCAAAGCGCGGATCGCCGGTCCGGGCGGCCAGCGCCTCGACCGTTTCATCGTTGAGACCGAGATTGAGGACCGTATCCATCATGCCCGGCATGGAGACGCGCGCGCCCGAACGAACCGACACAAGGAAGGGATCGGGGCCGGCACCAAACGTCTTGCCGAGCGCGGCTGCGGTTTCGGCCAGGGCGTTTTCGACCCCGGCCTTCAACCCGTCCGGATGGCGGCGGCCGGCGGCCAGATAGGCGCGGCACACATCGGTGGTGATGGTGAAGCCGGGCGGCACCGGAAGGCCGACGCGGCTCATCTCGGCAAGGTTGGCGCCCTTGCCGCCGAGCACGTCGGCGCCGATCACCTCCGGCACGCGGCCGGGCGCAAAGCTGTAAACCAGATCCTGTGCCACGCGCGTATCCAAGCGGCACCCCCTTTCCGGAGCGCCTTGTTACCGCATTGCACCATCAAGCGCCATGTGTCTTTTGGCTGCGCGCCGGGCGGGCCTCATCGGCCGGTCAACTGGCTTCGCGCAGTTCCTCCGCCGCGCTCAGATCGACCGAGACAAGCTGGCTGACGCCCTGCTCGGCCATGGTCACGCCGAACAGCCGGTTCATCCGCGCCATGGTAATCGGATTGTGTGTGATCAGCACGAACCGCGTGTCGGTCTGCGCAGCCATCTCGTCCATCAAGTCGCAGAAGCGTTCCACATTGTGGTCGTCAAGCGGCGCATCGACCTCGTCGAGCACGCAGATCGGTGCCGGGTTGGTCAGGAACACGGCGAAGATCAGCGCCATGGCGGTCAGCGCCTGCTCGCCGCCGGACAGAAGCGTCATCGTCTGCGGTTTCTTGCCCGGCGGGCGCGCCATGATCTCCAGCCCGGCCTCCAGCGGATCGTCGCTCTCGACAAGCTGCAACTCGGCGGTGCCGCCGCCGAACAGATGGGTGAACAGGCGGGTGAAGTGACCCTGGACCACGTCGAAGGCGGCGACCAGACGTTCACGGCCCTCCTTGTTGAGCGAAGAAATGGCGGAGCGCAGTTCGGCGATCGCGGCGATCACGTCGTCGCGCTCGCCGGTCAGCGCCTGATGCCGTTCGGAGAGTTCGGTCTGCTCCTCCTCGGCACGCAGATTGACCGCGCCCAGACGCTCTCGCTCGATCTTCAGCCGTTCGAGCCGGCGTTCGAGCGGGTCCATCTCGGGCAATGGTTCATCGGCGGAGAGGCCCGCTGCGGCAAAGGCTTCGTGCGGCGCGCAATTCAGGGCTTCGGTGATGCGTGCCTCGGCATCGGTGCGCCGTTCGGCGGCCGCCGCCAGACGTTCCTCCGCGCGGGCACGGCGTTCGCGCCCTTCGGACAGCGTGGCAATCGCATCGGTCGCGGCCTTGTCGCTCGCCGCCACTTCGGTTTCGGCTTTGGCCAAGGCGTCGGCGGCGCGGGCGCGGTCCTGTTCGGCCTGCTCGATCTGCCGCACAAGCTCGCGCCGTTTGGACGCCTGTTCGTCGGGCGTCTCGGCAATATCGGCAAGCGCCGTTCGCGTGTCGGCCTCGCGCAGCGAAAGGGCGGCGATCTGGGCTTGGGCGCCTCCGGCCCGGGTGATCCAGTTGGCGCGCTCGCGCTCGATGGCGGTCAACCGCTGGTGCCGTGCCTGACGGTCGCGGGCGACGCCGCCATGTTCGGTGCGCGCCTCGGCCAGGGATGCGCGGCCCTCCGCAACGGTCGCCTGGATGCGGCCGATCTCGGCATCAAGGCCCGAGACATCGGGCTCGGCGGCCAAAGCGCGTTCGGCTTCGGCCAGCGTGCCAACGGCTTCATCGCGGTCCGATGCGAGATGCTGCAGGCTTTCCTCGACCACGGCGCGGCGCCGGGTCAGGTCCCCTGCAGCACGTTCGGCGGCGGCAAGCGCCTCGCGCGCCGACCGGGCTTCGTCCTGCGCGACACGCACCGCGCCGCGTGCGTCGCGCTCGGCTTCAACGGCTGATGCCGTGGCCGCTTCGGCGTCGGCGATCCGGCCCTTGCATGCATCGTGGTCCGTGCGCGCCGATGCGATCTCCCGTTCCAGTTCCGCCAGCCTGTTCTTCTGCGACAGGCGTTGGGCCGCGGCCGTGGGCGCATCGGCGGCGGCGCGATAGCCGTCCCAGCGCCAAAGCGCGCCATCGCGGGTGACGAGCCGTTGCCCCGGTGCGAGGCTGACGGCCAACGCTTCTGCCTCGGTTTCATCTGAAACCACACCGATCTGGGCCAGCCGGCGGACCAGCGCCGGCGCGCCGCGAACATGGCTATCAAGCGGCGTGCAACCGGCGGGCAACGCCGGATCGTCAGGTTCCGTTTCGGCACCCGCCCAATGGGCCGGCGCGCCGGGATCGAGCGGCGCATCCAGTTCGTCTCCGAGCGCGGCGCCCAGCGCCGTCTCGAAGCCCTTGTCGACGTCCAGCGCCTCAATGACGCCCGGGAACAGGCCGGCATCGCCGGCGTTCAGCAGTTTGGCGATCGTGCGCGCCTCGGCCTCCAGCGCGCCAAGCGCATCGCGCGCGGCCGCCAGATCGGGCCGGAGCGCGGTTTCGGCGGCGCGCGCGGTTTGCACGGCCTTTTCAGCACCCAACGCCCGTTGCTCGGCATCTGCGACCGTCGCATCGGCGGCCTCGACGCCTGCCTGTTTCTCCGCCGGATCAGCCAATGCCGCAATCTGCGCGGACAGGGACGACAGTTCGGTATCGGCAGCGGCACGATCCCGGTCCAGCCGGTCGCGGCGCTCGGCACTCTCGCGGATGCGGCGTTCGAGTTGCACTCGGAGCGCGGCGGTTTCCGCCCGCGCCTCGGTTGCCCGAGCCAGTGCGCCTTCGCTCTCCTCCAGCGCCAGACGGGCCGTTTCGACCTTTTCGGCGAGCGATGCCTCGCGAGCTTCCTCGCCGGCTTCGGCCTCGTTGAGACGCGCGCGTTCTTCGTCGAGCGCTGCGAGCATGCCGGCATTTTCCTCGGTCAGCCGCTTTTCGCGCGCCATGTCGGCGGCGAGCTGTTCAAGGCGCTGTTCATACTCGCGCTTGCGGGCGGCGAGCCGCTCGGCTTCCGCATCGAGCTGGTCGCGCGCAATCGTCAGGCGTTGAAGGGCGGCGGCGGCGGCGGCTTCGGCCTGGCGCAGCCCCGGCAACGCTTTTTGCGCGATGCCCTGCAGGCGTGCGGCCTCCATCTGCGCCTGCGCGCGTTCGGCGACTTCCGCCGTTGCTTCGGACAATGCCGATTGCGCATCGGCCTCGGCGGCTTTTGCCTGCACCCATTTCAGATGCAGCAGCGTCGCCTCGGCGGCGCGGATGTCGCGCGACAATGTGCGGAACCGGTTGGCCTGCCGGGCCTGGCGCTTGAGACTGTCGATCTGGGTTTCCAGTTCGGCAACCACATCGTCGAGCCGTTCAAGATTGGTTTCGGCGGCGCGCAGGCGCAGTTCCGCCTCATGGCGGCGCGAATGCAGACCCGATATGCCGGCGGCCTCTTCCAGAAGGGCGCGGCGCGCCTGCGGCTTGGCCTGGATCAGCTCGCCGATCCGGCCCTGGCCGACCATGGAGGGCGAGCGTGCACCGGTCGACTGGTCGGCAAACAGAAGCTGCACATCGCGGGCGCGGGCATCGCGGCCATTGATCTTGTAGGCCGAACCGGCCTCGCGCTCGATCCGGCGCGTCACCTGAAGGCTGTCATCGCCATTGAAGGCGGCGGGCGCGGTGCGGTCCGCATTGTCGAGAAACAGCGACACTTCGGCCATGTTGCGCGAGGGGCGGGTGGCCGAGCCCGAGAAGATGACATCGTCCATCCCCGAGGCGCGCATGTTCTTGTAGGAGCTTTCGCCCATCACCCAGCGCAGTGCTTCGACAAGGTTGGACTTGCCGCAGCCATTGGGGCCGACAACGCCGGTCAGCCCGCCTTCGATGATGAATTCGGTCGGTTCGACGAAGGATTTGAAGCCGGTCAGACGGAGTTTTTCAAAGCGCAAGGCGGGCCCTCCCGCCAAGCACGCGCCATGGCGCCGACCGGTACCGGCGGTCAGAGAAGCTGATCGATGATGGCCGACATCTCTTCAACCGAGAGCGCTCCGGTATATTTGCTACCGTTGATGAAGAAGGTCGGGGTCGCGTTGACGCCGAATTCTTCGGCCCCGCGCGTGCGGATGGCGTTCACATCATTCAGAAGCTGTTGATCGGTCAAGCAGGCTTCGAAGGTCTCTTGTGTAAAACCGGCCAGTTTGGCGATGTTTTCCAGCGGTGCGCGGGCATTTTGCGCGCGCGCCCAGTTGCCCTGTTGCTCGAACAGCACATCGACCATCGGGAAATAGCCATCATTGGGCGCGCAGCGCGCCAGCATGAAGGCGGCCGCCGCGCGCGGATCGAACGGAAACTCCCGCAGCACCAGGCGGGCCTGACCCGTGTCGACATATTTCTCTTCGATCACCGGCCAGGTGTCGTTGTGGAAGCTGGCGCAATGGCCGCAGGTCATCGAGGCATATTCGACGATGGTCACCGGCGCGTCCGGATCGCCTTTCGTCATTTCCGGCAGGGGACCGGCCTCAAGAAGCGCATCCATGTCAACCTGGCCCTGCGCGGACGGTGCCTGCTGGGCCGAAGCGAGCGACGGCATTGCGACGAGCGCGACGGGCACTCCGGCCAGCGCACGGAGTGTCGAGCGGCGGGTCGGAAGAAACGGGTCGGCCATGGAAAGCTCTCCTTTGAACGTGGGACGCAACGCTTATAACCCGACGAATCAGGTGCCAACATGGCACATCTCGCCGCGATTTCGCATCGACCGATAACATATGCGTTATCGCCGGCCCTCTGCCGTTGTGTCGGCGTTCCCGTTATCGTGGCTTTCATTGAAGACCGGAGACTCAAGCATGCCGAACTGGCCCGCTCTCGACTATCCCGCGTTTGCCGCAACCGGACAAAGCCTGCACATGTGGACGCAAATCGTCGGCAAGTTCCGGCTCGCCAATACGCCTTGGGTCAACCATTCCTGGCAGGTGCCGCTTTATGTCGATGCGCGGGGGCTGACGACATCGCTCATCCCGACGACCGATGCCGGCTTTGAGGCGCGGTTCGATTTTCTCGATCACAGGCTGGATGTGCTCAGCACCGCCGGGGCGCGGGAAACGGTTCCGCTCAAGCCCATGGCGGTGGCTGATTTCCATGCGGCCTTCATCGCGGCGCTTGAAAAGGTCGGCGCGCCGACGCGCTTTCATGGGAGCCCCAACGAGGTGCCCGATCCGGTGCCGTTTGCCGCGCAGACCGGTGCCGGCGACTACGCGCCGGAGCAAGCGACCGCGTTCTGGCAGGCCATGGTGGGTATCGACCGTGTCTTCACGCGGTTCCGCTCGGGCTTTCTGGGTAAGGTGTCGCCGGTGCATTTCTTCTGGGGCAGTTTCGACCTCGCGGTGACGCGATTCTCAGGCCGCACGGCGCCGCCCCACCCGGGCGGATTTCCCGCGCTGCCGGACACGGTGACGCGTGAAGCCTATTCGCACGAGGTTTCCTCGGCCGGTTTCTGGCCGGGCGGCAACGGCATCGAGGAGGCGATGTTCTTTTCCTATGCCTATCCGGCGCCGGACGGTTTTTCCGACGCAACAATCGAACCGGATGCCGCATACTGGCATGACCAACTCTCGGAGTTCGTGCTGCCCTATGCGGCGGTGCGCGCGGCGCCGGACCCGGACGCAGCCCTGATGGCTTTTCTGGAGTCGACCTATCATGCCGCCGCCGACCGTGCCGGATGGGACCGGCCAACACTTGAATGCGCCTATGGCGAGCCGGGTTTGCCGCGGGCGGTTTAACGACGCTATCCGCTCAGGTGCAGCACGATCTGGCGGCTGTGCGGCCGTTGGCGATGTTCGAACAAATAGAGCCCCTGCCAGGTGCCCAGAAGCAGCTTACCACCGGCAGCCGGGATCGATAGCGATGTCGGCATCATCGCCGCCTTGATGTGCGCGGGCATATCGTCCGGCCCCTCGGCGGTATGGACGATGTAACCCATCGACGGATCGTCGGACGGCGGGACGAGGCGCGCAAAGAAAGCCTTCAAGTCCCACTGCACGTCCGGGTCGGCATTTTCCTGGATCAGCAGCGAACAGGAGGTGTGGCGCACGAACACGGTAAGCAATCCCTCGGCGGCGGGATACGCACGAGCAAATCGCACCACGTCTGCGGTCAACTCGTAAAGCCCCTGCCCCATCGTTCGGATCGTCAGCGTTTCAATCGGCATTGACGCACTCCGGTTGCCTTCCTGTGGATGATCGGCGCATGCACGGCGGGATTTATGGCGGCTGCGCGCGCTTCGCGGCACTATGGCGACGCCAACGGGTGCCCGACAATGGTCAAACTGCATGAAAGCTGGCTGACGCCGCTGCAGGCGGAATTCGACAGCCCCTACATGGCTGATCTCCGACAGTTTCTCGTCGCCGAAAAGGCGGCGGGCAAACGCATCTTCCCGCCGGGCAGCGAATGGTTCCACGCGCTCGACGCGACGCCGCTCGACCAGGTGAAGGTCGTCATTCTGGGCCAGGATCCCTATCACGGGCCGGGCCAGGCGCACGGGCTGTGCTTTTCGGTGCGGCCGGGCGTGCGCGTTCCGCCGTCGCTCGTCAACATATACGCCGAGATGGAAGACGATCTGGGCATTGCGCCCGCCAACCACGGCCATCTTGAAAGCTGGGCCAAACAGGGCGTTCTGCTGCTCAACTCGGTGCTGACGGTGCAGGCGCATCAGGCCGCTTCGCATCGCGGGCGTGGCTGGGAGCGTTTCACCGACGCGGTGATCCGGCTGGTCGATGCACGATCGACGCCAGCCGTCTTCATCCTCTGGGGGTCGTATGCGCAGAAGAAGGCGGCCTTTGTCGACCGCTCCAAGCATCTGGTGCTGAAAGCGCCGCACCCCTCGCCCCTTTCGGCCCATAACGGCTTTTTCGGCTCGAAACCGTTCTCGCAGGCCAATGCGTTTCTGGAGGCAAAGGGCTTGGCACCGATCGACTGGCGATTGCCGGGGGCGGTGTGAAGCCGCACCAAGATGAAGGCTAACTGCCGGCACCTTTCAAAAACTCAACGAGCGGTCCGACCCACTTACCGTAAGATTTTCGCGCCTTTTCGATTCTTTCTATCATTTCGGCGCCTTGCGGAATGGATCCTCGGGCAAGCCCGAGGATGACGGCCGCAGGCGTTCGCCCATGCGCTCCGCCAGGGCTCCGGGCGTTCGTCGCTGCAAAGACAAATCGTTGGCTTTTGCTTCGCTGACGCGAAACGCTCGCTCACTGATCCAGAAAACTGCGCAGCTTCCGGCTCCGGCTCGGGTGCTTCAACTTGCGCAGCGCCTTGGCCTCGATCTGGCGGATGCGCTCGCGGGTCACCGAGAACTGCTGGCCGACTTCTTCGAGCGTGTGGTCGGTGTTCATGCCGATGCCGAAGCGCATGCGCAGCACGCGTTCCTCGCGCGGGGTGAGCGAGGCGAGAACGCGGGTCGTCGTCTCGCGCAGGTTCGCCTGAATGGCGGCATCGATCGGCAGCACGGCGCCCTTGTCCTCGATGAAGTCGCCCAGGTGCGAATCTTCCTCGTCGCCGACCGGCGTTTCAAGGCTGATCGGCTCTTTTGCGATCTTGAGCACCTTGCGCACCTTTTCGAGCGGCATGGCGAGCTTTTCAGAAAGTTCCTCGGGCGTCGGCTCGCGGCCGATCTCGTGCAGCATCTGGCGCGAGGTGCGCACAATCTTGTTGATCGTCTCGATCATGTGCACGGGGATGCGGATGGTGCGCGCCTGATCGGCGATCGAGCGGGTGATCGCCTGCCGGATCCACCAGGTCGCATAGGTCGAGAATTTGTAGCCGCGACGATACTCGAACTTGTCGACGGCCTTCATCAGTCCAATGTTGCCTTCCTGGATCAGGTCGAGGAACTGCAGGCCGCGATTGGTGTATTTCTTGGCGATCGATATGACGAGCCGCAGGTTCGCCTCGACCATCTCCTTCTTGGCGATGCGCGCCTCGCGCTCACCCTTCTGGACCTGATTGACGATGCGGCGGAACTCGGGAATGGAAATCCCGGTCTCGGTCGCAAGCTCCTGGATTTCGGCGCGCAGGTCGTCGATCTTGCGGCGATCCTTGCCCGCGAATTCGGTCCAGGCGGGCGAGCCAAGGCCGGCAACGTTGGACAGCCAGTTCGGGTCCAGTTCGGTGCCCTGATACTGCTTGAGGAACTCCTCGCGGCCGACGCCATAGCTTTCGGCCAGACGCAAGAGCTTGCCCTCGTTCTGCATCAGCCGCTTGTTGATCGCGTAAAGCTGCTCGACCAGCGCGTCGATGCGCTGATTGTTGAGCGACAGCAGCTTGACCTGTTCGATCAGCTCGTCCTGCAACTGCTTGTAGCGGCGCTTCTGCGAGGTGGTCAGCGTCTCGCCATCGGCAAGCGCGTTCTCGACCTGCTGGTCCTGCAGCTTGCGCAGCTTGGCGTAGATCGAGGCGATCTTGTCGAACGAGGCCATGACATCGTCGCGCAGTTCGGCTTCCATGGCCGCCAGCGACAGATTGACCTCGTCCTCCTCGTCATCTTCCTCTTCCTGCCCCTCGCCGCCGACATCGGTGATATCGTCATGGCGGCGCGGCTGGCGCAGGGCGCGTTCCTTTTCCTCGCGCTCCTTTCGGGCCTGCTCGATCTCCTCGGGCGTCGGCACCTTGGGTGCCTGCTTGGCCTCCGGGCCCGCATAGGTGGCTTCAAGGTCGATAATGTCGCGCAGGAGGATGTTTTCCTCGAGCAATTCGTCGCGCCAGATGATGATGGCTTGGAAGGTCAGAGGGCTTTCGCACAGACCCGCG
Organism: Roseitalea sp.; assembly: GCA_017642895.1. Classification (GTDB taxonomy): domain Bacteria; phylum Pseudomonadota; class Alphaproteobacteria; order Rhizobiales; family Rhizobiaceae; genus Roseitalea. The sequence continues at coordinate 87,713 of JAEPON010000014.1, forward strand.
ATCATCGTCTCGCGGCCGGCCTCGATGCGCTTGGCGATGGCAATCTCGCCTTCGCGCGACAGGAGTTCGACGGCGCCCATCTCGCGCAAATACATGCGCACCGGATCGTCAGTCCGGTCGGTGGGTTCCTTCTTCTTGGTCGTCGTGGAAACCGCAGTGCCCGAGGTCGTGGCGACTTCGGTGGATGCGGGCGCATCGTCGTCGTTTTGTTCGGCCTCGTCATCCTCAACGACATTGATGCCCATGTCGGACAGCATCGCCATCGTGTCCTCGATCTGCTCGGAGGTGACCTCCTGCGAGGGCAGCACGGCGTTCAACTCGTCCATCGTCACATAGCCGCGCTTCTTGGCCGTGCGGATGAGCTTCTTGACGCTGTCGGCGCTCAGGTCCAAAAGCGGCCCGTCGGGTCCGCCCTCGGCCGGCGCTTCAGCTTCGGTGTTCTCTTTTTCTTTTGTCGCCATTGATGTCACTGCTCCATGATGGCGGCCCGCCGGCGCCATCGCCGTGTCAATCGCCGTCGCACTTCACCGGGGTCGCGGGGTCACCCGTGCGGCTTCACCAGCTAGATGATCGTGCTTAATCGTCGATTAACCGTAAACGTTCAGCCGTCCCCGAAACCCGCTGAATTCCATGTCAAACCGATGAGATAGTCATCGTTGGCGCGATTCCAATCCCGCTTGCGTGCCCAATCGGCGCCAAAAGATGTGATTCCTGCGTTTTTTTCGTCCGTCAACCGGCGTGGTGCGAAAAAATGCGCGTTCCGGCGGTCAAAAACTCTTCACCGGACGGCCCGAAGACAGGCCGAACCCTTCGATCAGCGCATCAAGGCCCTGCTCGCGGCGCGCGCGCTCCTGCACCGTGATCAGGCGGTTGAGATTGGCATCGCTGTCTTCCTCGGCCAACGCGGCCTCGGCTGCTCTCAGCTCGCGCGACAGGCCGCGCGCGCGCGCATGAAGGCGCAATGCCTGGTCGAAGGCATGGCGCGCATCGTCATATGCCGCTTCGCTGGTGCAAACCCAAAGACGAGCCCGTCGCACCGCGTTGTCGACACTGGCGACGGCGTCCGCGTGCGATGCGCATGCGGGATGTTCCAGCAAGGCCTCACGGTCGCGCGCACCGGTCTCGGCATGGGCTTCGAGGATCGCTCCGCGCAGCGCGGCCAGTTCGGCGCTTTCCAGTTCCAAGGCCGTAAAGGCATCAAAATGTTCCGCGATCAGGTCGGGGTGACACATCACAGCGCTCAAAAGCGCGGCTTCGCGCAACGGCACGACGCCCTTCAGCGTCTTGGGTGCGACAAGGCGTGAGCGCGACAGGCGTTCGGACACCGCAATGCGCCCGCGCGGCAGCTTGCCACCGGCGCGGGCCTTGCCGCTGAACACGCCGTCATTGCCCTTTGCGGACGGCACGCCGAAAAACGCGTTTGCGCGCTCGCGCATGTCTTGGGTGTAGTGCCGGCGCACGCTTTCATCGCCGATGCGTCCCGCCGCTTCGCGAAGGGCGGCCTCAAGCTGGGCGCGCCGCTCGGGTGTATCGAACGACTTGCCACCGGTTTCGCGCAGCCAGAGCAGGTCGGCGGCGCTTCTCGCCTGTGCAAGGACGGCGTCGAACGCGGCGGCGCCATCGGCCTTGACCAGATCGTCGGGGTCCTTGCCGTCGGGCAGCAGCGCGAACCGCACGGACTTGCCGGGCTTGAGTTCCGGCAGCGCCAGATCGAGCGACCGGTAGGCCGCGCGCAGGCCCGCCTGATCGCCGTCAAAGCACAGGATCGGCTCGTTGGAGACGCGCCAGACCTTGGCAAGCTGGTTTTCCGTCAGCGCCGTGCCGAGCGGCGCGACAGCGTTGGAAAAGCCGGCCTGATCGAGAGCGATCACATCCATATAACCTTCGACGGCGACCAGCGTTCCGCCGCGTGCGACCGTCTGCCGGGCACGGCGGAAATTGTAGAGCACGTCGGACTTGTGAAAGAGCGGCCCTTCGGGCGAGTTGAGATATTTGGCCGGCACGTCGGCGGACATGGCGCGGCCGCCGAACGCGATCACACGGCCCTGAGCGTCCTCGATCGGGAAGATGATGCGGTCGCGGAACCGGTCATAGGAAACGGCGATGTCCTCGCCATGGACGACGAGGCTGCAGGCCTCGATCTGCTCCTTGGTGGCGCCGCCTTGCGCCAGATGTTCCTTGAGCGCGTTGCGGCTGTTGGGCGCATAGCCCAGGCGGAACTTGCCGATCGTCTGCGGCGCCAGTCCCCGGTCGCGCAGATAGGCGCGCGCGGCGGCGCCGCGCTGCAATTGAAGCTGCGTTTCGAAGAATTTTGCGGCCGCTTCTGCGACATCGTAAAGCGTCGCGCGCTGGCGCTCGCGCTTTTCGGCCTCCGGGTCCGGCGCCGGCAGGGCGATGCCGGCCATCGAGGCGACACGCTCGACCGCCTCGGGAAAGCTCATCCCGTCCAGTTCGGTCAGGAAGCGAAAATGGTCGCCCGAAACACCACACCCGAAGCAGTGATAGCGGCCCTTGCCGTCCTCGCAGTGAAAGCTCGGCGTCTTTTCGCCATGGAACGGGCAGCATGCCCACCAGTCGCGGCGCGATGTGTTGGTCTTGCGCTTGTCCCACGTCACGCGCTGGCCGATCACGTCGGAGATCGGCACGCGGTCGCGAACTTCATCGAGAAAGGATTGCGAGAATCGCATGGTCCTGCCGGCTTCTGGTCAACGCACTCAGACGTGCCCAGCGTTAGCACGCACCACACCGTCCGTCATCGCGGATCGGACTGTGTGGACAGATGTCGCCAATGTGTGGAAAACCGGTGCGCCCGATCAGCGCAGCATGCCGCGGACGATGCCCGAGGCCTTGGAAAAGTCCATCTGGCCCGGGAATTTCTGCTTGAGCGTGTTCATGCATTTGCTCATGTCGCGCAGGCCGGCAGCACCGGTATCCTCGACGACGTCGGCACAGGCCTGCTTGACCTCATCCTCGCACATCTGCGCGGGCAGGAACTCGGCGATGACCTTTGATTCGTAGCGCTCCTGATCGGCCAGTTCGAGGCGGCCGCCCTGCTCATAGTCGGCGGCCGATGCCTTGCGCTGGCTGATCATCTTGGACAGAATGCTGACAATTTCCTTGTCGGAGACCGGATCCTTGCCCGCATTGCGGTTGGCGATATCGCGATCCTTGACCGCCGCCAACACCAAACGCAGCACCGATATCCGGCATTTGTCCTGTGAATTCTGAGCTTCTTTCAGCGCCGCATGAATGGCATCACGCATGTCGAACTCCTGGTAAAGCTTCGTGAAGGATAGCCGCGCGGCATGCGCCATGCAAGCCTGCAAACCCAACTTCAAAGCTTTGATCTAAAACAGTTTTCTCGACAGTCCACATTTTTGGCAACTGCCCTGCCTGCTCCGCCGGCAACTGACGCTCCAGTGCCAAGTGCCCAAAGGTCACCTCTGGTGTCCAAGCGCCGGCGGTTGCGTTCGGTACCAATATGGTGTTTGCCTCCGCCGGCGACAAGCGGTCGCCGCCCGCGCCCCAAAACAAGAGTGTCACGATCATGTCAACCATTGCCGAGGCGGAAAGCGCACCCGCGCCCTGGTCCAACCCGCGCGCCACCGCCGTTCTGGTCCTGGCCGACCGCACCGTTCTGGAAGGACAGGGCTTCGGCGCCACCGGCGAAACCGAAGCCGAGCTTTGCTTCAACACGGCGCTGACCGGCTATCAGGAGATATTGACCGATCCGTCCTATGCCGGCCAGATCGTCACATTCACTTTTCCGCACATCGGCAATATCGGCGCGAACGGCGAAGACATCGAGGATCTGACGCCCGCGCGCCGGGCCGGCGCCGTGGGCGCCGTCTTCAAGGCGCCGATCACCGATCCTTCCAACTACCGGGCGACCGAACATCTGAATGCCTGGCTCAAGGCACGCGGCATCATCGCGCTCGCCGGCATCGATACGCGCGCATTGACCGCGCACATTCGCGAGCATGGCGTGCCCAACGCGGTGATCGCGCATTCACCCTCCGGCGATTTCGATCTGGATGCGCTGAAAGCCCGCGCCGCGGCGTGGGGCGGGCTGGTCGGCCTGGACCTGGCCAAGGAGGTGACATCGGGTCAGACATCAAACTGGTCCGAAACGCCCTGGGTCTGGGACGAAGGCCATAGCGAGTCCGGCGAAACCGACATGCACATCGTCGCCATCGATTACGGCGTCAAACGCAACATATTGCGGCTTCTGGCCGGGCTCGGCGCCAAGGTGACTGTGCTGCCGGCGACTGCAACCGCCCAAGAGGTGCTGGCGCACGAACCGGACGGCATCTTCCTGTCCAACGGCCCCGGCGATCCGGCGGCCACGGGCGCCCATGCCGTTCCGGTGATCCGGGAGCTGGCTGAAACCGGCATTCCGCTCTTCGGGATATGTCTGGGGCACCAGATGCTGGCACTGGCTCTGGGCGCCAGAACCGTCAAGATGCATCAGGGCCACCATGGCGCCAATCATCCCGTGAAGGACCATACGACCGGCAAGGTCGAGATCGTGTCGATGAACCATGGCTTTGCGGTGGATGGTACGTCTCTTCCCAAGGGCGTGACCGAGACCCATGTGTCACTGTTCGACGGCTCCAATTGCGGCCTTGCGGTCGACGGCAAGCCGGTCTTTTCGGTGCAACATCATCCCGAGGCCTCGCCAGGGCCGCAGGACAGCCACTATCTGTTCAAGCGCTTTGCCAATCTGATCCGCGAACGCCAGGGCAAGCCGGCGCTGGCCGAACGCTGAGGCCGGAGAACGACCGGCAGAGGTCGCAGCCAATGCCCCATCAATGGGCGGGCGCAACGGCAGCGGCTTTTCTCCGCCCCGCTTTGCGCTAATCTGGCGCCATGGGATCGTTCGATTTCAACGCCCTGGCCGTTCAGGCCAACGAAACCGCCGCCTGGCTGGCGCGCTATCTCGCGCAACCATGGACCGTCGTCCAACTTCTGATCATCGCCGCCTGCTTTGGTCTGGCCTATCTGCTCTCGCTGCGGATCGAGCCGGCGCTCGAAGAACGGGCGCGCAAGATCAAGGGCAACCCGCGCCTGTTGCGCGTCATATCGGCGTTCATGCGCCGGACCGAGTGGGTGCTGTTCCTGATTTTCGTGGCCATCGCCCGCGAAATCCTGCTGGCGACGACCTGGCCGAGCCGGAGCTATATCCTCTCGCTGGCGCTGGTTCTCGGCTTCACCTGGCTCGCCGCATCGGTCCTGACGCAGATCATCCGCAATCGCGTGTTGGCGCGTTTCGTGGCACTTTGCGTCTTCCTCTATGTGGCGACCGGAATCCTGGGGATGCGCGGAACGGTCACCGAGGCGCTCGACAATCTGGCGATCAATCTTGGCGATTTCCGCTTGTCGGCCCTGCTCGTCATACGCACGATCGCCGTAACAGCCTTTTTACTGTGGGTCGCGCATCTGGCAGGCCGCTTCTTCGAGAACCGCATTTCCGCGTCCGATGAACTGTCGCCGTCCTTCAAGGTTCTGGCCGGCAAAGCGGTGCACATCGGGCTGACGGTTTTGGCCGGTGTGATCGCGCTCAATGCCGTGGGCATCGATCTGACGGCGCTGACGATCTTTTCGGGCGCCGTCGGCGTCGGCATCGGGTTCGGCCTGCAAAAGGTGGTGTCCAACTTCATTTCAGGCGTCATCATCCTGGTCGACAAGTCGATCAAGCCCGGCGACACGATCGAGCTTGGCGACACGTTCGGCTGGATACGCGAACTGCGCGGCCGGTTCGTGTCGGTGATCACCCGCGACGGGCGCGAATATCTGATCCCGAACGAGGATTTCATCACACAGCAGGTCGTCAACTGGTCATATTCGGACAATTTCATCCGGCTCGATGTCGATTTCGGCGTCTCCTACGACAGCGATCCGCACGAGGTCATCCGGATCGCCGTCGATGCGGCGCGCACGGTCGACCGGGTCGTCGACGAGAAAAAGCCGGTCTGCTGGATGACCGCTTTCGGCGCTTCGTCGCTCGACTTCAAGCTGCGGTTCTGGATCACCGACCCGCAGGGCGGGCTCACCAACATTCGCGGCGCGGTGCTGATCGCGCTATGGGACGCGTTCAAGCAAGCCGGCATCGCCATCCCCTTCCCGCATCGCGAGATCATCATGCGTACGCCCGTCGAACTGGCCCGCGCAACCGGTCCGAAAGACTGAGCGACCGACCTCACACGCGTGCGTTGAACGTGTCGCATGCATCGAGCCGCCCGGTCTCGAAGCCGCGCGCGAACCATGTCCGGCGCTGTTCGGCGGTGCCATGCGAGAAGCTTTCGGGCACAATGAACCCCTGGGTCCGGCGCTGGATCGTGTCGTCACCGATCTGGGTGGCTGCGTTCAGCGCCTCCTGCAAGTCGCCACGTTCCAAAAGCCCGCGCTGGGCCGTGTGATGACCCCAGACACCGGCAAAACAGTCCGCCTGCAATTCGACACGCACGGACATGGCATTGGCCTCGGTGCGGCTCATCTGTCGGCGCATGCGGTTGAACTCAGGCAGGACGCCGATCACGTTCTGAACGTGATGGCCGACTTCGTGAGCGATCACATAGGCTTGCGCGAAGTCGCCGGACGCATTGAACCGCCGTGCCAGCTCGTCAAAGAATTGCAGATCGATGTAAAGCTGTGAATCGGCAGGGCAGTAAAAGGGGCCGGATGCCGCGCCGGCAAAGCCGCAAGCCGAACGCACCTGCCCCTCGAACAGGACCAGTGTCGGCTCGGGATAGTCGCTGCCCGCTTCCGCGAATATGGCGTTCCACACATCTTCGGTCTCAGCCAAAACGGTGGCAACGAACTGGGTGGTCGCATCGTCGCGGGGCGGAGACGACTGGGTTGGCGGCGCGCTGACGGTCGCCGGTCCACCGCCCAGAAGACGCACCGGGTCGATGCCGAGCGCGCCGGCGACCAGAACGATGACAACGATGAAGACGATGCCGCCAAGCCCGCCACGCCGGCCCGACACGGGAATGCGGATGCCACGCCCGCCCGTCGGCGATCGGCGTCCGCCCCGGCCACGACGGTCGTCGATGTTGCTGCTCTGTCGGCGCCCGCGCCAGCGCATCGCATCGTTCCTCTTTTCTGTTTTGGCCACATTCCTGCCCGAGCCGAGGCCGCCGGGCAAGCACCGCGTGACCGTGCAAGATCAGAACGCACGTTGAAAAGGCGCGGTTCCATCTTTCGCCGCGCACCATAATCCCCTATAGCCCCGGTTCAGCCACAAACGAACAGCCCCACTCCGCGCCGGCCGGCCTTTCCGACCGGCGTTTGCGTGCAAAAAAGAGCAAAATGACATGCCCAAGCGCACCGATATCGACACCGTCCTGATCATCGGCGCGGGGCCGATCATCATCGGTCAGGCGTGCGAGTTCGACTATTCGGGAACCCAGGCCTGCAAGGCGCTCAAACAGGAGGGCTACCGGATCGTCCTGGTCAATTCGAACCCGGCGACGATCATGACCGACCCGGAACTGGCCGATGCGACCTATATCGAGCCGATCACGCCCGAGGTGGTCGCCAAGATCATCGAAAAGGAGCGCATCGAACGGCCCGACGAGACGATGGTGCTGCTGCCGACCATGGGCGGGCAGACCGCGCTCAACACGGCGCTGTCGCTCAAGGCCATGGGCGTTCTGGACAAGCACGATGTCGAGATGATCGGCGCCAAGCCCGAAGCCATCGACATGGCCGAGGACCGCAAACTGTTCCGCGAAGCGATGGACCGGATCGGCCTTGAAAGCCCGCGCTCGGTGCTGGTCAACGCCTCGGCGATCAAGGAGGAAGACCGCACGGCACATGAGGCCCGGCGCCAGACGCTGCGCGACGAAAAATCCGGCGCCGACCTCGATGCGGCGCTCGACGTGCTGGAGCTTGAATGGCGCGACGGCACGTCCGATCGCAAGCAGCGCTACATGACCCACGCCATGGGCCTCGCTGCCCAGGCTCTGGATGAGGTCGGCCTGCCCGCGATCATCCGGCCGTCCTTCACGCTTGGCGGAACCGGCGGCGGCATCGCCTACAACCGGTCGGAATTCTTCGAGATCGTCGAACGCGGTCTCGATGCTTCACCGACGACCGAAGTGCTGATCGACGAGAGCGTGCTGGGCTGGAAGGAATATGAGATGGAGGTCGTCCGTGACCGGGACGACAATTGCATCATTGTCTGCTCCATCGAAAACGTCGATCCGATGGGCGTGCACACCGGCGATTCGATCACGGTCGCGCCGGCGCTGACGCTGACCGACAAGGAATACCAGATCATGCGCAACGCCTCGATCGCGGTGCTCCGCGAGATCGGGGTGGAAACGGGCGGATCGAACGTCCAGTTCGCCGTCAATCCGGACACGGGGCGCCTGGTCGTCATCGAGATGAACCCGCGCGTGTCGCGCTCGTCGGCGCTGGCATCGAAGGCCACCGGATTTCCGATCGCCAAGGTCGCCGCCAAGCTCGCCGTCGGCTACACGCTGGATGAACTTGAAAACGACATCACCGGCGGCGCGACGCCAGCCTCGTTCGAACCGTCCATTGATTATGTCGTCACCAAGATCCCGCGCTTTGCGTTCGAGAAGTTTCCCGGCGCCGAGCCGCTTCTGACGACCGCGATGAAATCGGTCGGCGAAGTGATGGCGATCGGGCGGACGTTTGCCGAATCGCTGCAAAAGGCGCTGCGCGGGCTGGAAACCGGCTTGACGGGGCTGGACGAGATCGAGATCCCGGGCCTTGGCGAGGGCGACGACAAGAATGCGATCCGTGCCGCGCTCGGCACGCCAACGCCGGACCGGTTGCGCATGGTGGCGCAGGCGATGCGCCTTGGTTTTTCGCTCGACGACATCCATGCGGCCTGCAAGATCGACATGTGGTTCCTGCGACAGCTTGGGGCGATCGTCGGCACCGAGGCGCGCGTGCGGACCCATGGCCTGCCGGACGATGCGGCGAACATGCGCATGCTCAAGGCGATGGGTTTTTCCGACCAGCGCCTTGCGACCCTGACGGCAGCAGACGAAACGTCCGTGCGCGCGCATCGTCAGACGCTCGACGTTCATCCGGTCTACAAGCGCATCGACACATGCGCGGCAGAGTTCGCCTCGCCCACCGCCTATATGTATTCGACATACGAGACGCCGTTTGCCGGCGCGCCGCGCTCCGAAGCGGGTGTCTCTGACCGCAAGAAGGTGGTGATCCTGGGCGGTGGCCCGAACCGGATCGGCCAGGGCATCGAATTCGACTATTGCTGCTGCCATGCCGCGTTCGCGCTCGCGGAAGCGGGCTATGAAGCGATCATGGTCAATTGCAATCCGGAGACGGTTTCGACCGACTATGACACGTCCGACCGGCTCTATTTCGAGCCGCTGACGGTCGAGGACGTGCTGGAAATCCTGACCGTCGAGCAGGGCGCCGGCACGCTGCATGGCGTGATCGTGCAGTTCGGCGGCCAGACACCGCTGAAGCTTGCCAACGCGCTTGAAGCGGCCGGCATTCCGATCCTCGGCACCTCGCCGGATGCCATCGATCTCGCCGAGGACCGCGACCGGTTCCAGAAGCTCCTGATCAAGCACGATCTGACCCAGCCCGAAAACGGCATCGCCTATTCGGTCGAACAGGCGCGGCTGGTGGCGACCAAGCTCGGCTTTCCGCTCGTGGTGCGGCCCTCCTATGTGCTGGGCGGGCGGGCGATGCAGATCGTGCGCGACGACCAGGCGCTCGATTCGTACCTGCTCGGCACCGTGCCCGAACTGATCCCAGAGGACATCAAGGCCCGCTATCCAAACGACAAGACCGGGCAGATCAACACGCTTCTGGGCACCAATCCGCTGTTGTTCGACACCTATCTGGCCGGCGCGATCGAGGTCGATGTGGATTGCTTGTGCGATGGCGACAATGTCCATGTGGCGGGCGTGATGGAGCATATCGAAGAGGCCGGCATCCATTCGGGCGACAGCGCCTGCTCGCTGCCGGTGCATTCGCTTGCGGCCGAAACGGTCGCCGAACTGGAACGCCAATCGGACGTGCTCGCCAGGGCGCTCAATGTCGGCGGGCTGATGAACGTGCAGTTCGCGATCCTCGATGGCACGGTCTATGTGCTGGAGGTCAATCCGCGCGCCTCGCGCACCGTGCCGTTCGTCGCCAAGGCGGTCGGTCGGCCGATCGCCAAGATCGCCGCGCGGATCATGGCGGGCGAAACCCTCGCCGAGGCATCGGGCCATTACGGCACGCTAGTCGACAGCAGCGCGATTGCGCACATCGCCGTCAAGGAGGCGGTCTTCCCCTTCTCCAAATTCCCCGGCGTTGATACGCTGCTCGGCCCCGAAATGCGCTCGACGGGCGAGGTGATGGGGCTTGATGACGACTATGCCATCGCGTTCGCCAAGGCGCAGATGGGCGCCGGTTCGGAACTGCCCAAGTCCGGCGCGGTCTTCATTTCGGTGCGTGACGGCGACAAGGCACGCATTCTGGAGACGGCGAAGCTGTTTGAACAATTGGGTTTTTCCGTGCTGGCCACCGGCGGCACGCAGCGCTTTCTCGCCGACAGCGGTGTTGCGGCCAAGAAGATCAACAAGGTGCTGGAGGGCCGCCCGCATATCGAGGACGCCATCCGCAACCGGCAGGTCCAGCTTGTGATCAACACGACCGAAGGCAAGAAGGCGCTTTCGGATTCAAAGTCTCTGCGCCGGGCGGCGCTCGAAAACAAGCTGCCCTATTTCACCACAACCGCAGGCGCGGTTGCCGCTGGCGAGGCGATCGCCGCGCTTGCGCGTGGCGAACTCGGTGTCAAACCGCTGCAGGCCTATCACGCCTGACGCGCGCCGCGATCGGCCTGCCGCCTTACAATCGCGCCGATTTTCGCGTAGAGCTCATGCCGACAATTCCGGCGGTTCGCCAGCTTTGCGCTTGGCGGGCCGCTTTTATTTGATAACGTTCCGTTTTTGGCGGTGCGGTGCATGTATGGGGAACGCGCGATGAACAAGGTGCCGATGACACGTGAGGGCTATGCGCAGTTGCAGGAGGAATTCCGCTGGCGCACCCAGGAAGAGCGCCCGCGCATCATCGAGGCGATCGCCGAGGCGCGCGCGCATGGCGACCTGTCCGAAAACGCCGAATATCACGCCGCAAAGGAAGCCCAGGGCCACAATGAGGGTCGCGTTTCCGAACTGGAGGGCCTGATTTCGCGCGCCGAGGTGATCGATGTCAGCGCGATGACCGGCGACACGGTGCGGTTCGGCGCGACGGTCACGCTGATCGACGAGGACACCGAGGAAGAAAAGAGCTACCAGATCGTCGGTGACCAGGAGGCCGATGTCAAAGCGGGCAAAATCTCGATCTCCTCGCCGATCGCCCGCGCGCTGATCGGCAAGACGGTGGGCGATTCGGTCGAGGTGCAGGCGCCGGGCGGCGCGCGCGGTTACGAGATCGACGCGGTCAAGTTCGTCTGACCGCGTGCGATCGCAAGGCCGGTGCAGCCATGGCAGAAACGGTTACCGGTCATGTCTTCAAGCCGGCCGATCTGAAGATCGGACAAAGAGAACCCGGCATCAGCGCCTTCATGCGCATCCGCAACGGCGCCGCCTTCCTTGAAGCGACGATCCGTTCCCACATCGCCCATTTCGACGAGATCGTTGCCGTTCACAATCGGTGCACGGACGCCACGCCCGACATTCTGGCGCGGCTTGCCGGTGAGTTTGGCGGGAAACTGCGCGTTGTCCACTATGCGGACCCGGTGCATCCGCCGGGCAGCGACGGGCACGCCAACACCGCGCCCGACGACCCGGCCAGCATGGTCAACTATTCCAACGTTGCCATGGCCCGGACACGGTTCCGCACGGTGACCAAGCTGGACGACGATCATCTGGCGCTCGATGCCGACCTTGCCGGTACCGTCGCCATGCTGCGGCAAAAGAGCGGAGCCGGCGACACGCTGTTCGGCTTTTCGGGGCTCAATCTTTGGCGCGGCGTCGATCAGAACGGACCGCTGTCGGTGATGGCTGCCGATCCTGTGTCCGGCGGTGGCGATATCGGCTTTTTCGACGTGCGCGAGGATCGCATCTTCACCCATGACACGCGGTTCGAGCGGACGCCGCGCGCAGGGCTGAAACGGCGCTTTTGCGGCTATCTCTACTGGCATCTGAAATATCTCAAACCGGGCCTTGGCTTTGCCAATTACGATCTTGAGGCCAATCCCGGCAGCCGTTTCGGACGCAAGCGGCAAAAGGTGCGCCAAAGCGGTGCGATCACATCGCTCGATGAACTGGCACGGACGATCGCGCCGTCACCGGGCCGGCGGATCGCCGGTATGGTCGATGACAAGCGCCGGTTTGTGGTGGCGCGCGATGCGGCGCTGGGCTCGCGCTTTGCCGGCCAGGATGTGGCGGAGGCCGTGCGCGCCAGCATCCGGCCCGATCTGGCCGCCACGATATTGGCGCAGTGACCCTTTCGACGCTCGGGCATGTGTTTTCGCCATTCGGGTGCGGCGCAGACATGTTTCCTGTCAAAAGCGGTGCCGATGGTGATCGCACCGCTTGCGGAAGCGCCAGGTGGAAACCTATCTTGCAGCCAACCGACCTTCATCTGCGTTGCCTGCGGGCACGGCGAGGACATCATGACCGAGACCATCCATTCACCCGTGCTGATCATCGGTTCGGGACCGGCCGGCTACACCGCCGCCATCTATGCAGCGCGGGCCATGCTCAAGCCCGTCATGGTCGCCGGCCTGCAGCAAGGCGGCCAGTTGATGATTACCAGCGAAGTCGAAAATTATCCGGGCTATGCCGAGGCCGTCGAAGGGCCATGGATGATGGAACAGATGCGGCTTCAGGCCGAACATGTCGGCGCCGACATCCGCCATGACGTGATCACCGAAGTGGACCTTGATGCGCGACCGTTCCGGGCGGTCGGCGACAGCGGCACGATCTATACGGGCGACGCGCTGGTCATCGCCACCGGCGCGCAGGCCAAATGGCTCGGCATCGAAAGCGAGCAGACCTATATGGGCTATGGCGTTTCGGCCTGCGCCACCTGCGACGGCTTCTTCTTCCGCCAAAAGGACGTGGTGGTCGTCGGCGGCGGCAACACGGCGGTCGAGGAAGCGCTTTACCTCTCCAACCTTGCCAAGACGGTGACACTGGTGCACCGGCGCGACGAACTACGCGCCGAGAAGATCATGCAGGACCGCCTGTTCAAGAAGGACAATATCAAGATCGTCTGGGACAATACGCTCGAGGAGATTGTCGGCGAAAAGTCCAACCCGGCGCTGCCGGCGGCGGTCACCGGCGTAAGGCTCAAGAATGTGCACACCGGCGCCATCACCGACCATGCGGCCGAAGGCGTCTTCATTGCGATCGGCCATGCGCCGGCGGTGGAACTGTTCGAAGGCAAGCTCAAGCAGAAGCAGAACGGCTATCTGTGGACGGCGCCCGATTCGACGGCGACGTCGATGCCGGGCGTTTTCGCGGCGGGCGATGTCACCGACGACATTTACCGCCAGGCGGTGACCGCTGCGGGGCTTGGCTGCATGGCGGCGCTGGAAGCGGAGAAATATCTCGCCGCGCTCGAAGCGCAGATGGAAGCGGCCGAATAGGCGCCGCCATCGCATATCGGTGACATGTCCGCACAGGGTTGCGGCGAAGGGAAAGACCGGCCATGCCGCTCGACTGGGACAAATTGCGCGTCTTTCACGCCGCCGCGCAGGCCGGTTCGTTCACCCAGGCCGGCGAAAAGCTGCATATATCGCAGTCGGCGGTCAGCCGGCAGGTCTCGGCGCTTGAAAGCGATATCGGCGCGCCGCTGTTCAACCGGCATGCGCGCGGGCTGGTGCTGACCGAGCAGGGCGAACTCCTGTTCCGCACCGCCCATGACGTCTTCCTGCAGCTTGAGAACGTCAAGGCGCGGCTGGTCGACACCACCGACAAGCCGACCGGCACGCTGCGCATCACGACCACTGTGGGGCTCGGTTCCGGCTGGCTGACCTACAGGGTACAGGAGTTCCTCGAGCTTTATCCCGACATCAAGGTCCAACTGCTGCTTTCGAACGAGGAACTGGATCTCAATCTGCGCCAGGCCGATTGCGCGATCCGGCTGCGCCAGCCGCAGCAACCGGACCTGATCCAGCGCCGGCTGTTCACCGTGCATTTCCACGTCTACGCCTCGCCGGGCTATGTGGCCCGGTTCGGCACGCCGACCAGTGTCGCCGATCTCGACGCACACCGGATCATCGCCTTCGGCGAACCGGCGCCCGACTATCTGCAGGAACTCAATTCGCTGCTGGCGCTGGGCCGCGAGGACGACGAACCGCGCCGGGCCGTGCTGGAGATCAACTCGATCATGTCGATCAAGCGGGCGGTGCAGCGCGGCGTCGGCATCGCCATGCTGCCCGACTACGCGGTCGAGCGCGACACGGGACTGGTGCGCGTCGTCGAGGGCGTCGCCCTGCCCTCGTTCGACACCTATTTCGCCTATGCCGAATCGATGCGTTCGTCCGCCAAGCTGCAGGCGTTTCGCGATTTCCTGTTCGCCAAGGCGCGCGGCTGGGAGTTCTAGCTGCGGATTGAACCGGGCGGAGCACGCCCGTGCACCGCACACAATGCGGCCATGCCGGCGACGATGCTGCCCGTTTTCCGGGCGATATTTTCGCGTTATTGGTGAAAAAGACGGCGGCAAACGTTTGTTTGCTACCGATTGCCGCATGAGCCATGCATAATTGCATATGTGCGATGCACAAAATGCAATTGAAACCATCGTTGTCGAGGACCATATTCACATCATCAGGAACGCAATCACCTCCTCCCGATTGCTACCTGGATGTGTTTTGCAGGGGCACCTCCTCCCGCCTCTGCAACTCTCATTGAGCCGGGCCGCTACCTCCTCCCAGCGGTCCGGCTTTTTTGTTTTTGTGGACCGCACTTGCCAAGGGCAGAATGCGCGCTCCGCCCTTGTCTTTCTTGCTACCTGGTCAGCCTTTTATACGTCACCCGTTTCGGGTTGACGCTTTCCGGGCCAAGGCGCCGGATCTTGTCGGCTTCATAGTCCTCGAAATTGCCCTCGAACCATTCGACATGGCTGTCGCCCTCGAACGACAATATGTGCGTGGCAAGGCGGTCGAGGAACATGCGGTCGTGGCTGATCACCACGGCGCAGCCGGCGAAGTTTTCGAGCGCCTCTTCGAGTGCGGCCAGCGTCTCGGTGTCCAGATCGTTGGTCGGCTCGTCGAGCAGCAGCACATTGCCGCCTTCCTTGAGCATCTTGGCCAGATGGACGCGGTTGCGCTGACCGCCCGACAGCGTGCCGACCTTTTGCTGCTGGTCGCCGCCCTTGAAGTTGAAGGCGCCGCAATAGGCGCGGCTGTTCACCTCGTGCGGGCCGAGCTTGATGATGTCGTTGCCGCCGGAAATCTCCTCCCACACCGTCTTGTCGGGTTCGAGCGCGTCGCGGCTCTGGTCGACATAGGAGAGATTCACCGTGTCGCCGATGGTGATCTCGCCATCGTCGGGCTTCTCCTGTTCGGTGATCATGCGAAAGAGTGTCGATTTGCCCGCGCCGTTCGGCCCGATCACGCCGACAATGCCGCCCGGCGGCAGCTTGAAGTCGAGATCGTCGATCAAGAGCCGATCGTCATAGCCCTTGGTAAGATCGTCGGCCTCGATCACCGTGTTGCCGAGGCGCTGACCGGCCGGGATGATGATCTGCGCGTCTCCGGGTCGGCGGTCATTGGCGCTCTTGACCAGTTCGTCATAGGCCTTGATGCGGGCCTTGGACTTGGCCTGCCGCGCCTTGGGGGACGCGTTGATCCATTCGGCCTCGCGGGCCAGCGCCTTCTGGCGCGAGGCTTCCTCGCGGCCTTCCTGCGCCATGCGCTTGGCCTTGGCTTCCAGATAGGCGGTGTAATTGCCCTCATAGGGGATGCCTCGGCCGCGATCGAGTTCAAGGATCCAGCCGGTCACATTGTCGAGGAAGTAGCGGTCGTGGGTGATCATCAGGACCGAGCCGGGATATTCGCGCAGATGCTTTTCGAGCCAGGCGATGGTTTCGGCATCGAGATGGTTGGTCGGCTCGTCGAGCAGCAGAAGATCGGGCTGGCGCAGCAGCAACTGGCAGAGCGCAACGCGGCGCTTTTCGCCACCGGACAGATGGTCCACGGCGCTATCGCCGGGCGGGCAGCGCAGCGCATCCATCGCCATTTCGACCTGCGAATCGAGATCCCACAGGTTCTGACTGTCGATGACGTCCTGGAGTTTGGCGCCTTCCTCGGCGGTCTCGTCGGAATAGTTCATCATCAGTTCGTTGTAGCGGTCGAGGATCGCCTTCTTGTCGGCGACACCCTCCATGACGTTTTCCATCACGGTCTTGCTCTCATCGAGCTGTGGCTCCTGGGGCAGGTAGCCGCGCGTTGCGCCCTCGGCCAGCCAGGCTTCGCCGGTGAATTCGGTGTCGAGCCCGGCCATGATGCGCAGCACGGTCGACTTGCCGGCGCCGTTCGGGCCCAGAATGCCGATCTTGGCGTCCGGGTAGAAGGACAGGTGGATGTTTTCGAGCACCTTCTTGGAGCCGTAGGCCTTGTTGAGGCCGGACATGTGATAGATGAACTGGCGTGCCACGCGCGCGCTCCCGTCTGATGATGGGTGGAATTTGCGGTTCCTTAGGCGAAACCGCCATCAAGGGCAATCGGCGCGCGGGCCGGTCTTATTGTCCTTCGTTTCGGACGATGCGGAACGCCTGCCGCCCGGCATAGGCGGCCTCGGGCAGATAGATCGTCATTGCGTCATAGCGCGGATGTTCGGCCAGTTCGGCGGCCGAAACGGGTTCGAGCGACCAGCGCTCGGCGACGAAGGTGCCCGGCATGGCGGCCTGCGACAGCATCTGGACAAACCCCAGATCGAAGACGATGGCGCCTTCAAGGTCGACCGAGCGCAATTCCGCGCCGTCGAAGCTGCTGTCGATGATGATGGCATCGCGGAATTCGGCGGCGTTCAGTCCCGCGCCGGTGAAGTCAGCGCGCGCCACCACCGAACCTGAAAAGGACGGCGCGATCGCCTGGATGCGCCGGAACGCGGTCTCGATGACGATCGCGTCGGTGAACATGGCGCCGGTCATGAAGGTCGGTATCAGGTCGACACCCTCGCCCGAAAAGGGCGGCTCCACATCGGCGGCCTCGATGCTGGAAAAGTCCGAACCGCGCACAACCGCCTTGTCGAACACCGCATGTTCAAGCTTGGCGGCGCCGAACCGGCAGGCCACGACGCGCACAAGGGTGAAGTCGGCGAACGACAGGCGTGCATGGCGCATCGACACGCCGGGCATCACCTCGCGCCTGATCTCGGCGAAGCTGAAATCGGCGCCCACGAAGCTGAGCCGCTCGGTGTCGAGGATCGAGTTGTCGACCAGCATCGACAGGAGATCGCCACGCTCGGGGCTGAGCGGCGAATCGATCAGTTCGGTGGTCACATTGTTGGCGTCGAAATCGGCCAGCATGTCCGGCGCGATCAGCGCGTCCTGCCGCCGGCTGAGCGCCTTGATGGTGAGCGAATTGTCATCGAGCGGGTTGGCCTGACGCGGCCGCAAATAAAGATAGGGCCGGGCGACGAGCGTCGCGGCGACGATGCGGCTGCGTACCGAGGTGGACAAATCGGCCAGGCCGAAAGCGTCGATATCGTTGCCGGCCTCCAGATAGGCCTGCCGCTCGGCGCCGATCAGCGCGCCGATCTCGATCACTTCGGGGCCAACCTGGGCGCTGCGCTCAGCCTCGGCCAATTGGGTCTGTGTGTCGGACAAACGCGCCTGCGCGCGCAGCAATTCGGTCTGGTCGTCGATGCGGATGTTCTGCTCGGCCAGAAGCGTGGATTGCGCGCGCAGCAGCCGGTTCTGCTCGAACAAGAGCGCCGAGCCGGCAAGCGCCGCAATCGAAGCGATCAGACCGGTGATCGAGCCGATCAGCCAGCGCCGCGTCGATACCCAGGCATAGCGCGCCAGCGCGATCTCGGCGAAGGTGCGCGCCGCGTCGGTGGCCGCATCGACCTTGCCTTCGGCGGCGCTCTTGGCGACATCGCTGAGCGGGCCGGCAAAGCGGCTCAGCTCGATCTCGCTGCGCCGGAAAAGCCAGCGCCAGATGCGGTCGCGCAGGGCGAACACGACCGAAAGGATCAGCGCCAGCGCGAACAGGACCGCAAGGATCACCGTGATTACAAGCCGGCCGTAGTCGGCGACCATCGACGGCGCGAACATGGCGATGGGGATGCCGCAGACAAAGCCCAGCACGAAGACGACGACGCCGAACGGGAAGCTTCGCCCCGGCAACTGGCGATAGGCCGCTTCGCCCGCCGGCCCGTCGTCCGGCAAATCCTCGCTGATGTCCGGCTCGGTCACCGCCGCATCCCCTTCCCCGCCAGCGCAAAGTGGCCGAAGGAGCCCGGCCTTGCAACCGCCTAGGCCGGCGCGTGTTACCGGAGCCGATGCCGATCACGATTGCGTGTTTGCCGCTGACAAGGCTGTCGATCTTTCGCATCGATCGCCTAATTGAGACAGGGACAAGGGGAGTTCGATCATGCACCGCCACCTCATCTCCGCAGTGTTTCTGTCCGCGCTCATGGCCGCGACACCTGCCCTTGCGGTGGGTGGCAGCGACGACGATGCGTCAAGCGACGCGGTGCGCCAGTGTGCCAACGGCGAAGTCTGGGATCGCGACCAAAGCCGGTGTGTGCCTTCCGATCAACAGAGCCTCAACGATGACGCGCTGTTCGAAAACGGCCGGGCGCTCGCCTATCTGGGCCGGTTCGAAGAGGCGGTTACCGTCCTGACCATGATCGAGAACCGGAACCGGCCGGACGTGCTCAACTATCTGGGCTATTCGACACGCAATGCCGGCGACCTTCAGGCCGGGATTGCCCATTATCGGCACGCCATTGCGCTCGACCCGGACTACACGCTGGCCCGCTCCTATATGGGCCAGGCGCTGCTGCTGGATGGCGACCGCGCCGGCGCCATCGCCCAGCTCGACGCCATCGAGACACGTTGCGGCCGCGATTGCCGCGGCTATGCCGAACTGGCCGAGGCCATTGTCGCGGCGACGGACGACCGGTCCTGGCGCTATTGAGGCGCGTACATCGTTTCGCTTGACGGACGCAGCCGCGCCCGTCCAAGTGCGCGCCATGTCGATGCGCTTTGCCGAACAGTCCGAACTGGCTTCGCCCACCGGGGCGACGCTGAACGTCTACCACCATCCGTCGGATGGCGATGTGCGTGCCGTGGTTCAGGTCAATCACGGTCTTGCCGAACACGCGGCGCGTTACGCCCGCTTTGCGCATGCCCTGAGCACGAAGGGCATCGCGGTCTATGCCCATGATCATCGCGGCCACGGGTCAACGACGGCGCCGAATGCGCCGTTCGGCAGCTTTTCCACCGAAGGCGACGGCGTCGACAAGGTGATGGCCGATGTCGGTGCCGTGCACGCGCGCATTCGCGCCCGCCACCCGTCAATCCCGGTCTTTGCGTTCGGCCATTCGATGGGCGGATTGATCACGATGAACTATGCGCTGCGCCGTCCGGACGGACTGGCGGGCGCGGCGGTCTGGAACGCCAATTTTTCCGGCGGGCTGGCGGGCCGGGCGGCGCAGATGATCCTCAAATGGGAGCGCATGCGGCTGGGCAATGACGTGCCCTCGCGCGCGCTGCCCAAACTCACCTTCGGCCAATGGGCCAAGTCGGTGCCGAACCGGCGAACCGATTTCGACTGGCTCAGCGACATCGATGGCGAGGTTGACGCCTATATCGCCGATCCCTCGTGCGGCTGGGACGCATCGGTCGGCATGTGGCAGGATGTGTTCACCATGATCTTTGCCGGCGCCAAGGTCGGCGATGCGCCGCCAGCGGCACGGGCGCTGCCCTTCCATCTCGTCGGCGGCGGCAAGGACCCCGCGACCGATGGCGGCAAGGCCGTCACCGCGCAGGCCGAGCGCCTGCGAAAAGCCGGTTTTGAAGACGTGACCGCGACGATCTATCCGGACACCGCCCACGAGACGCTGAACAGCAGCATCGCCGACGAGGCAATCGCGGACTTTGCGGGTTGGCTCGATGAGCGCATCGCCTGAACCGCCGGGCACGCCCGGGTTGGCGTCGCGCGTGCCCGCGCTCGTCATCCTGCTGCTCTGCGCGACGCTCACCGTCATGGCGGGGGCAACGATCGCACCGTCCCTGCCGGGCATCGCCGCCCATTTCGAAACCCAGCCCGGCGGCGCGGCGCTTGTCCCGATGATCCTGACCGTGCCGGGACTGGCCATCGCCATTGCCGCGCCGCTTGCGGGCCTGCTCGCCGACCGGACGCCCAAACGGCGCGTGCTGCTGACCGGCATCGCCGTCTACGTCATCGCCGGCTCGTCCGGCCTTTACCTCGATACGATCGGCCTGATCACCTTCGGCCGGCTGTTCCTGGGCGTCGCCGTCGGCGCGATCATGACGTCCGCCATGGCGCTGATCGCCGACCTGTTCGACGATGCCGAGCGCGGGCGCATTCTGGGTTATCAGGCCGCGGCCATGAGCTTTGGCGGCATGAGCTTCATCATGGCCGGCGGTTTCCTGGCCGATCTGCACTGGCGCGGACCGTTTGCGGTCTATCTGGCGCCGCTGCTGCTGATCCCCTTCATTTTCGCATGGGTGCCTTACGGGCCGCCAGCGGCCAAGCTGCCGGAGACGGATGCGCCGAAAGGAGCGTTCCCCTGGGCGTTCACCGCGATGATCGGCGTTGCCGCCTTCGCCAATTTCTTCACCTATTTCACCATCCCGTTGAAGCTGCCGTTCATGCTGCGCGACATGGGCATCGAAAGCGCCACCCTGGCCGGCAGCGCGATCGCGCTCCTGACCTTTTCGAGCGGTATCGTTTCGCTTGGATTTGGTCGCATCAGCACCCTGGCACCCGCGCCCTTGCTGGCCGCGCTGGCCTTTCTGATCGCGTCGGCCGGGTATGCCCTGCTGTCGCTGCAACCGCCGGTTCCGGTCGTGTTCGCGCTGATGGTGCTGATCGGCTGCGCCTCGGGCATTGTTCTGCCCAATGCAACGACCTGGCTCTACACCCGCGTTCCGCCGGCGATGCGCGGACAGGCGGCCGGCCTGATGACCATGGCTGTGTTCACGGCGCAATTCCTCGCCGCGCCGTTCGTGTTGCTGATCGATCCACTCGGCGGCATCGGCGGGGTCTATATGACCACAGCCTTCATCGCGCTGCTGACGGCGCTGTTCTACATCATCGTGGACCGACGCCTGCGGCAGGGTGACGCACCCGGCAACCTCTGATAGGCCGGACGCGCTTCCATCGGAAAAGGGGTGCGCCATGGAACTGCTGCAAGGGCTTTTCACGATCGAGAACCTGACAACCTTCCTCGTGCTGACGGCATTGGAGACGGTTCTGGGTTTCGACAATCTTCTTTACATCTCGCTCGAGGCCAAGAAGGCCGGCGAAGAGCATGAGGAGCGCATTCGAAGGCTGGGCATCATCCTCGCCATCGCGCTGCGCATCATCCTCCTGTTCGTCGTTCTGCAACTGATCCAGGCGTTTCAGGATCCGTTCGCCAAGATCTCCATTCCACCCTTTGTCGAGGGCGAGATTTCCGGCCACGCGCTGATCGTCCTGGCCGGCGGTGTGTTCCTCATCTACACGGCGATGCGCGAAATCTTCCATCTGCTCGCCATAGACGATATCGGGCACGCGGCGGAACGAGCGGCGAACGCTTCGCCCATGCGGGCGCTGTTCTGGATCACCGCGATGAATGTCGTCTTCTCCTTCGACACGGTTCTGTCCGCCGTCGCGCTGACCGACAATTTCGTCGTGATGACCGCGGCGATCCTCGTATCCGGCGCGCTGATGGTGCTGATGGCCGAAACGGTCGCCGATTTCCTCAACCGCAACCGGATGTATGAGGTGGTCGGCCTTTTCGTCCTCCTGCTGGTGGGGATATTGTTGACCACCGAGGGCGGCCATCTGGCGTATCTGTCCTTCTTCGGCTTCACCGTCGAGGCGATGAGCAAGACGACCTTCTACTTCGTTCTGGTCACGATGGTGCTTGTCGAAATCGTGCAGGGCCGCTACCAGCGCAAGCTGTTGGCGGCAAAGCGTCTTCAATCGCGCAAGCTCCGCCAGAGGGTCTGAAACCGACGACGAGACATGACACAAACCAAAGGCGCCGAACGACCGCTCGCCGGCATCCGCGTGATCGAACTGGCCCGTGTGCTCGCCGGCCCGTGGGCGGGCCAGATGCTGGCCGATCTGGGTGCCGACGTCATCAAGATCGAGCATCCGGACGGCGGCGACGAAACGCGCGGATGGGGACCGCCCTTCATTACCGGCGCCGACGGCAAGCCCTTGTCGGCGGCCTATTTCCACGCGGCCAACCGGGGCAAGCGGTCGGTCGCCGTCGATTTCAAGACCGATGAGGGTCGGGCCGTCATCCGGCGCCTTGCGGCGACCGCCGACGTTGTCATCGAGAACTTCAAGGTGGGCGGACTGGCCAGATACGGGCTCGATCATGCCAGCCTTGCGGCGATCAACCCACGGCTCGTGACCTGCTCGATCACCGGCTTTGGCCAGACCGGCCCCTACAGGGATCGGCCGGGCTACGACTTCATCATCCAGGGCATGGCCGGCTTCATGTCGGTGACCGGCGCGCCGGACGGCCAGCCCATGAAGGCGGGCGTTGCGATCGCCGATGTGTTTACCGGCATCTATGCGGTGTCGGCGATCGAGGCGGCACTGATCCGGGCGCTGAAGACCGGAAAGGGCTGCCATATCGACATGGCGCTGATGGATGTGATGCTGGCGGCCATGGCCAACCAGAACATGAACTTTCTGGCCACGGGCGATGCGCCGCGCCCGCTCGGCAACGCCCATCCCAACATCGCGCCCTATCAGGTGATCGAAACCGAAGACGGCCATATCATCATCGCGGTTGGCAATGACGGCCAGTTCGCCCGCATCTGCGCGCTGCTGGGTCTTGAGGCGCTGCCCGCCGATCCCCGCTTTGCGACCAACGCCGCCCGCGTCGAAAACCGCGCGACACTGACGGATCTGCTCGTGGAGAAGACGCGGCAATGGCAACGTGACGATCTGGTCGCCGCGTGCGAGACGGCCAATGTGCCGACCGGGCCGATCAATTCGATTGCCGATGCGTTCACCGACCCGCAGATCATCGCCCGGGCGATGCGCGTCGAGCTGACGGACGCGTCGGGCAACGCCATCCCGTCCGTGCGCATGCCGGTGATGCTGGACGGCATCGCTGCCTGCGCCGATCGGCCGTCACCGGGTTTGGGCGAGCATACCGGGGACGTGCTGGCGGAGTTGGGAGCCGACAATGGCTGACGATCCCGAGCGCGGGGTTCCGGCCAAGGCGATCGTTCTGGGCGGTGGCGGGTTCATCGGATCGGGCTGCGTCCGTGCCCTCGCACAGGCAGGCTTTCGCGTGACCGCCGTGGGCCGTTCGCGCCCGAAGCGGCTGGCCGGTGTTGCAACGGCGCGCTGGCGGACGTTTGACATGACGAAGGCCGATGCCGGGGGCTGGGCTGACCTGCTTGCCGATGCCGATGTGGTGGTCAATGCGGCCGGCGCATTGCAGGACGGTGCCGGGGACGACCTGACGGCTATCCACGAGACCGCGGTTGCGGCCATGGTCGACGCAATCGGCGCCAAAGCCGTGCGGATCATCCAGATATCGGCCGCCGGCGTCTCGAATGACGCGACGACGGCCTTCATGCGCACCAAATCACGCGGCGACGCAGTCCTGATGGCGTCGGGTCTCGATTGGGTCGTGCTGCGGCCGTCAATCGTTATCGGCGCGGATGCCTATGGCGGGACGGCATTGCTGCGCGCCGCGGCAGGCGTTCCGTGGGTGGAGCCCAGGATTCTTGCAACCGTGCCGGTCCAGACAGCGGCTTTGGCCGACGTTGCCGATGCCGTGGTTGCCGCCGCAAGAGGCGTGATCGAAACCCATACCCTTGCCGACCTGACCGAGCCCGAAGCGCGCGCATTCGGTGAAACGGTTCGGATGATCCGTAGCTGGCTGGGCCTGCCGGCCTGGCGGCTTTCCATGCCGGTGCCCAAAAGCCTCGTTCTTGCCCTGTCGTTTGCAGCCGATGGTTTGGGGCGGCTGGGATGGCGATCCCCACTGCGGTCGACCGCGATCAAAACACTCGAGGCCGGTGTGACCGCCGACCCGAGTGCGTGGATCGGGGCTGGCGGAAAGCCGTTCCGGCCGCTCGGCGAAACGCTTGCGGCCATGCCGGCAACCGCCCAGGAGCGCTGGTTTGCGAGGCTTTACCTGTTGCTTCCGGTTCTTGTCGGCAGCCTGTCGGCCTTCTGGCTTTTGACCGGACTGATTGCGCTTTGGCAGCGCGAGGCGTCCGTCGCACTGCTGGCCGGGCGCGGCGTTTCGGACGGCTTTGCCAACCTCGTCGTCATCGGCGGATCGGTGTTGGACATCGCGCTTGGCGCGATGATCCTCGTGCGCCGATGGGCACGGCATGCCTGCCTTGGCATGGTTGCCGTGTCGCTGTTGTACCTGATTGGCGGCACGGTGGTCGCGGCCGACCTGTGGGCCGATCCGCTTGGCCCGCTGCTCAAGATATTGCCGGCGGCCCTGTTGCCGCTGGTCACGGCAACCTTGCTGGCGGACCGATGATCCCGGACGTCTTGTTGTTCGTGCACATCATCGGCGCCTGCGTGCTGCTCGGCACGGGTGCCGGCATTGCGTTTTTCATGGTGATTGCGAACCGCAGCGGCGAACCGGCGCTGATCGCACATACAGCGGGCATCGTTGTTCTTGCCGACACCGTTTTCACCGCGAGCGCCGTCATCGTGCAGCCCGTGACGGGCGTCGCGCTGGCCATCCATGCGGGCTGGCCGATCCTGGAAGGTTGGGTGCTGCTGTCGCTGGCGCTTTATGTGTTTGTCGGCGCGTTCTGGCTGCCGGTTGTGTGGATACAATGGCGCATGCGGCAGCTTGCGATTGCCGCCCGCGATGGCGGCCGGCCATTGCCGAGCGCCTACCATCGCCTCTACCGTATCTGGTTTGCCTGTGGTTTCCCGGCTTTCGCCGGGGTCCTGGCGATCGTCTGGCTCATGATCACCAAGCCGGATGTGCCGATCGGGCTTTGATCCGCTCGCGCGCTACGCCACGGCCCTTGCGAGTGCGCATTGTGACCACAGGTCGCACAGGGCGCCGGCGAGATGGGCGATGTCGGCGTCGGTATGGAACGGTGTCGGCGTGATCCTGAGCCGCTCGGTGCCGACCGGCACCGTCGGATAGTTGATCGGCTGGACATAGATGCCGTAATCGTCCAGCAGGATGTCCGAGATCCATTTGCATTTGGCCGCATCGCCCACCATCACCGGAACGATGTGGGACGGGTTGACCATGTGCGGAATGCCCTGA
>JAEPON010000033.1 GCA_017642895.1 Roseitalea sp.
CTGCATCGCAGACGCGGACATATTCGACCACTTCGGGCTCGGGAATGATGATGTCGGCTGCCTGGGCAGTCGACACGGCCATCATCGCCGCGGCCGAGCCAAGAAGAAGGCTCTTGATTTTCATAATTGACCTCCAGTCAAAGTTCGAAACGGGTCTGGGGTGTTCTACAGGACTGCCTGTCCCATTCCCTAACGCAGAAACAGGCAGACCCGCCCGTTTCCTGATCCGTTCATGACGCAAGCGATCTGGCCGCGCAACACGCAATCGGGGTCATGTGTGCCCACCCGCGCTTGATAGGAATGCGATGTTGCACAAATGACACGATTTTGGTCAGGAACTGTTCATCGACTTTAACAGCCGTTAACAATTCGGAAGAAGAACAGGTGGCGTCCCGTGGCCGTCGCCGACGTGAAAACCGTTGCGCAGCAAGGCTTTGACGACGAATTGGGCGCCCACGAGCCGCATTTTCAGTAATCGCGCTCAAAGAACAGGCCGATCGACGAATCGCCGCTGGTGGTGGCGCTGCCGCGTGCGGTCACGGAATCGGTGACGTCCAGATTGATGGATGTCTCGGCGCCGTCGGCGCCTGCCTCGACCTCAAGATAGACATTGTCGGAAAGATAACGGCCAGCGCGCACGGCCACGCCACCGCCCTCATCCTGGGTGATGTCGAGATCATCGACACCCAACGCACCACGCAGCCCCCCGGCCAGATCCGAGCCCCCGCCGGCAAGTGAGGCAGCGGCGGCGGCCAGTTGCGTCAATTGCGCCGGCGACAGGCTGCCAATGTCCTCGCCGAACAGGATGCGCGCCAGGATCTCGTCCTCGGGCAGCGAGGGCGAGGATGAAAGCTGAACGTCAAGGTCCGACGCCGGGCCAACAATGGTGACGAAGGCCGTCAGGTCGCCACTGGAGGTCTGCGCGGTCATGTTGATGAACGGATCGAGATTGCCGGTCAGCGTTACCGCGCCATTGGTGAAGTCGAGCCGCCGGGCCAGCAGGGACAGCCGCCCCCGGATCAGATTGAAAGCACCGACCGGCGCCAGCGCGTTGAGCGGCCCGGTCACGCGGACCTGCCCGCCCAGTTCGGCGTCAAGGCCCCGGCCGCGCACGAACACCTGGCCGGGGGCATTGATTCGCACATCGAGCCTGTAGGGCGCCGTGGGTTCGCCGCCATCGGCGCGCGGCATCACCGCCGCGATCCGTTCGAGCGTCGCGCGGGTGCCCGCATCCGGATCGACATGGCGTATGTCGATCAGATCGGCATCGCCGGCGAAGGTTTCCGGCACCGTGATCTCGGCGCGGGCGATATCGACCACGCCGGCGATCACGGCTCCGCCGCCGAGCGGTCCGGCGATCGTCAGATCGGCGCCGAGATCGGCGGAAAAGAGTTGGCCGTCGGAATAGCGCGCGCCGGCGAGCACCAGCGTCAGATCCGCGGGCAGGCCGGCGCCCAGGCCGACCGTGCCCGACAGTGTCAGGCCTCCGCCGCCGGCAAGGCTGGCCGACGCGTTGCGGATCACCAGACGATCGCCTTCAAGGCCCGCCAGCAGATTGATGCCGGTCAGATCGATGTTGGCACCGGGATCGGTGATCCGGCCACCGGAAACCGACACCAGCCCGGACACGGCCGGCCGCGCCAGCGCACCGCCGACCCGCGCATCGAAGCGGGCCGTGCCGGAGAACCGCGTGCCGCGTCCGGCCAGCATCGCGTTGGCCAGTTCCAGCGGCGCCGTGCCCGACGCGGTCATGTCAAGGGCGCCGCCTGCCAACGGCACCGTGCCCGATGCGTCGATCGCCGCGCCCTGCCCGTTACGCGCCGAAAGGCCGGACAGGGTGATCCGCTGGCCACGATAGGTTCCCGATATTGTCGCCGAAAAGGGTGTAACCCCGGTCTGGCGTATGACGGTGGCGGTCAGCGCCTCGCCATTGACCGCAAATGCTGCGCGCGGATCGCTGGCCGGTCCTGTCACATCCACGCGGCCGCTGATTGTTCCCGCCGCGCCCAGGCCAGGCTGAACCGTGTTGGCCAGACCGGCCGGCAGACCGTTGAAGGATACGGCGAGATCGAACACCTCTCCCACCGAGCCCGCCGCCGTCACGCGACCGCCTTCGACATTCAGTGCCAGGCCTTCGATTCGTGTCGTCCCGCCGTCCACAATGATGCGCGCTGGCCCGGCCAGGCGCGCATCGCCATAGCGGGTGTCGAGTGACAACGCATCAAGGCCGATCCGTGTCACATCTCCGAATGCGGCCGTTCCCTGCGTATCGAGCACGGCGCCATCTTCCAGTGTCGCATTCGCTTCAAAGCCAAGCGTTTCGGCGCCGTTGACCGGCCGGACGACGGCGCTAGCCGACCGGACGACAGTGCCGCCAACATCCACGAATCGAAGATCGGCTTCGGCACGGCCCGACATGGCGCCAAAGACATCGGTCAGCGTCGCATCGAGACTGCCGCTTTCGACCGAAACGCCGGCGACCGTCAGCGATCGAAGCGCTGCGGTGGCGGTCACATCCTGTTCGCCGTCGCGGGCGGCAAGCTCGATATCGGCGTTCAGCCCGCCGGATGCCTCGACCAGCGCAAGCGCGGCAAGGCCGGCAATGTTGCTTGCATCGACGGTCAGGCGGCCGTCGGCCAGGCCATCTTCATAAGAGAGGTTTCCGGCAAGGCGCCCGCCACCGGCCTCAAGCAGAAGATCGCGCACCGCGTAGAGGGTGCCGTCGCGCGCGACCTGCGCCTCGATTTCGACCGGCTGACCCGCCAGGTCTCCGCCGCCATCGAGCCGCCCGGCCACGCGATCTTCGATCGCCTCGCCGGCAAAATCGAGGCGCATGCCGGACACCGGCTGGCCAGCCAGACGTCCTTGCGGCAGCAGGAGCGATGCGGTGACGCCATAAGGTCGTTCGGCTTCGTTTTCGGGTGCCGTGTCGGACGGGGGTGCAGGCGCACGGTTCACCGCGACTTGAATCCCCGCACTGCCCGACGAGCGCGCATCGATCAGACCCAGATCGACAAGCGACAGCGCGGCGCGCAAATCGGCGGTCTCGCTCGCCAGGGTGCCGCTGACGGCCAGCGACAGTTGATCGTTGGCCGCTTCAAGCGCGGAAAAGGACAGGCCTTCGACCGTTCGGGCGACGCCGCCGCCGAGCGCCAGATCGCCGGCGAGAAGCCGGCCGGCCAGATCGTCGCCGATCCGAAGATCGGACACGCCACCGTCGATGACCAGATCGAACCCGCCACCGACCAGGGCGACTGACCCATCAAGCGCCAGCGACGCGGCCCCGGCCAGTTCGCGCGTCAGCAAGGATGAAAACGGAGAAAGATCGGCGACTTCCAGCACCGTCGTGCCGTCAAACGCCCAACCCTCGATGATCCCGGTGCCCCCGATGCTGGCGGTTTCGCCAGCCAGCGTCAGGCCGTTGAGCGTCAGCAGTGCGCCAGCCCGCCATTGGCCGCGAACATCGGCATTGATTGTCGTGCCGAGCGCTTCGGCAAGCGCCGCGTCGGCCGCTTCCAGGGCCCGCGCCGCGCCGGTCAGGGCAAATGACACCGCGCGCGTATCCGGATCGGCAAGATCAGAAAGGGTGCCAGAGCCGCCGACACCCACCGATCCGATCGACAGGCCGGGTGTCGCCAGCGCTTCCAGCTCCATCCGGGCCGTCCAGTCGGTACCGCCATAGTCAAGTGTCATCCTAGCATTGCCGACCGTGACATCGCCCGCGCCGGGCAACGAGACGGGACCGCCACCGGGGCGTGCCAGCCGGATATCGGCGCCCAGTTGGGCCGGAAAACCATCGCGCAGAAGGCGCCCGGTGACGCGGCCGTTCAAAGCGCCGCTGGCGATCGTGATCTCGTCGATGCGGGTGCCGTCATCATCGTCCAGTCTCATCCGCCCGGCCAGTTCGGTCTCGTCGCCGAAGAACAGGCGCTCGCGTGCCGGCAATATGTCGGCCAGCGGCCCGCCCAGAGAGAAAGTCAGTTCCGTTGCTCCGGCCAGAAAGCCGCGCCGTGTCGCAAGCTGGCCGTCCAGGATGCGCGCGCCGTCCACATCAAAGCCAAGATCAACGCCGAGCGAATCGAGCGGACCGCCGCCGGCAAGCGTCAGCGCCACCGGCGGGCGGCCCTGAAGGTTGAGCAGATTGGCGACAACACCGTCAGCGGGCTCACGCAACGCCGCTTGCAGATCCAGGGTCTCGTCCTGCAATGTCAGGTCCAGGTCGAGGCTGCCGCCCGGCCCGTCGAGCCTGTCAATGTCGAGGTCGGCCGCCATTTCTGCGCCATCGATCGACAGGCTGCCGGCCAGCGACAGGACCGATTGCAGGCCGAACACGGTCTCGCCGAACGCAGCGCGGGGCAAGCTCAGTTCGGCGATCCGGACCGACACCGGAAGTTGCGGCACCGAAAACCCGCCGGCTTCAGGATCGGGCAGACTGTCGTCCGGCAGGGGCGGTCGGAGAAAATCGAGCGAAGCGGCCGACAATTCGTCGATGACGAGCCGTCCGCGCAACAGCGCAGCGCGCTGCCAGACGAGGCGCGGTTCCTCGATCGCCAGCCAGATGCCGTCATCGTCGGAAATGGTGATTCGTTCCAGACTGACATCAGATGACAGCGATCCCTCGATGCCGATCAGCCGGATCTGCATGTTGGGCGCCGAAATCTGCTCCTCGACGAAGCGGATGAAGCCGGAGCGTTCGCGTTCCTCGGCGTCCTGGGCCAGCGCGCTTGTCACGACCGCGCCGAGCAGGAGGCAAAACAGGGCGGCGATGCGGAAAAGACCGGTCATCGTCAAAACGCCTGCCCGATGCCGGCATAGATGGCAAACCACCCATCGCCCGGACGCGGATTGAGCGGGGTTGCCGCATCAAGCCGCAGCGGGCCAAGTCCGGTCTTGTAACGCACGCCGAGTCCGGCGCCGGCGCGCGGCGCACGATCGAAGGCGGGCAGTGAATCGGTGCCGACCATGGCCGCATCCACAAAGCCGACAATCGATATGGTGTCAGTGACGGCCTGACGGATCTCGGCGGATGCCTCGATGAGCGATTTGCCACCGGTGGTTGTGCTGTCGGCACCGCCGATCGACCGGTAGGCAAAGCCGCGCACCGAGGTGCCGCCACCGGCGAAATAGAGCCGGTCGGGCGGCAGGAAGGCCGGTGCGGGGCCGACAATCGACCCGGCGGTGAGGCGGCCGGCCAGAACGGTGCGCTCGCGCTCGCCCAATGCCTGATAGGCGCGCAACTCGCCGTCCAGTTGCACGGCCGGGTTGCCGAACTCCCACTCGTAAAAGGGGGTGACGGTCGCCGAGGCGAGGAAACCGGCGGTCGCGTCCAGCGGGTCGTTGCGCGCATCATATTCAACGCCCGCGCTGCCGCCAACAAGGCCCAGGCGCCGCGTGCCCATCGCGTCCGTGAACTCGGCATAATCGACGAACAGATCACCCGACCAGGTCAGCCGGTTGGACTGGTAGTGAACCATGCCGATGGACGTTTCGGCGCCGGTGCGGGTGTAAGTGTCGAGAACTTCGCGCTCAGCCAGGACACCGAGCGTGACATCGGTGTCAGGCGTAAACCGACCCGGCAAGCCCAGCGTCGCGCCGAGTCGATAATCATAGTTTCCCGCATCCAGACTGCCATCGAGACCGGAGATGCCGGCCTCGATGCGCAAGCGTTCGGCGCGTCCCCACAGATTGCGGTGCAGCCAGAAAGCTTCGGCGCCGAACCCATCGAGGGTCGAATAGGTCGCGCCGGCGCCGATGCGGCGCAGCTTGCGTTCCTCGACGGTGACCGCAACCGGCAACGTACCGTCCCCGCCGACCGTTTGGGCGGGCCGGACGGTGGCGGCGTTGAAGACCCCGAGACGCCGCAGGCGCTCGTTCGCGCGCTCGACATCGTCGGGATCATATTCGGCGCCGGGCAAAAGCCCGGTCTGGCGCGCCACAAAGGACGGGATCATCCGGTCGGTGCCCTCGACGGTGACCGCGCCATAGTTGGCGCGCGGGCCCGGATCGATGACGAGACGGACCCGCAATGTTCGGCTCGGATGGTTGGCGACGACCTCACGTTCGGTGATGCGCGCGATGGCATGACCCTGCTGGCGCCAGCCTTTGACGGCCAGTTGCCCGGCCTGCCGGACCGCACCGGCACGCGCAAAGCTTCCCGTCTGGAAGCCGACGGTCGACGGCGCATCGACGCGGTCGCCCGGATCGACGGACGGCGGCGGCAGGTTGTCGATGGCAAGCGCGCCAAACGTGTAGACCGGGCCGGGACGCACCGAGATGGCGAACACTGTTCCGTCGGCAAAATCGTGCCCCGCGGGCAGGTCGGCCACCTCGCGTCCGTCAGCACGGATGGAAATCGTGCCGCCATAGCGCGCCTCGTCGTAGAGCGATGCCTGAATGCGCCGATAATCGGCACGCGCCCGCGACAGCAGCCCGGCGGAACCGGCGGCCGGCGCGTTTCGGCCACCCCAGAGCGACGATCCGGCCTTGACCGCCGCTTCCATGTCCGCATCGGCACCCTCGACCGTCAGTGCCACGCCGTAGGGCTTGGGATCGATCAGGTCCGGCGCCTCGACCGCGTCGCGGCAATCGCCGAAAAGACACAGGCCAAACAGTTCGAGGGCATGCGCGTCGGGGGTACGGGCGGTCCATGCCAGGGCGAAGGCAAGCGCCAGCGCGCCGGCGCGGCACGCAGCTCTTCCCGCAGACAGTTGACCCGACCCTTTACGCAACACCTCGTGCGCGGCCCCTTTGCTTTTC
Organism: Roseitalea sp.; assembly: GCA_017642895.1. Lineage (GTDB taxonomy): Bacteria > Pseudomonadota > Alphaproteobacteria > Rhizobiales > Rhizobiaceae > Roseitalea. The sequence goes on from JAEPON010000033.1 coordinate 6,757, forward strand.
GTGCGGCGCCGCATTGAGCCCGCATCGTCACCGGCGGCCTGTCCCCCGCGCCGCTCACCCTGCGTACCTAACGCGGAACATCGCCAAGCACCAGAAAACATGGCCGGAAACAAGGCAGGCCGCGCCGGCGACGGCGGCTTGGTTAACCATGCGTGAAGGCAGGACCGCGCCGCTCGGCGGTTTTCGCGGTTGACTGGAGGTCAATTATGAAAATCAAGAGCCTTCTTCTTGGCTCGGCCGCGGCGATGATGGCCGTGTCGACTGCCCAGGCAGCCGACATCATCATTCCCGAGCCCGAAGTGGTCGAATATGTCCGCGTCTGCGATGCAG
>JAEPON010000037.1 GCA_017642895.1 Roseitalea sp.
AACGGCCAGAAGCACATTCCGGTCTCCGTGTCCGAGGACATGGTCGGCCACAAGTTCGGCGAATTCGCACCCACGCGCACCTATTTCGGTCACGGCGCGGACAAGAAGGCGAGAAGGAAGTAACCATGGGCAAGCCCAAGGCAGAACGGCGGCTCGCGGACAACGAGGCCCGCGCGGTGGCGCGGATGGTCCGCGTCAGCCCGCAGAAACTCAATCTGGTCGCCCAGATGATCCGCGGCAAGAAGGTCGAGTCGGCGCTGGCCGATCTCGAATTCTCGCGCAAGCGCATCGCCGGCACGGTCAGGAAGACGCTGGAATCGGCGATCGCCAATGCCGAGAACAACCATGATCTCGATGTCGACGCGCTGGTCGTGTCGGAGGCCTATGTCGGCAAGTCGATCGTCATGAAGCGCTTCCACGCCCGTGGCCGCGGCCGCGCCAGCCGCATCACCAAACCGTTCTCGCACCTGACGATCGTCGTGCGCGAAGTCGAAGAGGAGGCCGCGTAATGGGCCAGAAGATCAATCCGGTCGGCTTCCGTCTGGGCATCAACCGCACCTGGGATTCGCGTTGGTACGCCAACACCGGCGAATATGGCCAGCTGCTGCACGAGGACCTGAAGATCCGCGAATATCTGGAAAAGGAGCTCAAGCAGGCTGCCGTTTCCAAGATCGTGATCGAGCGTCCGCACAAGAAGTGCCGCGTGACCATCCACTCGGCGCGCCCGGGCATCATCATCGGCAAGAAGGGCGCCGACATCGAAAAGCTGCGCCGCAAGCTGAGCCAGTTCACCGATGCCGAGACCGTCCTGAACATCGTCGAGGTGCGCAAGCCGGAAATCGACGCAACGCTGGTCGCCCAGTCGATCGCACAGCAGCTTGAGCGCCGCGTTGCGTTCCGCCGTGCCATGAAACGCGCCGTCCAGTCGGCGATGCGCCTTGGCGCCGAGGGCATCCGCATCAACTCGGCCGGCCGCCTCGGCGGCGCCGAGATCGCCCGCACCGAATGGTACCGTGAAGGCCGGGTGCCGCTGCACACGCTGCGCGCCGATGTCGATTACGGCACCGCTGAAGCCGAAACGGCCTATGGCATCATCGGCATCAAGGTCTGGATCTTCAAGGGCGAGATCCTTGAGCACGATCCGATGGCGTCCGAAAAGCGCGCGACCGACCAGGACAACCAGGGCGGCGGTGGCCGCCGCCGCGACAACGCCTGATCGCCGGCAGGAGTGAAGTAGATGTTGCAACCCAAACGGACCAAGTTCCGCAAGCAGTTCAAGGGCAAGATCCGCGGCGTCGCCAAGGGCGGCACCGATCTGAACTTCGGTGCCTATGGCCTCAAGGCGCTTGAGCCCAACCGCGTCAACGCCCGCGAGATCGAGGCGGCCCGCCGCGCGATCACCCGTCACATGAAGCGTGCCGGCCGCGTGTGGATCCGCATCTTCCCGGACGTTCCGGTCACCTCCAAGCCGACCGAAGTGCGCATGGGCAAGGGCAAGGGCTCGGTCGATTACTGGGCTGCGCGCGTCAAGCCGGGCCGGGTGATGTTCGAAATCGACGGTGTGCCCGAAGACGTCGCGCGTGAAGCGCTGCGCCTTGGCGCTGCCAAACTGTCCGTCAAGACGCGCTTCATCCAGCGCATTGGCGAGTAGGAGTTGAGCGAGATGAAAGCAGTCGATGTCCGAGCGATGACCGCCGACGAACTGGCCGACAAACTGGCCGAGCTGAAGAAGGAGCAGTTCTCGCTGCGCTTCCAGGCCGCGACGGGACAGCTCGAAAATTCGGCGCGCGTGCGCCAGGTGCGCCGCGACATTGCGCGCGTCAAGACCATCGCCGCCGAGAAAGCAAACGCCCAAAAGGCGCAGGGATAACGATCATGCCGAAACGAATTTTGCAGGGTGTCGTGGTCAGCGACAAGAACGACAAGACCGTCGTCGTGCGCGTCGAGCGCCGCTTCTCGCACCCGCTGATGAAAAAGACCGTGCGTCGCACCAAGCGCTACCAGGCGCATGACGAAAGCAATGCGGTCAAGGTCGGCGACACGGTGCGCATCCAGGAATGCGCGCCGGTCTCGAAAAACAAGCGCTGGGCGGTGGTGGCCGACCAGGCGGCGGACTGAACGACGAGCGAAACAATCAGGGCCGGCGTTGAGCGCCGGCACGACAAGAACAAGGGCATCGCGTCATGATTCAGATGCAAACAAATCTCGATGTCGCCGACAATTCCGGCGCGCGCCGGGTTCAGTGCATCAAGGTGCTGGGCGGATCGAAGCGCAAATATGCGTCCGTCGGCGACATCATCGTCGTCTCCGTCAAGGAGGCGATCCCGCGCGGCCGCGTCAAGAAGGGCGACGTCATGAAGGCGGTCGTCGTGCGCACCGCCAAGGACATTCGCCGTCCCGACGGCAGCGTCATCCGGTTCGATGGCAACGCCGCCGTTCTGGTCAACAACAACAAAGAGCCGGTCGGCACCCGTATCTTCGGCCCTGTCCCGCGTGAACTGCGCGGCAAGCAGCACATGAAGATCATCTCGCTGGCCCCCGAAGTGCTGTAAGGAGCGGGTCTTATGCAG
>JAEPON010000008.1 GCA_017642895.1 Roseitalea sp.
CTCGGTCAATAAAGGCACGACGACGGGCGGGGCTCAGAAGTTTCCCTTTGCCGCCTCCGCCAAAATCAGCTTGTCGAGAGTCAAGTCTGACACGGCTTTGCGCAACCGCTCGTTCTCTTTCTGAAGCCGCTTGAGTTCCTTAAGTTGATCCGTGCCCATTCCACCGTACTTCTTCTTCCAACGGCACTCAGGTTTGACCTGCTCCCCTAATTGTCCGCGTTTATAAGTTAGCTCTGTTCATGGTGTGGACCGCTGTGGACCGGGTTGCAAATTGGTGCGGTGTGAGCCCGTCCGGGCTCGAATGTGGTCGCGTGAGATTGTAGTCGATCCTCCAGTCTTCGATCAGGTGTCGGGCATGCCGGTAGCTGGCAAACAGATGCTCGTTGAGACATTCGTCCCTGAGCCGGCCGATGAAGCTCTCTACCAGACCGTTCTGCATCGGTTTGCCTGGGGCGATGTAGTGCCATTCGACACGCCGGTCCTGCTGCCATTTCAAGATGGCGTTCGAGGTCAATTCGCTGCCATTGTCGCTGACCACCATGCAGGGATAGCCGCGCCGTTCGGCGATGGCGTCCAGTTCCCTTGCTGCGCGCTCGCCTGAGATTGCGTTGTCGACGATCGTGGCCAGGCATTCCCGGCTGAAGTCATCGATCACGCACAGGATCCGGAACCGCCGACCGTCGGCGAGTGTGTCATGGGCGAAGTCCTGGCTCCCATTGCCCGGCAGGCGATGCGCAGCATCGCCGAGAGGAGGCGCTGGTTGGCACCTTGCGGGATTGCCATGGGCGCCCGTGTGCCGATGGCACGCTTGCGGCCGCCACGCTTGCGCACGGTCAGCCGCTCCTACTTGTACAGGCGATAGAGCTTCTTCCAGTTGACCGCGACGCCCTCCCGCTTGAGCAGGATGTGCAGGCGCCGCCTCTCGGCATTCGCTTCGCGATTGCCTGCCGGCCAGCGGATAGCCAAAACGGCGGCGTTCTGATGCCAATTGCCTGAGCCGCTGCCTCAACTCGGCATCGTCAGGTCTGGTGGATCGATAGCGATAGACCCGCGGATCGATGCCCACCAAACCACAGGCCCGGCGCTGCGAATAACCCCTGTGTTCGATGGCCCAGCTCACGGCATTCCTCCTTGAGCCGGGCGTCAGAAGTTTTTTCCAAGCATCTCGCGGAGTGTCGATACATCCAACACCGACTCCGCCAGAAGCTTCTTCAGCTTCGCGTTCTCCTCCTCCAGCGCCTTCAGCCGCTTGGCATCGGACACATCCATGCCGCCGAACTTCTTGCGCCAAGTGTAGAAGGTGGCATCCGAGATGCCATATTTGCGGCACAGATCAGCCGCCGACATGCCCGCTTGATGTTCCTTCAGAATGCCGATGATCTGTTCATCAGAAAACCGTGATCGTTTCATTGCCTGTCTCCTTGGTCAGGGAACAGGCTAACCCCAAACCGAGGACATTCCAGGGGAGCAGGTCAGGGAGGACGGCGCGTAGCGGTCGGCCGGCACAGCCATGTCGAACGCCTGATGCGGGCGTTCGGTGTTGAATGTCTCTATGAAGTCGTCGAACTTGCCTTGCTGCTCGAGGAAGGTGACGGCGGCCGGCTTGGTCGCTTCCTGCTTCAATGTCAGATGCATGCGCTCGTGCCGTCCGTTTTGCTGAGGGTGACCGGGCTTGATGCGTTCGATCTCGATGCCCAGCCTGAGCCACCACACGGACAGTTTGGACAGGTTGAACAGCGCGTTGGGGTTGGCAAAGGGCACGCCGTTGTCGGTGCGGACGTCGGCCGGCATGCCGAAATCCTTGAAGGCGCGCTCGAAAACACTGAACGCATAGACTTCCTTGGTGGTGTGCAACGCCTCGCAGGCGATCAAATAGCGGCTGGCATGGTCGCTGATCGTCAAAGGATAGCAGTAGCGCCGGTCGGCGAGCATGAACTCGCCCTTGTAGTCGGCGCACCACAGATCGTTGGGCTGCAGGCCGGAAGACAGCGTGGTGCCGGTTGCCTTGTTGCGGCGGCGCTTCCTGTGCTTGACCAGACCGTGGCGGTCGAGAACGGCATGCACCGTCGAGATGGCGGGGCAATGCACATCCGGATAGAGCCGCCTGAGCCGTTCGCGGATCTTCGGCGCGCCCCAGTTGGGCCGCTCCCGCTTCAGGCGCACGATCAGCGTCTCGATCTGAAAGGAAGGGGAGTTGGTTCGCCTGCCGATAGGGCCGCCGCGAACGGTCGGTCAGCCCGTGAAGTCCGCTGTCGCGGTAGCGCTTCAGGAGCTTGTAGCCGGTCTTGCGCGAGATATTGAAGTCCCGGCAGACGGGCGACATCGGATCGCCGTCGAGCAACCGGGCAACAAATCGAAGACGTTCCTCCATTACCGAACTCACTTTCCGCGGCATCAACACCTCCGGCAAAAGCTCAAAGGTGTTACCCATGTGTCCGGTGCGTTCCGTCACCTATGTCTCAGGTCGCTCACATTGATATACAATGATGTTTCAGCCCGCCCATTCGGCGGGCTTATTGCATTATGGCGCCATTTCGCCACGGTGTATCCAATGTGATCCGAGCGCTTTGGCTCGACCTTCCGATGGACGCCAGAGGCGCCTTTTTGCGGCTGCAAGGAGATCGTGATTGCCAACGCGATAGCTGACGAAAAACCTCTCGGATCGGTCGGGCTTACCTAATCCGACATTCCATCCGTTTCGATCCGCTCGCCCGTCCCCTCGTCGAACAGATGCACCTTTGCCGGATCCGGCCTGATCGCGATGGTCTGGCCCGGCGAAAGTGTCATTCGCTCGCGGATCGCGCACAGGACCTCGATGCCGCTGGCGTCCAGGATCAGATGGGTGTCGCTTCCCGTCGGTTCGATCAGCCGGAGGGTTGCCGTGGCGCATGTTTCCTTATCTGGTGCAACCGCGATGTTCTCCGGGCGGATACCATAGACAAGACGCCGGCCGACGAGAGCCTTAGAAACTGCGCCGCTTAGCGGCAGAGCCGCGCCGGTGTCGGCTGCGAACATCTGGCCGGAACCACCGGCACCCACCGTTCCAGGTATCAGATTCATTGTAGGTGAACCGATGAAGCTGGCCACGAACGTGTTCGCCGGGCGGTCATAAAGGTCCAGCGGAGCGCCGATCTGCTCGATCACGCCATCGCGCATCACCACGATCCGGTCGGCCATAGTCATGGCCTCCACTTGGTCATGGGTGACGTAGATCATGGTGTTGCGCAGGGTCTGGTGCAGCTGCTTGATCTCCGAACGCATCTGTACGCGCAACTGGGCGTCGAGGTTCGACAAAGGCTCGTCGAACAAAAACACCTTGCTATCGCGGACTATGGCGCGCCCCATAGCGACGCGCTGGCGCTGACCTCCGGAAAGCTGTCCGGGGAAACGCTCTAGCAGAGCCTGCAGGCCGAGAATGCCGGCCGCGCGTGAGACATTGTCGCCGATCGTCTTGGGCGGCGCCTTCTTCAGCCGCATGGAAAAGCCCATGTTCTCGGTGACGGTCATGTGCGGATAAAGCGCATAATTCTGGAATACCATGGCGATGTTGCGTTCGCGCGGGGTCAGTTCGTTGACCACCCGCCCGCCGATGGAGATCTGCCCGCCGGTGATGTCCTCGAGCCCGGCGATCAGCCGCAGCAACGTTGACTTGCCGCAGCCGGACGGGCCGACCAGGGCGACGAATTCACCATCCTCGATATGGACGCTCACCCCCTTGAGCGCAGCCACGCTGCCGAATGTTTTGCGCACCTCTTGGATACCAACCACCGCCATCATCAACCTCCCGCCGGCCTGAAGGGCCGGTCATGACCGCAGATCACCAGGCTCGGCTCGAGCCTCTGGAGCCGGTCAAGCGACGCGTTGAGCTGGGCCAATTGCTCGGGGCCGTACCATTGCGAGAAGGTCCGATTGGTGTATTCGGACCTGGTCATGGTCGTGTCGCCGGCGATCAGCACGCGGTCCTCGGCAGTCTCGACAAGCAGCGAGATATGGCCGGCGGTGTGGCCCGGCGTTGGAATAGCCATGACGCCCGACATCAGTTCGGTCGGCGCGCCGATTTCGGTGATCGCGCCCATCATGGACGTCTTGGCCTCGACGATCGGCGCGCCCTCAATGGCCGTCATCTCGGCCAGCTCTCCCGCCCCAAGCACCCATGGCTTGCCGGGCAGATGAACGATCGCCGCGGCATGATCGGTATGTGTGTGCGTGGTCACGACGACGTCAATATCGTCATAGGAAAGGCCGCGGCTCGCTAATGCGTGCCACAGGATCGAATAGGCGCCAATATGATGGTTGCCCGGATCGACCAGCATCGTCTTGTCGCCGCGGACGAGGACTGTCGAAGCGACAGGCAGGAACCCCACATTGGTGCGAAAGATCGGCGCGCCATCGTCCGGCGTCACGCCAAGCATACGTTCCATGCGGTCGAGCTGCTGGTCGGGATCTGCCGCGAACATGTAGACCAGTTCGTCGCTGTCCCAGCGAAAACGCAGGCAAACCGGATGAATGATGACCTCGACCGTGTTCGCGCTCATGGCCGTCCCTCCGCCTGGGCCGGTGGATGGCTTGCGAGCCCGTCGCGGATCCACTCGAGCGTGTCCAGCGCCATGAAGCTGTAATTGTAGAAAGTGAAGCCGGATGCCCGGGCCTTTGTCGCGGCAAGTTGATCGGCCAGGCCTGTGGGGCTGTTGGTTTGCGGCAAAATGGCGCGAATTGCCGGCACCTGGCGTATGCCGTCGCCGACCACGTCACTGTATGTTTCAACGCGCGCCGTCAGCGTATCAGGGTCGGTGAAGTAGAAGGTGGGATGCAACTCGTCGATTGCCGGAATGATGCGGTCGAGATCGTTGCCATTCTGCCAACATCGGCCATGCGGTCCGAGCGGATAGAGCGGACCGAAATCGAGGCATGCAATCGTTGCTTTGCGGTCGTTGCGCCGGATCGTGGCGGCGGCCTCGACAATGAGATCGGTCGGCCCAGCGCCGCGCACTTTGAGATAACTGCCGAAGGCGCCATCGGCGCCTGCCTCCAGTTCGGCCCAGCCCATCGGCTCGCGCGCCTTTCCGGCGAGAGCATCGTCGACCGTCTGGCGCACCCAGGCACGAACCGCGTGGAAATCCACACCCGCATCGGTCAAGCGGCGCATACAGGCCGGACAGAAGCAAAGCGAACTCAAGAACTCAATATCGGCGTCGAGCGGAACGCCGATCACCTCATGATGATGACCGTGGCGCAATGGCAGATATTCGATCGATTCGATCAAAATCCGGTCGAAAACCCCCATCGACGCTATGTCCTCCATTACGCTGAGAACAAGGTCGCCGACCTGCCCGTTGGAGGGGCACAGCGTGTGTGTGATCCGGTCGCCCCAGGGGTTTTCGACCACCACCTCTGGGTGCGCCGTGCCGACACCGGAATTGTGCAAAACCGGCATCCAGGCGGTTAGCGATACGTCGCGCCTGCGCGCCGCGTCCGCGAGCGTGGGCCAGAAGTCTTGCCAGTTGTCGGTCAGATCACTGATCGGCGGAGCAAGCTTATGGGACCGATGCCAGGCGCCCGGCCGGTAGTAGAGCGCGCCGGGCGTCGGGAAATAGGTGCGCCGCCGTGGATTGTGCGGCAAAAAGAACATGCCCGAATGATACCATGTTGTGAGATACAGCGTGTTCAGCCCGGCACGTTCGACCGCGTCCAGAACCACTTCGGCACCCTCATCGATGATGTCCCAGGGATAAGCATAAAGGCCCAGCGGCGGTTTCATGTGCGGGTTTCCTCCTTTTCCCCGAGGGGCCAGGTGGCGAAATCGGCAAAGAAGGTGGCCAGCCGCGCAACCATCGTCTCCAACAATGCCTCGCCGCGTTCCCCGGTTGCCAGCGTCGGCGCGCCGATGACGCCACTTGGACTAAGCTCGCGGAATGTGGCGGCCGACGCCACTGAGCCGCCGGCCAACAGGTCGGCGCCGAAATAGGTGGATCGGTCAAGCAACTGGTCGGCAGCTTCGTCCATCCGGACCAGATCGGGGCGCGTTGCCAGCATGAGCGCGGTTTCCATCTCGCAGGCGTGCATGATGCCGCCCGTCTCCGATTGGCGCCACGCGGCAAGATCGGCGAGCGCGAAATCCCAATAAGAGGCCGCCGCGGCACGGATGCCATGCTCGTAGAACAGCGTCTGAGTGAGGTTCTTGATCAGGTTCATGTTGCCGCCATGGCCGTTGATGATGGCGATGCGGCGAAAACCGTGACGGGCAAGACTTCGCGCCACATGGCCGACCACGGCGGAAAAGGTGTCGTCATCGAGCGTGACGGAGCCTGGAAAACCCATGTGATGGGGCGAGTAGCCGGTCCAAACGGTCGGCGTGACGACAATATCCGTGCCGTCACCTTGCGCCTTTCGTGCGGCCGCCTCGCAAACCGTTCCGGCCATGTGCGCGTCCACCATCAGCGGCAGATGATGGCCGTGCTGTTCGAACGCGCCGACCGGAATGACGGCGACGGGGTCGCGCTTCAACAGCGCTTCGACCTCGGGCCATGTGTGTTCGGCCAGCTTCACGTTTTCGCTCATCGCCATCCTCCGCTACGCAAACTCGGACATTCCGACCGGGCGCTCTTCTTTGATCGATCGTTTCATGGCGGCGACCACGGCCTCGGCCTTGCGTGCCTCGGCCAGCCCGACAAGCGGCGGCAAATTGGCGTGCGCCCGCGCAAGGAAGATATCCAGAGACCGTGCCAACGCGCCGCCGACCCCTTCTGGCAGCATTGGCCAGTGCGTGAGGTCCGGCTGGCTGTAGCCCTCTTCCCCAACCACCTTCATGCCATGGGACGCGCCCTCGATGACCACCGAGCCACCATCGCCGATCAGCCGGAACGAGGGATCGAGCGGCTCGGGCTGGGTCGGCGGCAGCACCCAGGAGGCCTCGAAAATGGCCACCGCGCCGTCGGTGAAACGGATCGTGGCGACCACCGCGTCATGACAGCCATATTGGGCGCACGCGCGCACGACCGCTTCGGCGTAAACGCGCTCGGCCGGCGCCTGGTTGACGGCCAGTGTCATCTCGATGTCGTGGATCAGCGTCGAGGACAGAAGATCGGTCCAGGGCGCGTATTTTTCGATGCCCAACCGCGAGCCGACACGCCGGGCGGAAACGCTGACCGGCGCGCCGATTCCACCGTCGGCTATGATTTGCTTCATGCGCGCAAACCGCGGTTCAGCATGCAAGATGAAGTTGACCGCCGACTCGGCGCCGGCGTCACCAAGCGCTTCGATCAGCGCATCGACATCGTCGAGCGTGCGGCCGAGCGGCTTTTCCAGCAACATCTTCAGGCCAAGTCCGGCGGCAGCCACTGCCGGTTCATGACGGAAGCTCTCGGGCGTCGCGACAGAGACAGCGTCCAGCATTTCGTCCTTCAGCAGCGTGCGGTAATCACTGTAGGCCCGACATTGCAGCGACTGGGCCAGTTGTTCGGCGCGAGCCGCATCAGCGTCACACACGGCAACAAGCCGACACAGTGGATTGTGCTTAAAAATGCGCGCGTGGAGTTCGCCAATCAGACCCACGCCAATCACGGCTATGCGCATGATCTCTCCCATCGACTTAACGGTCTGCCCCGGCCATCAGGACCTGCGTGATCAACCGCTGGAACACGATCATCAAAAGAGCGACAGGCAACAGCGTCAGAACGGCGGCGGCGGCCTGCTGGCCAACCTGGATATCGATCGTCGATCGGAACATTCCGAGCGCGACGGTCGAGATCTTGATGTCCGATGTAAAGATCAACGGCGTCAGGAATTCGGTCCATGACAAAATGAAAGCGAAGATGAACCCGGCCAGGATACCGGGACGCACCAGAGGCAGGAGGATATGGCGCATGACCTGAAGATGCGTGCACCCGTCCATCCGGGCGGCATCCTCAACTTCGCGCGGCAGCCGGTCGATGAACGTCTTGAGTATCCATACCTCGAACGGCAGAATGAAGCCCGCATAGGCCAGAACCAGGCTGAAGAACGTGTCGTCGATGCCCCAGGAGACGAAGAGGACGAACATCGGAATGAGGAAGATCGTTGTCGGCAGGAAATAGACCGAGACCATCGCGCCCAGCATCAGGTTCTTGCCCGGTAGCCGTAACCGCGACAACGCGTAGGCGGCCGGCAGGGCAACGATCAGGCAGACCGCGGCCGTCAATGTCGAGACGACAACCGAATTCCAGATGCCCTCGCGGATCGGCACGATATGGCCTGGCGCCAACACGGAGCGAAAATGATCCAGATAGAGCGTCGCCGGCAAAAACTGCACATCGCGCGAGCGTATCACAGCTTCCGGTTGAAAGCTGGTCAGCAAAAGCCCGTAAAGCGGGAGCGCCATAAGGACGAAAACGATCAGCGCCGACCCGTAGATCGTCATCTGACGCGCGAGACGTCGGCGTGCGAGCGGTCTCACGCGGTGCTCCATCGCCGCATGGCGAGATAGTGGCGAACCAGCGACATGATCTGCACCACGAACAGCGTAACGAGAAGCAGCACATAGGCGGCAGCTGCGGCACGGCCGAGGTCAAAGGCCTGGAATGCCTCCTGATAGACGAAGTAGTTTAGCGTGGTTGTGCTGCCGGCCGGTCCACCACGGGTCAGAACGAAGATCGTGTCGAACGCCTTCATCGCCCAGACGAACTGGATCAGGACAAGCGGGATGGCGATCGGCACCATCAGCGGCAGCAGTACGTAGCGGAAGCGCTGCCAGACCGTGGCGCCGTCCACGGCTGCTGCCTCGAACAGCTGGTGCGGTATGCTTTGCAGCCCGGCTAGGAAGAACAGCACCATGAAGGGAATCGCTTTCCATATCTCGGCGATTGCGATCACATGCAGCGCGGTCAGGCCGTCACCCAGCCAGATTTGATACTGGTCGATCACGCCGAGGCGATAGAGCAGCGCATTCATGAAACCGACATCGGCGTGAAACATCTGGCCCCAGAGCACGCCCGCGACTACCGGCGGCACTGCCCATGGCAGGACGACGACGACGCGTAAAGTGGTACGGCCTACGAATTGCTGGTCCAGAAGAAGGGCGATCAGGAAACCGAATACCGTCGCCGCAAGGGCAATGAGCAAACCGAAATAGATCGTGCGCCAGATCGCATCGACAAAGCCGGGATTGGCGAAAAGCCGCGCATAATTGTCAAAGCCGACGAAGGCCCCGATCTGCAGGCGAACCATGTCGAATTCGGTCACGCTCAGGGTAAGCGTAAACACGGCCGGATAAAGAAAGATGCCCGCCACGAGCAGGAGCGCAGGCGCGACGAGGGCCAGGCCGAAGGCCAGCTCGCGCCGGCGCATATATCCTTCAGGGCGGCCGCCAATGACGACCGCCCCGCCGGAAGACGGCATCGGCACGTCAGGTGCGGCTTGCATTGATCAGCTTGACGGCCTCGTCGAGCGCTTCCTTGGGCGATGCCTCCTGCGCGAATGCGCGGGACAGTTGCCCTGTCAGGATCTCCTGCCAGCGCTCGCGGTCGGCCGAATAACCGCCATCGACCGGGTATTGGTAAGATTGCCGGATCACCTCGGCGAACGGTAGATTGCCGATCACCTCCGGACTGCGCAGCGCGGCATCCACCGAAGGCGCCCAGGGCGATGTCGATCCCTGAACGATCTGGTTGTCCAGGCTCGTCGCCAGTTCGATGAACTGACGGCCACCGTCTGGATTGTTGGCGAACACCGGGATCGAAAGGAACTCCGAACCATCGATTGAGGCCGACGTCTCAAGAGCGGGATTGGGCGCATAGCCGGAACGACCCTGAATGGCCGAATCCTCGCTGCCATTGGCAATGCCGGCGATGAACGGCCAGGTGAAGAAGATGCCGCGCTGGCCGGCCAGATAGGCGGGCGAGGCGTCGAACACCCAAGTGTAGGTGACCACCGCCGGGTCGATGACCTCGTGCACATGCAGAAGATCGACCATGCGGCTGAGCGCTTCCACGCCCGCCTCAGAGTTCATGATCGGCTGTAAATCATCGTCCAGGAACCGGCCGCCATTGCCCTGCATCAGGCTGCCGAAAGTGAACATCGCGCCAACGCCGCCCCAATTGTCGGTGATGCCATAAATGTTGTTGTCGGGATCGGTGATCTCCTGGGCGTATTCGATCACCGTGTCCCAGGAGCCGGGCGATGCATGCCAGTTGTTGGGGGCTTCGGTGTCCAGGCCCGCCGCCGCGAACAGATCCTTGTTCCAGTGCATGATCGGCGCCCCGATCGTTACGGGAACGCCATAATAGCGTCCCTGATAGTTGACGGCCGTCAGCGAATTGCCGATCAAGCCGTTCGGCAACAGCGTTTCCTCGATCAGATCGGTCATGTCCGTCAACCAGCCCTTTTCGGCCAGACCAGCCACAATCGCTGCGGTGACGAACACCGCGTCGCCCGGACTGCGCCGCGCGATCAGCGTCGAGTTCAGCTTGACCGGAAGATCCGGCGTGGTGACCAGTTCGATCTCGGGCGTTGGTCCGTGGGCGGCAGCGTAATCAGGTGCCAGCTTCTGAAGATATTCCATGTGCGAGCCGAGCAGCAGCTTGACCGGGTCGCTGTTTCCCTGCTGCGCCCAGGTCATACGCGTCGACGACAAGAGTCCTCCCGTCATGGCGGCAGCACCCATGGAAAGCAGCAGCCTGCGGCGGTCCATTTCCTTGTAGAACATCGTTTCATCTCCCTCGTACACGCGGACGTCAAAAGCTTACGGGCAGGCTCCGCGTTGTCAATCGTGTTTCGAATTGCAGAACAGATGTTTCACAATGCGAAATTCACTTGCCCATTTCGATACCAATCCCCGGTGCAATTGCCATTTGAACAGGCACGCGGCAGGCGCAATCACGCTTCGCCGACAACCGCGATGCAGTCGATCTCGTATTTCAGTGTCCCGGACAGGCCCTTGGTGACCGTGGTGCGCGCCGGAAAGGGCCGCGGGAACAGTTCCGGATAGAGCCGATTGTAGAGATCGCGATATTGGGGATCGGCGAGGTAGTTCTGCGTCTTGACGATCCGGTCGAGACCAGAGCCGCAATAAATGAGAATCGCTTCGAGATTGCCGACGGCGCGCCGCATCTCCCCTTCGAAATCGTCATCAATGATCTGGCCGGTATAGTCGACGGAAGCCTGACCGGAAACGAACAACAGGTTGCCGACCTGCGTCGCCGGGCTGAACGGCAAATGCGAACGCGGCATGGAGGGGTCGGTATGGTATGTGATCATCATTTCAGCTTTCATCGAGCGGATAGGTCGGCCTGTTCAGGCGTGTGTATGGCAGCTTGCGCGGGTCCGAGATGCATGGTCCCAGCGTTTCGACTGTGAAGCTGGCGGCGGCGATCTTGTCGTAGGCGCGCCGGTGCGCCACCGCCGCCTTGACGCCGATCACCGACAGTTCCTCGGGATTGATGCCCTGGCTGCGCCATTGGCCAAGATCGAAGGGCGGCGTTTTGAGCGAGGTCAGCAGGATGGTCACGCCGCCATGGCGCACCACCGCGCAAGGTCCCATTTCAATGTGCTTGCCGCGTGCCGCCACCATGTGGCTCTTGATGTCCTCAAGCGTGAAGTTGCCGTCACTGCGCGAAACCAGTTCGACGTCAAGTTCGACCGGACCGGGATCGAACGGATTGTCCTTGCCGCCGATGGCGACCATCCTGCGCTCGCTAGGCGCCAGGCTGTCCAATGCGATGACGGCCTCGGCGTCGGCGATCACCACGCCGGCGTTCTGCGTGCCGGCCGAAAGCAGCGCGCGCAGAACGCCGGTACCGTTGCCCGGCGCTCCGCCACTGACATTGTCGGACGGCTCGACCAGAATGACGGGACCCTCAAACGCTTGGGCGGCGATACGCGCAAGCACGTCAGCGGGATCATCCTCGGCCGGCAGCCCTTCGGCGCGCAGTTCCCAGGCTTTCGCACACAAGGCGTCGAGCGCTGCGCGTGCCTCCTGCTCCTGGCCCGTCGTGACCAGGGAAAACGCAACGCCCGCATCGGGCATATCAGCGAAGGAAAATCCAGCCACGACATTGACGGCCCATATGTCGGCGTTGTCGGCCTCAATGCGACGGGCGAGCGCCTCGAGTTCCCGCATCGGGGTGTCGGCGGTGCCGGTTCCCGTCGGCGGCCAGACAATGCCGGCGTGCCGGCTGAACATGCGCGGCACCGTTTGCTCTTTCAGACAACGGGCCAGAAGTTCGGCTGCCCGTACGGCGCTATCGCGCGCATCGATGTGGGGATTTTCACGGTAGCCGACCAGGCCGTTGGCATGGGCCGCCATGCGCGCCGTCATATTGGCGTGCAGGTCGAAAACGCCGAAAATCGGCAACTCGGCGAAACCATCGATCGCACGCAGCCGCTCCATAATCGTGCCTTCGACGTCCTCGAAGCTTTCGGCGACCATGGCGCCATGAAGATTAAGATAGACCGCGTCATAGGGGCCGCGCCGGGCCACTGGTTCGAGATCGGACCAGAACGCTTCGATAACCGCGTCCTCGACCATGGCGGAGGGGGAAGCCGCGTAAGTGCAGGCCGGCTCGACATCCCAGCCCTGACGGGCCGCCACGTCCAAAAACCCGTCAATGGTCGAACCGTTGCCGGCGAAGTCCATGAGCGCCGCCGACCGATCAATGTTGAAATCGCCAAGTCCAGTTGTGCCGTTGACGAAGCAATGGGTTTCGTGAAACAGGCCGGCGAGCAGGATGCGGGTCATTGCGCTTTCCTGGTCGCCACCAGCCGCGGCCGCTGGGTCACCTGAGGACCGATCTCCTCCATCGCCGATATGATCTCCTCCCGCAGCTCGGGCGTGAGCCGGCTCTTGACCACCGAGATGCTGATGCCGGCGACGGGCATGCCGTCATCGATCAACGGCACGCCGAAGCAGACGACGCCGGCATCGTTTTCTTCGTCATCTTGTGCCCAGCCGCGTTCGGCAGTCTCTTCAAGCACGGCTTCGACCGTTGCGCGGTCAACCGGTGACAGGGGCGTACGCTGAACCAGCGTCATGGCGTCGAGCAGCTTGCGCTGCCGCGTTTCGGGCAGGAAAGCGGCGATCGCCCGTCCGAGCGCCGTGCAATGGAAGGGGTCGCGCACACCCGGCCGCACCTGCCAGCGTACGCTGCGAGTCGTTTCAATGTAATGCACATAGATAATGTGCGTGCCCTGAAGAATGCCCAGATTGACGGTTTCGTTGAAGCGCTGGTGCAACAACTCCATCACCGGCAGAGCTTGCTGACGCAGATCTTCGTAACCATCGCCGCGACCCAGCTCGTACATGCGCAACGTCAGGCCGTAGCGGCTGCGCGCCTGATCCTGATCCACGTAGCCGAGCTTGGCCAGCGTCTGCAGGATACGGTAGAGGGTCGCCTTGGGCAGACCGGTTGTCTCGGTAAGCTCCTGAAGCGTGGCGCTGCGGCCAAGTTCGCTCATGGCTTCAAGCACGAGGAAGGTCTTCTCGACGACGGCGATATGCCCGCTCAATGGCCTATCTCCTCAAGCACCTCACGCACCGTCGCCAGCGCATGATCAATGTCCTCGTCGGTATGGGCGAGCGAGACATACCAAAGACCCCGTTCGATCAGCCGGACGCCGCGTGCCAGCATGCCCGCACAGAACCGGCCATACATCGCCTTGTCGTAGTCAAGCACATGGTCGTAACTGGTCGCGCGCGCGCGCTCCGAGAAACCCATATGGAACATCGGGCCGGGGCCCTGAACCCGAACATCGAGCCGGCCCTGATCGCCAATCGCCGCAATGCCGTCCCGCATCCGGCAGCCCAGCCGCCGGATATGACGGTAACCTTCACCGTTATTCCGGCCCATCACATCGATAACAGCGCGACCGGCCGCGATCGAGGCGTTGGAGGCGTTGAGGGTGCCGGCGTGATAGACCTCGCCATTGGCCAGCGGCGCCATGAATTTTTCTCGGCCGACCAGGGCGGCGAGCGGAAAGCCCGCGCCAAGCGCCTTGCCAAAAAGAGCCATATCGGGCGTTACGCCGAAATGCCCCTGCGCGCCGCTCGCGCCAAGGCGGAAACCGGTGATGATTTCGTCGAAAATCAGTGCCGAGCCATGTTCGTCGCAAAGCCGACTCAGCCCTTCAAGAAAGCCCGGCAGAGGCTCGATGCAGCCCTGGTTGCACATGACCGGTTCGGTGATGATGGCGGCAATCTGCGTGCCGTGGGTAGCCATCGCCTCTTCCACGAGCGCCAGATCGTTCCAGGGCAGAACGATCACATCGTCCGCCAGCGCGGCTGGAACGCCACCACTCCAGGCGACCGGCCTGGGTGGGGCGTTTGTTTCGTCCCGCGGCGGATTGATCGAAAAGGACACGTTATCAAGCCAGCCATGATAATGGCCGATGAACTTGATGAACTTGGGCCGGCCAGTGACATAGCGGGCCAGACGCAGCAGCGCGTGAGCCGCTTCGGAACCGCTGACGGCAAAACGGACCCGCTCGGCGGCGGGCACGCACGCCTTCACCGCCTCGGCGAGTTCGAGTTCATCCATATGCTGACCGGCAAAAAGCTGGCCGACCTTGAGCGACTCGTTGACACGCCCGGTCAGTTCGGGGTGCGAGTGACCCAGAATGCACGGTCCCTGTGACAAGGTGAAATCGAGGAGTGCGTTGTCGTCCGCATCCCATATCTGCGCGCCTTCGGCGCGAACATAGAACATCGGATGCGGCGCGCCGGCCGCGCGAAACTGGCTGCTGACGCCGCCGGCAAGGGTTTCACACGCCCTTTCGTGAAGCGCCTTGGACTTCGGGAACGACTTGTTTTCACTCGCATCCCCGCCCGCGCTTCCCTTACCGTGATCCGTTTTCAGCATTCCATGCTCCCGTTGGCCCCGGGGCCAGGTTTCTGGCCTTGCCCCACCGTCGGGAGCGAGCTCTATCATTTCGTTAAGCAGAATGCAAATTTCATATAGTGAAATTATAAATCGAGCGGCTGGCTGAGAGTGCAAGACCCCCGGCATCGAAGACCGTTGCCGATGCCCGTCTTGCAAACTTGAACAGAACCAACTTGGAACCGGAGGCCGTTGTGCGCTCAAATCATTCGCCGGAAAGCCCCTCGATCGTGATCAAGAAGCCATCGGCCATGAACGCGCGACACCGACCAGCAATTCGTGTTCTCCAAAAGCAACGACGCCATCGGTTCCGCATGCCTCGATCTCGTCGACGATCGCACCCAGGAATGCGGCGCGTTCGGACCGACTGGTTGGTGCAATGCAGGCAAAAGCGTCCTTATCGTCATCGCGGAATGGCGTGCCCGATCAGCGTGGCATGTTGGATGTAACGGCCCTGTCCGTTGCCGCATCATCGTCGAACATCGTGCCGATGATCAGCTTCACCGCAAGCATGCCGGGATCGTCGTTGCCGATTGAGACGTCTCCGAAAATGCGTGCGCGGCCCACCCGACAGGGCTTGTCACGAAACGCATCGAGCGCGGCGTCGGCTGCTTGGCCGATCCGGGTAATAGCTTCTTGGGTCGAAACCACGCCATCGGTCGCGGCCTCGATGCGGGCAAGACTGTCGATGACTGTCTTGGCGCCGAGTTCGGTCTTTCCGCGACTTGTCATCTCCTTGCGGGCGATCGAGAACATCGACGCGGTCTCCGACGCTTCGATCCGGTCGGCATTTGCAGTGGCGCGTGAGACGGCCATCAAGGCCGCAATGATCAGCGTTCCGAAACTCGAGCCCGTCGAGCGCGCCGATGCCTTGGCCAGCCGGCCCAGATAGGCGCCGACCGTTTCGGCCGGATCGACATCGACCTGGGTCATCACGCCGATCATGCGCGCCAGCATGGTGCCCGTATCGCCGTCGCCGAGGCGGGCATCAGCCTCGTTCAACCGGTTTTCGATGTAGGCGGTATCCCCGGCAATGTGATCCAGCGCCGCCTTGATCGTTTGGGGGGTAACCGCCATGTCAGCTTGTCCTCCAGAACGGACAACCGGCTGGCGCCGCCAGAAGCGTTTCGAGTTCCTCGTCAACAAAGCAGAGGCTGATCGAAGCGCCGGCCATCTCCATCGATGTCACGTAGGGACCGACCATCGTTAGGCTCTCTTCGTAGCCGCGTTCGTTCAGTAGGCGGCGGGCGCCGCGATAAAGGATGAACAGTTCTTCGTAGGGTGACGCCCCAAGGCTGTTGACCAGGATCGCCACCTTCGACGACATGCCCGAAACGCGCTCGGCCATCAGTCGGTCGATCATCTCCATCGCGAGATCGTCGGCGGAAGTGAACGGCCTGTGCCAAAGGCCGGGCTCGCCATGGATTCCCATCCCGAAGTCGACCGTGCCCGGCTCGACTGTAAATGCGGTCGTGTCGCGACCTGGCGGCAGGCATGGCGCCAGCGCAAAGCCTATGGTCCTGGTCCGATCGACCGCCTTTTGGGCAATCCGCGTCACCGTTTCCAGATCTTCGCCGGCTTCCGCGGCCGCGCCGGCGCATTTGTAGGCAAACAACAGCCCCGCGACGCCGCGCCGATTGTCCGCTTCGTCTTCGCCCGCGCTGGCCACATCGTCCGTTCCCAGAACCGTACGGGTTCGGATATCGTTGTCGCCGGCCATGGCAGCGGCCATTTCGAAATTCATTCGGTCGCCGCCATAGTTGCCGATCAGGCACAAGGTGCCCGCGCCGCCGTCGGAGGTCTCGATACTGTCGAGGGCGGAACCGACCGTCGGTCCTTCGAACACGTTGCCGACGGCGCATGCATCGAGCAACCCGGTGCCGACATAGCCGCAGAAAAGTGGCAGATGTCCATATCCTCCCCCGGAGGCGATACCGACCTTGCCTCGATCCTTGGCCTGGCTGCGGGCGATGACGCGGCGTTCATCGCCAACAAAGCAGAGGGAAGGATGCGCCAGACAAAGGCCCTCGAGGCTCTCATCGACATAGTTCGACGCGATGTTCATGATTTTCGTCATCGTGCACTCCGTTGGGTATCGTCGGGGGTCGGGCAGTCACAGAAGATCGAGGGCGCGCGGCAGGAACAGGACCGTCTCGGGCACGAATGTGATGATTAACATCACCACCACGGATGCGCAGAAAAAGGGCAAAATGTGCCGTACGATCTTCTCGATCGGCATGTTCAGCACGATCGAGCCTGTGAACAGAGCGGTGCCGTAGGGCGGCGTGATCAGCCCGATCACCAGGTTGAAGGTGCAGATGACACCGAAATGGACCGGATCAACGCCGATCTCGGCGGCCAAGGGCAACAGGATCGGGATGACAATGAAGATTGCCGGCAGCATGTCCATCACCATGCCCCACAACAGCAGGAACAGCATGATGATCAGCAACACGAGGATCGGCTCATCGGTGATCGAAAACACCATCGCCGCGATCTGGGCCGGGACCTGCTCAGTCGCCAGGATCCAGGAAAAGACGTTGGCCGCGCCCGTCAGCAACAGCACGGCCGCGGACAGTGTTCCGCTGCGCAGCAAAATGCGGAACAACTGCCGCATTTCGGGACGGCCTTTCTGCTCGAACAGCCAAAGCCCGAATCCCCAGGCAACCGCTGCGGCCGAAGCTTCGGTGGGTGTGAATACACCCGACAGGATGCCGCCAAGGATGATGACCGGCATCATCAGAAACGGGATCGATTCAAGGACAATGCGCAGCTTCTGGCGGCCGGTCATTGGCCCGCCGGCGCTCACCGCGTTGTGTCGTGTGGTCCAATAGACGGCGATGGCGAGCGCAAGACCGACCAGAAGTCCGGGAACAATGCCGCCGATGAGCATCCCCCCGATCGAGGTGCCCGAGACGGCGCCGACCAAGACGATCGGGATCGAAGGCGGGATGATCGCGCCCTGGATCGACGTGGCCAGCGTCAACGCCGAGCTGAACTCGCGGCTGAAACCGCTCTTCTCCATCATGCTGACCTGAGTGCGGCCGAGCGCGGCGATATCGGCGATCGCCGAGCCTGAGCAGCCGCCGAACAGCATGCTGGCCACGATGTTCACATAACCCGTGCCGCCGCGAAGCCGCCCGACAAGCAACTGGGCGAACCGCAACAGACGATCGGCGGTTCCCGAAGAGACCATCAGGTCGCCAGCCAGCATGAAGAAGGGGATCGCCATTATCGTGAAGATATCGAGGCCGCTGAACAGTTGTTGGATCAGCAACGTCAGCGAATTGCCGGACATGAAAAGATAGACCGCGCAGGACAGGATCAGCGCGAAGGCAAGCGGGACGCTCAGAGCTACCAGCAGCACAAGGCAGCCCAGCATGGCGACAAAGGGCGTCATCTATCTTTTCTCTGACGGCAAGTCGTCATTGCCGATGATGCTGAAGCGGGCGGGGAAGAACCGCCCCGCGACGATGTGGTAGAGCAGTAGGAGGCCGCCGATTGGCACAATCGCGAAGATCCAGTAATAGCGAATGCGCAATGCGGGCGTGCGCATGATGCCGTCGAAGTCGAAGAACTCGTAGCCGTACCGGATCAGAAGGAGCGCAACCAGGATCAGGGCGACCTGGATGCCCAGCCGGATGACAGCCTTCGCCATTGCGGGCATCATATCGTAAAGGACGCTCAGGCGTGGGTGCTGATCCGAGCGCAGCGCGGTCGAAGCGCCCAAGAACGCCATGTAGATCATGGCGTAACGGGCCAGTTCCTCGCCCCCAAACACGGGCAGGCCGAACAGGTAGCGGCCCGCCACGAGATAGGCGACAGACGCGAACATCACGAGCAGCGAGAACGCAACGGCCAGGCCGGTGGCAAGCTGAATGGCCCGGTCGATGCTTTCAAATGTCCAAGTCAACCGGCGCAGGGACATGCGGCACCCTTCATGTTCCCGCCGGAGTGGCATGCCGCCCCCAGCTCTTGCGGTTCATTGAGGCGGCTTAGAAAGCGCCTTCGAACTGTTCCATGTGCGCAAAGAACGCGGCGACGAATTCCTCGCCGAGGTTCTCGGCGGCCCATGCCCTCGTTGGCTCGGCGACAGCCACGCGAAACTGTTCCATCTCTTCGGGCGTTGGCGTATAGACCTCGACGCCCTTGTCGCGGATTTCGGTGACCGATAGCATGTCCTGCACCGCGCCGACGCCGTCATAGGCAAGCATGGCTTCCTCGCCTGCATGCAGGATCGCCCCGCGCTCGGCGTCGGACAGGCCCCGGAACCAGGCTTCGTTGGTGATGAAGGCGGCGGTCGTCATGACATGCTGGGTTTCGGTCATGTGGCCCTGCACCTGATCGAAGTTCTGGATAACGATGTTGGCCGGAGTGTTTTCCTGGCCGTCCACGACGCCGGTCTGCAGGCTCGTGTACAGTTCAAGAAAAGGTATCGGCACCGGGTTCGCCCCCAGCGCTTCCATCATCTTCTGGTGCGGCACGACATTCATCGTCCGCATTTCCATACCGTCCAGATCGGCCGGCCCGGCAACCGGCGTCTCCTTGGTCGTCATGTTCCGGAAGCCATAGGGTTGAAGGAACAGGATCCGCACGCCGGTCTCTTCGGCCACGCTGTCGAGCAGATCAGCGATATAGGGATGGTCGTTCGACATTGCCTCCCGGAAATGGGAGCGTGACTCAAACAGATAGGGCATGTCGAGCACGCTCAGCGGCTCATATAGGAGCGAAGCGACAACGCCGGACACGACGTTGGCGAACTCGATGTCGCCGCGCCGAACCTGCTGCACGGCCGCCGCCTGATCGCCAAGCTGCCCGTTCGGATAAAGCTCGACATCGAAAGCCCCGCCGGAAAACCTTTCCAGCGATGCCTCGAAGACCTGCATGAATGCCGATGTCGGGGCAATTTGCGGATCGTTGGGATCGGACCATGCGGCCTTGACCGTTTGCTCTGCCAGGGCCGTCGAGGCCCCCAGCGCCGTCGCGACGGCCACAATGGCCGCCATCGCAGTGTTTTTCATGTTCGGATACCTCCTCTTTTTGGTTCATATTGGCCGCGGTGACCGGCCGCTCAGCCGATATTGGCCGGAGGAAGAAGCTTCCCCGGATTCATGATCGAAGCTGGATCAATCGCCGCTTTGATCGCGCGCATCAGATCAAGCGCCTTGTCGTGCTGGCGATGCATGAGCGACAGTTTGTGCAGGCCGATACCATGCTCGCCAGAGCAGGCCCCGCCCAATTCAATGGCCAGACAGCCGACCCGCGCGCACAGATCTTCCGCCCGCGCCGTTTCAGCGGCGTCATCGGGATCGAACAGGATACCGAGGTGAAAGTTGCCGTCGCCGACGTGACCCACCAGCGGCGCGGTTAAGCCTGAAGCGGCGATCTTTTCCCTGGTCTTGAGAATGCACTCCGCCAAGCGGTCCAATGGCGCACAGGCATCTGTGCCCATGTTTTTCTTGCCCCGCGCCAGGCTCAATGCGGCTTCGTAGCAGCGCTCGCGCGCGCGCCAGTAACGGGAATGCATTTCAGGTGTCTCGAAACGCTGCACGTCGATGCCGGCTTCCTCGGCGCAGATCGACGAAAACGCCTCGATTCGGCGCCGCGCGTCTTCCACCTCACCGGCGAATTCGAAAAGGATCGTGTGGGCATCACGCAGATCGTCGAGACCCAAAAAGCGGGCGCAGGCACCCGTCTGAACCGTGTCGAGCAGTTCGAGTCGCGACGGCTCCAACCCCTGCAGAAGAGTCTGCGAGACGACAGCCAAGGCCTTGTCGAGATCGTGAAATTGGCAAAAGCCCGACAGATGGAAGGCTGGGCGTGGCGCCAGCTTGAGCGTGATTTCCGTAACGATGCCGAGCGTACCCTCCGATCCGACGAACAAGCTGGTCAAGTCGTAGCCAACCGAAGCCTTTCGCGCCCGGCTGCCCGTTCTGATAACGGTCCCGTCGGGCAAAACGACCTCGAGACCGAGCACATTCTCCTTCATGGTGCCATATCGAATCGCATTGGTGCCGGAAGCGCGCGTCGAAACCATGCCGCCAATGGTGGCGTCGGCACCCGGATCGACAGGAAAGAACAGCCCGGTATCACGCAGATGGGCGTTGAGGTCCTTGCGCCTGACGCCGGACTCGACACTGCAATCGAGGGCCTCGGCCGACACCCGCAGGATCTGCCCCATTCGCGAAGTGTCGATGACCAACCCACCCTCGATCGGCACGACTTGCCCCTCGAGCGAACTGCCCGCTCCAAAGCACGTTACGGGTATGCCAAGCTCGGCGGCTGCGGCGACTGCGGCCGATACGCCCTGTGTGCTCGATGGCGCAACCACTGCATCGGGAATTCTCCGATAGGGCATCCCTTCGCCGCCGGAAAACTGCGCGAGCACCGCGGGCCGCGTCTCGACAACGAGATCCGTTCGACGTTGAAAATGATCTCGGAGCGCATCGGCCGTGATCGGTCTTTCAGGCGCCACTCCGCACATTGCCTCACCTCAGCGCAGAAGGTTCGCCATGGCCCGAAGCAAAGAACTGCGCATCCCGCGATGGCGATTGATGCTACCATATCCCATAATATGGATTAACACAACATGAGATTTCTGTAAACAGGAACAATTTGCGCTTTCGACGCTTTCGTCGCATGATTTGGAAAAATTGGTAGAGCTTTATTCCGTATAATGATATTGGTAGCTCGCTATAATGCGTCTACACCCCCTTTGCACGAGAACGAGGTCGCTGGCCGCGAGCCGGCAGGCAATCTGCCGGTCGGTCTTGCGCGGTCGGCGGCGCGCTTGACTTTCGGCGGGTTGGGCGCTCGAAATGACGCCGATGGCATCACCCTAATGATCCAAGGCAATGGCCGAAAGGCCTTCACGATAGTCGCCTTGGTTGATTGCTCGGTTTGGGTTGAATGAAGAAAGCAAATGCCGAAGATGGCATAAAATCGCTATATAAGGTGATGCGCGTCCTCGACTGCTTTTCGGTCAAGGATGACGTACTGTCGGTTAGCGACATTGCGCGTCGTCTGGATATTCCACAGAGCACGGCGCATCGTCTGCTTTCATCAATGCGCTCGGCCGGACTGCTCGAACAGGACAGAAGACGCAGCGGCTATCGGCTCGGACTCAAGCTGTTCAGCCTCGGCAGTACCGTTCTTGCGACCATGGAGTTGCATCGCATTTCCGTCCGGACGATGGAGGATCTGTATCGGATCACGCGCATGTCCGTCCATCTGGCGCTCTTCGACGGGCAGGGCGTGCTTGTCGTGCGCAAGATCGGTTCGGCAAAGGAATTGTCGACCTCGCTGAACCTGATGGAGCAGGCCCCTGCACACTGTACCGGTGTCGGCAAGGCCGTTCTTGCCTTCCAGCCGAGTGAGGCCATAGATCGTCTGTTTGAGACCGATCTTGTTCGCTACACCAGCAACACCATCACCGAGCGGTTCGCATTCGATCGCGAACTTGGGACGATTGTCGAGCGCGGTTACGCGGTCGACAATGAGGAGCACAACATCGGAATCCGATGCGTTGCTGCGCCCATATTCAACGAAGCGGGGACCGCCTTTGCGGCGATCAGCGTGAGCGGAACGGCTTGGGAGCTTATGCCGGGTGCCGTGGAGGAGATTTCCAAAACGGTGAAACTGCATGCCAATGCCCTGTCGGCCGAACTCGGCTTTTCGGGTCACCACGCCGTTCTGGCCCATCACGCGGACAAGACTCCGGCGTGAAGTGACCGGCGCCGCGCGCTTTGTCACGTCGCCCGTACGCCGCCGCTGGCCAGTTGCAACACAGGCTCGAGCGCTGCATCGATTGCTTCCATCTGCGCAGGTGAAAGCCCATCCATCGGCGCGCGCGGGCCGAAGAGTTCGAGCCCCTGCCGGTGCTGCACGTATTTCACGCAGGCAGGCAAATTGTCGTGCGGCATCACGTTCCATAGCGCGTTGAGCTTGAAGTGGATGTCTCGCCCGGTCTCGTGGTCGCCGCGCTGCACGGCATTGAACAACTGAACGGTCACGCCTGGCAGCGCGCATGTCAGCGCGCTAATCGCGCCGTGGGCGCCCATCGCGAACGCGGAATAGAGCAACGCATCGGTCCCGGTTGTCACCAAATTCTCGGGCTTGGCCCGCAACAGCAGATCCGACACCGACTTGAGGTCGCCCGAACTCTGCTTCATGCCCACAACGCCGGGGACTTCATCCATGATCTGCAGCATCGCGTCGACGCTCAGATAGTTCCAAGGGATAACATTGTAGATCAGGATCGGAATTCCGGCGGCTTCGTAGATGGCGGCGAAATGGCGAATCGTCGCCTCCGTCGATGACTTGAACAAATAGTGAACTGGCGTAACCTGAAGCGCATCGACTGTCAGCCCGTCCAGCATGCGCGCGCGGTCGATGGCCTCATGTGTCGAATTGACGATCAGTCCGGCCACGAATGCCGCCCGGCCGCCGAGCGCGTCATGCGCAGTCTTCATCGCTGTCGCAAACTCTTTGTCCGACAGTGTATGACCTTCGCCGGTCGATCCTCCGGCGACAATGCCGCTGACGCCCGCTTCGATCATGAATTCCACCTGAGGCTTGAGCGCCTCCGGCACCAGGTCGCCCTTTTCATCAAACGGCATGGAGAGCGGCGGCATGATGCCTGCCAGTTTTTCCCTTACGGAGCCTGCAATCTCGTTCGCCATTGATACCTCCATGCTGTGGCCGCCACGCTCTGATCAGATCGCGAGTCATCAACCCCAAACGAGCAGATTTAAATCCCGTATTATGGGTTATTTTGACCGTTTTCTTGTTATCCCCCACTCGGCTGGCTGTCAATTGCCGAACCGGCAATCTGACGTCTATTGAGCCCTCAAAAACGAGATGTGATAGCTATCAAGGCCGCTGTTTGGGCTTGCGCCATGCATGAGCTTGCCAAGTTCCCAAAGCGATGTTAATCCCGTATAATGGGATTTTGTGACATTTATGAAACCAGTGATCTGGCCGTGCTAGGCGGCTATGCAGCGAGTTGGGAGGAGACCTATGAAACGTTTTGCAATGGCCACGGCGGCCGCGATCAGTCTTTTGGCCACTGGCAATCTCGCCCTTGCCGAATATCCGGAACGTCCGGTAACGGTCATCGTGCCGTGGTCGGCCGGCGGCGGCACCGATGCCACCGGCCGTATCATCGCAACCATGCTCGAAGAGAAGCTGGGCCAGCCCTTCAACGTGGTTAACAGAACAGGTGGCGGCGGTATCGTTGGCCACACGGCCATCAAGGACGCGAATGCGGACGGCTACACGATCGGCATCATCACGACCGAACTGTCCATGTATGACGCGGTCGGTTCGGCGCCGCTGACCTACACCGATTACTCGCTGGTCGGGCTTTACAATGCTGACCCATCCGCAGTCTTCGTCAGAGCGGATTCGGACTATCAGACGATTGGCGATCTTGCCGAGGCGGTGGAGGCAGATCCTGAAGCAATCCAGGCCAGCGGCGCTAACTTTGGCGGCATCAACCACCTGTCCTGGGTGTCGATGGTGCAGGGTCTGGGGCTTGATGGCGCGCAAAGCAATTGGGTTCCCGCCGAGGGCGGCGCACCGGCACTGCAACTGCTCGCTTCGGGCGCCATCGACGTCGCCGTCGTGCAGTTCCCCGAAGCGCAGGGGCTGATGGACGCAGGCGAAATCCGCGCCCTTGCCACGCTCGGCAGCGAGCCCAATGCGAAACACCCCGACGTGCCGCCTGTCACCGAGGCGCTGGGCATCGACTTTGCCATTGCCGGCTGGCGCGGCGTGGGCGGTCCGGCCGGTATGCCTGACGATATCGTGGCAACACTGACCGGCGCGCTGGATGAGATCGTCGCCAGCCAAGCCTTCCGTGACCAGATGGGACGGCTCAATTACGGTGTGGTATGGGCCGATGGATCGGAGTTTGCCGATTACCTGCAAAACCGCGGCGAAGCGTTTGGCGCGGCCATTTCGGCGGCGGGCCTGGGTCAGTAATCCAGTCGTGTCTTTCTGGCCCATCGTCATGGAGAGCGATCATGCGCACCGGCCCCGCGGCGGATATCGTTATCGGAGTGGCGTTCGCCGCCCTTGGCGCGGCAATCATCGTTGCCGCCAGCCGTTTTCGCGCCATCCCCGGAATGGCGGTTGGGTCTGGTCTATTTCCGACCATGACCGGCGGGGCGATGATCCTGTTCGGGCTTGTGATGGTAATCGGGGCGGCACGTGTTGCGCGCCGCCCCGTGCCGGAGAAAGCGGCGGGCACGGGGCAAACACCGGACGCCGACGACCCGTCAGAGCGCAAACGGCGCCTGTTTGACGGCTATGCCATTGCGCTCATCGTCGCGCTGCTTGTCTTGATCGCCGCAATGCCGGTGACCGGTTTCTTGGTCAGCGGTTTTGTCTTTGCGGTTTTCGCTGTCCGTCTGGGTGGCGGCCGTTGGGCAGGGGCCATAGTGTTTTCGGCCATCGCCACATTTTGCATTTATTTCGTTTTCATGCACGGGCTGCGCGTGCCTTTACCGCCTGGTCCCTTCTGATAAGATGGACGCATTCGGTCTTGCTCTCAGCCTGGTCTTCAACGCCGATACTCTGATCGTCATCGTTTTGGCATCAGCGTTCGGCTTGTTCGTTGGCGCGATGCCGGGCCTGACCGCGACCATGGCGACCGCGCTCCTTGTCCCGATCACCTTCTACATGGACCCGATCCCGGCGATCGCCGCGATCATCTCGTGCACGGCCATGGCAATCACCGCCGGCGACATCCCCGGCGCGCTGCTGCGCATTCCCGGAACGCCAGCATCGGCAGCCTATGTCGAGGACGCGCACGGGTTGACGCGTCAAGGCAAGGCTGGTCTCGCCATCGGTATCAGCATTTGCGCGGCCGCTCTTGGCGGATTGTTCGGCTTCGCCGTCTTGATGTCGGCCGCGCCGATGCTTGCCCGTTTCGCGCTGAACTTTTCAAGCTTCGAGTATTTTTGGCTGTCGCTGCTGGGTTTGAGTTGCGCCGTGATCGTCTCGCGCGGTGGTGTTGCCAAGGGTATGCTGTCTCTGCTGCTGGGCCTGTTCATCGCCCAGATCGGGCTCGACCCGCTGATGGGCCAGCCGCGCTTCACGTTCGGATTTGCAGAGCTTGCAGGCGGCATCAGCTTCATCCCGGCCATGATCGGCATGTTCGCGCTGGCCGAGATCCTACGCAACGGGCGCGCCGGCCTGCAGATCGTGCCGCAGATCAAGGTCGCCACCCCCTTTGCCGGTGTTGGCGCCGCGCTGCGCCGATACCGGCTGAACCTGTTGCGCGGTGCGGCGACCGGTTCGGTGATCGGCGCGCTGCCCGGAGTTGGCGGCGATCTAGGCGCGTGGATCACCTATTCGATTGCCAAACGCACCTCGAAGACACCCGAAAAGTTCGGCACCGGGCACCCTGAAGGTCTCGTCGAGGCTGGCGCGACCAACAATGCCGCCCTGTCATCGTCCTGGATACCAGCCATGGTGTTCGGCATCCCGGGCGACGCGGTGACCGCGGTTGCGGTCGGCGTCCTGTTCATGAAGGGCATGGAACCCGGCCCACAATTGCTGACCGTCAACCCCCACAATTTCTATGCGGTTCTGCTGGTGTTCGTCTTGGCCAATTTGCTGCTCATTCCGTTTGGCTATCTGGCAGCAAAGGTCGCGCGTTACATCTTCGAGGTGCCGCCCAGCTATCTGAACGCGGCCATCCTGCTGTTCTGCGTGGTCGGTTCCTATGCGATCAACAACACGATGTTTGGCGTTCTCGTGATGCTCATACTGGGCGTGCTGGCTTACATCCTGCAATCGCGCGACTTTGCAATCGCGCCGATTATTCTTGGCATCGTGCTGGGACCGCTGGTCGAGCAGAGTTTCACGACTTCGATGACCATCGCCCGCGGCGATCCGCTGGGATTTTTCGAACGCCCCATCGCTGCGACGCTCGGCGCCGTGACAGTCCTGATCTGGCTTGCCGTCATGGTGAGGGCAGCATATGGGGCATGGCATCTGCGAATGAGTCAGACGCACAACCAATAGCGGCATAGCAGCCTTCATGCCGCTACAAAAAAGTATTGCTGACATCGTTGTTCGCGAAACCCCGCTTTGAACCTGCGAGTTGGCGGTCGTGAGCTCAATCCGGCCAGGTTCGACAACCCGTCGAGCCGCACTTCAACGATCGCCTGCACCAAAGCTGTTTCGCACCGGCCGCTGAAACAGTGCCGGAACTCTCGTCGGACTTTTGCGCATTTTCGTGGCGCATGGCGCCGTTTGTTGCCTTGCTGTTTATGGATGCGTCCGCTAGAAGGCGCGCGAAACCCTTGTGTTTCAAGGGCCGGAGTGTAGCGCAGCCTGGTAGCGCACCTCGTTCGGGACGAGGGGGTCGCAGGTTCAAATCCTGCCACTCCGACCAATTTCCAGCCGAGATGGATGGAATGGGCGCCGCGCGCGCAGACACCGGCGATTGCCGGTTGCCGCCGCCCCCATTTTGCGTCTATCCCGGAGGCGACCAGCATCACGCCAATCCATCCTTCGGAGCTGCCATGAAACCCGTCGCGGACCTGACCCCCAACACGTTCGCCTTCGAGACGACGCCGCTCGTCAAGCCGACCGGTTTTCGCGAATATGATGCCCGCTGGTGGTTCGGTCATCCATCGTCCGACAAGGCGCCGGAAATCAATTTGATGGGCATCCAGGCGCTCGGCATGGGGCTCGGCACGCTGATCCGCCGCCGCGGTGCCGGCCCGAAGATCGTCGTCGGCCACGATTTCCGCGGCTATTCCTTGACGATCAAGCTGGCGCTGACACAAGGGCTGATGGCCGCCGGCGCCCAAGTCAGGGATGTCGGCCTGGCCCTGTCGCCGATGGCCTATTTTGCCCAGTTCGCGCTGGACGTGCCGTCGGTCGCGATGGTCACCGCCTCACACAATGAAAATGGCTGGACCGGCGTCAAGATGGGCTGCGATCGCCCGCTCACATTCGGGCCAGAGGAAATGGGCCAGTTGCGCGACATCGTGCTTGGCGGCGATTTCGACCTGACGGGCGGCGGCGCCTATGAATTTGTCGAAGGGTTTCGGCAGACCTTCATCGACGATCTCGTCGACGGGCACAGGATCTCCCGCAAGCTCAAGGTGGTGGCGGCCTGCGGCAACGGGACGGCCGGCGCGTTTGCGCCCGAGGCGCTCGAACGGATCGGCTGTGAGGTGATCCCGCTCGACGTCGAACTCGACCACACCTTCCCGCGCTACAATCCCAATCCCGAAGATATGGAGATGCTGCACGCCATACGCGATGCGGTGCTCGAGCATGGCGCCGATGTCGGGCTTGGTTTTGACGGAGATGGCGACCGCTGCGGCGTGGTCGACAATGAAGGCAATGAGATCTTCGCCGACAAGGTGGGCGTGATGCTGGCCCGCGATATCTCCGCCCAGCACGAAAACAGCGTCTTCGTCGCCGATGTCAAATCGACCGGGCTTTATGCGACCGATCCGGTGCTGAAGGAGCAGGGCGCCAAGACGGATTATTGGAAGACCGGACACTCCTACATCAAGCGCCGGGTGACCGAACTGGGCGCCATCGCCGGGTTCGAAAAGTCGGGCCATTTCTTCTTCGGTCCGCCGATCGGCCGGGGCTATGATGACGGCATCGTCACCGCGATCGCCGTGTGCGAGATGCTCGACCGCAATCCCGAAAAATCGATGGCCGATCTCTACCGCGCGCTGCCGCTCACCTTCGGCTCACCGACCATGTCGCCCCATTGCGACGATGAGGTGAAGTATGATGTGATCGACCGCGTGGTAAAGCGGTTCGAAAAGATGCAGGCCGACGGCGAAGAGGTGGCGGGGCACCCGATTGCCGATCTGGTCACGGTCAACGGCGTGCGGGTCGTGGCCGAAGACGGCACATGGGGGCTGGTCCGCGCATCGTCCAACAAGCCCGAACTGGTCGTCGTCGTCGAAAGCCCGGTGTCCGAGCAGCGCAAGATCGACATGTTCCACGCGGTCGATGCGGTGTTGCGCGAGAACCCGGAAGTCGGCGCGTACAACCAGACCCTGTGATCAGCGTGGCAGGCCGATGCGGCCGATGCCCGGCAGCTTGAGCGCCGGGCGCATGACATCGATGCCGATCGCCTGGCCCAGAAGGTGGACCTCGAACCCCGAGCGCAGGCCCGCCGAAAGCCCGGCCAGGCCATGCAGCGACATCTGCACGTCCAGTGCGTCGCGATCGACTGCGGCGCGTGGGCCCGAACCCAGATAATCGCGTCCCACCGCGTGCGGCGGCAGCACCGCGCCGATCTCGGGCACCGCGCGCAACACATGGGCAACGAACGTGTTCGAGTTCGGCCCCGGCCACATGCGATAATCATCGCGCCCGGCATGGGGATAGCGCGCGATGGCCGCCTCGATGGCCGGTATGAGCCGCGCCGCTGCATCGCCACGCATCGCACGAATGACGAAGGGCCGGTTGGAATACCAACGCGCATCGGCCGCATAGGCATTGCGGCGAACCGGCATGCCCCAGCCCACCTTGTCATAGCGCGTATAGGATGTGTCGCTGGCCCGCTTGTAGACGAGCCAGCTATGCACGGACAAAGCGCCCTTGAGCCCACCCGTGCGCGCCGCCATCACATAGATCGACGCTTCGGCGTTGTGTGCCGGATCGGGCAGTGTGCCTGTGCCCGACCAGTCCGCCTCACGCCAGCTTTGCGGGCGGTCCACGGTCAGCCACCAGGCCGTGGCGGTGCCGATCGGCAGGAAGAAAAGAAGCGTCAGGCTGGCAAGGAAAATGCGCATCGGGTTCTTGTGCATGGTGCTTTGCGGGCATAGTGCGCGGCAATGGGGTGAAATTGCGGTGGCGCAGGTAGCGTCCCCGGGAGGGAAAATGGCCAATCCGGTGATCGCGGAGGTCACGCGTGGTAGCCGCATCGAAAGCATCCATCGCGGGCGCGTCGTCGCCGTCGACGCCGATGGCCGCGTCGTGTTTGCGGCCGGCGATGTCGAGATGCCGGTCTATCCGCGTTCGGCGCTCAAACTGATGCAGGCCCTGCCGCTTGTCGAAAGCGGCGCCGCTGACGCGTTCGGCTTGGGCAAGCGGGAACTGGCGTTTGCCGGCGCGTCGCATTCGTCAGAGCCGGTCCATGTCGAGACGGCCCGCACGATGTTGTCGAAAGCAGGGCTGACCCAGGACGATCTGCAGTGTGGCGCCCATTGGCCCTTGTTCGGGTCTGACGCGATGGTGAAGCTGGCTCGGTCCGGCGACGCGCCGACCCGCGCGCACAACAATTGCTCGGGCAAGCATGCCGGCTTTCTGTGCACTTGCGTTCACCAGGGGATCGACACGGGCGACTATCTTGCGGACGAAAACGACGTGCAGCGGCAGGTGCGCACGACCATCGAGCAATTGACGGGCGCAACACTCGACGCCGACCGGTGCGGCCTCGACGGCTGCTCGGCGCCCACCTATGCGCTGCCGCTTGTCGCATTTGCGCGCGGCTTTGCGCGGCTTGCGGCCGGCAACGGGCTGGAGGCGGCACGCGCCAGGGCGGCGCGGCGGCTGATCGAGGCCGGCATGGCCGAACCGTTCATGGTTGCGGGCACCGGGCGGTTCTGCACCGGTCTGATGGCTGCCTGCGCCGGCCGGGTCTATGTCAAGACCGGTGCGGAGGGCGTCTATGTGGGCGCCATTCCCGAGGAAGGCATCGCGCTGGCGCTCAAATGCGATGATGGCGCGACACGGGCGGCGGAGGTTGCAATCGCAGCCGCACTCATCCAGGCGCTCGGGCCGGTTCATGATCTGGCGCCAACGATCGCGCCCTTTGCAGAACGGCCGGTGCACGACTGGAACGGCACGCCGGTGGGAGAATTGCGTGCGGTCGAGCCGGGTTGATCAGGCAAGCCGGTTGTCGGCGAGCACGATGTTCGACGGCACGCCGCGCCGTGCCCCCAGAAGCTCGCCCGTTGTCAATTCCGCCCAGCGATGGGCGCGGATCGCGCCTTGCCGCGCGCCGATCACATTGGCGCTGACCAGCACAGTCCCCGCGCCGGGCGCCTCGGAGATACCGATGCCCACTTGCGCATCCCGAATGACGTTCGATGACAAGACACAATCGCGCAGATAGGGCCCCCATCCCGCATTGATGCCAAAGCGGGCCGTGCCCTCGATCATATTGCCGGTCACGGTGGTATCGGCCTCCACCGCGATACCAGTGCCGAAGCCGGGCGCATCGGGTGTGTAGGGCCCGATGGCAACGATGTTGCGGATGATGTTGCCCGAAACGGTTGCCGCCCGCCCGCCATTGTTGAAGTTGGTCACCGAGATACCGTTGGCCGCGCCATCGATGAAGTTGCGCGCGACAATGGCATTTTCGAACCCGAACTCGGAGTAGATCGCCGTTTCGCCGATCGCGCGGCAATTGTTGTCGATGATCTGAAGGTTCCGTGCCGCATTGCCGCGAACGGCCGAAAAGGCGGCACCTTCGATCCGGTTGCCGCTGACGAGCACATTGTCGGTCCTGAACAGGTTGATCGCATTGCCCCACTGGCCGGTGCCGCCGCTGACCGCGCCGATATTGGTGATGCGGTTGCCGACGATCATCGTGCCGTCATCGCCTTCGCTCCAGCGATGGATGATGATGCCGCCATCGGCGCAGGCATCGACCCGGTTGTCGCGCACCGTCAGGCCCGTGCTCTCGACCGCATAGATGCCGAAGCGCGCCGCGCCCGAAATGGCGCAATCGGCAACGCGGCCGCCACAGCGTTCAAGATGAATGCCGTCCTGTCCGGCCCCGCGGATCGTCAGGTCTTCCAAAGTGGTATCGAGTATGCCGCGCAGGTCGATCAGCCCGTCCACCCCGGCGCCGGTCCAGCGGTTGACCCCGTCGATGACGAGGCCCGAAAGGCGCACCTGACGCAGGTCGCGACCCGACAGGAAATGCCCGTCGCCGCCATAGACCAGTTCCGTGCGTCCCGGCACGCCGGAAATCAGCGCGCCGTCAGGCAGCTTGATGTTCGAGATCACATAGGTGCCGGCGGGCAGGAACACCGGAATGCCGCGCCGCGCGGTCTCGTCCAGCATGCGCTGGAAGGCCGCCGACTGGTTGTCGAGCGCGCCGGGCCGCACATCATAGTCGAGCGCGCTGACCGACCCGCGCAGCTCGGCCAGCGTGAAGGCCGGCTGGCGCGATTGTGCCAAAGCGGGACGGCTCGTCGCCAGCGCGGCCAGGCCCGTGCCAAAATGGGTCAGAAACCGGCGTCTGTGCATGCCTGTCCTCCGTTGCGGGGATCAGGTGCACGCGCGATGCCAAAACGCCCCGGCACGGCTGTCCGGGGCGTTTTCAGCGTTGCCTTGATGTCAGACGAATTGGCTGAGGCCCGGGATCGCGTTGATGACCTCATCGACCGGCCCGTCGCCGGCCTGTTCCTTGGCATAGGAGATCGTCTCCTTGGAAATGCCGGAGATTTCGCCCATGCCGAGCCCGAGGCCCATCAGCGACGAGCCAAGGCCCATCACGCCGCCGCCCATCATGCCGCCAAGCATGCCACCGCCGCCATCGGCATTGTCGATCAGATCCTGCGCGCCGGGCATCGCGGCCAGCATCTCGGCGATCTTGTCCTGCGGGCCTTCCTTTTGAAGAAAGCCGAGGATCATGCCGACGGCGCTCTGCGCCTTGCCGGCGTCGATGCCGACGCTGTCCGTGATGCGGGAAATCAGGTCTTCCATGGGTGCCTCCAGGCGAAAAATTTTGACGTTTACGTCATAGGCAGAACGGCGAACGCAATTCAAGGGCGCAGCAGCCATTACGCGAAATTCACCCGACGCCATTGTCCGGTGCCGGACCGCCAACTATAGCAGGGCAGGGGACGCAGCAGACGGGACGCCATCAATGACCGCACCGGACGAGATTTTCGTCGGCACCAGCCGCAAGCCAGATGACAGCATTGAGGCCAAGCAGTTCCTCAAGCTGAAATATGCCAACCGGCACGGGCTGATCACTGGCGCAACCGGAACGGGAAAGACGGTGACGCTGCAGATTCTGGCCGAGGGCTTTTCCAATGCCGGCGTGCCGGTCTTCTGCGCCGATGTGAAGGGCGATCTTTCGGGCATCGCCGCCATGGGCGAAGCCAAGGATTTCCTTCTCAACCGGGCCGAGACGATCGGGCTCGATCCATACGAGTTCCAGGAGTTCCCGGTGATCTTCTGGGACCTGTTCGGCGAAAAGGGCCATCCGATCCGAACGACCATCTCGGAGATGGGGCCGCTGCTCCTGTCGCGGCTGATGGATTGTTCCGACAGCCAGGAAGGCGTGATCAACATTGCTTTCCGCATCGCCGACGAGGAAGGGCTTTTGCTGCTGGACCTCAAGGACCTGCGGGCGCTTTTGTCCAACATGTCCGAGCGCGCCAAGGAGCTCTCGCACAGATATGGCAGTGTGAACCGCCAGTCGATCGGCGCGATCCAGCGCAAGCTTCTGGTGCTCGAGCAGCAGCGCGCCGACCTGTTCTTCGGCGAGCCGGCCTTGCGGATCGCCGACATCATGCGCACGACGCCGGACGGGCGCGGCGCGATCAACGTGCTGGCCGCCGACCAGTTGATGATGAACCCGCGCCTTTATGCGACGTTCCTGCTCTGGCTGCTGTCGGAACTGTTCGAGGAACTGCCCGAAGTGGGCGATCCCGACCGGCCGCGCCTGGTCTTTTTCTTCGACGAGGCGCATCTTCTGTTTGACGAGGCGCCGAAGATCCTGGTCGAACGGGTCGAACAGGTGGTCCGGCTGATCCGGTCCAAGGGCGTCGGCGTCTTCTTTGTCACGCAGAACCCGCTCGATGTGCCCGACACGGTCCTGTCGCAACTGGGTAATCGTATCCAGCACGCGCTGCGCGCCTATACGCCGCGCGAGCAACGCGCGGTCAAGACCGCCGCCGACACGTTCCGGCCCAACCCCGATTTCGACAGTTTCAAGGTGATCACCCAGCTTGGCGTGGGCGAGGCGCTGGTCTCGACGCTTGAAAAGAAGGGCGTGCCCGGCATCGTTCAGCGCACGCTCATCCGCCCGCCTTCCTCGCGTCTCGGGCCGCTTGAAGACGGCGAGCGCACCGATGTGGTCAAGCAGAGCCCCATCATGGGCCAGTATGATGAAACGCTCGACCGGGATTCGGCCTTTGAAATGCTGGCACGCCGCGCCGAGGAAGAGGCCCGCGCCGAAGAGGAGGCCCGCCGGCGCGAGGAAGAGGAAGAGCGCCGCGAGGAGGAAGAGGAGCGGCGCGAAAGGGAACGCGAGCGCAGTGCCCGGTCGCAATGGCGCCTGCCGGACTATGACGATGATGACGGCTATTCCGGCCGCCGCCGGTCGAGCCGCCGCTCCAAGTCGCGCAGCCGCCGCAGTTCGGGCCGGCGCCGCAGCTACAAGCGCCAGACCGTCACCGAGGCGGCGGTCAAGTCGGTCGTGCGCAGCGTGTCAACGCAGCTTGGCCGCGCCATTGCACGGGGCATTCTCGGCGGCATCAAGCGCGGGTTCTGACAAAAGACCGGGTTTTGAACCAAAAAGGGCGCCAGCGGCGCCCTTCGAATATGGTCTGAAATGACAATTGTCAGCGCACCAGGATCGGCGTTCCGTCCGGCACGCGGCTGTGCAGATCGATCACGTCCTGGTTCATCAGGCGCACGCAGCCCGAGGACACCGACTGGCCGATCGAACTCCATTGCGGGTTGCCATGCAGCCGATAGAGCGTGTCCCGGCCGTCTTGATAGATGTACAGCGCGCGCGCGCCGAGCGGGTTGGTCACACCCGGCTCCATGCCGCCCAGCCAGATGCCGCGGGAATCGTCATAGCTTGCGCGGTATCTTTCCAGCTCCGGCTCCCGGTCGATCATCTCATCCGGCGGGAACCATTTCGGCCAGCGTGCCTTGCGCTTGACATTGGCCCGTCCCGACCACTCGAACCCGGCGCGGCCCAAGCCGACGCCGTAACGGATCGCATTGCCGTTGCCCAATGTCAGGAACAAATAGTGCTGGCGCGTGTTGACGACGATGCTGCCCGGCCGCTCGCCGGTCGTGTCACGCACGACCTGACGCAGATAGCGTTCCGGCACCCGCTCATACGGGATCGCCGGGATGGTGAAGCCGCCATCCCTTTTGGACGCATACATTTCCTCGAACGGTGGAAATGTCGGCTCCGGGCCGAACGGCATGGCGCCGGTGCGTGTCGGCACCAGAGACAAGGGTTGCGTTCCGCCTTCCGGTGGCGGTGTCTGGGTGCATGCGGCGGTCGCCGCCAGGGGCGCCAGGGCCGAAAGACCGAGAAATTGCCTGCGAGATGTACGAATCATGACGGACCCCATGATGAAAAACCCCGCTCACTGCTAAGGCAGCGGTCGCCGATTGGGAAGTTGCGGTCGGCGCGAAACGCCGCCGCTTCACGTCTCTGTGAGCGCTTTTGCCGCCTTTGGCCGGCAGCGTTGCAAAGCTGCAACATGTCGCCGTCTACAATTCGTCGAGCGAGCTGATCACGCGCTTTGGAGGATATTTGGCATATTCGTCCGGTGCTCCGCTGCGATTGATCCACACCGGATGGAAGCCGAACTTGCTTGCACCGGCAATGTCCCAACGGTTCGACGAAACGAAAACGATCTTCTTCGGTTTGGCATCCCAGGCGTCAGTCACCATCCGGTAGGTCTCCGGCGCGGTCTTGAACACCTTGACCGCGTCGATGGAGAACGTGTCGTCGATCAGTGCGTCGAGCTTTGCCGAATGCAGGGCTGCGGCGACCATTTCGGGCGAGCCGTTGGAAAGGATCGCGGTGCGCGTCCCGTCACGGCGCAGCCGTTTGAGCGTCGGCCGCGCATCGGCATAGGCATCGAGCGTCCAGTAGGCATCGAGAAGGGCCGATCGCAAAGCGTCGTCGCCGACGCTGTGCACCGCCAGCGCGTGGTCGAGCGCTTCCTCGGTCAGCCGCCAGAAGTCGGCATAGCTGCCCATCAGCCCGCGCACCCATGAATATTCAAGCTGCTTGGTCCGCCATGTCGCCGAGACCGCTTCCCAGCGATCGCCCAATGCCTCGGCATGCGCGCGCATGGCCGCATGGACATCGAACAGCGTTCCATAGGCGTCGAAAACGTAGCCGGTGGGGGTCATCTCGATCCGTCGGGTTGCAGGCGCGGGCATCATCCTGCAATCGCCGGCCCCGTCAAGTCGCCCGCGTTGACGCGTTTGCCAAAACCGGTCAATGCGTAGGGTGACAAGAAGGGAGCGACCCATGGCGACGATACCACCGGCCCAAAGCCAGACTTGGACCCATGTCGATGGTGACTGGCATGAGGGTAATGTGCCGATCATGGGCGCGCGGACCCATGCGGTCTGGCTTGGCTCGTCGGTCTTCGACGGTGCCCGCTGGTTCGAGGGCGTAGCGCCGGATCTTGATCTGCATTGCCAGCGCGTCAATGCGTCTGCCCGGGCGCTCGGCCTCGATCCGACCATGGAGCCCGATGCCATGGTGGCGCTGACCATGGAGGGTCTCAAAAAGTTCGACGGCAACACGGCCGTCTACATCCGGCCGACCTATTGGGCCGAGCATGGTGGCTACATGTCCGTGCCCGCCGACCCCGCATCGACCCGCTTTGCTCTTTGCCTGTTCGAAGCGCCGATGATCGCGCCGCAGGGTTTTTCCGTCACCGTTTCGCCCTTCCGGCGTCCGACTGTCGAGACCATGCCGACCGATGCCAAGGCAGGCTGTCTTTACCCCAACAATGGCCGTGCGATCATGGAGGCGCGGGGACGCGGTTTCGACAATTGCCTGGTGCGGGACATGCTCGGCAATGTGTGTGAAACGGCGACCTCCAATATTTTCCTGGTCAAGGACGGGCAGGTGATGACCCCGGCGCCCAACCGCACCTTCCTGTCCGGTATCACGCGCAACCGCATCATCGACCTTCTGTGGCAATACGGCTTCAAGACCACCGAAAAGGCGTTGACGGTGGAGGATTTCATGGATGCCGACGAAATTTTCTCGACCGGGAACCATTCCAAGGTGGTGCCCGTTGTGAAGATCGAGGATCGCGAGCTCCAACCCGGACCGGTGGGTGCCAAGGCGCGCCAACTCTATTGGGAATGGGCACACGGCTGATTGCTGCCCGGGCCGTTCCGAAGACCGAAATCGGCAGCCATCCGCTTGCCGAATTCGGTCTTGAAGTCTACATCAAAGGTCAGGATTTGCGCCCCATCCGGAACCCTCCCGCGCAGGTCCGATCATCCGACGGAGAGGAACCCGACCATGGCTTTTGAACTTCCCGATCTTCCCTATGATTACGATGCGCTTGCGCCTTACATGTCGCGCGAAACGCTCGAATTCCATCATGACAAGCACCATCAGGCCTATGTGACCAAGGGCAGCGAACTGGCTGCCGAGGCGGGCATGGACGGGCTGTCGCTCGAGGAGATCGTCAAGCAGTCGCATGGCAAGAACCCCGGCCTGTTCAACAATGCCGGCCAGCACTACAACCACATCCATTTCTGGAAATGGATGAAGAAGGGGGGTGGCGGAACCTCCCTGCCGGGCAAGCTGCAGAGCGCCATCGACAGCGATCTGGGTGGCTATGACAAATTCAAGGCGGACTTCGTCGCCGCCGGCGTGGGGCAGTTCGGCTCAGGCTGGGCGTGGGTGGCCGTCAAGGACGGCAAGCTCGAAATCATGAAGACGCCCAATGGCGAGAACCCGCTGGTGCATGGCGCAATGCCGATCCTCGGCGTCGATGTGTGGGAGCATTCCTACTATATCGACTACCGCAACGCGCGGCCCAAATATCTCGAAGCCTTTGTCGACAATCTCATCAACTGGGACTATGTCCTTGAAATGTATGAGGCTGCGACAAGCTGATCGCCGCACGCCGAGCACAAGACACATGAAGCCCGGCCGCCGCGCCGGGCTTTTTGTTACGAATTGTTCACAATAACGCGTCTTGATTTTCACG
Organism: Roseitalea sp.; assembly: GCA_017642895.1. Taxonomy (GTDB): domain Bacteria; phylum Pseudomonadota; class Alphaproteobacteria; order Rhizobiales; family Rhizobiaceae; genus Roseitalea. The sequence continues at coordinate 37,799 of JAEPON010000008.1, forward strand.
CTGCGGGCGCATTTGCTTTGTGCTGCGGGTTTTGGCCTGCCGCAAAAACATCCGGAGGAAAACAGATGTTGCTGAGAACCTTGACGATCGCCGCGACCATGCTGGCGACCGGCGCGACGGTGTCTGTCGCGCAGGACGATCCGATCGCCGAACGCCAAGAGACAATGAAGACGATGGGCCGCGCGATGCGTGTCCTGGTTCCCATGGCGCGCGGACAGGCCGACTATGATGCCGAGGCGGCGCTCGCTGCGTTCGTCCAGATGAACGATGCCGCGCAGAACTATGGCGACCTTTTTCCTGAGGGGACCGAGACGGGCGGCGACACACGCGCCAAGCCGGAAATCTGGACCGACCGCGAGGGCTTCGACACGGCCGTCACCGCGTTCAAGGACGATCTTGCCGTGGCGGTTTCGGCCGATGTCGGCAGCTTGGATGCCTTCCGGCCGGTGTTTGGCGCGGTGGCGCAGAATTGCGGCGATTGCCACGAAGACTATCAGGTGCCCGAGAACTGATCGCCTCGGCGATATCGGACCCGGACCTGTCGGCGGCGGCATGGGCCGCGCGCCGGCGATGAGCATGTGAGGAGCCTTGCATCGTCTTACTGTCATTGTGGGGCTGCTTGCGGTTGCCGGACTGGCGGCTTTCTGGCTGCTGTCCGCGCCGGTCCGGCTTGCCGCAACCGATCTGACGGCCCTGGACGGGCACGAACCCGATCTTGCCAACGGCGAAAACCTCTTCTGGGTGGGCGGTTGCGCGTCCTGTCATGCCGCGCCGGATGCCGAAGGCGACGCCCGCGCGATCCTGTCCGGCGGGCTGGTACTGGAAAGCCCCTATGGCGTGTTCGGCGTGCCGGGCATCTCACCCGATCCGGAGGCGGGCATCGGCGACTGGTCGTTCGCCGATTTCGCCGATGCGATGAAGCGCGGTGTCTCGCCCGACGGGCGCCACTATTACCCGTCTTTTCCTTACGCGTCCTATGCGAAGATGACGCTGCCGGACCTGGCCGACCTCTGGGCCTATTTGCAGACATTGCCGGTCCCGGAGAGCGCGGTCGACATACCCGAAACGGAACTGTCCTTTCCGTTCAACATGCGGCGCGGCATCGGCCTTTGGAAACGCGTCTTTCTGAATGAGGCGCCGGTGATCGCCGACGATGCGCTGGGCGACGACCCGGTGCTGACGCGCGGGCGTTATCTTGTCGAAGGTCCCGGCCACTGCGGCGAATGCCACACGCCGCGAAACATCGGTTTGGCCATGGATGGATCACGCTGGCTGGCCGGCGCGCCCAACCCCGAGGGCGAGGGCCGCGTGCCCAACATCACCAACCATCCCGATGGGCTGGCGGACTGGACCGCGGACGATATTGCCTATGGCCTTGAATCGGGCTTCACGCCGGCCTTCGACTCGATGGGCGGATCGATGGCCTCGGTCGTCAAGAACTTCGCCAACGCGGCCGCCGAAGATCGCGCCGCGATTGCCGCATACTTGAAAGCGATCCCGCAACTGCCGGACGGCTGACTGCCCGTCTCAGTCCGGCCGTCCCACAGCCTTGAGCGCGAACGCGTAGACCTCGGCAATTTCCTCCAGCCGCGAGAAACGGCCCGACGCGCCGCCATGGCCGGCGCCCATGTTGGTTTTCAGCATGACCGGGGCGCCGGAGGTCGTGCGGTCGCGCAGCTTGGCCACCCATTTGGCCGGCTCCCAATAGGTCACGCGCGGATCGGTGAGCCCGGCAACGGCAAGCATCGGCGGGTAGGGCAGGGCACCCACATTGTCATAGGGGCTATAGGCGGCGATGGTCTGGTAATCGGCTTCTGAGGCGATCGGATTGCCCCATTCGGGCCATTCGGGCGGCGTCAGCGGCAGCGTGTCATCGAGCATCGTCGTCAGAACATCGACGAACGGCACTTCGGCGATGATGGCGCCGAACGCATCGGGCGCCATGTTCATGACGGCGCCCATCAGAAGGCCGCCGGCAGACCCGCCTTGCGCGACGATCCGGTCGGGGGCGGTGTAGCCTTCATCGGCGAGATGCCGCGCGACGGCGATGAAATCGCTGAACGTGTTGGTCTTGGATTGCCGCTTGCCGTCTTCGTACCAGCCAAAGCCCTTGTCCTTGCCGCCGCGAATATGGGCGATCGCATAGACGAACCCCCGGTCCACGAGCGACAGGCAGTTGGTGTTGAAAGAAGCGGGAATGGTGATGCCGTAGGAGCCGTATCCGTAGAGCAGGCAGGGCGCCGATCCGTCAAGCGGCGTGTCGGCCTTCATCACCAGCGAGACCGGCACCTGTTCCCCGTCATGCGCGGTCACCTGGAGCCGGCGCGTCACATAGGCATCGGGGTCGTGTCCGCTGGGCACCTCCTGCGTCTTCAGAAGCGTGCGCTCGCGCGTTGCCATGTTGTAGTCGAACACCTGGCTCGGCGTCGTCATCGACGAATAGGTGAAGCGGATGATGTCGGTGTCATATTCATGGGAGCCCTGCAGGCCCAGCGCATAGGCCTCCTCGTCGAACGCGATGTGGTGAACCTCGCTCGAATGCCGGTCCATGATCGCGATGCGCGGCAGCCCGTCTTGCCGCTCCAGCCAAACCAGATGGCGCGCATAGGCCTGGTGATTGAGGATCAGCCGGCCCGGCTGGTGAGGCACGATTTCCGACCAGTTCGCCTTTTGCGGCGCATCGACCGGCGCGCTCATGATCTTGAAGTCCTTGGCGCCGTCGGCATTGGTCAGCACGAAGAAGACATCGCCGCCTTCCTCCAGCTCATATTCGACGCCCGCGGCGCGGGGTTCCACCATGATCGGCGTGCCGGCCGGATCGTCGGCGCGTAGCAGCCGGAACTCGCTCGTCTCATGATCGTGAATGTTGATGAAGACGAAATCGTTGAGCCGGCTCTGGCCGACACCCATGAAAAAGCCCGGATCGGTTTCGTCGTAGATCAGCCGATCTTCGGCCTGTGCCGTCCCGAGCCGATGGTAAAAGAGTTTCGACGGGCGGTGGTTCTCGTCCATGCAGGTGTAGAAGAAGCCCTCGGCCTGCGCGTCGAACACCCCGCCGCCGGACGTGTCCTCGACGATGTCGTCGAGATCGTCGAGCGTGGCCAGATCACGAACGCGGCAGGTGAAATATTCCGACCCCTTGTCGTCATAGGCCCACAACAGTTTTTCATGATCGGCGGAATGGTCGGCACCGCCGAGCCGGAAATAATCCTTGCCGTCGGCCTCCTTGTCGCCGTCGAGCAGAATCGCGCGCTCGCCATCGGGCGAAGTGCGCGGGACGCGGTAGAAGCGCGGCTGCTGTCCGCCGGTTGTATAGGACGAGCCATAGGCCCAAGGCCCGTCCGGCGCGGGCACGCTTTCATCGTCTTCCTTGATCCGGCCTTTCATCTCGCCGAACAGCGTTTTTTGGAGCGCGTCCGTGTCGGCCATCAACGCCTTCTGATAGGCATTCTCGGCTTCCAGATGATCGCGAATGTCGCCGGCCAGCACGGACGGGTCCTTGAACACCGCCTGCCAATTGTCCGCGCGCAGCCATGCATAGTCGTCGCTCCGCGTGATGCCGTGTCGCGTGTCGGTCAACGGGCGCTTGTCTGCGGCAGGCGGTGTTTTGTCGGTCTGAAATCGGTGGGGCATGATCGGTTCCGCTGTGCTTGTCTCGGCAACCTAGGTACGATGCCCAGCGATGATTGCAATCGCGCCGAAGCGAATTCGTTCCGGAGGACGGTCGATGGCCCTGACATTTTACACAAACCCGATGAGCCGGGCGCAGATCGTCCGTTGGGCGCTGCACGAGGCCGGTGCGGATCATCAGGAGCGCATCCTGGGTTTCGGCGCCGAGATTAAGAGCGCCGATTATCTGGCCGTCAACCCGATGGGCAAGGTCCCCGCGATCGATCATGACGGCATGATCGTCACCGAGGCGGCGGCGATTTGCCTTTACCTGGCGGAGGCATTTCCCGAAGCCGGTCTTGCGCCGCGCACGCTAGCGGAGAAAGCCGACTGCTATCGCTGGATGTTCTTTTCTGCTGGGCCGGTCGAACAGGCCATCACGTCGCACGCGATGAAATGGGATAAGGGGCTGGACGCGAAGATGTCGGCAACGCTTGGTTTCGGGACCTTCGATGCGGTTGTCGACACGCTGTCCGCCCTGCTTGAAGGCCGCACCTATGTCAGTGGCGACCGCTTCACCGTGGCCGACATCTATGTTGGTGCCCAGATCGACTGGGGCCTGCAATTCGGCACGCTGCCCGCCAAGGCGGCCTTCGAGGCCTATGCCGCACGTTTGCGGGCGCGGGATGCGTACAAGGCCGCCAAGCAGATCGATGCCGATCACATTGCGGCGATGCAGGCCAAAGGCTGAAACACCGCATCCAAGCGGTCCTGATGGCGAAAACGAGCCGTTTCACGCCGAATCTTGCGAGAATCCGCAAAATCGGGTGGGCACTATCTTGCCTAGCCATCACTTGCCGCCTAAATCCGGCGCAAACTACAACAATCACGCCACTTTTTTGTCCCGCGCAGAAAAGACAACCTACGCCAAGACCTCATGGATCTGACGTTTCTCGCCTTCTTTGCGCCCTTCATCGCCGCCGTCTTTGCGCCGTTCCTTGTCCGGCTTTTGGGGCACAATGCGGCGTGGGTTCTGGCCGTCGTCCCCGCCCTGATCTTCGCCCATTTCGCCGGCTTCCTGCCCGAAGTGGCCGACGGTGGACAGGTGACGGGCGGTGTCCAGTGGATTCCCACCTTCAACGTCAATTTCTCCTGGCTGATCGATGGCCTGTCCCTGACCTTTGCCCTTTTGATCTCGGGGATCGGCACGCTGATCGTGCTTTATGCGGGCGGCTACATGAAGGGCCATCCGCAACAGGGCCGCTTCCTGTGCTTCATCCTGATGTTCATGGGCGCGATGCAGGGACTGGTCCTGTCGGACTCCTTCTTCATGTTCTTCGTTTTCTGGGAACTGACCTCGATCACCTCCTTCCTGCTGATCGGGTTCAACCACAGTGCCGAACGCTCGCGCCGCGCGGCGATGCAGGCCCTCGTCGTCACCGGCGGCGGCGGGCTGATCCTGCTGGCCGGGCTGATCTTCCTTTGGAACATGACCGGCGTCAGCGAATTCTCGCTGCTGTTGGGCACCGGCGATCTGGTGCGCGAGAGCCCGTTCTATCTGGCCGCGCTGATCCTGGTGCTCGGCGGCGCCTTCACCAAGTCGGCGCAGTTTCCGCTGCATTTCTGGTTGCCCAACGCGATGGAGGCGCCGACGCCCGTGTCGGCCTATCTGCATTCGGCAACGATGGTCAAAGCCGGCGTCTATCTGGTGATGCGGCTCAATCCCGTGCTCGGCGAGACGGTGGCCTGGGAAACCATCCTGCCGCTTTTCGGTGGGGCCACGCTGCTTGTGGGGACGTTCCTCGCCGTGCGCCAGACCGACCTGAAGCTGATGCTCGCCTATACGACCGTCGCCTCGCTCGGCCTTCTGGTCATGCTGACCGGGTTCGGCACCGAAAAGGCGATCGAGGGCGCGGTGCTTTATCTGGTCGCCCATTCCCTGTTCAAGGGCGCGCTGTTCATGGTTGCCGGCAATGTCGACCATGAGGCCGGCACGCGCGACGTCACCAAGCTCGGCGGGCTCCTCGCTGCCATGCCGATCACCTTTGGCGCGGCGATTCTCTCGGCGTTTTCGATGGCCGGCCTGCCGCCTTTTGTCGGCTTCCTTGCCAAGGAGGAAATCTATTACGGCATCGCCGCTTCCGATCCCTGGTCGATCTTCATCACGGCCGTTGCCATCGTCGGCAATGCGCTGATGCTGGTGATCGGCCTCGCCGTTGCCGTCAAACCGTTCCTCGGGCCGAAAATCGAGACACCGAAAAGCGCGCACGAGGCGCCACTCCTGATGTTCGCCGGGCCGGTGCTGCTCGCCGCGTTGAGCCTTGCCGCCGCGCTTTGGTCGGGCCTGTTCCACCAGTTCATTTCGAGCCCCATGGCATCGGCCGTCGCCGGTGTGCCGCTGGAGATCACCATCTCGATCGTGCCCAAACCCGGCCTTGCCCTGACGCTGTCGATTGTCACAATCGCGTTGGGTGTGGCGCTCTATTTCGGGCTGGCCGGCCTGCGATCCGCCATGGCGGCCACGCTCAAGGCGATCGGCTGGGGTCCCGACCATGGCTTCGACCAGTTCATGCAAGGGCTCGTGCGCCTGTCGGTCGTCCTGACGCGGACGCTGCAGAATGGCCGCATGGAGTTCTACATGACCGTGACCTTCGTTCTGCTGGCCCTGTGGCTGTTCCGGACCATGTTCGTGGCCGATGAATGGCCGGCCCTGCCGGCCTTCCCGGTCTTGTCCATCTATGAATGGGTGACGGTCTTGATCATCGCGATCGGCCTCATCGCGATCGTGCGCGCCAAGAACCGCCTGACCGCGATCGTCTCGCTCGGCATTCAGGGGTTCGCCGTCGCGATCCTGTTCATGCTGATGGGCGCGCCGGACCTGTCTTTCACCCAGTTCATGGTGGAGACGCTGACCGTGGTCATTCTCGCGCTGGCGATGACGCGCCTGCGCCTGTCGCCGCAGGACCATCGTTCGGCGGGCCAGACCATGCTCGGCGGCACGATCGCCGTCGCGTGTGGCGTGGCGCTGACCTTCATCTTGTTGCAGATTCTCCAGACGCCATTCGACCGGACGCTGACAGACTTCTTCAACCTCTACTCCTATTCGATCGCCCAGGGGCGCAACATCGTCAACGTGATCCTCGTCGACTTCCGCGGCGTGGATACGTTCGGCGAAATCGGCGTCGTGATGGTTGCCGGGCTGGCGATCCTCGCGCTTTTGCGCATCGTACCCAAGCGCTCGCTTGGCAGCGCGCCGGCGCCGCGCATACCCGAGGCCGAACCGGTCGCCGTGGGAAGGGATTGAACCGATGCGCACCCTGATCTTCCGGGCGACGGCCCCGTATCTGACCGCCTTGATGCTGCTTTATTCGATCTTCGTCCTGTTGCGCGGACACAATGAACCCGGCGGTGGCTTCATCGGCGGGCTGATCGCCGCGTCGGCGCTGGCGATCTACGGCATTGCCTGTGGTGTTTCGCCGGTGCGGCGTGCGATCCGCTACCATCCTATGGCGATTTCCGGCTTTGGCCTGTTTCTGGGCGCGATCGCGGGCATTTTCTCGCTGTTCGCCGGCGTGCCCTACATGACCGGCCTTTGGGTTTACCCGACCGTATTCGGCGTCGAATTGAAGCTCTCGACCACGCTGATCTTCGATATCGGCGTCTATCTGGTCGTGCTTGGCGCCATCACCTCGATCGCGCTTGCGCTCGAGGAAAAGGAGCGCGACTGATGGAAATCGCCGTTGCCGCGCTGACCGGCCTATATTTTGCGGTCTCGATCTATCTGATGCTGTCGCGGCACATCATCCGCATCCTGCTCGGCACGGTGACGCTGTCGACGGGTGCGAACCTGACCATCTTCGCCATGGGGCGGATCACGCGCGAGGTGCCGCCCATCATCCCCGCAGGTCACTATCTGCCGGCCGACGGTGCAGCCAACGCGCTGCCGCAGGCGCTGGTCCTCACCGCGATCGTCATCGCCTTTTCCCTGTTCGCCTTCCTGCTCGTGCTCGTCATGCGCTCCTATCAGGAGCTTGGCACCGACGACACCTATGCGATGCGTGACGCCGAACCCGAGGGCGAGCCGTTGCCGCCGCTCGGCTACTGAAGTCAAGGACACCAGACCCGATGGCCGCCGCCGAAAGACCCGCGATCGATCTTGCCGACGCCTTCGTCATGGAGGCGCCGGCGCTTGCCGATTGGCTGATCGTCGCGCCGCTCGTGATCGGTTTCATCTTCGCCGCGCTCTGCTTGATGACCCGCAAGGATACGGGCCGGCAGCCGGTGATCGCGATTGCCGGCCTGGTCCTGATCCTTTTGTCTGTTGCCGGCCTTTTTGTCCACGTTCTCGCCAACGGGACGGTCGTGATGGCCATGGGCCGCTGGCTGCCGCCGTTCGGCATTGCCTTCGTCGCCGATACGCTCGGCGCGACACTGGCGCTGATCAGCGGCATTGTCGGGCTGGCCACCGGCATCTACGCGCTGCGTGAGGCCGACAACACGGAACGGCGCTATGGCTTCTACCCGTTCCTTCTGATGATGCTGTCGGGCGTCATCTGCGCGTTCCTGACGGGCGATATCTTCAATCTCTATGTCTGGTTCGAAGTGCTGTTGCTCGGCTCGTTCGGCTTGCTGATCCTCGGCTCGCGGCGCGACCAGCTCGACGGCGCGACAAAATATGCCTTCCTGAACCTCATCGCGACAACGCTGTTCCTGATCGCGGTGGCTTATGTCTACGGCCTGTTCGGAACGCTGAACATGGCTGACATCGCCCGCAAGGCGGCGGTGATGGAAGAGGTCGGGCCACGCCTGACGATCGCCGCTCTGTTCTTCTTCGCCTTTGCCATGAAGGCGGCCGCCTTTCCGCTGAACTTCTGGCTGCCCGCTTCCTATCACACGCCGCGGCTGGCTGTCGGCGCGGTCTTCGCCGGCCTTCTGACCAAGGTCGGCGTCTATGCCCTGCTGCGCATCCTTTTGACCATCTTCCCCGCCGATCGCGATGATCTGGCGATCGCGATCGCCGTCGTTGCCGCCGCGTCGATGATGCTCGGCGCGCTGGGCGCGCTCGCCCAGACCGATATGCGCCGCGTTCTGGGCTATCTGGTGATCTCGGGAATCGGCATCATGCTGGCCGGCCTTGCGCTGGGCAGCGCTACGGGCCTGTCGGGCACCGCATTTTATACCGCCCATTCCATGGTGATCATGACCGCGCTCTATCTGCTGGTCGGCATTGTCGGCGCGGCTGCCGGCACATTCGATCTCCATCGCGCCGGAGGGCTTTATGCCACGGCACCCTGGCTGGCGGTCGTCGCACTGATACTCGCATTTTCGGCCTCGGGCCTGCCGCCCTTTTCCGGCCTCTGGCCGAAGATTTTTCTCGTCAAGGCATCGATCGATGTCGGCGCCTGGTGGCTGGCCGCCGCGATCCTCCTGTCCGGCTTCCTGACCACGATCGCGCTCGTGCGGCTGTTCGCCTTTGCCTTCTGGCGTCCAGCCAATCCCGACATGCGGTCGATGACGCTCGGCGAAGTGCCGGTCGCGCGCCTGGGCTTGCCCGTGCTTGTCGGCCTTTGCGGCCTGACGGTCATCGCCGGCCTTTATCCCGAGCCGTTCATCCAGGTATCCGACAGGATTGCGTTCGAACTGATGAACCCCGTGGGCTATATTGATGCCGTCTACGCCCCGATGCCGATCCAGCCGGCCGCAGCCGAAGGAGCCGTGCAGTGAACCTGTTTCTCGCCAACATCCTTCTTGCCCTGTCCTGGGCGGCCGTCTCGGGCAGCTTCGCGCTGATCAACATCCTGTTCGGCTTCGCGCTCGGCGCGCTGGCGCTGACCATCATCCAGGAACAGGTGGGCTCGGTCGGCTATCTGTCGCGCCTCTACCGCATCGTCTCGCTGCTGTTGCTGTTCGTCTATGAGCTGATCCTGTCGGCAACGCGCGTCGCCATTCTCGTGCTGTCGCCCAACATGAAGCTGAAGCCGGGCATTCTGGCCTATCCGCTGAAGGTCGATCGCGATCTGGAGATCACGGTGCTCGCCAACCTGATCACGCTGACGCCGGGCACGCTGTCGGTGGACGTCTCTGCCGACCGCAAGACGCTCTACATCCATGCGCTGGATTGCTCGGACCCCGACAGCATAAGGGCCGACATCGCCGATGGCTTCGAGCGCAAGATTTTGGAGGCTTTCCGCTGATGGGTGCCGCCGAGTTTCTCGACTGGTCGGTTCAGATCGCTCTGGTGATCCTCAGCGTCGCCTTCCTGGGAACGGTGATCAAGGTCATCCGTGGCCCGACCTTGCCTGACCGGATCCTTGCGCTGGACATGCTGGTGGCGACCGCGATCGGCTTCATTGCCGCCATCGGCATCAAGACCGGTTTCACACTCTATGTGGATATCGCGATCACGCTGGGTCTGGTCGGTTTCTTGGCCACCGTCGCTTTTGCCCGGTTCGTCCTGGCCCGCGGTCGCAGCGAGAACGACGCGCCCGCAGAAGACGAAGACATAACCGAAGATGCTGTAATCATGCCTGACGCTGCCCAGTTTTCGGGCGCGCATGGAGCAAAGAAAAAATGAGTGACATAGCCGCGATTATTGCAGGTTTACTTGTTCTGGTCGGATCTTTCTTCGCTTTGGTGGCCGTCATTGGTCTATGGCGGCTGCCAGACATTTATACCCGATCTCATGCGGCGTCGAAAACAGGAACGCTCGGTTCGGGCCTCGTTCTCATCGCACTCGCGGTGCACGCTGGCGACGCTGGAACCACCAGCAGAGCCCTTGCAGGGGTTGTCTTCTTCCTGCTGACGGCCCCCATTGCTGCGCATCTTCTGGCGCGCGCTGCTTATGCTGTTGGATACCCGCTCACCAAGGACAATGTCCGCGACGACTTGGCGGGTCCTCGCTGAGACTTCAAAAAGACTGCAACCTTGGCGGGAATCAGGGCTTTAGATCAACTTGAGATCAAATCTGTACCGGTCAATAGGCAAATTTTGACCGTGCGAATACATAATCGTGTTTGGATGATGCAAAGAAACGTTTGCATATCCGCTGCAATCATGACAAGGCGTATCTTACGGGTGAGACTATAGCAATAAAAACAAAGAGGACTCCCTTGGACAACGATCATAGACCTCACACAGATAGCAACTTGCTCGTTGAACTGACAGCCGAAGTGGTTTCGGCCTATGTTGGCAACAACCCGGTTTCCGCATCCGACCTTCCGTCGCTTATTTCCCAAGTGCATTCGGCACTGGGCAAGACGAGCGACGGACCGGACGGCGGTCCGGCGGAAAAGCCGATACCGGCCGTCAATCCCAAACGTTCGGTCACGCGCGACTATATCGTGTGCCTTGAAGACGGCAAAAAGTTCAAGTCGCTCAAACGCCACCTGATGAGCCATTATGGCCTGACGCCGGAAGAATATCGCGAGAAGTGGGGCTTGGCGCCCGACTATCCGATGGTCGCTCCGGCCTATGCTGAACAGCGTTCCCGCTTGGCCCGTGAAATGGGCCTGGGCCGCAAGCCGGGCTCCAAGGTCAAGAAGAAGTAGGGCGGCCTGTCTACCTGCCGGATGACCGATCGGCCTGCCGAACGGTCATCCGCTGTTCCGCTGCGGGGCTGGCTGGCGCGCAGCGATGACCGCGCTTGTTCAAGCACCCGGCAATCAGGTCCCGTACGGTCTTGAGCGTGATGTGGCGGTTCAGGTCGTAGGACCAGTGCCGCGAAAGCCCCTTGTTGCGCTCCCGCTTCAAGATACGATCCAGTGTCCGCAGATGGCCCGCCAGGTGTCGTGTACTCGCTTTGTCGAGATCACGGTAATGCACACCTGTGATCCGGTACAACATCCAGTCGGTCGCACAGTCGACAACAGCCTGCGTCTTTGGGTGGGGAGCGTTGTGCGTCACCATATCCATTGTCCGAAGCAAAGAGTCCGACAACGATAGTCCGGCAGCGCTGGCGTTGGATAAGTTGCCGGCCTTCACACGGCAGTCCATTGGAAACAACAGCATAATCAATAGTTTGGTAAAGGTAGGTGAAAAATCCTATCAAACCTTGCGTGCGCCAATATAAGAATTTATTCCTCAAAGTGGAGGTGGTGATGCAAGGCTTGGAACATGCCGAGGCCGGTCGCTTCAGACGGGTTTTCGCCGATGCTGACAAGGGCGAATGGCCGTGTGCGGCAGATCATGATGCGGTGCATGCCTGCACTGTGGTGACCGGTTCGCCCGACAGTGAGCAGGCGGTCGCCATGTGCGACGGCATTCTTGATCTCATGGCTGCCTTGTTTTCGGTCAGCGGCCGACAGTTGCGATCGCCGCGGCGCCACGGACGGGCGATCGCCCGCGTGCGTCAGATCGGCATGTATGTTGCGCATACGACGCTGGGCATGCGGATGGCCGATGTCGCGACGGGTTTTGGAAGGGACAAGAGCACGGTCATGTACGCCTGCCACCTGGTCGAGGATTTGCGCGATGACATCGAGTTCAATCAGATCGTGGCCCGGGTTGAGCAGATCGTGGGCGTCGCTTTTCACCTCCATGATCGGCGGGAAGACCGTCCATGACCGCCGACCGTTTCAAAAAACGGGCTTTGCGCGTGCTGGCAGCACTCAACGGCCGCGCACCCGTACCGGTCACCAAAGGGGGAGCGGCGGCATGCATTTTGCATCTGGGTGAAACGCGCACCATCCGCTGCCCCGCCGATCAGTTGGAGGCCATGGTCGACCAGGGCTGGCTGCATCTGTCCCGGTGTCCGTCATCAGGACGGACTTTGGCCGCCGTCAGCGCCGATGGCGTCACGTGGCACAAACGGATGGCATCGGGAGACGGGTTTGCCGGGCAACACCGGGAGGTGACGAGCGCAAACATTGACGGTCAGCCGGACCTGACCCGCAACCTTGCGGAGTCGCCTTTGGCCCGACTTGCACGGCCCGGCGGCGCGCAGCGGGATGCCTGGCTGAATCACGGGCAAGTGGCGGCCGGCGAGCGGCTGCGATCGGATTTCGAGTTCGGCCAACTGAGCCCGTCCATATCCGCGTCATGGAATCCGGCCCGCACGGTCCGCGACTCGGCGGGCGCGCATGGCGACCCGCAAAACCTGTCCGATAGGGTGCTGGACGCCCGTGTGCGGTTCAACCGCGCCCTGGATGCGGTAGGGCCGGAACTCTCTGGCTTGCTTGTCGATGTGTGCTGCTTTTTGAAGGGGCTCGAACAGGTGGAGTTGGAGCGCAAATGGCCGCGCCGGTCGGCCAAGGTGGTTTTGCGGACCGCACTTGCCGCCCTTGATCGCCACTACAATCCGCCGCCGCCGCAAACACGGCACGACATCCGGCATTGGGGCGAGAAGGACTACCGGCCAACCCTCTGACCGCCCGTCTACTGGCTCAGGCGGCCGTCATCGCGCCCGCCTGGGCCTTCATGCGCTCGACCATGGCGCGAAGCCCGTTTGAGCGCTGCGGTGTCAGGTGGCTGTCCAGACCGATGCGCTTGAACAGATTTTCGGCGTCGAACGCGACGACCTGCGCCGGTGGTCTGCCTGACATCGCGCTGATCATGACCGCCACCAGACCTCGAACGATATGGGCATCGGAATCGCCGCGAAAACGAAGCGTGCCGTCCTCGCCGGGCTCGGCGACAACCCACACCTGACTCACGCAGCCATTGACCTTGTTGCCAGCAGTTTTTTCCCCGTCGGCCATGTCCGGCAATTCGCGTCCAAGTTCGATCACATAGCGATATTTGTCCTCCCAATCGTCAAGAAGGTCGAAATCGTCGATGATGGCGTCGATGGAACGTGTCATGGCGGGCTCGGATGCAAAAGGAACCATCCCTTACATATGGCCGCAGCCAGGACGCCTCAAGGGTTATGCTTGTGAGCCTGGTGTCAGGCGTCGTCATCTGAAGCGGCAGGCTCGCCGGACTGGGCTTTTTCGATCAGCCCTGTTGCGATGACAAGACCCTGATGCGCGCGGGCCAGCGCGGCATCGGCAAGCGCCCGACCGCTCGCGCACAGGTCCGGTTGCCGGGTGCACACCGAACCGACATCGTCGGCCACCGCCCCGGCGAATCGCGCCGCGTTGATTGATGTCTCGACACCCGTCACCGACGCTTGCTCCACGCCCGCCTCCATCTGATCGGCGGGCACGAGGCTCGGCAGGGCCATCAGACCCAGAAAGCCCCATACGGCCATCTTGAACGCAAAGCGGATCATCGTGTCGTCCCCGAAGAAATGTGTCCCGCGATGATGATGCCATGCGGCCGTCAAATGCGGGTGCCGGGTCGAGGCTCGAATTTCGACAAATTTGCCTAAAATGCCGATGATCGCAAAAAAGTCCGCCACGCCAAGGCTTTGATGCTTGCTTCAATCCGTTAACCATAACCGGCAATTCGACAGTTGCGGCTTTGGAATTGCGGTCAGATGGCGCCGCGCGGGTGCGAGGTTTATCCATTCGTAAACGGTGGCATGGGAGTGTCGGTTTGCCGGATGTGCCGGCGGTTGGGTGTTTGAGTATCGTGTTGCGTTTTCTCGACAGTTTGTCCCGCCTTCACCGGGAGCGCGCCGCTTCGGGCGGTCGGGTCGCCCGGCGGGCAGCAGGTGGCGCCCTCGCGGCTGCCGTCTCCGGCGGTTCGGTTTGTCTGGTTGTGGTTGCGGCACTTGGGGCAGGCGATGTTGCGCCTTCGCTGGTCGTCGCGGCCACCATTTCGGCGGCGCTGTTCGCCCTGATCGCGCTTGTGACGGTCCGCTCGGTTGCGAACTGGCCTGCCGCGGGCGCCAGTGTCCGAAGCAACATGCCCGTTGCGGCCGATATCGGGCCGGTTGCCACGAGCGCACCGGCGACGGTGATCGAAGACACCGGCGAGGTTTGGCGTCCGCACGATGTGGCCATCGACGCCATTGCGCCACTCGACGATGGCGACAGGCTTCTCGATCGCGTCCATGTCGGCGACCGCGTCGCGTTTCTCCATGCGATGGCCCGCGCACGATCGGCCAATGCTATGCCCGTTGGCTTGAACATCCGGCTCAACCGTGCCGCGTCCGGTGATCGCCAGAACTATGAAGCGGCGACACTGGTCCTTTGCGGCGACCCGACCGGCAAGGTGCAAGCCAATGTCGCCTTCGATGTCGAGCCGGCGCCCCTTGGCGAGCAAACCGGTGCGCAGGAGGATGTGGGCCAGTTGGCCATGGTCAGCCACGAACTGCGCACACCGCTCAATGCCATTATCGGATTTGCCGATCTCATCCGGGGCGACGCGCTGGGTTCTCTGCCTGTGGCGCGCCAGCGCGAATATGGGGATTTGATCCACGACGCCGCCACGCATTTGCTCGCGGTCGTCAACGCGATGCTCGACGTCTCGAAAATCGGCGCCGGCCGTTACACGATCAACCGGGAGGTCTTCGATCTGGACTGCACGGTGCGTGACGTGGCGATGATGATTGCGCCGCGCGCCCAGGCGAAGGGCATTCATGTGAACCTTCACCTGGAAAAGGTTGCGACATCGGCGCAGGCCGATCGCCGCGCCGTTCGGCAGATCGTGACCAATCTTCTGGCCAACGCCGTCAAGTTCACACCCCAGCATGGCTGCGTGACCATCGAGGCCGAGACCAACCCTGAAGCGCTCGTCCTGACCGTCTCGGACACCGGGATCGGGATCTCTCCGGAAGACATCGACAAGCTCGGCCGCCCGTATGCCCAGATTGACAACTCATACACACGGGAGTGCGAGGGAACGGGTTTGGGACTGTCGCTCGTCAAAGGTCTTGCCGGGCTTCACGGGGGGGAGATGCGGATCGAAAGCACCCCGGATATCGGCACGCGCGTCACGGTCCGGATACCACGCGATGCGCCGCAAACCGCCGGCGACGGAACGCAAGATAGCCGGGTTACCGAGCTGCGGCCCGTCAGGCCGGCCCAAAACACAGACAATGGCAAGGAGATCACCGATGCGCCGCGACGATTTGGCTGACAGGGATGATCGGGACAGCGTGGTTGGCGAACTCGCCGAAGGGCTTTGGCGTCTGATGCGCCGCAACAAATGGGCCGTTCTGGCCGGCGCTGGCGGTTTTGCGGTCGTCACCTATGCAAGTGTCAATGCGCTCTACCTTCAGAACGGTGCTCACCCTTCGGCTTTTTTCGAGACGCGTCAGCCCGCCGACCACCGGCGTCATGCTTTGCGCAGTGATGAGCAACAGACGGGCATTGAGCCCGGTGACGGTGCGCCGGTTACCCGCATTGTTTTCGATGACACCGCGGCGGAAACGCCGGCCAGTCGTCCGGTGCCGCAAACCCGGCCAAGCGCCGGGATCGACGACGCGGAGCGCACCGCGCAAGTGGCCGTTGCACCCGGACCGGCGCCCGAATTGCAGGATCCGACCGCCGAACTCCAGCAAATGCTGGCGACGCTTGGTTTTTACGATGCGGCGGTGGACGGCATCGCTGGTCCGCGAACCCAAGCGGCCGTCGAGGCATACAAGACCAGCGTCGGCTTGCGCGGGATCGAGCTTTCGGCCGACGAGTTGCTGACCAGCTTGCGCAACAACATGGTCGTCACAGCCGCCATCCCGCGTCCGCGACCGGAACCATCGGCCGCGGCCGCAGCCGCCGATCCCACCTCTGGCCGCGTCGGGGAGGCCGTCAGTGCTCCAGTTGCCGATCCCGATGTGCTGCGGGTTCAGGCCGGGCTAAAGGCGTTTGGCAATGACGACATTCGCGTCGATGGCGTGGCCGGAGAGCAAACCCGCGTTGCGGTTCGAGAGTTTCAGGCGCTGTTCCGCCTGCCGGTCACCGGTGAAATCGATGCCGGGTTGCTGGACAAGATGGTTGCGGTCGGTCTGATCGACTGAAAGGCTGAACCGATGGCGCCGCGCGTAACATCGGAAATCTTCATCGGCGCCCTGCTGCGGACTGCCCGATCCGGGGGCGCTTTTTGTTATGTGGCGCGGCGTGGCAATGCCCAGGCCGGTGCCATCGTGATTGCGCTCGCCGATCACGCCTTGGGCTCATACGACATCTACCAGGATGCGCCCCCAACTATCGCCGATGCATCCGACGGCAAGAATGCCGGCCGCCATTTTACGCTCACGCGCACGCTCGACGGAGATGATGCGCTCAGGCAGTTCGTCGAGAGCGAGTCTCGCTTTGATCCCGATTTCTGGATGGTCGAGATCGAGAACTGGACGGGACCGTTGGACGGGCTGCTAACCGTCGTTGATGGCGATTGATCGGATGGCTGGTCCTCGATGTCAGGCCGCACCCTTGCGCGATGGCAGGGTGGCCTCTTGTTCCACATTGGCGGTGTTTTGGCTGGTAACAAGCGCTTCCAGCTCTTCGAGTTGCCATCGCCGAACCCGTTCGGCAGCTTCCTGCGCCCCAGTGCCGGCATAGGCCGAACGAAACCTTTCTTGCACGTCCTCACTGTTTGCCAGATCGGCAGACAGGCCGCGGAACACCGACAGGGCCTGCTCTTCGTCAAAGCCCATGAAGCGTAGCGCCAACAGGAGGTTACGCGATGTGGGATCATCGCAAAGGATACGCGCACTGGTCATGGAAAGTCCGGTGCAGTCCGCCAGGGCCGTCTCGAACAGGGAGCGGGATCGATCTCCGGCCAGCGCGGCGATCTGGCTGAGTGCGCCGGCGTCCAGACGTTGAGTCGGGCCGCTACGATCACGTTCTCCAACCCGATTGGAGCGGCTCGAACCCGTTGGAATCTGCCGCAATTCGAGCGCCCGGTCCACGGCCGGATCGTCAAGCGCGCGCAACGCGGCCCGAACGGGCCCCGTCAGGTTCGGCCGTCGTGCAATGGCGCGCACGCGCGGGCTCGCACCATGTGATCGGATCATCGTCAGCAACATCCGGTCATCGATGGCCGGCGACCGGGCGACAAAGGGAGCGGCAATCGTTTCGTCACTGTCGCAGAAAAAATGGACGATCTCGAGCGGCGCTGTCTCGATCGGCGCGAAAATGGCGGCCAGTGCCCGCCGGTCATCGACGGAGACGAGATCGATGTTTTCCAAAATGTGTTTCTGGATGCGCATGCAATCCTCGGTAGAGGGATTGCGCAGCCGGGCGAACCGCTCGGCATTGTCTATGAGCATCTTGGCAAGGCGCTGATTCTGCATGCCACCAAACTAGCGTGCAAGCGTTAGCGATGCGTTAACCATAAGCACGCAACCTTGGGTTACTCGCCATTGGACGCAAAAGGGGTTTCCATGGCTGACATTGTTGCAATGGCGGCTTACCGCGCTGCTCACAAACGGTCGAACCCGGTTCGACAGACGGACCTGCTGTCCGCAAACGGCCCGGCGACGCTTCTTCTTTTCACCGGCGTTCGCCAGGAGCCGATCGGCGCAGGACTGCGGTCGGGTTCGGATGATCCGAGCCGCCCGGTCCACAGGCGGTCGAAGGCACCCGTCACCGATCATTGAGATCGCCCGGTAGCGGTCAGAAGTCCAGCGACCGGCATTCCAGGGCATCGGCAAACCGGGCGCTGATACCCGTCCAGGTCTCGTCGGGTACGAACACGCGCACAACCACAAATCCCCTCGGATCATCGGCCGGCGCGACGATCGCGCCGGCAAGGTCGGTGGGCGTGCTTTGTCGAACATAGCGCAACTGGCCGGCATCCAGGACCAGAAGGTCGAGGCGTTGGCTGGCGGCGAGCCGGTCATTGGCCGAGAAAAAGCCGGTGCCCAGACTGTCATAGAGATTGACGGTCCACAGCGGGACGCGTCCCGTCGAGCGCATGTGCAGGGCGCCATCGGCCAGATTGTATCGGCAGACGATGGTCTCGAAGAACGGATCAGGTCCGTGAATGCCGTTCCCGACCGCCGTGTCATTCGACGAACCGGGCAGGGCGTAAGGACGGTTTTTGCTGGTCAGCGCCGCGATCTGGTTCCAGGGCGTGCTCGCCGAAACGAGCGGCAGCAGGAAAACGATGGCCAGATGCACCACCGCAGCGCCCACAAGGCCGACCAGCGTTGCATAGAGGAAACGGCTCATGACCGGCACCCGACCTGCCGAATATCGGGCATCGCAAAATCGATCAGACCGGTGCTCGTGGTGATGGACGTGTCATAGAGCGTGAGGATGAACCGCGCCGGCCCCCGATGATCAAGATGCAGCCAGTTGCCCGGCTCCGGCGTCTCGGAAACGGCGATCCGCACGCCTTCTTCCGCATCATGAACAATCGCTCGACTGTGCGTGCGCGCCGAACGCCCCGCCGGAGCATCCAGCGTCCGGCCGTTTTGATCGATCATCCGCAGCGTCCAAAGGCGGCTCGATGGCAGCCGGCCTTCGATAACGTAGCTGCAGGTTCCGCTGATCGGCTCGCCGTCCGAATCGCGGCTGGCGCCGAAGGCCACGCCTTCCGCTGCGCCAAGCGCAATCCCGCCATTGCGGGCAGCATGGGCGCGGGCATAAGGGTCGGCATTTTGAGACCCGGCCAAGGGAAAGCCGGTCCATTGACCAATGGAAAGCGCCGAGAACCCCGGAAACCGGTCGGTGACGGTCCATGCGCTAAGCCCGCCGAGTGCGAATGCAAGGCCGAGCACATAGGCGATGGTCAGGATTGAGCGGATCATCGGTTTGGGATCAAAACCTTGGCGCGGCGAACCGGTCTCGCCGGGGACCGATGGCAGGTTTGCTCGGATGCGATCACGCGACGTCTTCGCTTTGCAGCGCCCGAGGGCTCCATGTCAACGTGAACGTGCCGCCAGCTGCTGAGAATCGGCGGACAATGGCGCGGCACTGCCAAGCCTGTCTTCGAGCGCGATCAGAAACCGGACTGCGTCTTCCGAAAGGGCCAGCCGCCGCGGCGGCAAGGCTGTTGCTGTGTCGTCGCTGGCCACCTCGGGTGCTTCCTCCGTTGCCGGACGTATTGAATCTTCCACGCCGGGCAAGGGCACAAGATCGGCATCCCGGTGGGCGTAGGACATGATGCGCTGCCAGGTCATGGCAGGAAGCCGGCCGCCGGTCAGCCGGTTCGTTGGCGTGTAGTCGTCATTGCCATACCAGACCGCGGCCGTGAAATTGCCCGTGTAGCCGACAAACCACGCATCGCGATAGGCCTGTGTCGTCCCGGTCTTCCCGGCGACCTTGATGCCGTCGAGCGCCGCGCGTCGTCCGGTGCCCCACTCCGTCACATTGACCAGCATCCGGTTCAGCATTTCAGCCTTTTCGGCTTCGAGCACGCGTTCGCCCCCGGTTGGCGTGCGGCGGCGGTCATAGATGATTTCACCGGACGGACTTTTGATCTGCGTGAAAGCGTGTCGGGTTCCCGCGATCCCGCCGCTCGCCAGCGTCAGATAGCCTGTTGCCTGGTCCATGACCGTCATCCCGGCCGTTCCCAGAACCATGGTGTGGTGGCTGATGATGTTCGATTCAACGCCCATCTTCCGTGCCATGTCGATCACCGGCTTGGTGCCGCCAAGATGGTCGCGCGTGATCCAAACCGGAACGGTATTGATCGACCGCGCCAGCGCGGTGGCCAGTGTCACCCGGCCGGCAAAGGAGCGATTGTAGTTTTGCGGCGACCAGCCCCGCCAGGTGATCGGCCGATCCGCGATGACGCTGGCGTCGGTCAGGCCGGCATCGATCGCTGCCGCATAGACGTAGGTCTTGAAGGATGATCCGGCCTGACGCTCGGCGGCGGTCGCGCGGTTGAACTGGCTTGCACCATAGTCCCTGCCGCCAACCAGCGCCCGCACCGCGCCATTGGCTTCGATCAACACCACGGCGGATTCACTGACATTGTAGTCCTGCCCGTGCTTGCGCAGGAAGAACTGTACCGATTCTTCCGAAGCGCGCTGAAGCTCCGAATCGATCGTCGTGCGCACGACGACAGACCGGGTCGGCAGGTTCTGCGCGATGATGAAGTCCTTGACCTCTTCAAACGCCCAGTCGAGGAAATAATCGGGACTTTCGGTACCGTCGCGTAAAATGACGTCGGCAGGCTCCCGACGGGCGCCCGTTACCTGGCCTTCAGTCATGAAGTCGGCCTGGACGATGTTGGTGAGCACCTCGTTCGCCCTGCCGCGTGCCGCGGGCAGGTTGATATGCGGCGCAAAACGCGCCGGCGCCTTGAACAGGCCCGCCAGCATGGCCGCTTCGGCAAGGTCGATGTCGCGCACGTCCTTGTCGAAATAGAACTTCGCCGCCGCGCCCACGCCGAACGTGCCGCCCCCCATATAGGCACGATCCAGATAGAGCTTGAGAATCTCATCCTTGCTCAGGTTGGCTTCCAGCCAGAGCGCGAGGAAAGCCTCCTTGATCTTGCGTTCGAGCGTCCGCTCGTTGGTCAGGAACAGGTTTTTTGCCAGCTGCTGCGTGATCGTCGACCCGCCTTGCACGACAGAGTTGGCGCGCACATTCTCTGTCGTCGCACGCAACAACCCCATGGCGTCAATGCCGAAATGATCGAAGAAGCGGCGATCCTCGGTGGCGAGCACCGCCTTGACCAGATGGTCGGGCAAATCCTCCACCGGCACTGCATCGGTATGCAGAATGCCGCGTTGTCCGATCTCCCGGCCGTACCGATCAAGAAAGGTTACCGCGAACTGATCCTGATTGCGCCAGTCCTGCGCCACTTCGCGGGATGATGGAATGGCGAGCGCCAGAAGCGCGATCAGGCCCAGCATGCCCAGTGTCATCGCATCGCCAGCCGCCTCGAAGAAAGCGCGCCTGAACCCACGCGGCCGGAACCGCCGAAAGAAGATCGTGATGTCTTCCCAGGTTTGCGCTGCCCTGAAACTGGAATCATAAAGCGCCGAATCGATCCAGGCGTCGATTTCCAGCAGAAATGACGACTTTTTGTGTGGCCGCTTTTTCTGGCCATCGTCTGGCAGGTTCAGATCATCCATGTCGCAAAGTGCGTCCGGCGGTGCCGGCGTTTGGCCCCATTCATGCTACGTCGCAAAGCCCGCACCCGGCGGGCGTTTCCGTTCTGTCTTGCCGCATTTCGCCAAGTCGGGCAATGGCCGGAAGGCGTTTGGCGTTAACGGCCGGGGCCCGTTCCGACATGATTTGCCGGGTCCAGCGCGCCTTCACGGGCACTGTGATAATACTGCGTTGCGACCATCAAGCCCTTCAGCGGTCGCAGCGGCAGAACACAGAACACGAGCAGCAGGGGCAGCGTCAAAAGCGCGTTGACCCAGTAGGGCGCGCCGACCGAAACCTCCATCCAGACCGCGAACGCGACCACCGGAATGCATGCGAAGGTGATCACGAAAAAGGCCGGCCCGTCCGCCGGATCGGCGAAATCGAAATCTAGACCGCATATTTCACAATGTTCGGCCAGCGAAAGAAAGCCGGAAAACAGGCGGCCGCGGCCGCAGCGGGGGCATTTGCCGACGAGCCCGGTATGTTGGGGCTTGATCGGTGGAAACTCGGCGTCAACGCGCGCGTCCGAAGAGGTCGACATGGAAGGTCCGTTCCAAAAAAATCCGATGATAGGAATATTTTCTTGACACCGTGACGGTGCCGGAGTAGGGTAGTGGCATAATCACAAAATTGGGTCGACACGGCGCTTCGTCGCATGATGGGGCTGGATCGTGCGCCCATTGCGGGTTTTCAAGAGAGGTTTGCGATGGTTTCCGGATCGGACCGCGAGAGCGCGGCGCCGCACGTCACCCTGCCGTCCCGTGTGCTCCAGGCGCTCGGCACGCAGTTTGAGGTACAGGCCGAGCGTCTGGCCACGCTCGGCGAGCAAAGCGACGGCGTTGACGGGCGGTTTCTGGACGGAATGTCGGCCTTGGCCAAGGCCGCAGAGAAGCTTCGTGACCTGCGCGAAATCTGCGGCGAAGCGGACGATGAGGCAACGGAGGATGAGTTGGCAGAACTTCGCGCCTTTTTCGAAGCGACCGACAAACGGATAGATAAGCTTGCCCAGGAACGTGCCGCTGCCTTGGTGGCCAACGATGCCGTCGCAACATGCCCGGCATGTGGCGCTCAGATGCGGACTTCTGGCCTTGCGGGAGGCGCAGACCCCGCCGCGTGACCGCAACTGGTCCACATGGCTTTTGCTGGGCGGACGCGGGTCGGGCAAGACGCGGGCCGGCGCCGAATGGGTGCATGGCCTTGCCAGCGCTGCCCGTCCGTTCGCAGAAAGGATATCGGCGCCGATCGCGCTGGTCGGCGAAACGATCGCCGATGTGCGCGATGTCATGATCGAAGGGCCTGCCGGCATATTGCGCTCGGCGCTCTACAACCGGCCGGTCTACGAAGCGACACGGCGCCGGCTGGTCTGGCCGACCGGCGCGGTGGCGCAGGTCTTTTCGGCGCATGATCCGGGCAGGCTGCGCGGACCGCAATTTGCGGCGGCCTGGTGTGATGAACTGGTCAAGTGGCCCTATCCCGGCGAGTGCTGGGACATGCTGCAATTCGGCCTGCGCTTGGGCGACTGGCCGCGCCTGGCGGTGACGACGACGCCAAGGCCGCTCAAGCTTCTGGCGCGGATCATGGACGATGCCGCAACCGTCACTGTACGGATGAGAACCGCCGACAATGCGGCCAATCTGGCGCGTGACTTCCTGCGCACGATCCATGCGCGCTATGGCGGCACACGGCTTGGACGGCAGGAACTCGATGCCGAGATCCTCGGCGAACGTGACGGCGCGCTCTGGACCCGCGACCTGCTTGAACGGTGCAGGTCGACCGGCCGCGGCGACCATGGGCGGATCGTTGTTGCCGTCGATCCGCCGGCCAGCGCGAAGGCGTCGTCGGATGCGTGCGGCATCGTTGTTGCCGGCCTGACCGATGAGGGCGTGGTCGACATCATCGCCGATCACAGCATCGGTGCGGCGACGCCGCGCCAATGGGCCAGCCGGGCGGTTGCGGCCTATCACGCCGTCGGCGCCGACATCATGGTGGCCGAAGTCAACCAGGGCGGCGACATGGTCAGGAGCGTGATTGGCATGGTCGATCCGACCGTCAATGTTCGTCCGGTGCGGGCGTCGCGCGCCAAATGGCTGCGCGCTGAGCCGGTGGCCGCGCTCTATGAGCAGGGCCGGGTCCGCCATGTGGGCGTGCTGGCCGAACTGGAAGACGAAATGTGCGATTTCGGGCTGGACGGCCTTTCCTCAGGCCGCTCGCCGGACCGGCTCGACGCGCTGGTCTGGGCGGTTGCCGAACTGGTCTCGGGCGCGCGCGGCCATCCACGCGTCCGGGCGCTTGTTTGAACAATGGAAGAACCGATGAACTGGGTCATGAACATGCTGGGCCGCGGGCGAATGCAGGCGGCCGGGGCCGATATGCGGTCGCCGCCAAACGCGGTTCCGGAACAGAAATCCGCCCTCGCGCAGGGCTTCGTTGCCATGCACACAATGCTCGATGCGGGCTGGACGCATGCCTCCTTCTCCGCCTTGGCGCGCGAGGGGTTCATGCGCAATCCGATCGTGCACCGATGCGTCCGGATGGTGTCGGAGGCCGCCGCCGCTGTCCCCTGGAGCGTGCAGGACGATGGTCGCGAGCTTGCCAAGCACCCGCTGCTCGATACGCTGGAGCGCCCCAATTTTGGCCAGTCGCGTACCGCGCTGGCCGAGACCCTGTTCGGCAATCTGCTTCTGTCCGGCAATGCCTATCTGGAGCGGGTCGAGGCCGCCGACGGCAGGATGCGGCTCCATACGATCCGGCCCGACCGCGTGCGCATGGACCATGATGAGCGCGGCTGGCCGGCGCGCTGTATCATCGAAGGCGCAGATGGTCCGCGCACGATCGGCATGGATGATGACCGCCACGCGCCGGCTGTCGTGCACCTGTCCCTCTATA
Source organism: Roseitalea sp. (assembly GCA_017642895.1). GTDB lineage: Bacteria > Pseudomonadota > Alphaproteobacteria > Rhizobiales > Rhizobiaceae > Roseitalea. The sequence goes on from JAEPON010000008.1 coordinate 62,164, forward strand.
ACCCGCTCAGCGAGACCGACGGGTTCGCCCCGCTCGAGGCTGCGCTGATGGCGCTTGATGTGCACAATGCCGCCGCCCAATGGAACAAGGCGCTGCTCGACAATGCGGCGCGGCCCTCGGGCGCGCTGATCTACGCGCCGGGCGACGGCTCGACGCTGACGGCCGAGCAATATGACCAACTCAAGCGCGAACTCGCCGACGGCTATTCCGGCGCGCTCAATGCCGGCCGTCCGCTTCTGCTCGAAGGCGGTCTCGACTGGAAGGCGATGGGTCTGACGCCGCGCGACATGGACTTTATCGAAGCCAAGAATTCGGCCAGCCGCGACATCGCGCTCGCCTTCGGCGTGCCGCCCATGCTGCTGGGCATACCCGGCGACAACACCTATTCCAACTATCAGGAGGCCCAGCGTGCCTTCTACCGGTTGACCGTGCTGCCGCTGGTCCGGCGGACGGTCGAAGCGCTGTCCGCCTGGCTGGCGCCGCTTTATCCGGGGCGCATCCGGATCGGCATCGATCTTGACCGGGTCGAGGGACTGGCAGCCGAGCGCGACGCGTTGTGGGCGCGGCTCGAAGCGGCCTCGTTCCTGGCGGACACCGAAAAGCGCGAAGCGGTCGGCTATGCGCCGACGCCGGCCCGGAACGGCTGACGGTCATGACCGATATCAACCCGGCGGGCACGGTGTGGCTCGCCAAACTGGCAGGCGCCATCGCCGGCTCGGCGATCTCGCTCGCCTACCTGTTTCCGCGCTCGCGCCGCGAGGCCGCGCTGCGGTTCATGACCGGCGTCACCGGCGGTGTCGTCTTCGGCACCACGGCGGGCGTCGCCGTCGCCGAACGCCTGGCCATCGCCGACGTGCTCAGCGACTTCGAGACCGTGCTGATGGGCGCCGCCCTGGCCTCTGTCAGCATCTGGTGGGCGATGGGTCTGGCGATCCGCTTTGCCGACCGCAGCGGCAATTCAACAGACAAAACCGGCAGCAGGAGGCCCGATGATCCCGCTTGATCGCAAATTCGCTGCAACCGAACTTGGCGATATCGACGAAACCGGCACGTTCATGGGCTATGCATCCGTCTTCGGCGCGGTTGATCTCGGTCAGGAAGTGGTCACCGCCGGCGCGTTCGCAAAATCGCTGACCGAAAAGGGCGCCGGCGGCATCCGCATGCTGTTCCAGCACAATCCCGATGAGCCGATCGGCCATTGGCTGTCGGTCGAGGAAGATGCGCACGGCCTGAAGGTTCGCGGCCGGATCAGCACGGACGTCGCGCGCGGCCGCGAGGTGCTGGCCCTGATGCAGGCCGGTGGCCTTGACGGCCTGTCGATCGGCTTCAAGACGGTGCGCGCCAAGACCGATGCCGCCACCGGCGTCCGCCACATTTTCGAAGCCGATCTCTGGGAGATCTCCATCGTCACCTTCCCGATGCTGCCCGAGGCACGGGTCGGGGCAGTCAAGGCCGCGCCGGCCCTGCCGACGGTCCGGGAGTTCGAACGTTGGCTCGTGCGCGATGCCGGGCTGACCAGACGGCAGGCCCGCACGGTCATCACCAAGGGGTTTGCCGTTTTGGATCGCGGGCGGGATGCCGCGTTCGCACATGGCGCAAAGGACGGTCTTGTGCTCGCACATACCATCCGTCGTGCCGCCGATCTTCTCACCCTCAACACCAAGGAGTTGCGATCATGAGCAACGCTTTACCCGACCGGAGAGCACCGGCCACCAAGGCGGCAACTGCCGCCATGGCAGCTCCCGCCATCAAGCCCATCCCCGTCTCCCATGCCCAGGATGTCGCCGAAGCGTTCGACGACTTCATGCGCGCGTTTGACGCGTTCAAGCAGGCCAATGACGAACGGTTGCGAGACCTCGAAAGCCAGCTTGGCGAGGATCCCGTCTCCGCTGACAAGGTCGACCGCATCAATCAGGCCGTCGATGAGCAAAAGCGTGTGCTCGAACGGTTGGTGGCCAAGGCCGCAAGCCCGGCCGCCGGCGCGAGCTTCGCGTTGGCCGGCGTGAGCCAACACAAGGCCGCTTTCGAGCGCTATGTGCGTGGCGGCGATGAAGCCGGCTTGCGGCGTCTCGAAGGCAAGGCCATGTCCTATGGCTCAGGCCCGGACGGCGGCTTTCTCGTGCCGCCTGAGACCGAGACCGCCATCGCCGGCCGTCTGCGCGATCTGTCACCGGTTCGCGCGCTGGCGACCGTGCGCCAAGTGACCGGTGCCGTTTTGAAAAAGCCCTTCGCCGTGAGCGGACCGGCGGTGGGCTGGGTCGGCGAAACCGATGCGCGGCCCGAGACAGCGGCGGGAACGTTGGCCGAACTGCAGTTCCCGACGATGGAACTCTATGCGATGCCGGCGGCGACCGCGACCTTGCTTGAGGACAGCGCCGTCGACATCGACCAGTGGATTTCCGCCGAGGTCGAGGCGGCGTTCGCCGAACAGGAAGGCGCTGCGTTCGTCAATGGCGATGGCGTCAACAAGCCGCGCGGCCTTCTCGACTACACCCTGGTCGACGAGAGCGCGTGGAGCTGGGGCAATCTCGGCTACGTTCCAACAGGGGCTTCCGGCGACCTGCCCGCCGATGATGCTGCGGGCGTGCTGCTCGACACCGTCTTCACGCTCAAGGCCGGCTATCGGCAGAACGCGTCCTGGCTGATGAGCCGCAAGACCCAGGCCGCGATCCGCAAGCTCAAGGATGCGGACGGCAACTATGTCTGGCAGCCCCCGGCCACCGCCGAGCAAAAGCCATCCTTGATGGGCTTTTCGGTGCATGAATCCGAAGACATGCCGGCCATCGCCGCCGATGCGCCCGCCATCGCGTTTGGCGACTTTGCGCGCGGCTATCTGGTGGTCGACCGGCGCGGCGTCTCGGTGTTGCGCGATCCCTATTCGGCCAAGCCCTACGTGCTCTTCTACACAACCAAGCGCGTCGGTGGCGGCGTCCAGGACTTCGACGCGATCAAGCTGATCCGGTTCGGCGTGAGCTGATAGGCGCGGCCTCGTCCCCCGCGTTTCACGCCGCAGCGGACGGCCCGGTCCGCCTCCCTGCCGGGCCGTCCGCACCCTACCGGAAAAAGGACAGATGATGATTTTGATGCCCATCGGCTCGCCGGCCGTGCCGCCGGTGACGCTCTCCGACGCCAAGGCGCATCTGCGCGTCACCCATGATGGCGAGGACACGCTGATCGCCGAACTGGTCGATGCCGCCGCGCGTTTCATCGCCGATGATACCGGCATCGCGCTGATCGACCAGGCCTGGCGTCTTTCGCTGTCCGAGGTGCCGTCGGCGCCCGTTTCGCTGCCGCGCCATCCGGTGGCGGCGATCGTGGCGATCACCGCCTATGACCGGGACGGCGATCCGGGCATTTTGGACGGCAGCACCTACCGGCTCGACACCATGCGCCGGCCGGCGACGCTGACCTTCGAGCCGGGATCATTGTCGGCATCCATGACCGGCATCGAGATCGATTTCCGTGCCGGATTCGGTCCGGCTGGCTCTGACGTGCCCGACACGCTGCGCCGCGCGATCCTGACCCTGGTCGCCCATTGGTACGAATTTCGCGGCAGCTACGGACCCGGCGAGCAGCCCGTCTCCGTTCCGATGGCCTATTCACGCCTTGTGCGCGCCTGGCGCCGGATCGGTATCTGACCATGGCACGACACCCGACCGATCCCGGCTTGCTAAGGACCCGTTTCGCGCTCGAGGAGTGGTCATCCGCTCCCGACGGCCAGGGCGGTTACACCGATGTTTGGACCCATGTCGCCCATGTCTGGGGCATGGTCACCGCGTCCCGCGCCACTGATCCGGTGCGCGCCGGCACCGAGGAGCCGGTGAGGGAGCGGACCATCGTGCTGCGCAAAGATCCGCGTGTACGGCCCGCCATGCGCCTGGTCGCCGGCGATGAGCGCTTCATCATCCGGACGGCACACGATGAAGAGATGAGCGGGCGCTACCTGCGCTGCGCCGTCACCAGCGAGGTGCCGCAATGAAGACGACGATCAGGACCACGGTCGACGATCTCGTCAGTGCGCTGCGCAAGGCGGTTCTGGCGCGCGCCGATGAACGCGCTGCACGGCTCGCCGACCAGGCGACACACAACCGGAAACCGGCAAGGGACGGGAACAGGCGGCCATGACCGGCGACCTTCACGCATGGCTGTTGGGCCAATTGGCCAACGATGCAGAACTCATCGCCGATCTCGGCAACCCGCCGCGCATCTTTGACCGGCCGCCGCCGCGCCGGGCGCTGCCGGCCGTCTATGTCGGCCGGATCGAGGCGGTTGACTGGGGCACCGATGATGCTCCGGGCCGGGCGGTGACGGTGGCGATCCACGTCTACGGGCGTGGATCCGGCCGGGCCGACATCGACCGGATCACCGCGCGCATTGAGGGAATTCTGACCGATGCGGTTCCGGCGACGGCCCAGTCCACACGGATCGTGCTGGCGACACCGCTGACCACTTCGACCGCTTACGAGCGCGAACAGACTGCCTTTCACGCAACGGTGCGGCTTCGCTTCCTGTGCGCGCCGGCCGGTGCGTGATGCCGAAAAACCCGACATTCGAGATGGAGACCTCCCATGACCGCCCAGCGTGGCAAGGACATCCTTTTGAAATTCTTCGACGATGGCCAGCAGGCGTTCGTCTCCGTGGCGGGGTTGCGCACCAAGCGCATCGCCTTCAACGCGCAGACGGTTGACATCACCGACGCGGAGTCCGCCGGCCGGTGGCGCGAGCTTCTGGGCGGCGCCGGCGTGCGCCGTGCTTCCGTCTCCGGTTCCGGCATCTTCAAGGATGCGGCGTCCGACGCACTCGTCCGGAGGGCCTTCTTCGATGGCGCGATCGGGCAATGGGAAATCGTCATTCCCGATTTCGGAATGATCACGGGCCCGTTTGCGATCACCGCGCTCGACTATGCCGGAAACCATGATGGCGAGGTGACGTTCGAGACGGCACTGGAATCCGCTGGCGAACTGACCTTTGGAGCCCTTTGATGCTGGTCAATCGCAGACGCGGCGAGATCGTGGCCAATCTGGGCGGCAAGGATCGCTGTCTTTGCCTGACGCTCGGCGCACTGGCAAAGCTGGAAAGCGCCTTCGCCGTTGGCGACCTTGGCGCCTTGGGCGAACGCTTTTCGTCCGGCAGGCTGTCGGCACGCGATCTGTTGACGATCATCCATGCCGGCCTTGAAGGCGGCGGGCACACATTCACGCGTGACGATGTGGCCGAGATGCAGGCCGAAGACGGGCTGGCCGGTTATGCGGCCATTGTCAGCGAATTGCTTGCCGCGACCTTTGGCCCGGTCAAGGAGACATGAGCGATGCAGCGCGCATTTCCGTGGGATGACGCGATTGGGTTCGGGTTGGGCATCATGCATCTGCCGCCCTCTGCCTTCTGGGCGATGACGCCGCGCGAACTGGCGGCGGCCATGTCGGTTGTGCAAGGGCACCGAACCGGGCCGCCACCGCGCGCGGCACTCAGGCAAATGCTGTCGGCGTTTCCCGACACACCATGCGGCAAGCGGGTGAGCGACCATGGATGAGGAACTGATCGTCACCGTCGATGCGGATACGACGGGTCTGGAAATGGCGCTCGCAACGCTCCGGAACGAGGCCGAGAGTTTCGGCCAGACGATGACCGGCGCATTGGGCGACATCGTCATCAAGGGCAAGTCGGTAGAAGACGTTCTGCGCGGCATCGCCATGAGCATGTCGCGCAGTGCGCTCAATCAGGGTCTGGCGCCGCTGCAATCCATGTTCGACGGTTTCGGCCCGTCGGTACTCGGCGGGTTGTTCGGGAGCGTAACACCGTTTGCCGCAGGCGGCGTCGCATCGACCGGTCTTTTCGCCGGCGGAGGCGGGGTCCTGGCCGCACCGGCCTATTTCCCCCATGGCGGCGGCCTTGGCGTTGCTGGGGAGGCGGGCGCCGAGGCCATCCTGCCGCTCAGGCGTGGTGCGGACGGCCGGCTCGGTGTCGCCGCCGGCGGACAGGGCGAGGCCCCCATGCAGGTTGTTGTCAACATTTCCACGCCCGACATTAAGGGCTTCGAGCGGTCGCAGTCCCAGGTCAGCGCGGCGCTCACACGCGCCGTCATGCGCGGCCGGCGCGGCGTCTGAGGAGCGGGCCATGTCCCATTTTCACGATGTGGTGTTCGTTCCGCGCCTGCCATTCGGCGTCAATGTCGCCAGCCGGCGGCACATCGATGTCGTCGCCCTGTCGTCGGGTCACGAGACCCGCAACAGCCGGACGGCCGAGACGATGCGGCGATACACGATCCCCGTCGGCACCCGTCCGATGGCCGAGATCCGCGCCATCCTGGCGTTTTTCGAGGCGCGCGGCGGACCATTGCATGCGTTCCGGTTTCGCGACCCGGTTGAGCCTTCGACCGCCGCTGACGGCGCTGCACCCGCCGCATCGGATGTGCAACTGGGCATCGGCGACGGTGCGCAAGCGCGATTCCAGCTCAGGACCGCGAGCGGCCGCGTCATCCGCAAGCCCGAACCGTCAAGCGTCGCCATGGCTCTTGACGGTTCGGTCCTCGATCCCGGTTCGGTCTCGGTCGATCCGGCGACCGGCATCGTCGCGCTTTCCGCCGCGCCGGCCCCTGCCGTGGCTGTGACGGGCGGCTGCGTGTTCGACGTGCCGGTGCGCTTCGAGAACCAGTCGCTTCAGGTCATGCGCGCGGACGCCGATAGCGGGTCGCTCGACGATCTGGTCCTGACGGAGGTGATCGCGTGAGAGCCCTCCACCCAGATCTTCAAACCCATCTGGAATCCGGCGCGACGACCGTTTGTCTGGCGTGGATCGTCCGGCGCGCCGATGGCGCCATGCTCGGCTTCACCGATCACGACCGGCAACTGACCATCGCCGACACCATCTGCGAGCCGCAGACCGGGCTCACCGCTGGCGTCGCCGAAGCCTCGCTGGGACTCGGCGGTGACATCACCGATGTCTCGGGCGTTCTGTCATCGTCGGCCATCTCGGAAACCGATATCGAGCGCGGCGCCTATGACGGTGCCGATGTCGCACTCTATCTGGTCAACTGGCAGGCGCCGGACACCGCAAGCCTGCTGCGCCGTTTCCATGTCGGCGAGATCACGCGAGAGGGGCAGGCCTTCCGCGTCGAGTTGCGCAGCCTGTCGGCGGCGCTCGACCAGCCGCGCGGCCGTTTCTTCACCCGCCATTGCGATGCAAGGCTTGGCGATGCCCGCTGCGGTTTCGCGTTGTCGGGCACGCCGGGATATGGCGCTTCAGGCACCGTTTTGGGCGGAGATCGCGCACGCTCGATCGACTTGGCCGGCATAGGCGTTCATCCCGACCGCTGGTTCGACCATGGCATGTTGCGTTTCGATGGCGGCGTCCGCGCCGGCGAAGTGCTTTCCGTGGCATCGGCCAGCCTGTCCGATGCATCGACCATGCGCCTTCTGATGCGCGAACCGGTTGGCGTTTCGCCCGCAACCGGCGATCCGGTGACGCTTTTCGCCGGCTGCGACAAGACGTTTGCGACGTGCAAGGCCAAGTTCTCCAACCAGCTCAACTTTCAGGGGTTCCCGCACATGCCGGGCGACGACCGGGCGCTCAACTATGTCTATTCCGACGCGGTGTTCGATGGCGGCCCCCTTGTCCCCTGATCCGCTGCGCATGGCGGTTGTCGCGGCGGCGCGCCTCTGGATCGGTACGCCCTATCGCCATCAGGCGGCCCGGCGTGGCGTCGGCTGCGATTGTCTCGGGCTCGTCGCCGGTGTTTGGGCCGATGTCTATGACGCGATGCCGGACTATCACCGGTCCTATTCGGCCGATTGGGCCGAAAGCGCCGGTGCCGGTGAACCGCTGCTCGACGCCTGCAGTGTCCGTTGTGGCACCGTTTCCATCGGGGATGAAAAACCCGGCGATCTTCTCGTCTTCCGCTGGTCGCGCCATGTCGCCGCCAAGCACCTGGCGATCCTGTCGACGCCGGCGCTGATGATCCATGCGCGCGAGCGCCATGCGGTTTGCGAAACCGCGCTGACCGGGTGGTGGCGCCGCCGCATCGCGGCCGTTTTTGCATTTCCGCCCCTTGATCACCGTTCCGGAACGCACTGATGGCAACGCTTCTGCTTCAGGCCGCCGGTGGATTGCTGGGCGGCGCATTCGGCGCGTTTGGCGCCACCATCGGTACCGCTGCCGGGTCTCTTGCCGGCTACTGGATCGACCAGAGGCTGTTCGGTGCCAGCCAGCATGTCGAGGGGCCGCGTCTGACCGAACAGCGCCCGATGACCGCCGAGGAGGGCACGCCGGTTGCGCGTGCCTATGGCCATGTGCGGCTCGCCGGCACGGTTATCTGGGCGACCCGGTTCGAGGAAGAGGCGACGACCGGGCGTCAGGGCGTCAAGGGCGGCCCGAAGGCCGCGACCACCACCTACGCCTATTTCGGCAATGTCGCGGTGGCCCTGTGCGAGGGGCCGGTGGCCATGGTCAAGCGCGTCTGGGCGGACGGGCGCGAGATCGACCTGACCGAGATCACCATGCGCGTCCACACCGGCGAGGCCGGCCAGGCGGCCGACGCGCTGCTTGAGGCAAAGCAGGGCGCGGGGAACACGCCGGCTTACCGCAACATCGCCTATCTGGTGTTCGAACGGCTGCCGCTCGAGGATTTCGGCAACCGCATTCCGCAGATCGAGGCCGAAGTGATCCGGCCGGTCGGCGAAGTCGAAGCGGGCCTGACGGCCGTCTCGGTCATCCCCGGTGCAACCGAGCACGGCCTTTCGCCAAACACCGCCACCAGCCGGCTGGGCGCGGGTGAGACCGTCGAGCACAATCGCCACATCCTTTATGCGGGCAATGACTGGGCCGCCTCGATCGATGAATTGCAGGCGATCTGCCCGAACCTCAAACATGTTTCGCTGATCGTGACGTGGTTTGGCGACGATCTGCGCGCGGGCCAGTGCGCCCTGCGACCCGGTGTCACCGAACGCCATATCGGCGAGGAAACACCGTCCTGGCAGGTCAGCGGGCTGATGCGCCAGAGCGCCGATGCTCGCCTCGTCAGCCGGGTCGAAGGCCGGCCCGCTTATGGCGGAACGCCGACCGACGCCTCCGTCATCGCGGCCATTCGCGATCTGAAGGCGCGCGGCCTGTCCGTCATGCTGCACCCTTTCATCATGATGGATGTGCCGCAGGACAATGCGCTGCCCGACCCCTATGGCGGCGTGATGCAGGCCGCCTATCCCTGGCGCGGGCGCATCACCTGCTTTCCAGGTCCCGCACAGGCTGGCAGCGCCGACCGGACCGCGGTCGCGCAAAGTCAGGTCGCCGCGTTCGTCGGTACCACCCAGCCGTCCGATCTGCCGGTCAGCGGCGAGACCGTGGTGCCCGGTCCCGGCGCCGACTGGGGCTATCGGCGTCTCGTCCTGCACATGGCGCGTCTGGCGCAGATTGCCGGCGGCGTCGATGCCATCCTGATCGGCAGCGAATTGCGCGGCCTGACATGGCTGCGCAATGCCGATGACCAGTTTCCTTTCGTCGATGCGCTGCGCCTACTGGCAAGCGATGTCCGCGCCATTCTCGGACCCGGCTGCAAGCTGAGCTATGGCGCCGACTGGTCGGAATATTTCGGCTATCATCCCGCCGACGGTTCCGGCGACGTCTTCTACCATCTCGATCCGCTCTGGGCGGTGTCCGAAATCGATGCGGTCGGCATCGACAATTACATGCCGCTGTCCGATTGGCGCGCGTCCGATGCGTTCTCTGACGGTGGCAATCCCGACGGGATGCGCGCCGACAATGATGCGGTGGCCATGCAGGCAGCCATCGCCGCGGGCGAGGGCTATGATTGGTACTATGCGACCGATGCCGATCGTGCAGACCGTGCGCGGTCGCCGATCACCGATGGCGCCCATGGCAAGCCATGGGTCTATCGCTACAAGGATCTGGTCTCCTGGTGGTCGAACGTCCACATCGAAAGGCGCGGCGGCACAGAAACCGGACCACAATCGCCATGGGTGCCGTTCAGCAAGCCGGTCTGGATGACCGAAACGGGCTGTCCGGCCGTTGATGCGGGCACCAATCAGCCCAACGTCTTCCCCGATCCCAAATCGAGCGAAAGTGCCCGCCCGCATCATTCGGCCGGCACGCGCGGCGACAGTGTCCAGCGCGCCTTTGTGGAGGCCCATCAAGGGCATTGGGCCAAGACGGGCACGCCGACCAACCCGTTTGCGCCCGAAACCTCGACGGCGATGGTCGATCCCGAACGGCAGTTCACCTGGGCCTGGGATGCAAGGCCGTTTCCCGAATTTCCCCGCAACAGCGCCGTTTGGGGCGATGGGGCGAACTGGCTGACCGGCCACTGGTTGAACGGGCGCCTGGGTTGCGCGCCGCTGGCCGGACTGGTCGGCGCGATCTTCGCCGATCACGGCCTGCCGGCTCCCGATGTCGGGGCCGTGCGCGGCACGGTACAGGGCATGACCGTGCTGACGCCCGGCAGCGTCCGGCAGACGCTCGAACCGTTGATCGACGCGTTCGGCCTGATCGTGACCGACACGGGCGACGCTCAGGCGCCTGTCATTCGCATCACCGATCCCTATTATCGCCCCACAGCGGTTTCCCGGGCGCATCTTTGCCTGGGCAAGGAGCATGGCGACCGCACCCACGTGTCCGGCCAGACCGACGAACTGCCATCGGAAGTCGTGCTCAGACATCGCGACGCGGTGACCGACTATCGAACCCAATCGGCGCGGTCGCGCCGGCGGGACGGGCCGTCCGCCCGGCTGATCGATGCCAATCTGCCCTGTACGCTGCATCCGGAGGGCGCGCTGGCGGTCGCCAATGCCATGCTGGATCGCCTCTGGTTCGGCCGCGATACGCTGAAGTTCCATCTGCCGCTGCGGTTTGCCGGGCTCGAACCCGGTGATGTCATTGCGTTCGACGACAACATCCGGGCCCACTGGCGCATCACCGCGATCGATTTGACCGACCGTCTCGAAATTACCGCGCGCTCCGTGGTCCGGTCATTGGCACCGGCAACGCCGCCGACACTTCCCGCTCACACGGCTTCGCCGGAAGCATCGGGCCGGTTCGGCGGGTCGCCTGAAACGCTCTTGCTCGATCTGCCCATGCTCGACGAGACCGCTGCCGAGAACAATCACAGGATCGCGGTGTACGCGGTGCCTCAGCGGCCGCAGGCGGTCCTGTCTTCGCCAGGTGCCGACGGGTTCGAGTTGCGCCAGACGGTCGCCGCCAACGCGATCATGGGCACGCTACTGACGCCGCTGCCGCCCGGTCCGCCGGGCCGGTATGACCGCGCCAGCACACTTCATGTGAGCCTTTACGGTGGCGAGTTCTCGTCGGTGACCGAGGACCTGCTGTTCGCCGGGCGCAACGCCTTGGCGATCGAGGCGAGCGACGGCCTCTTCGAGGTGTTGCAATTCCGGTTCGCCGAAGAGGTGGCGCCCGACGAATGGCTGTTGCGAGACCTGTTGCGTGGCCAGTCCGGAACCGATGACGCTGCGGCCGTGGGCGCCCCCGCCAACGCGCGCGCCGTTTTCCTCGATCGCCGCGTGGTATCATCGGGCCTCAGCGCCGCAGAGGTGGGTCGAACGCTCAACTGGCGGATCGGCCCAACCGGCAAATCCGTCTCGGATCGCTATTTTACTGCGCTGACCGCCGCTGGCGGCATTCGGGCATTGCAACCGCTTTCCCCGGTTCATCTTCGCGCGCATCCGACGCCGGACGGGGGGATCGAGATCTCATGGATCCGAAGAACCCGCATTGGCTGGAATGTCGAGATCGGCGGGTCGGTCCCGCTCGGCGAGGAACGCGAGCGCTACCGCGTGACTCTGTTCGACAGTCAAGGCGCGCAGGTCCACGTTGCCGAGACAACATCGGCTTCGCTGACGCTGTCAGCGGCCGCGATCACGACGATTTTCGCCGCCACGCCGGCGACCATCGACGTCGAAATCGGTCAGATCAGCGCGCGCGTCGGACCGGGTCTGGCGGCGCGAACGATCCTTGCCTTGTCTCCCTCTTGATCAACTCACCTGAAAGGAACCGACATGACCGGAACAAAGCCCTGGTACCTGTCCAGAACGATCATGGCGGCGATCGTCTCCATTCTCGCCAGTGGCGGCGCCGCGCTCGGTCTTCCGATCGAGGCCGCTGCTCACGAGGGCCTGACCGATGCCGTGCTGCAACTCGTCTCTGCTGCCGCGGGCGCTGTTGCCATCATCGGCAGGATAGGCGCAACCACGCAAATTCGTTAACAGAAACGGGTCCGACCATTCAGTTTGCATTCATCTGGCAGCCCTTATAGAGGAGCCATGATGTTCAGGAACGCACTCACAATTGGCATGCTGATGACCGGGCTCACCCTTGCCGGCCCGGCTCATGCCGGCGATGCATTCGAGGTGGCGAGCGAAAGCTGCTTTGCCATCGGCCAGAATCTGGCCGCCCGCCAGGGCGCGACGCTGGTCGGTGCCGAGGCCGCGCAGCAGAACGGCCAATCCGGGTGCCGGGTCGTGCTGCTCTATCAGGGGCAGGGCGGGGAACGCCCGCGCCGCGAGGAGACTTTTGTTGCGCAGTGAGTGTCGTGATAAAACGCACATCACGGCGCGGCGCTTCCGATAAGATGGGCCGCAATCAACGGGAGCCGGTCCAATGCGCATTTTGGTTGTCGAGGACGACACCGATCTCAACCGCCAGATCAAGGAATCACTTGAAGATGCCGGTTATGTCGTCGACAGCGCAGCCGATGGCGAGGAAGGCCACTTCCTCGGCGACACCGAGCCCTATGATTGCGTGGTCCTGGATATCGGCTTGCCATTGATGGACGGTATCTCGGTGCTTCAGCGCTGGCGGGAGGATGGCCGCGCAATGCCGGTCCTGATCCTGACGGCCCGCGATCGCTGGAACGACAAGGTGGCCGGGATCGATGCCGGCGCCGACGACTATGTCACCAAGCCCTTTCACATCGAGGAAGTTCTGGCCCGCGTGCGGGCGCTGATCCGCCGCGCGTCGGGACATGCAACGTCCGAACTGGTTTGCGGGCCGCTCGTCGTTGACACCAAAACATCCAAAGCGATGATTGACGGCAAGATGCTGAAGCTGACCTCGCACGAGTTCCGGCTTCTGTCCTACCTCATCCACCACAAGTCCGCGGTCGTCTCGCGCACAGAACTCACCGAGCATCTTTACGACCAGGACTTCGATCGCGATTCCAATACGGTTGAAGTCTTTGTCGGCCGCCTGCGCCGCAAGCTGGGATGCGATCTGATCGAGACGGTACGCGGCCTCGGATACCGCTTGCGAGATCCCGACGATGAACAGGCCGGAACGCCTGCGGCCAGCTAAGTGCCGTGAAGGGGTCTTTGCGCAACCGCGTGATCGCGCTGTCCACCGTGTGGACGGTGCTGGCCGTTGCGTTGCTGGGCTGGCTGTTGGTCACGCAATATCGCCTGAATGCCGAACGGGGCTTCGCCGACTTGCAACAGGCGCAGTTGTTCAGCCTGATCGCCGCGTTCCGCATTGCCGATGACGGCAGTTTGACCGGGACCCCCAACCTGGGCGACCGCAGCTTTCGCGAAGCCGCGTCCGGCTGGTACTGGCAGGTCGCTCTTGTTGGCTCTGATGCGCCGGCGCGCCAGTCGGTCTCGCTTGGCGGGCAGTTTCTCACCGGCCCTTCCCTGACCGATGTTCCCTATGATGAACAGTTTACCCGGACATTCGAGACCGAAGGTCCTGCGGGCAACCGGCTGCGCGTGCTTGAGGCGGAAGTCCAGATCGGCTCGGGTGGCGAGATCGCCTTCTTCCAGCTTGCCGGCAACCAGAGCGAGTTCAACGCCGCGATCGCGGCGCTGGCACAGAACATGGCGCTTTTGCTGACATTGTTCGGAGCCGGGCTCATTGCGATCAACGGCGCGATCATCGTGGTCGGCATGCGGCCGCTCAACCGAGTGCGGGAGGCGCTGCGCGCCATCCATGCCGGCGAGGAACAGGCGCTCGCCGGGCACTATCCTGATGAGATCCAGCCCATGGTCGATGAGATGAACACGCTGATCGACAACAATCGCAGGGTCGTGGAACGTGCGCGCACGCAGGTCGGCAATCTGGCCCACTCGCTGAAGACACCGGTCTCCGTCCTGAAGAACGAGGCCGATCGCGGCAAGCCCGTTGACCCGCGCCTTGTCGCCGACCAGGCGGACGCGATGAAGGCCCAGGTCGAACATTATCTTCATCGCGCCCGTATCGCCGCCCAGGCTGGCGGCACGGCTTTTCGAACCGATATTGACGAGGCCCTTGGTCGGTTGGTCAAGGTCATGCGCAAACTCAACCCCGACAAGATGATCATGCTCGATCTTCCCGCTACGCCGCCAGCGTTCGCCGGGGAGAAGGAAGATTTCGAGGAGATCTGCGGCAATCTCCTGGAAAATGCCTGCAAATGGGCCGCCGAACGAATCCGGGTCAGCATTGTCGAACCGTCCGGGGACACCGGATCGTTCCTGATCATGGTCGATGATGACGGGCCTGGCATCGTCGCCGACCAGCGCGACCAGGCGCTCAGGCGCGGCCAACGTCTCGATGAAACCAAGCCCGGAACCGGGCTCGGCCTTTCGATCGTCGTCGAGACCGTGGAGGCCTACAAGGGCGATGTCAGCCTCGGCGAGAGCGATCTTGGCGGCCTGCGCGTGACATTGGCCCTGCCGCGGGCTCGAACTGTTTCATGAATCTGCCGGTTGCCGCGGCGATCAATGCCCCGTAAATGCGGGCGACCGGAATGAACCGATGGCGGACCGAGCGATGACCGGCGTGGCGAGATCCCTGACGCGATTTGTGCTTTTGGGCGGGCTGTCCTTAAGTCTCGCCGGCTGCGTGAGCCTCGGCGGAAGCCAGGGGCTTTCATTGGCGCCCGGCTCAGGCGCCGGTTCGGGCACACCCGTTCCCGCGGCCAGCCTGCTTGAACCGCTGGCCGGTGGCCTTGTCGGCCGCGCGGAGGCGTCGCGCCTGTCGCGCGCCGACCGCATCGCGGCCCTTCAAAGCGAATACCGCGCGCTCGAATACACAGCGCCCGGCGACCTCGTGACCTGGCAGGGGCGTTCGGCGGGCATTTCCGGGCAGGTGGTTGCCTCGCAGCCCTACCGTGTCGGCTCGCAGGATTGCCGCCAATACACGCACACCATCAGCGCCGGCGCCGCGGCGCCCTCCGTGGTACGCGGCACCGCCTGCCGCAATCCCGACGGCAGCTGGGCCCTCCTGTCCTGACCGCGAGGCTGCGGCGATGCACCTTTGTCGCAGTCGGTTTTGCTTGGAAACGCGGCGCCTTGGCGATATCTGGTCGCAATGGTCTTCTGGCTGACAGTTCTGGCGTTGACCGCCGCAGCGATTCTGATCGGCTTTCGGCCGATGCTGCGTGCCGCCGGGGCGGGCACGCCCGATCGCGTCGAGGATCACGAGCATGACATTGCCGTCTATCGTCATCAGCTTGAGGAATTGGCCGGCGAAGAGGCGCGAGGCGCGATCTCGCCGGTCGAAGCCACCCAGGCACGCAACGAGATTTCGCGGCGCATCCTGGCTGTCGAGGACCGCCTGAAGGCGGGTGGCACAGCGAGCGGATCGACAAGCGCCCCCCGTTCGGGCGTGGCGACGCTGTCTCTGTTCGCGCTGGTCTTTGTGCCGGGACTGGCCCTGGTTGTTTACACCGGCATCGGCTCGCCGGGTTATGAAGCGCAACCGCTGGCCATGCGCCTTGAGGCGATGCGCGACGCGACGGCCGCCCGCAACCAGACCCAGGACCAGTTGCGCGACCTTGTCGTACGCGCCGAAGACCATCTGCGCGACAATCCCGACGATGGCCGTGGTTGGGACGTTTTGGCGCCGGTTTATTTCCGGCTCGGCGAAGTGGGCAAATCCGAGACCGCTTACCGCAATGCGATCCGCCTGCTCGGCGAGTCGCCGCAAAGGCTGTCGGGGTTGGGCGAGGCGATGGTCACCGCCGCCGGCGGCATTGTGACCGCCGACGCATCGGCACTTTTCGATCGGGCCCTGGACGCCAATCCCTCCAATGCGCGTGCGCGTTTCTTCGCCGGGCTTGCCGACGTGCAGATCGGCCAATATGCGGATGCCCGTTCAGGCTGGACTGCGCTTGCCGCCGACGAGGGTGCTGACATGGCATGGCGAACCGTCGCGCAACAGAGCCTCGCCCGGCTCGATGAGACCGCGCCGGAAATCGACACGTCCGGCCGTCCGCCGGTGCTTGACGAAGCGACGATCGAGCAGATGCAGGATATGAGCGCCGATGAGCGCGGGTCCGTCATCGAAGGCATGGTCGCTTCGCTCGATGAGCGGCTGCGCGCCGAACCGGACGATCTGGAAGGCTGGAAGCGCCTCATTCGCGCCCGGATTGTCCTTGATCAAGACGACGGGCTGCGCGACGCGCTAGAACGCGTCCGCAACGCCTATGAAGGCCGGCCCGAGCAGCTTGAGAGCTTGCGCGTTTTCGCCGAGGGCCTTGGTGTGAATGTGGAGGACTATTGGCCGTGACCCGCAAGCAGAAGCGCTTTGCCGTCATCTTCTCCGCCCTTGCCGTGCTTGGCGGCGCGGTGGCGCTGGTGCTGACCGGGCTCAGCGAGCAGGTCACGTTCTTTCGCACGCCCACCGATATCGTCTCGACCGCCAATGCGTCGGAAAATGACGGGCGGCTTCGCTTGGGCGGCCTGGTCGTTATGGGCTCCGTGGAAACGCTTGATGATGCCGCGGTTCGGTTTGCGATCGAGGATGCCAATCACGCGGTGACGGTTCGTTATGCCGGTATCCTCCCGGACCTGTTTCGCGAAGGGCAGGGGATCGTCGCCGAAGGCATGCTCCAGCCGGACGGAACGTTCAGGGCCGACACGGTGCTCGCCAAACATGACGAAACATACATGCCGCGCGAAGTGGCCGATGCGCTCAAGGAGCAGGGCGTCTGGAAGGGCGAGGCGGCCGGAGACGCATCGGCCAGCAGCGAATACTAGGCGGGGCTGGGAGGCGGGACATGATCGTCGAACTGGGCCATTATGCGCTTGTCCTGGGGTTGGTGCTTTCGCTCGCCCAGATGGTCGTGCCGATGATTGGACTGCGCACCAACGATGCGCGCATGCTCTCGGTCGCGCCGTCGCTGACGGTCGCCACCTTCCTCGTCATCGCGGTGTCTTTCGCCGCGCTTACTTGGGCTTACGTCACCTCCGATTTCTCGGTCCGCAACGTCTGGGCCAATTCCTTCTCCGACAAGCCCATGATCTTCAAGATCACCGGCGTCTGGGGCAACCACGAAGGCTCCATGCTGTTGTGGATCCTGACGCTGGCGCTGTTCGGCGCGCTCGTCGCATTCTTCGGCGGCAATCTGCCGTCCCGCCTGAAGGCGGCGGTGCTGTCGGTCCAGGGGTCGGTGACGGTCGCGTTCGCGCTGTTCATCCTCCTGACGTCCAACCCGTTCGAGCGCCTGTCTCCGCCGCCGCTCGAAGGCCGCGACCTGAATCCGATCCTTCAGGATATCGGCCTGGCGATCCATCCGCCGCTCTTGTATCTGGGCTATGTCGGCTTTTCGATCTGCTTTTCCTTTGCTGTCGCGGCCCTGATCGAGGGCCGCATCGATGCCGCATGGGCGCGCTGGGTGCGGCCCTGGACGCTCGTCTCCTGGGTATTCCTGACCGCCGGCATCTCGATGGGCTCCTATTGGGCCTATTACGAGCTGGGCTGGGGCGGCTGGTGGTTCTGGGATCCGGTCGAAAACGCCTCCTTCATGCCGTGGCTGATCGGCACCGCGCTGCTCCATTCCGCTCTTGTGATGGAAAAGCGCGAGGCAATGAAGGTCTGGACCATCCTTTTGGCAATCCTCGCCTTTTCCTTCTCGCTTCTCGGCACGTTCCTCGTGCGTTCGGGCGTTCTGACATCGGTGCATTCATTCGCCACCGATCCGCAGCGTGGCCTTTTCATCCTGATGATCCTCGTCTTCTTCATCGGCGGGTCGCTGATCCTGTTCGCCCTGCGCGCCGGAACCCTGCGCAATGGCGGCATGTTCCACCCGGTCAGCCGTGAAGGGGCGCTGGTGCTCAACAATCTCTTCCTGACGACGGCGACCGCGACCGTGCTGGTCGGCACGCTCTATCCGCTGCTGGTCGAAGCGGTCTCAGGCGAGAAGATCTCGGTCGGCGCGCCCTATTTCAACTACACCTTCATTCCGCTGATGATCCCGCTTCTGATGGCGGTGCCCTTCGGGCCGCTTCTGGCATGGAAGCGCGGCAATCTGGCCGCTGCCGCCGAACGGCTTTGGCTGGTCGCGGCCATATCGCTTGTTGCCGCGCTCGCCATTGCCTGGCTGGCCTATGACGCGCCGGTCCTGTCCGCCTTTGCCTATGCGCTCGCCTTCTGGCTCGTCATCGGCTCGTTCGCCGACATCTTGCAGAAAGCCGGCTTCGTCAGGAATGGCTGGTCGAAAGGCTGGGCGCGTTTGCGTGGACTGCCGCGCGCCAATTGGGGCACCGCGCTGGCCCATGCCGGGCTCGGCATCACGACGCTCGGCATTGTCGGCGTAACGACGCTCGAAGACGAGACTGTGCTGCGCATGACGCCTGGCGAGACGACCAGCTTTGCCGGATACGATGTCGCTTTCAATTCGCTGACGCCCGGCAAGGGGCCGAACTTCACCTATGACAAGGGCATCTTCACGATCAGCCGCGACGGCCGCGTGATCGGCACGGTCGAACCCGAAAAGCGCGTCTATGTCGCAAGCCGCATGCCGACCACCGAAGCGGGCATTCAGACCGTTGGCCTTTTCAGCCAGTACTATCTGGCGCTGGGCGATGCCGTCGAAGGATCCGAGGACATCGTGGTGCGCATCTGGTGGAAGCCCTGGGTGACGCTGATCTGGTACGGTACCGTCATCATGGTCGCAGCCGGCCTGATCTCGCTGTCGGACCGGCGCCTTCGGATCGGCGCGCCGGTGGCCGCGCGCCGTAGGCGCGACGAGGCCCTCGCTGCGGCAAAGGCGGAGCCGGCCGAATGAGAGCTATGCTCTTTGCCTTACTTGTTGCGTTCGCAACGGCCGCCGCGCCGGCCCATGCCGTCAATCCCGACGAGATTCTCGATGATCCGGCGCTGGAAGAGCGCGCGCGGGACATTTCGGCCGGTCTTCGCTGCATGGTCTGCCAGAACCAGTCGATCGACGATTCCGATGCTGAACTGGCGCGCGACCTGCGCGTCTTGGTGCGCGACCGGCTGGTTGCTGGCGACACCAATGACGAGGTGGTTGCCTATGTGGTCGATCGCTACGGCGAATTCGTCCTGCTGCGGCCGACATTTTCGGCCCGCAACGCGCTCCTGTGGGGCACGCCTGTCATCATCCTGCTTTTGGGCGCCACGGCTGCCTTCCTGTTCGGCCAGCGCCAGAGCCAATCACGCGCCGGTGAAGCGCTGACAGTCGAAGAACAAGCGCGCGTCGCAAAGATTTTAGATGAAGGTGAGCGCAACGACGGTTAGGTAGTGCCCATCAATGAGGGGAACTGCCATGCCGGTCGAAAAACGCACTTTTCCGTCCAGTGACGGCCACATGCTTGCCGCGCGGTTCGACCGGCCCGAGGGCCCGGTACGCGGCTACGCGCTGTTTGCCCACTGCTTCACCTGCACCAAGGACATCGTCGCCGCGCGCCGCATCGCCGCCAATCTGTCGCGGCTGGGCGTTGCCGTGCTGCGCTTCGACTTCACCGGCCTTGGCTCCTCCGAAGGCGAATTCGCCAACACTTCCTTTGTCTCCAACGTTGCCGACCTGATCGCCGCCGCTGACCATATGCGCCAAAGCGGCGAAGCGCCCATGCTGCTGATCGGCCATTCGCTAGGCGGCGCGGCCGTTCTGGCGGCTGCGGGCGACATTCCCGAAGTCAAGGGTGTCGTGACGATCGGTGCGCCCGCCGATGCCGAACATGTCCTTCACAATTTCGAAGCCA
Source organism: Roseitalea sp. (assembly GCA_017642895.1). GTDB lineage: Bacteria > Pseudomonadota > Alphaproteobacteria > Rhizobiales > Rhizobiaceae > Roseitalea. Next base: position 82,098 of record JAEPON010000008.1, read on the forward strand.
GCATCGAAGAGATCGAGCGCGAAGGATCGGCGGAAGTCACATTGGCCGGGCGCAAGTTCCGCATCGGCAAGGGGTTTGTCGATGCCGCCCGCGAAACGACCCTGACCGACAGGATCGCCAGGCTGCGCGCTTCGCTCCTCGTCATGCATTCGCCGATCGACCAGACGGTCGGCATCGACAATGCCACGCGCATTTTCATGGCGGCCAGACACCCCAAGAGTTTCGTGTCGCTCGACAAGGCCGACCATCTGCTGTCGGGCGCCGAGGATGCCGAGTTCGCCGCCGAAGTCATCGCCGGCTGGGCCTCGCGCCTTCTGCCCAGGGACGAGCCGCAGGGCGTCGAGGCGATCGAGCATGTCCGCGTCGCCGAAACCCGTGCCAGCAAGTTCCAGAACACTGTCCAGGCTGGCACCCACCGCTTTTTCGCCGACGAGCCACCGTCTGTCGGCGGCACCGATACCGGACCAACCCCTTACGATTTCCTGTCGGCGGCGCTTGGCGCTTGCACGTCGATGACGCTGCGCATGTATGCCAGCTTCAAGAAGCTCGATCTCGGCACGGTGACCGTCGATGTCAGTCACGCCAAGGTCCATGCCAACGATTGCGCGGACTGCACCGAGGAATCGCGTGCCAATGGCGGCAAGATCGACCGGTTCGAGCGCGTCATCACGGTCGATGGCAATGTGCCGGACGAACTGGCCGGAAAGCTTGAGGAAATCGCCAACAAGTGCCCGGTTCACAAGACGCTGGAAGGCAATGCGACGGTGGTGACCAGGGTCGAGGCGGGCTGACGGCATCGGCCCGGCGCTCACACGCCCGTGACCGAACCTTACCGTTTTTTCATCTGCCGGCCATGTTTGCGCAATCTTCGGTTTCCTAGATTGGGGTCCAAGGCGCCACTGCGCCATGATTGGAATTCAAGAGGATGGAAAACCGATGAAGAGATCCCGTTTTGCCACCGTCATCGTCGCTGCCGCCGTTGTCGGTGCCGGGTTTGCCGGTTACGGCACCGCACAGCTTGCCAGCCCCGCCTATGCCGAGGCGGTCCGGCTGGAGGCTCCGGTCGTGGCCCCCGGCTTTGCCGATGTGGTCGATGCCGTCTCGCCCGCGGTCGTTTCGGTGCGTGTGCGCAGCCGCGTCAACGATGTGTCGGACCGCTCGCCGGGCAATTTCGATTTTCGTGGAAGCCCCTTCGAGGACCTGCCCGAAAGCCACCCGTTCCGCCGCTTCTTTGACCGCGAATTCGGCGGCAGGGATTTCCGGGATCGCCGGTTTGGCGAACGCCGCCCTGATCGGCCGCGCCGCGCCCGGCCCGTCAGCCAGGGTTCGGGCTTTTTCATCTCCGGCGACGGTTTCATCGTCACCAACAACCACGTCATCCGAAATGGCGAGGAGTTCACCGTCATCATGAACGATGGCACCGAACTCGACGCCGAACTGATCGGCGCCGATCCGCGCACGGACCTTGCCGTCCTCAAGGTCGACGATGATCGCGATTTCACCTACGTCACCTTTGGCGATGACAATGCGACGCGCGTTGGCGACTGGGTGGTCGCGGTCGGCAATCCGTTCGGCCTTGGCGGCACGGTCACCGCGGGAATTGTCTCCGCTCGCGGCCGCGACATCGGCGCCGGCCCCTATGACGACTTCCTTCAGATCGACGCGGCCGTGAACCGCGGCAACTCGGGTGGTCCGACCTTCAATCTGGCCGGTGAAGTTGTGGGCGTGAACACGGCGATCTTCTCGCCCTCGGGCGGCAATGTCGGCATTGCCTTTGCCGTGCCCGCTTCGGTCGCCAGCGACGTGGTCGCGGAATTGATCGAGGATGGCGATGTCGAACGCGGCTGGCTCGGCGTCCGCATCCAGCCGGTGACCGACGAGATCGCCGAATCGCTCGGCTTGGCCGACGCCTCGGGCGCCATCGTTGCCGATCCAGAGGACGGCGCGCCTGCCGCCCGTGCCGGCATCCGCGCCGGTGATGTGATCACCGCGGTCAATGGTGATGCCATTGAGGGGCCAAGGGACCTGTCGCGCGCGATCGCGGCCTTCGATCCGGGCACCGACGTGACGATCACCGTCCAGCGCAATGGCGACAGCCGCGATCTGGAAGTCGAATTGGGCGAACTGCCTTCATTGCAGACATTTGCCGCGGCGCGATCCGATACGACGCCCGACGAGGTCGAGCCTTCGACCATGGGCGATCTCGGCCTGACGGTGGTGCCGGCCGATGACGGCGAGGGCGTGCTGATCACGTCCGTCGAGCCGGACAGCCCGGCCTTCCAGTCCGGCATTCGCGCCGGCGACATCATCCGCGAGGTCAACAACCGGCCTGTGGCGTCGGCCGCCGACATCGAGGAACGCGTCGCCGAAGTCTCCGAACGCGGCCGTGCGGCGGCGCTCCTGCGCCTTGAAGGCGAAAACGCCAGCCGCTTCGTCGCCGTGCCGCTGCCGCGCGGCTGACCGGCCATAAGGATCCTGTCCGGGCCCTCCATGTCATCCCCTCCGGACGGGTCAAACGGCGGCGGGCCTTCCCCCCTCCAGCCCGCCGCCGCCCTTTGAGGATATCGCCGTGCCTGCTAAGACCCAGCCCATGAAAGTGCTGATCATCGAGGACGACCGGCAGGCGGCCTCCTATCTGAAAAAAGCGCTCGCCGAGGCCGGCCATGCCGCCGATGTCGCCCATGACGGCGATGACGGATATCAGATGGCCGCGGGCGGCACCTATGATGCGCTGATCGTCGATCGCATGCTGCCCAAGCGTGACGGCCTGTCGATCGTCTCCCAATTGCGCACCGAGGACGACCGCACGCCGGCGCTGATCCTCTCCGCGCTCGGCGAGGTCGATGACCGCGTCACGGGCCTGCGCGCCGGCGGTGACGACTATTTGACCAAGCCCTATGCTTTCTCCGAATTGCTGGCCCGTCTTGAAGTGCTCCAGCGCCGCGCACACAATGGCGATGGCGACACCGGCTACAGGGTCGCCGATCTCGAACTGGACCGCTTGTCGCGCCGCGTCACCCGCGCCGGCCAGGAAATCACCTTGCAGCCGCGTGAGTTCCGCCTGCTTGAATATCTGATGCGCAATGCCGGTCGCGTCGTCACCCGCACCATGCTGCTCGAACATGTCTGGGACTATCATTTCGATCCACAGACCAATGTGATCGACGTCCATGTGTCGCGCCTGCGCGGCAAAATCGAAAAGGGCTTTGACAAGCCGTTGCTGCACACCGTGCGCGGCGCCGGCTACGTCATCCGCGATTGATGTCGCAAGTCTCGCCCCGCCGGCGTTTCGGCGCCGTTTTCCAGACCACCGCGGTGCGCCTCTCGGCGCTTTATCTCTTGCTGTTCAGCGTCTGCGCCGTCGTGCTCGTCTTCTACATGACATCGCTCGCCGCCGGCTTTTTCATGAGCGAGACGCGCCAGGCGATCGAGCAGGAGGTGCGCAGTCTTGACCGCATCTATCAGCGCGGCGGCATGCGCGGGCTGGTCGTCGCCATCGACCGGCGTTCACGCGCACCGGGCGCCTTCGTCTATCTTGTCGCCGACCAGACCGGCCGTATCCTTGCCGGCAATGTGCGGTCGCTCGAGCCGGGCGTGCTCGACAGCCACGGCTGGACGCCACGCCCCTTCTCTTACGAGAAATTCCGTCAGAGGGCGGCCGGGGACAGAAGTCCGCACGCCATGGCGAACATTTTCCGTTTCGAAAACGGTATGAGCGTTCTGGTCGGCCGCGATCTGGGCGAACCGGAGCGGCTGCGCGTTATCGTCCAGCGGTCATTGATGTTTGCCTTGGGCCTGATGGCGCTCGGCGGATTCCTCATCTGGTTTTTCATCGGCCGCCGTGCCCTCAAACGCATTGATGCCATGTCGTCCGCCAGCGCCGGCATCGTCGCCGGTGATCTGAGCCGACGGCTGCCGGTCTCGCGCGCCAATGACGAGTTCGACCGCCTGTCCGGCAGTCTCAACACCATGCTGGGGCGCATCGAGACACTCAATGACGGGCTGCGCGAAGTCTCCGATTCCATCGCGCACGATCTGAAGACGCCGCTGACTCGTTTGCGCAACCGGGCCGAGGACGCGCTGCGCAAGAAACCGGGCGAAACCGGTTATCGGGATGCGCTCGAGGACATGATCGCCGAAGCCGACCAGTTGATCCGTGTCTTCAACGCCATGTTGCAGATTTCGCGCGTCGAGGCCGGCTACACCAAGTTTACCCCCGAGCCGGTTGATCTGGCGGCCGTCGCAGGAGAGTTGGCTGAACTCTACGAGCCGCTCGTTGAAGATGCCGGCGGTCATCTGGAAAACAGCGTGGTGGGGCCGCTGATTGTCGCCGGCAGCCGCGAACTGGTCGGCCAGGCGGTCACCAACCTGCTCGACAATGCGATCAAATACGGGCTGACGGAGGCGGGCGGCACCGTTGTGCTCAAAGGCCGCGCCGACAGGGACGAAGGGCGGGTCGAACTGCTGGTTTGCGACAATGGCAAGGGTATCGCGTCAGACGACCGCGAGCGCGCCGTGCGCCGCTTCGAGCGCCTTGACGAAAGCCGCACCGAACCCGGTTCGGGCCTGGGACTGTCGCTGGTCGATGCGATCATGCGCCAGCATGGCGGTGCCCTGCGGCTCGAAGACAATGGCCCGGGCCTGTGCGCGGTGTTGTCGTTTCCTGCATCCGGCTGACCGCTGCGATCAATCCGCTTCCATCTGAAGGTGAACCGCTCTAGGTGTGTGCCGTCATGGACCGGAGGAGCGCGTGTCGACGGCACGGGACCAACAGGCTGAAGAACACCATTGGCGCGCCATCACGATCATCGATCAGACGGCGGCGGACACCTGCCGCCGCTCGCTGATCGAGGCAGCCGAACGCGCCGGCGCGGGGCGCTTGCAAAAGGCGCTCGAAGCAGACGATCCATGGGGGCATTTTTTGGCCGCCATTGCCAGCCACGCGCCCTTTCTCGCCGCTGCCATGGCGCGGCACGCAACCCTGCTCGATACGCTCGATCCGTCCGGGCTCGACAAGGCGATCGGCGAAACGGTCGACGCGCTTGATGAACTCGCCCGAACCGCATCGCCGCCCGACACGTCCGAACAGGAGCTGTCGCGGCAGTTGCGCGATCTGAAGAGCCAAGCCCATCTTCTGATCGCGCTCGGCGATCTTTCCGGCGCACACACGGTCGAGGCGACCACCGGCCACCTGTCCGCTCTGGCCGAGGCCGCGTTGAATGCGGCGCTCAACTGGCTGCTTCGCGATCTGGCCCGCCAGAACAAGCTGACGCTGGACAACCCGGACAATCCCGCAGAAGGCTCCGGCGTGATCGTGCTCGGCATGGGCAAGCTGGGCGCCGGCGAACTCAACTATTCCTCCGACATCGACCTGATCGTCTTCTTCGAACACGAGCCCGAGGCGTTGACATGGACCGATCCCTACGAAGCCGGGGCCAATTTGTCCAAGACGTTGCGGCGGCTGATCCGCATCATGCAGGAGCGCACCGGCGACGGCTACGTGTTCCGCACCGATTTGCGGCTGAGGCCCGACCCCGGTGCGATGCCGCTTGCCATCTCCGTCGATGCCGCGCTGACCTACTATGAGGGAAGGGGCCAGAACTGGGAGCGGGCGGCGATGATCAAGGCGCGGCCGGTCGCCGGCGACAGGGCGGCGGGCGAAACGTTTCTCGCCCAGCTCACGCCCTTCATCTGGCGCAAATATCTCGACTATGCGGCGATCGCCGATGTCCAGTCGATCAAGCGGCAGATCCATGCCCACAAGGGCCATGGCGCCATCGCCATCGAGGGCCACAACGTCAAGCTGGGGCGCGGCGGCATCCGCGAGATCGAGTTCTTCGTCCAGACCCAGCAACTGATTGCCGGCGGCCGCGCACCCCATCTGCGCGACCGGCGGACGCTCGAAATGCTGCGGCGCTTTGCCGACGATGGCTGGATCACGGCCGAGGCGCGCGACGAGCTGGCCGATGCCTATCGTTTCCTGCGCCGCGTCGAGCATGTTGTTCAGATGATTGGCGACGAGCAGACCCACACGCTGCCCGAAACCCATGACGGGATGGCCGCGGTCGCAGCGCTGATGGGCTTTGAAGACACCGATGCGTTCCGCTTGGCGCTGCGCGAACAACTCGTCACGGTCGAGCGCCATTTCGGCGATCTGTTCCAGGAAGGCGAAACGCTGGCGGCGGCGGCCGGCAACCTGTCGTTCACCGGCGACGATCCCGACCCGGACACGCTCGCCACCATGTCGCAACTCGGCTTCACCCGCCCCGCCGACATGTGGTCTGTGATCCGAAGCTGGCATTTCGGCCGCTATGGCGCCGTTCAGTCGCAAAAGGCGCGCGAGCGGCTGACCGGGATGACGCCCGCTCTGCTGGAAGCCTTCGCCGCGACAGGCCAGCCGGACGAGGCGCTTCTGCGCTTTGACGCCTTTCTCAAGGGCTTGCCGACCGGCATCCAGCTTTTTTCCATGCTGCATTCCAACCGGCATCTTCTGTCTCTTCTTCTGACCATCCTGTCGGCGGCGCCGCGCCTGTCCGAGATCATCACAAAGCGTCCGCTGGTCTTTGATGGCATGCTCGATCCGGCTTTCTACGAGGGCTTGCCTGACCGCGAGGAACTGGCTTCGAGCCTGAGCGCCTTTCTGGGCGACGCGCGGCATTATGAGGACCGGCTCGACCGGCTGCGCATCTTTGCCGCCGAGCAACGCTTTCTGGTCGGCGTGCGGTTTTTGACCGGCTCCGCAAAGGCCGGGCAGATGGGCGAAGCGCTGACCAACATTGCCGATCTCGCCATCGCCGAAGCGCTCGATGCGGCACGCCGCGAAGTCGCGCGCCGCCACGGCCATGTGCCCGGCGGCGAGTGCTGTGTTCTGGCGCTCGGCCGGCTCGGGTCACACGAAATGACCGCTGGCAGCGATGTCGATCTCATCCTGCTTTATGATCACCCCGAAGGCGTCGAGGCCAGCGACGGCGACAAGGAACTGGCGCCAACGCAATATTATGCCCGTTTGACCCAGCGCCTGATCGCGGCCCTTTCCGCCCCGACCAGCGAGGGCGTTCTCTATGAGGTCGATTTCCGCTTGCGCCCGTCGGGCAACAAGGGGCCGCTGGCGACCTCGCTGCGGGCCTTCTCGCACTATCAGCGGTCGGACGCCTGGACGTGGGAGCACATGGCGCTGACGCGCGCCCGCGTGGTGACCGGTGATGAGGGATTGAGCGCGCGCGCCCAGGAGGAGTTGCACGCCATTCTGGCGCTGCCGAGCGAGGTCGAGAAGGTGCGCACCGACGTTCGCGCCATGCGCGCAAGGCTCCTGCGCGACAAGCCGCCACGTGGCGAATGGGACCTCAAGCGCGTTTCGGGCGGCATCACCGATATCGACTTTCTGGCCCAGTATTGGCGGCTGACGGCCTTACCAAAGCTTAATTTGAACGGCGCCCGCGCGACCGCTATTTTCGGCGTGCTTGATGATGCGGTAATCGGCCGGCGGCAAAGAGAGGAACTGGTGTCCGCCGCCCATGATTACGCAACGGTCGGCCACATGCTGCGGTTGTGCACGTCCGAGGCTTTCGACCCCGAACAGGCACCGCGCGGTCTCGTGGAGGCCCTGTGCTCGAAGTTCCATGTGCCGGCGATCGGCCATGTCGAGGCGCGTCTGAAGAGCCATCGTGAGCGGGTGGAAGCCATCTTCCACAGCGTGATCGGTGAACCAGTGCCCGAGGCGTGACGGGAAGCATGCCGGCGGCCTTGCATCGCGGGATGACGAACGATGCAAAGGTATTAAGTCAATGACACTCTTCAGGAAAATCAATGTTGCCCTGCTCGCCACGGCCGTCACGATTGCTGGTGCCGGCTTCGCGCTGGCCGATGATCGCGGTGGTCAGCGCGGTGAAATGCGTTTCGAACGGCTCGACGCCGACAGTGACGGCTCGGTGACCTTCGCCGAATTCTCGCGCCCGATGATGGAGCGCTTCAACGAAGCCGACGCCGACGGCGATGGCCTGATCAATGCCGCCGAACTCGAAGAGGCGCTTGAAAGCCGTCGCGCGGAACGCCGCGCCAGCCGGATGATCGAACGCTTCGACATTGATGGCGACGAACGCGTCTCGGCCGAAGAACTGGTCAACCGCCAGGAGAAGATGTTCGCATTGATGGATCGGGATGATTCCGGCGCCGTCACCGAAGATGAACTCCCCCGCCGCATGGCGGGCGGCAAGCGCCGCGGCGGCAACTGATTGGGGTCAGGCCTGATCGGGCGCCGCTTCGGCGGCGTCCGGTTCCCGATCGTCTTCGACGGGCAGGCGAACAACGACCACCGTGCCGTCGCCCGGACGCGACCGGATCGTCACGGTGCCGCCGTGGAGTTCGGCAAGTGACTTGGAGATTGCCAGACCAAGTCCCGAACCACCATGGTTTTTCGAGAACTGGTTGGCGACCTGTTCGAACGGGCGCCCGAGCCGCTTGAGCGCATCGGGCGGAATGCCGCAGCCATCGTCGGCGATCAGGATCCGCGCCCTTGCGCCATCGACCTTGGCCCGGATGCGAATGCTGCCATTTTCGTCGGTGAACTTGACCGCATTGGTCACAAGGTTGATCAGGATCTGCTTCATCGCGCGCCGGTCGGCATGGATGCGCATCTCTGGTGCGACACCCTCCTCGATCGCGATGGACTTGGCCTTGGCCTGCAGGGACACCATCTGCACGACTTCGCTGATCAACGGCGCAAGGTCGGTGTCCTGCCGGTCCAAGACCACCCGGCCCGCCTCGATCTTCGACATCTCCAGGATGTCGTCGATGACGTTCAGCAGGAACGCGCCGCTGGCATGGATGTCGGCGATGTATTCGTCATAGCGTTCCGAGCCGAGCGGGCCGAACATGCGCTGTTGCATCATCTCCGAGAAACCGATGATTGCATTGAGCGGCGTCCGCAATTCATGGCTGACATTGGCAAGGAACTCGGTTTTGGCCTGATTGGCCGCTTCCGCGCGGTCCTTGGCGTCGAGAAACTTGTGGTTGATCTCTTCGAGCGCCTGCGCCTTTTCCTGTTCGGCCTGACGGGCGATCGACAGGTCCTGGATGGTCGCCATCAGCCGCCGCTCGGAATCGGTCAGCCGCTCTTCCTGGAGCTTGAGTTGGGTGATGTCGGCGCCGACCGAGATCGTTCCGCCGGCGGGCGTCGGGCGTTCGTTGATCTGCAACCAGCGTCCGTCGTCAATCTGGCGTTCGAGCGTGACGGCACCGTCGCCGCCCTGCGGGATCCGTTTTTCGGTGATCGGCTCGCGCATCATGGTCCGGATTTCGTCACGCTTCATCCCCGTGCGGATGGAGCGGTCACCGAGCCCGTTGATTTCCATGAACTTGCGGTTGCACAGCACGAGCCTGTCATGCTTGTCCCAGAGCGCAAAGCTTTCCGAGGTGCTCTCGATCGCCGCTTTCAGGTTCTGGCTGGCGATCTGCGACAGCTCGGTCAGTCGATGCTGCTCGGTCATGTCGACGGCAATACCGATCAAATGATTGCCATGACCGGGATGATCGGCCAGTTCGGTGCGGATGCGCAGGCGGACATAATGCCCGCCGGCGTGCCGCATGCGCAGGATACGATCGACGCCGGTGATCTCCATGGCCGCGGCGCGTTCGGCCAGGTCGAACAGATCGGCATCCTCGGGATGAACGAGTTTCGAGACCTCGCCAAACGACAGGACGTCGTTGATCGGCTGATAGCCCAGAAGATCGAACATCGATCGCGACCAGTAGATGCGGCCGCGCGCCAGGTCCCAGTCCCAAAGTCCGCAATGGCCGCGCGACAGGGCCAGATCCATCCGCTTGTGCGTCTCGCAATAGACCTGATCGGCCTCATGCGCGCGCGCCACCTGGCCGAAATAGGCATAGAGCAGGATCAGAAGGATCGACGACATGGCGACAAACAGCGCCACGTTCATCGACGCCCGCTGCCGCCAGGACGTAAAGACGGCGCCGGTCGGCTGCAGGGCAAGGATGGTGAAACCGTCGGCGCCCGACACTTTCGCCGCCGCCGCCAGACACGGCGTGTCGCCGATCGTCACGGTCTGCACGCCGGCGTCCTGGCCGAACATCATCAGCGGTTGAACGCCATCGAGATGGCTCGTCAGCCGATCGCCGATCATGTCGAGCGTCCCGCCACGCTGGCTGATCACCGTTCCCGCCGCATCGACGGCGACGAACATGCGACCCGTGGAGAGCGCTTCGGCCGGCAGTGCGCGTGACAAGATGCGGTCGAAGTCGGCCGCGCCCTGCGGCGCAAACCCGTTGCGCTCGGCTTCGCGCACCGCTCCGGCGCCGGTGTCAGCAAGAAGCGCCAGCATGATCCGTGCCGACTGCTCGGCCTGCTCGCGATCGTTCATCAGCGCCACGGCCCGGGCGCTGAAAACGATGGCGAGAAAAACGAGGATCAGGATCGGGATCGAGCGTTTCAGCCAGGGTTCAAGCGCAAGCAGACGTTGAAAGGCGGGCTCTGCGAGAAAGCGCGCAAGACCGGTCATGCCGCCCGGTTCCGCCCTGCCTGTCTCGCTGAGTGCCACGTTTTCTCCACCGACAGCCAAAAGCCGTCGATCCCCGAGGGGCCCTTGCCGATTGTCCCTGAAACGCGATGCGCATACTCGAACTGCCGAATCGCAGACAATGAATCAAAACCGATTCGGCCTGTCCAGACGCCGTTAACGATTTTTTTACCCCGCGATTTCGCGGGTCAGGCAAGCGTCCGGTCAATGATGTCGCGCAGGTCGCGCGAAACATGGTCGGCACGCTTCAGGCCCTCGATCGCCGCCTGGGCGCGCTGTCGACGGCCGGGTTCGAGGTTCCGCCATGCCCGCATCGCCGTCATCAGACGTGCCGCAACCTGCGGGTTTTTCGTGTCGATCCGTCCGATCGCCGCGCACAGCAGCTCATAGCCCTTGCCGTCGGCCCGGTTGAAGGCGACCGGATTGCCGGTGGCGAACGCCCCGATCAGCGAACGCAACCGGTTGGGATTGTCCCACGAAAAGCCCGGAGCCTTGGTCAGCGCCTGCACGGCCTCCACCGTTTCCCCACGCGGAACGGTTGCCTGGATGGTGAACCATTTGTCAAGCACGATCGGCTCGGCGCGGAACGCGGCACGAAACGCTTCGAGCGCTTTGCCGGTCGCCTCGCTGTCCGGGGCCAGATGGGCCATGACCGCAAGAGCATGCGCCTGGTCGGTCATGTTGTCGGCATCCGCCAGCGCCCGCGCCGCCAGATCGGTGTTTCCGGCCGCGTGACACAAAAGCGTCAGCGCCACATTGCGCAAGGCCCTGCGGCCCGCACCTTCCGCACCCGGGTCATAGGCATTGCGTGGCTGCAATTCATGATAGACGCGCGCCAAAACGCGCTCGCACGCCTTGGCCAGATGTTCCGTGATACCCCGGCGCGCCGCATTGATGGCGTCGGGATCGATGTCTTGGCCGATCTCGCGCGCGATATCGGCTTCGGCCGGCAGTGTCAGGCAAAGGGCACGATAGGCGTTGTCGAGCGACGCATCGCCGGCCACCGCCGAAAAAATGTCGATCAGACCGTCGCTTGCCTGCACGGCCTTGTTGGATGCGGCCGCATGTGTCGCCGTGATGAGGTCTTCGACCGCCAGGCTGTTCAGCGCCTCCCAGCGTGAAAACGGATCGCCATCATGTCGCGCCAGAAAGAGCCGGTCGCGCGTTGGCGCCTGCGGCACGCGCGTGACGGGAGCGGAAAAGCCGCGCAACACGGACAAGACCGGTTCTTCGGCAACGCCGGTGAAAACAATGTCGTGCCGCGGATCGCTGATCAACAAGACGTCATCTTCGCCCTCGTGCCGCCGGACATCGACACCGGAAACCTGGTCATAGTCCAGCGCCGTTCCGTCCTGGCCCGCCAGCGCGAATGCCACGGGGATTAGCATGGGCGCATTGGGCGCATCCGCGACAGGTGGTTTCAGGCTCTGGCTGATGGTCACGGCCAAGGTCCGCTTCGCCGCATCATAGCGCGTTGTGATCGCCAGATTAGGCGTGCCGGGTTGCTCGTACCAAAGGGCAAACTGTGTCAGGTCCGTTTGCGCCGCCTCGGCGAAACAGGCCAGGAACTGTTCGATCGTCGCCGCTTCACCGTCATGACGGGTGAGATAAAGGTTCATGCCGGCGGCAAAACCGTCCGCACCGATCAGCGTGCGCAGCATGCGCACGATCTCCGCGCCCTTCTCATAGACGGTCGCTGTGTAGAAATTGTTGATTTCGCGATAGGTGCGCGGCCGAACCGGATGGGCCAGGGGCCCTGAATCCTCGGGAAACTGATGCGCCCGCAACAGCCGCACATCGCCGATCCGTTTGACCGGCCCGGATCGCATGTCGGCCGAAAACTCCTGATCGCGATAGACCGTCAGCCCTTCTTTCAGGCAAAGCTGGAACCAGTCGCGGCAGGTGATGCGGTTGCCCGTCCAGTTGTGGAAATATTCGTGCGCGATGATCGCCTCGATCGAGGCATAGTCCTGATCGGTCGCCGTGCGCGGATCGGCCAGCACATATTTGTCATTGAAGACGTTGAGCCCCTTGTTCTCCATGGCGCCCATGTTGAAGTCGGAGACGGCGACGATCTGGAAGATGTCCAGATCATATTCGAGGCCGAAGCGCTCCTCGTCCCATCGCATCGATCGTTTGAGCGCATCCATGGCGTAGGCCGCGCGGGGCTCCTTGCCGTGTTCGACATAGATTTTCAGCGTGACATCGCGTCCCGAAGCGGTGGTGAACGCATCGTCCACCACGCCCAGATTGCCGGCGAAGAGCGCGAACAGGTAAGACGGCTTGGGGTGCGGATCGTGCCACACCGCATAGTGCCGGCCTTCATCCAGATCGCCCTTTTCCACGGGGTTGCCGTTCGACAACAGCAACGGCACGTCCTTGCGGTCCGCTTCGATCCGCACCGTATAAACGGAAAGAACGTCCGGCCGGTCCAGGAAATAGGTGATGCGCCGAAAACCCTCGGCCTCGCACTGCGTGCAATAATTGCCGCTGGTGCGGTAAAGCCCCATCAACTGGGTGTTCGCCGTCGGATCGACGATCGTTTCGATTTCCAGCGTGAAGCGCTCAGCCGCCGGCGGATCGTTGAACACCAGGGCGTCGGCAGAGGCGGTGACCGCGTTGTCTCCGGCTTCCTCGCCGTTGATCCGCGCGCCGGAAAATGTCAGCCCGTCTCCCTGAAGCGTCAGGGGCGTGCCCGGCGCGACACCCGAACGACGCCTCATGCTCAACTTTGCCCGGACATGCGTCCGGGCCGGATCGAGCCGGAACACCAGATCGGTCTCGTCGATCAGATAGTCGCTCGGCCGATAGTCGCCCAGCCTGATCACCTGTCCCGTTTCACTGCGCATCGTCGTTTGACCTCATCACCAAGCGGCTTGCCGAAGCGCCGGTTTACACGATCGTGCCGGCGCCGTCATGGGCAATTGCACAGGGGTCCGGTGCCCTTGCATTCGCCTTGTGACAGGTTCATTGAACCGTGGTGACCGCTCCCCCCGCACCCGAAGAAAATCCGCTGCTCGGTATCGGGCTCAAGGTGGCCTCGGTCTGCGCGTTCATGGCCATGGCGACCGCCATCAAGATCGCCGGGCAGTTGCCGCCCGGCCAGATCGTCTTTTTCCGTTCCTTCTTCGCGATCCTGCCGATTGTCGCCTATCTGCTGGCAACCCGACAGTTCCGCGAGGCGTTGCGCACCGACCGTCCGGTCAGTCACATACTGCGCGGCGTGGTCGGCGTCAGCGCCATGGGGCTTGGCTTTTACGGGTTGACGCGCCTGCCGCTGCCCGACGCGATCGCCATCGGTTATGCCCGGCCGCTGCTGACGGTTGTGCTCGGCGCGCTGATCCTGGGCGAGGTGGTGCGCCGCTACCGCTGGAGCGCTGTTGTCGTCGGCCTTGTCGGCGTGATGATCATCTCGTGGCCGAACCTGCAATTGCTGCGCGGCGGCGGCGATGCCGGACAGGCCGTGGGTGCGTTGGCAACGTTCCTGTCGGCATGCCTGGCGGCGTTCGCCTTCGTGCTCGTGCGTCGTCTCGTCGATACCGAAAAGACCGCGACGATCGTGCTCTATTTCTCCATTACCGCAAGCGTGCTGGCACTCTTCTCGATCCCGTTCGGCTGGAGCGCGCTCACCGCAAGCCAGGCATCGGCGCTGATCGCCGCCGGCTTTTGCGGCGGGCTCGGGCAGATCCTCCTGACCCAGAGCTACCGCTACGCGGAAACATCGACGATCGCGCCTTTCGAATATACTTCGGTGGTGCTGTCGATTGTCATCGGCATTGCGCTGTTCGCCGAATATCCCACAATCGCCACGCTCGTGGGCTCGGCCATCGTCGTCGCGTCGGGCATCTTCATCATCTACCGCGAGCACCGCCTTGGCCTCGAACGCGGCAAGGCGCGGCCGGTCACCCCGCCGCACGGGTGATTTGGCGATCTGACTGCCTCCTCCTTAGGGGAGGCAGGCGAAACCGAGCCTTCACTCCTCGTCCGACCGCGGGTCGAGATTGAACGTTTCCGGCGTCTGGCTGCGGGTGGCGGGCATATAGGTATAGTCGGTCATTTCCTCGGCGGGCGCGGCTTGGCGTTGCGTGATGCGCCAGGCGGCATAGCCGGCAAAAACGGCAAACGCGATGGCCAGCGACAGGAAGAACCCGCCCGGACCCAAACCGACGATCAGAAAGCCCGAAAGGAGCGGCCCGATCATGGCACCGGCGCCATTGACCACCAGCAGGCCCGACGAGATTTCCACGAACTCGCTCGGTTCGGCATAATCGTTGGCGTGCGCGACCACGAGCGAATAGATCGGAAACAAGACCGCGCCGAGCACGAAGACGGTGATGAAGATGCCCGGTGCCGATGCCGCGCCCGGCACGATCTGGTAGGCGATGGCGCATCCCACGCCGACGACGCCGGCAAAGATCATCACATAGCGCCGGTCCATGCGGTCCGAAGCGCGGCCCAGCGGCAGTTGGAAAACCGCGCCGGAGATCATCGCCAGTGCCAGCATCAACGGGATCTGGTTGCTGGAAAGCCCGATCTGTTCGGCGAACACCGGCGCCTGGAAGTTCCAGATGCCCGCAATGATGCCGGTCATCAGCATGCCGACCATGGCCGCAGGCGAATTGCGGTAGAGCTTGCGCAGGTCGAGCGTCACCTGCGTCAGCGGTTGCGGAGACACGGCGTTGGAAAGCCCGGTCGGGATCACCGCCATCGCATAGAGAAGCGCGGCGATGATGAACAGCGTGGTCGTCGCCGGATCGCCGAGCAGGACCATGAACTGCCCGGCCATCATGCCGACCATGTTCATGATCATGTAAAAGGAGAAGATCTGCCCGCGCGACTCATTGGTGGCCTTCTCGTTGAGCCAGCTTTCGACGACCATGTAGGCGCCCGCCAGCGCAAACCCGGCGACGCCGCGAAAGGCGATCCAAGCCAGCGGGTGAACGATCAGCGCATGGAACAACAACGACATGGCCAAAAGCGTCGCCAGCACCGCATAGACGCGCACATGGCCGACCCGGCGCACCATGCGCGGCACGACCACGCAGCCGGCGGTGAACGACAACGCATAGCCAAAGCCGATCCAGCCGATCACGACCGGGCTCCAGCCCTCGAGCCCGGCGCGTAGCGGCAGCGTGATACCGGTCAGCCCGCTGCCCGCGAGCAGGAAGAATGTCGAGAGCATCAGCCCGGTGACGGGAACGATGTTGCGCAGCATTAGGAGCCCCCGAGGCTTCCGGCCGGACTGGTGAAATCAAACTGAACGAACGCGGTGCGGATTGCACGTCCGGCGGCGACACGGTTTTGCGAAGGGGCGCCGTCAGGCCGCGCCGGGCTCGTCCGTCAAACGCTTTTTCAGCGCCAGAAGGTCGAGCCAGGCCATGCGCTTGAAGCGCGGTTGCTCGCGCAGGAAGGCCGGGTCGAACAGGGCCGTCACCGGGACGGGGCCGGCACCGAAATCCGTCTCGGTCCATGTGCCGCGCAATTGCGTGATCGTCTTTTTCGAACCCAGAATCTGCTGGCTTGCCGCATTGCCGAGCGCCACGATCACGGCAGGACGGGCGAGGGCGATCTGCCGGTCGAGAAACGGCGCGCAGATCTTCATGTGCAGCGCTGTCGGCCGCTCGCCGCCCGGCACGGTCCACGGCACGCAGAAACCGGCATAGATGTCGGTCTGCCGGTCGAGCCCGATCGCCGCCAGCATCTTTCCCAGAACGATGCCGTCAATGCCCGAAAAGGCTTCGCCATTCTTGTCATCGTCGCGCGAGGGCGCCGCGCCGACCAGCATCACCGAAGCCCCGCGCGTGCCGCCTTCGAAGATGGTCGCGCGCGCGCTGCGCTTCAGATTGCAGCCTTCGAACGTTTCCACGGCGGTGCGCAGCGCATCGAGGTCGGCTGCGCCATCGGCGGCTTGCCGCGCAAGCGCGACCGCCTGATCGTCGGGAATGCGCGCCGTTTGGCTCGTGTTTGGAACAGGCGGCGGCGCGGACCTTGTTTCAAGGGTCGGCCCCGGCGCCGACGGCGTCGCCGCTGCGGGTCGGGGCTCTTGCGTTGCCGTTTCGAACCGGTCGGCGGGTTCGGCCTCCAGCGCGAAGTCGAGCCCGCTGTCGGCGTAAAAGCGCAGCAATTGTTCGAGTTCGGCGCGGTTGGGTTCGGCGATCGCGGTCATAGCCCTATCTCGCAGACACCGCCGCGCGGTGCAATGTCAGGACGCCGGGATGCGCGGGTCGAACCTGATGTAGAAAAGGCGCGCCGGCGTCAGGTCCGTGATCAGGAAGCGGAACCGCACCGTTTCGCCCGGATCGACGAAGCCGTCGTGGAACAGGATCCGGTCAAAGGGCTCGAAATCTTGCCGGCTGTCGGCGAAGCGGTCGGAGACAACGCTGTAATTACCGATGCGCCGCTGGTCGAACGACAGCCCGTCGCCATAGACGCTGGCCTGACCAAGCATCTCCTGAAGCTCGAACTCGGCGCCGATCCAGGGCAGGCCGGATGTGTTGTGCGCGGTGATGTCGAAATGCAGCGTGCCCGTCGCATGGGTCTTGGGATGGGCGAACGGATTGATCGGCTTGGTGGCCCGGATGACGAGCGTCGATGGTGTGGCGGCGAAGATCTGTTGGGTCATCCGGATCGGGTCGTTCCGGGTTCCAAGGCCGGACAGGGCCGTGATCCGAAAACCGCCCAGCGCATCCGAGAAATCATACCCGGCCGTCAGGGCGGGCGTATCGCCACGGACGGCCATGTCCTGTGCGAGGCCGGCACCGCCCGTCACCGCGAGCAGCGCCGTCACCAATCCCGATCTTGCAATCACCGACAAGGCTCCGGCCATGGCGGCAAGATAGCGCACCGGGCCGGGCCCGCAATGCAGGCCCTTGATTTTGGCTTGCGCAACCCGGCGGTTCCATGCCTAATCCGGCCAAAACAGGCGGGAGGATCGGGCCATGAAAACGCGCGCGGCGGTTGCCTTTGAGGCGGCCAAACCCCTTGAGATCATTGAGGTCGACCTGGATGGCCCTCGGGAAGGCGAGGTACTGGTCGAGGTCAAGGCGACCGGCATCTGCCACACCGATGAGTTCACCCTGTCGGGCGCCGATCCCGAAGGCGCCTTCCCGGCGATCCTGGGCCATGAGGGCGCCGGCGTCGTCGTCGAGACCGGACCGGGCGTGACCTCGGTCGAGGTGGGTGACCATGTCATCCCGCTCTACACGCCCGAATGCCGTGAATGCGAATACTGCCTGAACCCCAAGACCAATCTGTGCCAGAAGATCCGCTCGACCCAAGGGCAGGGCGTGATGCCAGACGGCACCTCGCGCTTTTCCTACAAGGGCGAAAAGCTTCTGCACTATATGGGCTGTTCAACCTTTTCCAACTACACCGTGCTTCCCGAGATCGCGCTCGCCAAGGTGCGCAAGGACGCCCCTTTCGACAAGATCTGCTATATCGGCTGCGGCGTGACGACGGGCATCGGCGCGGTGATGTTCACG
The DNA here is from genome assembly GCA_017642895.1 of Roseitalea sp. GTDB lineage: Bacteria > Pseudomonadota > Alphaproteobacteria > Rhizobiales > Rhizobiaceae > Roseitalea. Next base: position 100,111 of record JAEPON010000008.1, read on the forward strand.
GCCAAGGTCGAGCCCAATTCGACCGCAGTCGTCTTCGGCCTGGGCGGCATCGGGCTGAACGTCATCCAGGGGCTCAAACTTGTGGGCGCCCGCCAGATTGTCGGCGTCGATACAAACCCGGCAAAACAAGCCATGGCGCGTCAGTTCGGCATGACCGATTTCGTCAATCCCAAGGACATCTCCGGCGACCTGACCGGCCATCTGGTCGATCTGACCGGAGGAGGCGCGGACTATTCATTCGAGTGCATCGGCAATGTCGATGTGATGCGCACCGCCCTTGAATGCTGCCACAAGGGCTGGGGCACCTCGGTGATCATCGGTGTTGCACCGGCGGGCGCGGAGATCTCCACCCGGCCGTTCCAGCTTGTCACCGGGCGCAATTGGCGCGGTTCGGCCTTCGGCGGCGCGCGCGGCCGCACCGACGTGCCGCGGATCGTGGACATGTATATGGATGGCCGCATCGACATTGACAGCCTGATCACCCACACCATGCCGCTGGACGAGATCAATACCGGCTTCGACCTGATGCATGCCGGCGAGAGCATCCGATCCGTGGTGCTGTATTGATGCAGGAGGCTTTGCGGCACAAATCCTTCGGTGGCTGGCTGACGGTTCATGACCATGACAGCGCCGTCACCAATTGCACCATGCGCCTTGCGGTCTATACGCCGCCGCAGGCCGCAGACGGTCCGGTGCCGGTTCTTTGGTATCTGTCGGGCCTGACCTGCACCTGGCAAAACGTCAACGAAAAGTCCGGCATTCAGCGCCATGCGGCCGAGCACGGCATGATGATTGTCTTTCCCGATACCTCGCCGCGCGGCGATGGCGTGGCGGATGACGAGGCCTACGATCTGGGCCAGGGCGCCGGCTTCTACCTGACGGCGACGCGGGAGCCCTGGGCGCAACACTTCCGCATGGACCGCTACATCACCGACGAACTGCCCGGCCTGGTCGCCGACATGTTTCCGGCCGCCGACATGGATCGGCAGGGCATTTTCGGCCATTCCATGGGCGGCCACGGTGCGCTGACGCTGCATCTGAAACATCCCGACCGCTACCGGTCTGTCTCCGCCTTTGCGCCGATCGTGGCGCCGACCAAGGTGCCTTGGGGCGAAAAGGCTTTTTCCGCCTATCTCGGCGACGACCGGTCGACATGGGAAGCCTATGACGCAACCAGCCTGGTCGCCCTGCAGCCGTCCGAGGCGCACATCCTGATCGACCAGGGCGCCGCCGACCAGTTTCTCACCGAACAGTTGCGGCCCGAGCTGTTCGCCGAAGCGTGCCGCCATGCCGGGCAGGCGCTGACCCTGAACATGCGCGACGGCTATGACCATTCCTACTATTTCGTCGGCACGTTCCTGGGCGATCATCTCGCCCATCATGCCAAGGTGCTTTAGCTCTTCCCTTTGGTCGTGCTCTTGACGATCACCCTGCCAAGAAAGCCCATCGTGGCGCCGATGCCGACACACACAACGACCAGCAGCGCCCATCCGCCGGTCGTGGCCGGTTCAACCCAGGTTGCCAGCAGGACCCCGGCAAGAAAACCGATGACGCCGCCGATTCCCAGCCCATAGGCAAGTTCGAGCACGGCCTAGAATGCCTCCAGGAAGCCAGGGCCATATTTGTCGGCCCATCGGCGCAGCGTCACCTGCAGCCGGGTGAACGTAAAACCCCTCAGGTCGGCAAAGTCGGTCTCCACATCGTTCCGCCATTCCTGCATCATCGCGTGGGCCACATCGTAGCTGGTCACACGGGACAGATCGAGCGACAGCACGAAGGTGTCCTCCTTGCCGAACTCGGTCGCCGGAGACCAGGCCAGCAAGAATGGGCCGACGCCGGAGCCGGAGAAACCGGCCTTTTGCGCCTCATGGATTGCGTAGCGGGCGGTCTCGACGTCGAAATGCCTGATTGCATCTTTGCAGACGGACAAATCGCGGACGCGGATACTCAGATTGAGCGCATCGGCGATATCGTCGGTCTCGACCGGCCATACGGTGAGAAACTGGTCGGCAATGGCAGTCTCGGACTGGGCCGCGGTCGGCCGGAACGCGGCCACGTAGGCGGCGCAGATCTGCTGGTGCTTCTCAATGTCATAGGATGTCGCGATCGCCTTGAAGGCGATGATACCATAACCACGGAAGCCTTCGGGCGGATAGCGACCGGGCGAACTGAACGCGCGCGTCGGAACCGGCCGCGCGGACCGGCTTGCCCGTTGCTCTGAACTGCGGGCAGCTGTCACCCGTTGTCTCTGCTGATGTGCCTGACTCTCAACAAGGCTGGCCGGCGCGCGATCGGCCGCTCTCATTTGTCTGGAAGCGGTCGTGATCGATGGGCCCGCATTGTCCAGCGTCGAGGTGTCGAGCCCGAGAACGACCCTGCCGATCGGCGCTTCATTGCTGGAAAGTTGCCTTGTAAGCTGCTGCGCGCCTATCTCTTCCAGATAGCTCACATCGTCGAAATCAAGCGTGCCGGCTGATATCTCACTGTCACGCAGGAGCTTGAAAGAGGCTGCGAAGTCGCCTTCCGTTGGCGCGGCATCAGCGACCGGCTCCAGCGCGGCGGCGCGCCGAAGCTCCTCAAGCGCTGCCCGGGTCAGCGGCCCCACCGCACCGTCGATCGCTCCGTCGTAAAAGCCGAGCCGGTTCAGATTTGTCTGCAAGGCCCTGATGTCGCCATCGTCCGCCAGTGGCTGGCCGGCAAAATCTGGCGGAGGCCGAAGTGGCAGGCTCTCGGCGGCGGCTGACACCGTGAGCGCAACAGCTGCCACGGCTGCGACAAGTGACCGGCAAAGTATAGCCATGACGAAATGACCTAGCCCAAGGTTTATTTTGGGCAGAGTGAGAAATGAGCGTCTGCGAGTCAATGACAAGTTCCGCGTTGACCTTGGTGGAGCCAAGGTCGGCCGCCGCGCATCAGCACCCGATCTGCGCACGGATCTGGTTGACGATCCGGCGGTTGGGGCAGACGTTCTCGCACGGAATGCCGTCATTGTCGCCATCGGCACGCGGATGGGCGCCGGAACACCATGCACGCACCGCCTGTTCGTAACTCCAATAGTCAGTGCACCGCGCGGCGAAGACCATGCCGGTCGCGGTCGGGAGGATCATGCCGGCCAAGCCGGCTGCGAGCGTTGAGCGTATCATCGGCCTGCTCCGCGCGACATTCAGGACATCGCACACTTGCATGGGCCGTGCCGGCAAAGCCACAGCCGGCATGCAACCGATGATTGCGGCAGGCGCGTCCGCTCACATGTTCGGATAGACCGGGCCTTCGCCGCCCTGCGGCACCGTCCAGTTGATGTTCTGGTTGGGGTCCTTGATGTCGCACGTCTTGCAGTGCACGCAGTTCTGCGCGTTGATCTGGAAGCGCGCCGCATCGTCCGCCGCCCGCTCATCGTCATCGCCGATCGTGTCGCCGCCCGCGTCCAGCCATTCATAAACACCGGCCGGGCAATAACGCCAGGACGGGCCGGCATAGTCGGCATATTCGGAGCGCTTTTGCAGCGCCTCGTCCTGGACTTTCAGGTGCACCGGCTGGTCTTCCTCATGGTTGGTGTTGGACAAAAACACCGAGGAGAGCCGGTCGAACGAAATCTCGCCATCGGGCTTGGGATAGGCGATCGGCGTGTGCTTTGAGGCCGGCTCGGTGGCTTCATGGTCGGCCTTGCCATGGCCAAGCGTGCCCAGCGGCGACCAGCCGCCGGTCAACTGGTTGATCCACATGTCGATGCCGCCAATGCCGACACCAATCATGGTGCCGAAGCGCGACCAGAGCGGCTTGACATTGCGCACTTTCCTGAGGTCCCGGCCGATCGGCCCGTCGCGCCATTGGGCCTCGTAGGCATCGAGCGCATCGTCATGGGCGCGGCAGGCCGCCAGCGCCTCGGCGGTCTTTTCGGCCGCCAGCATGCCCGACAGCATCGCATTGTGCGAACCCTTGATGCGCGGCACGTTGACGAACCCGGCCGAGCAGCCGATCAGCGCGCCGCCGGGGAAGGAGACCTTCGGCACGGACTGCCACCCGCCCTCGGTGATCGCGCGCGCGCCATAGGAAATGCGTTTGCCGCCTTCGAACGTCTCGCGGATCATCGGGTGCGTCTTGAAGCGCTGGAATTCCTCGAACGGCTTCAGATAGGGGTTCTTGTAATTGAGGTGGACGACGAAGCCGACCGCCACCTGATTGTCTTCAAGATGGTAGAGGAACGAGCCGCCGCCGGTCTTGTTGCCAAGCGGCCAGCCGAACGAGTGCTGGACGAGGCCGGGCCTGTGCTTTTCGGGCGCCACCTGCCAAAGCTCTTTCAGGCCGATGCCGAACTTGCCCGGCTCCTTGCCCTCGTCGAGCGCGAACTGGGCGATCAACTGCTTGGCGAGCGAGCCACGCACGCCTTCGCCGATCAGCACATATTTTCCGTGCAGTTCCATGCCGCGCGCAAACATCGCCGTCGGCTCGCCGTCGCGGCCGATCCCCATATCGCCCGTGGCAACGCCCTTGACCGCGCCGTCCTCGTCATAGACCAGTTCGGCGGCGGCAAAGCCGGGATAGATTTCGACGCCCAGCGCCTCGGCGCGCGCGCCCAGCCAGCGGCACACATTGCCGAGCGAGGCGATATAGTTGCCGTGATTGTTCATCAGCGGCGGCATCATGAAATTGGGCAGGCGCATGCCGCCCGCCGGCCCCAGATAGAGGAACTGGTCGTCGGTCACCGGCGTCTTGAGCGGCTGGTCGGGATCGTCGCGCCAGTCGGGGATCAGCGTGTCGAGGCCGACCGGGTCGATCACCGCGCCCGACAATATGTGCGCGCCGACCTCGGCACCCTTTTCGAGGACGACGACGGAGATGTTCTCGTCGATCTGCTTGAGCCGGATCGCGGCTGCGAGACCTGCAGGCCCCGCGCCGACGATGACGACGTCGAACTCCATCGACTCCCGCGGTTCGTTCCTGGGATCGTCCGCCCCGTTGGCTTCGCTCATCATTGTCCTCCGGTCACGCGTGCCGCCCGCATCGGCTGCCTGCCGCGTGCTTTGTTGTCGGTCCGCCGGCAATTAGCCTGCGCACACCCGATCGAGCAAGATGCACCGGCGCCGCAGCAGTCCTGCGGGCCATGTTTCTCGTAATTTACTTTAACGTAAACGTCAATTAATACGATGCCGTTTCCTGTCGGTTCGGGCGCGGGCCCGGAATGACGGCGTGTGAAGTGCCCCGGCGCCTCATCGGGGACCGAGAGCATGTTAAACGCCTTCAATGGCCCAAGGACTTGCGCTTGGCTGCGCTCAACGTGCGCCTTGGGCCAGAACAACGGGCGGTTTGGAGAGCCGCGATCCGAAGTTTTTCTATGTGCGGTCGCCAAACCGCCCGTCCGGTGGGCTTGCGGTGATCGTCGTGGGAAGCGCCGGTTCGAAAACCGCTGTCCCGAAGCGTTGTGGCACTCTTTCGAGCGGCGCAAACAGCTTGTCGTCTCCGCTTTCGCTTTGACGGCGTTTGCGCAGATCCACGGCACGGCATGACCGCCGCACCGAATCTCGGCCGCCTCGGGTCCGCTTGCGAGCCTGATGGCTGCGGCAGGACATTGCCGAAACCGGATCGCGCGCACGCATCCCACCTTCTTTCCGCACCGGCTTGGGGGCTCATCGCCCAGACGCGGCACCTCTGCTGCGCCCAACCGGTCCACCGCCGCGCCCGCCGTTGGTGGTGGCCATCCGACGTTCCGAAGGGCGCGGTGCGATGAGTATGGGGCAGGCGCACCGTGGTTGGATAAGTTTTTTGAGGCCGCCGCCCTGGCCCTCGATTCCCGGCTCTGGGGCCGGGGGAAGGGCGCTGTCGTTTGGTGCCCGGAGCGGCCGCCCGCTCGAAACATGCTTGTTCGGCGGGCTCCGCCGGCTTAGCATGCGCCCATGATGATGAAAGTCGCATCGCTGGTAGAGGGTGGCCGGGCCATCGGCGCGCCCTATGGCAAAGCGCAGGAATGGTGGCCGCCGCCGGTGCTCTGACCGCCGCGCTTACCCCGATCCCTCATTCATCAGGCTGGTTTTCCCATGACAATCGCTGACCTTGCGGTCCTTCCCGGCATGCTCGCCGTGACATGGACCGACGGAACCCTGACGCGCTACCCGACGATCTGGCTGCGCGACAATTGCCTCTCGGGCCTGCACCCGCAGACGCAGGAACGGACGCTCGATCTTCTTTCGCTCGACCAAAGCCCCGAACTGCTCGCCGCCGGGCGCGCCGGCTCGCATGTCGAACTGCGCTATGCGGACGGCCATGTGAGCACCATGCCGTTGGCCTTTCTCGATGGCCACCGGCCTGGCACGGCCGCCGCCGACGCCGCTGCGATGGCAAAGACGCTGTGGCGCGCCGATCTCGGATCGGTGGGCATTCCGCGTCATCGGGCATCGTCCATCCTCGCCGACGATGCGGCCTTGCATGCCTGGCTTGTTGACACCGCCGCCAGCGGGCTCACCATCGTCGAGGGCCTGGACGACCGCGTGTCGGCGGGCACGGACATCGCCGGCCGGATCGGCTTTCTGCGTCGGACCAATTTCGGCACGACCTTCGAGGTGGTCAGCAAGCCCGATCCCAACAATCTGGCCTATACGTCGGTGGCCCTGCCGCTGCACACCGATCTGCCCAACCAGGAGGTGCCGCCCGGCTACCAGTTCCTGCACTGCCTGGCCAATGGGGCACAAGGCGGTGGTTCCGTGTTCGCCGACGGCTTTGCCATCGCCGCCGATCTGCGCACCGAAGACCCCAAGGCCTTCCGCCTGCTCAGCGAGATCGCGATCCCCTTCCGCTTTCATGACGAGGGGACGGACATCAGTGTGCGCCAGCCGGTGCTGACGCTGGACGAGCACGACGATCTGATCGAGGTGCGCTTCAACGCCCATATTGCCGGTGTCTTCGACATGCCGTCTGACCGGATGCCGGCCTACTACGACGCCTACCGCGCTTTCATGGCCAAGACCCGCGACCCGGCGTACCACCTGACGCTGAAGCTTGAAGCCGGGCAGATGGTGGTCTTCGACAATCGGCGCGTGTTGCACGGGCGCGAGGCGTTCGATCCGTCCACCGGCCACCGGCACCTGCATGGCTGTTATGTGGACCGGGGCGAATTTGCCTCGCGCCTGCGCGTTCTGGCCCGTCACCGGGAACGTGTTGTCGCCGCTTGAGGGGAAAGGTCCTTCGGCCGGCGCGCCGGGCCGTCGCGGGATCGATCAGATCTCCGACACCATCTGGAAGCCGCCATGGATCAGCCGCTTGCCGTCGAACGGCATCGGGCTCTGGTCCGCCTGCATGCGCGGATCGGCGAAGACCTTCTCCATGCCCGCATCGCGCGCCGCCTTGTCCGGCCACAGCACCCACGAAAAGACCACCGTCTCGTCATCGCCGGCCTTCACCGCCATGGCGAACGAGGTGACCTGGCCGTCGGGCACGTCATCGCCCCAGCAGTCGATCACCGCCAGCGCGCCATGATCCTTGAAGACGGGGCCGGTTGCCTCGGCATGATCGATAAAGGCTTGCTTGTTGTCGTTGGGCACGGCGGCGACAAATCCGTCGACATAGGCCATGGCGCGTCCTCCCGATGCGATCACATTCCACGCCAGCCTATGCGCCGGTCATGATAGCGGCAAGAGGCCGGCAAGCGCCCGCCGCTCACGCCCGCTCGTCCTTGGGCGAACCCATCACCACATAGGTGGTGATCGAGCGCACCTGCGGGATGGCACCGAGCACATCGGCGTGAAACTGCTTGTAGGCGGCGATATCGGCCACCTCGACGCGCAGCAGATATTCGATCAGCCCCGTGACGTTATGGCATTCGCGCACCTGCGGTACGAGCGATACCGCGCGCTCGAATGCGTCCTGTGAGGCCTTGGAATGGTCCGCCAGCCCGATGCCGACATAGGCGGCGAAGGCCTGGCCGAGCTTCGTCCGGTCGATCACCGCCCGGTAACCGCTGATGACGCCGGACCGCTCAAGCTCCTGCACGCGGCGCAGGCAGGCCGAGGGCGACAGGTTCACCCGCGCCGCCAGATCGATGTTGCTGATCCGGCCGTCGATCGAAAGCACGCGCAATATCTCTTCGCTTTTGGCGTCAATTTCCTTCATTGGTTGCGCATATTGATCGAAACTGACCAACAAAGAAAGCACATTGCGCATCTTTCAGGCGCAGCATTGTGCGATGAACGCCGAATTGCTTGCCGCCTTTGCGACCTTCGCCTTCGTCTCGTCGATCACGCCGGGGCCGAACAATCTGATGCTTCTGGCCTCGGGCGCCAATTTCGGCATCGTCCGCACGATCCCGCACATGCTGGGCATCGGCATCGGCTTTACGGTGATGATCGTGCTGGTCGGCGTCGGGCTGATGCAGATCTTCGATGCCGTGCCGGCCAGCCATGCGATGCTGAAAATCCTCTCCGTCGCCTATCTTCTCTGGCTGGCCTTCAAGATTGCCCATGCCGGCGCACCGCAAGGGGGAGAGGCGCAGGGCACGCCCATGACGTTCCTGCAGGCCGCCGCGTTCCAATGGGTCAACCCCAAGGCCTGGACCATGGCGCTGACGGCGATCACCATTTACGCGCCCGACCGCAGCTTTTCCGCGATCGCGCTGGTGGCGCTGGTCTTCGGGCTGATCAATTTGCCGTCGGTCAGCACATGGACGCTGATCGGCCAACAGATGCAGCGCTTTCTGACCGATGCGCGGCGCCTGCGTGTCTTTAACTGGACCATGGCGGCGCTGCTGGTCGCTTCGCTGTGGCCGGTGCTCGCCGGCTGACCGGCCGGTTCGTTTCCGCTTTTTTCACCCCTGCGGATTAGAGCTACGCTTCAGCGACCACGAAGGCGAAAGGATCGGAGATGCAGTGTGTGGACGTGCTTGTCGCTTCCGTGCCGGGCGCCAACCGCAAGGCGTTCGTTCGCCACGCGGAGACCGCCGCATCGGTCTTCAAGACGAACGGCGCGGTGAGCGCGCATTTTTGCTGGGGCGAAAATGTTCCCGACGGCGACGTGACATCGCTGCCGCTCGCCGTGCGATGTGAGGAAGGCGAGACCGTCGTGTTCGCGTGGGTTGTCTGGCCGTCCGAAGATGCACGCGCGGTGGGGATGCCGCGGGCGTTCGGCGATTCGCGCATGCAGGCCCGATACAGCCCGATCCCCTATGATCCGGTGCGCGCCGTTCACGGCATGTTCGTGCCGGTCGTCGAGGCCTGATCCTCTTCCTCCGCGCGCGGGTTCATCGCCAGCGTTTCCGGCGTCGAGAAGCGCGCCGTCGGCACGCGCACATAGGCCCGGCGGATGGCGGCTGCCGCGCGCTGACGGATGCGCCATATGGTAAAGCCGATCAGCACCGTGTGGGCGGCGGCAATCGTCATGAACAGGCCCTCGGGTCCGGCAAGGCCCATCACCGCCCCCGCGATCAGCGGTCCGGCGATCGAGCCGATGCCGAACAGCAGCAGCAGGCCGCCCGACGTGCGCAGGAAGTCGTCCTCTGACGCATGATCGTTGGCGTGGCTGACGAGCAGCGGATACATGGTGTGGATGAACGCGCCGAACAGGCCGGCCCCGATCAGGATCGGCACGGGGTCGCGGGGCGCGGCGACGATGAAATAGACCGAGGTCGCGACCGCCAGCACGCCCACGGTGATCAGCACATGGCGGCGGTCGGTCTTGTCGGACGCATAGCCGACCGGCACCTGCGCCACCGCGCCGGCGATCAGCGTCGCCGACAGGAAGATGGCGATGGCCGCCACGCTCATGCCGATGGCGTTGCCATAGACGGCCGCCAGCGTGCCGAACGCCGAATTGGCCATGCCGATGAGCACGATGCCGACGACGGCGACCGGCGAGTTGCGCCACAATTTGGGGATGTCGAGCGACACTTCGGTCAGCGGCCTGGGCTGCTGCGATGCATAGAGCGCGGTGGGGATCATGGCGAGCGCATAGAACACCGCGCCCAGCACGAAGAAGGTCTCCGCGCCCGTATCGCCCAGTGGCAGCACCATCTGGCCGATGGTGGTCGCGGTCAGATTGACCATCGCATAGATGCCGAAGACCCGGCCGCGGCTGTCCGGCCCCGAGCGTTCGTTGAGCCAGCTTTCCATGATCTGCTGGGCGCCGGCGAAGCAGAAGCCCGACAGGGCGCGCAAGGGGATCCACGCCGACGGATGCATCACGAGCAGCGACAATAGGATCGCCACGCTCGCCAGAGCCGTCATCGCGCCGAACGAGCGGATATGGCCGACGCGCTTGACCGTGCGCGGCACGATCAGGCAGCCGAGCACGAAGCCGATCGCCCAGCCCGTGCCCAGAAGGCCGAGCGAAAACGCCGAGAACCCCTCCTGCGCGCCGCGCACGGGTAGGATCAGCCCGTTGACGCCGCCAGCGAACATCAGGGCCGACGCGCCGATCAGAAGCGGCGCGGTGGATTTGGGCAGGAGGGGCATGAGCTTTTCGGTTCCGTTCCGTGCTGTGCTGGTGGTCCAAGGCTGCCGAAAGTCAGCCGTCGCCGAACGCCTCTTTCAGCCGATCGCCCTGCATCATCGCAGAATGCAGAATGGTGACGATGCCGATCTCGCCATCATCCATCGTTTTCCAATAGATGATGTGGCGTTGATGGCGCGTGAAGTATCCGTCGACGCCGAACTCTGGAGGAACAGGACGCCAGAGGACAGCGCGATCAGCGATGCGCTGGAACGTCTCGAACAGGCCATTCAGATAGGCATCGGCCTGTTGCCCGCTCCATGTCTTTCGCGTGTAGGTATAGATGTCGACCAGCGCGGCGCGGGCGTCCGACGACAGGACAAATCGCGTCATCCATCCTGCTCGGCCGCTGCCAGCCGCCTGATGTCGTCAGCGGACGTCGCCTCATAGTCGGTGTCGGGTGCAGCATAGGCCGCTTGAAGGCGGAGCTTGACTGCTTCGAGCGCCGCGTCTTCCGTTGCCGCCTTGTCACGGCGGATCAGGTCCCGAATATACTCCGAGACGTTCTCATAAGACCCGTGTCTTGTCGTTTTCTCGATATGCTCGCGCAACGCGCCACTGACACGGACATTGATACTGGTCGTCGACATGGCCATTTCATCCTCACCGCAGGGTGAAGAATATTGCAGATATTGTGGGCAATCGCAATCTGGGACGTCAGTTTGCCCACGGTCTCAAACAACAATGCGCCCGTTGCGCGCCAAATCGGGCGTCCGGCCAGGACGGTCGAACCGCCCCTACTGAAACGCCGTCTCCGAAAAGCTTCTGAGTTTCCGCGAATGCAGCCGTTCGGGCGGCATCTGCGCCAGCTTCTCCATCGCCTTGATGCCGATGATCAGATGCTGGTTGACCTGCGTGCGGTAGAAGTCCGACGCCATGCCCGGCATCTTCAGTTCGCCATGCAGCGGCTTGTCGGAGACGCACAAGAGCGTGCCGTACGGCACCCGGAACCGGAAGCCGTTGGCGGCGATCGTGGCCGATTCCATGTCCAGCGCGATCGAGCGCGATTGCGACAGCCGCTTGACCGGCCCGCGCTGGTCGCGCAGCTCCCAGTTGCGGTTGTCGATGGTGGCGACCGTGCCCGTGCGCATGATGCGTTTGAGATCATAGCCCGACAGCCCGGTCACTTCGGCGACCGCCTGTTCGAGCGCCACCTGCACCTCGGCCAGCGGCGGCACGGGCACCGACAGCGGCAGATCGTCGTCGAGCACCGAATCCTCGCGCACGTAGGCATGGGCCAGCACATAATCGCCCAGTTGCTGCGTGTTGCGCAGGCCCGCGCAATGGCCGAGCATCAGCCAGGCATGCGGGCGCAGCACGGCGATATGGTCGGTGATCGTCTTGGCGTTGGACGGGCCGACGCCGATATTGACCATGGTGATGCCGGTGCGGTCGGGCCGTGTCAGATGATAGGTCGGCATTTGCGGCAGGCGCGGCGGCGCCGTGCCGCTTTCGGGTTCACCCGCGCCAGCCCGGGTCACCAGATTGCCCGGCTCGACGAAGCTCTCATAGCCCGACCCGGGGTCGGCGATCTGTTGCCGTGCAAACGCGCAGAACTCGTCGATATAGAACTGGTAGTTGGTGAAAAGGACGAAGTTCTGGAAATGGCGTGGGCTGGTCGCCGTGTAGTGCGACAGCCGGTGCAGGGAATAATCGACGCGCTGGGCGGTGAACGGGGCGAGCGGCGAGGGCTGGCCCGGCGCCGGCTCGAAATCGCCGTTTGCGATGTCGTCATTGGTCACGTTCAGGTCCGGCACGTCGAACACGTCGCGCAGCGGGCGGGTCAACTGGTCGGCTTTGGCGCCGTCCACATGGGTGCCCTCCAGAAACGCAAAATGCAGCGGGATCGGCGTGCCCGATTCAGACACTTCCACGGCCACGTTGTGGTTCTTGAGCAAAAGCCCGATCTGGGTTTCAAGGTACCCGCCGAACAGGTCCGGCCGGGTCACCGTGGTGGCATAATGGCCCGGCTGGGCCAGATGGCCATAGGCCAGGCGCGAATCGACCTGATTGTAGCTGGCGGTCTTGACCGAAAGCTGCGGGTAATAGGCGCGCACGCGCGCTTCGAGATCACCCTTGTCGGTCATCTCGGCAAAGGCGTCACGGATGAAGGCGGTGTTGCGCTCGTAAAGCGCGCGCAAGGCGGCAACCGCCTCGGCGGGATCGGTGTAGAAGGCGGGGCGTTCGGGCGGCGGGGTCAGAAATCCGGAACCGTCGTGACCGCCCGTGTGATGTGATTCGTCTGTTCTCTTGTCCATGCACCATCATATACGGCCAGATCATTGCACGCAAAAGACGGGGGCGCGGCGATCTTTGGACCGGACGCGTCACGGCCGCATCAGCGAGACATAGAGGACGAAGCCGACACCATTGCCCTTGCGGGCGCCTTCATCGGCCTGGGCGGCGGCAAAGCCGGCCAGAGGGCCGACGAACAAGGTGGCCAGAAGCGTGGCCCGTGTAAGGGTGCGAACGGTGTGGAAGCGGCGGCGCTTGGTGGTGTTCATGGTCATGATCGGCCCCTGACGAACTACTGGCGCGGGATGGCGCACACGCGCGGGCGCTCGAAAACGCACGGCATGGTCGATTGAACTTTCCAGGAATAGGCCGGCCCGCTGCTCTGCTCGATCAGGCTGATCATCGCGAACGCAAAGATCATCGCGATCAGGCATATGATGATGAAGCGGCGTGCGAGCATGGGCTGTGTCCCTTTCCTGTCGCACACATTAGAAAGGGCGCACTGAACCGGTGCTGAGGTGGCCGTTCATATCGCGTTCAGGGTCGTTAACGCGGCTTGCGCTTGGCGCCGGCGAGCCTATGTGCGAAGGCGACATAACGGGAGAAGCCCATGCCGCAACAGACCGCCCCGATGGAGCTCTATTACTGGCCGACGCCCAATGGCTGGAAGATATCGATCATGCTCGAAGAGTTGGGCGCGCCTTATCAAGTGCGCTACATCGACATCGGCAAGGGCGAGCAGTTCGCGCCCGATTTTCTGAAGATCGCGCCCAACAACCGCATGCCCGCCATCATCGATCCCGAAGGGCCGGGCGGCGAGCCGATCTCGGTGTTCGAGTCCGGGGCGATCCTGCAATATCTGGGCCGCAAGTTCGACCGCTTCTATCCGGCTGATCCGCGCGCGCGGACCGCGGTGGACGAGTGGCTGTTCTGGCAGATGGGCGGGCTTGGCCCGATGGCCGGCCAGGCGCACCATTTTCGCCAATATGCGCCCGAACAGGTGCCCTACGCGATCGACCGCTACACCAATGAAGTCAACCGGCTCTATGGCGTGATGAACACGCGCCTTGCCGACCGCGACTTCCTCGCCGGCGACTATTCGATCGCGGATATGGCCTGCATCGGTTGGGTCGTGCCCTTCGAGCGGCAGGGCCAGGATCTGAACGATTTCCCGAACCTCAAGCGCTGGTTCGAAACGATGAAGGCGCGGCCGGCGGTTGAGCGCGGCCTGGCGGTCGGACGCGAAAAGCGCGAACAGACCAACCTGCGTGACGACAAGGAGGCGCAGAAGGTGCTGTTCGGCCAGCGCGCGCGCTGAACGCGCCGCGTCCCCGGGCAGGCCGGGGAAGCCGGTTGGCCGCGACTACTGGCGCTGCCAGTCTTCGCCGCGGCAGATCAGGCCACCGGCGACGCAGCCCTGCAGCTTCATCGTATTGCCGCTGATGCGCGCCTTGCCACGATAGGTCTTGCCCTCTCCCAGATCGGTGATCTGGCCGTTATAGTTGCTGCCCGACCCCGACAATGTGCCGATCGACTGGCCGGTATATTGGCCGTTCTGGACGGTTCCGCAGAAGCTCGATCCGCACGGGGCGAAATTGACGAGCGTTCCGGTGCTGGGCCGGAGCCACGTGCCGACGATGGAATCGGCAAGGGCCGGCGTTGCGACCATGGTGGCGGAGACCGCCAGGGCAAGCAATGACGTCTTCATGGTGTTCCTCCCGGGAAAAATGACGGTTCAACGACCGGTTGCCGCCACTATTATTGACGCGCACGTAAAAGTAAATGGGTTTGGTGCCGATCGCGCCCGCATCGGCGCGCAATCGGGACCCGGTCGAACAGCTTTTCTCCCGACAAGACCGGCCCCGACCGGTTGCCACGGTTAGCGATTGCTTTCCGCACCATTGTTGAACGATGTGTAAAAAAATGGACTTTGCTAAAGCAAATCAGAGACTTGGCACGTTAACGTCCCGTTGAATTTACCGCCTGTTTTTGTTTCGTTTGCGCGCCATTAAGGACGCTCGTTTGCCAGCCGTTGAAGCCTTGCCGGCATCCTCCCCTCATCGAAGCGCAGGGACATCAAAGCGCTCGGGGACGAAACAGGGATACGCCGAAAGGGTTCGACATGGCACGCCTTGAAATGGAAAATGCCGACTTTGCCGGTCTGGGTGCCGGCGCCAATGCAGACATCTTGTTCGAGATGGGTCTGGCCTGCGCGACGGGCCGCAATGGCGACGCCGATCTGGTCGCCGCGCACAAATGGTTTAACATCGCCGCCATCAAGGGTTCGCCGCGCGCCGGCGCGCTGCGCGCCGAGATCGCCGAGACAATGAACAAGGCGGAACTGGCCCGTGCGCTGCGTGAAGCGCGTGAGTGGATGACCCGCCATTGACCATTCGGGCCAGCTCCAATGCCGGCCGAAACAGGACATCAGCGGGTGGGGCGCCGGCTTGCATGGGGCAAGCGGCCGGTCGCAACGGGGAAACCGCTGACAGGCCGCGCGCTCAGGGGGCGCGAGCGCGCGGCCTTTTCATTTTGAAGGTGCGTTGAAAAGGCGCACCGTCAGTTCACACCGACATAGCGGCCCGGCTTGTGGTTGACGCCCAGGATCAGGTTGAACATCACCGCGCCGGCGACCGACCACACAATGCCCTGCCAGCCAATGACCATCGCCGCAGCCGCAAGGATCAGCGCGTCGATGCCGAGCTGGACATAACCCGCGCGCAGACCGCGCGCCGATTGCAGCCAATAGACCAGGATGTTGATACCGCCGAGCCCCGCCCCGTGCCGGAACAGCGCCAAAAGGCCGAGCCCGATCATGATGCCGCCAAGCAGCGCGGCCAATCCGGGCTCCAGGGCCTCGATCGCGATCAGCACCGGATAGAAACGCATCAGCACGCTCATCAGCGCGATCGCGCAAAAGGTCTTGATCACGAAGCGCCAGCCCATGCCGCGCACGGCGAGCGCGTAAAAGGGCAGGTTGAGCGCAAAGAACAGGGCGGAGAAATCGAGTCCCGTCGCATAGGAGATCGTCAGCGCGATGCCGGCAACGCCCGAGACGACCAGTTCGGCCTGCTGGAACAGATAGACGCCGAACGAGACCAGCGCCACGCCGATCGAGATCGCAAAGATGTCCTCGGGGAGCGTGTGCCGGCTCGGCCGGATCATGATCATCGCCTGACGGTCGGCCTCCGCCGTGCCGTCGCCGTCCGGGCCCTTTGTCGTGTCGGTCACGCGATCATCATCCATGGCTGCGCCGCTTGGGCCGGCTTTGCACCAAGCCCTCGCCGATTTGGCGCCTGCGATCAAGCGGGCTCGCGCGCCTTTGCCAGTGCGGTCGGCAATGTGGCTGCGAGATGAGCCAGCTCTTCTGGCCGGCCGACACTGATGCGGATGCACCGGTCGAGCACCGGCGCCATCGGTTTGCGTACGAACACGCCGCCGGCCATCAGCGCTTGGAGAACCGCCATGGCGTGATCGCCATCGCGGCCGCAATCGAGGGTGACGAAATTGGTCGCCGAGGGCAGGGGGGTAAGCCCGTTCTCGCTGCCGATCCGCGCGATCTCGGCGCGCGCCGCCGCGATCCTGCCAAGCGTGCCGGCCAGCCAGTCCCGGTCGCCCAGCGCGGCAAGGGCGGCGGCCTGCGCCATCACGTTGACGCCGAAATGGTCGCGCACCTTCTCGAACGGAGCGATCAGCCCCGTATTGCCGAATGCGTAACCGCAGCGCAGGCCGGCCAGCCCGTAGGCCTTCGAGAAGGTACGCAGGCGGATCAGGTTGGGTCGGTCGGTGTCGATCGGCGGCAATGTGCCGGCCGGCGCCGTCTCGCCATAGGCTTCATCAAGCACGATCAGCGTTCGCTCTGGCACGGCATCGCAGAACGCGTCGACCGCCGCCGCATCCCACCAGGTGCCCATCGGATTGTCCGGGTTGGAGACATAGACGATGGCCGCGTCTTCGGCCCGGGCCGCGGCGACAAGCGCGTCCAGATCCTCGCAATCGTCGCGATAGGGCGCGGCAACGAGCCGCCGGCCATGGCCGGCCACATGATAGTTGAAGGTCGGATAGGCGCCGAGCGAGGTGACGATCGCATCGCCCTGCCGCGAAAAGACGCGCACGATCAGCCCCAGAAGACCGTCAATGCCCGGCCCGACGACGATCTCGTCCATGGTCACACCCAGATGCGCCGCCAGCGCCTCGCGCAATGCCCAGTTTTCCGGATCGGGATACTTCCAGACCGCCTCGCGCGCCGCCCGCTCCATGGCCGCGATCGCCGCTGGCGCGGCGCCGAAATTGCCCTCATTGGCGCCGAGCCGCGCCGTGAACGCCATGCCGGTCTCGCGCTCGCTGCGTTCGGGCGCAACGAACGGGATCGTTGCCGGCAGGGCTTCGACAAGCGGGTTGGGGCGTGGCGGCATAACGGCTGTTCCTTGCGATCAGGTGGCGCCGCTGATAGCAGATTTTCCCGCGCCGGTAAGCCGGTGGCGCCGGCAAGATCGATTGCCCCGATCCGTCGCCGCTGCCGTCTGGTCGCGTCCGTCCGGCCCGTTCGGCGTCGGGCTGTCCGCCACGCTTCGGGCGTTGAAAAACGGGCATCGAGACGCTTTGACCGCCCGTCAAATCATGATAGGCGGGGGATCGCGCGGAGAGGTGGCCGAGTGGTCGAAGGCGCTCCCCTGCTAAGGGAGTAGGCGGCAAAACCGTCTCGAGGGTTCGAATCCCTTCCTCTCCGCCATTTTATGTCTCACGCTCAGTTCGCTTCGTTCACTCGCTCCGGCGGGGCGGGCGAAAGCCCGGGCCGCCGTCGCGGCCTTACTCGGATTCAAGGTTTCTCCTCGCTCCTCCGCCACTCTGGAACAGAAATGCGAATGTCGTTCGCCGCCGCTGGCGAGCGCGCGGCGTTGACAGCGTGGCTGAAGACGTCGCCCGAGCGATCGGCCTGACGGTCGATGGGATCCATGCGGACCGGGATGCCCATGGTCGTCGCGCATTCGTTTGGAAGCGTTCTTGAGCGGATGAGGTCTGCCTAATGCACCATCGGCATCATGCCGTTCCGGCTCCTGTGGTCCATCTCATCCCCTCACGCCTCCGCAGCATGCCGATCCGGCCGCGCCGGCATCGGCGTTTCGGCTCTTTCGATCAGCAACGGCTGGATGTTGGCGGTCTGCCTCCGGCCCAGAGCGTGTCGAGCGCAATTTCCCAACCCTCCTGGCGCATGAGGTGACGGGCGCGCATGAACAGAATGTCGGCATATTTGAGATAGTCGAAATCGATTTTGGAAATGCTTGACTGGAGTGAAGCCCACAGCCCCCATTTCAGACAGACAAGCGGAATGAAAAGGTCGATGCGCGCCATCTCATTCGCTCCGGCTGCAGGGTTGTAGCTGTCCAACAGCTTTCTCTGCAGGGGGCGATCGGCGAAGCACTCAAAAAAATAGGTCGCCAGATCCCAATACGGGTCGTTGTTGGCACCATACTCCCAGTCGATGATGCGGACGTCGCCTGCGTCGTTGCGCATGTAGTTGGTGACATAGCCGTCATTATAGCATGGCGCCGAGAGGGTGCCCGAATGCCCAATGGCTTGCTTGGCACGCGCCTTCTGCCAAAGAAGGTCCGCAAGATCGTCGGGCCGGTCGGCGCCGAGTGCCTCAATCTGGTCAACCAGGGACCCGATCTGCTGGTCCCAAGGGTCCGAGCCTGACAACGCAGGTGCCGCGTGCATCTTGGCGTAACAGTTCATGACCTTCCCGGCCAGGTCCGGATCTGTCATGTCTGCGATGGTGAAACAGCGATACCCCTTGAGAAACTCGTACACCTCAAAATCGTCCTCTTCGACATAGCCGATCAGAGAGGGTCCGATTCCGAGATCTGAAGCCAGAACCGCTGCTTCATGGGCAACCTTGCGGTCAATGAAGGCTTCGGTTCCGGGGCCGACGACCTTCGCAAAGCCGGTCAGCTCAAGTTCCTTGATGTGGACGAGGAAGTTGAAGTTGGTATAGCCCGCACCGACCCGCTCATAGGTCACCGTCATACCGGACCATTTTTTGATCTTGGCCAAGGATGCCGACAGCGCCCTGTCCGCAGGAGTCGTAGCCGCGTTCAGCGAATTGGACAGCATTGAAGTTCTCAGACCTTCCGCACAAGATGGCCGACATCCCAACGCGCCAAGGCCGAGCGGCAGCGCAGGAACTGGTTCTGACCATATTTGAAGAACTCGATCTGCGTCTTTGGAGCACGATACTGCGATACGATGCCCCACAGCCCGAGATGGAAGGCGGAAGCGATCATGTAGAGCTTCACCCGAGCAAGCTCTGCGGTGTGAATGCTGCCGCGGTAGGCTTCCACGATTTCGGCGATGTCTTCATCGGTCCTGCAAAACTCGTTGCACAGAACCCCGATGTCAAAAAAGGGATCGGTCATCGTCGCGCGGTCGAAATCGACGAGGCGGATATGGCCCGACGGGCTGATCATGAAGTTCGACAAGCTGTTTTCCACCTTGCACGGAGCGTCATCGTGGCCGGATGCGTCAATGGCCGTTTTGATGCGGGACGTCCAATCGCACATCGTATGATAGAGTTCAGGAACAATTCGACCCGCGCTGTCCGGCATCGTGGAAGCCAAATCATTCAGTCGGCCCTTAAGCCGGCCGATCCGGTCAAACACGGAAACTCTGGTCGAAAGGGCGTCGGTTTCATGGAGTTGCTTCAGGCAGTCAACGGCATTGAAACGGACTTCCCGGTTCCGGAAGGCCCTGACCGTTCCGAACGTCCATTCCTCGGTTAACCCGTCGAAAAGAAGCGCGCTCTCTGCATCGTCGGCGGAGATCAGTTTCGGGGCGATGCCCAAAGCATGGGCGCTCTGCGCGGTCTTGCAGATGTCTTTGAAACAGGCTTCGGAGCTGGTCTGCGGACTGAGCACCTTGAGAAAGAAAGTACGGCCGGTTGATCTGCCGCGCAGCAAGTTCGATGCGCCGTCCAGCCCCCGGTTGATCGGGTGGGCAACGCCGGGCACCGCTTCGACGATCAATTCCTCATCCGGCAACGCGTCATCGAACGCCTTCAAGGCCCGCTTCAGACGCTCTTCGCTCGCCTCTGCTGCGTTTGTCGCAGGCATCTGCCAAGTCCCTTCACGTTCCACGCGAGCCGCGCACGAGTCCGACCAAGCCCGAATGAGGCATCAGTTATCGCGCCATGAAAAATCAGTCAATATTTGCATTAAATAGCCATCAATATCGCCTGCTTGGGCATAAAAAAGGTGGAAACTCTCATTTTGGCGCGCTAGGGTCAGCGCGATCCACAGTTCGCGTCTCGGCGCTTGCGCATCGTTGGCGACGGCCGACAAAGGAATGGTTTGATGGCCCAGATCTCGGAAATCGTGTCGCTCAGCGCGGTCGAGATGCTGAAACTTTTCAGGAAGCGCGAGCTGTCGCCTGTGGATGTCATGGCGGCACATCTGGATCAGTGTGAAAAGCGCAACCCGGACTTAAACGCGATCTTCGGCCTTCGCGCCGAGTACGCGATGAAGCAGGCGAGACAGTCTGACGAGCGCTGGAGCCGCGGCGAGATACGCGGCGTGCTGGACGGGGTGCCCGTGCTCCTGAAGGACAGCATCAAGTGCGCCGGCTTCGACTATTTCCACGGTAGCGCCAGCTATGACGGCAGCCCGGCGGAAGAGGACGCGCCGCCCGCGGCCCGCATCAAGGAAGCGGGAGGGCTTGTTCATGCCAAGACAACGATGCCCGATTATGGGATGTTGGCCGCGGGCGTCAGCTCGGCCTTCGGCGTGGTGCGCAATCCGTGGAACACCGAGGTCAACACCGGTGGCTCCAGCGCGGGGTCCGGAGCGGGTGTCGCCGCGGGACTGGCGCCTCTGGCGGTCGGAACCGACATCGCCGGCTCGGTGCGGCTGCCAAGCGCGCTCAATGGCCTTGTCGGCCTGAAACCCAGCCGCGGCCGGGTTCCGCATCTCCAGCCCAGCCCGATTCGCGCGGCAGGTCCTATGACGCGCACCGTGGAGGACGCCGGACTCCTGATGAGCATTCTGACCCGGCCGGACGGTCGTGATTACGAATCCGCGCCAGCGTGCGAAGACGCCGCCTTCAGATCGCTGCCCGACACGCCCGATGATTTCCTCAAGACCAAGAAGATCGGGCTGATGCTCGAGATGGGGTATGGTCAACGCACGGACAGAAGGATTCGCGAGCTGATCGAGCGCCAGGCGCGCCTTTTTGACGAGCTTGGCGCGTCGGTCGAGATCGTGCCGAAAGTGGCAAAATCCGACCCGATGAACGCGCTCTACCTGCTGGTGCAGTCGCGGGCCTACTACGAGTTGATGGGCCGACCGGAAAGCCTTCGCTCGAACCTGTTGCCGCATGTTGACCAGTGGTGCCGCAACATCGAACGCCGATCGGCGCATGAACTCAGCACCGCGCTTTTCGATCTGGAGAGCTTCAAGTCGCGTGTCATCGACGTTCTTGCTCCCTATGATTTCGTTGTTTCGCCCGCGCTCACCGTGGTTTCCTTCCCCGCCGACCAGGTGGCGCCGCTTCCGGACGACCATTTCGCACACTGCGCGTACCAGATCCCCTTCAACCAGACCGGCGCGCCCGCGATTTCGATCAATGCCGGCTTCATCGAAGGGCTTCCCGTCGGCATGCAGATCGCGGGCAAACGTTACGATGACTTGGGTGTTATGAAAGCTGCGATGGTCTATGAACGGTTTCGAAGCTCGGAGATGCGCTGGCCCATGTGACCTTGCCCACCCGGGGGATGCGCGGCGGACCGCTCCGTGATCCGATGGTCGCCAAACAGCGATGCCCGGAGTTAACGTGATGACGCGGCGATACTGCGATCTGTTCCGGCCACAACAATCTCGACATCATGGTCATCAAGCGCTGCCCTCAAGGACCCTTCCGGCGCCGCCTCGCAGATGATGCGGTCTATTCTGTTCAGCGGGCACACCTCGAACGAGGCCAACTTGCTGAACTTGGAGCTGTCGACCAAAACGGTCACCGATTGCGACCGCTCGATCATTGCGGCTGCGATTTGCGCCTCATCGATGCTGAAATTCATCGCGCCGGTGATGTCGTCAAGCGCTCCGATCGTCAGCACCGTGTGGTGCGCGCGGAATGTCCGGATCTGGGAGACGACCATGGCACCGATGGTCTGATTGTTGGCAGCGTTGAACTCCCCACCCAGCAAGAAGATGCGATGGCCGGCGTCTTTTGAATAGCTCGCCTTTGCAATCTCACCAGAGTTCGTGACAATCGTCAGATTGGCCAGTTCCCGCAAACGCTCGGCAAAATACAGCGTCGTCGATCCGGTCACGACAAACAGGGTTTCGCCAGGATTGAACAATTCGATCGCTGTCGCGGCAATCTGCGTCTTTGCCCCTGCATTCGTTGACATCCGGCCCCGAAATGAGCCGTCACCGAAAAGTTCGGGGATTTTGGCGCCGCCATGGACCTTCTGGACGTGCCCATTCTTGGCCAATTCCGAGACGTCGCGCCGGATTGTTTCGCGAGACGTGCCAAGCCAGTTGGCCAGTTGCTCGATGGTGACCTGTTCATTTTTGCGAACAAAAGCGACGATCTTCTCCTGTCTTTGCCTGACCTTCATGTCCGCGCCTCCCCAAGCATACCAAAATCCCGGCACCACCAGCCGGGCGGGCTCTCTTCGTGCATAGTTGACGCTTAACACTCGCGGCCGCGACAAAAAAGAGCGCGACAAAAACAAAAACGCGGCGAGCCAAGAATGCGGCCAAGCGACGGAAAAATATGCGGTTTTGGCATTCGGGGCACCATTCGGCTCTGTTGCCAATAACTGAATAGCCGCCCATAATGTTGATACAGTCAAAATCAATGCCTATATAGGCAAAAAAACTTGACCACCTACGGATTCCTGATATTGTCCCGTCATTGGGTTCTGGACCGCGAAACGGCCCCGTGCGTCATCCAAGTCAGGGAGAATACAATGTCTGCAACTCGAAGATCATTTCTCAAGAGCGGCCTCGCGCTCGGCGGCATTGCTGCAACAAGCCAACTGAGTGCTCCGTTCGTGCGCACGGCTTTGGCGGGGCAGTCAAGCAACAGCGTGATTTTTGCATCGGGCGAGCCGCTGACAGGCAATTGGGACCCCACGTCCCACACGATTCTCGGCCAGATCAATTTCGAGGGCTATGTGTTCGGGCGCTTGACCAAGACACCAATGCGCCCGGAAAACCCCTCGGAGATCCAGTACGAACTCGCCACGGGCCACAAGGTCATCAGCGAAAACATACTGGAATGGACTTTGCGCCAGGGCATCACCTTCCACAACGGCAAGCCGTTCAAGGCCGAAGACGTCAAGGCGACTTTCGAATACGCGTCCCAGCCGGGCAAGTCGGCATGGTATCCTGGCCCGGTGGACGTAGAGATCGTTGACGATTACACGGTCCGCCTGAACACGGAAAATCACGGCTATCCAGCAACCGCTTACATTTTGTTGGCGAGCTTCCTGCCGATCATGTCGGCCGAGGACATTGCCGACGGAGCGATCAGCCAGACGCCCAACGGCACGGGCCCGTTCAAATTCGTCGAGCAGCGCGGTGACGAGACGATCATGGCCGCCTTTGACGATTTCCATGAAGGGCGGCCGATCATCGATGAGTTCCGCTTCGCCTATATGGGTGACGCCAACACGCGCGTCCTCGCGCTCCTGGGCGGTGAGGCCGATATCATTGAGCGACTGGAGCCCGAGCAGCACGATACACTTGCTGAGCGTGACGGCGTGCGGGTGAAGCGCACGGTGTCAACGGAAAACAAGTATCTGCACTTCCGCTGCAACAAAGCACCGTTTGACGATGTGCGCCTGCGCAAAGCGGTCTGCCACGCCATTGACCGTGACTTGATAACCGAGATCCTTGGCGCGGCCGGGCATGCATCTTCCAGCTATGTCTCACCGGTGAAACTGGGCGGCAGCGATATTGCGAACTACCCGACCTATGATCCGGAGGAATCCCAGCGCCTGCTTGCCGAGGCCGGTTATCCGCGCGGCAACGGTCTGCCCGAGCTGGAATACATCACTTCAACCGGTTTCTACCCCAAGACCAAGGAATATGGTGAGTTGATCACCGCCTTGCTGCAGGAGCAGGGATTCAACGTCAAGCTCACGGTGCTGGAGACCGCCGCGTGGCTCGAACGCATCTACCAACCGGAATCCGGCGAGGCTCCGGGACATTTGGTGGATGTTGGTTGGGCAACCGGCTCGCCCGAGCCAGATCTTGTTCTTCGACCGATGTGGCATTCTTCGCAGTCGCTCATCACCGGCTTCGAGGACGCCGAAGTGGATGCCGCCCTTGATGCGCAGCAAGCAGAAGGTGATCCAGCCGCGCGCCTGAAGCTGATCGAGGAAGGCGTGATGCCGAAACTGGCTGACAAGGTGCCCAGCCTGTCGCTCTTCACTTCCGTGCTGATCCACGGCATGCAGAGCAATCTGGAAGGGGCCTATTTCTACCCCAACGGGCCGATCGATCTGTCCAAGGCATCCTACACCTGATGCCAACACCTGCCGGCCGCCGGTTTCGATCGGCGGCCAAACTGTGCGTGGAAGCCCATGGCGTTTGTTCTGACCTTTCTGCTGCGCCGCCTGTCACAGGGTATCGTTATCGTCCTTTTGGTCGGCTTCGTCATTTTTTCGCTGCTGCGCATTGTGCCCGGCGATCCGGTAAGGATCATGGTCGGCCCCATGGCGACCGAGGAACAGGTCGAACAGATCGCCGAGGAGCTGGGGCTTCGGGACCCGTTGCCAGTGCAGTTCGGCAGGTATCTTTCCGATCTTGCGCGGGGCGATCTCGGCAACTCCTTCATCAAGGCAACAAGTGGCGCAAGCGTTGCCGGCGGGCGCGATGACGGCAGCGCTGCGCGCGCGCAGGTGCTCGATCTGATCGTCGCGGCAATTCCGTTCTCCGCTCTGCTGGCAGGGCTCGGCGTCTTATTGGCGTTGATCTTCTCGATCCCGCTTGGAATCGCGGCAGGGCTGTATCCAAACGGTTGGATAGGAAGAGCCACTTTCGCCATCAGTTCGGTCTTTGTCTCGCTGCCCAACATCTGGCTGGGGATCCTGCTCATCCTGATCATATCGGTGCAGCTCGGGTGGCTACCGGCGATCGGGTACAAGGGCGTCGCCTACGCGGTGCTGCCGGCGATCGTGCTGGCCGTCGAATTGTCCGCGGTCATCGTGCGCGCGCTTGCTTCTTCCGTTGCCGCCACGATGCAGGAAAACTTCGTCCAGGCCGGCATCGTGCGTGGCCTGACGATGCGGCACATGATCACCCATCACGTTCTGCGCAATTCGGCCATCCCGATGCTCAATTTGTTCGGCGCCCAGTTGGGCGGCCTGCTCCTGGGCAGCCTGTTCGTCGTCGAATACATCTTCAACTACCCCGGGCTAGGGCTTCTCACCGTCAACGCCGTCTTCCAACGCGATTTCCCGGTCATTCAGGGCGTTGCCATCCTGACGACGGCGGTTTTGGTGCTCATCAATATCCTGGTGGATCTCATCTCGGCCGGCATCGACCGGCGCCTGCAGTACTGAGGGACGAGAGTTGAGCGGTCTGTCTTCCCAATTCTGGCACTCCGTCAACGGGCGGATGTTGCGTGCGGCCTGGGCGCGCCCACAGTTCAAGGTCGCGCTGGTGTTCCTGATCGCGCTGATCGCGCTGGCCGTCCTGCTGCCGATGCTCAGTTCCGTTTCAGCCACGACGATCTCGGTGCGCGACCGTTTTGCTCCGCCTGTCCTATGGGAGGGCGGAACGGCCAGCCACCTGTTCGGCACCGACCAGCTTGGCCGCGATCTGCTTTTGCGATCGTTGATCGGCCTGCGCAACGCGCTGGTGATCGGCGTTGTCAGCGTGTTCGGAATGTTTGTGCTTGGGGCGCTGATCGGAATCATCTCCGGCTACAGGGGCGGCATCGTCGACACTGTCCTCATGCGGATCACCGATGCCCAGATGTCCATTCCGGTCATCATTCTGGCCATCACCATCCTCGGCGTGTCGCGTCCCACGCCCTTTTCGGTGATCCTCGTCCTCATCCTCGCGGGCTGGCCGACCTATGCGCGGGTGATCCGAAGCGTGACCCTGACTGAAAGCCGCAAAGAATTCGTACGCGCTGCCAAGATCATCGGCGCGGGGCCCCTGCGGATCATGTTCCGGCACATCGCGCCGAACATCCTGCCTCCGGTGGCGTTCATCGCTGTTTTGGACGTGGCCCGGATGATGATCTTCGAAGCGATCTTCGGCTTCATCGGCATCGGCATCCAGCCCCCGGTTCCCACCTTCGGCAACATTTTGGCCGACGGAACCAAATACCTGATCAACGCCTGGTGGATCACCGTTGTTCCGGGCCTCTTCCTCTTTGCCGCGCTGATCAGCCTGAACCTGATCGGCTCGGCGCTTGAAAGCGCACGCAACGACGTTCTGGGAGGACGGAACCAATGACGCCGAACGCTGCGCTCGCGAACGGGGACAAGGCGCCGGTCCTGTCGGTGAACGGGCTGAACGTCGATGCCCGCCTGGCCACCGGCGACGTCAGCGTTTTGTGCGACATCTCGATCGATGTCGCCAAAGGCGAGATTCTGGGCGTGATCGGCGAGAGCGGTTCGGGGCTGACCGTGCTGTCGCGCGCCATCATGAACTGGCTGCCCAGCCCGCTGCAGGCAACCAAAGGGGAGGTCAATTTTCGCGGCAGCAATCTGCTCAAGGTCTCGGCGGCTGAGATGCGACGGCTTCGAGGCAAGGAAATCGCCTATATCGGGTCAGACAGTTCGACCGCGTTGAATCCCACCGTGCCGATCGGCAAGCATCTGGTCTCGAAACTGCGCTCGGTTCTGCCGCAATACTCGGAGCAGCAAGCTCGGCAGCGCATCATGGAATTGTTCGACGCGGTCCGCATCCCTTCGCCACGTGCCCGCTTCAATGAGTTTCCATTCCAGTTCAGCGGTGGGATGATGCAGCGCGTCATGATCGTCGATGCCTTGTGCACCGACCCGGCACTGCTGGTCGCCGATA
The DNA here is from genome assembly GCA_017642895.1 of Roseitalea sp. Taxonomy (GTDB): domain Bacteria; phylum Pseudomonadota; class Alphaproteobacteria; order Rhizobiales; family Rhizobiaceae; genus Roseitalea. The sequence goes on from JAEPON010000008.1 coordinate 126,858, forward strand.
ACATCACCCAGCCGCTCGACGTCACTGTCGCCGAACAAATCGTCCGCCTGCTGAGGGACCTGCGTGACGATTTTGGAACGTCGGTCGTGTTCTCCTCAGCCTCTCTGCCTGTCGCGGCCGAGATTTCTGAACGCCTGCTGGTCCTGCAAAATGGACGGGTTCTGGAAGAGACGACCCCGCAAGACATCGTGAGCAGTCCGAAGACGGACTACACCAAAACGCTGACCGCGCGGGTTCCGAGAATCTGGAGCGTCGACCATACGCCCCCTCGGTCGGTTGTGATGAAGCCGATCCTGAGCGTGCGCAACGCCACCAAGGCCTATTTCACCAAGGATCCAAAGACGTATTTCGGCAAGCAGACCGTCGAAGCGGTTCGCGGGGTTTCGTTCGACGTCCTTGAGGGTGAAAACTTGGGAATTGTTGGCGAGTCCGGTTGTGGCAAGTCCACATTGTCCAGGCTCCTGAGCTGGGTCGAGCAGCCTGACACCGGCGACATCTTCTTTGATGGCAAGAGCATTTCGAAGATGAGCAACCGCGAACTGAAGGCCCTGCGCAGCCAGTTCCAGCTCATCCTGCAGGACCCCTATACCTGCCTGCCGGGGCACAAGACGGTCGGTGAGATCATTTCCGAGCCGCTGCGAATTCACCGAATCGGCTCGGTCAGCAAGCAACGGGACCGTGTGCGCGAGGTCATGCAGGAAGTCGGTCTGCCCGCGGGATCCGATTTGAACTTGCCCTACCAACTCAGCGCAAGCCAACGCCAGCGCGTCAACATCGCCAGAGCGATGGTACTCAATCCCAGGCTTTTGATTCTCGACGAAACACTCTCCTCACTGGATCAGGTCGAACAGGCACGCCTTCTTGATCTGTTCGAAGATCTGCAAAAGCGACACAAATACACGTACATATTCATATCCCACGATCTCGCATTGGTCCGCCGTGCCTGCTCGCGCGTGCTGGTCATGTATCTGGGGCGCGTTGTCGAGATGGCGGAGAACGAGAAATTGTTCTTCGATCCCCAGCACCCTTATTCCCGTGCGCTGCTGTCGGCGATGCCGACATTGGAGAAAAACCGTTTCGACGCTGAGGAGTGCCTTCTTGAAGGCGAGCCGCCGAGCCCGGTCAACATCCAGCCCGGCTGCAGCTTTCGCACGCGCTGTCCGCACGCGATGGAGATATGCGGCAAGATCGACCCGACCCCGGAAACCCACGGTCTCAGCCATGTCGAATGCCATCTCGTCCACGAGCGGGAGATGGTCCAGGAGCTGGACCGACAGTCAATGCGCCGCCATGACCCTTAGCCCGCCAACAGGGGAGAGAGCCAAGCGTGGAATCCTTTGACGTGGCCATCATCGGAGCGGGTGTCGTTGGCTGCGCCGTGGCGCGCCGGCTGACACTCGACGGGGCGCGTGTTGTGATCGTGGAGAAGGCGCTCGATGTGCTGGACGGCGCTTCCAAGGGCAACAGCGCGATCCTGCACACCGGCTTCGACGCGCCACCCGGCTCGCTCGAACACAAATGCATCGCCGCCGGCTACAAAGAATATCACGAGATCGCAGGGCGGTTGGGCCTGCCGATCCTGCGATCAGGTGCTTTGGTCCTGGCATGGGACCTCGAACAACTCGCGAACTTGCCCGATCTGGTCGACAAAGCCCACCGGAATGGCGTCGCCGACGTGCGAATGCTCAGCGTTGAAGAGATCCAAAGCCGCGAACCCTACCTGGCTGAAGGTGTCTGCGGCGGCTTCGAAGTGCCGGGCGAATCGCTGATCGACCCCTGGACGACGGCTCATGCCTATGTGCTGCAGGCAATTCTCAACGGCGCTGAGCTTTGGCGTGGCACCGAAGTTCTCGACGGCCGGCTCACCGCCGGTGCCTGGACGCTGGAGACGGGCAAAGGCGAGCTCCGCGCAAAACGCGTCATCAATTGCGCGGGCCTTTACGGCGACCTCATCGACCAACGCCTTCTGGGAAGAGCGGATTTCAGCATCACGCCGCGAAAGGGCCAGTTCGTCGTTTTCGACAAGGCGGCCTCAGACCTCGTCTCGGCCATTCTGCTGCCCGTGCCGACCAAGACCACCAAGGGCATCGTGATCTGCCGAACGATCTTCGGCAATGTGCTGGTCGGGCCGACCGCCGAAGACCAACCGAGCCGCGTCGATGCTTCGACTGCACGCGAGACACTGATGGCGCTCCACGACAGGGGGAAAAAGATCCTGCCTGCGCTGGCCGATTGCGAAGTGACCGCCACCTATGCCGGCCTGCGCCCCGCCTCGCAGTTCCAAGACTATCAGATCACAATGCATGAGGAGGGCACCTATGTGAGCGTTGGGGCGATCCGCTCCACCGGTCTCAGCGCGGCCCTGGGAATTGCGAGCCATGTCGCCGACCTAATAGGCACACGGGACTTTGCAGACGATCCGATCGCCGAACCGTTGATCCCGGAGCCAAACCGCTTGTCAGCCTACCACGCGCGCGATTGGCAGGTGTCTGGCTACAGCAGCATTGTCTGCCATTGTGAGCTGGTGACCGACCGCGAGATCGAGGCGGCACTGTCTGGCCCGATGCCGCCGGCCACGCTTGATGGGCTGAAGCGGCGAACACGCGTGACGATGGGCCGGTGCCAAGGCTTTCATTGCACCGCGGAACTGGCGCGTATCACCGCTGGACGCCTGCGGCGGCCGATTGTCTGCGGCGATGCCTGAACAGATCGCCACCAAGGAAAATGTCACGGTCGCCGTTGTTGGGGGCGGCACGGCTGGCTTGGCGCTTGCGAGCGAACTCATGCGGCTGAAGGTCGGAAAAGTCGTTGTTCTCGAACGCGAAGCGGAGGCTGGCGGTGTGCCCCGCCATTGTGGCCACTACCCGTTCGGCCTTCGCGAATACGCCCGGCTGATGAAGGGGCCTGACTATGCCAAGCGCAACCGCGAGGCGGCGGCAGCGCTGGGCGTCGATATTCGCACCGGAACCACGGTGACGAAGCTTCACCCGGGCGGTGAACTCGGTTTGTCCGCCAGCGCAGGCACAACCACCCTTTCGGCCGATCGCGTGGTGCTGTGCACCGGCGTGCGCGAAAGCAGTCGGGCGGAACGGTTCATAGGCGGTGACCGGCCAGACGGGATTGTCTCGACGGGCGCCCTCCAGTCCATGGTGTATCTGGAGGGCATCAGACCGTTCAGGCAACCGATCATTTTGGGCTCCGAACTGGTCTCGTTTTCGGCCATCCAGACCTGCCAGCACCTGGGGATCAGGCCGGTCGCGATGATCGAGGAAATGGATCGGCTGATCGCGCGCCGGCCGCTTGGGTTGTACTTGCTCGTCAAGAGCATGCCGCTCTACACCGGGATCACGAACCCCCGGATCATCGGGCGCGAACGCGTCGAGGCGATGAATTTCATCGATCGTACGGGTCAGGCAAAGAGGATCGCGGCCGACGGCGTCATTGTCTCGGGTCGCTTCCGGCCGGAAAGCGCGCTCATGCGTGACGGCCATCTTGAGGTTGACCCGGGTACCGGCGGGCCGGTGATCGACCAGTTCGGGCGCTGTTCGGACCCTGCGTATTTTGCCGCCGGAAATCTTTTGCGCCCGGCCGAGACATCCGGCTTCTGCCGGCAGGAAGGTATTGAAACCGCACGCCGGGTCGCGCACGATCTTGAGCGGGGCAGTACCGTCGACCAAGGCGTTGTCCGCATCAGGACGGCTGATCCGGCACTACGGTTTGTCGTGCCGCAAAGGATTGACCTTTCGGGCGCGACTGGTGGCATGACGCATCTTTATCTGGGCCTGAACGGTCCGGTGAGAGGCACGATGGCTGCAACAGCGGGCGCGGAAACGCTTTGGAAGGGCCGCTTGAACACACAACCGGTGAGGCGAACCCGGATACCACTGGACGGCATTGTGAGGGCGGCACCGGCGCAGGACGTCGTCGTTGGCAGACGCGCCTAGCGTGTACCCTCGAAAGGTGCGCGTTGCTTCTTGCCCGGTTGTCTCGGCAGCAGGTCATCGACGGCCGGCAACGGGCTCGCGGCGACAAGGTCGTGGGCCGCGCATCAGTTCATCACCCGGTGCATGCGCCGTCGCACGCGGGTGGCCAACACCTCCATGCTTGCGATGGGCGGCTCCCGCGCAACCCACCGATGCATGTTGCGCCCACCAATCCGTCGGTGTCGATCGCGCTAAGCGTGCGCCGCGCGCCATGCGCGATAACGCTTTGTCCAGCGCTTGGCCTGCATCTGATTGCGCATCAGCGCAAGGAACGGAAAGCGCGGCGTTCTGGGCGATTTGCCGATCGCCAGGCGTTCGAGTTGAACATAGGCCAAAACCATCGACGCGAACCCCGCAAGCCTCTTGTTCTTCCAGGTCACGCTGGGGATGTCGACAACGGGAGTCGCCTCGTTCTTCCAGTTCTTCACGAGGTCAGGCTCGAACGCCATCGCACGGGCGATCCCGAGGACGGACACACCGATCCCCTCTGTCTTGTTGACCAGCGCGTCCTCGGCCAAGGCGCGCGAGCGAATGCCTCCGGTGACCATGACGGGCATCTTGGCGACAGCGGCGATGTCGCGCGCGAACTCGACGAAATAGGCTTCGCGCCGGCCCGTGCTGGTGCCGTCTTCCGCGCGGCCCTGCATCGCGGGGCTCTCGTAGGATCCGCCCGACAGCTCGACCAGGTCGACATTCATGTCGCCAAGCTGCGTGACGACCCATTTCGCATCTTCCTGATCAAAGCCACCTTTCTGAAAATCCGCCGAATTCAGCTTGACGGTGACGGTGAACCGCTCGGACACGCGGGCCCGGACGGCGCGCACGGCCTCGAACAGGAACCGCGCACGGTTTTCGAGCGAACCGCCCCACTGGTCCGAGCGGCGGTTCGTCAACGGCGACAGGAATTGGTTGATCAAATAGCCATGGGCCGCGTGAATCTGAACCCCGTCAAAGCCCGCTTCCTCGGCCAGGGCGGCCGTCGTGGCAAATCGTGCGATCAAGTCACGAATCTCTGCCTCGCTGAGCGCTCTGGGCGGGTTGAAGTTCTTCGACATTCCGGGGATCTCGACCGCCACGTCAGAGGCCGAAACGGTCTCTTCCCCCAGGGTTGCCATCACCTGACGACCCGGATGGTTGATCTGCATCCAGAATGCGCCGCCGCCCGACCGCCCCGCCTCGGCCCAGGCCTTGAACGGCGCAAGGTCCGTGCCTTCCTCAAGCACCACGCTGGCGGGGCCCGAGAGCGCGGCCGGTGAGATCATCACATTGCCGGTGATCAGCAAACCCGCGCCACCCTCGGCCCAGCGGCGATAAAGCCGCTGCAATTTGGCATCGGGGATCTGTCCATAAGCGGCCAGACTTTCCTCCATCGCGGCTTTCGCCAAACGGTTCTTCAGGATCGCTCCATTGGGCAAAGTGAGCGGTTCGAACAGAGGAGATTGGGTCATTTCAGGGATCCTTTGTTTCTCGATCCCGTGTGATATAAACCTTCGACAATGGTTGAAGGTCAATGGCATGAAGATTGGAAAACTGGCGGAAGTGACTGGGGTCCCGGCCTCCAGCATTCGCTTTTATGAAAAACACGGGCTGATCCCGCAGCCGGAGCGTCAGGAGAACGGGTATCGCGACTATCCGGACGCGATGATCTCGCGCCTGAGGACGATTGCGATGAGCAAGTCGCTCGGGTTTTCGTTATCGGAGATTCGGCGCTTTCTGCCGGACAATCCTGAAAACGAGATCGCCCGCCCGGATGTGATCGCCAACCTGGAGAACAAGCTGATCGATGTGGATCAGAAGATCCGGGATTTGCATGAAATTCGCCAGAGCCTGACCGGGATGATCGATTACCTCAACGATCCGGATTCAAAAGCCTGCTGACCGTGCCACCCATCGCTGGCTCTGGCGGCCATGTGGTCTGGCCCTTGCTACCGGCCCGGCGGGATGCGCGAACGCACGTCAAACGCAAGGGCGGGAACGGGCCGATCAGGCCAGATGCGGGACAAGCCCCTCCGGCATGTCCTGATAGCACACCGGCCGCAGGAACCGGCGGATCGCCAGCGTGCCCACGCTGGTTGCGCCGAAATTTGTGGACGCCGGGTAGGGCCCGCCATGCACCATGGCGTCCGCGACCTCGACGCCGGTCGGAAAGCCGTTCGCCAAGAGGCGGCCGGCCTTGCGTTCCAGGATCGGCAGCAAGCGTCTGGCCAGCGGCCGGTCGGCGTCACCCATGTGCAGCGTGGCGGTCAACTGGCCTTCGAGCGATCGTGCGATTTCGATCATGTCCTCGGCGCTGTCGAGCGTGACAACCACGCCGAGCGGCCCGAACACTTCGTCACGCAACGCCTCATGACCAAGGAAGGTCTCCGCATCTGCCCGGAACAGGTGCGGGCCGGCTTGCCGGCCGGCCGAACCGGTCGAAACGACCGTGCCAACGCCCGCAAGGCCGGCGATCCGGTCGCGGCCGTCGCAAAAAACATCCGCCATGGCTTGCGTCAGCATGGTCTGTGGCGCGATCCCGCGGAGAGCGTCAGCCGCAGACGCAACGAACGTGTCGGCGGCCTCGCCGGCAACGGCGAATGCCAGGCCCGGATTCGTGCAGAACTGGCCTGCACCCATGGTCAGCGATGCCGCCCAACCTTTCGCGATTTCGGTGCCCCGCCTGCCCAGCGCCGCCGGAAGCAGGAAAACCGGATTGACCGATCCCAACTCGCCGAAGAACGGGATCGGTTCGGGACGCGCGGCGCACAGGTCAAACAGCGCGCGGCCACCACGCAGCGATCCGGTGAACCCCACCGCCCTGATCCGGGGATCGCGCACCAGCGCCGCGCCCACCGCCGTGCCTCCGTCATGGACAAACGAGAAGACGCCGGGATGCAGATCGCAGACACGCCGGGCCGCATCGATGGCCTCGGCGACGATCTCGCCGGTTCCGGGATGCGCCGGATGGCCCTTGACGACCACCGGACATCCCGCCGCGAGCGCCGATGCGGTGTCGCCGCCCGCGGTCGAGAAGGCGAGCGGAAAGTTGGAGGCGCCGAACACCGCGACCGGCCCCACCGGGCGCTGTATCAGGCGCAGGTCGGGACGGGGCAGGGGCTGGCGATCCGGCAATGCCGGATCATGGCGTCGATCAAGATAGTCGCCCTTGCGGATATGGTCGGCAAACAGTCGCAATTGCCCGGTCGTGCGGCCCCGTTCTCCCTCCAGCCTGGCGGCCGGCAGACCGGTCTCGGACATGGCAATTTCGGTGATCGCATCGCCGCGGCGTTCGATCTCGTCGGCGATCCGTTCGAGAAAGACGGCACGCTCGTCGGCACTCGAACATCCGAAGCTCTCAAAGGCCGCCTCTGCGGCGGTGCACGCATCTGCGACCATGGCGGGCGTGCCGGCATGATAGTCCCGCGGTTCGCCGGAGGCGGGGCTCGAACCAAACGTCTCCTGGCCTGCGCACCAGGCGCCGTCGATCAGGCTCTTTCCATCCATGTCCTTCGTCCTCAAATCAGCTTGCGTGCGGCAAGGTTCTTCATCAACGCGCTTGTGCCGAATGTCCAGGGAGGACACTCGGTCGAAAGGCGCACCGTGTTGGCGAGCCGCCCGAGCGATGCGTTCGAGATTTCGACGACATCGCCGAGCTTGTGCGTGAAGCCGCCGCCCGGCATGTCGCGGTCCTGGGTGGGTGCGAACAGTGTTCCCAGCATGAGGAAGAACCCGTCAGGATATTGGTGATGGGCGCCGCAGGTCTGCCGGACCAGATCGTCCGGATCGCGGCTGATCTCGGCCATCGAACTCTTGCCATCGAGCACGAAGCCGTCGGTGCCGACAACCCGCAGGGTCAGCTCGGCACCGCGCACATCGTCCATGCCGAAACCGTCATCGAACAGCCGGAGCATCGGGCCAATGGCGCAGGCGGCGTTGTTGTCCTTGGCCTTGCCGAGCAGCAGCGCCGAACGGCCTTCGACATCGCGCAGATTGACGTCATTGCCGAGCGTCGCTCCCTTCACCCGGCCGCGACTGTCGACGGCCAGGACGATTTCGGGTTCGGGGTTGTTCCACGTCGAGACCGGATGCAAGCCGACGCTGGCTCCGAAGCCGACCGCCGACATGGGCTGGGCCTTGCTGAAGATCTCGGCGTCCGGGCCGATACCGACCTCGAGATATTGCGACCAGACGTCTTCGGCGATCAGCGCATCCTTGAGCGCCATGGCCTTGTCCGAGCCCGGAACGACCGCGTGCAGACTGTCGCCAAGAATGGCGGTGCAGCGGTCCCGGATTGTGTCCGCTTTGGCCGGGTCACCCTTGGCCTTCTCCTCGATGACACGCTCCAGCATGGACGACACGAACGTCACGCCACACGCCTTGATCGGTTGAAGGTCGGAGGGCGGAAGAAAATACGGTTTCGAATGGTCCGGCGTCTCGGTTGAATTCGCCGCCACCTCGCCGAGCGCGCCGACATCGCTTCCCTCGGCCGATGCGGCCGCGGCCGCCGCATCGTCGGCCTCCAGCAGGGCCTGCATGGTCGGGATCGAGGAACTGGTGATGTCGAACAGGCGCTCGCGCCGACGCACGACGACGCTCGGTCCGTTGGTATCGGGGCGCCAGATGCGGCCGACGAACAAACCATCGGCGGGAAGGTCAGGTTTCATGGCCCGGTTCCAGTGCAAGAAGGGTTTCCACCAGGTCCGTCATCGAATCGCGTGCGGACCATAACAGCGTCATGTGATTGGCCTTCGGCAGCACACGCAGTGCGGTCGCCCCGGCACTCGCCATCAGGGCCGAGCCACGCAGGAATTCGTGCGTTTCGTCAGACCCGTTGACATAGACGACCGGCCGCCGCCCTTTCCGTGGGGCGAGACTGTGCCGGCGGACTTCCTCTTCAGACAGCGAAAGCTCATCTTGCAGAAAGGACAGGCGCACCGGCCGCAGATCGTAAACGCCACTGAGCGCAACCGCGCCCGCAACCCGTGGCGCAAGCGTCTCCTCGTCCAGTGCAGAGACCGCCAGATGCGCGCCGGCCGAATGGCCCACCAGCACCAGCCGCTTCTCCGCAAACCTGGTGGCGAGGGCTTTCAAGGCCAGCACGGTGTCGGCAACGACATCGGCAAGGCGCACCTGCGGCATCAGCCGGTACTCCACATTGGCGACGTGATCGCCAAACGGAAGCAGCGCGCCCATCAGGAAGCGGTGATCTTCGGCGCGAAGCGCACGCCAGTAGCCGCCGTGAATGACAACCGGGAGCAGATTGCCGCCACCCTGGCCTTGTGTGGTTTCCACCCACTGCCGGGGATTTGGGCCATAGCGCAGCGTCTCAAGGCTGCGGCCTTGCGACCAGTCGGCGCTTTCGCGCTGCGTCCGCTCAACAATGGTGCCGAAGTCCCCGATGATGTTGGAGAACTGCAACTGGCTGTCCCAGAACGCCCGTGTCACGATGGCGAACCCGTCTGGATGTGAAGCTGGCGGCAGGCTTCAAGCAGAGGTGCGCCAAGCGCCGAAGCATCGCTTCGGTGCCCGTCCAGAAGCAATCCCAGGACAATTGTCTCTTCGCCCCGTACGATCAACGGGGCGACGATCCCGGCCACACGACGCGCAATTCCGGCATCGTCATATCGCAAACGTGTCTCCAAAGGCTTTTCGGCAACGAGATCGGAACCTGGTTCCAGCCTGTAGCGCGGCTGCATCTGGTGATGCCGGGTTTGTGGCCCGACGGAGTAAGGGCCCACAAAAAGACCGGCCCCATCGCAAATGCCCAAAAACGCGGTGTGACGCGTTGCCTGCCGCAACTGCGTGATGATCGGTTCGGCAACAGGCGCGATGGCGCCGAAGCCAAAGGCGCGAAGACCGGTGCGGACGGCGGAAAGACCGGGCAGGTAGGTGCCGTCTCGATCGCGCCGGAGCAGCCCTTCCGCCTCCAGTGTTGCGACGTGGCGATAGCCCGAACTCGGCGGCAGTCCCGCCGCGCGGATCAATGTGGCCGGCGTCGTATGGCGGCCCGACGGGGGCTGTGCAATCAGTGCCTCGAAGTTCCGGACGGCCATTGCGTAGGTTTCGCCCGTCATGCCGACATCCTGGGCCTGAAGGAACTTTGCGGTTCGCGCAGCGCCGGCCCCTGCGACAGGATGGCGTCCGCCGGCAGGTCCCATTGCACGTGAAGTTCAGCCCATGCGTCAGCCTTCACCGATGCGGTCTCGCATCCGCGCGGCAGGACGATCTGGACGGGCACCTCGATGCGTTGGGGCACGATGCTGCCCGCCAGAACCTCCAGTGACAGTTCCAGTGCACGCGCGCCCATGGAGGCAGGATAGTCGAGTGCGACCATGGGAACCCGCTCCTGCACGCACAGGCGATACATCTCATTGACGTCGCCGCCGGTATGCGCCGGAACGGCTCCGCCCATGCCCAGAAAACGGCGCACCGAGCCGACGCCCTGCAAGCCGCTGTCGCACCACACACCGTCGGGCGCCTGGCCGGTCTCCCCAAGAAGGCGCGCCACGGCGTCCGCTCCGCCTTGTTCCGTCCAGTCGGTGTAGCTGACATTTTCGACCGTGATGCCCGGAAACTCGGAGAACACCGACAAGGCGGCTTGCTGCCTGCGAAGCGCGGGGCTGGCACCCTCAAGGCCCGACAGCATCCAGACCCGGCCGCGGCCGCCAAGATGCTCGGCCATCCACAGCGCGCTGACCCGGCCGATCCGGTGGTCCGATGCCGTGACAAAGGACACCAGCGATGACCGGTCCTTCGGGCGCCGGTCCACGGCGACGATCGGAAGCCCGTCGTCGGCAAGCGCGGCCAGCCTGTCACTCAGCGGGTCATGGTTGACCGATGCGATCGAGATCAGGAGCAGATCGATGCCTTGGGCGACGAGATCGTTCACCTGGGTCAACTGGAGATCAGGATCGTCTTCGGCATCCGTGACCAGCATCTCAGCGATCTGGGCTTGCGCGATCTTGCGCGCATAGGAAAGGCTTTGCATCATCGCCCGGCGCCACGGATTGCTGGTCGATGCGTTCGAAAAGCCGATCCGGCAGGGCGGTTGCTTGCGGTACCGACCCGTATCCACCATCCGCACCAGAGCCGGATCCCACTCCAGTTCCGGCGTCGCTTCGCGTTCCGGCGAACGGCGCGGGTCGGCAACCATCGGTCCGGGACGCGTGGGCGCAGGCGCCTCGAACGCCGCATGGGCGAGATCGCGGGCCTGCGGGCCCAACCGCACCCGTCCGTGATCGGACCGTTCTAGCCAGCCGCGTGCGAGAAGCGCGCGCAACAGGCCGAAGCCGGTGGACCGCGACATGCCCAGTTCGGTCAGGATCTCCTGCGTGCGCCGGGGCGTGTTTTCGGCGTCGAAGGATTTCAGGATCGCGGCGATCCTTTGCATGTTTGTTCGGTCGTCCTGGGCCATTGCCGTACCGGGCGGCTTCTATTCCGCGGCCCGGATCAGGCCGTGGGCCATGATGCCGGTGCGCGGATCCTTGAACATGACGCCGTCCTTCATGATCATCGCCAGATTGTCCTGGTGCTGAACAAGGCTCACATCGCGGGTCACGTCACCTTTGACCAGAAGCAGGTCGGCAAGAAACCCCTGCCTGACTTGGCCCAACTCATGGTCGCGGCCCATCAGCGACTGGCCGACCGTCGTCGCGCATTTCAGCGCATCGACCGGATCATACCCGAAATAGGTCACGAAATGCTCGATGTCGCGCGCGTTCTGGCCCATCGGCGTGACAGCAAAGCCGTAATCCCCGCCGACAACCACGCGAACCCCGCGCTTGCGAATTTCGTGATACGTCGCGCAGGTGTGGTCGAACTTGCGGAACAGGTGCAACTCTTCGGCGACCTCCGGGGTGATGCCGGCCGGCTCGCCCTCCTTGGTGGAGTTGTGGACCAGACCGAATGCCGGCCCGACCCAGATCCGGTCCTTGGCCTCCTCTAGCATGTCGAGCGCTTCTTCATCGGCGAAGTCGCAGTGATAGATGCAGTCCACGCCCGCGCGCAGCGCTCGTTTCACGCTTTCGCTGGACCGGGCATGGGCCGCGACCTTCTTGCCAAACGCATGCGCGACCGTGACGAACGCCTCGATCTCCTCAGGCTCGGTGGGCGTGATTTCAGCGCGGGCATGGCTGACGAATTCGTCGCCGGAGATGTTGATCTTCATCACATCGACGCCGTCACGCAGGCATTCCCGCGCAACCCGCCTGAACTCGTCGGGACCGTCGGCGATCAGGCCGAAGCTCTCCTGATGGATGTGCCGCTTGCGTTCGTCGCCCAAGCCGGCCGTCGTCGTCACCTCCGGGCTTCCGGCCATCATGCGCGGCCCGTCGATCAGACCGGCCTCGATCGCGTTGCGCGCGGTGACGCCAAGCATCGGCTTGGCTGATGCAGCTTCGAAGATGGAGGTGAAGCCGTGGCTGAGCAGGAGCCGCAGGTTGCTGGCCGTCAGCAGCATATGCTCCTCGTTCGAGAGCAATCCCAGTTCCGGTGGCTCATTGATGCCGGTGAAACTGGGATGGCAGTGGCCCTCGACAAGTCCCGGCATCAGCGTGTGGCCGGACCCGTCGATAACCTCTCCGACAATTTCGGCTGGTCCGTCCGCGCCCTTGTCCACGCTGGCAATCCGGTTTCCCTCAATGGTCACGGTGGCCGGGTAGGCGGTATCCGACACTCCATCCCAGACCTGGGCTCCGGTGATCGTCGTTGTCGTCATTGCATCCTCCCTTGGGGCATGTCCTGTGGCTTCGCATGCGCCTCGGGTCGGCAGTTTGAGGGACCATGCGGCGAATACCATTGGAAAAGCGAGAGGTCATCCCATATTTCGGACTATTCCGAAATATGGGTCCAATGATCCGATTTGTTGGAACCGTGAGGCTGTTGCCGGCCTGGCGGCGCATTCGGCTTGCACTGTCGAGCCGGCTCGTTTTTTGATGGCCGGGCCGGCGGTGCGGCAGATGCCCGCCATCCGGACAGGGCAACGGAACCGACCGACTTGAAGCGCATCCGCATCTCCGACATTGCCAAGGCCGCCGGTGTTTCCAACGCCACCGTTTCCTATGCGCTCAGCGACACCGGCCGCATTGCAAGGGAAACCCGCGATCGCATTCACAAGATCGCTGACGAGATGGGCTTCATCCGCGACGGCACGGCGGCGCAACTGCGCACCGGCCGGTCGTCGCTGATCGGTGTGGTGCTCAACACCATCGTGAACCCGTTCTTCTCCGAGCTGGTCGCTTCACTGGAAACGGCGGCCTATGATGCGGGCTATCTGACGCTGTTGGCCACCGCGCAGAACGATCCCGTGCGACAGGGTGAACTCCTGTCCTCGATGATCGCACAAGGCGTGGCCGGTGTCGTCGTCAGCCCGGTGCATGTGACCGGGGCCGAACTCTTGTCCGCAACCGTACGGCGCGCGATACCGACGGTCGTTTGCGTCCGCGACGTGCCCGGTTCGGGAGCGGTCTTTGTCGGTGCGGACGAGGAAAGGTCCGGTTACCTGGCTGCCCGGCACCTGATCGCGTGTGGACACCGGTCTTTTCAGTTCATTGGCGGTTATCCATCAACGACAACCTGGCAAGGACGCCGCAACGGCATGCGGCGCGCGCTGGCCGAGGCGGGACTGCCGGAAACGGCCGGCCTTATGACCCCCGGCACCCTTCTGCCCGATTTCGCCCACGCGGAGATCATGGCCGCCCATGCCGAGCGCCGGCTCCACAGCGCGGTCATCTGTTTCAACGACGATCAGGCAATGGGCGTTTACCGCGCCGCCCGCTCGCTCGGGATTGCAGTTGGCGAACAGCTTTCGGTCATGGGGTTTGACAACATCCCCCAGTCGGACGCGCTGACGCCGGGTCTGACATCGATCGACATCCACCCCGGCCGGATCGGCGCGATCTCGGCACAGCTCATCGTCGGCATGCTCAAGGACCGGACCATCGAAGCCGCTCCCGTCGTCCTTGAGCCACGGGTGGTGCAACGCCAGTCCGTCGCGCGTCTGGGTTGACAAGCGCAAGCCCTGTGTGAAACGTTTAAGTAACCAAGTGGTTACAATGGGTTGCACGGGGGCCGGTAATGGGATCCAGCGCGTATGATTACGTGATTGTCGGCGGCGGCTCGTCAGGTTGCGTTCTTGCCGCGCGCCTGAGCGAGGACTCCGCTGTCCGCGTGCTGTTGATCGAGGCTGGCGGGCGCGACCGAAACCCGCTGTTTCACATGCCCGCCGGTTTTGCCAAGATGACCAAGGGCATCGCGTCATGGGGCTGGTCGACCGTTCCGCAAAAGGGATTGAACGGACGGGCCCTGTGGTTCACCCAGGCCAGGGTGATCGGCGGCGGGTCATCGATCAACGCCCAGATCTACACCCGCGGAAACGGGCGCGACTACGACCGGTGGGCCGACGAATTCGGCTGCGACGGCTGGAGCTATCGCGAGATCCTGCCCTATTTCAAACGGGCCGAGGGAAACGAACGCTTCGACGACGACTATCACGGCAGTGAAGGGCCGCTCGGCGTTTCCATGCCGCTCGGCGCCCTGCCGATCTGCAGCGCCTTCATCCGCGCGGCGCAGCAATGGGGCATCCCCCATAATCCCGACTTCAACGGCCGCCAGCAGGCCGGTGCCGGCTTCTACCAGCTCACCCAGAAGAACGCGCGCCGGTCCTCGACATCGCAGGCGTTTCTCAGGCCGGTCGAACGCCGGTCCAATCTTCAGGTCATGACCGATGCGCAGGTTCGCCGCATCCTCGTCAGCAAGGGTCGCGCGGTCGGTGTCGAACTGCTGCGGGGAGCCGAACGGATCGAGATCGGCGCTGAAAGCGAGGTGATCCTCACCGCAGGGGCGATCGGCTCGCCGCGCCTTCTCATGCTGTCGGGGATCGGTCCTGCCGGCCATCTGGGGCGTGTGGGGATCAGGGCAATTCACGATTTGCCGGGCGTCGGCGAAAACCTGCACGATCACATCGACCTGTGCACGATTTCGGAATGCAGCGGCCGGCACACCTATGACGGCACCGACCGGATCGACCGAACGATGCTCGCCGGCCTGCAATACATTCTGACCCGGACAGGCCCGGCAACCGCGTCGCTCTTCGAGACCGGCGCGTTCTGGTACGCGGACGAGGATGCCGACTGGCCCGATACGCAGTTCCATCTCGGACAAGGCTCGGGCATCGAAAAGGGGATTGTCAGGATCAATGGCTGGGGCGTCACGCTGAACAGCACCTTTGCGCGGCCGCGCTCGCGCGGAACGGTGCGGTTGGCGTCCGCCGACCCTGCCGACGCGCCGCTGATCGATCCGAACTATTGGAGCGATCCTTACGATCGCGAAATGTCCCTGCGCGGTCTGGAGATGGCGCGCGAGATCATGCGGCAGCCCGCCTTGAAGCCCTTCATCCGCAAAGAGGTCCTGCCAGGCCCCGATGCGACCGGGGACGAGGTGCTGGACTATGCCATGCGCATCGCCAAGACGGACCATCACCCCGTTGGCACATGCCGCATGGGCACCGACGCGATGGCCGTGGTGGACCCTGAACTGCGCCTGCATGGCATTGACGGACTGCGTGTCTGCGACGCATCCATCATGCCGGCCATCAACTCCTCCAACACCAACGCGCCAACGATCATGATCGGAGAAAAGGCCTCCGACCTCATCAGGGGCCGCGATCCCCTGCCTTCGGTCGTGTTCGAGCATGAGCGCAATGAGAGGCGGCGGCAGCTCGCCTGACCGGTTTCCTCAAGCCTAAAAGCAAGGTGGACCGGTTGCAGTTTGACAAAGTAACTAAATAGTGCGTTAATCGTTTCATCAGGGATGAGGAGAGCGCAATGACGGTTCTGGGACTGCACCATGTCGGGTTCACCGTTCCGGACATGGACGAGGCGGTCGCCTTCTTCACCGAGATGTTCGGCGCGGTGACGATCATGGAATGCGGCGCGGTCGATGTTGACGACGATTTCATGCGCACGCGGCTCGGCGTGCCGCAAGGGTGCAGGATCAGCGACCAGCGCGTCTTGCAAGTTGGCCGTGGGGGATCGCTGGAGGTGTTTGAGTATACCGGCGTCAACGATCCCCGGCCGATCAAGCACAATGGCGAGGTCGGTGCGATGCACATCGCGTTCGAGGTTGATGACGCTTTTGAGGTGGCCGGGCGTTTGAAGGCCAACGGTGTCGATGTGCTCGAAGGCCCCACGCTGATCAAGGGCGGGCCGATGGATCAATTGGTGTGGATGTATCTGCGGGCGCCCTGGGGCCAGTATCTCGAAATCGTCAGTTCCAACGGGCCGCTCGGCTATGAGGCCGATGGCGGTCCCAAGCTTTGGACGCCATCGGTCGGGCATTAGCAGCCTGTTTGCTTAATCGTTTCATTTCGCGCGTTTGCGCGGTTCAGCGGAGGAGAGAAGATGAGACCATTTGTGTTGGCCGGATTCGCGGCCACCATCAGCGTTGCCGGCATGACGGCCGTGCATGCCAAGGATTATGAGGGTGTCGAACTGAAGATGCTCGCCATCGGCGATACGTCGGTGACGCGCCTTGCGCCCATTGTCGGCGAGTTCGAGGAACTGACCGGCGCCAAGGTCCAGATCGACATGTTTCCCTATCCGGGCCTGATCGACAAGATCGTCATCGAAGCCAGCGCCAACCGGCCGTCCTACCAGCTCATGTGGGTGGACAGCCCGTGGGTCGGCGTGCTCGGCGAATCCGGTGCGCTTGAAGACCTGACCGACTGGGTCAAGCGCGATGCCGACGAGATTCATCTCGACGACATCGTTCCGATCCAGTTGCAGGAAAACACCTGGCAGGGCCGCCTTCTGGCATTCCCCGCATCGGGCATGATCTGGCATCAGAACTACCGCAAGGATCTGTACGAACATCCCGACGAGCAGGCCGCGTTCCTGGAGCGCTATGGCTACGACCTGGCCCCGGCGACGACCTGGGACCAGTATATCGACATCGCTGAATTCTTCACACGCGCGGCCGGAGAAACGCTCGCCGGCGAGACGCTGGAGAAGGACTTTTACGGCAACGCCCAGGCCTATAGCCGCGTCGCCGGCGCGATCACGCATGACTTCTTCCCGATCATGCGCAGCTTCGGCGGCCAGTACTGGGATCCGGAGACCGGCCTTTGCGCGATGGACGGCGAAGCCGCGCTCGCTGCCGCCGACGTCATGAAGCGTCTGGTGGCATCCAATCCGCCCGACTATCTGGGCCTGATGTGGGACATCCGCACCGGCTATATGGAGCGTGGCGAAGTCGCCCAGTCGAGCTATTGGTCGGTCCGCACCGTGCGTCTGACCAACCCGGACGAGGCCGTGTTGCCGACGATCGGCGAGGCCGGCTATGCGCCCAGCCCCACAGGCGACGGCAGTCCGCAGCCCACCATGACCGGCGCGTTGAGCTTCGGCATCAACTCGAAAGCATCCGACCGCGAAAAGGAGGCCGCCTGGGAGTTCATCAAGTGGGGCACCTCCCGCGACATGATGCGGCGGTTCGCCGAGGAAGGCTCGGGCGTCAGCCAGTTCCACAAATCGATCCTCGCCGATCCGGCCCTGCAGGAGAAATACCCCTATTATCAGGTCCTGCTCGAAACACAGGAGAACGCCCAGCGGCGCATCTTCCATCCGTTCTACGCCGACGTTGAAGAGGTATTCGGTGTCGAACTGAACAAGTTCATGGCCGGCGAGACCGAGACCGCCCGCGAAGCGCTGACGAATGGCTGCACCAAGATCAACACGCGGCTGAAGGTGTTCCCGGAAGAACTGCGGCTCCGTTGGATCAACGACGCACCGGCCGCCATCTTCCAATAGGCCGGTTTCCGCCGCCCCGGACCTCCCGCCGGGGCGGCACACCCCTGACTAACCCGAAGGCATCGCACAATGGCCTATATCCGCAAGCGCAACCGGAGGATCTTCATGACCTTCCTGCTGCCGGCCATGCTGGTCCTGTTTCTGACGACCATCTATCCGATGCTGTATGCCGGCTATCTGAGCTTTCGCTCCTACGATCTGGCAAAGCCCTTCGTTCCGCGCATGTTCGTGGGATGGGCCAACTACCAGCAGGTTCTGACCTCCGGCGATTTCTTGAACGCGCTCTCGATCACCTTCCAGTTGATGGTGATCACACTGTCGATCCAGCTTGTGGTCGGTGTCGGGCTGGCGCTTCTGGTCACACAGCGCCTGCCGGGAATGGGCGTGGCACGGACGCTTCTGCTCATACCGATGATGATCTCGCCGGTGATCGTCGGACTGGTCTGGCTGTTCCTTTATTTTCCGGAACTGGGTTATCTGAACTATTTTCTCAGCTTCGTCGGCATCGACCCGATCCCCTGGATCACCTCGCCCAACTGGGCGCTGTGGGCGATCGCGATTGCCGACATCTGGCAGTGGACCCCCTTCATCATGATGGGTACGGCCGCAGCGCTCACCAGCCTTTCCCCCGAACCCTATGAGGCGGCGCGGATCGACGGCAACACGCGCTGGCAGGTCTTTCGCCATGTCACCCTGCCGCAGCTCAAGCCGGTGCTGGTCAGCCTTCTGTTTCTGCGCGCCATTGATGCCTTCAAGATCTACGACATCATCTTCGTTCTGACCAAGGGCGGGCCGGGCGACTCCACCGAGGTGCTGTCGCTCTACATCTACCGCCAATCCTTCACCTTCTGGCAGATGGGCGTCGGCGCCGCGGCCTCCTTCGTCTCGCTGATCATCATCGTCGTGCTGATCACGCTGTTCTTCAAGTCGCTCAACCGCGACCAGACGGCATAGGGAGCACGCCGTGAACAAGCCAAGCACACAGCAGGCGATTTTTGTCTACACGCTCCTGGGCATTGCGCTGATCGTCTTCCTGACGCCGATCTACCTGATCGCCTCATCGTCGGTGAAGCCAAGCCCCATCATGTTCCAGCGCCCGCCGGCGATGCTCTTCGAGCCGACGTTCGAGCACTACCGCGACCTGTTCGCAATGCGGCCGTTCGGCAAGTTCATCATGAACAGCCTCGTGGTCGCGCTGGGATCGACGGCCTTCTCGGTTTTCTTCGGCAGCATCGCCGCCTATGCGATCAGCCGGATCAAGCACAAGCGCATGAACGACATTGCGTTCTGGATCCTGTCGATGCGCATGTTTCCGCCGATCGCCGTCGTCGTGCCCTACTACATCATCTTCAAGACGGCCGGACTGCTCGACACGCCGCTCGCGCTGATCATCGTCTATTCGACCGCCAACATCCCGCTCACCGTCTGGCTGATGAAGGGCTTCTTCGACGAGGTCCCCAGCGCGCTGGAAGAAGCGGCGGCGGTCGACGGGCACGGGCTGATCTCGATCTTCTGGCGGGTGACGTTGCCGCTGGCCGCGCCCGGCCTCGCCGTCTCGGCCGTCTTCTGCTTCATCTTCTCATGGAACGAGTTCCTGTTTGCGCTGATGCTGACCGGCTCGGAAGCCCAGACCGCCACGGTTGCCGTCATGTCTTTCTGGTCGTCGGACGCGGTCCAGTGGGGCCGGATCATGGCCGGCTCGTTCGTCATTCTCATTCCCGGTGTCGTCTTCGTGCTCACCTGCCAGCGCTGGCTGGTGCGCGGACTGACCATGGGCTCGGTCAAATAGGGGAACCCATGTCGGCCATCACACTCAGAAGCGTCGTCAAGCGCTATGGCAGCGTCGAGGTTGTCCATGGCATCGATCTGGATGTCGAGGAGGGCGAGTTCGTCGTGCTGCTTGGCCCGTCCGGCTGCGGCAAGACCACCACGCTGCGCATGGTCGCGGGGCTCGAGGACGTGTCCGATGGCGAACTGTCCATCGGCGGGCGCCGCGTCAATGAGGTTGCGCCCAAGGATCGCGGCGTGGCGATGGTCTTTCAGAACTATGCACTCTATCCGCACATGACCGTGCGCCAGAACATGGAGTTCGCGCTGCGGCCGCTGTCGCTCGATGCCGCCGAGGTCGACCGCCGCATCAGGGACGCCGCGGGCATTCTCGGTCTGGGCGAGCTTCTGGCGCGCAAGCCCGCGCAGCTCTCGGGCGGTCAGCGCCAGCGGGTGGCCATGGGCCGCGCGATGGTGCGCACGCCCGATGTGTTCCTGTTCGACGAGCCGCTGTCCAACCTCGATGCCAAGCTGCGCACCCAGGTGCGGCTCGAGATCGGCAAGCTGCACAACCGGCTCGGCACGACGGTTCTCTATGTCACCCACGATCAGGTCGAGGCGATGACGCTCGCCGACAAGATCGTCATCATGCAAAACGGCCACATCGAACAGGTGGGCACGCCCGAAGAAGTTTATGCCCATCCCGACAACATGTTCGTTGCCTCCTTCATCGGCTCTCCGTCGATGAACATGATCCCGGCACGCCATGAGGGGGGTCGCCTGCGGGCTGACGGCCTCGATCTCACCGTGCCGACCCGGTTCGAGGGCAGGCTTTCGGAGGGGCAGGAGACCGTCATCGGCGTCCGGCCCACCGGCCTGCGGTGCGCCGAACCCGGCGCGGCGGACGCCGTGGTCGCGCGGGTCGAAGTCACCGAATTCCTCGGCAACGAGGCGCTGCTCGACATCCGCATCGGCGATCACGAACTGATCGCCGAAATCCCGGCCGCCGGCCGCCCGGCACCGGGCGACGCGGTCCACCTGACCTTCGATCCCGTCGCCATCCACCTCTTCGATCCGCAAACCGGCGCGACGCTGTCGCGCTGACACAAGGGAGAGCAGGAATGCCCAAGGAAATCGTTTTTCCATCCAGGAACAGGTTCGTGCTTGAGAATTATGCGGACGGGGTTCTCGGGCCGAACGAGATTCGCGGCAGCACGGTTGCGACGCTGATCAGCCAGGGCACGGAACTGGCATGGGCCGATGGCGACGATTTTCCGATCCGCCCCGGCTATGCAGCCGTCTTTCGCGTCGACGAAGTGGGCGAGGCCGTGCGGGGTGTCGAATTGGGCGAGCTGCGCTTCTGCATGGGTCATCACCGGTCGACGCAGCAATACCAAGTGCAGCACACCTTGCCGGTGCCGGAAGGCATGGCGGCACAGACCGCGTTGCTGGCGCGGTTGATGGGCGTTTCCATGACGACGCTGATGACGACCCGCGCGCGCCCCGGCGATCGCGTGATCGTGGCCGGCGCGGGACCGGTTGGCCTTCTGGCTGCGCAGAACTTCCGCATCGGCGGCTACGCGGTTACCGTCGTCGAGCCCGATGCCAAGCGCCGCGCACAGGTGGAACGGACCGGCATCAGATCGACATTCGCCACCATGCCGGTCGAGAACGTTGAGTTCGCACGCAAGGTCGCGGTGGTGGTCGACTGTTCCGGGCATGAAGGCGCCGTTCTGGACGCCTGCCGCATCGTGCGCCATGGCGGCGAGGTGGTGATGGTCGGCGTGCCTTGGCGGCCATTGACGGACATTGCCGCCCATGACGTGCTGCGCGAGGTGTTTTTCGGCTTTGTCCATTTGCGCAGTGGATGGGAATGGGACGTGCCCATCCATGGCCGCGATTTTCTCTGGGAAGAACTGCTGGAAGGCTACAACAACGCGCCGCAGAGTGTCTTCTCCGGCTTTTCCAAGGCGCTGCGCTGGCTGGAGGAGGGGCGCGTTGATGTGAGCGATCTGGTCACGACGCGGCCGGCCGGCGATCCTGCTTCGCTCTACCGCTCCATCGCGGAACGGCAGATCGAAGAACCGCTGATCGTGCTCGACTGGTCAGAGGTCTGACGGACGCTCAGCACGCAAGGTCGAGCGCTTCGATGGCGGCCATCGCACAGGCGGCGTCCTCGTGCCCCTGCGCGCCCGAAACACCGATCGCGCCGATCAGGGCGCCTTGCTCGCGGATCGGCACGCCGCCCTCCCAGGCCACAAGGCGCTGACGCGTCGACAGGCCGAGTTCGAGCGATTTTGACGATGCCATGCGCTCTCCGAACGCCAGACTGGTCTTGCCCAGCGTCGCCGTGAAAGCCTTGTCGCTGGCAGTGTCGAGGATCGGCGGCGGCACACCATCCATCCGGCCGGCAGCAAGCATGTGGCCGGCGGGATCGAGGACGGCAACCGCCACGCGCCAACCGCTTTCTTCGGCGTGGGCGATGGCGCGCGCGACCAGCAATTGGGCGCTGTCATAGCGCAGGACGGTTTGGGTGCGGCCGTGCGGCGTCATGGTCACCTGGAACTCCTGTTCAGCACACCGTGCGAAAGCGCTCGACCATCACGTCGAGCACCTCGGCCGGGTCGCGCTTCCACCAGTTTTCGGCGGAAAAGATCTCGACTTCGCAGGCACCGGCATAGCCGGCACCTTCGACCGCGCGGCGGATGGCCTTCAGGTCGGCCACGCCATCACCCATCATGCCCCGGTCGAGCAGCATGTGGCTGGTGTTCTCGAGCCAGTCACACAAATGATAGCCAAACAGCCTGTCGCCGGCATCGGCGCAGCTTGCCGCCAGATCCCGATCCCACCAGACGTGATAGACATCGACCGCAACGCCGACATTGGGCGCATCGATCTGCCAGCAGACATTGAGCGCGTCGCGCACGGTGAACAGGCATGTCCTGTTGCCGCCGAACATCGGATTCAGCGGCTCGAGCGCCAATTTGACGTTGCGTTCGGCGGCGTAGGGAGCCAGGTCCGCCACGCGGCCGGCCAATATCTTCTGGGTCTCGGCCACGCCTTTGGTTCCCGGCTCGGTCCCGCCGGTCACGATGGTCAGAACGGGCGTGCCAAGCGCGGCTGCCATGTCGATCGAGGCTTTTGCCTCGCCCATCAGATCGGCCGGAACCTCCGAGCCCACCAGATAGGGTGTTCGACACAATCCGACGACGTCCATGCCGGCCGCGCGCACGCGTTCGCCGATCTCAACCGCACGATTGCCGATTTCTCGGCGCCAGAAGACGATGCCGGCCAGACCGCGCGCGGCGCAGGCGTCGATCACGCGCTCCGGTGGCCAGCCCGCGCCACGGCCATCAAGATTGTGGCCAAGGGTTGCGGTGTTGAGCGCCAGCGCCGAATGGTCGTTCGTGAAGTCGCGCATCACGCGCCGTAGAGCTTCAGCAGCGACCCCATCCGGTCGACAGCCATGTCCGGGTCGCGCAGCAAGCCGGTCTGATCGGCCAGCTTGAAGCAGTCCACAAAGTAGGGCAGGGGCCGCATCGCCTGGGCGCCGTTCAGCATCACGAAATGGTCCTGAAAGCCGTTCAGCCAGGCCAGGAACACCACGCCGGTCTTGTAGTACTGGGTCGGCGCGCGGAAGATCAGGCGTGCCAGCGGCACGGTTGGGTCAAGCGTCGCGCGGAACCCGTCGACATTGTCGTCGCCCAACTGCCCGACAGCCTTGCCGACGGCCACGGCCAGCGGATCGAAAATGCCCAGAAGCGCGTGGCTGAACCCTTCATCATCGCCGGCGATGAGTTCGGGATAGTTGAAGTCGTCGCCCGTATACATTTTGACGCCCGCCGGAAGGCGGCGGCGCATGACGATCTCCTTGTCCTTGTCGAGCAGCGAGATCTTGATGCCATCGACCCTTCTGGCATTGGCTTCGATGATCGAAAGCGCGGTTTCCATGCAGGTCTCGAAATCCGGCCCCCCCCAATATCCGGCAAGCTGTGGGTCGAACATATCGCCCAGCCAGTGCAGGATGACGGGCTCTTCACAGGCGGCCAGCACATCGCCATAGATCGCGATGTAGTTGTCGGGCGATGTGGCGACGCGGGCCAGTGCCCGGCTGGCCATCAGGATGATCCGGCCTCCGACCTTCTGGATCGCCTCGACCTGTTCAAGATAGGCCGCCTTGACGTCGTCGAGCGTGCGCGCATCGGCCGGCGCGAGCTGATCGGTGCCGCATCCGTTGAAGACCAGCGCATCGGGCAGTTCGGCCTTCGTGCGGGTGATGAGATCGAGCGCGCCCGGCCAATCGAGCCCCATGCCGCGCTGCGCGGTGTCCATGGCTTCGGCGATGCCCAGCCCCAGACCGTCCAGATGCCGCCGGAAATCCATCGTCTTGTCCCAGTCGATGGTTGCGGGTCCGGACGGGTCGTTGGCGGTGAACGGATCGGCGACCACATGGGCGGCGGAAAAGACGATGCGCGCCGGATTGGGGCCGTGCGGGGCTGCCGCGATGGGGGTTCCCGTCAGATGGTAGTCGCCCAGGCGACCGGACGCGTCGGGCAGTTTGATCTTCACGGGTCCTGCCTCCTTGTCAGAAACGGGGAACAAGCATGCCAGCATCCGCCGAGATCGCCTGTCCGGTCGTATAAGGCAACCTGCCGACCGCCAGCGTCGCGATGATCGCGCCGATCTCCTCGGGCGTGCCGACACGCGGCAGCAGCGTCAGCCCCTCCCTGGCGCGACGCTCATAGGTGTCGATCACCGCCGCGGTCATGTCGGTCGCGATCAGGCCGGGCTGCACGTCATAGACGGCGATCTCCGCTTCGCCGAGCCGCGCGGCCCAGGTCTTCGAGGCCATCGCGGCCGCAGCCTTGGACACGCAATATTCCGATCTTGGAACGGCCACCGCCACCGCATTTGACGAGGTCACGTTGATGATCGAATGCAGGACGGCCGGATCGCGCTCACGCGCCAGAAGGCGCCTGGCGAACGTCTGGGTCAGGAAAAAGACGGCCTTGGCATTGACGCTCAGGCAGCGGTCCCAGCTCTCCTCGCTCACATCGAGGGGATCGCCGCGGTTCATCACGCCGACGCCTGCATTGTTGACCAGCGTGGTCAACGGCCCAAGCTGGTCTTCGACGCGGGCCAGCGCTTTGTCATGCGCCGAAAGATCCGCCACATCGAATGGAACGGCCATCGCCTTGGCTCCCGAGCTTCGGACCTTCTCGACCGCCGCCTTCAACTCGTCATCGTCCGCCGGTCCGTTGACGGCGATCGCGAACCCTTCGGCGGCCAGCGCCTTTGCCGCCGCCAGGCCGATCCCACGGCTTGATCCGGTGACAAGCGCGACCCGGCCGCTCACGCCGCCGCTCCATGCTTCATCAGTTCACGGGCGATGATCATGCGCTGGATCTGGTTGGTCCCCTCGTAGATCTGGGTGATCTTGGCGTCGCGGTAGAGACGCTCGACCTCAAATCCGCGAATATAGCCCGAGCCGCCAAACACCTGAACAGCGTCGGCCGTGCGCGCCACCGCCATGTCGCCCGCAAAGCACTTGGCCATCGAGCAGGCCATCGTGGCCGAAACGCCGGCATCGATCTTGGACGCGGCGGAGTGCACCAGAAGCCGCGCTGCCTCGATGTCCTTTGCCATGTCGGCGAGAAGCCATTGAATGCCCTGAAACTCGGCGATGGCCTTGCCGAACTGCTTGCGCTGCTCGGCATACTCGACCGCCGCTTCAAGTCCGGCCTGGCCGAGCCCGACCGCCAAGGCGGCGATGCCGACCCGTCCCTTGTCAAGGACGCTCATCATCATGTGGAACCCACGGTTCTCCTCGCCGAGCATCGCATCGGCGGGCAGCCGCACATCGGTGAAATTCAGCGCACCGACCTGGCTCGCCCGCTGCCCCATCTTGTGTTCCTTGGGGCCGCGCTCGACGCCTTGGGAATGCAAGTCGACGATGAAGATCGACATGCCGCGATTGCCGGCCTCGCGGTCGGTGCGTGCCAGCACGAACCCCACATCGGCAACGGGCGCGTTGTGGATCCATATCTTGCCGCCGTTCAGCACCCAGCCGTCCTTGTCCCGAACGGCCTCGGTGCGGATGCCGGAGACATCGGTGCCGGCCTCCGGCTCGGTGATGCAATAGGCGACGCGGGTTTTGGCGGCCATCACATCGGCGAGATATTGCGCGCACTGCGCCTCGGTGCCGTGCCGGACCAGCAGCGTGGAGATCAGTTCGACCAGGCCGCACTGGTCGGCGACGGACGAATAGCCACGCGACAGTTCCTCCATCACCAGCGCATAGGTGACGGTATCGAAGCCGGGCCCGCCCATCTTTTCGGGCACGCCGATCCCGAACAGGCCAAGCTCGCCCATCTGGTCGTAGATTTCGGCAGGAAAACGCTCCTCCCGGTCGAGCTCCTCCGCCAGGGGCCGGATCACGCCATTGGCAAAATCGCGTGCCATGTCGCGCACTTGAACGTGGGTTTCGGTGAGATACATCGCCATTCCGTTTATAACTAATTGGTTACTTATCGGATAGCAGGCATGCCAGGTCAAGGGCGTCCGGCGCGATTTGGCCCTTGCCATGCCCGTCAAGACATTGTTATTAACCGTTTGGTTACTTGAGGAGGAAGCGCCATGCAACCGGGCACCAAACTGAAATTCGGCCGTGTCGATCTGGAAGTGACGGCTTTCGGGTTTGGCACCGCGCCGATCGGCAACATCTTCCGCGAAATCGACGAGCAAACGTCCGACGCGATGATCCGGACGGCGTGGGATGCGGGCGTGCGCTATTACGATACCGCGCCGATGTACGGGCACGGACTGTCAGAACTGCGCACCGGCCATTCCCTGCGCTGGAAGACGCGCGACGATTTCGTCCTGTCGTCCAAGGTCGGCAGAAGGCTGGTGCCGGCGCGCCGCGACACGATCGACTTCACCCCCTGGACGAATGCCGCGCCCTTCGTGATGGAATTCGACTACACCTATGACGGCACGATGCGCGCATTCGAGGACAGCCTGCAGCGCATGGCGCTCGAAAGCATGGATATCTGCTTCATCCACGATATCGACGTCTTCACCCGTGGCCCGGAACAGCCCGACGTGTTCAAGCAGGCCATGGACGGATCCTGGCGGGCGCTCGAAAAGCTCCGCGACGAGGGCGTCGTCAAGGCCATCGGCGTCGGCGTCAATGAATGGGAGGTCTGCCACGAGGCGCTCAAACAGCGCGACTTCGACTGTTTCCTCCTGGCGGGCCGATATACGCTTTTGGAGCAGGACGCGCTGAACGAGTTCCTTCCATTGTGCGAAGAACGCGGCGCGGCGGTCGTGGTCGGCGGCGGCTTCAATTCCGGCATTCTGGCAACCGGCGCAAGGGACGGTGCGAAGTACAATTATGCGCCGGCGCCGGCCGAGATCATGACCAAGGTCGCCAAGATCGAGGAGGTGTGCGCCGGGTACGGCGTCCCGTTGCCTGCGGCAGCGCTGCAATTTGTTGTCGCCCATCCGGCCATCCCCAGCTTCATCGCCGGAACCCGCACCGTTGAGCAGCTCGAACAAAATCTTGCCTGGTTCAGCCACCCGATCCCGCCCGCCTTCTGGGCGGACCTGAAGCAAAAGGGGCTCTTGCGCGACGACGCGCCGACGCCGCAGTGACACAGATGGTGCAAGCCGGCCGGCATCTGCCCGCCGCCCGTTACCGCTTCGACGCAATCGACGTAGGAGACTGGCTGGAGACCGGCGAGATGACGGTGACGGCCGAGACGATCGATGCGTTCGCCGAATTGTCCGGCGACCGTTTCGTCATCCACATGGATGACGCCGCCGCCCGGTCCTACGGCTTTCCGCGACGGGTCGCGCACGGGCTTCTTGTCCTTTCTGTTGTGGATGGGTTGAAGAACGCGGCGCCGGCCCAGTTCGACGCGATTGCGTCCCTTGGTTGGGACTGGCGCTTCGAGCGCCCGGTCTTGGCCGGCGACACGGTGCGCGCGACGATCACCATTGCCGGCAAGCGGCGGACGAAAAAGCTCGACCGGGGCATATTGGAACTCACCGTGTCCGTTGAGAACCAGACCGGCGAGACCGTGCAGACCGGCACCAATCGTCTGATGGTGCGCCGTTAGCGTGCAGGGGTCGCTCGGACGTCTTTGACGTGAGCGCCGAAACGGATCACACGTCGAAGTCGAACACGAAAACGCCCTCGGGGCCCCCTTCGAGTTCGGCAACGATGCGCGCGCCGATCGCCTGATGGACTTCATCGGCCAGATAGGTGTCGCGGACCGCCGTATCGCGGAAATCGAACCAGAACAGGTCGCGATAGCCGCGCACCATCGGGTCTTCCACGCTGATGTTGGTGCGGCTCTTGAAGTCGATGATGCCGTCGATCCGCCCGCTCAGCTTGGCAAGGTCATCATAGAGCGACTGTTTGGTTTCATCGCTTGTGCCGGGCTTGAACCGCAAGGCGACCAGATGGCGGATCATCATGTGTCCTTTCCAAAGTCAGGGGATCGTTTGTCGCGAAACGCGTCGAGGCCCTCGGCGAGTTCGTCGGAGCCGGCCGCAAGACTGCCGGCCAATGCTTCGACGGCGCGCTCGCGCTCCTCGCCTTCGGCGATGTTGATCAGCATCTTGGTGAGTTCGGTTGCCCTTGGTGCACGCTTGAGCACACGTGCTGCCACCTCTTCGGCAGCGACCGTTCCTGCGCCGGTATCGACCACCTGATCAACAAGGCCCAAAGACAGGGCCTCGTCTGCCGAAAAAACTTCGCCGAACACGGCCATGCGGCGCACGGATTGCGCGCCGAAACGACGGACCGCGCGCTGCGTGCCCGACCAGCCGGGAATGATGCCCAGGCCGGTCTCGGGCTGGCCGATGCGGATATGCCTCTCGGCGATCCGCAGATCGGCGCAGGCTGCGACCTCAAGACCACCGCCCAGAACGTGCCCGTCGAGTACGGCGATGACCGGTTGAGCCAGCCGCGCGAGCGCGTCAAAGGCCGCGTGGCCGTCGCGCACCCAGTGCCGTCCGAACGCTTCGGGGCTTTCGCGCGACCAGGCCTCGATGTCGCCGCCGGCACAAAAGGCCTTTCCGCGGCCCGACAGGATGACGACGCGCGCATCGGACCGCTCGATCGCGCGGCAACGCGCCGTCAGTTCGGACACCATCTCTGCATCAAGCGCGTTGAGCTTGTCAGGACGGTTCAGCGTAAGCCGCGCTATGCCGCCCGTCACCTCGCAGAGGATCCGTTCGCCGGTCAAACCAGAAGCCCGATCGGTTCGGGCCGGAACAGCGCGGCGTCCATCTCGCGCAGATCGCTGGCCACCCGAAGCGGCGTTCCGGCCTGGGCAAGGACATCGCGCTCAAGATCGACGCCCGGCGCGATCTCGGTGACCTCCAGCCCGCTTTCGGTCAATTGCAGCACGCAGCGCTCGGTGATGTAGGTCGCACGCTGCCCCTGTCGGACGGCGCGCTTGCCGGAAAACGAAACCTGATCCACCTGCGGCACGATCTTGGCGATCTTGCCTTCCTTGTCGATCGCCAGACGCCCATCCTCGATCCGCATTTTCGCGCCCGCATTGAACGTTCCGGAAAAGACGATGCGGCGCGCCCGCGCGGTGATGTCGACGAAACCGCCGGCGCCGGCTGTCCGGTGCGGCGTGGCGGCGAGCCGCGACACGTTGACCGAACCGTCCGCGCCGATTTCCAGAAACGACAGAAGCGAGCAGTCGAAACCGCCAGCCTGGAAATAGGCGAACTGGTGCGGCGAGGTGACAAAGGCTTCGGCATTGGCCGAGCAGCCGAACTTGAAATCCAGAAGCGGAATGCCGCCGACCGCGCCCTGCTCGATCACCCAGGTCACCGCGCCGTGCTGCCCTTCCTCCAGAAAGATGCGCGGCACGTTGGCCGAGACGCCAAAGCCGACATTCACCGCCCAGTCGCGTTCAAGCTCCTGCGCGACACGGCGCGCAATCACCTTCTGCACGCCGAACTCCATCATCTGGAAACTGTCGAGCGGGCGGATCAATTCGCCCGAAATGGCGGGGTCGTAAGGCGTCCCCGTGGTCTGCAACATGTCCGGCGCTTCGATGACATGATCGACCAGGATGCCCGGAACATGAACGTCATGGGGGCGGATCGACCCGTTCTGCGCCACACGCCGCACCTGGGCGATCACGATGCCGCCATTGTTGTGCGCGGCCAGGGCCATCTCGGCTGCGCCCAGATAGGCCCCTTCGGATTCAAAGCTCAGATTGCCGCGCTGGTCGCCGGTCGTGGCCCGGATGATGGCAACATCCGGTTTCAGCGCTTCGAAATAGAGCCAATCCTCGCCGGCGAAGTGCTCGCGGCGAACGATCGGGCGCGCGCGCGCAGCCTCGTTCATCGCGCAGCCCTCAAGGTCGGGGTCGACGAATGTCTCCATTCCCACCTTGGTCAGGACGCCGGGACGCTTGCCCGCACCTTCGCGCAACATGTCGAAAATGATGCCCGACGGAACATTATACGCTTCGATCCGGTTGCCGGTGATCATCTGCCAGATCAGCGGCGGTTCGGCATTGGTCGGTCCCGACGGATAAGAGCCGCCGATGATGCGGCTCAGGCAGCCCGGCTTGGCGATATGATCGATGCCCTTTGTGCCGAAAAAGTCGCCGGCGGCGATCGGATGGATGGTGGTCAGGTTCCGCGGAGCACCCGACGCGTCGAACCGTTCACCGATCGCCGCCAGCACCGCATCGGGGCAGCAAAGCCCGCTGGACGAGTTGACGGCGACGACGGCATTGTCGGGAACCAACGCGGCCGCTTCGGTGACGGATATTTGTTTGCTCACGGCCTCTCCCGAACAGTCTATCGAACAAAGTAACTAGTTAGTTATTTCGACTATGCCAACGCATGCCTGTGGAATCAAGGCCGAATTCGCCCTGCGCGGAGAGAGGTGAAGAAACCTCTTTTCAGCAAGTAACCAAAAGGTTACAAGTGGACAACAGTCAGGGAGGCGGCCCATGAACATCTATTTCCAGAACACCCACCAGCGCGCTTTCGGCACCTATCCGCTTCAGGGCGATGTCGCCAGACAGGCGATCCTGGTGGCGGCCGAGGCGGGATATCGCGCCTTCGATACGGCGCAGATGTACGAGAACGAAGCCGAGACCGGAGAGGCGTTGCAGGCCACCGGTCTTGCCCGTGAGGACATGTGCGTGACGACCAAGGTGCATCCCGACAACTTCACCGAGGAGCGTTTCGTCGCTTCCGTCGAACAAAGTCTCAGGGATCTGCGCCTCGATCATGTGGACGTGCTGTTGCTGCATTGGCCGCCGATCGGCGGCAACATTGCGCCGTCGCTCCGTCTTCTGGAGAACTGCATCGGCCGGGGACTGACGCGGAACATCGGTGTTTCCAACTACACGGTGTCCATGATGCGCCAGGCCGTCGAGATCGTCGATGCCCCGATCGTGACCAACCAGGTCGAGTTCCACCCGCTGCTCAATCAGGACACGCTTCTGGCCGGCGCCAACGAAGTCGGCATTCCGCTGTCGTCCTATTCCTCGGTGGCGCGCGGCGAAGTCTTCAAGCACCCCGAATTCGCGCAGATCGGTGAAGGCTATGGCAAGTCGGCGGCGCAGATTGTCCTGCGCTGGATCCTGCAGAAGGGCGTGAGCATCAACACCATGTCCACAAAGCCCGGGAACATCCGCGCGAACTTCGACATCATGGACTTCACGCTAAGCCACGTGGACATGGCGCGGATTGAGGCGCTGACGCGGACGAATTACCGGATCGTGGGCTCCGATCTTGTGCCCTGGGCGCCGGAGTGGGACGCGTAAGTCACCACAAGAACTCTGACGTATCAGGCAGTCCGGGTGATGTGGTCACTCGGGCTGTTTTATTCGGCGGTCACTGATTGCCGCGGATCATGTCGCTGGCTTTCTCGGCGATCATGATCGTCGGCGCGTTGGTGTTCGATCCGATCAGGCTGGGCATGACCGAGCTGTCGCAGATGCGGATACCGTCCAGACCATGCACGCGAAGTTGCGGGTCCACCACGGCCATCTCGTCAGTGCCCATCTTGCACGTGCAGGTGGGATGGTAGGAGGTCCGCCCATACTGCCGGGCATAGGCCTCCAAATCGGCCCGGGTCTTCACGCTGTCGTCGGGGAAGCGGATCGCCCGGACATGTTTTTGCAAACTGTGCTGCGAGAAGATTTCCCGGCTGATCTTCACGCCCTCGACCGAGGTCTTCAGATCGTCGGGATGGCCCAGAAAGTTGGGATCGACCAGCGGCAGATCGTCGGGGTCGGCGGACCGTAGCCGCACCGTGCCCCGCGCCTTGGGGCGCAGCGTGTAGGAATTGAGCGTAATACCCGAAGAGCCCGCCGGGACGCTCGGAACGCCGGCTTCGGCGCCGGCGCCGGCCAGGAAATGGAACTGCAGATCAGGACTTGGTGCGTCCTTGTCCGCGTACCAGAATGCGCCGCCCTCAACGACGTTGGAGGTCACCGGCCCGGAGTTGAACAGGTAATACTGGGCGCCGGCCCATGCCGCCCAATGCCACTTGTTGTACTTGTCCAGGCTGTCATGGCCGTTCAGTTCGGCCACGATGTCGATGCCGAAATGGTCGTTGAGGTTTTCGCCGACACCGGGAAGGTCCTGCACGACGTCGATACCGTGGGCCGCCAGTTGGGCGGCGGGTCCCACACCCGACAGCATCATCAGCTTGGGCGTGCCGATCGCCCCGGATGTGACCAGCACCTCGCTTTCGGCCCGGGCCGTCTGGGGACCTTGGCCGTTCGTGTATTCGACGCCAGTGGCGCGCGTGCCCTCAAAAACAATCCGGCGAACCTGACATCGCGTCTCGACCGTCAGGTTCGGACGTTTCATCACCGGCCGCAGATAACCGACGGCGGCGGAACAACGCCGGCCATTCTTCGTCGTCGTCTGATAGACCCCGGCCCCTTCCTGCTGGGGGCCGTTGAAATCAGGATTATAGGGAATGCCCAGTTCCTGGCAGGATTGGACGAAGGCCCGCGTCATGGGCTGCGGGTCCTTGAGGTTCGACACACCGAGAGGACCATCGGTGCCGTGCCAGTCGCCGGCGAGAAACGTGTTGCCTTCCGAGCGGATGTAGTACTCCCGAATATCGTCGAACGCCCAGCCCGCGCAGCCTTCCTCGTTCGCCCATCGGTCATAATCGCTCGGGTGCCCGCGTGTGAAAACCTCGGCATTGATCGACGATCCGCCACCGATCACGCGTGCCTGCGCGTAGGGGATTTCGCGATTGTTGGCGTGAACCTGGGGAACGGTGTTGAAGCCCCAGGTGTGGGGGCCGGTCGTCATCTTGGCAAAGCCGACCGGCATGTGGATCAGCGGATGGGTGTCCTTGCCGCCGGCCTCCAGCAGCAGAACCCGCACGGCGCCGTTCTCGGTCAGCCGGTTGGCCAGCACGCAGCCGGCCGACCCGCCGCCGACAATGACGTAGTCATACCCTGAAGTTGCCATCACGCGATCCAGGGATCGCGTTTGCCGATCTCGATATGAACGGACTTGACCTGGGTGTATTCTTCAACGCCGTAGACGCCGGCCTCGCGGCCCCAGCCGGACTGTTTCATGCCGCCGATCGGCAGTTCGGGGCCGCCCGAAAGCGTGGTGTTAACCCAGAAGCGGCCGGCCCGCACCCGGCGCGAAACCTGCAGCGCCTTGTCCAGGTTCTTGGTCCACACACTGGCCGCAAGGCCATATTCGGTATCGTTGGCGATTTCGATCGCCTCTTCGACCGTGTCGAACGGCATCACTGCAAGTACAGGCCCGAAAATCTCCTCGCGGGCAATGGCCATGTCGCGGGTCACGTCGGCGAAAAGAGTGGGGGCAATATACTGGCCGCGGCCGAAGTCGAGCTGTTCGCCGCCATGGATGAGGCGCGCGCCCTCGTCCTGTCCCTTGGCAATGTAGCCCATGATGGTGGCGTTCTGCGCATCGGTCGTGATCGCGCCGACCTGGGTCGCTTCGTCCAGCGGGTCGCCCACGACCACCTTGGCGAACTTGTCGGCGACCATCTGGCTGAACCTGTCGGCGACGCTGCGCTCGACGATCAGCCGCGAGCCGGAGACGCAGCACTGGCCCGTGTTGAAACCGATCCCGAAAGCGACGCCGTCGGCGGCGTCTTCAAGGTCCGCATCGGCGAACACGATCTGCGGGTTCTTGCCGCCCAGTTCCAGACCGAGCTTCTTGAAGTTGGACTTGCCGGCGGCCTCGACCACGGCGCGGCCCACCGCCGTTGAACCGGTGAAGGACAACATGTCCACATCCATATGGTCGATCAGCGCCTGCCCGACGGAGCGTCCCGATCCTGTGACCACATTGAAGACGCCATCGGGCAGGCCCGCCTGCGTCATGATCTCGGCGAGCATCAGCGTCGTCACCGAGGTGACTTCGGACGGCTTGGCGACCATCGTGTTGCCCGATGCCAGAATGTAGGGCACGCGCTCGCACAGGATCAGGAACGGGAAATTCCACGGCGTGATCACGCCGACCACGCCGACAGGTTCGCGCGTGACGATGCCGAACATGCCGTCGCCGAGATTGTTGAAGCTGTCGCCGTGAAGCGACCGGGCAAGGCCGGAGGCATATTCGAACATGCCCACACAGCCCGCCACCTCCGCGCGCGCCTGCGAGATCGGCTTGCCGTTCTCCAGCGTTTCCCAATAGGCGACCTCTTCGGCGCGCTCACGCAAAATCTCCGCTGTCTTGAGGAGCACGGCCGCGCGATCGGCGCCGCCCAGGCCCGACCAGCGGCGATCCTCGAACGCCGCGCGGGCCGACGCGACCGCCGCATCGACGTCTTCGCCCGTGCATTTGACCGTCCTTGTGACCGGCACGCCGTGGCCCGGCGAGTTGCGCGTGGCGATGTCACGGTCGCCGGCGGCCACGTAGGCGCCGTCGAGGTAGAAGCCGAATGTGCGCGGGTCGTTGGGCGGAGAGAGCTGCAACGTTGCCTTGTTCATCAAATGCCTCCCTGAAGGCGTATCGGGTCGTTCGGCGCAGTATAAGTAACCATACAGTTACGTCAACAACGCTCTCGGTGTGTAACGTTTCGCGTCGCCGGCAGACGGAGGGGCGTCGCGCCCTTTTGCGGTTGCCGATGCGTTTGTCAGGCCCGGGCCGGCATCATGTCATCACGATCTGGGTCTTCAGGTCCTGCGGCCGCGCCGCAAAACTATCAAATGCGGTCTGGATGGCATCGAGCGGGTAGTCGGCTCCGGTGAAAGCCGCCGTGTCGATCCGGCCGTGCGTCAGAAGCGTCAGCGCGTCATGCATGTCCTGGCCCATGCCCGCGACCGATCCCTTGATCGAGTTTTCCTCAAGGATGGTCTGGAGGATATCGACCGGCAGCGCTTCGTCCGGCCCGGTCAGCCCGAAGGCCGCCAGATGTCCGCCCTTGCGCATCAGCTTGAGCGCCTGCCGGTAGAGGGCCGGGTTGCCGACGCTCTCGATCACGATGTCCGCGCCACGACCGCCGGTGGCCGCGCGGACGGTTTCCTCAAGTTCGGCGGGATCGCTCACACCATAGTCGGCGCCGCCATCCAATGCCATCCGGACACGCTCTTCGCTCAGATCGGTGACGATGATCGGGGCGGCGCCGATCGTGCGCAAAAGCTGCACATGGAGATTTCCGATCGGCCCGGCACCGATCACGACGACCGATTGGGCGAAGGTGACCTGCGCCTTGCGCGCGGCGCGAACCACACAGGCCAGCGGTTCGGTGAGCGCCAGCACATTGGCGGCAACATGATCGGGCGCCGGAATGACCAGTCTTGCGGGAACGCAGATGTAGTCGGCGAATGCGCCGTCCATCGTGATGCCCAATTGCTGCATGTCGGGGCAGTTGAGGATTTCGTTGCGGCGGCACCAGTAACAGCGGCCGCAGCCGATGTTCATGTCCACGACGACGGGCTGACCCGCGGTCAGGCCCTGCACATCGCGCCCGACGCCGGCGATGTGTCCGGTAAACTCGTGCCCGGGCACCATCGGCAGGCTGTCTGCGGCGTAGTGGCCATGGAAGATGTGCATGTCGGTGCCGCAGATGCCGGTGCGCGCAATGCGGATCAAGGCTTCGTCCGGCCCGGGTTCGGGCCGTGGCACGTCGCGCAGTTCGAAGCGTCCGGGCTCGACCAGCGTCGCGGCGCGCATCGTGGCACTCATTTGACGACACCGCGCAGCTTCGAGCGGTCGATCGTCAGCGCAATGGCGACGATCAGCACGATGCCGAACACCATCTGCTGCTGGGTGGCATCGATCTCCAGATAGACCATGCCGGCGCGGATGACGACGACGATCAGCGTGCCGATCACCGTGTTGACGACACCGCCGACGCCGCCGGTGAGCGGCGTGCCGCCGACAAGGACGGCGACGATCGCCAGAAGAAGGAAGCCGTTGGCCAGATTGGCGTCGCCGCCCGACAATTTGACCGAGAACATCAGCCCGGCAATGGCGGCGAACGTGCCCGAAATCGCAAAGGCGAGTATCTTGATCCGGTCGACATTGAGGCCCGAGGCGACCGCCGCCAGTTCGCCCGAGCCCACCGCCTTCAAGGCGCGGCCGAACGTGGTGCGCTTTTGCAGGAACCAGGCGATGAACAGGAGCACGCCGGCAATCACCAGTTCGTGCGGCACACCGGCCGTGTTGCCGAACATCCAGCCGAAACTCCGGTCGCGCAGCGTGGCGTCCATGGAAAGGGCGCGCTCACCGGACAGGTACTTGGCGCCCGACAGCGCAACGAACCCCATCGCCAGGGTGGAGACGAAGGAGGGGACGTAAAGACGGGTCGTAATGTAGCCGGAGATGGCGCCGATCAGGAAGCCGATGATGATGCAGATCAGCGCGACGCCGATGCCGAACTGGGCCAGATAGACCGTGGCGATCACCGTCACCAGATTGGCCATCTGCTGCACGGACAGGTCGATCCCGCCAATATAGATGGCGAACGTCATGCCCAGCGCCATGATGAAAAGCGGCGTGATGTCGGCGACCAGCGCGATCAGACCGCTCGGATTGAAGAAGGCCGGGTTCGCGATGCCGACAATGCCGGCGAGCACGAAAAGGGTGATCCAGGGCAGATATGGCTTGAGCGTTTCAAGGGTCATGGCGCCGCCTCAGATCATGTGGTGGACGAGGTCGTAAAGCGACGGTTTGTCGCCCGGCCTTCCGTCAAAGCGTTTCTGGAACTGGCCGTCCTTGACGACAAGGATGGTATGGGACAGGCCGATCGCCTCTTCCAGCGTGTCGGCCACGAGAATGATGCCGGCGCCGTCATCGCACATGGCGCGGATCATTTCGTAGACATCTTCCTTGGCGCCGATGTCCAGACCGCGGGTCGGATGATCGAGCAGGATGATGTCCGAACCGCCTGATCGCCACTTGGCCAGCACGACCTTCTGCTGGTTGCCGCCGGACAGCCCGCCGCAATCCTTGTTCTCATTGGGGGTCTTGATCGCAAGGCGCTCGATCCAGGACCGGGCGAGTGACTTCTCCGCGCCGGTCTTCAGGACACCGGCCGTCGAATAATTGTGCATCTGGCTGAGCGTCATGTTCTCATAGACGTTCATGCCGGCAACGATGCCTTCGACCTTGCGTTCGCGCGGCACATATCCGACGCCCAGATCCACCGAAGAGCGCGCGTTGAAGCTGCTGACCGGTTGCCCCTTGATCGTCACGCGGCCCGATGTCGGCGTCTGCAGGCCGAAGACGGTCCGCAGGATCGCCTCGCGGCCCGAGCCTTCCGTGCCGACCAGGCACAGCACTTCCCCACGATGCAGGTCGAACGAGATGTCCTTGTAGCGCTGGCCGGCGCTGACAGCGTCGAACGAGACGAGAACTTCGTTGCCATAGGGCTGTTGCTTCTGCTCGCGATAATATTCCTTGTCGACGTTGCGCCCGACCATCTTGTGCTGAATGGCATCGACTTCGGCGGCGTCGTGATCGACGACATCGACGACTTCACCGTCCTTCATCACATAGACGCGATCGGACAGGTCCAGCACCTCGTCCATGCGGTGGCTGACGAAGATGAAGGAAGCGCGGTTGGTCAGTTCGCGCACCAGCTTGAAGAGGAGGTCGACCTCTTCCTTGGCGAGCACCGAGGTCGGTTCGTCCAGCAGGATCACAAGATCGCCGTCGATCCGCTCCTCGAGCGTCAGTACCTTGGCCAGTTCGATCAACTGGCGTTGGGCAAAGGACAGTTCCGAGGTGACGGTCGCCGGATTGATGTCGAGCTTGACCTTGGCGAGCTGTTTGCGCGCCGCCTCGGCCATCGCCTTCCAGTCGATGACGCCGAATTTGACGAACCGCGCCTCATAGCCAAGAAAGATGTTTTCCATCACGGTGAGGTTGGTGATCAGGGATTGCTCCTGAAACACCATGCCGATCCCGTGCTCCATCGCCTGGCGCGGGTTCTGGAACCGCACGGCGGTGCCGTCGATGGTCACCGTGCCGCCATCGGGCTGGTAGGCCCCGTAGATGACCTTCATCAGCGTCGATTTGCCGGCGCCGTTCTCGCCGACCAGACCGACGATCTCGCCGCGATTGACCTTGAAGTCGACGGCCTTGAGGGCGTGAACGCCGGGGAACTTCTTGTCGACCTTGCGCAATTCGTACATGGCCGGCCCCTATTTCACGAAGCTGACCGACCGGCGGTCGGTCGAAAGCACGACGGCCAGGATGACGAGGATGCCCAGAACCGCGTCCTGAACGTAGGCGGGCAGGCCGATGACGACCATGCCATTGTTGATGACGCTGACGATCAAGACGCCGACCAGCGTGTTCCAGACACCGCCAATGCCGCCCCACAGCGCGGTGCCGCCGACCACGACGGCGGTGATCGACACGAACATGAAATTGTTGCCCGTTGCGGTTTCGGCGATGCCGATGCGGCCGACCGCCAGAAGGGCGCCGACGGCGAAGAAGACGCCGGCGAGGGTGAAGCCCATCAGCCGGACGCGCTCGACGTTCAGGCCGCTGGCATGGGCCAGTTCCTCGCCGCCGCCGACGGCGTAGAAATTGCGCCCCAGCGTCGTTCGCGACTGGATGAACCAGGCGATCAGCAGGAACGCCAGCGCCACATAGACCATCACCGGAAAATTGAACCAGCGTTCGGTCAGGAGCGAGCGGAAGATCGGGTCCTCGACCCGTGTGCGGTCGCCGCCGGTCAGCAACAGCGCAAGGCCCGTGCCGACAAAGCCCATGGCCAGAGACGCCATGAAGGACGGGATCTTCAGCTTGACGTGAACCAGCCCGTTGATGAAGCCCATGGCGGCGCCGACCAGCATGGCCGCGGGAATGGCGAGCCAGGCCCAGCTCAGCACGGTGCCGCCCCAGGCCAGGAACGCGAACGCGAAGACGACCGCGCAGACCGACACCGTGCCTTCCATCGACAGGTCGATCGATCCCATGATGATGATGAAGGTGACGCCGATCGCCACCATCAGCGCCGGCGCGGCCGCGATGCCGATGCGCGCCGCGTTGCGGATGGAGAAGAAACGCGAATCGATCAGGTAGGCATGGGCTTCGCCCGCCCGGATGTCTTCGAGCCACTCAAAGAACGGGAACAGAAGGATCAAGACGCCCAGAACCAGCAAGGGTGCCCATTTGATGA
Source organism: Roseitalea sp. (assembly GCA_017642895.1). Classification (GTDB taxonomy): domain Bacteria; phylum Pseudomonadota; class Alphaproteobacteria; order Rhizobiales; family Rhizobiaceae; genus Roseitalea. The sequence goes on from JAEPON010000008.1 coordinate 166,025, forward strand.
TCCGGTCCCGCGTCAGAAACCGCGCGGCGGGTGCGGCGTTCGCCATCGTGTCGGCCATGTGCGCGTCTCCTCAGCGCTCCGCCTTGGCGTCGTTGCGCCGGCGGGCCTCTGTCCGTCGCGGCGCAGCGGCCGGACGGCGGACCGGCGAAGCCGCAAAGCGGCACCGCCGGCTCAAGGGGAGGTGGCCCGGCACACCGGGCCACATCGTTACTGATACTGGATCTGGCCGTTCGACGGACCCCAGAAGTCGGTCCAGTCATAGGTCGGAACGCTGTCGAGATAACTGGCCTTGAACTCGGCGGCGTCTTCGGGCGTGACGAAGATCGTCGGCCCGTAGAACTCGCGATGCTCGTTCGGCTCATCGGAAGGTTTGAAGTGGCCGGTGGCCGCATGATAGGCAAGCGAAGCGGTGATACCGCCGCCCCAATGCGGGTTGGTGAACACGGTCGCCAGGATCTCGCCGCGGGACACGAGGTCGACCGCCTGCGGGTTGCCGTCATAGGAGACCACAGGCATGCCCTCAATGCCCTCTGCACGGAGCGCTTCGAGAACGCCATAGGCGATCGTGTCGTTGGCGCAGTGAACGCCGGTGATCTCGTCGCCATAGCGCGTCAGGAAGGACGACATCACCTGGTTGGCCTTCTGTGTGTCCCAGTCGGCCGGCTGCGCGTCGAGCAGTTCGACGTTCGGATAGTCCTTGAGCGCGTTTTTCAGGCCGTTGAGCCGTTCGATGGCCGGATTGTTGGATGCAATGCCGCCCAGATGAACGACGCCGCCCGAACCGCCCATCGCATCGAGCAGGATGCGCGCGGTCTGTTCCGCCGGCCCTTCATCCGACCAGGACATGTGGCTGACATAATTGTCGCCGAAGTCCCACGGATGCAGGTCGTCGGTCTTGTTCCAAAGGGTCGACACGTAAGCGCCAGCCTCGACGCAGGCCTCGACCACCGGCCGGGCATTGGGCGCATCATTGGTGTCGATCGCCAGTGCCAGATCGCCATTGGTCTTTGACAAGAGCGCCTTGACGTCGGCGAGCGACTTCTCCGACGAGCCCTCATTGATCAGGTGCGTCAGGAAATCCTTGGACTTGCCAAGGCTTTCGACAAAAGCCTCCCCCCCGGAGACGATCTCGTTCCAATAGGGGTTGGTGCGGTTGCGGTAAGACCAGGCCACGGTCGGATCGGCGATGGCGGCACGCGCCATGCCCGGTCCCAGAAGACCCGATGCCGCAACGCCGCCCAGCCCGAAGGCCGATGCGAGCAGCAGGTCGCGGCGGTTGACCTTCTCCTGCTGGATGAATTTCTTGATGAATGACATTGGATCCTCCCTGGTCAATTGGCCGGTCCGGCCATGCTCGCTGCGGCGTCACGCCGGCTCAGCAAAGGATGGTAGACAGGTAACGCACTATTTAGTTACTTTCGATTTCCCTCTGTTGTCAAGTCGGGTATAAAGGTCCGAAATGTGGCAACCAGAACGGCGCTTGACGCGTCGGTGCACGGGTGGATTGAAGGGGGTCGGATCGGTCATGGCACAGACCAGGGTGCGCGTGCGCGACGCGGATGCAACCAAGGCAAGAATTCTGGAAGCCGCCAAGGAGGAGTTCGCCAGGCTCGGCCTTGGCGGTGCCCGCGTCGATGAGATTGCCGAACGGGCCAAGGCCAACAAGCGGATGATCTACCACTATTTCGGCAGCAAGGAAGAACTGTTCAAGGTGGTTCTGGAAGAGGCTTATATCGACATCCGCACCGCGGAGCAGAGCCTTGATCTCGAACATTTGCCGCCGCGCGAGGCGCTGAGCAAGCTGGTGACGTTCACCTGGCGATACTATCTCGAGAACCCTGAATTCATTCGACTGGTCAACAGCGAGAACCTGCACAAGGCCCGCCACATCAAGGACTCCGCACGTCTTCAGGAGGTCAGCCGCCGCTTCACCGGGATGGTCAATGACATCCTCAAGCGTGGTGAGGACGAGGGCGTGTTTCGGCCGGGCATTGATCCTGTGCAGCTCAACATCACGATTGCAGCCATTGGCTACTACTACCTGACCAACCGGTTCACCGGCTCGTTTCTCTTCGAGCAGGATTTCATGGCGTCCGAGGCCTTGGACGCGCGTCTGGCCTTCAATCTCGATACGGTGATGCGGCTCGTCGAGGCCCGTTAGGCCGTGATCAAACGGCCCCCCGGGCGAAACCGCTCCTGTGGCGCATGAAGGTGCTGCAACCGCTCCGGCGGTTCTCCGTCGATGCGTCGCAGCAGCAGCCGCCCGAGCGACGCGCCGGCCGCATGAAGGTCTTCGTAGATCGTGTCGATCCGCGGCCGGATGAGGTCGAACACGGACGATGTCTGCTTGGCCAGGACAGCGATATCGCCGCCAACGCTGCACCCGCAATCCTCGATGGCCGCGATCACCGCCAGCGCCGGAACCTCGCCGGGGCAAAGATACGCATCGGGTGCGGACCCTGACGTGATCTGCCGCACCACCAGATCGTGTATCTCGCTCGCCCGCGACGAGAGGGTAGCGGATCGCGGGTGGGTCACGGTGAGCCCAAGACGCGCACCCGCTCTCACGGCGGCCTCGGTCATGTGCCGCGCGTAAGTCAGGTCCGGGGCGGGCCGGAACAGCACGACTGTCCTGCACCCCTGGCCTGCGAGCCGCTCAAGGGCCAGTTCGACGAACCGGCCATTGTCATAGTCGCACCATGCATGGCCTCCGGCCCCGTCTGTACGGCCATGCGTGACGAACGGGAAGCCGGTCTCGAGCAGATAATCGACACGCTGGTCGCGGGGCTGTGTACCCGAGAAGATCAGCCCGTCGGCCAGCCGGTTGCGCACGATGTTTTGTATCGGCCGCATCGGGTTGGCGTCGGTGTCATAGGGGGTCATGGTCACATGGTAGGCCGTTCCTTTCAGCTCCTCCGACAAGCCCGCCATCATCGACCCGCGGAACCCGATGATTTCGGCATGGGGACTTGACACGAAAGCGATCACGTTGGTGCGTCCGGTTCGCAGGCGTTGCGCGGCGCGATCGGGGACATAACCGATCTCGCGGGCGGCGCTGGCGACCCGTTGCCGGGTTGCGATGGCTATTTTCGGGTCGTCCTTGAGCGCGCGCGAGACGGTTGTCTGCGCAAAGCCGGTCGCCTCGGCAAGGGTTTTCAGCGTTGGTTTCGACATGGCCGGCCCGTTCAGACTGCAAATTGCGCGACTTTTAGTAACTAACTGTTGACTTAGCACGGGCTTGCAACGTTATAAACCCCATGAGCGGCGAGGAGGCCGCCCAAAAAGGGAGATTGAGATGAGACGATTTGAAATGCGTTTGCGCGTGGGTGCGGCTGCGGTGGCGCTTCTTGCGGCAGGTGCTGCCCAGGCAGCCGATGTTGAGGTTCTGCACTGGTGGACGTCCGGCGGCGAAGCGGCGGCGCTCAACGTGCTCAAGGAGGATCTTGAGGGGCAGGGCATAGGTTGGCAGGACATGCCGGTCGCCGGCGGCGGTGGCGAGCAGGCCATGACCGTTCTGCGCGCCCGCGTCACGGCCGGCGACGCGCCGACCGCCGTGCAGGCACTGGGCTTCGACATTCTCGATTGGGGTGCCCAGGGCGCCCTGGCCGACCTCAACGATGTCGCCGCGCAGGAAGGCTGGGACGAAGTCGTCCCCGAAGCCCTGCAGGCGTTTGCCAAGTATGACGGAAAATGGATCTCGGCGCCGGTCAACGTGCACTCGACCAACTGGGTATGGGCCAACAAGGCCGTGCTCGATGACAATGGCATCGCCGTTCCCGAAACATGGGAAGACTTTGTCGCCGCCGTCGAGACGCTGTCCGCGGCCGGTGTGACGCCGATCGCCCATGGCGGACAGGCATGGCAGGACGCAACGGTCTTCGATGCGGTCGCTATGTCGGCCGGCGGACCTGAATTCTACAAGGCCGCCTTCATCGATCTCGACGAGGAGGCGCTCGGCTCGGACACGATGAAGGAGGCCTTTGACCGCATGGCGTTCATCCGGGCCAATGTCGATGACAATTTCTCGGGCCGCGACTGGAACCTTGCAACGGCCATGGTCATCAATGGCGAAGCCGGTTTCCAGATGATGGGCGACTGGGCCAAGGGTGAGTTTCTCAACGCGGACAAGGTGCCGGGTGAGGACTTCCTGTGCTTCCGCTTCCCGGGCACGCAGGAGCAGGTGACGTTCAATGCCGACCAGTTCATGATGTTCGACCAGGGCGGCGTTGTCTCGGACGAACAGGCAGCCCTGGCGTCGGCCATCCTGTCGCCCTCGTTCCAGTCGGCCTTCAACGTGGTCAAGGGCTCGGTTCCCGCGCGGACGGACGTCTCGGACGAAGCGTTCGACGCCTGCGGCAAGCAGGGCATGGCCGATCTGGCGGCCGCCGCCTCGTCGGGCAACCTTTTCGGGTCGATGGCGCATGGCCACGCAAATCCGGCGGCGGTCAAGAACGCCATCTATGACGTGGTGACCGCCCACTTCAACGGCGAGTATGACAGCGAAACGGCGGTCTCCGAACTCGTCGACGCCGTGTCGATCGCCCAGTGATCCTCCCTGCGGGGCGGCCTCCGGGCCGCCCCGCGCATGAATGAAACCACGCGCCGAGCCAGGGGGCAGCGCCATGGCGGCAAATGCCACGCCGGATTTCAGAACGCGCCTTCAGACCTGGTTGCCGAAACTGGTCCTGTCGCCGTCGCTGGCGATGGTGCTGGTGTTCGTCTATGGCTTCATCGGGTTCACCGTCTATGTATCCTTCACCAACAGCCGAATCCTGCCCTTTGTCGGGCCTGACGGACAGCCGACCCACGATCTGATCGGGTTCACCAACTACGCCAAGCTGTTCAGCCTGTCCCACTGGGAAATCTCGCTGACCAACATGGCGATCTTCGCCGGCCTCTACATTGTCATCTGCACCTTGATCGGGCTGATTCTGGCGATCCTGCTCGACCAGAAGATCCGCGGCGAAGGCTTTCTGCGACCGCTTTATCTCTACCCCATGGCGCTGAGCTTCATCGTCACCGGCACGGCGTGGAAGTGGTTTCTCGATCCCGGCATCGGGCTTGAGAACATCATGCAGACCTGGGGTTGGGAGAGTTTCAGCTTCGACTGGATCAAGAACCGCGACTTTGCAATCTACACGATCGTGCTCGCGGCGGTCTGGCAGACCAGCGGGTTCGTGATGGCGATGTTTCTGGCCGGCCTGCGCGGCATCGACAACGAGATCCTCAAGGCCGCGCAAATGGATGGCGCGTCGAACTGGAACCTCTACCGCCGGATCATCATCCCGCAATTGCGGCCCGCCTTCCTGTCGGCCTTTGTCATCCTCGCGCATCTGGCGATCAAGACCTTCGACCTCGTGATCGCAATGACCGGCGGCGGGCCGGGCCGGGCGACGGAATTGCCCGCGACCTTCATGTATTCCTATACCTTCAGCCGCAACCAGATGGGGATCGGCGCGTCCTCGGCCGTGATCATGCTCATGACTATCGCTGCGATCATGATCCCTTATCTGTACGCCGAACTGCGGGAGAAGAAGTGATGGCCGTTGCCACCCAGGACACGGCGATCCGCACCGGCCGCTTCGCCCGCGCGCTGATCTATCTGGTCCTTCTGCTCTTCGTCCTGTTCTACATGCTGCCGCTTTACGTGATGCTGGTGAACTCGGTGAAACCGCTCTCGGAGATCACCGGCGGTGGCATGATGGCACTGCCGCAGGTCTGGACGCTGGAGCCGTGGGCCAAGGCCTGGAGCACCGCGCAGATCGGCGTGCAGCCGACCGGGCTGCGGCCCTATTTCTGGAATTCGATCTCGATGGTCGTGCCGGCGGTCGCCATCTCGACGGTGCTCGGCGCGTTGAACGGCTATGTGCTGACCAAGTGGCGCTTCCGCGGCGACACGATACTCTTTGGATTGATGCTGTTTGCCTGCTTCATCCCGTTCCAGATTGTCCTCATCCCGATGGCAGCCGTGCTCGGCTTCCTGGGCCTGTCCGGTTCGACGGCCGGGCTCGTCCTGGTTCATGTGGTTTACGGCGTGGGATTCTCGACGCTCTATTTCCGCAACTACTACGCCGTCTTCCCGACCGAACTGGTGCGGGCGGCGCAGATCGATGGCGCCGGCTTCTTCCAGATCTTCTGGCGCATCCTCGTACCGTCTTCGGGCCCGATCGCGGTGGTCTGCATCATCTGGCAGTTCACCAATATCTGGAACGATTTCCTCTTCGGCGCCTCGTTTGCCTCGGGCGACGGCGCGCCGATGACGGTGGCGCTCAACAACCTTGTCCAGAGCTCGACCGGGGTGAAAGAGTACAATGTCCATTTTGCCGGCGCGATTCTTGCCGCCCTGCCGACGCTTCTCGTCTACATCGTCGCGGGCCGGTATTTCGTGCGCGGCCTGATGGCTGGCAGTGTGAAAGGCTGACCGATGGGCTTTCTCAACATCGACAACGTCACCAAGTCCTACGGCTCCGTTGAAGTGCTGCACCGCGTCGATATCGCGGTCGAGGAGGGCGAGTTTCTCGTCCTTGTCGGCCCGTCCGGCTGCGGCAAGTCGACCCTTTTGAACATGATCGCGGGGCTTGAGGACATCACCACCGGCGAGATTTCCATCAAGGGCCAGGTGATGAACGGCGTGCATCCGTCCAAACGCAACATCGCGATGGTGTTCCAGTCCTATGCGCTCTATCCCAACATGACAGTGGGCCAGAACATCACCTTCGGGCTGGAGATGCACGGGGTGGCAAAGCCCGAGCGCGACAAGGCGATGGCCGATGTGGCCAGACTTCTCCAGATCGAGCAGCTTCTCGACCGCAAGCCCGGCCAGCTATCGGGCGGCCAGCGCCAGCGCGTGGCCATGGGCCGCGCGCTGGTGCGCGATCCCGACGTGTTCCTGTTCGACGAACCCTTGTCGAACCTGGATGCCAAGCTGCGTGTTGATATGCGCACGGAAATCAAGAAGCTTCACCAGAAGCTTGGCACGACGATCGTTTACGTCACCCACGACCAGATCGAGGCGATGACGCTGTCGACCCGGATCGCGGTGATGAATGGCGGTTACGTTCAGCAACTCGGCACGCCCAAGGAAATCTACGACACGCCGGCCAACATTTTCGTCGCATCCTTCATGGGCTCGCCGTCCATGAACCTGATCCCGGCGACCATCGTCGACAAGGATGGCGCGGCCCATGCGGAAATCACCGATGCGTCCGGCAACGCAAAGCATCTCAGATTTTCCGGCGGCGGACTGTCCGGTCAGGACGGGCGCGGGATCATTCTGGGTGTCCGCCCCGAATCCATCACCGACATGGAAGGCGCCGACAGGAAGTCGACCAACATCGAGACGATCACCAACACGGTCGGCGTGACCGAGCCCGCCGGTTCCGACACATTCGTGACCTCGCAAATGTCGGGCAGGGAATGCATCGCGCGGATGCGCGCCGACGCCGAAGTGCGGCCGGGCGCAACGATCGAGTTCGCCGTCAACATGGACAAGGCGCTGGTGTTCGATCCGCAGACGGAAGAACGTGTTGTCTGACGGCGCATCGGCAATTGATGCCCGTGGGTGATGAACGCCGAAAGTCGGGCGGGCCCGCCCCGCAAACCGTTCGCTTCGATCGACCTTGGGAACAACCCGACATGGCGGTGTCGTCTCGCCGGCAGGGGAGGAGCGGGTCGCCGGTGATTGAGGTTCAGACCGAAACCGCGTCCACCAGCGCGTCGCGCGACACCGCATCGCGCTTTCCGGCAAGTGAGACCGCGCCGCGTTCCATGACGACAAATTCGTCCGCCAGCCCGTAGGCGAACTCGAAATACTGCTCGACCAGCACGATCGCCATTTGCCCCTGCTGGCGCAGATAATCGATCACCTTGCCGATCTGGGTGATGATGTTGGGCTGGATGCCTTCGGTCGGCTCATCGAGCAGCAACAGTTTCGGCCGCGTCACCAGCGCCCGTCCGATGCTCAATTGCTGCTGCTGGCCGCCCGACAGGTCGCCGCCGCGCCGGCTCTCCATTTCCCGAAGCACCGGAAACAATTCATAGATCTCGTCGGGCACGGCGCGTTCGCCGCGCGGCAGCGTTGCAAAGCCGGTTTCCAGATTCTCGCGCACTGTCAGAAGCGGGAAGATGTCGCGTCCCTGCGGCACATAGCCGATGCCCTTGGCCGCCAGCACATGCGCCGGCACTTTGCCGATGGTTTCGCCGTCGAGCGACAGCGCGCCGCCGGAGCGCGGATGAACCCCGGCAATCGCTTTCAGGAGGCTCGTCTTGCCGACGCCATTGGTGCCCATCACGCAGGTGACACGGCCGGTATGGGCTGACAGCGAGACCCCGTGGAGGATTTGCGACTGGCCGTAATGCAGGGTCAGGTCGTTGACTTCAAGCATGGTTCAGCGCCCCAGATAGACGTCGATCACGTCCTGATTGGCGGTCACATGGTCGAGCGAACCCTCGGCCAATACCGACCCCTCGTGCAGCACCGTGACTTTGCACTCGAGCCGGCGCACGAACTCCATATCGTGTTCGACAACGACCACGGCGCGGGTTTCGGCCGCGCGTTTGAGAAGATCCGTCGTGTGTTCGCGCTCGCCCAGCGTCATGCCGGCGGCCGGTTCGTCGACCAGAAGCAGCTTGGGGTCCTGCGCCAGCAGCATGCCGATTTCGAGCCATTGTTTCTGGCCGTGCGCCAATTCGCCCGCCATGCGGTCGAGCTCGTCGGCCAGACCGATCTCTTCGGCCAGTTCGCCGACCTTGTCGACATCGGCCTCGCCGGCACGCCAGAACATGACGCCGAATGGCGCGCGGTCGTTGCGCAGTGCCATCATCAGATTGTCGCGGACGCTCTGCTGCTCGAAGACCGTGGGCCGCTGGAACTTGCGGCCAATGCCGGCGCGGGCGATCTCGCTTTCGCTCATCCGCAAAAGGCTGCGCGGCGGTTCGCCATAATCGACGCGGCCTTCGTCGGGCCTCGTCTTGCCGGTGACGATGTCCATGAAGGTGGTCTTGCCCGCGCCGTTGGGGCCGATAATGGCGCGCAGTTCGGCCGCCCCGATCTCGAAAGACAGATCGTTGATCGCCCTGAAACCGTCAAACGTGACCGAGACACCGGCGACTTCGAGAAGACTGCTCATGTGGCCTCGCTTGCTTTTTCAACCGGCTTCACGGCGGCGGCGGGCGGCACGGCGACGGTCTGCCGGTTGCGCACCAGCGCATCGACCAGGCCGCCAAGGCCCTGTGGCGCGAAAAGCGTCACCAGAACGAAGCCGAAGCCGAGCAGCACCAGCCACCAGTCGACCCATTCGATGGTGTAAAAGCCGAGCGGAATGTCCGGCGCCTGACCGGATGTGAACCATGTGGAGACGAGCGAGACGAGCGCGGCGCCGATCACCGCGCCATAGAGCCGTCCGCGCCCGCCGATCGCCACCCAGACGGCCAGATAGATCGAGGCGATGGGCGCGATCTCCGCCGGATTGATGATGCCCGCCTGGGGATAATAGAGCGCGCCGGCAATGCCGGCGATCACCGCGGTGACGGTGAAGACGACCAGCTTGTAGGCCTCGACATTGTAGCCCAGAAACCGCACCCGCGCCTCGTCGTCGCGAATGCCGCGGACGACATTGCCGAACTTGCCCGACACCATCCACGCGGCGAACAGATAGCCCGCGCCAAGCGCCAAGGCCGACGCCCACAGGAACCAGATCGAGACGATGTCCTGCGAGATGCGTTCGGCGCCGGGAATGTTCTGCAGGCCCGACAGGCCATTGTTGCCGCGCAGGCCCGAATCGTTCTGGAAGAGATAGAGCGACAGAGCGAGCGTCATGGCCTGGGTCAGGATGGAGAGGTAGACGCCCGTCACCCGCGACCGGAACGCCAGCCAGCCGAAGACGAGCGCCAGAAGGCCGGGCACCAGAACGACCAGCGCGAGCTGGATGATCAGGCTATCGGCGAACATCCAGATCGCCGGGATGTCCGATCCGCCGACCACGCCGAAGATCTGCGATCCGATCGCCTCGCGCACCTCTTCGGGCGTCGGCGGCAGGGGGGCGGCGTCAAGCTGCTCGACCACAATGGATTTCGTGCGCTCATACATCAGCCACATGCCGATCATGTAGCCGCCAAGGCCGAAGAAGGCGAAATGGCCGAGCGACAGGATCCCGCAATAGCCCCACACCAGATCCATCGCGATCGCGATCAGGCACAGGCACAGCGTCTTGCCGAGCGTCTTGACGAAGCTGGTCGAGATCAGGCCGATGCCGAAGCCTTCGGAAAGCACTGTCGCGCCAACCGTGAACAGGGCGAGAAGCGCGATGAAGACCATCACGGACGGATGGCGGAGCAGGAAGGTGCGCCCGATCATCTCAATCTCCCGCCGCGCGGCCCTTGAGGGCGAAGATGCCCTTGGGCCGGAACTGGATGAAGATGATGATGAAGATGATCATGTAGGTCTGCGCCGCCAGCGTGTTGGCCGGGTTGAACCATTCGATGATCTTTTGCAGCGAGCCGATCATGCCGGCGCCCGCCAGCGTGCCCCAGATATTGCCGACCCCGCCGACCACCACGGTCATGAAGCTCTGGACGATATAGGAGGCGCCCAGTTCGGAGGTGACCTGCGCGTAAAGCCCGATGGCGACACCGGCAATGCCGGCAATGCCCGAGCCGAGGCCGAAGGTCAGCATGTTCACGCGGTCGGGATTGATGCCCATCGAGGCGGCCATGCGCGAGTTCTGGGTCACCGCGCGCACTTCAAGGCCGAGCCGCGTGCGGTTCAGGATAAACCACAAAAGCACGAAGAAGATGACGGCGAGGATGAAAATCGCGATGCGGATGTAGCTGATCGCCGCCACATCGTTGATCACCCATGAACCGTTCAGCCAGCCCGGCGCCGTCAACGGCCGCGCCTGGGTGCCGAAGATGTTCTTGGCAAGCTGCTGCAGCGCAATCGAGATGCCGAACGTCGCCAGCAGCGTTTCCAACGGCCGGTGCATCAGATGGCGGATGACGAGCCGCTCGAGCGCGACACCGGCAAGGAACGCGATCGCAAAGGCCAGCGGCAGCGCGATGGCAATCGAGGCGGTGTAGTTGGGCACCAATTGCTGCACGACGAAGCCCGTATAGGCGCCGATCATGATGAATTCGCCATGCGCCATGTTGATGACGCCCATCACGCCGAAGGTGATGGCAAGTCCGATGGCGGCGAGGAAATAGATCGAGGCGAGCGACAGCCCGTCCAGGCCCAGATCCACCACGCGATAGGCGCCGACCCGGCTCTCGATGGCGCCCAGCGTCTGCCGCGCAGCGTCAGTGACCGCCTGCGAAGGTTCTTTGTAGGTCTCGAAGAAGACATGATCGGCGACCGCGGCCGCCCGCTCGTCGGGCGTCACCGCCGGCGGAACCGTGCCCGCCTCGGCCAGCGCCGCGTAAGCGGCATCGCGCGCCGCATTGGTGTTGAGCGTAGCAACCGCGCTGCCGGCGACCGTGTCATTGTCGATGTTGGCGATCAGCGCCGCATCGCGCGCGTCATCGTCCACGAGGGCAGGGGCCAGATCGGCGTCGACCAGCATGTCGTAAGCGGTGTCGACGGCGATATCGTCGCCCGGTTCGAGGACGCGGGCGATGTTGGCGTCTTCGGGCAGGGTTTCGGCGGCACGCATGCGTGTCGACAAGAGCGGATTGAGCGTGGCGCGGACATCGACGGCAATGTCGCCGGCAAAGCTTTCGATGGCGGTGACGCGGGCGGCTTCGTCGGCGCCGAAGGTGGCGGTCAGAAGCCGCTCCAGCCGCGTCTTGCGCGCCAGCAGCGCAGGATCGGCTTCACCGTCGATCGAGGCGCGCAGGGCCGTCAGGTGCGAGGCTTCCGGATCGCGTTCGATGGCTGTCAGCCCGGCAGCGCGCCGTAGGGGATCGGGATCGGAAAGCTGGAACTGCACCAGCGCCGTCGCAATCACGCCGCGCACGCCGCTGTTGGGACGAAGCCGGCTCATCTCGTCTTCGGGGACATCGCCGACGATCGCGCCCGTATCGATGTCGATCAGCCGCATCGGGTCGGCGTCCTCGTCTTCGACAAGGAAGAACAGCCCGTCCGCATCGCGCTGATAGACGACACGGTCACGCCAACGTTCAAGAAACAGGGGAACCCGCTCGCCGCCGGTCGCGATGATCGCATCGAGCACCGGCTGGACCGTGCGCCGCGATGCCCGTTCAATGTCGGCGCGATTGTCCTGCAGGACAGCCTGGATCGGCCCTGTCTGCGCATGGGCCGTGCCGATCGCGCCAAGGCACGCAATCGCGAAGACCACAAATAGTCTGACCATGATCAGCCCGATACCCCGATGCGTGTGCCGGAAGGGCCGATGGCCCTTCCGTCCATTTGTGAAGTCAGATCAGTAGTTGGATTCGATCTGCACGCAGGTCTCGGTTTCGGTATTGAACATGCCGCAGCCCAACTCCTGCCAGTCGGATTTCAAGACCGCGCTTTCGGCGAGGAAGTCGGTCCATGCATCGCCGGCCACTTCCTCGGTCTGGCTGATGATGTCGAACTGGCCGTCCTCGGTGATCTCGCCGATCAGCACCGGCTTGGTCAGGTGGTGGTTCGGCAGCATGGTTGCCATGCCGCCGGTCAGGTTCGGGAACTCCTGGCCCCACATGGCCTCGCGCACCGCGTCAACGTCGGTGGTGCCGGCCTCGGTCACCGCGTTCACCCACATGTTGAAGCCGATATAGTGCGCCTCCATCGGGTCGTTGGTCACCCGGTCTTCGCCCATGCGCGCCTTCCACGCGGCAACGAATTCCTCATTGGGCTCGGTGTCGGCGGACTGGAAATAATTCCACGCGGCCAGATGGCCGACCAGATCGGACGTATCGAGGCCGGACAACTCTTCCTCGCCCACCGAGAAGGCGACGACCGGAATGTCATCGGCGGAGATGCCGGCCGCTGCCAACTCCTTGTAGAAGCCGACATTGGCATCGCCATTGATGGTCGAGATCACGCCGACCTTCTTGCCGTCCGCGCCGAGCGCGACAACGTCGGCGACGATGGATGACCAGTCCGAATGGCCGAACGGCGTGTAATTGACGAAGATGTCCTCCTCGGCAATGCCATTGTCCTTCAGATATTGCTCGAGAATGCGGTTGGTCGTGCGCGGATAGACATAATCGGTGCCCAGAAGCGCGAACTTCTCGACGCCGAGCTCTTCGAGGAAATAGTCGGTCGCCGGGATCGCCTGCTGGTTGGGCGCAGCGCCGGTGTAGAAGACGTTCTTCGAGCTCTCCTCGCCCTCATACTGAACCGGGTAGAACATCAGCCCGTTCAGTTCTTCGAGCACCGGCAGCGCTGCCTTGCGGCTGACCGAGGTCCAAGAACCGAAGATGACATCGACATCCTCGACCGTGAGCAGTTCGCGGGCCTTTTCGGCAAACAGCGGCCAGTCGGAGGCCGGATCGACGACAACCGCTTCGAGCGGTCTGCCCAAAAGGCCGCCCTTTTCGTTCTGCTCGTCGACCAGCATCTCGACCGTATCCTTGAGCGTCGTCTCGGAGATCGCCATCGTTCCAGACAGCGAGTGCAGGACGCCGACCTTGATCGGCCCGTCCTCGGCCTGGGCGGCGCCGATCAGCGCGGTGGTCGCGAGAAGGCATGAGGCAAGCAGAAGGCGATGGTTTTTTGCGGCTGTGATCATCTTTGACGCTCCGTGCGATGAATTTGACGCAAGAAACCGAAGCAACAGCCGTGCCAGTTGACCCAAGCGCTCTTCCGGGCCTTGATTTGCGGGGCAGGTCGCGCCCGTTCGCCAAAGCACTAGGCGCGCCAAGCCGGCTGGTCCGGCCGGGCGCATTTCGAAAAGTGCCTAAATGATGATCACCAGTTTTGCAGTGCACAATATCTATGCAGGCTCAAGCGAAGCGCGACCGGTGATCGCACCGGACAAGGCCCGCTGCGCTGCCACGCCCATCGCTTGCATCATTGGCGATCGGACCGTTCAAGCAGGAGGTATGACATGACCTATGTCGATGGATTCGTGCTGGCCGTGCCGACGGCCAGGAAAGATGACTACCGTAAGCTCGCCGAGAGGGTAGCGCCGGTTTTCAGGCGGCACGGCGCGACCGCCGTGGTCGAGTGCTGGGGTGACGACGTGCCCGACGGCGAGATCACCTCGTTTCCGATGGCGGTCCAGCGTGCCGACGACGAAACGGTGGTGTTTTCGTGGATTGCCTGGCCCGACAAGGCGACGCGCGATGCCGGCAATCGGCGTGCCATCGACGCGCTCGAAGCGGCGGGCATGGACCCGAAAGACAATCCGTTCGACAGCAAGCGGATGATCTTGGGCGGCTTCAGGCCTCTGGTCGAAGCATGACCGCCAAGCGACCAATCGCCTGATGGCGCCGGTCGGGTCAGCAGCCGCCCCCGTCTCCGCCATGGCCGCCTTCCGAATAATATTCGCCGCCCACGCCATCGAGCATCCGTTCCATGGCCGCGGTGGCTGCATGCCGTGTGCGGGGTTCGGCATAGCAGTTGCTTTCGCCGATCAGTTCCCTGAACCGGCGCCGTTCGGCTCGCCGTCGCCGCTCTGCCGCCGCGATTTCCTCGCGTTCCGCAGCGCGTTCCGCGGCGCCAATTGCCGCCAACTGCCCGGCGATGATGGCAGCCTCTTCGTTCGCCGAAGGTTCACCGGATTGTGTCAGTGAGCATCCGGCGAGTATCGGCGCCGATGCCAGGACGCAGATCGCGCCGATCCGGGCGTAGAGCTTGTAGCTTCCCTTCAAAGGATAGTGCATATCGACCCCTCCCTGGCCTTGTGTCCAAGGGTCGGTGGTGCATCCCGCGACGGAGAAGGTTATCGGACCCCAGCACATGACCCAGCCTAGTCAGGGTTCAGAAACATGGAATCCGCAAAGCTGCGTATTTGCCTAGGTAGCGCCGCGTAGGGATGGCAGCACCGACGCCGCCATTTGCGCCGGTCGCATCACGCCATCGCGTTGACGCCCCGGACGAGAAACCGCGCGGAGATCGGCAGCATGGCCGCGCCGATCACCCGTGCATTGCTGCCGACGGAGCCGGCGATGATGTCCGGCCGGGCGATGCCCTGCGTGTTGCAGCGATCGATCGCCATGTTGATCCGCGCCGTCAACTGCCCGCGCACGCCGGGCGGATAGGCGCCATCGACAACGATCACGGGAAAATCGAAAACCGAACAGACCGCAACGATCGCGTCGGCCATGGCATCGGCGGTGGCGGCCAGCCAGTCGGTGACATGCGGCTCGAAGACGCTCCAGTCCTCGCGTTGGCGCCAAAGGTCGGCTGGATCGATATTGTGCGCGATCAGCCTGCGTTCCAGCGTATACAGCGAAGCGGTGTCGATGAGTTGGCGGCCGTCGCGCGGGTCGTTCGCGCGCGCCGGCAGTGAACCGAACGCACCGGCATTGCCGGCAACGCCGGTTTGCAGCGCGTGATTGAGGACGATGCCGCCGCCGATGAACGATCCGGTGAAGAAATAGGCGAAATCGCTGATCTCGCGCCCCAGCCCCACCGTCTGCTCGGCGAGGCAGGCCGCCGACGCGTCGTTTTCCATGATCACGTCCAAACCGGTCTCGCGTGCGACCGCGTCGGTCAGGTCGAAATCGCGCCATTGCGTCATCGCGTCAGGCGGCGCATCGAGCCTGTCCAGCCAGTTCCACAATTCGAACGGCGCGCCGATGCCGATACCGGCGATCCGGTCGCGCCGCGCCGCTGGAAGGCGCTGGCAAAGCCCGGCCCAGTTGTCACGCACAAATTCCATGATCGAGGCCGGCGTCGGATAGGCAAATGCTGTTCGGATCTGGTGTCGAAGGACCCCGGCGAAATCCATCAGCGCCATGTCGGCGCTGCGCCGTCCGATCCGCAAGCCGATCGAAAACGCGCCGTCCGGATCGAGCGTCATGGGCGTTGAGGGCTGGCCGACCCGCCCGCGCACCCGCGCTTCGCGCATCACCAGCCCGTCGCTCTCCAACTGCCGGTTGATGACCGAGATGGTCTGCGCCGACAGCGCGGTGAGCCGTGCGATCTCGGCCTTGGAAAGGGCGCCGTTGCGCCGCAGCAGTGACAGGACCAGCCGCTCGTTGGGCGAGCGCATGCCGGCTTGGCCGATGGCGGTCGGGCGCCGCCCGCCGGCCTGCGTGACTGCCTGATGCATGCTGGTGTTCAACACCCCCTCCGAACGGGTCTGGTGGGACAATAGAGCGATTGATGATAAATAAATCAAGTTGATTTATTTATTGACAGGCGATCGGGCTTGATGTCCATTGATCGTGCCCGTCCATGCGATGGACGGGACATCATAGTGTCCGGCGGCATGGCCGCCATGGGAGGAAACATGAAAAAGACGCTTCTTGCCGCGTGCGCAGGCGCGCTGGCTGCAACCGCTGCCTTCACCGGAACGGCCAGCGCCGACAATCACGCCATCAGCGCATGCCTGATCACCAAGACCGACACCAATCCCTTCTTCGTCAAGATGCGCGAGGGTGCCACGGCCAAGGCCGAGGAACTGGGCATCGACCTGAAATCGTTCGCCGGCAAGATCGATGGCGATCATGAGACCCAGGTCCAGGCGATCGAGACCTGCATTGCCGATGGTGCCAAGGGCATCCTGATCACCGCGTCCGACACATCGTCGATCGTCTCTTCAGTGCAGCAGGCGCGCGATGCCGGCCTTTTGGTCATCGCGCTCGACACGCCGCTTGACCCGATCGATGCGGCCGATGCCACGTTTGCCACCGACAATTTCCTGGCCGGCGAACTGATCGGCAAATGGGCCGCGGCAACGCTCGGCGATGCAGCCGCCGATGCCAAGATCGGCATGCTGGACCTGGCGGTCAGCCAGCCTACGGTCGGCGTCCTGCGCGACCAGGGCTTCCTGACCGGCTTCGGCATCGATGTGAAGGACCCCGGCAAATGGGGCGACGAGGACGATCCGCGCATCGTCGGCAACGACGTGACCGCCGGCAATGAGGAGGGTGGCCGCCGCGCCATGGAAAATCTGCTCGCCAAGGATCCGATGATCAACGTCGTCTACACGATCAACGAGCCGGCGGCCGCGGGCGCCTATGAAGCGTTGCGCGCGATCGGCCGCGAGAACGATGTGCTGATCGTCTCGGTCGATGGCGGTTGCCCGGGCGTCCAGAACATCGCCGATGGCGTGATCGGCGCCACCTCGCAGCAATATCCGCTGTTGATGGCCTCGCTCGGCATCGAGGCGATCAAGAAATGGGCCGATGAGGGCGTCAAGCCCGAGCCGACCGAAGGCAAGGACTTCTTCGACACCGGGGTGGCGCTCGTCACCGACGCGCCGGTCGATGGTGTGGAGTCCATTTCGGTCGAGGAGGGCACCAACCTCTGCTGGGGTTGAGCCCGGGCGACATCGGTCGCCAAAACCGATAACATGGCGGACGGGCTCCGGCCCGTCCGTCTCGATCCTGCCCAGCGAGCGCCGTCATGAACGCCCAGGACTACGAAGCCGCCGCATCGTCCAGCCCGACGGAAATCGCCTCCTTTGCGGGCCGCGATCAGACGCTTTTGCAGCGCTTCCAGCATGTGTTGCACCAGAACCCGGCACTCGTGCCGCTGATCGTTCTGGTGCTGTCGGTCGCCGTCTTCGGCCTGCTTCTGGGCTCGAAATTCTTCTCGCCCTTCGCGCTGACGCTGATCCTGCAGCAGGTGCAGATCGTCGGCATAGTCGGCTGCGCGCAGGCGCTCGTTATCCTGACCGCGGGCATTGACCTGTCGGTCGGCGCGATCATGGTGCTGTCATCGGTGGTGATGGGCCAGTTCACCTTCCGCTATGGCCTGCCGCCCGAGGTCGCCGTCGCCTGCGGCCTTTTGTGCGGCACGCTGTGCGGGTTCCTGAACGGCTTTCTCGTCGCCAAGATGAAGCTGCCGCCCTTCATCGTCACGCTGGGCATGTGGCAGATCGTGCTCGCCACCAACTTCCTTTATTCGGCCAACGAAACGATCCGCTCCCAGGAGATCGAGGCGAGCGCGCCGCTTCTGCAATTCTTCGGCAACAAGATCGCGATCGGCGGCGCGATCTTCACCTATGGCGTCATCTTCATGGTGCTGCTGACGCTGCTGCTCGCCTATGTCCTGCGGCAGACGGCCTGGGGCCGACACGTCTATGCGGTCGGCGACGACAAGGATGCGGCCGAACTGTCCGGCGTTCAGGTCGATCGCGTGCTGATCTCGGTCTATGCGCTGTCCGGGCTCATCTGCGCGTTTGCCGGCTGGGCTCTGATCGGCCGCATCGGCTCGGTGTCGCCCACATCGGGCCAGTTGACCAACATCGAATCCATCACCGCCGTGGTGATTGGCGGTATCTCGCTGTTCGGCGGCCGGGGCTCGATCATGGGCATGCTGTTCGGCGCGCTGATCGTCGGCGTCTTCACGCTCGGTCTGCGCCTGATGGGTGCCGATGCGCAGTGGACCTATCTTCTGATCGGCCTTTTGATCATCGCCGCCGTCACCGTCGACCAGTGGATCAGAAAGGTGTCGGTGTGATGCAACAGCCCGCCGAGCCGATCCTCAGGGCCAAGGGCCTGACCAAGCGTTACGGTCGCGTCACCGCGCTCGATGATTGCGATTTCGAGCTCTATCGGGGCGAGATCCTGGCCGTGATCGGCGACAATGGTGCTGGCAAATCGACACTGATCAAGGCGGTCTCCGGCGCGGTGGCGCCCGACGAGGGCACGGTCTGGCTGGAGGGCAATCCGGTGCGCTTCCATTCGCCGCTGGACGCGCGCGACGCCGGCATTGAAACCGTCTACCAGACCCTGGCCATGTCGCCGGCGCTCTCCATCACCGACAACATGTTCATGGGCCGCGAACTGCGAAAACCCGGTGTCATGGGCAAATGGTTCCGCCAACTCGACCACAGGGCGATGGAAACCTTCGCCCGTGACAAGCTGAACGAACTGGGCCTGATGACCATCCAGAACATCAACCAGGCGGTGGAAACCCTGTCCGGCGGTCAACGGCAGGGGGTCGCGGTCGCGCGAGCCGCCGCGTTCGGCTCCAAGGTCATCATCCTCGACGAGCCGACGGCGGCGCTGGGCGTCAAGGAAAGCCGCAAGGTGCTCGAACTGATCCAGGACGTCAGAGCGCGCGGCATTCCGATCATCCTGATCTCCCACAACATGCCGCATGTCTTCGAGGTGGCCGACCGCATCCATGTTCACCGGCTGGGGCGGCGCCTGTGCGTCATCGACCCGAAAGACCATTCCATGTCCGATGCCGTTGCCTTCATGACCGGTGCTAAGGAGCCGCCGGCAGCGGCCATGGCCGCCTGATGGCCGACACCCGGCGGGACAATCTCGTCCGCATTCTGGCCGCCGTGCGCGCCCGCCATGTGCCGGGACGACGCCTGATGGTGGCGATCGCCGGCCCGCCGGCCTCCGGCAAGTCGACGCTCGCGGCCGCCCTTGTCGGCGCGCTGAATGCGGGCGCGGGGGAGGGGAGCGCAGCGCTTCTGCCCATGGACGGCTATCATCTCGACAACCGCATCCTCGAACGAAGGCGCCTGCTGCCGCGCAAGGGCGCGCCGGAAACCTTCGATTCGGAGGGGTTTTGCCGGATGGTCGCGCTGGTGCGTGCCGCCCATGATGACATCATTCACCCGGTTTTCGATCGCGATGCCGACCTTGCGGTCGCCGGCGCCGCCATCATTGCCGGATCTGTCGAGATCGTCATCGTCGAGGGCAATTACCTGCTGCTCGGCGACGAACCCTGGCGGGCCGCGCAATCGAACTATGATCTGACGGTTTTCGTCGCGCCAGCCATGCCGACACTGTCCGAGCGTCTGGTGGAACGGTGGCTGATCCACGGCCATGACCGCGATGCGGCCATCCGGCGTGCGCAGGACAATGACCTGCCCAATGCCGAACTGGTGGTCGAACAAAGTGTCGGCGCCGACATCATCCTGACGTGACCGGTCCCCAACGCCCAAATGGCCGCCGGTTGCGCGCCGCGCCGTGTCATGGTTTCCTGCTGCGATGATATCGCTCGATGACATTGTCGGCATGTGCGATCTCAGCGAGGAGGAGATTCTCGCGATCGCCGAGCACGAACATGTGCCGGAAGGCGTGGCGGCTGCCTATGGCGACTACCTGACGCATCAGGCGCACGGGTATGAGACGATCGGGCGAATGATCATCGATGATGTCCGCGCGGCGCAGGCGCGGGGCGACCGGGACCATGTGCGTGTTCTGCTCCATGTGCTGCACCATTTCGTGCACAACCATCCCGATGCCGCGCCCCATCAGCATCCGTGGAGTTCAGTGGTCTGAGTATCGACGATCGGGCCACGCTGATCATCGAGGATGGGCGCTCAAGGGTCGCCATCCGTCCCGACATGGGCGCCGGACTGGCTCGTTTCGACGCGCTGACCGCCGACGGTCCCAAACCGGTGCTGCGGCCGATGGACCGTGTGGACGGCCACCCGTTCGATCTGGCCTGCAACCTGATGCTGCCGTTCGCCAATCGCATCTCCGGCGGCGGCTTCGCTTTTGGCG
This sequence comes from Roseitalea sp., assembly GCA_017642895.1. Classification (GTDB taxonomy): domain Bacteria; phylum Pseudomonadota; class Alphaproteobacteria; order Rhizobiales; family Rhizobiaceae; genus Roseitalea. The sequence continues at coordinate 186,554 of JAEPON010000008.1, forward strand.
GCCGGTTTCATCCGGTGCCTCCGAACCTGCCCGACCAGGACCCGCTGCCGCTGCATGGCGACGCGCTGCTCCGGCGCTGGAAGGCGGTCGAACAGGCGGCCAAGGGGGTGACATTGCACCTGGCTGACGGCGCCATCGGTCCATGGCGTTATCGCGCGCGGATGGACTGGCGGCTGGTGGACGGAACCCTGCATGGCGGGCTCACCGTCACCAACAAAGGCGATGCCTTGCCGTTCGGCGGCGGATTCCACCCATGGTTGCCGCGCCTCGATCGCACGGAAATGCGTTTTGCCGCGAGCCATGTCTGGTTTTCGGACGGCACCAACCTGCCAACCGACCGCGTTCCGGTCGCATCGGTGCCGGAATGGACCTTCGCCAAATCACGGCCGCTCCCACCGACACCAATCGACAATTGCTTTGCCGGATGGACTGGCGAAGCCCATGTTGCGCAGCCCGATCTCGGGATCGATGTGGCCGTGACCGCACCACAAAGCCTTGACCATGCGATGGTTTTTGCGCCGAGCGCCGATGCGGGCTTTTTCTGCTTCGAGCCGGTGAGCCACGCGGTCGATGCGATCAACGCACCCGGTCACCCGGGCATGGCCGTGCTGAAGCCGGGTCAGTCGCGGACGCTGTCCATAGCGGTCGGCTGGGCGTCGCGCGACCGATGATCGGCCTCAATTGGCGTGCGCGGGGCGCTTGGCAGCGGTGGTTGCCTCTCGCGCGGCGGCGACGGTGGCCGGTTTCTTGTTCCCGTCATGCTTGCAAGGGCCGGGCCGCTCGTTCTTCGCGTTCACCCGGTCGAGTGCGATCACGCACTGGTCGAGATCGTCGGTCGCAAGATGAGCGTAGCGCAACGTCATCTGGATCGTTTGATGGCCGAGAAACGCCTGCACCCGGCGCAGATCGATGCCGGCCTGGACCAGCCGCGACGCGCAGGTGTGGCGCAGCATGTGCGGCACGAATTGCGCATCGTCCTTCAGGCCCATGTCCCGCTTCACCGCGTTCCAGTGATAGAGGAACTTCTGGTAGGCAACGCCGTGAAATGGCCCGCCGGGCTGCCTGGCCTGGTCGGCCAGCGCGCTGACAGCGCGGTCGGTCAGCGGAACGGTGCGGCTGCGGCCGGATTTGGTGATCCAGAACGTGGCACGGCCATTGTGCACGTCGCCATGTTTCAGACCGAGCGCCTCGCCGACGCGCGCGCCGGTATCGATCAGGAAAACGCACAACCCGCCATAAACCGGATCTCGGCTGGAAAGCTTTCCGACAAGCATGTGTTCTTCGTCACGCGTCAGAAAACGGACGCGGGCATTTTTCTCCGGCAACCGGACATAGGCTGGAAGTCGCGAGATGAGACCTGACCTTTCGGCTTTGCGCAATATCTTGTAGAACGCGGCCAATTTTCGATTGATGGTCGCGTTCGAGTTCTTCATTTCTCGATAGTATTTTATCAGGTCATAAACAAGGTCATCATCAAAATCCGACTTCGATTTCAAGATCATAAACTGATCTATTTGCGACAAAAACGAATGAACGTTTTCCTTGTGTGATCCCTCCTCCCAAAGTGCAAAATGGTAACGCTCATACAGATCAATAATGCGAACCGACATCGAACGTCTTTTCACGTTTTCTGTTTGTTGTTCTCTCCATCATAGATCGTGTCCCTCCCCGAGAAATTGAATATGCAAAAGTGAAACAAGCCGTTTCAGACAAATAAACATCTTCTCCGGCCCGGCGGGTTGTCCGCCGGGCCGGTTGGATTATGTTGGAAAGGTTGTTCGGTCAGAACGAGCGCTGGAAGCGCAACGTGCCGCCGAACGCATCGTCGGTGCCGTTGTCGAAGTAAGCGATTTCGGGACGGACGATGAAGCCGTCAACGAGTTCGTAGTTGATGTTCGCCACGGCCGCCCACTGATCCGATCCGCCGTTGCCATCGGCCCACGAAACCTGGGCGTTCAAGGTTGCGGCGTCCGTGAAGTCGAACGAGGCGCCGCCTATGACTGCAAGGGTTTCATCGGTGATCGCGCCAGTGGCCCACCCGGTATAGGCCGAGGTGTTTTCACCGTACATGACCATCACGAACGCGGAGAACGGATCGAACGAGACATCGCCGCGAATCTTGCCGGACCAGCCGCCTTGATTCACGCCGTCACGCGTATCGTACCCGACCACACCACGCACCTGGAAGGCACCGCCATCATAGCCGGCACCGGCAACGATGTGCGGCATATAGTCGTCTACGGCCCAGCCCGAAACGGTGATGACCGGATCGAGATCGCCATCGCCATTGGTGTCAACCCACGTCGTCGAGGACGAATTGTTGCCCTGTTCGAACGAGATACCGGCCGAGAACGCGCCACTGTTGAAGGTGTAGCTGATCAGGTTGGTGTCGAACGGGCCATAGCTGATCAGGTCGTCGCTGATAACCGCGCCGGCATAATCGGTGAAGGTGGTGAAGAACGATTCGTCCTTACCGATGCGCAGGCCGGCCAGATCGATGTAGGCGAAGTTGATCGAGAACTCGCCATCGGTTGTGTAGCCGCCGGTTGAATCGAAAACCTGCGGGTTGGCATTGGTCGCAGTATCGGCACCGCCATTGGTGTCGTACTGCCAGCGGGTTTCAACATAGGTGCGCAGCGGGCCGTACTCGGTGTCCGACCAGGTCGACACGCGGAACGAGGCGCGGGCGCGCTTGCTCCAAGTCTCTTCGCCGTCAGCAGAGGTCACGGCGTTCAACTCACCAAAGCCGATGTCGTAACGGACA
>JAEPON010000003.1 GCA_017642895.1 Roseitalea sp.
AGATAGTCGTTCGAGCACCACACCGTCACATCATGGGTCGACCCGTCGCCGCGATGGCGCGTCGCACGCGGAAAACATCCCCGCTGGCGCTCAAGCTCGGCAAAAACACGATAGTTCCCTCCATCGTGCAAACCGGTGAGCGCGGTCTCGAAATGCTGCTCGAATTGGTCCATGACGGTTCCCCTTTCAACCCGTGACCGGCGCCGCGCGTTTGGCAACGCGGCCGTCTTCTTGTGATGATTGCAAATGTCCGGCAGCACCCGTTCCGCGGCGGATGAAGCCCGAGCCCGTGCGCCCTGTCGCCCAGCCCCATAGCGCGGCATCGCGCACCGGAAGCACCAGGAAGAGATGTTCGACCAGCCCCAGAAAGGCGAAGGTCGCGATCAGAGACCAGCCGGTAATGGCGGCCGGATCCTCCGAAGCCACGGCCAGATAGACGCCCGCCGTCATCAGCGCGGTGACGATGACCACCGAGACGATGAAGAAGGCATGCACACGGTCGGTGCGGAAATAGCTCGTCAGATACGCCATGCGGGCGGGCAGGATCTCGCTGACTGCGTTCGGCGCGCCCAGAAAGACGTTCAGCTTGGTCAGAAGGCGCATGAGCCACATCAGTGCGAAGACCATCCAGCAGAACGGATTGGCCGCGCCCCACAACACAAAGACCAGCACGGCGCCGGTCAGAAACAGCGCCAGTTCATGGTCGCGCACCGTCGCCCAGGCGAGCCGGAAACGGTCACCGCCGCGCACCCCGGCGGGCAGCCCCTTTTTGCGCGGCCCCGTCAGATGGCCGGACAGAAAGCTGATCTCGTGAAACGCCCAGATCATCAGCGCGGCAAAAAAGGCGCCATAGACCGACGCGACGGAAAGATCGGACGCGGTCGCAAGCGCGATGGCGATCCCGGCAACGCCAAGCGCCGATGCCGGGATGAGCAGGTAGAGCGGATCGGGCACCGGCCGGCGCGCCGCAATGATGACCGCGCCGGTGGCAAGCCACCAGGCGGTCACGGCAACGACGAATGCGGCAAGAGCCAGACCCATGAGCACGCTCCTACCAGACCGGCTGCAGCCGGCTGGTCGCCGGGATATCGTTGGACAATGTCGGGATCATGTAGAGCCGGGCGAAATTCACCCCGGCGCGCAGGCCGTGCCAGCCCTTCTTGATACCGCCGACAACACCGCCCTGTGCGTGGGCCTTCGCCATCGCGTCATTGATGGCGACCATGCGCTTGAACCCGGCGACAAGGGCGGGATTGTCGAGATCGAGCATGACCGGGAAGACCTGTTTGGAGATCTCGGTCGTCAGGCGGAACACCTTCCAGTCATAATCATCGATATCGACGCCAAGCGCCTCATGGAATGCGGGACGCTGATGGTCGCGCACATGCATGGTCACGAAGACCGCCAGGAGGAAGAACTTGATCCACAGCTTGTTGCGGCCTTCCAGCAGCTTCGGATCGGCGCGCATCAAAAGCGAGAACGCCTCGCCATGGCGGAACTCGTCATTGCACCACTCCTCGAACCATTTGAAGATCGGGTGGAAGCGCTTGTCGGGGTGCTTTTCCAGATGCCGGAAGATGGTGATGTAACGCGCATAGCCGATCTTCTCGGACAGGTAGGTCGCGTAATAGATGAATTTCGGCCGAAAATAAGTGTACTTCTTGGCCTTGGCCAGAAAGCCCATGTTCACGCCGATGTTGAACTCCTTGAGCGCATCGTTGATGAAGCCGGCATGGCGGCTTTCATCGCGGCTCATATGGCCGAACAATTCGCAGATTTCCTTGTTGGTGCCGCGCCGCTTCATTTCCTTGTAGAGGACGCAACCCGAAAACTCGGCGGTCAGCGACGAGACGAGGAAGTCGATGAACTCCTTGCGCAACTCCTCGGGCAGCGCATCGATATCGATATCGTCCCAGTCCGCATTGCGCTTGAAATGGCCCTTGTTGGGGTCCGAGCGCAATTCGTCCATCAGCGCGTCCCATTCGCCGCGCACCGGGGTGACGTCGATCCTGTCCATCTCGTCGAAATCGGTGGTGTAGAAACGCGGATTGAGCATGGTCGTCTCGTGCGCCATGCGGGTGGTCTCGTTCTGCGCCTCGAGCGGTGCGGCGGCCTTCTTGCCGGCAATCGGCGTATCGACATGCTTGTTCATAGCGCAGCCTCCTCGGAGAAAGAGAACTCACACAGTTCCATGAATTCGAAATCGCCCGTCGCGCGGGTCCATGCCCGTTCGAGCACGCTGGCGCGGGTGATGGTGGCGGTGCGCTCGAAGGTGGCGGTCTCGCCATAGGGCACCGCGACCGGCGCGCCATGCACCAGCACCTCGTCGCCCGGCTCGACGCCGACGCCATTGTCAAAGCGCAAATGCGCCCCCAACTGCTCGAACGTGTTGTTGATTTCGACCGTACACGGCACATCTTCCCGCGTCCGGGCGATCAGACCGATCAAACTCATTTCTGTCCTCCATTGTGCGCGGCGACACGCTCGGCGAGCGCCATCGATTCCGCGCGGTTGAACGCATTCAGACTGATGCGGTCACCGGTCTCGACGTCCTCCAGGAAGACCGAGCCGCTGCCGATGCGCAGCACCGCGAATGTGCGGGTGCTTTCCTCACTTGCCGGCGCGCGCATCCGCTCAAGGGAGCGCAGCGCGCCGGCAAGAAACTGATCGCGTGCCATCGGATAGGACGCGATGACCGTGTCCGTCGCCGGATCGACGACATGGATGGTGCCGGACGCATCGCGCCGGATCATGATGTGACCGGTATCGACGATCGCATTGGCACCGGTGCGCACCACGCCATGCCCGGTCATGTTGGCGAAGGTGACGGAGATCAGCGTGAAGGCAACGAGCCCCACAGCCATCAGCAAGGGCAGCCATCTGACGGCTGTTCCGTGCTGGTGCCGATGGTCGCTGGCCGGAATTCCGCTCATCACCGCCTCCTATTCCGCCGCCTGCGGGAAGGCCGAAAGACCGCCTTCAACGGTGGCAACGGGGCTTTGGGCAGCCGCGTGGGTTCGTCCCAGATGGGCATGAAGCTGCGTCGACAGCAGGCCGGCCACCGCAGACACATCGTCAAGACCGATCATCTGCGGCTCGGTGCGGCCCATGCGCAGGCCGCGCACATGCGGCCAGAAGACCAGCCACGCCAACTGCACATCGGGCTTGAAACGCAGCGCGATGTCGCCTGCCCCGTTCGCCCGCCTGCGCACATCGACCGCCTCGATCTCCGAGAACGGCAGGTTGAACGCGGTCGGCAGCGCCACGCCGAACTTCATGACGATACGCCGCGTGGTGATCGTATAGATCGTCGTCTTGTGGACGCCCCAGGCGTACCATTCGAAAAGGCCGACAACGATCGCACCGGCTGCGGCCATGATCAAAAGCGAGACGATCACGTCATCGGCGGCGCGGCCGAAATAAAAGCCGGTGATCACAAGCCACGCCAGCATGACGCCGAAATAGGCGGCGATCCAGCGCGTCTTCATCACGTGGCGGCCAACCGCGCGGGCGTTCGGACGGCCCTGCCAGATGATGCGCTCACCGGCGGGCAACGGTCCCGGAAGGCCGTTATTGGCGCCTTCGTCGAATTCGGGAGCGATAAAGCCGGTCACAGATAGGCCTCCTGTCGCTGCGGCGTCGCATAGAGAAGCCCGGCACCGAAATAGGCCATGATCTTCTCTTCCTCGAGCAGCGTTACCTCCGAGGCCTTTTGCGTGCCCGGCACCATGGCGAACTGTTCGCCGGTAATCGCATGCACGTAGAAGACCTTTTCGCGATCGCGCGGGGTTTTGACGACAACGAAATTCATCGGCACGAGCACGCGGCGCGGCGCATCGCCCACCTCGGTTTCGATCTCCAGGAAGCGGATCATGTGCTCCATGCGATCGACCCAGACGTCGCTGACCCGGCCGGCGACGATGCTGTCGCAGCCGACCACCCGCAGGCCGCGCGGATCCATGTCGCCGTCAGCGATGGTGATCGTCGCGTCCTCGCGCATCGGCACGATCTTGGGCTCACCATTGTGCAGCATGTCCGGCACATCGGCCCGCGCGGTCCAGGAGCCAGGGCCGATGCCGTCGAGCATCGGCATCTCATTGTCCGGCTGCCACGGCGCGCCGGAGAACTGGCTGACCTGCGCGCCCTTCAGATTGGCCGGATCGGCATTGGCATCGCCCTTGTCGCTGGGCGCATGCACGACGCCGTGGCCATGGGCGAGATGAAAGGTCTTGGGTGCGGGCGTGAACAGCCAGGACGCGCCGTCCTTGTTGCCCGCATCATCCTCCAGCGGGAAACCCTCGCGGCGGCTTTCGCGCTGCAGGTAGAAGATCAGACCGGCAAAGAACACCCAGAACACGTAAAGCGTCACCTGCGCGACATCGATGTACCCTGTGATTTCAACCATGGCTGTTCTCCTGGTTCATGGTTCACCCGGGCAGTTCGGCGATGCCGAACCGGCGGATTGGTTGATGGTCCGCGCCGCGGCGGCGTGCCCGCCCGACCAGAGGGCCAAGCGCGACAAGGCTGGCAAACAGAAGACCGATTTCGATATGATAGACGACGCCGTAGCCGGCCGCCGGGGCCGACAGCGCCGACCCGGCCATGCCGGCTTCAACGGCAAAATTGACCGCGTCGCGGATGAAGCCGCCAAGCGCCAGGCCGACGCCGATCGCCGTTGCCTGCACCGCGCCCCAGGCGCCGATGGCAATGCCGCTGTCGGTGGTGTCGGAAACCTCCATCGCCGCCAGCATGGTGCACACGGCGAAAAGACCGCCGCCCAGCCCGATCAGCGCAGTGCCGACACGGAACAGCGCCGGCGATTGCAGCGGTTCGGCGAAGACGACGGCGGAAAAGGCGACGACACCGATCATCGCGCCCAGCCCGGCCAGACGATACATGTCGCGGCCCATGGCGAGCCAGCGTCCCGCCAGTGCAAAGCCCAAAAGCGTGCCCGCCGCCCAGATCGCCGTCAAAAGCGTGGTTGCCGACACCGAAAGGCCCAGCACCTCGCCGCCATAGGGCTCAAGCAGCACATCCTGCATGGCAAAGCCGGCGGCGCCGAGTGCCACCGCGACCAGAAGGCGCACCGTGCGGTCATCCTTGCAATAGCCGGTGAACGCTTCGCGGAAGGTGGGGACGGCACGGTCGGCGCGGGTGAGTTCGGCGTCGCGCGGCTCCTGTTTCCACAACGCGATGCCATTGATGATGAGCGTTGCGACCGCCGCGCCCTGAACCACGCGGATCAGCGTGATCGCATCGAAATCGGCCAGCATCCAGCCGAACGCGACCGCGCTGACCATCATGCCGATGAGCAGCATCACATAGGCCAGCGCGACGACACGCGGCCGGTTGTCGGGCGCGGCCAGATCGGTGGCGAGCGCAAGACCGGCGGTCTGCGTCATGTGCATCCCGATGCCGGTCAGAAGGAAGGCGAGCGCGGCACCGGCGGGGCCGGCCCATTCGGGGCCAGTGGTCTGCGATTGCAGCAGGAGCAGCGCGAACGGCATGATGGCAAGGCCGCCGAACTGCAGCATCGAACCGAGCCAGACATAGGGCACGCGGCGCCAGCCCAGGAAGGATTTATAGGTGTCCGACCGGTAGCCAATCAGGACACGGAACGGCGCGGCAAGGACCGGAATGGCGATCATCGCGGCGACAAGGCTGGTGGCAACGCCCAGTTCGACGATCATCACCCGGTTGAGCGTGCCGGTCAAAAGCACCGTGGCCATGCCGACCGACATCTGAAAGAGGCACAGGCGCAAAAGGCGGCCCAGCGGCAAATCCTCGGTCGCCGCATCGGCGAACGGCAGCCAGCGCGGGCCGACATTCTGCCACATCGACCAGGCCGACCGCTTCCTGCGCGGATAATGGATGCCGCCAAACGCCATCAGCGCCGCACCTCCATCGCCTGCGAAATGTAGAAGCCGCGCGAGACCCGCGCCGTGCGGCCGGCTTGCCAGCCGGCCATGTCATCGCGCGCCAGAAGCATGTTCGAGAGGCGCTCGGGCCGCACCGGCTCGATCCCCGGCGACCGGTCGCTGCGCGGGAACATCTGGCCGATTGCATGCATCGCGGCGAGCAGCGCCGTGCGCGGCGCGATCGTGAACACCATGGCCCGTTCGGTGCGTTGACCGAGCGCGGCAATGGCCGCAACCGCATCCTCGGTCCGGTAATGGATCAGCGAATCCATGGCAAACACCGCATCGAAACGGCCATGTTCCGCCGACAGCATGTCGCCGGCGACGAATGTCGCGCTTCCGGCCATTGGCGCCGTGCGCGCGATCTCGGCCAGCCGGTCGCGCGCAAAACCCGTCATCTGTTCGGACAGGTCGATGCCGAGCACGTCGGCGCCGCGACGCGCCAGTTCGAACGAGGCGACGCCGGAGCCGCAGCCCGCATCGAGCACGCGCCAGCCGGTCAGATCGTCCGGCAGACAGGACAGGAGCGTCGCGCGCATCCGGTCCCTGCCCTCGCGCACGGTCTGGCGGATGCGGCTGACCTTTTCGTCGGTGACCAGCTTCTTCCAGCCGTCCACCGCCGTCCGGTCGAAATAGACCTCCAGCTCGCCACGCCGCTTGGCGTATGTGCCGCTATGGACGTCCGCCGTCGTCATCTCAATCGAACCCCAGAAAATCAAAAATGTCGCGGTCCTTCATCGGCTCGGCCCTCAGTTCGTCCGTGCCGGCCCAGAGCTGTTCGGCCAGTTGCAGATATTCGTCCTGGATCGCCTTGATCTCCGGATGGTCGCCCATCTCGAACAGGGTCGACTTTTTGAGGCGCGACTTGCGCACCTCGTCGCTGTCGGGGATGTGCGCCAGGCGCCTAAGGCCGATCGCGTCGTTGAACCGGTCGATCTGGTCGGTCTCGCGCGACCGGTTGGCGATCACGCCGCCGAGCCGCACATCGTAATTCTTCGACTTGGCCTTGATGGCCGCAACGATCCGGTTCATCGCGAAGATGGAATCGAAATCGTTGGCGGCGACGACGAGCGCCCGCTCGGCATGCTGCAGCGGCGAGGCGAAGCCGCCGCAGACCACATCGCCCAGAACGTCGAAGATGACCACATCGGTGTCTTCGAGAAGATGATGTTCCTTGAGGAGCTTGACCGTCTGGCCGACCACATAGCCGCCGCAACCGGTGCCCGCCGGCGGCCCGCCCGCTTCCACGCATTGCACGCCATTATAGCCCTCGAAGACAAAATCCTCGGGCCGCAGCTCCTCGGGGTGGAAATCGACTTCTTCCAAAATGTCGATCACCGTGGGGATCAGGCTCTTGGTCAGCGTGAAGGTGGAATCGTGCTTGGGATCGCAGCCGATCTGCAGGACGCGCTTGCCGATCTTGGAGAAGGCGACCGACAGGTTGGACGAGGTGGTGGACTTGCCGATGCCGCCCTTGCCGTAAATGGCGAACACCTTGGCGCCGTCGATTTCCATCGTCGGATCGAGATGGACCTGTACGCTGCCCTCGCCGTCCTCGCCCTTTTCCGCCTTGCCGGCGGCCTTGGCCAGCGCGCGGGCGTCCCGCTCGGCGGTCTTTGGATGGGTAAACACGTTCATGCGGCCACTCCCACGGTGTTGATGCCTTCGACGCGGTCTTCCAGCTCTTCGCTGGCCGCGCACAGGGCCTGCCAGGTCTCGTCGTCCGGCTGCCAATAGTCGCGCTCGGACGCCTCGATCAGCCGCCCGGCCAGCTTTGCGCTGGCTTTCGGGTTCAAATCCGCCAGCCGCTTGCGCATCTCGGCGTCGAGCACGAAGGTTTCGGCGATGTTGCGGTAAATCCAGGGCGCGACCTTGCCGGTCGTCGCCGACCAACCGAGCGTATTGGTCACCTGGCTCTCGATCTGCCGGACGCCCTCATAGCCATGGTCGAGCAGCGCCTCGTAGAATTTCGGGTTCAACGTACGCGTGCGGGTTTCAAGCGAAACCTGCTCGTCCAGCGTGCGCACCTTGCCCCGGCCCGACGTTTGGTCGCCCACATAGACCTGTGCGTCGCCGCCACCGGCCTTCTTGATCGCGCGCGAAATGCCGCCGAGCGTGTCGAAATAATGATCGATCGAGGTGATGCCCAGTTCGACCGACTCGATGTTCTGGTAGGCGGCATCCACATCCTTGAGGATCGTGCCCAACATCTCGGCGCGCTGCACCGGCTTGCCGTCCCTGCCATAGGCAAAGCTCTTGCGGCGCGTATAGGTGTCCGCGATCTCGTCCTCTTCGTCCCAGGCGCCCGAATCGATCAGCATGTTGACGTTCGAGCCATAGGCACCCGCCGCGTTGGAGAAGACGCGCAGCGCCGCGGTCTCCATGTCGCATCCGTGCTGTTCGGCATAGGCCAGCGCATGCGCCCGGATCGGGTTTTGGTCGAGCGGCTCGTCGGCCATCGCCGCCTGCAGGCTCGCATCGGCCAGAAGCCGGGTCTGCAACGGCATCAGATCGCGGAAGATGCCCGACAGCGTCATCACCACATCGATGCGGGCGCGGCCCAGTTCATCGAGCGGCATCAGATCGGCGCCGGCCAGCCGGCCGAACCCGTCGAACCGCGGCACCGCGCCGATCAGCGCCAGCGCCTGGGCGATCGGCGCGCCTTCCGACTTCAGATTGTCCGTGCCCCACAGAACCATGGCGACCGATTTCGGCAGGTCGCCGCCATTGTCGGCGCGGAACCGGTCGATCAGAAGGTCGGCCTGTTTGCGCCCGTCCTGCACCGCATAGGCGCTCGGCAGGCGGAACGGGTCAAACCCGTGCAGATTGCGGCCGGTCGGGACAATGGACGGCGACCGGACGATGTCACCGCCCGACACCGGGTGGACGTAGCCGCCATCGAGCGCGTGCACCAGCGCCGGCAGTTCATGGTCCGACCGCAGATCATGATCGAGCCGCGCCAGCGTCTGCACCGCTTCGGACGCGCGACCGCCCTGCCGCTGATAGGTCTCAAGCGCCCCGTCAATGCCCAGATCGCCGACGCCGTTCTCGCCCATGGCGACATTGACCGCTTCAAGCAGATCACGGCGCTCATCGTCGGAAACCGGCTCGCCGACCACATGAAGACCATGCGGAATCAAAGTCTCTTCAAATTCCGCCAAATCCTTGATCAGGCTCGGAATTTCGTCATGCCCGCCCTCGCGCCAGGCGGCGTCTTCGGCCACCAGGTCGAGCGCCGTCGCCTGTGCCTGAATGGCGGTCGCCAACTCGTTGCGCTCGGTGACGGCCTGCGGTTCGAGCCCGCGCCAGCGGTCGATCGTGGATTTGAGATCGGCCAGCCCCTTGTAGAGCCCGGCATGGGCCACCGGCGGCGTCAGATGGCTGATCAGCGTCGCCGCCGACCGGCGCCGCGCGATCGCGCCCTCGGACGGGTTGTTGGCCGCGTAGAGATAGAAGTTCGGCAGATCGCCGATCAGCCGGTCGGGCCAGCAGTCGCCCGAAAGGCCCGCATGCATACCGGGCATGAATTCAAGCGCGCCATGGGTGCCGAAATGAAGGACTGCGTCAGCACCGAAATCGTCCTTCAGATAGCGGTAGAAGGCGGCGAACGCATGGGTTGGTGCAAACCCCTTCTCGAACAGAAGGCGCATCGGATCGCCCTCATAGCCGAAGGCGGGCTGGACGCCGACAAAGACGTTGCCGAAATGGTGGCCCATGACAAAAATGTCGCGGCCGTCCGTCTGCTGGCGGCCGGGCGCCGGGCCCCATTGCGCCTCGATCTCGGCGAGGAACGGTTCGCGCCGCACATGGGTGTCCGCATCGATCCGCGCGGCGACATGGGCCGGCGTGCCATGGCTGTCGGCATTGCCGCCCAGAATCATGTCTCTGAGAGCATCCGCGCTTTCGGGCACATCGACGCTGTAGCCCTCGGCCTTGAGCGTCCCCAGCGTATTGTGGAGCGAACGGAACACCGACAAATAGGCGGCCGTCCCGGTCGCCCCGCCATTGGGCGGGAAGTTGTAGATGATCGCCGCGATCTTGCGGTCGGCCCGGGCGCGACGGCGCAGCGCGACGATCCTGGCAGCCCGGTCGGCCAGCATCTCGGCCCGGTCCGGGCAGGACTGCATGTCGCGCCCATTGATCGCATTGTTGAACGAGCAGCGCCGCGCGCATCCGGCGCACGGGCCCGATCCGTCATTGCGCCCACCATAAAGGATCGGTCCGGTGGCGCCGTCGATCTCGGGCAGCGAGACCATGATGGTCGCCTCGATCGGCGTCAGCCCCTGCTCGCCGGCGCCCCATTGCTGCAGGCTCTGGAACTCGCTGGCAAAGGCCGAGATGTAGGGCACGTCGAGCTTGCCCAGAAGCTCCTCGGCGGCCACCGCATCATTGTAGGCCGGACCACCGACTAGCGAGAATCCGGTCAGGGAGATCACGCTGTCGACGGCGGCCCGGCCATCTCTCATGAAGTATTTTTCGATCGCCGGCCGCGCATCGAGCCCCGAGGCGAACGCGGTGACGACCTTCAGTCCCCTGGCCTGCAAGGCATCGATCACGCCTTCATAGTGCGCGGTGTTGTCGGCGAGCACATAGGAGCGCATCACCAGAAGACCGACCGTGCCGGCCTTGCCCTTGCGACCGGCGGCCCGCTCATAGACGGCAAGATCGTCGGTCACCCGGTCTTTCAGCTTCGGATGATAAAGCCCGACATCGGGATAGATCGCCGGATCGGCGGGCTTGACGATGGTGCGCAGCACTTCGCGCGGACCCTTGGCGTAGCGCGCGATCAGGAACCGGACCAGGTTGGCGATGTTGTCGTCGGACCCGGCCAGCATGTATTGCATGGTCAGGAAATAGGCGCGCACATCCTGCGCCTTGCCGGGAATGAAGCGCAGCAGCTTGGGGATCTGCCGCAGCATCTTCATCTGGCCCGCACCCGCCGAACCGGTCTTCGTCTTCTTGCCGCGCAGGCGCTTCAAGAGCCCGAGCATGCCGCCGGTCGGGTTGGCCATGTTGAACTCGCCCAGCTTCGTCAGCTTGACGACTTCGGCCGCCGACAGCGTGCCCACGGTCACATCGTTGGTCTCGCGCGCCTCTTCCAGCCAGGGCTGGATGATCTTGATATGGTCTTCGAGAAAAACCATGTTGGCGATCACGATGTCGGCGGCGGCAATGTCCTCGCGCGCCCGCGCCATCGCATCCTCGTCGCCCGCCCATTCGGTCACCGCATGCAGGCTCAGCGTCAGGCCCGGAAGCTCCCGAAGCAGGATCGCCCGCGCGCGCTCGACGGTCGAAGCCATGTGGCTGTCGAGGGTGATGATGGTGACCCGGACCGGTGTCGCCGCAGGTGATGCGGCGGCCCGTCCGACCTCATCGGCCGAAATGGGCTTTTGCATCATAGAGCGTCTCGATCGTGATCGGGTTCACGCCTTTTTCGGTCGCGAACAGTTCGGTGTTCCGGCGCGCCTTGCCACGCACGAAGAAGGGAATCTTCCTCAGCTCTTGTTCGGCATCGCTTGTCCAGGACAGGGACCCGAAGCTCGCCGCCATGCCTTCATTCGCCACAACATCCTGCGTTTTATCATCAGGCGCGGTCCGGGCTTCGGGCGTTGCGATGGTCTCATGGTTCGCCCCGGCATGCAAGGCAGCCAGATGCGAGGCCTGCGCGCCATCATTGAACTCGAAGTCCTCGCGGAACATGCCGAGCAGATGCTCTTCGAGCCCCATGACGAGCGGGTGGACGAAACTGTCGAACATCACGTTTGCGCCCTCAAACCCCATGAAGGGCGAGTAGCGCGCCGGGAAATCCTGCACATGGACGGGGGCCGAAATCACCGCGCAGCCGATCCGCAGGCGTTTGGCGATGTGCCGCTCCATCTGCGTGCCCAGCACCAGTTCGGGCTGCGCGGCGACGATGGCGTCCTCGACCTCCAGATGGTCGTCGGTGATCAGCGCCTCGACGCCATAGTCCTTGGCAGCGGCGCGCACATCACGGGCGAACTCGCGGCTGTAGGTGCCAAGGCCGCAGACCTTGAAGCCCAGTTCGTGCTGCGCCACGCGGGCGGCGGCGATCGCATGGGTGGCGTCGCCAAAGATGAAAACCCGCTTGCCCGTCAGATAGTTGGAATCGATCGACCGCGAGTACCAGGAAAAGCGCTCGTCCGCCTCGGCGATCACCGGTTCGGGATCGGTGCCGGCGATGGCGGCCACTTCGCGGACGAATTCGCGCGTCGCGTTCACGCCCATCGGCACTGTCTCGACGACCGGCTGCCGATAGGTCCGCTTCAGCCATTGCGCGGCGGTGCCGGCAATTTCGGGATAGAGCACGACGTTGAAATCGGCATTGGGCAGTCGCGTCAGATCGTGCGGCGTTGCGCCCATCGGCGCCACCACATTGACCGCAACGCCCAGTGCACCGAGCAGGCGCGTGATCTCGGTGACATCGTCGCGGTGGCGGAAGCCGAGCGCCGTCGGGCCCAAAATGTTGCAGCTTTTCGGCGCGCCCTCGGGTTTGGGCTCGGGCGTGCGCCCTCCGGCAAGGCCACGCACGAGCTGGAAGAAGGTCTCCGCGGCGCCCCAGTTTTCCTTCTTCTGGTAGGACGGCAGTTCCAGCGGGATCACCGGCACGCTCAGATCGAGCGTCTTGGCGAGCCCGCCCGGATCGTCCTGGATCAGTTCGGCGGTGCATGACGCGCCGACAATGATCGCCTGCGGATCGAACCGGTCGACCGCCTCCTTGCAGGCGGTCTTGAAGATTTCGGCGGTGTCGGCGCCCAGATCGCGCGCCTGGAATGTGGTGTAGGTGACCGGCGGGCGCTGTTTGCGCCGCTCGATCATTGTGAACAGAAGGTCCGCATAGGTGTCGCCCTGCGGTGCGTGCAGAACATAGTGCAGCCCCTTCATGCCGGTGGCGACGCGCATCGCGCCCACATGCGGCGGTCCCTCATAGGTCCAGACGGTGAGCTGCATGTCAGACCTCCACCTGTAGAAGGTCGCGCCGGCCGATCGGCCGGGCGAACAGTTCGGCAAGGTCACCGGCCTGCTCGTAGCCCTGGATCGGCGTGAAGGCGAATTCGATCGACCATTTGGTCGTCCGCCCTTCGGCCTCGAACGGATTGCCCAGCCCCATGCCACAAATGATCAGATCGGGATCGTCGGCCCGGCAGCGATCGATCTGCTTGTCGACATGCTGGCCTTCGGCGAGGCGGACCGAACCGGGCAGCAGCGCCAGATCGGGCGCCATGTGCGCCTTGTTCAGATAGGGCGTGCCCACTTCGATGATCTCTGCACCCGCTTCGCGCGACAAAAAGCGCGCCAGCGACGGCTCCATCTGGCTGTCGGGGAAGAAGAAGACGCGCTTGCCGTCGAGCCGCTCGCGATAGAGCGAGACCGCCTTGGCGGCGCGCTCGCGGCCCGCCATGGTGATCGCATCGAACCGGTCGGCCGGCACACCGAATGCGTCCGCCGCCGCTTTCAGCCAGGCGGTTGTGCCCTCTTCGCCCAGCGGGAACGGCGCGATCAACACGTCAGCGCCCCTGCGGGTCAAAAGCTTGGCGGTTTCGGTCAGGTATGGCTGCACCATCAGCACGATGGTGTTCGTGCCGACCGGCGGCAAGTCGCCGGCGGCGCGGGCCGGCAGGAAATGCACATTGCCGATGCCGAGCGCCTCGAAGATGCGCGCGAACTGGTCCTCGACCACATCGGCCAGACATCCGGCGACCAGCAATTGGCGCGGCGCATCGGGCGCGGCCTTCGGTGTCGCCTCGACCAGCGCATGCAGGAAATTGTCCTCGCCCTGCGTGAAGGTCGTCTCGATGCCCGAGCCCGAATAGGAGAGCACCCGCACGTCGGGCGCCATGCGCGCATTGAGCTTTTGCGCGGCGCGGCCAAGATCGAGCTTGATCACTTCGGACGGGCACGAGCCGACCAGGACCAGCATGCGGATGTCGGGCCGCCGCGCGATCAGCCGGTCGACGACCTTGTCGAGTTCCTCATACATGTCGGCCATGCCCGACAGGTCGCGATCATCGATGATCGCGGTCCCGAATCGCGGTTCGGCGAAGATCATGACGCCCGCCGCCGACTGCATCAGATGAGCGCAGGTGCGCGAGCCGACGATCAGGAAGAAGGCGTCCTGCACCTTGCGATGCAGCCAGATGATCGAGGTCAGCCCGCAAAAGACTTCATGCTGGCCGCGCTCCTTGATCGGCACAACGTCGGTGCAGCCCAAGCCACCCTCTCCGCTCGAGCGGGCTTCGGCGGCGGCGACATGCGGGGGGACATGCCGGTTCATGACGCGGCCCCCATGGACAGGCCGCCATTGACCTTGGCCGGTCCGTTTCTGGGATCGCCGAGGCGCGCCTGGCGCAGTTTCCACACAAATTGCGCGGCGTTGATCACATAGGCCGCATAGGCCGCCAGAGCGAGCGCCATCAGCGGCACCGGTGCCAGAAGTCCGCCGAGCGTGGCGACCAGATAGGCGGTATGCAGCGCCAGAACCGCCATGGAGAACACGTCTTCCCAGAAGAAGGCGGGGGCGAACAGATAGCGGCCGAATACGACTTTTTCCCAGATCGCGCCGGTGATCATGATTGCGTAGAGCACCAATGTCTTGACGATGATCGACACATCGGCCGCCCAAAGCCCCTCGCCCGTCCACAAATACCGGAGGATCAGGACCAGGCTGACCGCGAACACGGCAAATTGCACGGGAGCAAGAATGCCCTGCACCAGCGTCCAGCGCGTATTGTCGCGGCGTACGCGCTGTTCGGGCGTATACAATTGAAAACCGGCGCTGTTTCGGGTTTGGCGCGTCATTGTCGCAGCGGCGTGAAGCCTTCCTCCCTGACCTGGGAAGAAATCTAGACCGCGATTTTGCAGAGTGTCAACTTTAATTGACGTTTATTTTTGTTTACAATCATGCGGCACTGTTCCATCCTTGCTCGCGTTGGGGTTGGTCGCACGAGCGCAAAGCCGGGTGCCGGCCAATAACCGGTCGCCGTCCCTGGCAGAAAAATCGGGGCCCGCACTGCGTGGCCATATTCATGCGCGATCGGGAACGCGGCTTGCCGCGTAACAAGCCATGACAGAAGAACGAGACGACGCACCGGCATACGATGGGCAACCGACGCCCATCGACCTCAGCGCGATCGATTCCGGTCGACAAGCCGCATCGCGGCTTGACTTGTACGGCCGAACCAGCCAATTGGATTTGGAAGAAATCGATTGGCATTTTTTCCATATCCTCATCAAGACCGTGGTCTTTGAGCGGACGAGCCAGCGGTTGGACCGTCCGGAGCCAACGGACCATATGAACGGGCGCACATATGATTCCGCCATCGCCAGGATCAAGGCGGCGCTGTATGGAAAGGCGATCATCGACGATGATCCGGCCGTTCGGCAGTTTTTTCGCAACGATGGCACGCTCGAATCCAAGCTCCTTCTTCTGGAACGCATCGCCCGCTCGCTGGGCGACGACTGGAGCGACGATTCGCGCAGCTTTCTCGATGTCACCATCGCCATGGGCCGGCTGCAGCTGCTGCTGCGCAAAACCATGGCTTCGTATGCGCGCCAATACGGCGATATCGAGAAGGGCAGCGTCCTGATGACGGGTCCATCCGGCGAAGCGCATCATTTCGGCACCTGCGTCCTTGAAGGGATGTTCAGATCGCGCGGCTGGCTGACCGGCATGCTTCAGCACCGGTCCATCTCCGAATTGGTCGAACACCTGACCGCCCGGCGATATGATATTGTCTGCCTGTCATGGTCGACGGGCGTTCTGAGCGGCATCACGGCCCAAACCATCTCTGCCATCGACGCAATGCCACCGGCCAGCCGGCCGGCCATCATTGCGGGCGGCCAGGCCAGCGCAGGAAACCGGGGATGGATGGTGCGTCTGGGCGTTGATCAAGTCTGTGACACGGCTTATGGCGCAATCCAGATGGCCGAATCGCTGCTGGCGAAGCGGCATGCCGTAACGGCCGGTTCTTCCCCGCCAACCCAAAAAGAGCCCGTCGAAAGGGCCGGCTGAGCACTGATGGAAAAACAGGTCTCACGTCACAACCATCGCATCTTCAACCGGTCGACCCGGCTCTTCGAGCAAGCCGGGCCGCAGGCCAGTGCTTTCCTGGCGTCGGTCGGCGCCGATGTGACGCTGCTGTTGTCCGCCGATGGCGACATTGTTGATGTCGCCTATCGCGACCCCTCGCTTGAGCGCTATGGCATCGATGGCTGGGTCGGTCGTGCCTTTCGCGACACGGTGACCATCGAGTGCGTTGAAAAGATCGATGCGCTGTTCGAGGAGAACGCCAAGACGGGCACGACCCGCCGCCGGCAGGTGAACCATCCGGTATCGGGTCAGGCGGATCTGCCGGTCGATTATACGCTTTTGAGCGTCGATGGCATGCCGTGGCGGCTGGCGCTGGGCGAGGACATGCGCAAACTGTCCGAACTGCAGCAGCAATTGGTGCGCACCCAGGCCGAACTGGAAGCCGAATACCGCAAGATCAGGGATGCGGAGGGGCGCTACCGGACGATCTTCCATAAGACCGCCCAGGCGATCATCATTGTCGATGGCGACAACCATGCGGTGATCGACATCAATCTGACGGGCGCCAACCTGCTTCAACAGCCGGCGGCACGGATCATCGAAAAGCCGGTCCTGCAACTGGTCGAGCGTGAAGACCGCGCCAAACTGGCCGACGCGCTCAGCGCCGCGCGTCATGGCGGTACGCGCAAGAGCGTTGCCTTGCACGCCGCCGGCCATCCCGATCCGCTGCTTGGCGTGATCGAACCCTACCGCGAAAGCGGCCGCGGCAATCTGATGCTGACGCTGGTCGCCGACGCGGCGTCCGCCGCGCAGAGTGCCAATGGCCACGCCGACCCGGCCTTGCTCGACAGCTTCCCCGAAGCGCTCGTCGTGATCGACCGCAAGGGCATGATCAGCATCGCCAACGATCCGTTCCTGGACCTCATCCACGTGCTCAACAAGTCGATGGTCGTCGAGCGCAATCTCAACACCTGGCTGGGCGCCTCCTCGGTCGATCTGCAAGTGCTCCTGTCCCGTGTGCGGGAGGAAGGCCAGGTTCGCCAGTTTTCGACGGTCATCCGCGACGAACTGGGCACGACCCGCACGGTGGCCGTCTCCGCCGCGCGCATGTCCGGTGATGCCGACAATCAGCGCATCGGCGTCTTTATAACCGAGGCAACCCGGCGCGACAGCCAGTTCGCCGTGCCGACGCCGGGCGCCGAGAGCGGTTCGTCGGACTTCGCCGAACTGGTCGGCCGTGTCCCGCTCAAGGACCTGATCCGCGAGGCGGTCGATGTGATCGAGAAAATGTGCATCGAGGCGGCGCTGCGACAGACCGACAACAACCGCGCCTCGGCCGCCGACATGCTCGGCCTGTCGCGCCAGAGCCTTTATATCAAGCTGCGCCGGCACGGGCTCGAGGATTTCGGCAACGCCTCGAACTGAGCGCAGGCGGCGGACGCCACGGCAGAATGAAGAATTTGACACTCCATACTGTCAATTCTGATTGACACTTTCGTCTGTCAGACTTAGCGTTCATCCATGGACGCGACGACCGCACACCAGACACGGCCCGCCTTTCCCGCGCCGAGCGCGGTGCTGGCCCTGCTCAAGCCCATCACATGGTTTCCGCCCATGTGGGCCTATGCCTGCGGCACGGTCTCGGTCGGGGCCGTCAGCGCCGAACGCTGGCCCTACATCATTGGCGGCATCCTCCTGGCCGGCCCGCTGATCTGCGGCGGCAGCCAGGCGATCAATGACTGGTTCGACCGCCATGTCGACGCGATCAACGAGCCCGACCGGGTGATTCCCTCGGGCCGCATGCCGGGCCGCTGGGGACTTTACATCGCGCTCATCTGGACCGCCTTGTCCTTCGCCGTCGCCGCCTTGCTCGGCCCCTGGGTTCTTGTCGCGGCAACCATCGGCATCGCCTTCGCATGGGCCTATTCGATGCCGCCCTTCCGCCTGAAGCTGAACGGTTGGTGGGGCAATGGCGCGGTCGGTTTTTCCTATGAAAGCCTGCCCTGGATGACGGCGGCTGCCGCCGCGCTTGGCACGCTGCCGCCCGGCCCGGTTCTGATCGTTGCCCTGCTCTATGGCCTGGGCGCGCACGGCATCATGACGATCAACGATTTCAAGGCGATCGAGGGCGACACGCAGATGGGCGTGCGCACCCTGCCCGTGCAGCTTGGCGCAAAGCGCGCCGCGCTCGTCGCAAGCCTCGTGATGGCGCTGCCGCAAGCCGCCGTCATCGCCATCCTCTTGTGGCTGGCCATGCCCTGGCATGCCGCCGCCATCGCCGCTCTGCTGTTCGTTCAGGCCGGCGCCATGGTCCGCTTCGTCGGCAACCCGCTCAAACATGATGTCTGGTTCAGCGCCATCGGCGTCGGCCTTTACGTCACCGGCATGATGATCGCCGCCTTCGCCCTGCGGGCGGCAACAATCCCCACGGTCTGAGGAGGCACGAAAAGATGTTCCAGACCCGCGCCCTCTGGTCTCACCGGCAGCCGGGCCTTTCCTGGCTGGCGATCATCCGGCTCGGCCTCGTCCAGGCGGCGCTCGGCTCGGTCGTCGTCCTGACCACCTCGACGCTGAACCGGGTGATGGTTGTCGAACTGTCGCTCGCCGCCGTCGTTCCCGGCCTGCTGGTCGGCCTGCATTATGCCGTGCAGCTCGGCCGGCCGCTCTGGGGTCACGCTTCCGACAAGGGCGGCAGCCGCACCCGCTGGATTCTCGGCGGCCTTGCCCTTTTGGCCATCTCGGGTACGGCCGCAGCGGCAACGACGCTGCTGTTTGAGCAAAATTTCTGGCTGGGCATGGTGGCTGCGCTTGTCGCCTTCACCTTCATCGGCTTCGGCATCGGCGCCTCCGGAACGTCGCTTCTGGCGCTTTTGGCAAGCCGCACGGCGCCGGAGCGGCGCCCGGCCGCTGCAACGCTCGTCTGGATGATGATGATCGCCGGCATCGTCGTCACCGCGATCATCTCCTCGGTCTTCCTCGACCCTTATTCGCACCTGCGCCTCGTGACGATCACCGCCATGTCCGGCACGATCGCCTTTGTTGTCGCAGCGCTCGGTGTGTGGGGCGTTGAGCGCCGGTCCGCCGAAATCCGCGATCCCCGGGAAACGGTTGCGGCCACCGCGACGTTCCGGGAGGCGCTGGTCGAGATCTGGCATGACCCGGCCGCGCGCATCTTCACGGTGTTCGTCTTCGTCTCCATGCTGGCCTACCAGACGCAGGACCTCATCCTGGAACCGTTCGCGGGACTGCTGTTCGGCCACACGCCCGGCGAATCGACGGCACTCGGCGGCATGCACCATGCGGGCGTGTTCCTTGGCATGGCTTTTGTCGGCATCGCCGGCAGCCTGTTCGCCGCGCGCCGGCCGGGCCTTCTGAAAATGTTCACCGTTGCCGGCTGTCTGGGTTCGGGCATCGCCCTTGGCTTTCTCGCCGTGGCGGCCGGGAGAGCGCCGGCATGGCCGCTCGAAGCCAACGTCTTCGCGCTGGGCTTTGCCAACGGCGTCTTCGCCGTCGCCGCCATCGGCACGATGATGACACTGGCCGGCAAGGGCACGAAATCGCGCGAGGGCGTTCGCATGGGCGTCTGGGGCGCGGCCCAGGCGATCGCATTCGGCCTGGGCGGTTTTGCCGGCACCGTCGCCATAGACGTCACGCGATGGCTGACGGGCGACATCGCCCTGTCCTTTGCCGTCGTCTTCACCGGCGAAGCGCTGTTGTTCCTCGTCTCGGCGATGATCGCCACATCCATCGGCGTCGCCACCGCCAGCCGGCGGCACCCCACACGTCACGCCCCGCTCGCGCCGGCCGAATAGGGAGGAAACACAACAATGTCCGACCATATCCATGATGTCATCGTCATTGGCGGCGGCCCCGGCGGGGCGACCGCCGCGCATGACCTGGCGGTTCAGGGCCACGATGTGGTGCTGATCGACAAGGAAGGCCGCATCAAGCCGTGCGGCGGCGCGATCCCGACCAAGGCGATCACCGAGTTCGCCATCCCGCAGGAACAGCTCGTCTCCAAGGCCCATGCCGCCCGCATCATCGCGCCCTCGGGCAAGTCGGTCGACATGACGATCGGCAACATCGGCTATGTCGGCATGGTCGATCGCGACAGGTTCGATCCATGGCTGCGCGCGCGCGCCGAAAAGGCCGGCGCCGACTACATTGTCGGATCTTTCAAGGGCCTCGAGCAGAACGCCGACGGCACCGTGACCGCGCACATTGCCGACAAGCAGGACAAGTCAAAAACCCATCACATCACGGCGCGCATGCTGATCGGCGCCGACGGCGCCAATTCCGCCGTGCGCCGCACCGCTTTCGACAAGGCCAAACAACCGCCTTACGTCTTTGCCTACCACGAGATCGTCAAATCGCCCGAAGCGCCCGATCCGACCAAGTTCCGCGCCGACCGGTGCGACGTCATTTATGATGGCCGCATCTCGCCGGATTTCTACGGCTGGGTGTTCCCCCATGGCGAGCACACCTCGGTCGGCACCGGCTCGGCGGTCAAGGGCCATTCGCTCAAGGAAGCCACCCGCAAGCTGCGCGAGGATGCAGGGCTTGGCGAGTGCGAAACGGTGCGCGAGGAAGGCGCGCCGCTGCCACTCAAGCCGATGCGCCGCTGGGACAATGGCAAGAACATCGTCCTGGCGGGCGACGCCGCAGGTGTCGTTGCGCCCTCGTCGGGCGAAGGCATCTACTATGCCATGCTGACCGGGCGCCTGTGTGCCGAAGCCGCCGTCGAGGCGATCGCCACCCAACGCGCAAGCGCGCTCAAAACCGCCCGCAAGCGCTTCATGAAGGACCATGGCAAGGTCTTCTTCGTGCTCGGGATGATGCAGTATTTCTGGTATTCGTCCGACAAGCGCCGCGAGAAGTTCGTCACCATGTGCGCCGACCCGGACGTGCAGCGCCTGACCTGGGAAGGCTATCTCAACAAGAAGCTGGTGCGCCGCGATCCGCTCGCGCATCTGAAGATCATGGTCAAGGATACCGCCCAGCTTCTCGGTCTCGCCCGCACGACCTGAGCGCTCCGTGACCGCCATCACAGAATGGCTGAACGCCATCGCCGTCTCCGGACGGCTGGCCGAGATCGCCATGGCGGTCCTGGTGCTCGAACTGGCGGTGTTCCTGTTCGTCTACCGCTCGGCCGACATCCGCCGCACGCTGATCTTCAACACGCTGTCGGGCCTTGCGCTGATGGCGGCGCTCCGCTCGGCGCTGATCGGCCATCCCGCACTCGTGATCGCCGGTTTCCTGTCACTGGGTTTTGTGATGCATCTGGGCGAATTGCGGTTCCGCCACCGCGCCCTCAGGGCGACGCCCGCACCGCCGCCAACGCCTCGGGATTGAGGTCCTTGACGCGCTTGTTGAGCGCAAACGCCACCGTCACCCAAATCAAGTACGGCACGAACAAAAGCGCCGCGGTGATCGAGATCGGCCAGGCCACGGCGATGAAGGCGGCGATCGTCAGCCACATGGCGGCCGAATCGACCAGCGCCCAGTCCATCCGCCGGATGCCGAAGAAGAGGTATGACCAAAGCGCATTGAAGACCAGTTGTGCGAGCCACAGCACGGTCGCGATGCCGAACCCGTCAAGCCGCCAGACGATCCAGCCCGCCGCGCCCATCATCAGATAGAGGATCGTCCAGACCACGGGAAACGCCCAGTTGGGCGGCGTCCAGCCCGGCTTTTCAAGCTGCTCGTACCATTCGCCCGGCTTGAAGATGCCGCCCGAGGCCGCGGCGACGGTGACGAGGAAAGCATAGACGATGGCGCTGATCATAGCATTCTCCGGACGCGTGCTGCGCCGCACACAGTCTGCCACGGGCCAGCCAGAAGCGCGAGGCCGCTCACGCGCCCGCGTCCTTGACCGCCTCCATCGACACATAGGTCGAGGTGTTGGCGACATACGGCAGCGCCGAGATCTTCTCGCCAAGCACCCGGCGATAGGAGGCGATGTCGCGCGTGCGTACCTTTAAAAGATAATCGAACGGCCCGGCAATCATGTGACATTGCTCAATCTCGGTGAGCGCCGCCACAGCCTGGTTGAACGCAGACAGCGCCGCCTCGGTCGTGTCGTTCAGCTTGACCTCGACAAAGGCGACATGCTCGCGCCCGATGCGGCGCGGATCGACCACCGCACGGAAGCCGCGGATCACGCCGCTGTCGATGAGCCGCTTGAGCCGCGTCTGACACGGCGTCTTGGTCAATCCCACCCGGCCGGCCAGCGTCGTCACCGGCATGCGCCCGTCCCGGCTCAGTTCCTCGACGATCCGCCGATCAAAACGGTCCAGATCGGCTCCCATCAGCTCACTCACCGGAAATCATCCTGAAAAATTCTTCAAATTTCACTCATATTGCCTTTCTTAAGTGAATCAAGAGGCAACATGCCCTGGTGCGCTGCGCTAGACTGGTTCCATGCAAGAAACACCGCCCCCATCATCCGAACCGCTCACCGAGCACCGCAAAAGCATCGCCCGGCTGCATCTGGCCGACGAGGCCGAAACACTGGCCGACATGGCAGCCGCCGCGCCGGTCGACCCATCCCTGCGTGACAAAGCCCACCGCCGGGCTTCGGCGCTGGTGCGCGACATCCGCCAGATGGATACGCCCGGCCTGATGGAGGTGTTTCTGGCCGAATACGGCCTGTCCACCGACGAAGGCATCGCCCTGATGTGCCTGGCCGAATCGCTGCTGCGCGTGCCCGACGCCGACACGATGGATGCGCTGATCGAGGACAAGATCGCGCCGTCCGCCTGGGGCGAACATCTGGGCCGCTCGGCCTCCTCGCTGGTCAACGCCTCCACCTGGGCGCTGATGCTGACCGGCAATGTGCTGCGCGAACCGCCGTCGGGCGGCTTCGCCTCGGTCATGCATGGCGCGGTCAAGCGGTTGGGCGAACCCGTAATCCGCACAGCGGTCAAGCAGGCGATGCGTGAACTGGGCCGGCAATTCGTGCTCGGCCAGTCGATCGGCGACGCGATGGAGCGCGCGAGCGGCATGGAAGCAAAGGGCTTCACCTACTCCTACGACATGCTGGGCGAAGCGGCGCTGACCATGCGCGACGCCGATACCTATTACACCGCCTACATGGCGGCGATAAACGCCATCGGTAAAGCCGCCACCCACGGCGCGGTCAAGGACAATCCGGGCATTTCGATCAAGCTGTCGGCACTGCATCCCCGCTATGAGGAGCCGCAGCGCGCCCGGGTGATGGAAGAACTGGTACCGCGCATTGCCGAACTGGCGCGCATGGCCGCAAGCGCCGGCATCGGGCTGAACATCGACGCCGAGGAAGCCGCGCGGCTCGACCTGTCGCTTGATGTCATGGAGCAAGTGATCGCCGATCCGGAGCTTGCCGGCTGGGACGGGTTCGGCGTGGTCGTTCAGGCCTATGGCAAGCGCGCGATGGCTGTCATCGACTGGCTGCACGCGCTGGCCAAACAGCACGAACGGCGCATCATGGTGCGTCTGGTCAAGGGCGCCTATTGGGACAGCGAGATCAAATGGGCACAGGCCGCGGGACTTGCCGGCTTTCCCGTCTTCACCCGCAAGCCGGCGACCGATGTCGCCTGGCTGCACTGCGCCCGGCATTTGCTGAACCGGACGGACCGGATCTATCCGCAATTCGCCACCCACAACGCTCATTCGGTCGCGTCGGTCTTGGAGATGGGCGCGGACACGAGCATCTATGAATTCCAGCGCCTGCACGGGATGGGCGAAAGCCTGCACACGCGCGTGCTCCAAACCGAAGGCACGCGCTGCCGCATCTATGCACCCGTCGGCGCACACAAGGATCTGCTCGCCTATCTGGTCCGGCGCCTTTTGGAGAACGGCGCCAATTCCTCGTTCGTCAACCAGATCGTCGACAAGGCGGTCGCGCCCGAGACCGTTGCCGCTGACCCGTTCGATGCGCTTGAAAACGCGCCGGCCCGGCAGGTGCGTCGCCCCGCCGAACTCTTCGCGCCCGAGCGCGCGAATTCCAAAGGCTTCGACCTCTATGACCCGGCCGACATCGCCCGCATCAAGGCTGCGCGCGTCCCATGGCGCGCGCACCGGTGGAATGGTGCGCCGCTGCTCGCAAAAGACCGCAGCGACCCCGACCGCAGACCCGTTGCCATCGTCAATCCGGCCAATGGCGGCGATGAAGTCGGCATGGTGCGTGAAGCATCCATCGCCGACATCGAGGCGGCGCTCGCCGGTGCCGCGCCATGGACCGCGCCGGTCGCCGAGCGCGCCGCCATCCTCAACACCGCCGCCGATCTCTATGAGAAGAATTTCGGCGAACTGTTCGCCATCCTGACACGCGAAGCGGGCAAGATCACCGAAGACGCCCTCGCCGAATTGCGCGAGGCAGTGGACTTCCTGCGCTATTACGCGGCCGAGGCAACCAAGACGCCCGACGCCGAACCGGTCGGCACATTCGCCTGCATCTCGCCGTGGAACTTTCCGCTCGCCATCTTCACCGGCCAGATTTCCGCCGCGCTCGCCGCCGGCAATGCCGTGATCGCCAAGCCGGCCGAAGCGACGCCGCTGATCGCCCATCGCGCCGTCGAACTCATGCACAAGGCCGGCGTGCCGCGCAACGCGCTGCAACTTCTGCCCGGCACCGGATCGACGGTCGGCGCGGCGATCACATCGGATGCGCGCATCGGCGGTGTCTGCTTCACCGGCTCGACCGCCACCGCGCAGACCATCCACCGCGCGATGGCCGATAATCTCAACCCCTCGGCGCCGCTGATTGCCGAGACGGGCGGCATCAACGCGATGATCGTCGATTCGACCGCCCTGCCCGAACAGGCGGTGCGCGACATCATCGTCTCAAGCTTCCGCTCGGCCGGCCAGCGCTGCTCGGCTCTGCGTGTGCTCTATCTGCAAGAGGACATTGCCGAGCCGTTCCTTGCGATGCTGTTCGGCGCGATGGACGAACTGGCCGTCGCCGACCCATGGGCGCTTTCGACCGACATCGGGCCGGTGATCGACGCCAAAGCGCGCGACGACATTTCGGCCTACCTCAATGCCGCCGAAAAAGCGGGCAAGCTCCTGAAACGGATGGCCATTCCTGAAGCCGGCACCTTCGTGTCACCGGCGGTGATCAGGGTGTCGGGCATCGAAGACGTGCAGCGCGAAGTGTTCGGCCCGGTCCTGCATGTCGCCACTTTTGGGGCCAATGAGATCGACACAGTCGTCTCGGCGATCAACGCCACCGGCTATGGGCTGACCTTCGGCATGCACACGCGCATTGACGATCGTGTCGAGCAGATCGCCTCGGCCATCCATGCCGGCAACATCTATGTCAACCGCAACCAGATCGGCGCCATTGTCGGGTCCCAGCCCTTCGGCGGCGAGGGCCTGTCGGGCACCGGCCCCAAGGCCGGCGGCCCGCATTACCTGCCGCGATTCCAAATGCAGCCCTCGGTCAAAAACGACCCCGTCACGGGCCGGCCGGCAGAGCACCCGACCGTTCAGCAGCGGCTCGACCGCGTGCGCGGCGAAATCACCGACCGCGGGCGAGAGACGCGCGACCTGCCGGGCCCGACGGGCGAATCGAACCGTTGGTCGACCCATCCGCGCGGGCTCGTCCTGTGTCTCGGCCCCTCGCTCGATGACGCCCGTGAACAGGCCAGGCAGGCAATGGCGACAGGGTGCGCGACGTTGATGGTCGCACCCGGTGCCACCGGCGCAAACAGCGTGGACGGCGTGCTCGATCCGCACGATCTGACAGAACTCGACGGTTTCGACGCGGTTGCCTTCTGGGGCGAGGAGGCGACAGCGCGTGCCATCCGCCGGGCACTTGTCGGCCGCGACGGGCCGATTGTTCCCCTGGCGACCGCGCGCGACATCACGCCATGGTGCCTGATCGAGCGGCATGTGTGCATCGATACCACCGCCGCCGGGGGCAATGCCACGCTGCTCGCCGAGATGAGTTGAAGCGCCGCGCGCCGAATCAGCCCGCCGTCCAGCCGCCATCGACCAGAAGCGACGTGCCGGTGATCAGCGCCGATGCGTCGGACGCCAGGAAGACCACCGCGCCCATAACGTCCTCCACCTCGCCGACCCGGCCCAGCTTGATCTTCTCGGTGATCCAGGCGACGCGGTCCGGATTGTCGAAGGTCGCCTGCGTCAGCGGCGTGCGGATGAAGGTCGGACAGATCGTGTTGACGCGAATCTTGTGCCGGCCCCATTCGATCGCCATCGCCTTGGTCATGCCTTCGACCGCGTGCTTGGAGGCGCAGTAGACGGTGCGGTCGATGCCGCCCACATGGCCCATCTGCGAGGAGACGGTGATGATCGAACCGCCCTTCCCGGCATCCACCAGGCCGCGCGCCACCTCGGTCGCCAGAAAGTAGGCGCCCTTGAGATTGGCATCCATCACCGCGTCATAATCGCCTTCGGCGGTGTCGAGCGCCGGTGCATGGCGCGCCAGCCCGGCCGAATTGACCATCACGTCGAACGGTCCCGCTTCGCGCACCGCCGCGCGCATTCCAGCCAGATCGGCAACATCGAGCGTCAGCGCCTCGGCTGAAAAGCCGGCTTGCCGGACTGCGCCAACCGCGGCGCTCAATTTCTCGCGTCCGCGCGCGGCCATCACCACATGGGCGCCCGCCTCGGCCATGGCGACGGCGCAGCCAAGCCCGATCCCGCTCGAAGCACCGGCGACCAGCGCGCGCCGACCGTCGAGCCGGAATGAGGGCGTCCTGGGAAGATCGGTCATGGTGGCTGCTCCTGTTGGGCGGCTCCGCGCTTAGCCCGATCCGGTTCGGCGATCAATTGCCCGGTGCGCATCGGCAGCCGCGCCGGGCAGCCCTTTTCGCGTCAATCGCGAGCGATGCCCGTGCGTTCAACTCATGGCCACAAAAGCGTTCATTCGTCCGGTTCGCCGGTGTCGGAAAGAGGTGGTGAAAATGCCGCACCATTCATTCCGTCAACGGGTGTTACAATCGTGGCAACACTGAATTTGCGCGGTTTGATCAACGCTCACGCGCAATATACAGCGGCAATTGCCAGGCGAGATTCGGCTTTGGGGAATTGCGAAATCGGAAGTGTCACGTTAGGTTGACACTTGACGGGTGATCGGGAGAGCGACGGTGCAGAGCAGCAACAATGCCAAGCGCGGAGCGCCGCGCCTCGACGTTCACAATTCCGACGTTCCGCTGGTCTGTCGCGCGTGCGAAGCGCGGCACAAGGGCGTGTGTGGATCGCTCACCCCCGAGCAGCTCGTGCAACTGTCAAAGCACACCACAAAACATGTCTATCGCAGCCAGTCCGAACTGATCACGGTCGGCGACGACGTGCACACCTACTCCAACATCCTGTCGGGCGTGGTCAAACTCACCAAGCTGATGGCCGATGGCCGCCAGCAGATCGTAGGATTGCAGTTCGCGCCGGACTTTCTGGGCCGCATTTTCTCATCGCAAAGCACCTATTCGGCAGAGGCCGCGACCGATGTGCGCGTCTGCTCCTTCCCCAAATCGGTGATCGAGGATCTCGCCCGCTCAGCGCCGAACATGGAACACGCGCTGCACGAGCAGACTCTTAAGGAACTGGACGAAGCGCGCGAATGGATGCTGACGCTCGGCCGCAAGACCGCGACCGAGAAGGTGGCGAGCTTTCTTTATCTGATCGCTTCCAACATCGATCCCGAACTGGACGAGGACGAGCACACCATCCGGTTCGAGCTGCCGCTCAAGCGCCTCGAGATCGCCGACTTCCTCGGCCTGACGATCGAGACGGTCAGCCGCCAGATCACCAAGCTGCGCAAGTCAGGCATCATCGAGCTGGAGAACAACCGCACGGTGATCGTGCCTTCGCTCGCCCGCCTTCAAGGCGCCTGCGAAAGCGAGCAGTAGAAGCGCCGGTCGCAAGCCCCTCACCCTTCGGATGCGTCCAGCCGCCTAAACCGCCTTTGAGTAGCGGAAGTCGGAGCCCTTGAGATGCGCGTCGAAACGCGCCGCGACCAACCGCGTGAACGGGCGGGCCGGTTCGGGCACGAAGAAGCCATCCACATCGGCGCCGCAGACGAAATCGGTGTCGTCCTCGGCGATGGCCATCGCCTCGTTGACGTAGGGTTCTGCGGCATCGCCGAACCGGGTTTCCAGATCATCGAACGATATCCGGAAATCGCACATCAGCCGCTCGATCATGTGCGCGCGGATACGGTCATCGGCCGACATGCGATAGCCCTTGGCGGCAACGCTCCGGCCCGACCGGACCGCGTCCTGATACTGGCCGGTGGCAACGATGTTCTGCACATAGCCGCCCTTGAACGCACCAATCGAAGACGCGCCGAACGGGACCAGCGCATGGCACCGGTCGGTCGTGTAGCCCTGGAAATTGCGCCGCAAATGCCCACTGCGCGCGGCCACGGCCAAGCCATCGCCCGCCTTGGCAAAATGGTCGATGCCGATCGCGTCGTAACCCGCTTCGACCAGCGCCGCGCCGGCGGCCAACGCCTGTTGGAAGCGCTCATGCATGTCCGGCAGATGCTCGTCCTTGATCATCTTCTGGTGCTTTTTCACCCATGGCACATGGGCATAGCCGAACAGCGCGATCCGGTCGGGATCGAGCGAAACCACCTGATCGATCGTGCGCATCAGCCGCGGCCGGGTCTGAAGCGGCAGGCCGTAAAGCGCATCGATGTTGACCGAGCCGACGCCGGCGGCGCGCATCGCCGCGATCACATCGAGCGTCTGCTCGAACGTCTGCGGCCGGTTGATGGCGCGCTGCACGAGCGGATCGAAATCCTGCACGCCGACGCTGGCGCGTGTCACGCCCAGATCGGCAAGCCCGGTGAGCGTCTCCTCGGTGACATCGGACGGGTCGATCTCGACGCTGATCTCGGTCTGCGGACCGACATCGAAGACCGCATGCAACGCAGCACCGATGCGTCCCATGTCGTCCGCCGACAGGATCGATGGCGAGCCTCCGCCGAAATGCACCTGCCCGGCACGTGGCCGAAACCCGAGCGTCTTGCCGAAGTCTCTGATCTCGGCGAGCAGCACGTCCACATAGGTGCGCACGGGCTCATATTTGAGCGTGTGCTTGGTGTTGCAGCCGCAAAACCAGCAAAGCCGGTCGCAGAACGGAATGTGCAGATAGACCGAGACCGGATCGGTCCCGTTGAGCGCGGCACGAAGCTCGGTCTGCATCGCCGGGCCGAGCCCTGATTCGAAATGCGGCGCGGTGGGATAGCTGGTGTAGCGCGGCACCGCCCCGCCCCGCTGCGACAGGAGCGCGGCGACATCGTGCTTGACGATTTGGCTCACCGCCCGTCCTCCAGCGCTTCCACCATCGGCAGAAGATGGTCGCGTTCGAACGCCAGGTGACGGCGCAAGCCAACGAAGAAGCCGCGCAGCATGTAGCTGAGCTTTTCGACATTGACCGCTGAACGGTCGGCGGCGAACGCCACCAGCTCATGGTGAACCTCCTCGGCGAACGCCTCGTCCTCCCAGTGCTCGCCATGCAGCCGGTCAAGTGTTTCGCCAAGATCGGCCTCACCGGCGCAACGGGCCTTGAGGAACGGGAACAGCGTCTTTTCCTCGAACACATGGCTGCGATGAACGATCGGGTAGACGCTGCGGGCGAGAGCCAGGCAGTCATCGTTGCGCACATCGGCGGGCAGCTTGTCGGCGAGCCCTTCCAGCGCGCTGCAAAGATTGTGCTGCACGTTCATGTGATGCTTGAGCGTCCCGGCAATGGCGATGGCGGACACGCCATTGCCATTGGCGGCGCGATCCACGCCATTGCGTGGAAGACGCTCATCCGCGGCGGCACCATTGCCGACGATGTGCAGCGCGATGCGTTCATCGCCGGCGCCCCGTCCGCCGGTCCCGTTGTTGGTCGGCAAATTCATGCGCGATGTCCCGACGTTTGCGCTTCCCAATGCCACCGAAAGTAGACGTGCTACCTCCGTCTGGTCCTTGATCAAGATCAAAGCACCCTCACCGACCCTCGGGCACAGACGACCATGACCCGGCCTCGCCGGGCCGCAATTGCACGCCGACGTGCGGGGGCACGCCATCGTGTACATGCAAGTGCGAGAGGACATTCAATGAAAAACGCAAGCTGGATCGTGCTGGTGGGAGCGGGCGCCTTTTTGGCGCTGCTCGGAGCGGCGCTCGGCCAGGACCAACTGTTCAGGGTCCACATGGGAATCCTGACCGTCGTGCTGCTCGGCTCGACGGCCGTGCTGTTGCGCACCGCCAAATTCGCGCCCGCTGGCGGCGCTGCTGCCACCGAATCACAATATTTCGACAATGTCGTGCGCTACGGTGCAGTCGCCACGGTCGCTTGGGGCATCGTCGGCTTTCTGGTCGGCGTCGTCGTGGCCGCCCAGCTTGCCTGGCCGCAGCTCAACATCGAGCCGTGGTTCAATTTCGGCCGCATGCGTCCGCTGCACACATCGGCGGTGATCTTCGCCTTCGGCGGCAACGCGCTGCTGGCCACATCGTTCTACGTGGTCCAGCGCACCTGTCGCGCCCGCCTGTTCGGCGGCGATTTGGCGTGGTTCGTCTTCTGGGGCTACCAGCTCTTCATCGTCATGGCGGCCACCGGCTATCTTCTGGGCGGCAGCGCCGGTCGCGAATATGCCGAGCCGGAATGGTATGTCGATCTGTGGCTGACGGTCGTCTGGGTCGCATACCTGCTTGTTTTCCTCGGCACGCTGATGAAGCGCAAGGAGCCGCACATCTATGTGGCCAACTGGTTCTATCTGGCCTTCATCGTCACCATCGCAATGCTGCACGTGGTCAACAACCTGGCCATGCCCGTCTCGTTCCTGGGCTCCAAGAGCTACTCGCTGTTCGCCGGGGTGCAGGACGCGCTGACGCAATGGTGGTACGGCCACAACGCGGTCGGCTTCTTCCTGACCGCGGGCTTTCTGGGCATGATGTACTATTTCGTGCCCAAGCAGGCCGGTCGTCCGGTCTACTCCTACCGGCTGTCGATCATCCACTTCTGGGCGCTGATCTTCCTGTACATCTGGGCCGGTCCGCACCACCTGCACTACACCGCCCTGCCCGACTGGGCGCAAACGCTGGGCATGGTGTTCTCGATCATGCTGTGGATGCCCTCCTGGGGCGGCATGATCAACGGCCTGATGACGCTCTCGGGCGCATGGGACAAGCTGCGCACGGACCCGATCCTGCGCATGATGGTGATCGCGGTTGCCTTCTACGGCATGTCGACCTTCGAGGGGCCGATGATGTCGATCAAGGCGGTCAACTCGCTCAGCCACTACACCGACTGGACCATCGGCCACGTGCATTCGGGTGCGCTCGGCTGGGTCGGCATGATCTCGTTCGGCGCGGTCTACTTCCTGGTGCCCAAGCTTTGGGGCCGTCAGCGGCTTTATTCGCTGCGCATGGTCAACTGGCACTTCTGGCTCGCCACGCTTGGCATCGTCGTCTACGCCGCCGTCATGTGGGTGGCCGGCATCCAGCAGGGCCTGATGTGGCGCGAATACAACGATCAGGGCTTCCTGGTTTACTCGTTCGCCGAATCGGTGGCCGCCATGCATCCCTACTACGTGCTGCGCACGCTGGGCGGGCTGCTCTATCTGGTCGGCGGCCTGATCATGGCCTTCAACATCTACATGACGATCCGCGGAAAGCTGCGTGACGAAATCGCCATGGGTGAAGAAGCCCCGCAACCTGTCGCCGCTCCGGCCGAATAAGGAGGCCCTGGAAAATGGCTCTTATCGACAAACACTCCATTCTGGAAAAGAACGCCACGCTGCTGCTGGTCAGTTCGCTGGTGGTGGTCTCGATCGGCGGCATCGTCGAAATCGCGCCGCTGTTCTATCTGGAAAACACCATCGAGGAAGTGGAAGGGATGCGTCCCTATTCGCCCCTCGAACTGGCCGGGCGCAACATCTACATCCGCGAGGGCTGCTATGTGTGCCATTCGCAGATGATCCGCCCGTTCCGCGACGAGGTCGAGCGCTATGGTCACTACTCGCTGGCCGCGGAAAGCATGTACGACCACCCGTTCCAGTGGGGATCGAAACGCACCGGACCGGATCTGGCCCGGGTCGGCGGACGCTACTCCAACGAGTGGCATGTCCAGCACATGATCGACCCCCAGTCGGTCGTGCCCGAATCGATCATGCCCTCCTATGCGTTCCTGGCAACGACCGACCTGACCATGGAGAACGTGTCGGGCCATCTGATCGCCAACCGGCGCGTCGGAGTGCCCTACACCGACGAGATGATCGAGAACGCCGAGGCCGATCTTGCGGCCCAGGCTGACCCGGACGCGGACTGGTCGGGCATCGAGGAACGCTACCCGAAGGCCGTCACCGGCGACTTCGACGGCGACCCGACACGCCTGACCGAAATGGACGCGCTCGTCGCCTATCTGCAAATGCTCGGAACGCTGGTCGATTTCTCGGTCTACCAGCCCGAAGAGAACTTCCGCTAGGAGCCGGCATCATGGATTTCGACTATCAAGCCATGCGCACCTTCGCCGACAGTTGGGGGCTCGTCTACCTGATGGCGATCTTCCTGTTCGTCATCGTCTGGATCTTCCGGCCCGGCTCGCAGAAGCACGTCGACGACGCCGCACAAATCCCCTTCAAGGAGGACTGAAAAAATGGCCGAGGACAAAAAAGACATCGATGCGGTTTCCGGCGTCGAAACCACCGGCCATGAGTGGGACGGCATCAAGGAGCTGAACAATCCGCTGCCGCGCTGGTGGCTTTGGACATTCTACGCAACCATCGTCTGGACGATCGGCTACACCATTGCCTACCCGGCCTGGCCGGGGATCACGGGTGCCACCGCCGGCGTACTGGGCTGGACGTCGCGCGGCCAGCACGCCCAGGAGATGGAAGCGGCCAGAGCGGAACAAGCCGTCTATCTGACGCGCATCGAGGACGCCGACGTCAACACGATCGCGGCCGACCCCGAACTGGTTCAATTCGCGGTCGCCGGTGGCTCGTCCGCATACAAGGTCTATTGCGTGCAATGCCATGGCTCGGGCGCGGCCGGCGGCGAGGGCTATCCCAACCTCAACGATGATGACTGGATCTGGGGCGGCACGCTCGATGACATTCAGTACACGCTGATGCACGGCATCCGGCACGAAGCCGATTTCGACACGCGCTTCAACGACATGCCGGCCTATGGCCGCGACCAGATCCTCGATCGGGACCAGGTCTCGGATGTTGCCTGGTATGTCCGCCAGATTTCGGGTCAGGAGCATGACGAGGCGGCTGCCGAGCGCGGCGCCGAGACGTTCGAGATCGAATGTTCGGCCTGCCACGGCGTCGATGGTGAAGGCGTGCCGGAACTGGGCGGTCCGCGCCTCAACGATGCAATCTGGCTCTATGGCGGCAGCCATGCCCAGATCGTTGCACAGATCAACAATCCGCAGCAGGGCGTCATGCCCGCTTGGGGCGAACGCCTTGGCGAGACGACCGTCAAGCAGCTTGCGGTTTATGTGCACCAGCTTGGCGGTGGCCAATAGGCGATCCTCTCTCCAGCGAACTGTTCTATGAACGGCGCCTCCGGGCGCCGTTTTTCGTTTCAGCGCCAGGCAGTTCCGGAAATGATCGACCACCACTCTTGCCACAATGTCGCAGCGGCCGCCCGGGCCCGGTTGACCCAAATCAACGACCGGTGGGGCCCGTCCATTTACAGCGTTTGATATTGTCGGGGGATGCACGCGTCCCCCGGCGCCATAAAGGCCCGTCAAAGAGGCACAGTGTGTTGGATCAGACCGCCGTCGAAAAACTTGACGTTGAAGCCGTCAACAAGGGCGCCAAACAAAAAGCGCAGCCGCTTTATGCCGCCCGCAAGAGAATCCACCCCAAACGTGCCCAGGGCACCTATCGCCGCCTCAAATGGATCATCATGGCGGTCACGCTGGGCATCTATTACATCACGCCGTGGCTGCGCTGGGATCGCGGGCCGCATGCGCCCGACCAGGCCGTTCTGATCGACATGGCCAACCGGCGCTTCTACTTCTTCTTCGTCGAGATCTGGCCGCAGGAATTCATCTTCATTGCCGGCCTTCTAGTCATGGCCGGGGTCGGCCTGTTCCTGATCACCTCGGTCGTCGGCCGCGCCTGGTGTGGCTACACCTGCCCGCAGACCGTCTGGACCGATCTGTTTCTGGTCGTCGAGCGCTTCTTCGAGGGCGACCGCAATGCGCGCATCAAGCTCGACAAGGAGCCCTGGACCGGCTCGAAGATCACCAAGAAGGCGGTCAAACACGCCACCTGGCTCGTCATCGCGGTGGCCACCGGCGGCGCCTGGATTTTCTATTTCGCCGACGCGCCGACGCTCGCCTATGATTTCGCCACCGGACAGGCACCGTTCGTCGCCTATGCGACGGTCGCCGTCCTGACGGCAACCACCTACATTTTTGGCGGCATCATGCGCGAACAGGTCTGCATCTATATGTGCCCCTGGCCGCGCATCCAGGCCGCCATGCTCGATGAGAACTCACTCGTCGTCACCTACAATGACTGGCGCGGCGAACCGCGCATGCGCGGCCAGAAGAAGGCAAAGGCGCAGGGGCTGGTGCCGGGCGACTGCGTCGACTGCAATGCCTGTGTCGCCGTCTGCCCCACCGGCATCGACATTCGCGACGGCCAGCAGCTTGAGTGCATCACCTGCGCGCTGTGCATCGATGCGTGCGACGCGGTGATGGACAAGGTCGGCCATGAACGCGGCCTGATTTCCTACGCAACGCTCGCCGACTACAATCACAATATGCGCATCGCGATGGGCGGCGAAAACACCGGCACGATCGATCCGTCCAACGTCCGTGACGGCAATGGCGGTTTCGTCGATGCGATCCGGGGCTTCAAATGGCGCGAGATGCTGCGCCCGCGCACGATCATCTACACCGCCGCCTGGGCGGCGATCGGTTTGGCCCTTCTTGTGGCGCTGGGCACCCGCGACCGGCTGGAAGTCAATGTGCTGCACGACCGCAACCCGGTCTTCACCACCCTTTCGGACGGCTCGATCCGCAACGGCTACACGGTCAAGATCCTCAACATGGTCGCCGAACCGCGCACCATCACGCTGACGCTTGACGGTCTGCCCGGCGCCCTGATGGCGATCAACGGCATCGACGCCGAACCCGCCACGACCTTCGACATCCCGGTCGATCCGGACAGGCTGCGTGCGCTGCGCGTGTTCGTGTCCCAGCCCCGCGACATGGTCCAATCCGGCTCGACGCCCTTTACCTTCATCGTCGAGGAAGGCGAAGCCGGCGAGACCGACATCTACAACGCCAATTTCGAAGCGCCGGAGTGACTGCCATGCTGCAACGCATCTTTGCACCCAACCCGTTCACCGGCTGGCATTTTCTGGCCATCATACTCGCCTTCTTCGGCGTCATCATCTCGGTCAATCTGTTCATGGCTTGGAACGCGACCTCGAGCTGGACGGGCCTTGTGGTCAAGAACTCCTATGTCGCCAGCCAGCACTTCAACGAGGTGACCGCTGAAAAGCGCCGGCAACTGGCGATGGGCTGGAAGGCGGTTCCCGAATTCAGTGACGGCGTTCTGACGCTCACCATGCACGATGCGGCGCGAGCGCCGATCGAGGGCGCCATCGTCACCGCCAGGCTTGGCCGGCCCTCCTTTGAGGCCCAGGACCACACGGTGCAGTTCGCAGAAGGCGAGGCCGGCATCTATGCGGGATCGACGGATCTGGCCAGCGGGGTCTGGAACGCCGATGTCACGGTGACTGGCGCTGCGGGCGGTGTGTGGACCCGCACATTGCGGTTCACGGTCCAATGACCTGCTGCGGCGGCAACATTGCCGCCGATGGCGCAGCCGGCGTCAGCGCCGCTGCCGATTTCGCGCGCGCCGAGGAACTGCTCCATGCCGGCCGCGAGCGCGATGACGGCACGGTGGAATATGTGTTTTCGGCACCCGACATTCACTGCGGTGCCTGCATCTCCTCGATCGAGCGCGCCATCCGTCCGATGCACGGCATCGCCTATGTGCGGGTCAATCTCTCGCTGCGCCGTGTGACGGTCCATCTCGATCCGGCCGCAACCGGCCCGGTGGAAGTGGCCGGCGCTCTGGCCGCGCTCGGCTTTCCCGCCCGGCCGGTCGACCTGGGCGATCTGGACGAACTCGAACGCAAACGCCGCGACTCCGAACTGCTCAAATCGCTGGCCGTCGCCGGTTTTGCCTCGGCCAACATCATGCTCCTGTCGGTGTCGGTCTGGTCGGGCGCCGAAGGCGCGACGCGCGACCTGTTCCACCTGATCTCGGCGCTGATCGCCATTCCCGCCGTCTTCTATGCCGGCCGGGTCTTCTTCCGATCCGCCTGGGGTGCTCTGAGGAACGGCCGCGTCAACATGGACGTGCCGATCTCGCTGGCGATCTCGCTGGCCACCGGCATGAGCCTGTTCGAAGCACTGACCGGCGGCGACAAGACCTATTTCGAAGCGGCGACCATGCTGCTCTTCTTCCTTCTGATCGGCCGCTACCTGGATCAGCGGATGCGCGAACGCGTGCGCACCGCGGTCGTGCAGTTGAGCCGCCTGTCGGCCAAAGGCGCCAATGTGCTCACCGACCAGGGCGAGATGCGCTATCTGCCGCTCGACGAGATCGAGCCGGGCATGACGGTTCGGGTCTTTGCCGGTGACCGGCTTCCCGTCGACGGCACGGTCCGGAGCGGGTTGTCGGATGTCGATCGCTCGCTGGTGACCGGCGAGAGCCTGCCCGTGACAGCCGAAAAGGGCACGGCGCTCGAAGCGGGCGCGATGAATTTGACCGGCGTCCTCGACATCGATGTCACCAACGCCGCCGACAAATCCTTCCTCGCCGAGGTGCAGGCGATGATGGAAGCGGCCGAGAACGGCCGCGGCGCCTATGTGCGCGCCGCCGACCGCGCCGCGCGGCTCTATGCGCCCTTCGTCCATTCGCTGGCCGCCATCGCCTTTGTCGCCTGGATGGTGATCACCGGCGGCGACTGGCACACATCGCTCTACATCGCCATCGCGCTTTTGATCATCACCTGCCCCTGCGCGCTGGGTCTTGCCGTTCCGGTCGTCCATGTCATCGGCGCGACCCGGCTTTTCGAGAGCGGCATCCTGATGAAGGACGGCGCGGCGCTCGAACGCCTTGCCGAAGCCAACGAAGCGGTGTTCGACAAGACCGGCACGCTGACCACGGGGACACCGACCGTCACCGAATGCGCCATCGAGCGTCCCGGCGACATCAGCGTCGCGCGCGCACTGGCCGCCTCGTCCGGCCACCCGGCCTCGCGGGCGCTGCTGACCCATCTGGGCAACGGCGCCATGGCGCGCGGTTCCGGCATTGCCGAACATCCCGGCCTTGGCGTCGAGGGCAGCTTCTCGGGCGGTCGGGCACGGCTCGGGCGCATGGCCTGGGTCGCCGGGATTGCAGAAAAAAATGGCGCGCGCGACGCGTCCGGTGGACTGACCTTCGCCGTCGAGGGCGGCCCGCTTCTGACGATCACACTGGGGGAACATGTCCGCGACGGCGGGGCGGCGGCCATTGGAGCCCTTCAGAACGCGGAAATCGGCACACGGATCGTCTCGGGGGATGCCGCCGCGCAGGTCGCCCGCCTCGCCGACCGGCTGGGCGTGACCGAATGGCACGCCGACCAGTCACCCGCCGACAAGATCGCCCGTATCGAGGCGCTACGCGCCCAGGGACGGAAGGTCCTTTTCGTCGGCGATGGCATCAATGACGCGCCGGCGCTCGCCGCGGGCCATGTCTCGATGGCCCCGGCCTCGGGCTCCGATGTCGGCCGCACCGCCGCCGACTTCGTCTTCACCCGCGACAGCCTCGAAGCCGTCACCGCCGCGCGCGGCATCGCCCTGCGCGCGCAATCGCTGGTCAGGCAGAACTTCGCGCTGGCCTTTGCCTACAATGTCATCGCCGTGCCGATCGCCATGGCCGGGATGGTCACGCCGCTGGTCGCGGCAATCGCCATGTCCGCCTCCTCGATCGTTGTCGTGCTCAACTCGATGCGCCTGACGCGGGGCAGCCCCGCACCCGCCGCCAACCGCCCGGCGCGACGCGACCGTGACGGACTTGCAGTCGGCACCGGCTCGATGGAGGCGGCCGAATAATGACGCTTCTGACCGTTCTCATTCCGATCGCACTGTTTCTCGGCCTTCTGGGCCTTGGCGCCTTCATCTGGAGCCTGAATTCGGGCCAGTATGAGGATCTGGACGGCGCCGCGGCCCGCATCCTCGAAGACGATGAGGACTGAGGTCCGGTAAATTTTGACCATCCGGTAAAACCGGGTTGACCGCGCAATGGCACGGGCATAGCGTCATAGCCCATGGATCGGGCGGCATATGTCAGCGCCGTCTTACCTCTTTTCAGGAGTGCCGGCCATGCTCGACAAACCCGTTTCGCGCCCCAACGACCTTTCCGCCTACTGGATGCCGTTCACGGCCAATCGCCAGTTCAAGCGCGCCCCGCGCATGATCACCGGCGCCGACGGCATGCATTACGTCACAGATGACGGTCGCAACGTTTTGGACGGCATTGCCGGCCTTTGGTGCGTCAATGCGGGCCACAACCGGCCGAAGATCGTCGAAGCCATCCAGACCCAGGCGGCGACGCTCGACTATGCGCCCTCCTTCCAGATGGCCCATCCGCGCGCGTTCGAACTCGCTTCGCGCCTTGCCGATCTGTCGCCGGACGGGCTCGACCATGTCTTCTTCACCAATTCGGGCTCGGAGTCGGTGGAAACCGCGCTCAAGATGGCGCTCGCCTATCACCGCGCCAGGGGCGATGGCGGCCGGTTCCGCCTGATCGGCCGCGAGCGCGGCTATCATGGCGTCAATTTCGGCGGCATCTCGGTCGGCGGCATCGTTGCCAACCGCAAAATGTTCGGCACGCTTTTGACCGGCGTCGACCATATGCGCCACACGCATGACCTGACACGCAACGCCTTTACCCGCGGCGAGCCGGAGCATGGCATCGAACTGGCCGACGATCTTCTGCGCATCGCCCAGTTGCACGATCCGTCGACGATCGCCGCCGTCATCGTCGAGCCCGTCGCCGGCTCCGCCGGCGTGCTGCTGCCGCCCAAGGGCTATCTCAAGCGCCTGCGCGAGATCTGCGACGAACACGGCATCCTTTTGATCTTCGACGAGGTGATCACCGGCTACGGTCGCCTTGGCACCAATTTCGGCGCCGACTATTTCGGCGTCAAACCGGATCTGATGACCACCGCCAAGGGCCTGACCAACGGCACCGTGCCGATGGGCGCGGTGTTCGCCTCCAACGACATCCACGACGCCTTCATGTCCGGCCCCGACCACATGATCGAGTTCTTCCATGGCTACACCTATTCGGCCCATCCGCTCGCCTGCGCAGCGGCGCTCGGAACACTCGACACCTATGCCGAAGAGGGCCTTCTGACCCGTGGCGCGGAGATGGCCGACTATTGGGCCGACGCGATCCACTCGCTCAAAGGGCTGCCGCATGTCATCGACACGCGCAACCTGGGTCTGATCGGCGCCGTCGAACTCGAACCGATTGCCGGCGAACCGACCAAGCGCGCCTTCGCCGCCTTCCTCGATGCCTACCACAATCATGACCTCCTGATCCGCACGACCGGCGACATCATCGCCTTCTCGCCGCCGCTGATCATCGAAAAGGAACATGTCGACCAGATCGTCGACCGGATGACCAAGGTGCTCAACGCGCTCGACTGAAACGCGCCTGCCAACAGCACCGCCCATCCTGCCGCCGCCTCCACCATCAAAGGGGCGGCCGCTTTTTTGACCGAAAGGTCAAATCAGTTTGATTTTTCGCTGGATTTGCAGGATCGGCTCTGTCTAGACTTTGGGCTCATGTCCGCGCGTTTTGCGGACACTCACATCAGGGAGAAATTCATGCACGTCAAAACAAAGATGATCGGCGCCGCGCTGACGGCCGCACTGCTTGCGGGAACCAGCGTCATGGCCAGCGCCGAGACGCTGCGCTGGGCGCGCGCCGGCGATTCACTGACGCTCGATCCGCATTCGCAGAACGAGGGTCCGACCCACGCACTCGCCCAGCAGATCTATGAGCCGCTGATCTCGCCCGACATGGAGGCGCAGCCGATCCCGGCGCTCGCCACCGAATGGTCGGTCAAGGAAGGCGAGCCCAATGTGTGGGTGTTCAAGCTGCGCGAGGGCGTCAAGTTCCATGAAGGCCAGGACTTCACCGCCGAGGATGTCGTCTTCTCCTTCAACCGGGCGAAGATGGAAAGCTCGGACATGAAGGAGCTTCTGGTCACCATCACCGAAGTCCGCGCGGTCGATGACTTCACCGTTGAAATGGAGACCGAGGGCCCCAACCCGATCCTGCCCAACAATCTGACCAACCTGTTCATCATGGACAAGGGCTGGGCCGAGGAGAACAATGTCACCGAGCCCGCCGAGTTCGATGATGGCGAGGAAACCTATGCGGTGCGCAACGCCAACGGCACCGGCGCCTTCAAGCTGGAAAGCCGCGAGCCCGACACACGGACCGTCCTCAGCCGCAATGACGATTATTGGGGCATGGACGAGTTCCCGATGGAGATCACCGAGATCGTCTATACGCCGATCCAGAATGCCGCGACCCGCGTCGCCGCGCTGCTGTCGGGCGAGGTCGATCTGATCCAGGACGTGCCCGTGCAGGATCTGGACCGCGTGGCGGGTACCGACGGTTTGAAGGTCGAGAACGCACCCCAGAACCGCACGATCTTCTTCGGCATCAACTCCGGTGACGACGATCTTGAAAACGACAATGTCGACGGCGCCAACCCGTTCGCCGACGTGCGGGTGCGCCAGGCCATGAACATGGCGATCAACCGCGAGGCGATCCAGCAGGTCGTCATGCGCGGCCAGTCGGCACCGACCGGCGTCATCATTCCGCCCTTCGTCAATGGCTGGAACGAAGAACTGGACCAGTATCCGGCAGCCGACGTGGAAGGCGCCAAGGCGCTGATGGCCGAGGCCGGATACGAGGACGGTTTCGAGGTCACCATGCACTGCCCGAACGACCGCTACATCAATGATGAAGCGATCTGTCAGGCGGCTGTCGGCATGATGGGCCAGATCGGCATCACCGCCAACCTGGTCGCCCAGACAAAGGCGAACCACTTCCCGCTGATCTCGGGCAAGCAGACCGACTTCTATCTGCTTGGCTGGGGCGTTCCGACGTTTGACAGCGAGTATGTGTTCAACTTCCTGGTCCATTCGACCACTGAAGACCGCGGCTCGTGGAACGGTTCGCGTTTCTCCGATCCGGACGTGGATGCGATGATCCAGTCGCTGGGTTCGGAGGTCGATCTGGAGGTTCGCAACCAGACGATCGCGGACATCTGGCAGAAGGTGCAGGACGAGGTCATCTACCTGCCCATCCACAATCAGGTGCTGAACTGGGGCATGACGGAGACTATCGACTTCGCGGTGCAGCCCGAGGACCAGCCGCACTTC
The DNA here is from genome assembly GCA_017642895.1 of Roseitalea sp. Lineage (GTDB taxonomy): Bacteria > Pseudomonadota > Alphaproteobacteria > Rhizobiales > Rhizobiaceae > Roseitalea. The sequence continues at coordinate 41,392 of JAEPON010000003.1, forward strand.
AAGTTCCTGAAGTTCAACTAAGCGTGACAGCGCTTTGACGCCAAAGGGGTTGGGGGCATTGCGCCCCCGCCCTAACCTGCCCGTCCGGCGGGCATCGTCATCACCCCGCCGCACAGGGGAAGACACCATGAACAAGCTCACCATCGCACTTGCTTCGGCGATCGCGCTCGGCGCAACGACGGCCCAGGCCGAAACCTTCAAATGGGCGGCGCAGACCGACCCACAGACGATGGACCCGCACGCGGTCAACTCGGCGCCGGTTCTTGGCTTTCTGAACAATGTCTATGAAGGCCTTGTCCGCCGCGGCAAGGACATGAGCGTCGAGCCGGCGCTGGCCGAAAGCTGGGAGCCGCTGGGCGGCGATGGCTGGCGCTTCAATTTGCGCCGGGGTGTGACCTTCCATGATGGCGCGGCCTTTACGGCCGAGGACGTGATGTTCTCCTATGAACGCGCATCGTCGGAAGCCGCCGACACCGCCTCCTGGTTCGCGCCGGTCTCCGAGGTGACGGTCGTCGATGATTTCACCATCGACTTCATGACCAACGCGCCCAACCCGATCTTCCCCGGTTCGATCGCCAACTTCATGATCATGGACAAGGGTTGGGCCGAGGCGAACGGCGTCGAACTGCCGGCCAAGGACGCCGAGAATTTCGCCACGCTGAACGCCAACGGCACGGCAGCCTTCCGTCTCGCCGAACGCCAGCCGGGCCTGATGACGGTTCTCGAACCGTTCGAGGGCTGGTGGGGCGAAGTCGAGCACAACATCACCCGCGCCGAGTTCACGCCGGTGCAAAATTCGGCTACCGCCGTCGCCGCGCTCCTGTCCGGCGAAGTCGACATGATCAATCCCGTGCCGGTGCAGGATGCGGGCCGCGTTGCCGAGCGCGACGGGGTCGACGTGATCACCGGCATCGAGGCGCGCGTCATCATGTTCGGCTTCGCCCACCAGGCCGAAACCATCAAATATGCCGATGATGCGGGGCAACCGAACCCGTTCCGCGACGTGCGTGTGCGCCAGGCGGTCGCCCATGCGATCAACGTGGACGCCATCCTGCAGACCATCATGCGCGGCGCCGCAGAGCCCGCGTCGCAACTGGTCAGCCCGGCCATGCGCGGCTACACGCCTGCCCTTGCCGAACGGCCCGCCCATGATCCCGACGCCGCCCGCGCGCTTCTCGCCGAAGCGGGCTATCCGGACGGCTTCTCGTTCGGTCTCAAATGCACCAACGACCGTTATCTGAACGATGAATCGGTCTGCCAGGCCGCCGTCTCCATGCTGGCGCAGATCGGCCTGCGCGCCGAACTGGACGCCATGCCCGTGCGCACCTATTGGCCCGAACTGCGCGAAGACAATTTCGACATGTATTTGCTTGGCTGGTCGCCGGGCACATTTGACGCCGAACATCCGATCCGCTTCCTCGCCGCCACGCCGAACGAGGAACAGCGTCTGGGCAGTTGGAATTTCGGGGATTTTTCCAATCCGCGCGTTGACGAATTGCTGCCGATGATTCAATCGGAGATCGACGATGCCGCGCGCCAGGCGATGCTCGACGAGGTGGCGCAGATCTTGCAGGGCGAACAGGCCTATGTACCGCTTTACGTTCAGCCACTGATCTGGGGCGTGCGCGACGGCGTCGAACTGACCCAAAGGCCCGACAATTTCTTCATCCTGCGCTGGGTGACCATCAACGAATAGAAAGCATCTGAATGCTCGCATTCATCATCAGACGTGTCCTGCAATCGGTGGTCGTTCTGCTGGTTGTCGGGCTCGTCGCCTTTTCGCTGTTCCGCTTTGTCGGCGATCCGGTCGACAATCTGCTCGGCCAGGAACGCACGATCGAGGATATTGACCGGGTCCGCTCGGAACTGGGGCTCGATCAACCCTTCCCCGTCCAGTATTTCCGGTTCCTGCAGGGCGTCGCGCAAGGCAATTTCGGCGTCTCGTTCCGTCAGGGCCGCCCCGTCGCCGACATTCTGGCCGAGCGGGCGCCCGCCACGCTGGAACTGGCCGCTGTCTCGGCGCTGTTCGCGATCGTTCTGGGCATCACACTCGGCGTTTATACCGCGATCCGGCGCGATGGCTGGCTGTCCAACTTCATCATGACCTCGTCGCTGATCGGCGTCTCGCTGCCCACCTTCCTGATCGGCATCTTGCTGATCTATGTGTTCGCGGTGGAACTGGGCTGGCTGCCCAGTTTCGGGCGCGGCGAAACCGTGCGGATCGGCTGGTGGTCGACAGGGCTTTTGACCGAGTCCGGCCTGAAAGCGATCATCCTACCGGCGATCACACTGGGGCTCTACCAGATGACGCTGATCATGCGGCTGGTGCGCGCCGAAATGCTGGAAGTGCTGCGCTCGGACTATGTCAAGTTCGCCCGCGCGCGCGGCCTGTCGCAACGCGCGGTCTATTTCCGCCATGCGCTGAAGAACACGCTTGTCCCGGTGATCACGATCACGGGTCTGCAACTGGGCTCGATAATTGCCTTTGCCATCATCACCGAGACGGTCTTCCAGTGGCCTGGCGTCGGCCTTTTGTTCATCAACTCGATCCAGTTCGTCGACATCCCGGTCATGGCGTCCTACCTGATGCTGATCTCTGTCATGTTCGTCGTCATCAATCTGATCGTCGATCTTCTTTATTTCGCGATCGATCCGCGCCTGTCGGCCTCGCGCGGCGGAGGGCACTGAGATGGAAGCGATTGCCCGCGCCCTTGACTCCGACCTCGCTTACCGGTTCCGGCGTTCGCCCGTTGCCATGGTCGCAGCGCTCGTCGTCGTGCTGTTGATCGGCAGTTCGGTCTTTGCGCCCTTCATCACATCGCAGAACCCGTTCGATCCCGGTTCGCTCAACCTGATGAACGGCTTCTCCAAGCCCATGGAGCCGAACCAGTTCACGGGCGAAACCTTTGTCCTTGGCACCGACGACCAGGGCCGCGACGTGTTCGCGACCATTCTCTACGGCATGCGCATCTCGCTGTTTGTTGGCTTTTCCGCAGTGATCTTCGCCATGGTTCTGGGCGTCACGCTCGGCCTTATCTCCGGCTATGTGGGCGGGCGCACCGACACGCTCATCATGCGTATCGCCGACATCCAGCTCACCTTCCCCGCCATTCTCGTCGCACTCCTGATCTTTGGCGTCGCCAAGGGCATCACCCCGCCCGATCGGCGCGACGAGGTGGCCATCTGGGTGCTGATCATCGCCATCGGCCTGTCCGAATGGGTGCAGTTCGCGCGCGTCGTGCGCGGCGCAACGCTGGTCGAAAAGGGCAAGGAATATGTGCAGGCCGCCCGGCTGATCGGCCGCTCGCCGGTCGCCATCATGGTGCGCCACATCCTGCCCAACACGCTGTCGCCGGTGCTCGTCATCGCCACCATCTCGCTGGCACTGGCGATCATCGCCGAAGCGACGCTGTCATTCCTGGGCGTCGGCGCGCCGCCCACCCAGCCCTCGCTGGGCACACTGATCCGCATCGGCCAGGAATTCCTGTTTTCGGGCGAATGGTGGATCCTGTTCTTCCCCGCCATGACGCTTCTCGCGCTCGCCCTGTCGGTCAACCTTCTGGGCGACTGGCTGCGCGATGCGCTCAATCCGAAACTGAGGTGACCGACATGGATGACGTACTTTTGTCTGTGCGCGATCTGGTGGTGCAGTTTCCCACGCGCGGGGGCATCCTGACCGCGCTCGACGGCATCTCGTTCGACATCAAACGTGGCGAGGTGCTGGGCGTCGTTGGCGAATCGGGCGCCGGCAAATCGATGACGGGCGCGGCCATTATCGGGCTGATCGAGCCGCCCGGCCGCATTGGCGGCGGCCAGATCCATCTGGGTGGCGAGCGCATCGACAATCTGTCCATGGACGACATGCGTGCCATTCGCGGCAAGCGCATCGCCATGGTCTTCCAGGACCCGTTGACCTCGCTCAACCCGCTCTTCACCATCGCCGAACAGCTCGTCGAGACCATCCAGACCCATCTGAACGTGTCCGCCAGGGAGGCGCGCGACCGGGCGATTGCATTGCTCGACGATGTCGGCATCCCCGCCGCCAGCCGCCGGATCGACGATTACCCGCACCAGTTCTCCGGCGGCATGCGCCAGCGCGTGGTCATCGCCCTTGCCCTTGCGGCCGAGCCCGATCTCGTGATCGCCGACGAACCGACGACCGCGCTCGATGTCTCGGTGCAGGCGCAGATCATCGATGTGCTCAAGCGCCTGTGCTCGGAGCGCGGCGCTTCGGTCATGCTGATCACCCACGACATGGGTGTCATCGCCGAAACCGCCGATCGCGTCGCGGTGCTCTATGCCGGCCGGCTCGCCGAGATCGGCCCGGTGCGCGACGTGATCAAGGACGCGCTGCATCCCTATACGCACGGACTGATGGGCTCGATTCCGACGCTGGCGCAGGAGGATGACCGGCTGGTCCAGATCCCCGGTGCGATGCCGCGCCTGACCGACATCCCGGATGGATGCGCCTTTAATCCGCGCTGCGATCGCGTCTTCGACCGCTGCCGCGTCGAGCGGCCCGACCCGATGCCCCACGGCACGCGCCAGGTCGCCTGCTGGCTTTATGACGAACAACAGATCAAGGCGGCCGAATGAGCGATGTCCTGCTTGAGGTGAAGAACCTCACCCGCACCTTCGACGTGTCGCTGCCCTGGCTGAACCGCGTGATCGAGCGGCAGGACCGGCAGTTCCTCCGCGCCGTCGACAATGTCAGCTTCCAGATCCGGCGCGGCGAGACGTTTGCACTCGTCGGCGAAAGCGGCTCGGGCAAGTCGACGATCGCCAAGATGGTGGTCGGGCTTCTGCCCGCCTCCGACGGGCAAATCCTGTTCGACGGACAGGCCATGGACGTCAATTCGAGCGCGGCCATGACGCAGTTGCGTTCGCGTTTCCAGATGATCTTCCAAAGCCCGTTTGCCAGCCTCAATCCGCGCTGGCGCGTGCGCGATGTCATTGCCGAGCCGATGAAGGCGTTCGGCACGGTCGACGGCAAGGCGGCCATCGACAGCCGCGTCGACGAACTGCTTGATCTGGTCGGCCTTGGCGCGTCCGATGCCGGCAAGTTCCCGCACGAATTCTCCGGCGGCCAGCGCCAGCGCATCGCCATCGCCCGCGCCCTGTCGTCCAATCCCGAATTCATCGTCTGCGACGAGCCCACCTCGGCGCTTGATGTCTCCGTGCAGGCGCAGATTTTGAACCTGATGCGCGATCTTCAGGACGAACTGGGCCTGACATATTTGTTCATCAGCCACGATCTGTCGGTGGTCCGCCACATGGCCAACCGGATCGGTGTCCTCTATCTGGGCGCGTTGGTGGAGACTGCCGACGGCAAGGAACTGTTCAAGGCACCGCGCCATCCCTATACGCGCATGCTGCTCGAAGCGGTGCCGGATCTCGAAATGACCGGCAAGGAGCATTCGGTCGTCAAGGGCGAGATTCCCAACCCGATCGACCCGCCACCCGGCTGCACATTCCATCCGCGCTGCGAATTTGTCGCCGAGCGCTGCCGCAACGACATCCCCGTCCCGGTGCCCACGCCGACCGGGGAAGCCAAGTGCTTTGCGGTGGAGGAAGGCCGGATTTGACCCCCTCGCCCCGCCTGCGGGGAGAGGGATACGAGGCTCCATGCGCGTCAGCGCATGTTAACCGCAGTTGGGTGAGGCGCGGCAGGGCGTCGACAACCCGATCAACAATCCAACTGAGCCGCAACCCCTCATCCGCCCTCGCGGAACTCGGGCACCTTCTCCCCGCACACGGGGAGAAGGGACTGGCGCCCTACGCCTTTCCCAGATCCACCAGTCCCGCAACGCCGCGTTCGCGGGTGAAGCCGAGCCAGCGCCCGTCCGCCGAAAATCCGAGCGCGTTGACCTGCCCGGCCTCATGCTCGTCGGCGACCGGCTGGAACTGCTGGCTCTTGCGGTCAAACAGCGCCACCGACCCGTCGACATAGCCAACGGCGATCTGCTGCGAGTTGGGGCGCGAGGCAACGGTGCGCGACAAGAGCTCTTGTTCGGCCGCGAACACGCCTGCCTGCTGGCCAATCGGCCCGTCGGCGCCGAAGAACGGCCACAATACCAGAACCTCGGCGCCCGCCGTCGCCAGATAGCGGCCATCGGCGGTCCAGTCGTAAGAGACCGGCTTGGCCGGATAGCCGCCCATCTTGCCATGCTTTTCCTCGGGCTTGTCAATGCGCCAGACATGCAGCGCGTTTTCAAGCATCGAGGTCACGCAAAAGCGCCCGTCCGGTGAAAAGCCGATCGCATTGTGCGCGCCCTGCCAGGACAGCATCGCGGTTTCGGCCGGCTTGGCAAGGCGGATCAGGAACGCTCCGCCATAGACCGCCGCGCCCAGCCATTTGCCGTCCAGCGAAAAGCGCAGCGCGCTGATCGAGGAGGGCGCGGTCGCCTCAACCGGTTGATCGGCGCCTTTCGGCAGAAGGAAAACCGTCTTGCCCGCTGACCAGGCGACATGGCCGCGCGGCGAAGCAGCCACCGTATCCACCCATTTGCGCCCGTCATGAAGCACCTCGGGCTCGCCATCGGGCCGCACACGGATCGCCTTGCCGTCGTCGCCCCCCGTGACGATGGCGCCGGACTTCTCGTCGGTTGCAACGGCAAGGATGGCGCCGCCATGCAGCTTGCGCGCCGCAACCGAGCCGTCGAAACCGCACACATGCACATGGCCGTCGCCGTCGGCCACCGCGTAGGCGCGACCGGCAAACCCGCCGCCGGTCAGCGGCGCGTCTGCCTCCAGCACCTTCTGCGTCATGGTCATGCGGGAACGGGCCGCGCCGCCCGGCACTTCACAAAGCCGTCCTCGATGACGTCGCGCGGCAGGTTGCGGCCGATAAACACCATGCGGCTGATGCGCGGCTCGTCCGCGCGCCACTCGCGGCTGTGATCGCCTTCGAGCATCATGTGCACCGCCTGCGCCACATAGCGCTTGGGATCGTCGGGAAAGGCCAGGATGCCTTTCATGCGCAAGAGGTCGATGCCGAACTCCTGGCTGATCGTCTGCACCCAGGGAAAGAACTTTTCAGGATCGAGCGGCGCTTCGCTGACCAGCGAGAAGGAGGAGACATGCGCGTCGTGCCGGTTCACATCCTCATGGTGATGATGATGGTCGTGGTCATGATGGTGATCGTGATGATCGTGTCCATGATCGTCCTGACCGAGAAAATCGGGCTCGTTTTCCAGGATGCGGTCCAGATCGAAGGCGTGCCGTCCAAGGATCGTCTCCAGCGGCACATCGGCACGCGTCGTGCGCACGATCTGGGCGGTCGGATTGATCTGCCGGATCCGCGCTTCGACGCCGGTCAGATCGTCCTCGGTCACCAGATCGGTCTTGTTCAGCAGCACAATGTCACCAAAGGCGATCTGCTCCTGCGCCTCGGGTGCCCGGTCCAGTTCGCCGGTCAGATGCATTGCATCGGCCACCGTGACGATCGCGTCGAGCCGGGTGCGCGCGGCAATGTCCTCGTCGACGAAGAAGGTCTGCGCCACAGGCGCCGGATCGGCCAGCCCGGTCGTCTCCACCAAAATGCCGTCAAACTGCCCCGCCCGCTTCATCAGACCCGACAGGATACGGATCAGGTCACCGCGCACGGTGCAGCAGATGCAGCCATTGTTCATCTCGAACACTTCCTCGTCGGCATCGACCACCAGATCATTGTCGATGCCCACCTCGCCGAACTCGTTGACGATGACGGCATACTTCTTGCCGTGATCCTCGGTGAGGATGCGGTTCAAAAGCGTCGTCTTGCCGGCGCCCAGATAGCCTGTCAGCACGGTGACGGGGGTCTTGTCGGTGGCCATGTCCATGGAGGGTCCTCGCGATCGTTCGAGCGCAGATGTGCGCCCAAAGCGACGCCGATTCAAGGTCCCTCAAAAGGCCAGCATCTTCTGGCGCACACGGGACAAAAATGCGGCGCGGCTTTCGGGCGTCGACACGTCCATCAGATAGTGCGCCATGAAGACCGTGCGACAGCGCTTGGCGAACAGCGCCCGCATGCCCCGGCTCAACGTCCGCTTGCCCGGATGTCCGACCATATAGGACCACCATTTGGGCGCGCCGCACGTCGTCACGATGCCGAGCTTGCGGATGTGCGTCATTTTCGGGCTGATCCGACCGGTGTCCCTGGCGATCTCGAAGGTGATCTCCGGTGTCCAGACCCTGTCCAGCCAGCCCTTGAGCATCGCCGGCAGCCCGTACCACCAGGTCGGATAGACGAAAACCATCGCCTCGGCCCATTTCAGATGCTCGGCATGGCCGGGCAGCGGATGCGGATTGCCGTCATCATTGTAAGTCCGCCGCTCGGCGCACCCCATGATCGGGTCGAAGCCCATCGCATAAAGATCGAGCAGCCGCGTTTCATGGCCCGCCGCGCCCAGCGCTTCCATCACGGTGTCGCGCAGCGCGGCGCAAAAGCTTTCCGGCACGGGATGACTGTAGATAACGAGCACGCGCATCAGAACCGGTCCATCGTCTGGCCGACCCGGTCCATGAAACGCCGGCGCGTTTCGTCGGTCGAGCGGTTCATGTCGTAGTGGGCGAGATAGGCAAACGGCGCGCCGGGCTTGACGATCACCCGCAGCACACGATTGACCAGCTTGCGCGGCGGATCTCCGACCAGAATGGCGCGGGTGCGCGAGCCGCCATAGGTGGTGATGACCGCGACTTTGCCGATATTGTGCAGGCAGGGTTGCACCGTCCCGTCGACCATCTGGAACGACACGCCCGGCAGGAACACGCGGTCAAAATAGCCCTTGAGCATCGCCGGATAGCCGAAATTCCAGACCGGATAGCACAGGATCAGCGCGTCGGCGGCGCGCAACCGGTCGACATGGGCTTGGACTGGCGCGGTGTTGGTGTCCGTGTCATGATAGCCAAGCCGTTCCTCGCGCGTCAGGCGCGGATCGAATTCCTCGGCATAAAGATCGCAATCATCGACGTCGTGACCGGCTGCCTCCAGCCGCTCGACCGCAAGCCGGTGCAGCGTGCCGTTGAAGCTTTCGGCGACCGGATGCGCATGCAGCACCAAAACGCGCATTCAGCCGGCCTTCTGCAATCCCTTGAACAGCCAGACGCCGCCGGTGTCATAATCATAATCCGGATCGTCCCAAGCGATCATCTTGCCCGGATTGAGCAGGCCCTTGGGATCCGCCTCGCGCTTGAAAGCAAGCTGCACCGCATCGGTCTGCTTCATGCCGCCCTCTTCCAGCGTATAGCGATGCGGGTTGAAGATCGGTGCGCCGGTGGCGTTGAAGATGTCCATGATCTCTTCGAGCCGCTCTTCTGTCGAATAGCGCACCATGGGCAGGCCGAAACAGGTGACATCGCCGTCAAAGCGCACGAATTCGAGATGGTCGATCACCTCGCCCTCGAAGCGCTTGTGCAATTCCTCGACAAGCGCAAGCTGGTTCGGGAACGGATAAAGCACCTGCAGATAGGTGATCGCCGGATCGACCCTGAGGCCGCGCAGCGTGGTGTGGTTCCATGCCAGCTCATAAGCGGGCGGCAGGCCCTTCAGATCGTCCGTGCCCGTCTCCGCCTCATTGAACGCGATCCGGCCGCCATGATCGCCGGCAAAGGCGAGGAACGCGTCGAGCGACTGCGGCGCCACCATGACGAGCACCGTGCTTTCGCCTTCATTGAGAAACTTCCGATGCCGCTTGAAATAGTCGAACGGCGCCGGCGCCGCGACAACCGCATTGAGCTTGAGCAGGATACCGTCCTGACGGCCCAACTCATTGGCGAAACGCGCCGCCGCCATGAAGTCGTCGAAGGCGACGATCACATCGGTCCAGTCATACGCGGTCGTCAGCGGCATTTCGATTTCGGTGATGATGCCGTTGGTCCCATACGCATGCGTGACCTTGTGCAGGTCCACCCCGGTCAGTTCGAGAATGCGCGGCTCGGCCTCCATCGTCACCACACGCAGCCGGATGACATTGCCCCAATCGCGCAGGCCGCCCCAGCGGATCGAGCCGACCCCGCCCGACCCGCCGGCGATGAAGCCGCCCACCGTTGCCGTATGGGCGGTTGAAGGATGCATCCGAAGTTCTTGGCCAGACTCCGCTTTTGCCTGTTTGTCGAGCTCCGAGCAGATGACGCCCGGCCCGCAGACCACCCGGCCGGGCGCGATCTCCCTGATCTCGTTCATGTCGGCGAGCGACAGCACCACGCCGCCCGAAAGCGGCATGGCCTGGCCGTAATTGCCGGTGCCCGTGCCGCGCGGGGTCACCGGCACGTCATGGGCATAGCAGGCCTTCAGAACGCGGATCAGTTCGTCCTCGTCCTTCGGCGAGACGATCAGGTCTCCCGTCACATGGTCGAGCCGCTCCTTGAGCACCGGCGAATACCAGTAGAAATCGCGGCTCTTCTGCTGGACGATCTTTTCATTGTCCTCGATCCTGATCCCCTCGATCGCGGCGCGCAATGCGTCCAGATTGCCCATTTTCTACTCCATCAGATGGTCGAGTTCGTGGTAGGCCGGAATGGTGCTGTCGATCAACGCGCCATTGCGAATGACGATGCGATCGGCCTCGGGGCGGGACAGAAGCTCGGTCCATGACCGCCCTTCGAAAAGGATCAGATCGGCGGGCTCGCCGACCGCGATCCGGCCATGCACCGCATCGAGCCCCATCGCGGCCACGGGATTGGCGAAGACGGTCTTCGGCCAGCCGCCGACCGGATGGTCGAAATGGCAAATGCGCGTCGCCATGCGGTAGACCTCCAGCATGTCGAGATCGCCATAGGCGTAGAACGGATCGCGCGTGTTGTCGGAGGCGACAGCGACATTGATGCCGCGCCCCGCCATCTCGTGCACAAGGGTCACGCCGCGCCAGCGCGGCGTCGTGCCGTCCGTCCGGCGATCCTGCAGATAAAGATTGCACAGCGGCAGCGAGACGACAGAGATGTTGTGCGCCGCCACCGCATCGAGCGTGGCCAGCACCTCGTCGTCGGGCTGGCGTGCCAGAGAACAGCAATGGCCGACAAGGATGCGACCCTCAAATCCGTGCCGCGCCGCCGCATCGGCAATATGCCTGAGCCCGCGCGCACCGGGATCGTCGGTCTCGTCGGCATGGAAGTCGAGATCGAGCCCATGGTCGATGGCCGCGCGGAACACACGGTCGAGCAATGCGTCAAGATCCGGCACCATATACGTGACTGCACCGAGCACGCCGCCGGCAGCCGCCACCCGGCGGACAAGCGTTTCGAACCAGTCCGCCTCGCGCACACCCTCGATCCCCAGAAGGCATGCCGCCTGCAACGCGATCCGTCCTTCCCAGCGCTCGCGCATCGTCTCGAACACCGGCCATGAAACCGTCTCCTGCGGCGCAACCGAATCCAGATGCGTGCGGATGGCGCGCGTCCCGTGTGCGTAAGCGCATTTGAGGGCAAATTCCATGCGGGCGGCAACGTCCTCGGCCGACCAGTTGGCGGCACGATCGGCGCCAACACTGTCGAGCGCGCCCATGAAGGTGCCATCGGGATTGGCCTTGCGCGGCCAGATGTGGCCCTTGTCGAGATGGGTGTGGCAATCGGTGAAGCACGGCGAAACGATCCGCCCGCGCATGTCGTTTTCGGCCCGGCGCACATCGGCGGCCGCCGGTCTGACAGAGGCGATCCGCCGATCGACGACATCGATGTCATAAAGGCCGAACCCGTCGACGTCATGGATGGCAGAGGGGCCGTCGAGCCATGACCCATGCAGGCGCACGCGGCTCAGCGAAAAGCCGAAATTCCGGGTGATCAGATGGGTGGGCACCTAATGCTCCCGGCTCAGCGCGCTCTCATGCCAGCGCCGCAGGATGCGGTTGGACAGCCAGCTCAGCGCCAGGAAGATCAGGATGCCGGTGAACGAGATCAGGATGAGCGCGGCGAACAGGCGCGGCGCGTTCAGCCGGTAGCCCGCTTCGATGATCCGGCTGGCAAGGCCGGATGACTGGCCGGCGGAACCGGCGACGAACTCGGCGACCACCGCGCCGATCAGCGCCAGCCCTCCGGCTATCTTCAGCCCGCCCAGGAAATAGGGCATCGCCGCCGGCAGCCGCAAGTGCCACAGCGTTTGCCAGCGCGTCGCGCCGTTGAGCTTGAAGAGATCAATGAGGTTTCGGTCGACCGAGTTGAGACCCAGCGTCGTGTTCGACAGGATCGGGAAGAAAGCGACGATCCAGGCGCAAAGCAGGAGCTTGGCCGTCTGGTTCTCCACATAGATGTTGATCAACGGGAAGATCGCGACGATCGGCGTCACCTGGAGGATGACCGCGAACGGAAAAAAACTCATCTCCACCCATTTGGACTGGGTGAACAGGACCGACAGGCCGACGCCGCCGGCAACCGCCAGGAGCAGCGACAGGAAGGTGATCTTCAGCGTCACCCAGAGCGAAGAGAACAAAAGCCCGGCATCGTCGGCCAGCGTTTGAAGAACGACACCCGGCCGCGGCAGGATGAAATGCGGGATCTCGTTCCACACGCAGATGCGGTCCCAAAGCCAGATCGCGGTCACCATGATCAGGAGCGGCAGCGCCCACCGGCCGATCTTCTCAAACCGGCGCTGGCGGCGGCGGGCCAGTTCCTCGGCGTCGGCTTCGGTCAACGCGTCGGCTTGGATCGGCGCGGGCGCTTCAATCGACGACATGGCCGTCCTCCACCGGGTCGAGCCCCATCGCAGCGCGCAGCATGGTCGATGCGCTGCGCGTCACATGGGCATAGCCTTCCGATGTTCGGAACGCCTCGTCACGCGGATAGGGCGCATCGACCGTCATCTGGTCGAACACCCGGCCCGGCTTGGCCGCCATCACGACGATCCGGCTCGCCAGATAGACGCTCTCGAACACCGAATGGGTGACGAAGATCACCGTGAAGCGCTCCTTCTCCCACAACGCCAGAAGGTCATTGTTGAGCTGGTTCCGGGTGATCTCGTCAAGGGCTGCGAACGGCTCGTCCATCAAAAGGACGCGCGGCCGGGTGACCAGCGCGCGGGCGATCGAGGTGCGCATCTTCATGCCGCCCGACAGTTCGCGCGGCACCGCGTCCTCAAAGCCGGTCAGATTGACCTGTGCGAGCACCGCCGCGATCCGGTCGCGGGCCGCCTCGCGGCCGACACCCTGAAGCCGGAGCGGCAGCCACACATTGTCGAACACCGTCGCCCAGGGCATCAGCGTCGGCTCCTGGAAGACAAAGCCCACATCGGTCTTGCCCATGGGCGGGCCGAACCATTCGAGCCGTCCGGCGCTCGGCGCCGAAAGCCCGGCAATGAGCCGCAGCGCCGTCGACTTGCCGCATCCGGACGGCCCCAGAAGCGACAGGAAATCGCCTTGGTTGATCGTCAGGTCCACATCGCGCAGCGCGACGACATCGCCAAACGCCTTGCCGACGCCGCGCAACACCAGTTGCGTGTCGCCGGTGTCGGCTTCGATGGATGGCGCAGCGCTCACCGCCCGCCCGTCCGGTCAGGGTTTGAGGTCAAGCCCGAGCCCCTGATTGACATAGTCGAGCGTATAGGATGCCGAGATGTCGATGCCCTCGGCCGCAACGCCCGCCGAAACCATCTTCTCATAGAAACTCTGCATGCGTTCGTCGGTCATCGCGCCGATCCCGAGCGTTTCGGTATCACCCGAATCGACGATGCCGTATTCTTTCAGCTTGTTGATCGAAAAGGCGATCTGCTCATCGCTCATGTCCGGATTGTCAGCCTGGATGAGTTCATTGGCGGCGGCATTGTCGCCATACAGATAATTGTACCAGCCCTTGATCGAGCCTTCGACGAAACAGGTCACCGCGTCGGGCTTTTCGTCGATGGTCGCCTGCATCACCTCGATCGTCGTCGAATAGGTGTCGAAACCGAAATCGGCGACCAGGAACAGGTTCGGCACGAACCCGCCTTCTCGCTCGACGGCAAAGGGCTCCGATGTGATGTAGCCCTGCTGCACCGAGCGCGGATTGGCGATGAAGGGCGCGGGGTTGAACGTATAGGGCACGCGCTTGGACGCATCGAAGCCGAACTCGGTGATCATCCACTGATAATAGCTCTGAAAGCCCTGGTCGCCGAGGATGAACTCGTCGGCTTCCTTCAGCGCTTCGAAGCTGTCAAAGCCCTGGTCCGGATGGGTCATCAGCACTTGCGGTTCCTTCTGGAACGATGCCGCGACGACGACAACGGGAATGTCCTGTTCCACCGCCGAGAAGGCTTCCAGCATGTTGCCGCCCATATGCGCGTCGATTCGGCCCGCAAGCAGCAGCGCGCGGTTGTTGACCTGCGGGCCGCCCTGCTGGATTTCCACATCGAGGCCGCAGGCCTCATAGGTGCCGTCGGCCACCGACTGGTAGAAGCCGCCATGCTCGGGCTGGGCGAGCCAGTTGGTGCCGAACACGAATGTGTCCGCAGCGTGTGCGCCGGTTGCGGCGAAGGCCAGTGCGGTCGTGGCAAGAAGGATGCGTTTCATCGATGACACCTTTTCTGTTGGCGTGGCCGTCCCCTGAAAGCCGGCGCGGCCATGCTTGTCCGATGCCGGCAAGGATGCAAGCCCCATGCCAGTGCGGCCGCGTTGAAGACCGCCATGTTTTTGCAGCGCTGTCGAGTGCAACGCGGCAGTCATCACAATCAATTGGCCATGACGCAGGCTTGATATCGGCACGTCACGCCTTGTCATCGCCTCGCGCATTTGCATGATCGCCGGCAACGCAAGCCGGATCATTGTCATGCTCGTTCACCGCATCCCGGACGCCATCCGCGCGCCCTTCGCCAAATACAGCCATGCGGTCGAGGTGCCGCCGGGCACGCGGCTTCTGTTCTGCTCGGGCCAGCTCGGCATTGCGCCCGATGACGAAGTGCCCGCCGGCACCGAGCCGCAGACGCGGCTCTGCTTTTCCAACATTGACGCGATCCTGCGCGACGCCGGCATGAGCCTTGGCAACATCGTGCGCATCAACGCGTTCGTCACCGGACGCGAGCATCTGGCGCCCTACATGAAAGTGCGCGACGAACTGTTCGGCGACCCCGCCCCGGCATCGACCCTGATGATCGTGTCGGGCTTTGCACGGCCCGAATTCACCGTCGAGATCGAGGCGATCGCCGCCGCGCCCGCAGGAGATGATGCATGACCCGCAAGCTCTGGTGGGGCGACTTCACGGCCCGGCAGTTCGAGGGCCTCGACCCCGAACGGACCATCGCCGTCCTGCCCGTCGCGGCAACCGAACAGCATGGCCCGCATCTGCCGGTCGCCACCGACTACGCGATCATGGACGGCATGCTGGAGACCGTTTTCCCGCTCGTGCCCGACGATCTCGATGTCCGCTTCCTGCCGGTCCAGTGCGTCGGCAAGTCCAACGAGCACATCCGCGTGCCGGGCACGCTGACGATTCGCGCGACGACCCTGATCGACCAATGGAGCGATCTGGGCGATTCGATCGCCCGTACCGGCATCAGGAAGCTGGTGATCGTCAATTCGCATGGCGGCAATGAGGAGATCATGGGCATTGTCGCCCGCGAGATGCGCGTCCGACACGCCATGCTGGCGGTCAAGACGAGCTGGATGCGTTTCGGCCTTCCCGATGGCTTGTACTCGGAGACCGAGCGCCAGTTCGGCATCCATGGCGGCGATGTGGAAACATCGCTGATGCTGCATTTCCGGCCCGAGACCGTCGATATGGAGAAGGCGCAGGACTTCGCCTCGCGCACCGTCGGAGCACGCGGCGCCTTCGACCATGTCGCGCCGCAGGGCACCCATGCCTGGGCATGGATTGCATCGGACCTGCATGCCGAGGGCGTCGTCGGCGAAGCGGCCCGCGCCACCGCCGAAAAGGGCGCCGCCACCGCACGGCACCAGGCAGAAGGTTTTGTCCAGTTGCTGGCCGAGGTGCGCAAGGCGAAGCTGCACGACTGGCTGCACGGCTGACCGGATAACAGGCAAAAGCCGCCCAAAATTTCAGCAGCCCGCACCGGCCTTGCAGCCTTCCCCGTCGCTCTTTGCCGGTCTAGCATCGGTCCAAAGACGACGCTGGGGACATGGCATGCAACTGACACCGCGCGAAAAGGACAAGCTTCTGGTCGCCATGGCCGCCGAGGTGGCGCGCAAGCGGCTGGCGCGCGGCGTCAAGTTGAACCATCCCGAGGCCATCGCGCTGATCACCGATTTCGTTGTTGAGGGCGCCCGCGACGGCCGTTCCGTCGCCGATTTGATGGCGGCCGGCGCCCATGTCATCACCCGCGACCAGTGCATGGAGGGCGTGCCCGAAATGATCCACGACATCCAGGTCGAGGCGACCTTTCCCGACGGCACCAAGCTGGTGACCGTCCACGAGCCGATCAGATGAACAGCCAGCCCTTCGTCATCGTCACGCAGACACCGTTCTCGACGTTCGATCATCTGGTGATCGGCATCGCCTTGGTGGCCGCCATGTCGATCATGGGCATGCGGTGGCTGCTGCGGCGCCTGCGCGTCGTCCGCAATGCCGACACTCCGCAGCGAGGAACCAACCATGATCCCCGGTGAAGTGATCACACCCGATGCCGATATTGAACTCAATGCCGGCGTGGACACCATCACGCTGACCGTCGCCAACACCGGCGACCGGCCGGTGCAGGTCGGCTCGCACTATCATTTCTTCGAGACCAATCCGGCGCTGGAATTCGACCGCGAGGCCGCGCGCGGCTGTCGGCTCGACATCGCCGCCGGCACGGCGGTGCGCTTTGAGCCCGGCCAGACCCGCGATGTCACGCTGATCCATGTTGGCGGCAATCACGAGGTCTACGGCTTCCGCAAGATGATCATGGGGAGCCTGTGATGCGACTGCCCGTGGCCTTCGTGCTGTGCCTTGCTGCCCTGCCCGCTGCCGCTCAGGACTGGAATTGCGACGATCCGGGCAACCTGCCGCAGCAGGGCATGAACCATTGCGCTTATCAAGACTGGCAGCGCGCCGACCGGGCGCTGAACGTCGCATGGCCGCTGGTTGTCGATAAGGCCAAGGCGCTGGATGAATCCAACCGCGACTATCACCCCGAACAGGCCAATTTTCACGAAAACCTGCTCAAGGCCCAACGCGCCTGGATCGACTATCGCGACGGCCATTGCGGCGCCGAAGGTGCGCAATATGCCGGCGGGTCGATCCGACCGCTGATCGAAAACTCCTGCAAGGCGCACATGACGCGCCAGCGCACGCAAGAACTGTTGCTGTTGCTCGAAGACGGCTGACCGAAGGACCGCCCATGCCCGCCCGCATATCCCGCGCCGCCTATGCCGACATGTTCGGCCCCACCACCGGCGACAAGGTGCGCCTGGCCGACACTGACCTTTTCATCGAGGTGGAAAACGACTTCACCACCTATGGCGAGGAGGTGAAGTTTGGTGGCGGCAAGGTCATCCGCGACGGCATGGGCCAGAGCCAGGTGACCCGCCATGACGGCGCCGTCGACACGGTGATTACCAACGCGCTGATCGTCGACGTCACCGGCATCTACAAGGCCGATGTGGGTTTGAAGGAAGGGCGCATCGCCGCCATCGGCAAGGCCGGCAATCCGGACACGCAATCGGGCATCGACATCATCATTGGTCCGGGCACCGAGGCCATCGCCGGCGAAGGCAAGATCCTGACCGCCGGCGGCTTCGACAGCCACATTCATTTCATCTGCCCTCAGCAAATCGACGACGCGCTGATGTCGGGCGTCACGACCATGCTCGGCGGAGGCACCGGCCCGGCGCATGGCTCGCTCGCAACGACCTGCACGCCCGGCCCCTGGCATATCGGCCGGATGATCCAGTCCGCTGATGCCTTCCCGATGAACTTGGCCTTTGCCGGCAAGGGCAATGCATCCCTGCCCGCCGCGCTAGAGGAACAGGTGCTCGGCGGCGCCTGCGCGCTCAAGCTGCACGAGGATTGGGGCACGACGCCCGCCGCCATCGATTGCTGCCTGAAGGTGGCCGATGCGTTCGATGTGCAGGTGATGATCCACACCGACACGCTCAACGAGAGCGGCTTTGTGGAATCGACCATCGAGGCGATCCATGGCCGCACCATCCACGCCTTCCACACCGAGGGCGCCGGCGGCGGCCATGCGCCGGACATCATCAGGATCTGCGGTCTCGACAACGTGCTGCCGTCCTCGACCAACCCGACCCGGCCCTACACGGTCAACACGATCGACGAGCATCTCGACATGTTGATGGTCTGCCATCACCTCGATTCCAACATTCCCGAGGATGTGGCGTTTGCCGAATCGCGCATCCGCAAGGAGACCATCGCCGCCGAAGACATTCTGCACGATATGGGCGCTTTCTCGATCATCGCGTCCGACAGCCAGGCGATGGGCCGCGTCGGCGAGGTGATCATCCGCACCTGGCAGACCGCCGACAAGATGAAGCGCCAGCGCGGCGCGCTGCCCGAGGAACAAGGCGACAATGACAATCACCGCGTGCGCCGCTACATCGCCAAATACACGATCAACCCGGCCATCGCGCACGGCATATCGAACGAGATCGGCTCGGTCGAAGTCGGCAAGCGTGCCGATCTGGTGCTGTGGGACACCGCCTTCTTCGGCGTCAAACCGGCGATGATTTTGCTGGGCGGCTCGATCGTCGCCGCGCCCATGGGCGACCCGAACGCCTCGATCCCGACGCCGCAGCCGGTGCATTACAGGCCCATGTTCGGCGCCTTCGGCAAGGCGCTGACCAATTCGGCGGTGACCTTCGTTTCCAAGGCGGCGATCGAGGACGGTCTTGCCCACAAGCTGGAAACACAGAAAGAGCTGGTCGCCGTCGACAATGTGCGCGGCGGCATCTCCAAGGCCGATCTGAAGCTGAATGACGCAACGCCCACCGTCGAGGTGGACCCCGAAACCTACGAGGTCCGCGCCGACGGCGAACTGCTCACCTGTGCGCCGGCGGACGTGGTGCCGATGGCGCAGCGTTACTTTCTGTTCTAAACCCGACGCAGCGCATGCCACGCCGCGTGGCGGCTTGCGCGCGATCAAGTCACACGCATCCGCGCTATGCCAGACTAGGCTTCCCGAACCGCGGAGGACGTCGACATGACCGACAAGATTGCACTCAGTCACGATGGCTGGCTGGTGGTCGCCGATGGCGAAAAGGCGCTGTTCCTGCGCAATGAAGGCGATGCCAAATACCCAAATCTCGAGGTCTTTCGCGAGGAAGAGCAGGATAATCCGCCCAATCGCGAACAGGCCGCCAACCGGCGTGGGCGGTTCAATGACGGACCCAGTGTTCACCGCAGCGCAGTCGATGACACGGACTGGCATCAGCTCGGCAAGGACCGGTTCGCAGCCGAACTGGCCGACATTCTTTACAAGCAGGCCCACAAGGGCCGGTTCCAGCAGCTTGTCCTCGTCGCCGCTCCCGGCGTTTTGGGTCAGATGCGCAAGGAACTGCATCAGGCGGTCACCGGCCGCATCGTCGGCGAAGTGGACAAGGACTTGACCAACCATCCTGTCGACGAGATCGAAAAGCTCGTGCTTCACTCGGAAGGCTAGGCAAGGCTCGCGCAGGCGCCTATGCAAGGCGATGACCCTGCGCTTCATCTCCCGCGACGATGCCTTTTCTGGCTATCCCTGGCTGGCGCGCCAGGTCTTGGATTGGCAGAGCGACGCCCTCGATCCCGCGGCCGACCGGTACGAGCCGGGCGACGAAGTCTTCATGGAACTCGACGACGAAGAGGCGACGGTCCTGACCGCCGCCTTTGCCGAGCAACTCAACCGGGAGCATGACGCCCAATTGGCAGCCTTGCGCGACGATTTTCACGGCCCCCTGCCCGACGGCCAAAGCATCGCTTTCACCATTGCAGAACCGCCCGGCGCGACACCCGAGCAAAGCGCTGAGATGGCAGGGCCGGCGTTCAACGAGCTGTGCCAGGCGCTCGGTTGCGATGAAATCGCGATCATGCCGATGACCCGCACGCCGATCCTGGTCCAGCAAAACGAACACAGCGCCGCTGCCCACCAAACGCTGGAAGGCTTGGGCTTGAAACCGGACTTCGACGGCGCGGTCGCCGGAGCACCCGACGCCATCGCACCTTTTGTCGCCGCCTTGTTCCGGATTGCGCGATGCGACGCCAGCGCACCCTATATCGTCTTTGGCATGAAGGGTTTGGCAATTGCCGGCGCGTTCTGCAAATATGTCAACTTCCACTTCGAAAGTTATGAAAAGGGCACCAGCGAGGATTTGATGAACGCTCTTCCCGCATGCGGTTTCACGGTGCCCGAGGACGCAATGTGCCGCGAACGCTTTTCGGAAACCGGTGCCATGGATGGCAGACGGCTGGATCTGGGCATCTGAACGAGCCCATGACCCTGCCCACTGCCACCACCATCACCCGCACTTTCTCCGCCCCCGCCGGCACGATCACGCTTGACGAGACCGCGCGCCACCGGCGCCGTGTGAAGATGGTGGCCGACAATGGCATCGCGTTCCTGCTCGATCTGCCTGAAGCGCGGCTTTTGCGCCATGGCGACGGGCTGGTACTGGACGATGGCCGGGTGATCGAAGTGCACGCCGAACCCGAACCGCTGATCGAGGTGCGCGGCCGCGACCCCCGCCATCTTCTGGCCCTTGCCTGGCAGATCGGCAACCGGCATCTGGCCGCGCAGATCGGCCCGGACCACATCCTGGTCCGCCGGGACCATGTGATCGCCGACATGCTGACGGGCCTTGGCGCCACCATCACCGAAATCGAGGCGCCCTTCGACCCCGAAGGCGGCGCCTATGGCGATGCCCATCACAGCCACCATCACCATGACCACTGAAACGCCCAAACGCCCGCGGATCGAGACGATCACCACCGGCGCCGCACTCAAGGACTGGTATTGGCTCAAGCAGGAGATCGTCGATCATGCGCGCAATCTCGGTGTGAGCCCCTATGGCGGCAAATTCGCGATCATCGACCGGGTCGCGCATTTCCTCGATACGGGTGAGCGGCGCAAACCGTCCTACGAGCAAGGGCCGGCGCGTCGTCAGACGTCACCGGCGTCGATGTTCGACTGGGCGCATGGCGCGATCACACGCGACACGATCATCGATGCCGGCTATCGCAACAATCACAATGTGCGGGCTTTCCTCGCGCGCGAGACAGGCCGGAAAATCACCTTCAACATCGCTTTCATGGACTGGATGAAGGCCAATGCCGGCAAAACGATGGGCGATGCGGCCCATGAATGGCTGCGGCTTGACGCCGAACGCAAGGCGGGCGTGAAGGCCACGATCCCGTACCACAACCAGTTCAACGCCTATGTGCGCGCCTTTTTCGACGACAATCCCGGGCGCTCGATGGACGATGCGCGCCATTTCTGGAAACTCAAGCGTGGTCTGCCCGGTCACAACCGCTACGAGCGTTCCGATCTGGACCTGACGGAATGAGCCAGACCACCGCTCTTCTGAGACTCATGTCATGGCTGTCGCCGGTCTTTCCCACGGGCGGCTTTGCCTATTCGGCCGGGCTCGAACAGGCCGTCGCCGACGGCGCCGTGACCGATGCGGTTTCGCTGCAGCACTGGATTGCCGCAACGCTGCGCCACGGCGCGCCTTGGAACGATGCGGTTCTTGTCACCGAAGCCCGTCGCGCGGCGACGGACGCGCACCACATCGCCACGCTTGCCGAGCTGGGCCGCGCGCTGTGCATGTCCGCCGAACGCCGCAAGGAAACCATCGACCAAGGCGCTGCCTTCATCGACGCGGCGGCGCATTGGTTCGAACCCGGTGCGCTGCCGCCGCGCGAGACACCGTTGCCCGTCGCGGTCGGCACCGCGGCCGGTCTTGCCGGGATCGACGGGGAAGCGGCCCTTGCCGCCTTTCTCAACACCTATGCCACCAATCAGTTGCAATGTGCCATCCGCCTTTCCGTCACCGGGCAGACCGGCGCGGCGCGCATCCTTGCAGCACTGGAAGAGCCAATCGCCGGCACCGCCCGCCGCGCTACCGCTGCGACACTGGATGATCTTGGCGGCAGCGCGTTTGGCGCCGATATTGCATCGATGACCCACGAAACCCTCGAACCACGGCTGTTCCTGTCATGAGCATCGACACATATGAGCGCGGCAAGGCGCTCTCCGAAGAGTTGAACCCCGGAATGGAAGCGGCCCTTCGCGAGCGATATGGGCACATCGTTCCCGGCATGGCGGAGTCGGTTGTCGATTTTGCCTACGGCCAGCACTATGCGCGCGACGGGCTTGATCTGAAGACGCGTTACCTCGCCACCATCGCGGCACTCACCGCACTTGGCGGACAGACCAAGCCGCAGTTGAAGGTCAACATCGGCGGCGCGCTCAAGGCCGGAGCGAGCGAACGGGAAATCGGCGAGGTCATCTGGCAGATGGCGCTCTATGGCGGGTTTCCGGCGGCCATCAACGGCCTCAACGCCGCGCTGGAAGTCTTCGCAGGGGAAGAACAATGACGCAGTTGAACGGTCCCTTGCGCGTCGGCATTGGCGGACCGGTCGGCACCGGCAAGACCACACTCACCGCGCGCCTGTGCGAAGCGATGCGCGACACCCATTCGGTCGCCGTCATCACCAACGACATCTATACACGCGAGGACGCCGAAGCCCTGACGCGCATGCAGGCGCTGCCGTCGGACCGGGTGCTGGGCGTTGAGACCGGCGGTTGCCCGCACACGGCAATCCGCGAGGACGCCTCGATCAATCTGCGCGCCGTCGAACAGATGACGGCCCGCCATCCCCACCTCGACGTGATCTTCATCGAATCGGGCGGCGACAATCTGGCGGCCACCTTCTCACCTGATCTGGCCGACCTGTCGCTTTATGTGATCTCGGTCTGTCAGGGCGGCGACATTCCGCGCAAAGGCGGTCCCGCGATTACCCGCTCCGATCTCCTGATCATCAACAAGGCCGATCTTGCGCCCCATGTCGGCGTCGATCTTGACCGGATGGATGCCGACGCCCGCGCCAACCGGGCCGGCCGGCCGCACCTGTTCACCGATCTCAGAGCCGGACAGGGTGTTGACGCGATTGTCGGCTTTTTGAGCGATCAGGGCGGCCTCGCCTAGGCAATTGCCCACAGATTATGCACAAGCGTTTTACGCTTGATATTTGTGCAATCGCTGGTGCAATCTGCCGGCAAGGCGCCCCGGCGCGCCGCAAAGAGGGAAGATAAACATGCGCACATTTCTGGGAGCCACACTGTCCGGGGCATTGGCAGCGTTGACGCTGACCGCCTCGACGGCCTTTGCCGAAACCGATCTCAAATTCACGCTCGACTGGAAGTTCGAGGCGCCGTCGGCACCCTTCTTCATCGCGCTGGACGAGGGCTATTTCGCCGAGGAAGGCCTGAACGTCACCATCGATTCGGGCGCGGGCAGCCGCGAGAGCATCCCGCGCGTTGCCACCGGCGCCTATGACATGGGCTTTGGCGACGTCAACGCGCTGATCAAGTTCATCGAGGAAAATCCCGAACAGAAAGTCACCGCCGTGATGATGGCCTATGAGCGGCCGCCCTTTGCGGTGATCGGCCTCAGAAGCCAGGGCATCACCGAGGATCCCGCCTCGCTCGAGGGCAAGACGCTCGGGGCCCCACCGCCGGACGCCGCCTTCGGCCAGTGGCCGGCCTTCGTCGAGGCTGCCGGCATCGACACGTCCGGCATCACCATCGAAAATGTCGGCTTTCCGGTGCGCGAGCCGATGCTGGCCCAGGGCCAGGTCGATGCGATCTTCGGCTTTTCCTTTTCGTCGGTCATCAACCTGAAGGCGCAAGGCGTCGACGAAGCCGACATCGTGCCGATCATGATGGGCGAAAACGGGCTCGACCTTTACGGCAATGTGGTCATGGTCAACCCGGCCTTCGCCGAGGAAAACCCGGATGCGGTCAAGGGTTTCCTGCGCGCGCTGATCAAGGGCTATCGCGACACGATCGCCGATCCGGAAGGCGCGATGGACCATGTGCTCGAGCGCAATGGCGTTCTGAGCAAGGATGTCGAGATCGACCGCATCAACATGGCGATCGAACAGTCCATCCTGACGCCGGCCGTCCAGGAAAACGGCTTTGGCGATGTCGACATGGACAAGCTCGCCCAGACCATGGAATGGCTGGCGATCTCCATGGACGTTGAGAACCCGCCCGCACCCGAGGACGTGTTCGACCCGTCCTTCCTGCCGCCGAAAGAAGAGCGCATGCTGCAATAGGCGGCATCCTCCCATCACGCAAAGCATCGCCGGATGTGGACATTGACCGCATCCGGCGATTGACTGGCAGATTGAACGGAAGGGCCGACGTGACCAGCCATCTCGTCACCATCGACAATGTGGACATGCGCTATGGCGGCCCCGGCGGTACGCTCGCCGTTTCCGGCCTGACGCTGCATGTCGACAAGGGCGAATTCACCGCCGTGGTCGGCCCGTCGGGCTGCGGCAAGTCGACCCTGATGAAGCTGGTGACCGGGCTCCATATCCCGCAGGTCGGCGCGATCACCGTCGCCGGCAAGGAGGTGACCGAGCCGGTCTCGATCGTCGGCATGGCCTTCCAGAACCCGACGCTCCTGCCCTGGCGCACGACGCTCGACAACATCCTGCTGCCGCTCGAAATCGTCCAGCGTCACCGCAGGCGCTTGCGGGCCAACAAGGCCGAATATGTCGAAAAGGCCGAGCATCTTCTCGAAACGGTCGGGCTGAAGGGTTTCGGCGACAAATATCCCTGGCAGCTTTCGGGCGGCATGCAGCAACGGGCGAACCTTTGCCGCGCGCTGATCCACGAGCCCGACCTCTTGATGCTGGACGAGCCGTTCGGCGCACTTGACGCCTTCACGCGCGAGGAATTGTGGTGCGTGATCCGCGACCTGCATCACGAGACGGACGTGACGATCCAGCTCGTCACCCACGACCTGCGTGAGGCGGTGTTCCTCGCCGATCGGATTTTCGTCATGAGCGCCCGCCCCGGTCGCATCATCGACACCCATTCGGTGCCGTTCGAACGGCCGCGCGACCTTGAGGTCATGTACACCGCCGAATTCACCGATCTGGTGCACGATCTGCGCGGGCAGATCGCCCAGGCCCGCACCGAGCAGTTGGAGGCCGCCCAATGAGCGCGCCCGCCGACAGCAAGCCCGCCGAACCGGTCGCCGAAGTGGTTGCGACACCGCCCGCGCCCCGGCAGTTTCCGTGGATCAAGGCCGCGCCGTGGCTCTACACGATTGCCCTGTTCGTGATCTGGGAGGCGAGCGTCCACCTGTTCGCGCTGCCGCAATATGTGCTGCCCGCGCCGTCGGTGATCCTGGGCGCCATCATCCAGTACTGGCCGACCATCTGGACCAATTCTGTCCAGACGCTCTACACAACGCTTGTCGGCTTTGCGATGGCGGTCGCCGGCGGCCTTGCACTGGGTTTGCTCGTCGGCTGGTCGCGCTTCATCTATGCCGGGCTCTACCCGCTGATGATCGGCTTCAACGCGATCCCCAAGGTCGCCGTCGTGCCGATCCTCGTCATCTGGTTCGGCATTGGCGACGTGCCGGCGATCCTGACAGCCTTTCTGATCGCCTTCTTCCCGATTGTGGTGAATGTCGCGACCGGCCTTGCCACGATCGAGCCGGAGATGGAGGACGTGCTGCGCGCGCTCGGCGCCAAAAAGATGGACGTCATGCTGAAGGTCGGCATTCCGCGCTCGATGCCCTACTTTTTCGGCTCGCTGAAGATCGCGATCACGCTCGCCTTCGTCGGCTCGGTCATTTCCGAGACCATCGCCGCCAATTCCGGCCTCGGCCACATGATGCTCGCCGCGCAGAGCCAGTTCAACGTGCCGCTGGTCTTCGCCGGACTGATCATGCTGGCGATCGAGGGCATCGCCATGTACGCGCTGATGGCCTGGATCGAGCAGCGCACCACCGGCTGGGCGCACCGTTCGGGCATGGCGCAGGGGAACTAGACGCCGATCGCCAGCCCGTCGCGCCCGATGTGCAGAGGTCCCTTGTAGCCGCCCACACGCACGGCCTTCTCCCAGACGTCATCGGTGATGGCCGGATCGTCCACGGGCAGCAGATGGTTGAGCGCCAGCGCCTTGACCCCAGCCTCGGCCGCCAGCCGGCCGACATCCGCCGCATCGGAATGGCTGGCTTCCAGATGCTGCTTCAGCCGCGCGCCATTGCCGACGCGCGCCACCAGCCGGTCGACACCCTCGGCGATCATCGCCTCATGCACGAGAAGATCGGCGCCGCGGGCGAAATCCGCCATCCCGTCGAACGGCGCCGTGTCGCCGGAGATCACCACCGCCTTGCCGCCGGCCTCGAATTTCAGCGCATAGCTTTCATTGATCGGCGGATGCCGGTTGAGAAGCGCCGAGACGTTGACCGGGCCGATCCGCGCGAAACCGCCCTCGCCCATCGGCGCGATCCAGACCAGCGCATCGATGTCCGGACGCCCTTCATCGGCGATCCGCGTTTCGATGTCGAACGCCATCGAGCGCTGGAAGGCGTGCCAATAGGCGCTCAGCCCCGCCGGCCCGTGAACGGAAACCGGCGTCTTCAGCCCGGCCGTCCAGGCCGTATGGATCAGCGGCCCCAGTTCCAGATAATGGTCCGAATGCAGATGGGTGACGATGATCGCCGACAGGTCCGGCAGCCGCATGCCGGTCTCGACCAGACCGCGCGTGACACCGAGCCCGCAATCAACGACGATCCGCTGGCCGGCCATCTCGACGAGAGTCGCCGTCGGCATCCGCACATCGGGACCCGGATAGATCGCCGGCCCGCCCTTGGTGCCCAGCAGCGTGACCGTGTCGCCCAAACTCAGCGCTCCGACAATGTGCGCGAGACCGCGTCATTCCAGCCGGCGATCTTGCGGGCACGCTCATCGGCGTCCATCTGCGGCTCGAACCGCCGGTCGCGCGCCCAGGTGGCGGCAAAGCCGTCCTTGTCGGGCCAGACGCCGGCGCGGCTGCCCGCCAGCCAGGCCGCGCCCAGCGCCGTTGTCTCCAACACGGTTGGCCGGTCGACCGGTGCGTCCAAAAGGTCGGCGAGGCGCTGCATGGTCCAGTCCGAGGCGACCATGCCGCCATCGACACGCAATGTGGTCTCGGCGCCCGACGCCTCCGGCCAGTCCTTGTGCATCGCCTCAAGCAGGTCGCGCGTCTGGTAGCAGACCGCTTCCAATGTCGCCTTGGCGATCTCGTTCGGTCCGGTCGCGCGCGTCAGGCCGAACATCGCGCCGCGCGCTTCGGCATCCCAGTGCGGCGCGCCAAGGCCGACAAAAGCCGGCACCAGATAGACATCCTGTTCGGGATCGGCGGCATCCGCCATCTCGCCGCTGCGCGCCGCCGTGTCGATGATCTTCAGCCCGTCGCGCAGCCATTGGACCGTCGCGCCCGCCATGAAGATCGAGCCTTCCAGCGCGTAGGTGGTCGTGCCGTCAAGCCGGTAGGCAATCGTCGTCAGCAGCCGGTTCTGCGAGGCCACCGCATCGGCGCCCGTGTTCAGAAGCGCGAAACACCCCGTGCCGTAGGTAGACTTGAACATGCCCGGCTCAAAGCAGGCATTGCCGATGGTCGCCGCCTGCTGGTCGCCGGCAACGCCATGGATCGGGATCTCCGCACCCAGAATGTCAGCCTTGGCCGTGCCAAAATCGGCGGCGCAGTCGAGCACCTCCGGCAGCATCGAAGCCGGCACGCCGAGGATCGACAGCAGATCGTCGTCCCAGCGATTGTCGCGGATGTTGTACATCAGCGTGCGCGCCGCATTGGTCGCATCGGTGACATGGCGGGCGCCGCCGGTCAGGCGCCAGATCAGGAACGTGTCGATCGTGCCGAAGGCGATGGCGCCGGCTTCGGCGCGGGCGCGCAGCCCGTCCGTCTCATCGAGCATCCATTTGACCTTGGTGCCCGAAAAATAAGGATCGAGCAGCAGTCCGGTGCGTTCGGTGAAGAGCGCCTCGTGTCCGTCCGCCTTCAGCGCCTCGCAGATCGCCGAAGTGCGCCGGTCCTGCCAGACGATCGCCTTGCCGACCGGATCGCCCGTCGCACGATCCCATAGGGCCACCGTTTCGCGCTGGTTGGTGATGCCGATGGCGGCGATGTCCGTTGCGGCGATTCCGGCCTTGGCGATGGCGCCCTTGCAGGTTTCGACCACCGTGCGCCAGATGTCCTCCAGATCATGCTCGACCCAGCCCGACTTCGGAAAATGCTGGGTGAACTCCTGCTGGTCGATGCCGGCAATCGTCTGGTCCTTGGCAAAGACGATTGCCCGCGTCGATGTCGTGCCCTGGTCGATGGCAAGGATATGATCACCCATGATGGTCCTCCCGGTCCGGTCGTCAACGGGAGGTTCCTTAAACCGTTTCAGGACCCGATGGGAACGGGGCGGCGCGCTTTTTCAGCCGCTCTTTTGGGTGTCGGCTGCGAACAGCCAGCGGGCGACGATCACCGCGCAGGCCGCGCCGACCAGTTGCATGACGATGAAAAGCGGCACGTCGACGGGGCGGATGCCGGCGAACGTGTCCGACAGCCCGCGCGCGATCGTCACCGCCGGGTTGGCGAACGAGGTCGAGGCGGTGAACCAGTAGGCCGAGGTTATGTAGAGCCCGACGGCCACGGGAACCGCCTCGGCGCGCACCTTCAGCGTCGCAAGAATGGTGAAGACCAGCCCGAAACAGGCCACCCATTCGGAAAACCACTGAGCCCCGCCGGTCCGGATCGTCGCCGAAAACTGCAACACATCGTCGGCGAACATCAGATGCGCCGCCCAGACACCGACGATGCCGCCGGCGATCTGCGCCAGGACGAAAGCGCCCGCCTCGCCCGCCGCGATCTCCCGGCGCATCAGGAAGGCAAGCGTGACGGCGGGATTGAAATGCGCGCCCGAGACCGGCCCCAGCATGGTGATCAGCACGACCAGGATGGCGCCGGTGGCGATCGTGTTGGCCAGAAGCGCGATGGCGACATTGCCGCCCGCAAGCGTGTCGCCCATGATGCCCGAGCCGACGACGGCGGCGAGCAGGAATGCGGTGCCGATGAACTCGGCGCCCAGGCGCTGCAGGGGTGAGGACATGGAGCGGCTCCGGATCGCCAAACATCAATACATCATGAATTATTGATGTTTCATCCGGACGTCAACGCCGTCGATAGGAGGCCGCCATTCTCCGGCTGGCGTCAAGCCGATCCGGGTCTCGGATTTGTGGGCGGGCCGGCCTCGATCATCGACAAAAGGTTGATCACCGCAGCACTCGGCTTGGCCAGATCATCGACCGTGTATTTTTCCAGGACGGTCAGAAACGCTTCCAGCGCCTCGCGCAGGGCGCTGGTCAGCCGGCACGTCTCGATCAGCGGACAGTCGGCGTCATCGGGCTCGAAACATTCGGCCATGGTGAAATTGTCTTCGGTCAGGCGCACCACTTCAGCCAGCGTGATCTCACTGGCCGGCCGCGCCAGCCGGATGCCGCCATTGCGTCCGCGCACGGTCTGCACGATGCCGCCCTCGACCAGCGGATGCAGGATCTTGAACAGGAACGGCTCGGACGCGCCATAGACACGCGAAATGTCGGCCACCCGGCTCAGCCGGTCGCCGCCGGCGGCGCAGAACATCAGGATGCGGAACGCATAATCGGTCTGTTTGGTCAGTTTCATCGTGTCATTGATAGCATGACCGCGCCGCCGCCGGAACGGATTTTGCGACAGCCACGCATTTCTTCATCAGTTTGGAATCATTCCAGAAAAAACTTCCAAAAATCGTCAACTTTATGGCTGCCGGCGGATTGACATCATTTGCGGGCTTCTACAAAACATGATTGCCATTATCAAGTTAAGGAGTGCTCCCATGCCGCCCGTGAAGACGATGACGATTGCGCTGCTGGCGACGACCATGGCCGTGCCCGCTGGCACAGCCGCGTTCGCCGAAGGCGAATTGAACCTCTACTCCTCGCGCCACTACGACACTGACGAACGTCTCTACTCCAATTTCGAGGAGCAGACCGGCATCACCATCAACCGCATCGAGGGCAATGCCGACGAGCTGATCGCCCGCATGGAGGCCGAGGGCGCCAACAGCCCCGCCGACGTGTTCCTGACGGTGGATACGGTGCGCCTGTCGCGCGCCAAGGCGCTTGGACTGCTGCAATCGGTCGAAAGCGACGTGCTTGAGCGCAACATCCCGGCCTATCTGCAGGACGACGACAATCAGTGGTTCGGCTTCTCGCAGCGTTCGCGCATCCTGTTCTATGACAAGGAGGATGTCGCCAACCCGCCGCAGACCTATCAGGACCTGGCCAATTCCGAATATGAGGGCATGGTCTGCATCCGCTCGTCCACCAACGTCTACACCCAGAACATCGTCGCGGCGCTCATTTCGCATCTGGACCAGGATGCCGTGCAGCAATGGGCGAACGGCGTTGTGGCCAATTTCGCGCGCGCCCCGCAGGGCGGCGACACCGACCAGCTTCGCGGCATCGTCTCGGGCGAGTGCGACATCGCCATGTCGAACACCTATTATTTCGCCCGCGCCATCCGCAAGCCGGTGGACGGTCTGTCCGACAGCCTGGATTCGATCGGCTGGGTCTTCCCCAACCAGAACGACATCGGCGCGCATATGAACATTTCCGGTGGCGGCGTGGCCGTCAACGCGCCCAACAGGGACAATGCCGTCAGGTTCCTCGAATATCTGGCCTCCGAACAGGCGCAGGAATATTTCTCAGCCGGCAATGACGAATATCCCGCCGTCCCGGGCGTCGGCTTGAGTGCGTCGGTGGCCGAACTGGGCATCTTCCGGCCCGACACGATCAATCTGGCCGACATCGCCGACAATATCGATGGCGCCATCGACGTCCTGGTCGAGGCCGGCTGGGAGTAAAGTTCCTCCGGGTGGCCGGTTTCTCCCCGAGGCCGGCCAATAGGTCCACACGACCTTCCCGACTTGCCCGCACGCGCCCCCCCGGCCGTGCGGGCTTTTTCGTTCTTCCACCTCACAAAACACCGGTCGTCATTCCGGGGCCACGTAGCGGAGCCCGGAATCCAGAGCCGGGAAGATGAACATCAAGCCGCTGGATTCCGGATCATGCTGCATATGTCCGGAATGACGGTCTGTTGAGGCCCTGCCACGCCTTTGCAGCAGGCATGAAGGATGGGGGCCAGCTATCCGCTAAACCGCCCGCTGCGTCTCGGGCTCGGGCGCCGCATAGGGGTCGGCCAGCGCGGCGGGCACTTCCGAATGGTGCCTTGGACGCTCTTTGGCGATGGCCCGCATCATGATGATCACCGGCAGAAGGCCGAAGGCGACGATGATCAGCGAGGGCACACCGGCCTGATCGAGCCGCTCGTCGGAGGCAAGACGATAGGCCTGCACCGCGAGCGTGTCGAAATTGAACGGCCGCAGGATCATGGTCGCCGGCAACTCCTTCATCACGTCGACGAAGACGATCAGGAAGCCGGTCAGAAGGCTCGCCTTCATCAGCGGCAGATGCACCCGGCCCAGCATCCGGCCCGTCGAACAGCCGAGCGTGCGCGCCACCGCGTCCATGTTCGGCTTGATCTGGCTCATGCCCGTGTCGAACGAGGACAGCGCCACCGCCATGAAGCGGACCATATAGGCAAAGACCAGCACGGCCATCGATCCGGTCACCAGAAGACCGGTCGAGATGCCGAAGCGCGCTTCCATGAATGCGTCCAGCGCATTGTCGAACCCGGCCATCGGAACGAGCACGCCGACCGCGATCACGCCGCCGGGAATGGCATAGCCCATGCCGGCCACCGTCTTGATGAAATTTGGCGCCTTGCCCGGCTTCAGCCGCACCAGATAGCCGATGATCACCGCGCCGCTCATCGTCACCAGCGCGGCGACGAAGGAAACGGTCAGCGAATTGGAGATGAAGCCGATGTAACGGCTCGAGAACGGGTTCTGCTCGGACGACACCGCCATTTCGAACAGGACGCCGAGCGGAACGGCAAAGCCGACCAGCACGGGCAGCGAACAGAAGGCGACGGCGCCCGCCGCCCGCCAGCCGTGCAGCGCATGCGGCGCGATCGCCTCGATCCGCCGGCCGGCCTCATGGTGCCGGCGCGCGCCGCGCTCGATGCGCTCGATGAAGACCAGAAACAGCGCCACGATCATCAGGCAGAAGGCAAGCTGCGCCGCCGCCGCCCTGTCGCCCATCGCAAACCAGGCCTGATAGATGCCGGTCGCGAAAGTGTGCACGCCGAAATGCGAGACCGTGCCGAAATCGGCCACCGTTTCCATCAGCGCCAGCACCACCCCGCCGGCGATCGCAGGCCGCGCCATCGGGATCGAAACGCGCAGGAACGCGCTCCAGGGCGAATGGCCCAGCGTGCGCGCGGCGAAATAGGCGGTCGGCGACTGCCGCAGAAAGGCCGCGCGGGCCAGCAGGTAGACATAAGGGTAGAGCACGCAGATCAGCATGATCGCCGCCCCGCCCACCGAGCGGATTTCCGGAAACCAATAGTCGCGCGGCCCCCAGCCCATCAGCGCGCGCAGGCCGGTCTGCACCGCGCCGGGGTGGTCCAGAAGATCGGTATAGGCATAGGCCAGCACATAGGCCGGAAAGGCGAGCGGCAGCGCCAGAAGCACCTCGAAAACGCGCCGTCCGGGAAACTGGCAGACCGTGACAAGCCACGCCGCGCCCGTGCCGATGATCGCGGTCCCCACCCCGACCATCGCGACAAGCTGCACCGTTGTCCATGTATAGCGCCACAGCACCGTGTCGGCGAGCCGCGCCCAGACCTCGAGACTGCCGCCGAGCGCCGACACCGCCACCGCGACGATCGGCAGGATACACAGGGCCGCAACGACCCATGCGGCTGACAGCAGGAGACGGTGGAACAAGTGCCGGATCCGCATCGTGAACAGTGAAAAGTGGAGTATGGCAACCGACTTTACCGGTCAACCATTGTGATCTTGAACGCTTTTAGGAACCAATTGCAAAATGGCTTGACTCAGAGCGCCGCTCACGCCAAGTCTTGCAAATCGTTCCCAACAGCGTATGGAGAAACCCAATGCCCCCTGCCCGACGATGGACGACCCTTGCACGCACCGCGATCGCGACCGGCCTGGCCGCGACGATCGCCGCCGGCGCAACCACGGCCGCCTTCGCCGACGACAAGTTCAAGGCCGTCACCACCTTCACGGTGATCGCCGACATGGCGCGCAACGTGGCCGGCGATGCGGCAATCGTTGAATCGGTCACCAAGCCCGGCGCCGAGATCCATGGCTATCAGCCGACGCCGCGCGATCTGGTGCGGGCACAGGATGCCGACCTGATCATGTGGAACGGCATGAACCTCGAACTGTGGTTCGAGCAGTTTTTCGACAATCTCGATGATGTCCCGGGCGTCATCGTCAGCGAGGGGATCGAGCCGATCGACATCCGCTCGGGCTCCTATGAGGGCAAGCCCAATCCGCACGCCTGGATGGGCCTCGACAGCGCGCTCATCTATGTCGACAACATCCGTGACGCGTTCATCGCCCACGATCCGGACAATGCCGAGATCTATGCGGCAAACGCTGCCGCCTACAAGGACGAGATCCGCGCCGCCATCGAACCGCTCAAGGCAATGGTCGAGGCGGTCCCCGAGGACCGGCGCTGGCTCGTCACCTGCGAGGGCGCCTTTTCCTATCTGGCGCGCGACTTCGGCATGAAGGAGCTCTATCTGTGGCCGATGAATGCCGACGCCACCGGCACGCCGCAGCAGGTTCGCGCGGTCATTGACGGGGTACGCGAAAATGACATTCCCGTCGTCTTCTGCGAGAGCACGGTCAACACCGATCCGGCTGAACAGGTCGCCCGCGAGACCGGTGCGCAATATGGCGGCGTCCTTTATGTGGACTCGTTGACCGAGGCGGACGGCCCGGTGCCGACCTATCTCGACCTGCTCCGTGTTACCTCGGAGACGGTCGCGACCAACCTTTCGGCCGCGGTCAACTGATCGCCGCCCGCGCCGCCCGCTTCGGCGGCGCATTGAAGTCACGGCATGCGCGGTTCGCCGCGCATGCCGTCATGTGTAAAGACGAGCCGCACATTTTGCGGCGAAAAGGACAATGAACGTGCTCAATCCGCAGCGCATGGAAACGCCGGTCGAAACCGAACCCGACACGGGCCTTGCCGCCCGTGACATCACGGTCACCTACCGCAACGGCCACACCGCCCTGCGCGACGCCAGCTTCGAAATCCCGCGCGGCACCATCACCGCGCTGGTCGGCGTCAACGGCTCGGGCAAATCCACCCTCTTCAAGGCGATCATGGGCTTCGTGCCCACGGCGCGCGGTGACATCTCCGTGCTCGGCATGAGCGTCGCCGAAGCCCTTGACCGCAACATCGTCGCCTATGTGCCGCAGGCCGAGGAGGTCGACTGGTCCTTCCCCGTTCTGGTCGAAGACGTCGTCATGATGGGTCGCTATGGCCATATGGGCTTTCTGCGAAGGCCGTCGGCGACCGACCGGAAAATGGTCGACCAGGCGCTCGAACGGGTTGGCATGACCGCCTTCCGCAAGCGCCAGATCGGCGAACTGTCCGGCGGCCAGAAAAAGCGTGTCTTCCTCGCCCGCGCGCTCGCCCAGGACGGCCAGGTCATCCTGCTTGACGAGCCGTTCACCGGCGTCGACGTCAAGACCGAGGACCAGATCATCGGCCTTCTGCGCGACCTGCGCGCCGAGGGCCGCGTCATGCTGGTCTCGACCCACAATCTGGGTTCGGTGCCCGAATTTTGCGACCGCACGGTGCTGATCAAGGGCACGGTTCTGGCGCACGGTCCCACTGAGACAGTCTTCACGCCGCGCAACCTCGAAAAGGCGTTTGGCGGCGTGCTGCGCCACTTCGTCCTCGGCGGCAAGGACCTGCACGACGATGACGATGCCCGCGAAGTCCGCATCCTGACCGACGATGAGCGCCCGCTGGTCGTCTATGACGACGAGACCAAGAAGGCCCAGGCCGACCAGCCCGAAGCCGGAGACCAGCGATGATGGCGGCGCTCGGCGAGCCGTTTCAGTATGGCTACATGGTCAACGCCATGTGGGTCTCCGCCCTCATCGGCGCGGTTTGCGCGTTCCTGTCGGCCTATCTGATGCTCAAGGGCTGGTCGCTGATCGGCAACGCGCTCAGCCACTCCATCGTGCCGGGTGTCGCCGGCGCCTACATGCTCGGCCTGCCCTTCTCGCTCGGCGCCTTTCTTGCCGGCGGCCTGGCGGCGGGATCGATGCTTTTTTTGAACGAACGCAGCGGCCTGAAGGAGGACACCATCATCGGCCTCGTCTTCACCGCCTTTTTCGGCCTCGGCCTGTTCATGATCTCGGTGTCGCCCACCTCGGTCGACGTGCAGACGATCGTGATGGGCAACATTCTCGCCATCACCCCGTCCGACACGCTCCAGGTCGCGCTGATCGGCTTCGTCTCTCTCGCCGTGCTGCTGCTGAAATGGAAGGACCTGATGGTCACCTTCTTTGACGAAAATCACGCGCGCTCGATCGGCATCAACACCTATGTGCTCAAGATCGTCTTCTTCACGCTGTTGTCGGCCAGTTGCGTGGCCGCGCTGCAGACCGTCGGCGCCTTTCTGGTGATCGCGCTCGTCGTCACGCCCGGCGCCACCGCTTATCTTCTGACCGACCGTTTTCCGCGCCTGCTGGCGATCTCGGTCATCATCGGCGCGATCACCAGCTTTGCCGGCGCCTATATCAGCTACTTCCTCGACGGCGCGACGGGCGGCGTGATCGTCTCGCTTCAAACGCTCGTCTTCATGCTGGCTTTCTTCTTTGCGCCCAAACATGGCTGGCTGGCCGCCCGGCGCCGCGCTGCCGAAGCCATCGCCGAAAATCCGCGCATATCCGTGGAAGCGGGCCCATGACCGAGACGTTGCTCATGCCCTTCCAGTTCGGCTTCATGCAGAACGCCTTCTGGATTTCGCTGATCATCGCCGTGCCATGCGCGCTGCTCTCCTGCTACCTGGTGCTCAAGGGTTGGGCGCTGATGGGCGATGCGGTCGCCCATGCCGTCCTGCCGGGCATCGTGATCGCCTATGTGATCCAGTTGCCGCTGGTGATCGGCGCATTCGCCTCGGGCCTGTTCTGCGCGCTGGCGACCGGCTTCCTCAAAAACAACTCTCGCATCAAGCATGATACGGTGATGGGCGTCGTCTTCTCGGGCATGTTCGGCCTGGGCATCGTCATGTACACCAAGGTCGACGCGTCCGTGCATCTCGATCACATCCTGTTCGGCAACATGCTCGGCGTCGGCAATCAGGACCTGATCGTCTCCGGCCTGATCGCCGCGCTGGTGACTGGCATCATCGCGGTCAAATGGCGCGACATCCTGCTGCATGCCTTTGATCCCCAACAGGCGCGCGCCGCAGGCCTGCCCGTCAACCTGATCCATTACGGCCTTCTGGCGATCCTGTCGGCGACGATCGTCGCAACGCTCACCGCCGCCGGGCTGATCCTGGCGGTCGGCCTTCTGATCGCGCCGGGCGCCATCGCCTTCCTTGTCACCAAGCGCTTCGGCGCGATGCTGCTGATCGCCACCGGCGTGACCGTGGCATCCATGCTCACGGGCGTCTATGCCAGCTTCTTTCTCGACAGCGCGCCGGCGCCGACCATCATCCTGATCCTGACGGCGGTGTTCGCGATCGCCTTCGTCTACCGGCTTCTGGCCACCCGCGCCGCCTCGCGCACCGTCGCCCCCGCCGCGTGACAACGCGCCTGATGGCGGCCATGTCGCATTCAGGCATTCCGCTTTTGCCCGCCCTGCACGATCTTGCCCGCATCGGACAGTTTCGGGAGGGCCGGCCATGAACGTGATCAAGCCACAGCCGGACGCAGGTCTGCGCGCCGTGCTTCAGCCGGTCGATCGGGCGCGCGGCCTGCCCAACCGCTTCTACACATCGCCCGAAACCTTCGAGCGCGAAAAGCATGCGGTCTTCGCCCGAAACTGGGCGGGCATCGGCTTTGCCAAGGACCTGCCGGAACCCGGCTACGCGCGGCCGGTCGAATTTGCCGGCCAGCCGCTGCTGATGCTGCGCGACCGCACCGGCACGGTCCGTGTCTTCGACAATGTGTGCCGCCACCGCGGCATGATCCTGGTCGAACAGGCCGGCCCGATCCGCAGCGCCATTCGATGCCCCTATCACTCCTGGTGCTACGATCTGGACGGCGCGCTGAAGGCCACGCCCCATGTCGGCGGCCCCGGCCACAACGCCCATGAGGAGATCGACCGCGCCTCGCTTGGCCTGCGCGAAGTGCAATCGCACATCTGGCGCGATATCGTCTTCGTCAACCTGTCGGGCACAGCGCCCGACTTCGCCGACGCCCATGCGGCGCTGATCGCGCGATGGGCCGATTTCGACCATCCGCTGACCTTTGCCGGCCCCGACAGCGCCTTCTCGCTGGACGTTGCGACCAACTGGAAGCTGGCCGTCGAGAATTATTGCGAGAGCTACCACCTGCCCTGGGTGCATCCCGGGTTGAACGCCTATTCGCGGCTCGAGGATCATTACAACATCGAGGAACCGGGCGCCTTTTCCGGCCAGGGCACCCATGTCTACCGGCAGCTTGAAGGCGATGGCGGCGAACGGTTCGGCGACGCACCCGGCCTGCCGGCCAAATGGGACATGGCGGCGGAATATATCGCGCTCTATCCCAACGTGCTGCTCGGCGTTCACCGCGACCATTCCTTTGCGATCCTGCTCGAGCCGCGCGGCCCGCAGCGCACCGTCGAGCATGTCGCGCTCTACTATCATGATGCGGCCGATGCCGGACCGGGACGCAGCGCCCTGCGCGAAAGGAACGCGGCGCAATGGAAGACCGTCTTCGAGGAGGACATTTTCGTCGTCGAGGGCATGCAGCGCGGCCGGCACGCCGCCGGCTTCGATGGCGGCCGTTTCTCGCCAGTCATGGACAGCCCGACCCATCTGTTCCACCACTGGATCGCCAGCTGCTTTGTCGATGCAGACGGTTGATCGGACCGCGCTCGACGCGTCACTGGTCGCGGCACATGAGGACGGCGATCCGGCACGGCTCAGCGCGCTTTACGAACGGGCGGCCAATGCGCTGACAAAGGCCGGTGACACGGACGCCGCCTGCTTCTTCCTCACCCAGGCTTATGTGTTCGCGCTGGAAGCGGGCGCGCCCCGAGCCGACGACCTCAAGAGCCGTCTGAAAGCCCACGGCCGCATCTGAGGGTTGGCGGTCAGGCGATCGCACGCGCCGGCTGCGCGCCGAACTGATGCACCGAATGCACCTCGAACGGCGCACCGGGCTCGCGCTCGACGAACAGCGTCAGCCGGTCGACGGACACACCCTGTTCCGGCAGCGATCCGAAATGACGCCGCAGCGCCATCTCGACGCGCTCACGCTCATGCTCCTCCACATGGCCGGTCAGCGTCATGTGGAAGCGGAACGCATCGAACACATACGGATAGCCCCAATTGTAGAGGTTGCGCAGCTCGGCGCGCGACAGGCGTTCCGGCCGCCGGCGCTCCAGTTCGGCATCGCTGAGCGGGGCGCGGAACTTGTCGAAACCGGCCACCACGCGGTTCGCCAGATCGTTCAGCCGTCCATTGTCGCGCGCCGGCACCAGCGCGAAGAACCCGCCGAGCAGACCGATCTTGAGGTCGGCAAGCGCAACCGGCGTCATCGTTGCGCAGAAATCGCCAAGCGCTTGCAGCAGTTCGCTTTCGCGCGTGTAGCCAGCCAGCCGGAACGGCGCCTTCAGGGTGCCGTGAAATCCGTAACGGCGCGGCGCGGCGGTGTAATAGGCCTGCGCGCCGGCACCCAGCGCGCCGAGCCCGGTGGCGGGTATCGGCAGGCCCGAGAAGGCATCGCGGCCGAGCCATTGTGCGGCCGCGACGGTCAAGTCGTGGTCGCGAGGCGGACTGAAATAGATCGCATAACGCATGACAGCGAATCACCTGGGCGTGTGAGTGCACTCTTGCTAGTGCGCTGATGTGACAATTCGGCGAATCCCTGCCGTTTTTTCCATCCTCCATGTCGGGACATGATGCCTGGAAAAGAGCGTCCGCGAGCCGGCCGCCGCATACAACCAAAGCAGTACAAATGCCTCTCACCATGGCGGGGAAACACCATTCAAATATCTGTATTTGCGTCCTTTTTCCTTGGCCGCCCGAATCGCCGCTCGCTGGCTTAGCATTAAGTAGTGTTGAGAAAACCGCCTCGCTGCCATGTTATGCCGCCAGCCTCACAATGCCCTCACGTAACGTTTTGGCATGTGGCACCGGCGGGCATGGCACGGCGCCGACCCGCATTTCACCGAGGGGTCAGGGAGGATCCCGCACGGCTTTGTTCCGGCGCGACCGCTTGCGGGCGGCCCGGTGGTGTCGTGCGCGCTTTTCCCCGGTTCTGTTTTGACATGCACTCGAGGGAGGACAACTCAATGAGTGACAACCAAGGTTCAGCGGACAGCTACTGGGCCAAGAATTTGCGGCTGATCGGCACGTGCCTTGTGATCTGGGCATTGGCGTCGTTCGGTTTCGCAATCCTTTTGCGTCCGCTGGTATCGGGAATTGCGGTCGGCGGCACCGATCTGGGCTTCTGGTTCGCCCAGCAGGGCTCGATCCTCGTATTCCTGGTGCTGATCTTTTTCTACGCATGGCGCATGAACGCGATCGATCGCGAACATGGCGTCGATGAAGAGTAAGGGCGGACACAGTCATGGATCAAACAACCCTTAATTTCATCGTCGTCGGCCTCTCCTTTGCACTCTATTTCGGCATCGCGATCTGGGCCCGCGCCGGTTCCACCTCCGAGTTCTACGCCGCCGGTCGCGGTGTGAACCCGGTCCTCAACGGGATGGCCACCGCCGCCGACTGGATGTCGGCCGCTTCGTTCATCTCCATGGCCGGCCTGATCGCCTTTGTCGGCTACAACAACTCCCTGTTCCTGATGGGCTGGACCGGCGGTTACGTGCTGATGGCCATGCTGCTTGCGCCCTATCTGCGCAAGTTCGGCAAGTTCACGGTGCCGGAATTCGTCGGCGACCGGTACTATTCCAACACCGCCCGCGTGGTGGCCGTGATCTGCCTGATCGTCATCTCCGTCACCTACGTGATCGGCCAGATGCGCGGTGCGGGCATCGCCTTCTCCCGCTTTCTGGAGATCGACATCTTCTGGGGTCTGATCACCGCGGGCGCGGTCGTCTTCGTCTACGCGGTTCTGGGCGGCATGAAGGGCATCACCTACACCCAGGTGGCACAATATTGCGTGCTCATCATCGCCTACACCATCCCGGCCATCTTCATCTCGCTGAACCTGACCGGCAACCCGATCCCGGGCCTGGGCCTGTTCTCGACGATGTCACCGGGCAATGCGGGCGAAGGGCAGCATTTGCTGGTCGTGCTGGACCAGTTGCTGACCGATCTCGGCTTCAGGGAATATACCGCAACGACCAATCCATGGCTGATGGCGCTCTACACGCTGTCGCTGATGATCGGTACCGCCGGTCTGCCGCACGTCATCATCCGCTTCTTCACCGTTCCGAAGGTGGCTGATGCGCGCTGGTCCGCCGGCTGGGCGCTGGTCTTCATCGCGCTTTTGTACCTCACCGCTCCGGCCGTGGGT
Organism: Roseitalea sp.; assembly: GCA_017642895.1. Lineage (GTDB taxonomy): Bacteria > Pseudomonadota > Alphaproteobacteria > Rhizobiales > Rhizobiaceae > Roseitalea. The sequence goes on from JAEPON010000003.1 coordinate 81,897, forward strand.
GCCATGGCACGCCTCAACATCACCACCACCATGTGGCCGGCTGGTATCGAGGGCGAAGCGGTGGCGGTCGATGAACTGCCTGACTGGTTCGAGACGTGGCAGGTCACCGGCCTTCTGGGTGTCGAGGACAAGAACGGCGACGGCAAGATCCAGTACTACAACGATGCCAACCCGGACATGGCGGCCATTGCTGCCGAACGCGGCTGGGAAGGCAACGAGCTGGTCACCTTCAACCGTGACATCCTCGTTCTCGCCAACCCGGAGATCGCGCAATTGCCCGGCTGGGTGATCGCACTGATCGCGGCGGGCGGTATCGCAGCGGCGCTGTCGACAGCGGCGGGTCTGCTTCTGGCGATCTCGTCGGCGATCAGTCACGATCTGATCAAGTCGGTCTTCAATCCGGGCATCTCGGAAAAGGGCGAACTGCTCGCGGCGCGCATATCGATGGCGGTCGCCATCTGTGTCGCGGTCTATCTGGGCCTCAATCCGCCCGGATTTGCGGCTCAGGTTGTGGCACTGGCCTTCGGTCTGGCGGCGGCGACCCTGTTCCCGACGCTGATGATGGGCATCTTCTCCAAGCGGATGAACTCCGCCGGGGCGACGGCGGGCATGCTGGCCGGTCTGATCACGACCTGCCTCTACCTGTTCCTGTATCTCGGCTTCTTCTTCATCCCGGGAACGGCCGTTCTGGACAGCTCGCAATATCTGTTCGGCATCCCGCCGACCCATTTCGGGCCGATCGGCGCGGTGTTCAACTTCGCTGTCGCCTATGCGGTCGCCAACGCCACCGCGGCACCGCCCCAGCACATCCAGGATCTGGTCGAAAGCGTCCGGATCCCCCGGGGCGCCGGCGCGGCCGTCGACCACTAAACCGGACAGCGGGGCGGCCTCACCGCCCCGCCATCCAGACAAGCCCCGTCTTTTTCGCGAAGGCGGGGCTTTTTGCATCGCACAAAACCCATTATGAGCGCGGACGAGACCGACGAGACCCATGACGGTTGGACCGATGACCGAAAAAGCCCGTGCCTTTGCCGCCTTCGCCGAAGGCCGTGCGCCGTTCCGTGCGCTCAATCCTGACCATTTCGCCGCGCTGACCGAAAACGCCACCGAACACAGCGCCGCGGCCGACGAACTGATCTGCGCCATCGGCAATCCGATCGCCGGGCTGCATGTGATCACCGCCGGCACGATGCAACTGATCTCCGCCGAGGGCGAGGTGCTCGCCGACCTGCATGCCGGCGACATGTTCGGCCACCGTGCCCTGCTTCGCCAAGGCAAGGCGATCCTGCGTGTCGAAGCGCGCACCGATGCCGACTATGTCGTCATCGCGGCCCCGACCTTCCTGTCGATCATGCAGGCTGATCCGGTCTTTGCTTCTTTCTTCCGCCGCCGGGCGGACGCGCCCGAATCCGCCACACGCGCCGCACCGTCAACCAACATGGCCGCCATGCGTCTGGGCGACCTGATGACCAAGGACCCGATGTCCCTTCCCCGGACGTCGAGCGTGCGGCAGGCCGCTGAAGCGATGTGGCAGCGGCACATTTCCTGCACGCTCGTCACCGGCGATGACGGCACGCTGGTTGGCATCGTCACCGCCGGCGATCTGGTCGGCAATGTGATCGCGCGCGGCATGGATGCCGCAACCCCGCTGACCGAGGTGATGGCCAGCGATCCGGTGGCGCTCGGCCCCGACGCCACCATGCTCGATGCGGTCATGGTGATGACCGAAAAGCGCATCGGCCATCTGCCGGTGGTCGGCGCCGACGGTGCGCCCGTCGGCATCGTCACGCAGACCGATCTGGTGCGCCGCAATTCCAACTCGCTGATCTACATGATCGCCGACATCAACCGCCGCGACACCTATGAGGGGCTCGCCGAAGTCGTCGCGCGCAACCCGCAAATGCTGGTCGAACTGGTCGCCAGCGGGCTCGAGGGCCATCAGGTCGGCCGCATGATGACCGGCATCACCGATGCCGTGACCCGCCGGCTGATCGCGCTCGCCGAGGAAAAACTCGGCCCCGCGCCCGTGCCCTGGCTGTGGCTTGCCTGCGGCAGCCAGGGGCGCATGGAGCAGACCGGCGTTTCCGACCAGGACAATTGCCTGTTCCTGTCCGACGACTACGACGAAGCGGCCCATGGCGGCTGGTTCACCGCGTTCGCCGAATTCGTCTCCGACGGGCTCGATGCGGTCGGCTATTTCTACTGCCCCGGCGACATGATGGCGACCAACCCCAAATGGCGCCAGCCGGTGCGCGTCTGGCAGCGCTATTTCGAAGGCTGGATCGCCAAGCCCGACCCGATGGCGCAGATGCTGGCAAGCGTCATGTTCGACCTGCGCCCGATCGCCGGCGATGCGACGCTGTTTGGCGATCTCAACGTGCGCACGCTGGAAAAGGCGAGCAGGGATTCCATCTTCCGCGCCCACATGATCGCCAACTCGCTGACCCACACGCCGCCGCTCGGCCTGTTTGGCGGGCTCAGCTATATGCGCGGCGGCGAGCACAAGAACGCCATCGACATGAAGCTCTCCGGCGTCGTGCCGATCACCGATCTGGGCCGCGCTTACGCACTGGAAGGGCGCATCGAGGCCGTCAACACGCGCCAGCGGCTGATCACGGCGCGCGACATGGACGGCATCCTCTCCAAGACCGGCGGCAGCGACCTGATCGACGCCTATGATCTGATTGTCGAACTGCGCCTCAAGCACCAGACCGCGCAGATCCGCGCCGGCGGCAAGCCGGACAATTTCATGGTGCCCGACACGCTGTCGGCACTCGAACGCAATCACCTCAAGGACGCGTTTTCCGTGGTCAAGACATTGCAATCGGCCATTGGCCAGGGCGGCGCACGGCGCTAGTCTCGATAAGGGGTCCGATTCATGCTGCTCACATTCATTGGCGCCATCGTTCTGGCCATCGGCTGCGTCGGTGTCGTCTCACTGGCGTTTCGGGCCATGGGGCGCAAGGCGCCAAAGGGCGTGTTGCCGCTGACCGCTGGCGTCGCGATGATCGCCTTCATCGCCTATATCGAAAACTCCTGGTACAGCCGCATCGTCGCCGATTTGCCCGAGACCCATGTGGTGGTGGCGACCGGCGAGCCCTTTTCCAACTTCATCCAGCCCTGGACGCTCATCTTCCCGCGCATCAACCGCTTCATGCTGGTCGATACCGCCACGGTCCGCGTCAACCAGGCCGACCCCTCGCTGCGCCTTGCCGAAGTGATCCTTGTGCAGCGCTATGCGCGCACCATCGTCACCCGCCAGGTGATCGATTGCGAAAACGCCCGACGCGCCGACATGACCGACGAGATCACGCTGGACGATGCCGGCCTGCCGCAGATCGAGGATTGGCAGGACATTCCCGCCGACGGCGACCTGCTCGGCACAGTATGCAACGCGCCGGTCACCGGCGCTGACGATAATACCGGCACCGACGCCTCATAGGCCCAAAGACGGGCTGGTTTCCCGGTCCCGGAAGGCCCACACTCTCCCTGTCCATAGAGCATTCGGCGGCGCGGTGTTTGCGCGCGGCCGGGCCGCATTGACGTTCGGGATCGGGAGGTCCGCAACATGCACTGGGTGGAGCGCCTCAGCCTGCGCGCCCGCATTGCCCTGTTCTTCGCGCTGATCGGTGCGGTCAGCGTGGCGCTGCTCGTTGCTGCCATCGTCTGGCTGTCGCTGCGCCTTGGTACCGAGGCCACCGATCACATCGTGCTGATCGTCGGCAGCTCGGCCTTCGCCATTGCCGGCCTGATCGCGTGGGTGGCGCTCAAGTTCGACGAAAACCTCGCCAAGCCGCTGATGGCCATCGCCGCCGATCTGAAGACGATTGCCCACAGCGACGGCAAGGCGATGAAGCTCGACAGCGAGGGCGAATATCTGGGCATGATCGCGCCCGCCGCGCGCGAGGTCTCCGGCGCGCTGAGCGAGGCGCGCGAGCGCACCGAGGCCGCAATCGAGACCGCCACCCGCGATGCGGCGCGCCAGAAAGCCGCGCTCGAAGCGCTATTGCGCGATCTGCATCAGGGTCTTGTCATGTGCACCATGACCGGCCGTGTTACCCTCTACAATCACCGCGCCGTCGACATCCTGCATGTCGAGGAATTCCGCCGCGACGATCCGGGCTCCACGGACGTGATGATCGGCTCGCTGGGCCTTGGGCGCGACTTCTTCAACATCGTCGATTCGGCGCCTTTCCATGCCGCGCTCAGCGCCTTTGAGACGCCCGCCGACCCGGCCAACCCGCTGCCGATCGACGGGCTCGGCTCGTTTCCCATCGTCTTTTCCACCTGCGATGGCGCGGTGACCATGCGCGGCCATGTCGCCCTGCGCTTGAACGAGGCGGGCAACGCGCCGGCCGGCTTCATCACCGTCTTCGACGACATCACCACCGAACTGGCCGCCGGCCTCGAGCGCGATCGCGTTCTGCGCGAGGCGATCGACGGCATCCGCGCGGCCATCGAACAGAGCGGCGAGACCGCCGCATCGCCGCCATTGAACACCGCGCTCAAACGCCTTGAACGTGCGTCGAACAACATCATCGCCTCGGCCTGGCCGATGGCCGACGTGCCCGCCGGACGGCTGTTCGGCGCGGTGCGCAAGACGCTTTCGGGCAGCGCTGTCGCCATCGAAACCACCGGCAATGGCGAACTGATCCACGCCGACAGCGCCACGCTGATCACCCTTTTGCGCAACCTCGCCGACGGGCTGGCCGAACGCGGCGACATCGAAAAGCTCGCCCTGGAGGCGAGCGGCTCGGGCCACGCGCGCCGGATCGCCATCACGGTAACCGGCGCCCCGCCGGATATGGCTTGGCTCGAAAGCCGCCTTTCCGAAAACGCCGATCCGGGCACGGCCTTCCTCTCCGGCCGATCGATCCTCGAACGCCATTGCGCGACCGCGACCATCGATGGCGACACCATCCTCATCGATTTTCCGGTCAACACAGCCGCGCGCGGAACCGCCGGCAAGAACGCCGCCCAAACGGTCGACGCGCGGCCGGAATTTTATGATTTCGACCTGTTCGAGCGCGACACCTCCAAGGACCTGCTCGATGTGCCGCTGTCCGAATTGCACGCGGTCGTCTTCGACTGCGAGATGACCGGGCTCGATCCGCGCCGGGGCGACGAGATCGTCTCGATCGCCGGTGCCCGCGTCGTCAATGGTCGTGTGCTGAGCGGCGAGATCTTCGATCTTTACGTCAATCCCGGACGCGCCATCCCCCCCGCTTCGACCAACATCCACCACATCACCGATGCGATGGTGGCCGACGCACCCATGGCGCCCGCAGCGCTCAAGCGCTTTCACGCCTTTGCCAAGGACCAGGTGCTGGTCGCCCACAATGCCGCCTTCGACATGGCGTTCCTGGCCAAGGGCGAGCGGGCCGCGGGCATCAAGTTCGACAATGTGGTGCTCGATACGGTGCTGCTGGCCGCCTATCTGCAGGGCGCCGATGGCGAACTGACGCTGGACGGCCTGGCCGAACGGTTCAATGTCGTGATCGCCGAACAGGACCGCCACACGGCGCGCGGCGATGCCATCGCCACGGCCCACGTCTTCGTCAAGCTGGTCCGGCTGCTGGAAGCCAGCGGCGTCTCGACATTGGGCGATGCGCTGCGCGTCTCCGAGGACCAGACGGCGATCCGCCGCCGTCAGGCCGCTTATGGATAAAGCTGGCCGTTGCGCTGTCGGGCACGGCATATTAGCCTTCCGCCAAGGAGAGATCAGATGACCACCATGGCGATCGTACCGGACAAGGACAGGTGCACGGCCCCCTGACGGGAACCGATCGTCATTGTCATGCGCCCCCGAACACTGTTCGGGGGTTTTTTGTTTGTGAAGGCTTCAAACACCATGCGGACACCGCCTGCCCCGACGACGCTCTTCATGCTGGCCGCCCTGCCGCCCTTGACGCTGAACATGATCGCGCCGTCGCTGACCAACATCGCGACCGACTTGCAGGTTGGCTATGCTGTCATCAGCCTGGCGCTGGGCGGTTATCTGGCGGTGACGGCGCTGGTCGAACTGGCCATAGGCCCGGTAGCCGATCGCATCGGCCGGCGTCCGGTTCTGCTCACGGCGCTCGCCGTCTTCACCATCGGCTCGGTCGGCTGCGCGCTCGCGCAAAGCGCGACCGTGCTTCTGGGCTTCAGGATGCTTCAGGCCGGTGCGATTGCCGGCTTCGTCCTGTCGCTGGCCATCGTCCGCGACACCGAGGACGGGCCGGACGTCGCCCGGCGGCTTGGCCGGATCGGCATGGTGATGGCGCTCGCCCCGATGCTCGGCCCGGTTCTCGGCAGTTTGCTTGACGCGGCGGTCGGCTGGCGCGCCGTCTTCGGGCTCTATGCCGCCGTGGGCGCCGGCCTCTTGCTGTGCGTCTGGATCGATCTGGGTGAGACCCTGCCCCGCCCGACCGGTAACGAAGACCCGAACGAGAGCAGAACGGCGCGGCTCTTCCGCGAACCGCTCTTTTGGTCCTATGCGCTCTGCACCGCCTTTTCGACCGGCGCCTTTTACATTTTCATCGCCGGCGCGCCGCTGATCGCGGTCGCCGCGTTCGGCATCACGACGGCGCAACTGGGCATCTTTGTCGGTTCGATCACCGCCGGCTTTCTGGTCGGCAGCTTTCTCACCGCCCGTCTGGTGCCGTGCGTTGCACCCGATACGATCATGCTGGCAGGACGCATCGTTGCTTGCGCAGGAATGCTGGCGGGTCTTGCCGTCCTGGGAGCGGGCATTGCAACGCCCCTCACCTTTTTCGGCTGCACCATCTTCGTTGGAATGGGCAACGGGCTGACCATGCCCAACGCCAATGCGGGTGCCATGTCCGTGCGGCCCCGTCTGGCCGGCAGCGCGGCGGGCGTCACCGGCGCGCTGACCCTTGCGGGCGGCGCAGCGCTGACCAGCCTGACCGGGTTCGTGCTGACGCGCGACGCCGTACCGGCCGCGCTGTTGATCCTGATGCTGCTGGCATCCTTCGCCGGGCTCGTTGCTGCAAGCGCCGTGCTGGTCCTGAAGAAGCGGGGGCGCCGGACTGTTGCGGCCTGAGGGAGCCATACACGATCGGGATCAGCGGTGGAGCCGGGCCCGGCAGACACCCTATCCGCTTCGGTAGAGCCGTAGCGGCTTGGTGTTGGCGCGCGCGATCATGCCCTTGGCTTCGAGATCGAGCTGCACCGCCTTGAGCCACCAGCCCGCCTTCGCGCCGCCCGGAAACCGGTCGGCGGGCAGCAGCGGCACCAGCTTTGCTTTGGCTTCGGCAACCGTCAGACCCGGCGCCACGTCGGGAAGGACGGCGAGCAGCGCTTCGCGCATCGCCTGATACTTCGCCCGGTCCACCCGTTCGGTGCGGCCGGGCGTGTTGATGTTTTCGACCTCGATCTTGTCGTCACCAGACATCGAGCCTCTCCTTCAAGCCTTCAACCTTTGGATTGCGGAACCCCATCGCCATCCAGGCGCCAAGAAGCTTTGCGTAAAAGCCCGGCGTGTGCGTTCCGGGATTGGGCACATCGCCGGACAGAACCGCATCGGCCGGCGCGTCTTTCGTCATCGTTCGCAGTTGCAGCGGCGGCTTGGTGCCGTCGGGCCACAGCGTTGCGTAAAGGCTCAGCCAGTGGCTGCCACCAAGCTCGAGGAACACCGGCGTGTTGCAGCAGGACGCGATCACGCGCCGGGTCTTGCTGGTCTCGCTCAGGCGATGCTCACAAAGGCTTTCGGCACCCCTGGTGAATGAGACGCGGTCCTTCCTGTAGAGCACGAACGGCGTGGCACCGGTTTCCAGAAGCACCGGGCCACCGCCGGACTTCGCGACAAAAGCCTGCCCGGCGGATTGGCAATCCGAACACAGGCATTCGACGCTGAGGATCGGGGCGCCCTGAAGGTGGACACCCACCTGTCCGCATCGGCATGTCAGATCGGTCACATCGGCCAAGATCGTCTCCATCGAGCTCTTAATTAGACTGGACGGTCCAGTTTGATTTGTCAAGCCGAGCTGATAACCTGCCGCCATGATCTTGCTGTGCAAACCCCACGTCCGGACATGACCAGCGGCGCGGCCACCCGCCGGCGGCGCAGCCGGCAAAAGATCGTCACCGCTGCGGGTGATGTGTTCCTTGAGACCGGGTTTCTCGGTGCGAGCATGGACACGATCGCCGACAGGGCCGGCGTCTCCAAGCAGACCGTTTATGCCCATTTTGCGTCCAAGGAAGCGCTGTTCATCCATGTGGTGGAGGCGATGACCGGCGGCGCGGCGCGCGACCTGCGCGAGGATGTCGAGGAGGCGTTGGACGACCGTCCGGTCGAGGACTATCTCAACCGGACCGCCATCGACCAGTTGACCATCGTCATGACGCCCGCCCTGATGCGGCTGCGGCGCATGGTGATCGGCGAGGTCGACCGTTTTCCGGCACTGGGCCGCTCACTGTTTGAAAACGGGCCGCGCAAGTCCATCGACAAGCTGGCCCGGGCCTTCGCGCACTATACAGCGCGCGGACAACTGGACGTCTCCGATCCGGCCGATGCGGCCACCCTGTTCAACTGGATGCTCATGGGCGCGCCGACCAACAGCGCGATGCTTCTGGGCGATGCGGGCCTGCCCACACCCGCGCAGATCGAGGCCCATGCCGCCGAAACGGTGAGGATCTTCCTGGCCGCCTACGGGACCAGCAGACACGATTGAAACGCGTGGTCGCCCAAACCCCTTTCGCCTCTACTCGGCGGCTTCCGTCGGATAATTGCGGCGCCGTTCGCGCTCGTCGAGCAGGTCAAGAAGGTTCTCGGCGGCCTTGAGCACATCGGTGCCCGGCCCGAAGATCGCGGCGACGCCCGCCTGTTTGAGGAAATCATAGTCCTGCGCCGGGATCACCCCGCCGACGATCACCGCCTTGTCGGCGGCATCGCGCGCCGCCAGTTCCTTGACCAGGATCGGCGCCAGCGTCTTGTGACCGGCGGCGTGCGAACTCATGCCGACGATCTCCACATCATGATCGACCGCCATCTGCGCCGCTTCGTCCGGCGTCTGGAACAGCGGGCCGACATGCACGTCAAACCCCATGTCGCCAAAGGCGGTGGCGATCACCTTGGCGCCCCGGTCGTGCCCGTCCTGCCCCATCTTGGCGATGAAGATCGACGGCGCCTTGCCGGCCCGGTCCTTGCGCGCCTCGATGCGGGTCCGCACGCCGGCGAACCGTTCGTCGCCCGCATAGGCGTCGCCATAAACGCCCTTGATGGTGATCACGTCGGCGACATGCCGGCCGAACGCGGTTTCCATCGCCCGGGAAATCTCGCCGACCGTGGCGCGCTGGCGCGCGGCCTCCACGGCCAGTTCCAAGAGGTTGCCCCCGCCCGACTTTGAGGCCTCGGTCATCGCCGAAAGCGCGGCCTCGCACGCCGCTTCGTCGCGGCTCGCCTTGATGCGTTTCAGCCGCGCCACCTGACTGGCGCGGACCGCCGTGTTGTCGATGTCGAGAATGTCGATCTCGTCTTCCTTTTCGAGCCGGAACTTGTTGACGCCGACAATGACCTCCTCGCCCCGGTCGACGGCCGCCTGCCGCCGGGCCGCAGCTTCCTCGATCAGCCGCTTGGGCAACCCGTCCTGCACGGCCTTTGTCATGCCGCCCAGCGCCTCCACTTCCTCGATCAGCGCCCAGGCCTTGTCGGCCATCTCCTTGGTCAGGCTCTCGACATAGTAGGAGCCGGCCAGCGGATCGACGGTCTTGGTGACGCCGGTCTCGTTCTGCAGGATGAGCTGCGTGTTGCGCGCGATGCGGGCGGAAAATTCCGTTGGCAATGCAATGGCTTCGTCGAAGGAGTTCGTGTGCAGCGATTGCGTGCCGCCCAGCGCTGCGGCCATCGCCTCATAGGCGGTGCGCACGATGTTGTTGTAGGGGTCCTGCTCCTGCAGCGACACGCCCGATGTCTGGCAATGGGTGCGCAGCATCGACGATTGCGGCTTTTTGGGTTCGAACTCCTCCATGATGCGCGCCCAGAGCAGGCGCGCGGCGCGCAGCTTGGCCGCCTCCATGAAGAAGTTCATGCCGATGCAGAAGAAGAAGGACAGCCGGCCGGCGAAAGCATCGACATCCATGCCCTTTTTCAGCGCGGCGCGCACATATTCGCGCCCGTCAGCCAGAGTGAAGGCCAGTTCCTGCACCAACGTCGCGCCGGCCTCCTGCATGTGGTAGCCGGAAATCGAGATGGAATTGTATTTCGGCATCTCGTTCGCCGTATATTCGATGATGTCGGCAACGATCCGCATCGAGGCTTCGGGCGGATAGATGTAGGTGTTGCGGACCATGAACTCCTTCAAAATGTCGTTCTGGATGGTGCCCGACAGTTTGGCCCGGTCAACGCCCTGCTCCTCACCGGCGACGATGAACATCGCCAGCACCGGGATGACGGCGCCGTTCATCGTCATCGACACGCTCATCTCCTCGAGCGGGATGCCGTCGAACAGGATCTTCATGTCCTCGACCGAATCGATGGCAACGCCGGCCTTGCCGACATCGCCGACAACGCGGTCATGGTCGGAATCATAGCCGCGGTGGGTGGCCAGATCGAAGGCGACCGAAAGGCCCTTCTGACCGGCGGCCAATGCTTTTCGGTAGAAGGCGTTGGAATCCTCGGCCGTCGAAAAGCCCGCATATTGCCGGATCGTCCATGGCCGGCCGGCATACATGGTCGCGCGCGGCCCGCGCGTGAAAGGCGCCATGCCCGGCAGGTCGCCCAGATGGTCGGCGCCTGCCAGGTCCGCCTCGGTGTAGAGCGGCTTGACGGCAATGTCCTCGGGCGTCTGCCAGACAAGGTCGGCGGGGTCTTTTCCCTTCAGCTCCCGTTCGGCCAGAGCACGCCAATCATCCAGTGTCAGCTTCTTGCTCTGTGCCATGGCGCGTCTCCATCCCGTGATCAATGCCCGTTCATAATGCGCCGGCGTGACCCTGCAATGCAACGAATGTATGGACGAAGGCCGCGAGCGCCGTTATCAGCCGGCCATGCGCGTGGTCTCCATCGGCGAATGCATGATCGAACTGTCAGGCCGTTCCGGCGCCCGCTGGACCCAGGGCTTTGCCGGCGACACGCTGAACACGCTGTGGTATCTGCGCGCGCTCTTGCCCGATGATGCGGCCGCCGACTATGTCACGGCCTTTGGCGACGATCCCTTCTCGGCCGAACAGATCGCCTTCCTTTCGGCCAACCGCATCGGCATCGCCCAAAGCCCGACCATCGCCGGCAAGGCGCCGGGGCTCTATGCGATTGCACTGGATGATGCGGGCGAACGGTCCTTCACCTATTGGCGTAGCCAAGCCGCCGCCCGCCATCTGGCCGATGACGGCAAAGTGCTCGCGCAAAGCCTTGCCGGCGCCGATCTGGTCTATTTTTCGGGCATCACGCTGGCGATTCTCGACGCGGGCAGCCGCCAACGCCTGATCGAGGCGCTGAAGGCTGCGCGCGGCGCCGGCGCCGATATCGCGTTCGACCCCAATTACCGGCCGCGCCTCTGGCCCGACCAGGGTGAAGCACAGGCCGCCATGGAAAAGGGCTACCGGACCAGCACCATCGTGCTGCCGACCTTCGACGACGAGGCCATGTTGTTCGGCGATGCCGCGCCGGAAGCCACCGCCAGGCGCATTGCGGCGCTGGGGCCGGCGACGATCATCGTCAAATGCGGCAGCGCGCCCGCGCATGTCGAGCATGACACTGTGACTGAGACGATCGCGCCGGAACCCGGCATCGTTCCCGTCGACACGACCGGCGCCGGAGACAGCTTCAATGGCGGCTGGCTGGCCGCCCGCCTCGCCGGCCGGAACCCGGCCGCCGCAACGCGCCATGCCCACCGGGTCGCGGGCCGCGTCATCGGTCATCATGGCGCCCTGCTGCCGATGACAGATCTTGCCGATCTGCGATTGACCGCCGCCGCGCCCGGCTGACCAAAACGGCCTTTTCCTTCGCGCCCAAACCGGATAGACACGCGCTCGAACAAAGGCCGGACGAAACGACCGCGCGCCGCAGTGCGCAAGAACAAAGGACACCCAAGTGGCCACCACGTTTGACAAAGTCGCCGACATCATCGCCGAGACGAGCGAGATCGACCGCGAAACCATCACGCCCGAAAGCCACACGATCGACGATCTGGGCATCGACAGCCTGGATTTCCTCGACATCGTCTTTGCGATCGACAAGGAGTTTGGCATCAAGATTCCGCTCGAGCAGTGGACCCAGGATGTCAATGACGGCAAGGTCCCGACCGAGGAATATTTCGTCATCAGCAATCTGTGCGGCAAGATCGACGGGCTTGTCGCCGCCAAGGCCGCCTGACATCTCCCGCCCCGGAGGCAACCGGACACTGTGGCCCATTCCGCCGTCATAACCGGCATCGGCATCGTTACCGCGATGGGCGTTGGTATCGAGGCCAGTTGGCGCGCGCTGACCGACGGGTCGGCCGCGGTCGTCGATACCGACCGCTTTGCGCCCTACCCCGTCCATCCGGCCCCGGAAATCGACTGGTCCGAACAGATCCCCAAGCGCGGCGACCAGCGCCAGATGGAGGCCTGGCAGCGCCTTGGCACCTATGCGGCGGGTCTTGCGCTCGACGATGCCGGCATCAAGGGCGACGAAACGCTGACCGGCACGATGGACATGATCGTTGCCGCGGCCGGCGGCGAGCGCGACGTGTCGGTCGACACGATGATCCTCGGCGAAGCTGCGGCGGGCCGCAGCGACACCGGCGTTCTGATCAACGAGAAGCTGACCACCGAACTGCGCCCGACCCTGTTTCTTGCGCAACTGTCGAACCTTCTGGCGGGCAACATCTCCATCGTCCACAAGGTCACCGGTTCCTCGCGCACCTTCATGGGCGAGGAAGGCGCCGGCATGTCGGCGGTGCAGACGGCCGTCGCCCGCATCCGCGCCGGCCAGTCGACCCATGTGCTGGTCGGCGCCGCCTTCAACGCCGAACATCCCGACATGCTGCTCGGCTATGAAATGAACGGACACCTGGCGCGCGGTCCGTTCAGGCCGGTCGCCGAGCGCGCGTCCGGCGAGGGCGGTGGCCTCGTCGCCGGCTCCGGCGGCGTCTTTCTGGTCATTGAGGAGGCCGGCCACGCGAAAGCGCGCGGCGCGACGATCCATGCCGCGATCGGACCGGTCGCCGTCGATGCGGGCGAGGCCGACGGCACGCAGGCGCGGCTCGAAAGCCTCGCCGTTGAAGCAGGCATCGATGAAGCCGACATGATCGTCTCGGCCAATTCCGGCGCCCTCGCCCGCAGCGCGGTCGAAAAGAGCGCCGCCGCGCGCTGGCCCGAAAAATCCGTGCGCGCCATTGCCAACAAGACCGGCCATCTGCGCGAGGCGCAATTCCCGCTCGCCATCGCCGTTGCGGCCCTCTCAATTGCCAAGGGCCAGCCGGTGGCACCGCTCGAAAGTGCCGAAGCGCCGGCCAACGACGCGCCCGGCGCAATCGGCGTGATCGCGCTCGGCCATCAGACGGCCGAAGCCATGGTCCGCGTCGCCACACCGGAGCCGACGCAATGAGTGCCGTCACCGACAAGGCCGGCCGGCCGCTGATCGCCATCACCGGCGCCGGCATCGTCTCGCCGCTGGGGCGCGGCAAGACCGAAAATTGGGCAGCGCTGACCTCAGGCCGCTCGGGCATCCACCGCATCGCCCGCTTTCCGACCGACCATCTGCGCACGACCATCGCCGGCACGGTCGATTTCATGACCGCGCCGGAGGACGGGTCCACCGCCCTCACCTACGCGCTGGCCGAGGCTGCCGCGCTGGAAGCGCTTGAGGAAGCCGGCTTTTCGGGCGATTTCGGCGGTCCCTTGTTCGTCGCGGCACCGCCGGTCGAACTGGAATGGCACCAGCGGCTGGCGCTCGATGCCGAGGGCGCTGCGCTCGGCGAAAGCGAGGCGGGCTATGACCGCGTGCTTGCCGCCGCGCGCGCCAAGACCCATCCGCAGAACTCCGGCAATGTCTATTTCGGTTCGACCGCATTGCGGTTGAAGGAAAAGACAGGCGCGCGCGGCCTGCCCATCACGCTGTCGACCGCTTGCGCGTCCGGTGCGACGGCGATCCAGCTTGGCGCCGAGGCGATCCGGCGCGGCGAGGCCGACCGGGTCCTCAGCGTCGGCACGGACGGTTCGGTCACCGCCGAGGCGCTGATCCGCTTTTCGCTCCTGTCCGCGCTTTCGACCCAGAACGAGGTGCCCGAGCAGGCCTCCAAGCCCTTCTCGAAGGACCGAGACGGTTTCGTCATGTCCGAGGGCGCCGGCGCCTTCCTTATGGAGACGCTGGAAAGCGCCCGCGCGCGCGGCGCAACGATCCTCGGTATCCTGGAAGGCTGCGGCGAGAAGGCCGACGATTTCCATCGCACCCGTTCAAAACCGGACGGTTCGCCGGCCATCGCCGCGGTCAACGCCGCGCTCGCCGATGCGGGCGTCGCGCCTGCCGATATCGGCTACATCAACGCGCACGGCACCTCGACACCGGAAAACGACAAGATGGAATGCCTGTCGCTGACCGAGGTCTTCGGCGAGGGGTTGGGCGGTGTGCCGATCTCGTCCAACAAGTCGATGATCGGCCACACGCTGACCGCCGCCGGCGCCATTGAGGCCGTGTTCTCGCTCCTGACGATTCGCACCGGCACGCTGCCGCCGACGATCAACCATGCAAATCCCGACCCGGCGCTCTTGCTCGACTGCGTGCCGAACGAAAAACGCGACCTGCAAGTCACACGCGTTCTGTCCAATTCGTTCGGTTTCGGCGGCCAGAACACCTGCCTTGTCATCGCCGCCGAACCCGCTTAATCGGAGCGATTGCGAACAATACCGGCAAGGACACCCCATGCGCGCGCTTCAGCTCGTTGAAGACCGGAAACTCGAACGCGTCACCATCGATCCGCCGCCGCCGCCCGGACAGGGCGAGGTGCGCTTGCGCGTTCAGGCCGTCGCGCTGAACCATATCGATGTGTGGGGCTGGCGCGGCATGGCGTTTGCCAAGCGCAAACTGCCGCTGACCATCGGCGCCGAGGCGAGCGCGGTGGTCGATGCGGTCGGCGCCGGCGTGACCGACCTTCTGCCCGGCCAGCTCGTCTCCATCTTCGGCGCGCGGACCTGTGGCCTGTGCCGCGCGTGCCGGCAGGGCCGCGACAATCTGTGCGAGAATGTCGGCGGCGTGCATGGCTTTCACCTGGACGGTTTCGCCGCCGAGATCGTCACCATGCCGGCGCGCAATTGCGTGCCCGCCCCGCCCGGCGTCGATGCGGTGGGCGCGGCGCTCGCGCCGATCACCTTCGGCACGGTCGAACACATGCTGTTCGACAACGCAAAGCTTGAACCGGGCGAAACGATCCTCGTCCATGCCGGCGGCTCGGGCATCGGTTCGGCCGCCATCCAGCTCGCCAAAAGCCATGGCTGCACAGTCATCACCACCGTCGGTTCCGACGCCAAGATCGAACCGGCCAGGGCGCTCGGCGCCGACCATGTGATCAATTATCGCGAGGACCGCTTCGAGGGCGCGGTCCGCAAACTGACCAAAAAGCGCGGCGTCGATGTCGTCTTCGAGCATGTCGGCGCCGACACCTGGGCCGGCTCGATGCTGTCGCTCAAGCGCGGCGGCCGGCTCGTCACCTGCGGTTCGACCTCGGGCGTTTCGGCATCGACCAACCTGATGATGCTGTTCCAGCAGCAATTGCGGCTGATCGGCTCGTTCGGCTGCACAATGACCAACATGGCTGACGCAATGGAAAAGATGGCGCGCGGGCTCGCCGCGCCCGTCATCGACACCGAGGTCGGCTTCGACGGCATCGATGCGGCGCTGGCACGCATGGAAACGCGCGACGTTTTCGGCAAGATCGTGCTGCTCATGGATGGCTGAGCGACGGCCATGACGCCCGCTCAGACCCGACTGCTCAAGCTGACCCAGAAGGTCAAACGTGCGCGCTACTGGATCGAAGCGCATTTGACCTTCGCCGTTCTCGCAGCCCTGAACCTGCTGCCGGCCGATGCCGCGATCAACACGTTGGCGGCCCTCGCCGCCCGCCTCGGTCCGCTCCTGCCGCGCCAGAAAGTGGTGCTCAACAATCTCGCCAGGGCGATGCCGGAGCTTTCCAATGAAGAGCATCGCGCCATTGCCCGGCGCATGTGGGGCAATATGGGCCGTCAGGTGGCCGAATATGTCGTGCTTGACAAATTGTTCGATTTCGACCCCGAAACCGACGCGGACAGCCGTATCGAAGTGCGGGGAAAGGACATTTTTCTGCGCATTCATGCGGCAGGAAAGCCGGTGATCTTCTTCACCGGCCACACGGGCAATTTCGAGCTTTTGCCGATCTGTGCGGCGACCTTCGATCTGGAGGTCACGGCGCTGTTCCGCCCGCCCAACAATCCCTATGTGGCAAAACGGGTGCTAGCCGCGCGCACGACCACCATGGGCCAGCTCGTGCCGTCAAAAACCGGAGCCGCCGCCGGTCTTGCCCGCGCGCTTTCAGACGGCAAATCGGTGGGCGTTCTCGTCGATCAGAAGTTCCATCGCGGCCGGCTCGGCACCTTCTTCGGGCGGCCCGTGCGCACCAATCCGCTGCTGCCCAAGCTGGTGCGCCAGTTCGGCTGCGACGTTCATCCCGCGCGCTGCGTGCGTCTGCCGGGCAACCGCTTCCGGCTGGAACTTGAAGAGGCGATCGCCCTGCCCCGTGATGGCGAAGGGCGGATCGATGTAGACGCGTCCACCCAGATGCTCAACGATGTGGTGGAGCGATGGGTGCGCGAATATCCCGACCAGTGGATGTGGATGCACCGTCGCTGGGACCCCAAAACGCTGGTCGATCCGCGCGCGCAGGACTGACGACGGCGCCCGCGAGCGCCGTCATCCGGGACCAGGCCCGATCAGTGGCGGATGCGCACCCGCATATTGCTCGGACCGACCTGGCGCGTCAGGTCATAAAGCCGCTTGGCATTGGCTGTATGCAGCCGCACGCAACCGGCCGACGCAGGACGACCAAGCCGCGACACCGCCCCGGTGCCATGGATCGCATAGGGCCCCCGGAAGAAGATCGAATACGGCATGTTGGAGCCGTATATGGTCGACCGCCATTTGCGGTGCATGCGCTGCGGGCGGAACGTGCCGATCGGCGTCACCTTGCCCGGACGGGCCGTGGACACGGGCCACCGGTAAAGCACACGGCCATCCTTGCGCACCGTCATGGTCTGGCTGGAAATATCGACATCGGCGACCAGCCGTGCGGCAACCGCATCGCCCGTTGTCGGAAACGCGATGGCGACCGCCAGCGCAAAAATCAAAAGAAAATGTCTCATCGGCCTCGCCCCCGAATGACGCAATACTCTGAAAACCGACCCGCAGCGTACCGCCAAGTCCGGCGGTCGTCAAAACTCGCCGGACTTCGTTTGGCGTTAGTCTTAACGACGGTCCGTGCCCCAGCGCACAGACGGCCTCGCCCCACATGACCGTCAAGCCCCGAAAATCGCTTGCAAAACAGGCGCGCGCGCGCACTATGCCGACCATGTCCGGGCATCTGCGCAAGGCCGTTGACGACCGGCGCGACGAGGTCGTCGCGCTGACGCAGGCGCTCGTCCGCTTTCCGACCGTCAACCCGCCAGGCGACGCCTACGGGCCCTGCGCCGAGTTCATCGCAAAGCGGCTGCAACGATCCGGCTACGAGACCAAACTGATCATCGCCGAAGGCGAGCCGGGCCATACCGACCGGTTTCCGCGCGTCAACGTGATCGCCCGACGCGAAGGGCGCGCGCCCGGCAAGACCGTCCATTTCAACTCCCATATCGACGTGGTCGAGGCCGGCCATGGCTGGACGGTCGATCCGTTCGAGGGCGTGATCAGGGACGGCAAGGTCTTTGGGCGCGGCACCTGTGACATGAAAGGCGGGCTCGCCACCTCCATCATCGCCGCCGACGCTTTCATCGAGGCCTTTCCCGACTATCCCGGCGCGATCGAGATCTCGGGCACTGTGGACGAGGAATCGGGCGGCTATGCCGGCGTCGGCCATCTGGCGAAAAAGGGCCTGTTCTCACGCCCCCGCGTCGATCACGTCGTCATCCCCGAGCCGCTCAACAAGGACCGCATCTGCCTGGGTCATCGCGGGGTCTGGTGGGCCGAAATCGAAACGCATGGCCGCATCGCCCATGGCTCCATGCCGTTCCTGGGCGATTGCGCCGTGCGCCACATGGGCGCCGTGCTGGCCGCCTTCGAGCGCGATCTTTTTCCCGCGCTGGCCGCCCGGCGCACAGATATGCCGGTCGTTCCCGAGGGCGCACGCGCCTCGACCCTCAACATCAACGCCATCCATGGCGGGCAGACCGACGAGTATACCGGCCTGCCCTCGCCCAACGTGCCTGACCGCTGCGCCATGACGATCGACCGGCGCTTCCTGCTGGAAGAAAAGCTCGACGACGTGAAGGCCGAAATCGTCGCCATTCTTGACCGGCTCAAGCGCGACCGCCCCGGCTTTGGCTATGCCATCCGCGATGTCATGGAAGTTCTGCCGACCATGACCGACCGCGACGCGCCGGTCGTCACCGCCGTCGCAGCGGCCATCGAGGCCGAGTTCGGCCGCGCACCCGCCTATGTCATCTCGCCGGGCACCTACGACCAGAAGCACATTGCCCGCATCGGCCATCTGCACGATTGCATCGCCTACGGCCCCGGCATTCTGGATCTGGCCCACCAGCCTGACGAGTGGATCGGCATCGATGATATGGTGCAAAGCGCCCATGTGATGGCCACCGCAATCCATGGTTTGCTGACAGGCGGTGCCGAACCTGCTTAACTGACGACGAATTTCACGGGAGGCTTTCCGCCATGATCGTACGTTTCGCCCTGGCCGCCACGGCCGCCTTCGCCATGACCGTTTCGGCCCAGGCCGAACGCACCGACCTCACGGTCGGCATGGTGCTCGAGCCGCCGCATCTCGATCCGACCGCCGGCGCGGCAGCAGCCATTGACGAGGTGGTCTATGCCAATCTCTTCGAGGGGCTGACGCGCATCGGGCGGGACGGCGCGGTGCAGCCGGGCCTTGCGGAAAACTGGATCATCTCCGATGACGGGCTGACCTATACGTTCGAACTGCGGCAGGGCGTCACCTTCCATGACGGCACGACGCTGGACGCAGGCGATGTGGTCTTCTCGCTCGACCGCGCCCGCGCCGAAGAGTCGACCAACGCGCAAAAGGCGCTATTCGACGCCATCGAGAGCGTCGCCCAGATGGACGAGTTGACCATCGAAGTGACATTGTCGCGTCCCGCCGGCGATTTCCTTTACAATATGGGCTGGGGCGATGCGGTGATCGTCGCGCCCGAAAGCGCCGAGACCAACAAGGAAAACCCGGTCGGCACCGGCCCGTTCACATTCGTTGAATGGCAAAAGGGCGCCGCCGTCACGCTTCAGCGCAACGATGCCTATTGGGGCGATGCGCCCGCGCTGGCCGAGGTGACTTTCCGCTTCATTCCCGACCCGGCCGCTGCCACCGCCGCGCTTCTGGCCGGCGACGTGCAGGCCTTCCCCAACCTGCCCGCGCCCGAATCGATCCCGGTCTTTGAGGCCGATCCGCGCTTCACCGTCGCCATCGGCTCGACCGAGGGCGAGACGATCCTGTCGACCAACAACCAAAAGCCGCCCTTCGACGATATTCGCGTGCGTCAGGCGATCGCCCACGCGATCGACCGGCAGGCGATCATCGACGGCGCCATGTTCGGCCTGGGCACCCCGATCGGCTCGCATTTTGCGCCGCACCACCCGGCCTATGTCGAACTGTCCGAAACCTATCCCTATGACCCCGACCGCGCCCGCGAACTGCTCGCCGAAGCCGGCCATGGCGAGGGCATCACCGGCACGCTGAAGCTGCCGCCGCCCTCCTATGCGCGCCGCGGCGGCGAGGTGATCGCCGCGCAACTGCGCGAAGTGGGCATCGATCTGGAAATCCAGCCCGTCGAATGGGCGCAATGGCTCGAACAGGTCTTCACCAACAAGGATTACGACCTGACCATCGTCTCGCACACCGAACCCAACGATATCGGCATCTATGCGCGCGAGGACTATTATTTCCAGTATGACAATGCCGATTTCGACGCCGTGATCGAGGAACTGTCGGTGACCGCCGGCGAGGACGCGCGCTATGAACTCTTTCGCCAGGCCCAGCAGATTTTGGCCGAGGACGCGGTCAACGGCTTTCTCTTCCAGCTCGCCAAGAACGGCATCTGGGACGCCAAACTCGAAGGCATGTGGGAGAATTCGCCGGTCCAGGCCAACGATGTGACGGGCGTGCGCTGGACGGAGTGATTGGGGGGCGTCAACCCACGCCTGACCCCGTTGGCTGAACGGCCGCTCTGCGGACGAAGCGGACTTGCGTTCCAAACCGTTACAGAAAAAAGAGTTCACGCTCGTGAAACGACGGCAAGCTCTCCTGCTTCGGGCGTCCAGGCTTCTCCTGTCCTGACATCAAGCAGTGCCTCGACGGCAAACCCGGCGTCACGCACCTCGCGCGAAATCGTCTCGGGATCGAAGTACTGCATCCAGTTGAAAATCTCGAACCGACGGCCCGGCGCGACGATCAGATAACGGTCCAGGGCGATCTTATCCTGATCATAGAGAAAGGTGGTCTGAAAACCGAAATGGTCCTCGGGCGACCAGAAGTCTCCCATAGGACGGCGACCGTAGGTCATGACCTCGCTGCGTTCTTCGAATTGCGGCGTGGTTGACACATCGAAAACAAACACCCCGCCGGGATTCAGCATAACCTTGATCCGCTCCAGAAGGGCGCGTCGCTTTTCAGGCGAAAGCGTGCAGAAATCGCACCAGATCAGGCTGACGACATCCTGCCCGCCGGGTAGATCGTCGATCAGATAGTCCGCTTTTCGGTATTCGATATTCAGATTATCGGCGACAGCTTGGGACCTGGCATAGTCGAGGGAACCCGCCGAGAAATCCACGCCAGTCACGTTTGCGCCTCTCATCGCCATGCGCTTTGCATAAAGACCCGGTCCGCAGCCCAGATCGCAGACGTTCCGCCCTGACAGGCCGATCTTACGGTCAATCCATGCCACGGTGCCGTCAATAGTCTGGCTCTTGCGCGAGGCCAGGTCTGTGCTGTCGTCCAGGTGCATTTTCAGCATTTGCTGTGCGATCCAGGGATCGGTCCAGAGCAGGTCGGTTGTGTGGCGGGAAAACGGCTCCGGTTTCCGATTGAATTCATCCAGATCTGAATACACCGCAGATCAGCTCCTCTTGATACCGTACAGCCTAGCAGGTTCGCAGATTGGAATGTCACCTTGCGGAACCGGGTTCAAGTGAACGTCCGCAACGGGCTCAAAGCCGCCATTCGGGCCACAAACTTATCCAACCACCTCCGCCCTCCTCCATACTTCCCTCACCGCGCCCATCGGAACGTCGGATGGCCACCACCTTCGGCGGGCGCGGCGGTGGATCGGCGGGCCGTGCGAGCGGTCGCATGGCTGGATGATGAATCCCCACGTCGGTGCGGAATGAAGATGTGCGGTGTCCGTCCGCGCCTGCCGCCGGCCAGACCCGGCCGGCGGTCAGGATCGGATGGGGCCCGAGGATCGGTTCAGCGCGTTGCGGGTCTGCGGCGGACGGAACCCATCCCAAGGTCTCGGCAGGGCGCGAGCCTCGCGCCGGCGCCGCACATGACGATCACCGCAAGCCCACCGGACGGGCGGTTTGGCGGCCGCACATAGAAAAACTTCGGATCGCGGCTCTCCAAACCGCCCGTTGTTCCTTTTTTTATACAAGTCGGCTTCGGCGTCGAAGCGCGATGGCGGTCGCGTATATCGTCATCCCGGGCGGCGCAGCCGAACACGGAACCCAGAGCCGAGGCGGTGAAGATCACACGACTGGATTCCGGATCAGGCTCCGCCTGTCCGGAATGACGAAAGGTCAGAGATCATGCGCTCCTCTGGATGGTGGAATCGGCAGCGAGCCTCGCGGGCGGGGAACGCAGCCCCGCTTCCCCGCTCGCCCCATCCGCGCTAAGCGTGGCGCATGCTCGCCTACACCGCGCACCGCCTGCTGATCGTTCTCGTCACGCTGCTTGTTGCCAGCGCGGTCGTGTTCTTCGTTCTCGAGATCGTGCCCGGCGACCCGGCGCGTCTGATGCTGGGATTGAACGCAACGGACGATGCGGTTGCCGCCCTGCGTGAACAGATGGGCCTCAATCAGCCGGTTTTGACTCGTTATTTTGCGTGGCTCGCCGGCATGGCGCGCGGCGATTTCGGTGAAAGCCTGACCTATTCGGTGCCGGTGACCGAATTGATCGCCGACCGCGTCATCGTCTCGCTGCCGTTGGCGCTGCTGGCGCTCGGCCTGTCGACGGCGATCGCCATTCCGGTCGGCATCTTCACCGCCGCCCGCCGCGGCACCCGCGCCGACACCGCCGCCATGGCCGGCACGCAACTGGGCATCGCCATCCCCAATTTCTGGTTCGCGCTGCTCTTGGTCTACGTCTTCGCCGTCACGCTGCAATGGGTGCCCGCCGGCGGCTTTCCGGGCTGGGACGACGGCGTTTGGCCGGGCCTCAGGGCGCTGATTCTGCCGGCGATTGCCCTCGCCCTGCCCCAGGCGGCGATCCTCGCCCGCGTCGCCCGCTCGGCGCTGCTCGAAACGCTCGCCGAGGACTATATCCGCACCGCGCGCGCCAAGGGCCTGCCGGCCAACCGTGTGCTCTGGCGGCATGCGCTGCGCAACGCCATGATCCCGGTGCTGACGATCCTCGGCCTGCAATTTGCGTTCCTGCTGGCCGGCACGATCATCATCGAGAACGTCTTCTTCCTGCCCGGCCTTGGTCAACTCGTCTTCCAGGCGATCAACCAGCGCGACCTGATCGTCGTCGAGGGTGTGGTGGTCCTCCTGGTCGCGACCGTGGTGATCGTGAACTTCCTGGTCGATCTCGCCTATGCCTGGGCCGACCCGCGCCTGAGGCGGCGGTAGGGACCGGATTGGACATGAACGATCATCTCGTCGCCGCCGAACATGAGGACTGGCGCCTGTTCCTCAAAAAGGCCCGCGCCAACCGCTCGTTTCAGGCCGGCGCGATCATCACCCTTCTCATTGTCGCCGTGGCCACGATCTCGCTCGTCTGGACGCCCTATGACGTCTCCAGACTGGCGATCCCGGAGCGGCTGCAGGGGCCGAGCGGCGCGCACTGGTTCGGTACCGACCATTTCGGCCGTGACATTGTCTCGATGATCATGGAGGGCAGCCGCAACTCGATCGCCGTCGCGCTCATCGCGGTGGGCATCGGCATGGTCATCGGCGTACCGTTGGGGTGCTGGGCGGCGGCGAAACGCGGCTGGATCGATGAAGTGTTCATGCGCACCTCCGACATCATCTTCGCCTTCCCCGCGCTCCTGTCCGCTGTGATGATCACCGCTATCTTCGGACCCGGTGCCGTCAACGCGATCATCGCGATCGGCATTTTCAACATCCCGGTCTTCGCCCGCGTGGCGCGCGGCGCCGCGCTGTCACTTTGGCCACGCGAGTTCATCCTCGCCGCCCGCGCATCCGGCAAAGGCCCGGCGCGCATCACCGCCGAACACATCTTGCCCAACATCGCCAATCTGCTTCTGGTTCAGGGCACGATCCAGTTCTCGCTTGGCATCCTCGCCGAAGCGGGTCTTTCCTATGTCGGGCTCGGCGCCCAACCACCCGCGACAAGCTGGGGTCGCATGCTGGCCGAGGCACAGACCATGATGGCCATCGCCCCGCAAATGGCCATCGCACCGGGCGCCGCGATCATCGTCACCGTGCTCGGGCTGAACCTTCTTGGCGACGGCCTGCGCGACGTGCTCGATCCCAAATTGCGGCGGCAACGATGACCGCGCCCATCCTGGCCATCGACACGCTCGATCTGACGATCGGCGGCGCGCCGATCCTCAAAGGGGTCGATATGGTGGTCGAGGCCGGCAAGGTGCACGCGCTGGTCGGCGAGAGCGGCTCCGGCAAGTCGATGACGGCGCTGACGACCATGCGGCTTCTGCCGCATGGCGCCGAAGCCTCCGGCACGCTGCGCTTTGGCGATGAGGACCTTTTGGCGGCAACCGAAGAGCGCATGTGCGCGCTGCGCGGCGACGATATCGGCATGGTGTTCCAGGAGCCGATGACCGCGCTCAACCCGGTCAAGACAATCGGCGAGCAGGTGGCCGAAGGCATCCGCTGGCACACAGGGGCCAACCGGCCGGACGCCGAAGAGCGCGCCGCGCACATGCTCGAACGTGTCGGCCTGCCCCACACGCGCTTTCCGCTCGACCGCTACCCGCACGAATTGTCGGGCGGCCAGCGGCAAAGGGTTGTGATCGCGATCGCCTGTGCACTGCGACCCAAGCTCTTGATAGCCGACGAACCGACCACCGCGCTCGATGTCGTGCTGCAGGCGCAAATCCTCGATTTGCTCAAGGAATTGGTCTCCGAGGACGGGATGGGCCTGATCCTGATCAGCCATGATCTGGGCGTCGTCGCCGATATGGCCGACGACATCACGATCCTGCGCCATGGCGTGGTGCAGGAGGCGGGCCACGCCGTTGACGTGCTGCGCCATCAAAACCATCCCTATACGCAGCAACTGGCCGAGGCGTCGGCCCATGTGCCGCAATGGCAAAGCCGCGCAAGATCGCCGAAGGACACCGCTCTTCTCGATGTTCAGAACCTCGTCAAGGATTACCCCGGCCCGCGCAATGGTCTTTTGGCGCGCGGCGACCCGTTCCGCGCGGTGGACGATGTGTCCTTCTCCGTGCCACCCGGCCGCTCGGTGGGGCTGGTCGGCCAGTCCGGCTGCGGCAAGTCCACCCTAGCGCGCATCGTGCTGGCGCTCGACAAGCCGACCGGCGGCGCGATCAGCTTTGACGGGATGCAGACGTCCAGCCTCAACGACCATGACGCACAGATGGCGCTGGCGCGGCGCGAGATGCAGGTGGTCTTTCAGGACCCCTATGGCTCGTTCAATCCGCGCCAGACGGTCGAAAGGCTGGTGGCCGAACCGCTGCATCTGGAGGAAAGGCCGTTGGGCCGCGCCGAACGACGCGAACGCATTGTCTTTGCCCTTGAAGAGGTCGGCATGCCGGCGGACGCGATGCATCGCTATCCGCATGAATTCTCCGGCGGCCAAAGACAAAGGCTGGCGATCGCCCGCGCCATCATCACCCGGCCCAAGCTGGTTGTCTGTGACGAACCGGTCTCGGCGCTCGATGTCTCGATCCGCGCCCAGATCCTCGATCTTTTTGCCAAGCTGAACGATGAACTGGGCCTGGCCTATCTGTTCATCACCCACGATCTGACGGTCGCCCGCGCGATCACCCATGAGGTGATGGTGATGGATCACGGCAAAATCGTCGAACGCGGCGCGACAGCCGATGTTTTGGACGATCCGCAAACAGAGGCGGCACAAAGGCTGGTCGCGGCAGCACCGGATTTGCGAAGGGCGATTGAGAGACGGGTTGGAAACACAGTGCCCCCTTCTCCCCGCGAGCGGGGAGAAGGTGCGCCGTCGTGATCCGAAGGATTGCGACGGGGCGGATGAGGGGCAGCGCCCCGTCACCCAACTGCGGCCAGCGCCCGCTTCGCGCACGCGGTCTGGTATCCCTCCCCCCGCCCGCGGGGACAAGGATCAACCGGTCACCACCGCCAGCACACCGACCACGACCGTAAGCCCAGTCATCGCCCGCCAGAAGTCGCTGAGCGCCGCATCGATATCACCCGGCCCGGCGTCCTCGCGTCCCGCATCATTCATGAAGGGCTCGTCGGCGACATCGTCGCGATAGACGCGCGGGCCGCCAAGCGCGAGGCCAGTCACGGTGGCCATGGCGCTTTCGGGCCAACCGGCATTGGGCGAGCGGTGCAGCCGCGCATCGCGCATCACGGTTCGAATACGGTCCTGCCAGCCGGTGAGCCCGCCGGCCACAACGATCAGCAGCGCCGTCAGCCGCGCCGGCAACCAGTTGGCCAGATCATCGAGCCGCGCCGATGCGCGACCGAAGGCGCGATGCCGCTCGGTCTTGTGGCCAATCATGGAATCGGCGGTGTTCAGCATCTTGTAGGCCAGAAGGCCCGGCAGGCCGAACACGGCATACCAGAAGGCCGGCGCCACAACGCCATCCGATGCGTTCTCCGCCAGGCTTTCGATCGCGGCGCGGCAAATGCCGGCTTCATCAAGCGTTTCGGGGTCGCGCCCGACGATCATCGATACCGCGCGTCGGCCGCCGTCGATACCGCCGGCGCGCAGCCCCTGCGCCACAGCGCCGACATGATCGGCCAGCGATTTCTGCGCCAGCAACACCGCGACCAGCAGCGCCTCGAAGACAAATCCCGCGCCGCCCAGCGCGTCGAGCAGATCGCCGAGAAACGTGCCGAGGACAATCGCGCCGATCATCAGGACGGCGATGGCTGCAAAGCCGAACTTTTCGCGCTGTGCCTCGGAGGCAGCGTCGTCGTTGAAACGGGCGTCGGCCAGACCGATCAGTTTCCCGAAAAGGGCGACCGGATGCGGCACGCGCTGCCAAAGCCAGTCCGGATCACCGATCAGGCGATCGAGGATCAGCGCGACGAACAGGATGACGAGCGTTTCGGCCATGGCGGCGTGATGGGCCGATCAGACCGCTTGCGCAAGCGCCTTTTCGAGCCGTTTGAACGCGACATCGGCGCCGGGCAGGCCGAAGCGCAGCCAGGCGGCGTCCTTGTCGAAGGCGCGCACCCAGATGCGTGTATCGGCAAGCGCCTTGGCAATGGCCGGCGCGCGGTCGTGATTGGCGAGCACGAACAGGTCCGTTTGGCCGGTGATCGAAAAGCCGTGCCGTTCGAGAAGGCCCGTCAGCCGTTGCCGGTCGCGCATCAGTCGCGTGCGGGTCTCGGCGATCCAGGCAATGTCGCGCAGCGCCCGTCCGCCGATGTAAAGCGCCGGTCCGGGCACCGCCCATGGGCCGAGCAGACGACGCAGCCGCGCCATGTCGCCCTGCGGGCCGATCGCGAAGCCCAACCGGATGCCCGCAAGGCCGAAGAATTTACCGAAGGAGCGCAGCACGATCAGCCCTTCCGACCCGGTCTGCGGCACATAGGACGCTTCGGGCGCGACATCGGCGAAGGCTTCGTCGACGATCACCGTGCCGTTGCGCGCCAAAAGCGCCGCCACCGCTTCGCGGTCGGTTTCGCCGTCGCGCCGCGCCCCGTCGGGATTGTTGGGATTGCCGAAGACGACGCCGTCATAGCCGTCCTCATAGGAGGGGATCGCGCGCACCGTGCCCACCACGCGTTCCGGCGTTGCAAGGCACCAGTCATATTCGCCATAGGTCGGCGTGACGATGCCGATGCGCCGGTTGGTGCCGATCAGGTCGCCGAGCCGCTGGATGATCGCCTGTGTCCCCGGAGCGGCGACGATCGACGCGCCCTCGGGCACGCCGTAATAAGCGCGCGCGGCATCGAGACAATAGTCTTCGAGACTGGCTTCGGGCAGCCTTTCCCACACTTCGGCGGGGATTGGCGGCACCGGCCATGGCACGGGGTTGATCCCGGTCGACAGATCGAGCCAATCGGCATGGACGCCGCCATGTTCGGCGACGGCCCGGTCGAGCGACCCGCCATGGTGCGGAGGACGTGCCATCAATCCACCCTGTCGATCACGTGGCACCACGACCCGGACACGGTGCCGACTCGGCGCCCATACTGCCCCAGATCGGCGCACTGCGCATCGCGTACCGCAAAAAGCGCTTCTGTGTCACCTTCGCGCATGACGGTCGCATAGTGGAACTCGTGCGCGGTCAGCTTCATCGGCCAAGGCGCACCCGGCAACGGATCAAGCCGGCGATAGCCCAGATGCCGCGTTCGCGTCGCAAAGCTGGTCTCGACGGGCAGAAAGCCCAGCATGGCCTGGTGCGCGCCGTCGGCATCGGTGAGTCCTTCGCCCAGAACCATGTAGCCGCCGCACTCGCCATAGATCACAGCGCCCCGGTCACGCGCGGCCTCCATGCCGATTTTGAACCGTGTTGCGCCGGCGATCGCCCCCGCATGCAGTTCCGGATAGCCGCCGGGCAGGAACACCGCATCCGCATCGGGCTCCGGCGCTTCGTCGGAAAGCGGCGAGAAGAAGGACAATTCCGCTCCCTGCCCGCGCCAACCGTCAAGCAGATGCGGATAGGCAAAGGCAAAGGCGACATCGCGGGCGATGGCGATGCGCTGGCCGAGCGGCGGAAGGCCGGAGACAGCGGCCAGTTCGCCTCTCTCATCCTGAGGCGCGAGCGCCGCGAGCCTCGAAGGACCAGGGAGGCAAGCCAGTGCCTCCAGATCGCAACAACGCGCCATCACCATGCCTGCATGGGCGATGAACGGCTCGAGCGCCGCGTGCTCGCCCGCTTGTACGAGGCCCAGATGGCGCTCCGGCAAAGCCAGTCCCGTATCATGGGGCACGACGCCGAGCACCGGCACGTCGAGCGGATCGAGCGCCGCACGCAGCATCTTTTCGTGCCGCGGGCTGCCGACCCGGTTCAGGATCACACTGGCAAAGAGCAGATCGGGCCGGTGGCCGCGATAACCGGAAACCAGGGCGGCAATCGACTGTGCCATGCGCGAGGCATCGACGACAAAGACGACCGGCAGGCCCAGAAGCGCGCCCAGATCGGCGGCCGAGCCCGTGCCGTCCGCCGCGCCATCGAACAGGCCCATCATCGCCTCGGTGACCAGAAGCCTGTCAGCGCCATGGCTGGCGGCGAGTGTCCGCAACAATGCAGGCCGCATCGCCCAGGGGTCGAGATTGATGCATGTCTCGCCGCTGGCCGCCGCATGGAAGGCGGGATCGATATAGTCCGGCCCGGCCTTGGCCGGCGCCAGCACATGGCCGGCATCGCGCAGCGCGCGCAGGAGGCCGAGCGTGACCACCGTCTTGCCGCTGCCCGAATGGGGCGCGGCGACGAGAAAACCGTTCATCCCGTCTGGTCCCGGCGGCGCGCGCCCAAAGGGTCGGGATCGAGCACACGGCCCGCTGTCAGCGCGCCCAGCCAGTCAAGCCCCGAGCGCAGCCGCACCACCTCGCCGATGACGACGATCGCCGGCGGTTCCAGCCCCGATGCGGCGACATCGGCCTCGGCGCGCGCAAGCGTGGTCTCCAGCACCTGCTGCCGGTCGGTCGCCGCGTTGCAGACGAATGCGACCGGTTCTTCGGGCGCGCGGCCTTCCGCGATCAGCCGGCCGGCGATCGCGCCGATGTGCTTCATCGCCATATACATGACGATGACTGGCGATCCCCTGGCGACATGGTGCCAATCGATCGCATCGGGCATCACGCCGCCCGAATCATGGCCGGTCAGGAAAGTCACCGCATGGTTGGT
Source organism: Roseitalea sp. (assembly GCA_017642895.1). GTDB lineage: Bacteria > Pseudomonadota > Alphaproteobacteria > Rhizobiales > Rhizobiaceae > Roseitalea. Next base: position 111,240 of record JAEPON010000003.1, read on the forward strand.
GTCGCGATGGGTCGCCGGAATGCCGGCATAGGCGAGCCCGCCAATGCCCGCCGTCACGCCCGGCACGACACGGAACGGCACGCCATGGGCGGCGAGCGTCAGCGCCTCTTCGCCGCCGCGCCCGAAGACGAACGGATCGCCGCCCTTGAGCCGCAGCACGCGCTGGCCCGCGCGCGCCAGTTCGACCAGGCGCAGGGAGATGTCGCGCTGTTTGGCGGACGGCTTGCCGCCGCGTTTGCCCGCATATTCGAGCGCTGAGCCCGGCCGCGCCAGTTCAAGGCACCGCCGATCGACCAGCGCGTCATGCACGATCACATCGGCGTTCCGCAGCGCGTGCGCCGCATGAAGCGTCAAAAGCCCGGGATCGCCGGGCCCTGCGCCGACAAGCCAGACATGGCCGGGAACGAAGTCCGGTGCCGTCTCGGGCCCTGTGCCCTGCGGTGCGAAGAGGTCGGTCATCGGCGGCAGGTCATCTTCAAGTCATCTTCATGTCGCGTCACCCCTCACCTATAAGGCAGCGATGAGCGCCACGCCACCACCTCAGGCAGAGCCCGACGCCGGAGCGCGCAAGCCCGGCGGTCCGCTGCGGCGCGGCTGGACCACCGGCGCCTGCGCGACGGCTGCCACCAAGGCCGGGTTGACCGCATTGTTGACCGGCGACTTCCCGGACCCGGTGACGATCACCCTTCCCAAGGGCGAAACGCCGGCCTTTGTGCTCACCCACGAACGCATCGGCGACGGCTTCGCCGAGGCGGGCATCATCAAGGATGCGGGCGATGATCCGGACGTGACCCATGGCGCCATGGTGATCGCGCGCGTCGAACGGGGCAAGCCGGAAAGCGGCATCGCCTTTCATGCCGGCGACGGGGTCGGCACGGTGACGAAACCCGGCCTGCCGATCGAACCGGGGCAAGCGGCCATCAACCCGGTACCGCGCCGGATGATGAGCGCTGTGATCGATGAAGTGTGCGCCGAGCACGGCGTTGCGCCTGACATCGCGGTGACGATCTCGGTGCCCGGCGGCGCCGCGATCGCCGAGAAGACATGGAACCCGCGCCTCGGCATCGTCGGCGGCATATCGATCCTCGGCACGACAGGGATCGTCCACCCCTTCTCCTGCGCGGCCTGGATACACTCAATCCATCGCGGCATCGACGTGGCGCGCGCCGCCGGGCTCGACCATGTGCTCGGTTCCACCGGCTCAACCTCCGAAGCTGCCGCGCAGGCCCTTTACGACCTGCCCGAGATCGCGCTGCTCGACATGGGCGATTTCGCCGGCGGACTTTTGAAATATCTGCGCGCGCATCCCGTGCCGAAACTGACCATCGCCGGCGGTTTTGCGAAGATCACCAAGCTGGCCCAGGGCGCGCTCGATTTGCATTCGGCGCGCAGCCAGGTCGACATGGCGTTTCTCGCCGATCTTGCGGGACACCGCTTGAATCAGGACATGAAGGCGCGGATTCTGTCCGCCAACACCGCTGCGCAAGTGCTTGAAATCATGAACGATGCGGACATCGACATTGCTGCGGACGTCGCCCGTCGGGCCTTGGCCGCCGTCAACGTCACCCTGCGCGACGCACCGGTCGATGCCGAGATCATCATCGTCAATCGCAAGGGCGCGATCATCGCGCGCACGGGGTTTTCGTGACGCAGACCGTGCTCATTCTGGGCGGCACACGCGAAGCGGTGGCCATCGCCAAGGGATTGACGGGCCAGCATCCGGGCTGGCGCATCATCACTTCGCTGGCGGGCCGGACGGCCGAGCCCGCACCAGTCACCGGGGAGACGCGCATCGGCGGCTTTGGCGGTGTCGCAGGCCTTGCCGATTATCTGCGCGACGAGGGAATCACACGGCTGATCGACGCCACGCACCCCTATGCGCGCCGGATATCGGCAAACGCGACCGAAGCCGCAGCCCTGGCCGGCGTGCCGCTGGATGTTCGCACGCGCCCGCCATGGACCCGGCGGCAGGGCGACGATTGGCAAGAGGTGGCGTCGGAAGCCGACGCCGCGGCAGCGATCCCGAACGGCGCGCGCGTCTTCCTGGCGCTCGGGCGCCAGCATCTTGCGCCGTTTGAGGCGCGCGATGATGTCTTTTTCATCGTGCGGATGGTGGATTCCCCGGCCGCGCCGCTGCCAATGGCAAACCACGCGGTGATTGTCGGCAAGCCGGGTGATTCAATGGCCGAGGCGCAGATGCTGCGCGCCCACGCCGTCACCTGCATCGTCTGCCGCAACTCGGGCGGCGACGGCGCCTATGGCAAGATCGAGGCCGCCCGCGCCCTCGGCATCCCGGTCATCATGATCGCCCGCCCCGACTGATCGAACACCAGATCACCGCACGCTTTCCGCGCCGTGGCGGCAACGACCCGAGCGGCTCTTGCATGTATTTAGCATTTATGTTAATTAACGAATATGCTAAATACATCCGATGCCCAAATGCTCGACGCAACCTTCGCCGCGCTGGCCGACCCGACCCGGCGGGCGGTCCTTGCGCAACTGGCCGACAAGGGCGAGGCCACCGTCACCGAACTGGCCGAACCGTTCGACATCTCCCTGCCCGGCTTTTCGCGCCACCTGAAGGTGCTGGAAAAGGCCGGCCTGATCGAACGCTCGCGCCAGGCCCAATTCCGTCCCTGCACGCTCAATCCGGAGCCGCTGAAAGAAGCGTCCGACTGGCTCGCTGACTATCGCAAGCTCTGGGAGGCGCGCTTTGACCGGCTCGATGCGTTGCTCGCCGAACTCCAATCCAGTCCGACCCCCGACGCGAAGGATGGTGGCGATGAAAAAGGCTGAAACCGAAATCGAAGCGCCCGAAGACGCGCCCCTGATCATCGTCCGACGCCGGTTCAGGGCGCCGCCGGAACTGGTCTTTCGCGCCTGGACCGATACGGAACTTCTGCGTCAATGGTGGCTCGGGCCCGAGGGCATGGTGATGATCCGCTGCGAAATCGATGCGCGCACGGGCGGCACCTGGCGCATGGAGCAACAAGACCGGGACGGCAATGTCTACGCCTTTTACGGCGAGTATCTCGATTTCGACCCGCCGCGCGGGTTCAGCCAGACCTTTCGCATGGATATGGACGGACTGCGCGACCCGCCGATCAAGGAGACGCTGGCGTTCGCCGAAGACGGCGACGGCACGCTGGTGACGGCCCGGTCGCTCTGCCCGTCGATGGAAGCGCGCACCGGCATGATGGCCTCGGGCATGGAAGAGGGCATGAACGCCAGCTTCGCCCGCCTGGTCGATGTGCTTGCCAGCGAAAGCGGCGCCGACGCGTTCACCATCGACCGGGTGTTCGACGCACCGGTCGATCTGGTCTGGCAATGCTTCACCCGCACGGAGCATGTCGAACGATGGATGGTGCCGGACGGTTTCGAAATCGTCGAACAGCAGGCCGATCTGACTGTCGGCGGGACATGGCAAACGCATATGCGCCACCCCGACCAAGGCGACTGGCATGTCGGCGGCACCTACCGAAAGATCGACGCCAACCGGTGGCTCGTCTTCACCCACAAATGGACCGATACGCCGAACGGTCCGGGGGATGAAACGCTCGTCACCATCGAATTCGCGGACAGGGGCGACAGGACCCATATGCGCTTCACGCACGACGGATTTGCCGACCGCAGCACGCGCGACGGCCATCGCGGCGGCTGGCTGGAAACACTGGCCCATCTCGAAGACCATCTGGCAACGCTTGCGGAGGCCGCGTGATGACCGTCGCTCACGAAAAAATCGAGATCGAGCGCGCTTTCGACGCGCCGGTCGCCTTGGTCTGGCGCGCCTGGACCGACCCCGCGCTGCGCGAGCGCTGGCAAAACCCTTCCTCCACCTGGACGATGATGTTCGAAAATTACGATCTACGGTCCGGCGGCACGGAGGTCTGCCATTGCGGACCGGGCGACGAGATGACGGTACACTTCACCTCCCACTATCCCGAAGTGGTGCCCGAAAAGCGCATCGTCTTCACCACCATCACCGCCGACGATCAGCATGTCGCCTCGGTCGCGGCGACCAGCGTCGAGTTTGAAGAGGATGGCGGCACGACCATCATGCACTTTGTCGAATCGATCGCCTTCATCGACGGGCGCGAAACGCTCGCCGACCGGACCATGGGCACCGAGGCGTCCATCGACAAGCTGGCCGAGGTGATCGAAGCCGAAACCGCAAGGGAACCGCACGATGCCGGCTGAAACGATCCTCGAAACGCCCGGCAGCGACATTGTGCTGGTCCGCGAGTTCGACGCGCCGCCGGAGGTGCTGTGGCGCGTTTGGACAGAGGCAGACCTGCTCGCCCGCTGGTTCGGGCCGGAGGGCTTCACCAATCATGATTGCGTGGTTGAACCCAGGGTCGGCGGCCGCTGGCAGGCGATCATGCGCGGGCCCAAGGGCACCGAGTTCGATCAGGACTATCCGATCAAATCGACGATTGTTGCGCTCGATCCGCCACACCGGCTGGTCGCGGCCGGTGGCAGCGAGGAATATCCGGACGATTGGATGGACCAGTACAACAGCTTCATGGCCGCCGAGCGGGAAACAAGCGTCAACATCGTGATGGAGGTGACGCTTGACCCCCTCCCCGGAGGTCGAACCCGCCAGACCATGCGCCAGACATTCAAGTCGCCCGAAGCACGCGACGCGGCGTTGAAGATGGGCGCCGAGCAGGGCTGGAACGGCAGCTTCACCAAGCTGGATGGACTGCTCGAAACCCTGCCGAGGTGATGCATGCGCAAACAAGGAGGCCGACGATGAGCAAAATACCCGCCAGCAGGATTTGCCTGATGTTCGACGGCCAGGCCGAGCAAGCCGCGCGCTTTTATGCGGAGACCTTTCCCGACAGCGCGGTCGGCACAATCCAGCGCGCGCCAAGCGACAACCCGTCAGGCAGTGAAGGCGATGTCCTGGTGGTCGAATTCACCGTGCTCGGCATCCCGTGCATCGGTGTCAATGGCGGCCCCCATTTCAAGCATGGCGAAGCGTTCTCCTTCCAGATCGCCACATCAAATCAGCGGGAAACCGACCGCTACTGGAACGCGATCGTCGGCAATAGCGGCGATGAGAGCATGTGCGGCTGGTGCACCGACAGATGGGGCGTTTCCTGGCAGATCACCCCGCGCACCCTGTCCGAGGCGATGGCGAATGGCGGGGCGGAAGCCAAGCGGGCCTTCGACGCGATGTTGCAGATGAAGAAGATCGATGTCGCCGCGATCGACGCCGCCCGGCGCGGTTGAGCCAGGGCAGGCGAGAGCCGATCACCCCGCCTTGGCCTTCTTCTTCCCCCGGTTGCGCAGGACATGCGCGAAATCGGCATTGTAGAGATCGCTGTCGCGGAACTCGGCCTCGCCGAACACCGGGCCGACCAGCACCAGCGCCGTGCGGGTGATCTTGGCTTCGCGCACCTTGGCTTTCATCTCGCAAAGCGTCGTGCGGATGTAGAGTTCGTCTGGCCATGTCGCGCGATAGGCGATGACGACTGGACAATCAGCGCCATAATGCGGCTCCAGCGACCGGCGAATATAATCGAGATTGCGGATCGACAGATGGATGGCCAGCGTCGCGCCCGATTGGCCGAGCACTTCAAGTTGCTCGCCGTCGGGCATGGATGACGCCTTCATGCCGGTGCGGGTGGCGATCACCGTCTGGGCGATTTCCGGCAGGGTCAGTTCGGTCTTGAGCGCGGCGGCCGCCGCCGCGAAGGCCGGCACGCCCGGCACGACCTCATAGGGGATCGACAAGTCATCGAGCCGCCGCATCTGTTCGGCCGTCGCGCCATAGATGGACGGATCGCCCGAATGCACCCGCGCCACATCATGGCCCGCCGCGTGCGCCGCCTCGATCTCGGCGATGATCTGGTCGAGATGCATCGGCGCCGTGTCGAGGACGTGTGCGCCTTCGGGTGCTGCCGCGACGATCTCCGCCGGCACAAGCGAGCCGGCATAAAGGCAGACGGGGCAGCGCTCGATCAGCCGCAGCCCGCGCACGGTGATCAGGTCGGGCGCACCCGGCCCCGCGCCAATGAAATAAACGGTCATGAGCCGCTGCCTCCCGAAATCTGCGTGCCGTGCTTGCCCGCATAGCCGCGCGGCGTATAGGCCCAGTGGCGCCCGTCTCCGGTGGCGACCGTGCGTGTGTCCGACGAACCGACGATCACGACGGTCAGCATGTCGACATCATCCACCTGCATTTCGCCGAGCGGCACCATGCGCACCGTTTCGCCGGGACGGCCCAGATTGGTGGCCAGGATCACCGGCGTATCGGCCGGGCGATGGGTCAGCAGTTCGTCGCGCGCCCAGGCAAGCTGCGTCCGTCGCTTTTTCGAAACCGGATTGTAAAAGGCGATGACGAAATCGCCCTCGCCCGCCGCCCGCACGCGCCGCTGGATGTCCTGCCAGGGCGTCAGAAGGTCCGACAGCGAGATCGTGCAGAAATCATGGCCGAGCGGTGCGCCGGCCCGCGCAGCGGCACCCTGAAGCGCCGAAATTCCCGGCGCGACATCGATGCCGATGCGCGTTGCGCCATCGCTCAGCCCGCCCCGGTCGATGAGTTCGAAGACCAGGGTCGCCATCGCATAGATGCCCGCATCGCCCGAGCAGACGAGCGCTACGGCGCGCCCCTGCCCGGCCAGTTCCATCGCATGGCGGACGCGGTCCTCTTCGCGGCCAAGATCGAAATCGTGCCGCGCCTTGCCGTCCGCCAGCGGACCGAGCAGGTCGAGATAGAGCGAGTAGCCGACCAGATCGGTCGCGCCGCGCATCATGGCACTGACTTCCGGCGACCGCCATTCATCGCTGCCCGGCCCGATGCCGACCACCGCCAGATGGCCCCGCGCGCGGCCCGGCATATGGTCTTTCGTGAACGGGTTCGGCGCACGGGCAACCGCGCAGGTTGCCCGCGCGCTCTTGCGTTTTTCAACTGCGAGCATGCCGTCGGAGCCCGCCGCGGCCAGCGCCGCGCCCTCGGCCACGCCATGGCAGCCCACCTCGGCAAAGACGATCTCGGACGGGTTGGCGAGGCGCGGCGTCTCCGCCTCCAGTGTTTCGGCGTCGAAAAACCGGGCCGGAACGCCGAAATAGTCGGCCACCACATGGACCGCTCCCTCGTCCGCCTTCAGATCGAGCGACACGACAAGGCCGACCGCGCCTTCCGCTAGGCCGGCTTCGGCCAGCGCGGACCGGGCCAGCGACAGCGCCTCGTCGGGACCGCAGCCGCGCTCGCAGCCAATGCCCAATGCGAGCCAACGTGGATGGTAGACCAGCCGGTCGGCGGCGCCCGTATCGGCCTTGTCGGTGATTGTGATGCACCGGTCGGCGTCGGCGGCAAATGGAAGGCCGGAGCCTGTCAGCCAGCTCGCCTCACCGTCCAGCGCCACACTGTACCCCGCCACCAGATCGGCCATGAACGAAGCGGCATCGGCCCGATTGCCGAGCACATACCCGTCGGGCGGCGCATCGAGCGCGACGCCGAACCGCACATCGCCCGCCGTGGTGATCGCGGCCTTGACGCCGAGCGCCTCCGCCGCCTTGCGCGCCAGTTCGTTGGCGCCGCGATGCCCGCCCAGAAGCGGCACCACCGCGCTGCCATCATCGGCGACCGCGATCACGGGCGGCTCGGCCCGCTTGTCGGAAAGCACGGGCGCCAGAAGCCGCACCAGCGCGCCAACAGCCATCACCGCGACGATCGGCCGGCCATCACGGTAGAGCGCGCGCAGATGATCGCCGAGATCGTCAAACAGCAGATCGGCCCTGTCGGCACCCACGCGCTTGCGTGCACCATGCACGCTGCCGCCAACGGATTGGGCAACGGCCCGTGCGACGGTGAGCCCCGACCCGCTCAGAACCAGAACAACAGGCACAGCGTCGCTCAAGAGCCCGCCTCCAGCACCGGAGATGGCCAAGCCTCGTTGCCCTTGTAGACAAGGATCATCGAGAAATAGGGCGCTGCCTCGTCCGGCATCGCATCGAGCCGGGCCAGCTTTTGGGCTTCAAGCGTCAGCCGCTCGGCATAGCAGCTTTGCGCGGTGAGCCCGCACCGGTCCACAAGCGCCCGGATGCGATGGAAATGTCGCCCGACCTTGATGATCGCCGCCGCATCGCAGGCGGCGAGCTGCGCTTCGATGCGCTCATCGTCAAGCGGCGCGGGGATCACCGAGAAGATCTCGTTGCGCGCCGCCAGCGGTCGCGCGATCGCCGCCCCGCCGGCCATCACCGAGGAGACGCCCGGCACGATCTCGAACCGGTAGCGGCCCGAAAGGCGCTGGAACAGATACATGAACGAGCCGTAGAAGAACGGGTCGCCCTCGCACAGGACGGCCACATCACGGCCCGCATCGAGATGGGCCGCGATCTCGCTGGCCGCGGAATCATAGACCTCAGCCGCCGGAAACCGCTCCGTGCGCATCGGCACGCGGATCGGGATCTCGACATGGTCGGCGCGGATGCAGCCGGCAACGATCGAACGGGCGAAACTCTCGCCATTGTCCGGCGCAGGCCAGGCAATCACCGGAACCGCCGTCAACAGGCACCAGGCGCGCAGCGTGATCAGGTCGGGCGCGCCGGGGCCGACGCCGACGCCGTACAGCGTGCCCGTTGTCATGGCTTCTTGATCCACGACCATTGCGTGACCGGCATGGCCGGCTTCCAGCCCTCGAACGGGCCGACGGGCGATGCCGTCTCCACCGAAATGCGCTGCAACTCGCCGGAAAACTGGCCATAGGCCGCCTGCAAAACCGCTTCGCTCTCCAGCGTCACCGCATGGGCGACGAGCCGGCCGAGCGGCTTGAGCGCGACCATGCAGGCGCCGATCGTCTGCCGCGACACGCCGCCGCCGACAAACACAGCATCCGGCGGGTCCAGCCCTTCCAGCGCCGCCGGCGCCTCGCCTTCAACCAGTTCAAATTTCGGCGTGCCAAGCGTCAGCGCGTTTTGTGCCGCCATGGTGCGCCGCTCGGCCTTGGGCTCAATGCCGACGGCCCGCGCTTCGGGCGCCGCGCGCATCCATTCAATGCCGATCGACCCGCACCCGGCGCCGACATCCCACAGGAGCGCGCCCCGATGCGGCGCAAGCTTGGCCAGCGCCAGCGCGCGGGCGGCGCGCTTGGTCATCTTGCCATCATGGGCGAACGCATCGTCCGGCAGGCCCGTGCGCGGATGGATCACCGCTTCCGGCCCGGCGATGCATTCGATCGCCAGCGTGTGAAAATCGGGCACGTCCTGCGGCGGATGTTCGGCGGAGCCGTGCCCGCTGCTCTCGTCGGGCCCGCCCATCGCGGCGAGCGCTGTCATGGTGGAGGCTCCATAGCCGCGCTCGACCAGCAATGCCGCGATCGTTGCCGGCGATGTCGCGTCTTTTGTGAGGACGATCATCCGCGATCCCGGCGCGAAGCACGGCACGATCTGTTCGGCTACCCGTCCGTGAACCGTCAGCGTCTCGATATCGGGGATCGACCAGCCCATGCGGCAGGCGGCGAGCTGGAAGGCCGACAATTGCGGGTGGAAGACGATCTCGGCTGCGTCGATCGCTTTCAAAAGCCGCGCGCCCACCGAGTACCAGAGCGGATCGCCGGTCACCAGCACGACGACGCGCTTGCCTTGCTGCGCGCGGATGGTGTCGATCATCGCGTCGAACGGCGATGGCCAGGAAATCCGCTGGGCCAGATTGTTGAAGATCAGGTCATGGTGCCGGTCACCGCCGATGATCACCTCGGCATCCTCGACCAGACGCCGCGCCGCCGGCGACAGGCCGTCAACGCCGTCCTCGCCGATGCCGATCACCTGCAACCAGGCGCGTGTCGATTGCGGATCGCTCATGTCGCCAGCCCGCCGGCTAGCGCATTGACGGCGGCCTGCGCCATCGCCGTGCCGCCCCGTTTGCCCAAAAGCGTCGCATAGGCCATGCCGCGCGGATCGGCCGCCAGTTCCGCCTTGCTCTCGGCGGCGCCGACAAAGCCGACGGGAAAGGCGATGACAACCGCCGGTCGGCCCACCTTTCCCTGATCGATCAGCTCCATCAGCCGGAACAGCGTCGTCGGCGCGTTTCCGATCGCCATGATCTGGCCGTCGAGCCGCCCGCCCCACAAATCGACCTGCGCGCTCGCTCGCGTCATGCCGTGCTCGTTGGCATGGCTGGCAACGTCCGGCGCCGAAATCCGGCAATGCAGCGCGCAGCCGTTCGGCAAAAGGTGCCGCATCACGCCATGGCGCAGCGTTTCCACGTCGCAATAAATGTCCGCGCCCGCATCGAACGCCGCGCGGGTCCGCGCGACGAGATCGGCGCTGAACCGCAGATCGTCCAGCACGTCCGGCATGCCGCAGGCGTGGATGATCCGCGTCGCCACGGGCCTTATGTCGTCAGCCAGCGCGGCGAGCGCGCCGATCCGCGAGATTTCCGCGAAAGAACGCTCATAGATCGCGTCGGGCGCGCGGACATAGTCGATCATCGGCCCGCTTTCGCCTGATCCATGCTTTTGGGGCCGAGCGGATGGTCCGCCTGCGGATAGGGATGGTGGTGGTGATCGTGATGATGGTCATGGCCGTGATCGTGGCCGTGCGCATGATCATGATCGTGGGCATGGTGATCATGGCTGTGCACCGGGGTCCAGGGCAGGCCGTGCTCCTTGCAGAACGCCTCGTCGCGGCACCTGGCATCGCAATCGCCATTGCAGGGGCAGTTCTCCGGAGCGCCGCCCACGCCTTCGACATGGTGATGGTGGCTTTCCTGCGCCAGCCCCACTTCGGCCTCGAACCCCAGAACCTGCTCGCGATATTTGCACATCTGGCAGTTCATGTTGTTGGTGCCTTCGACGATCTCGCGCACCCGCTCGACCATCGTGTCGATCACCAGATCATGATCGTTCAGATAGCCGGCCTTGATGAACGCGATCTCCGGGTGGGCTTCGGCGACCGCATCGGTGTGGCTGTAGATGCGCTTGACCAGAACGCCGGTGAACAAAAAGTAGGGAAAGACGACGATTCGCCGGTAGCCGAGCTTGGCCGCATGTTCGAGCGCCGGCTGGACCAGCGGGAACGTCACGCCCGAATAGGCGGTCTCCCCCCAGCCAAAGCCCATGCCTTCCCACAGCATGCGCATCACCTTGGCGACGTTCGAATTGGCGTCCGGATCGGACGCGCCGCGCCCGACGACGACGAGCATCGTGTCGTGCAGCGGATCGCCCTTTTTCCAGCCCTGGGCCTCAAGCGCCTCTTCGATGCGCGCGCCGGCGGCCCGGATCATCCGCAGATCGATGCCCAGTTCGCGGCCATAGTCCACGACGATGTCGCGGTTCTGCGCCTGATAGGTGTTCAGGACCGAGGGAATGTCGTTCTTGGCGTGGCCGGCGGCAAACAACATGCCCGGCACGGCGAGCACATGGTTGACGCCGCGCGCCTTCAGCGCGTCGAGACCCTGATGGATCACCGGGTTGGCGAACTCCAGATAGCCATAGTCGACCGGCGTGTCGGGAAAGCGTTCGCGCATCCGCGCGGCAAGCCGGGCGAACTGGCCGACGGCGTTCTGGTTGCGGCTGCCATGGCCGCAAATCATGATGCCGTAACGTTTGCCGGCGGGGCCGTCGTCCAACATCAGCGCTGACGTCGCGCGATTGCGCGATATCCCAGGACAAGCGCGCCGGCGACGATCAGCAACGCGGCGGCTGCCGCGCCCCAGCCCAGCCAGTGCGAATGGCCGGCCACATGCTCGACATGGCCCGGATGGGCGAACGCGGCGGTGGCGGAAAGCGTTGCGGCGGCTGCGAGAGGCAGGCGGATGCGGGTCATGGTCTGGTCTCCTGTCGGTTCGAACATTCGTCACCAACAGGTCCGCCCCGGCGCAAGGCGACGGGCGATCCACGCGGCAGTTCCACCCTTGCACCCCCGGATTGGGTCGGCGTGGATGGACACCGTTCGGCCACCTGGGGGTGGCACTGCCGGCAACGGTGGCGACGTTAGGGTCAAGCGCGCTGCCGGTCAATCGGCGCTGCGGCACCGATCACGGCAAATGCGCCATCACTTGGCGATCGGCGTGCCCTTCAGATCAAAACCCAGCATGTCGGCGGTTCGCTCCAGAAGCCGCATCTCCTTCTGGTCGATCGCTTGGTCGGCTTCGGCGATGGCGATCATGTGATCGAGCAAAGCCTTGCGGCGATCGATCGGCAATTCCAGAAACATGGCCGAGGACTGGGCGTCGCTGGTCTCATAGGCGTAATCGTGCAGATATTGGTAGACGCCGTCCATCGCCTCGGGATCGAGCCCGAACGCTTCGCTGCAGATGCGTTTGAACGTCTCCAGTTCTTCGCCGGTGACGGTGCCGTCGGCGAGAATCATGCGGAACAGCAGCAACAGTTCGGCCGTCAGCGCCGGGTCGCTGGCCACCAGCCGCACATTGCGCTCACGGTCCAGCATGGACCGGATCGTGTCGATGATACCGCCTGCCATGGACGCCCCTCTTCAATCCCGCCCTGTCATTCACGCTACACAAAAGAATGGAATGGGACCGGCAGTCAATCTTTGGGAGAACCGGCCAATGAACCTTTCCGCGCCGACGCAGCTTGTTTTCATCATCTCGGCAGTCATCGCTCTCGTTGCGCTGTTGATGGCGATCAATGTCATCGCGTTCATTCCGGTGGCATCGGTCTGGATTGCGCTCGTCGCGTTTGTGGTCCTGGCCGCCGGCACACTGCTCAAGGGCGTGTAGCCTTTTCAGCGTGTGGCGAATCGCTCCGCCCGATAGGGCGCCGGATCAAACGCCGGCGTGTCCCCGGTCATCATCGCCGCTACCAGCCGCCCGGCCACCGGGCCGAGCGTGAAGCCCTGATGGCCATGGCCGAAATTCAGCCACAGGCCCGGCAGGCCCGGCGCCGCTCCCATCACCGGCAACATGTCGGGGAAAACCGGGCGGGCGCCCATCCAGGGTTTCCCATCGACCGATTCGCCCAGATCGAACAGCGCGCGCGCCCGCGGCATTGCCCGCTCCAGTTGCACCGGCGTCGGCCGAGCGTCGTGGCGCGCGAACTCGGCGCCCGAGGTGAGACGGACACCCCGCGCCATCGGCGCCAGGACGAAACCGTGTTCGTCGTCGACGATGGTCCGTGTCAGATAACCGTTGCCGGCCGGCGCATGATGGCGGTGATAGCCGCGCTTGATGCCCATCGGCAGTTTGAGGCCCAGCGGGTCGAGCAGCGCCTTCGACCAGGGCCCGGCGGTGAGAACCGCGGTCTCGGCCGCAACCGGCCCACGGTCGGTCTCGACGCGCCAGCCATTGCCGTTGCGGCGCAGCCCGGTCACGTGACGTTCGATGATATGGCCGCCGAGCCGCGCGAACAGGCCGCCATAGGCGCTCGTCAGCGCACCGGGATCCGAACAGGTCCATGGATCCTCATAGTGGACGATGCCGGCGAGGCGATCGGTCTTCAGATGCGGTTCGAGCTTGGCCAGGGCTTCCGCATCGGGCATCGAGACCGACAGGCCCAACCCCTCAAGCTCCGCCAGTTCGTCGCTGACCGCGCGCAGCGCCGCGTCCGAGCGAAACACGCGCAGCCAACCCTTTCTGGTGATCAGGTCCCGCACCCCCGCTTCGGTCGCCAGATCGTCGTGAGCCGCAAGGCAACCGGCGAAAAGCGGAATGTTCGCGTCATAGGTCCGCCGCGCCTTGTCGGGATGCGAGGCGCGGAAATAGCGCCACAGGAACGGCGCGACCGCCGGCAGCGACGACAGGTGATAATGCGCTTCGGTGCGCCGGTTCAGCGCATAGGCGAGCAGTTTTGAAAGGCTGCGCGGGAACAGATAGGGATGGACGCCCTCGCGCTGGATGACGCCGGCATTGCCGAAGCTCGTCTCCCGTCCCGGCGCCCGGCGGTCGATCAGCACCACATCGGCGCCGTGTCGCGCCAGCGCGATCGCCGTCGAGACGCCGACCATGCCGGCGCCGATAACGGCGACATCGTGGCGGTGGTCCAAGCCTACCACTCGACCCCGATCTGCGCCTTCACACCGGACCGGAACGGATGCTTGACCAGTTCCATCTCCGTGACAAGGTCGGCAAGATCGATCAGCTCGTCCTTCGCGTTGCGCCCGGTCAGGACGACATGGGTCATGGGCGGCTTCTCATCGCGCAGGAAGGTGACCACCTCCTCGACCGGCACATAATCATAGCGCATGGCGATGTTGATCTCGTCCAGCAGCACCATCTTGTTGTCGGGATCGCCAATCAGCTCCCTGGCCTTTTTCCAGGCCGCGCGCGCCATTTCGATGTCGCGCTTCTTGTCCTGGGTTTCCCAGGTAAACCCCTCTCCCATCGTGTAAAATTCACACAGATCGCCGAAATGGCGCTGGATGAGGTCGCGCTCACCGGTTTCCATGCCGCCCTTGATGAACTGGACCACCGCGCATTTTCGGCCATGGGCGATGTGCCGGAAGATCATGCCGAACGCGGCGGTCGATTTGCCCTTGCCTTTCCCGGTGTGGACGATCACCAGACCCTTCTCGTCGGTCTTGGTCGCCATGATCTTGTCGCGCGCCGCCTTCTTCTTGGCCATCTTGGCATTGTGGCGGGCGGCGTCGTCCTCGTGATCGTCAACCTGGTTCATCGTCACTCATCCTCATGCTTGGGCAAGTCATCGACCACGTTGAGCCAAGCGACACGCTCGTTCCAGAAATCATGCCGCTCGGGCACGAAATCGGAATGGTCATCGAGGCTTGTGGTGTAAAGATGGATTTCCTCGGGCTTGCCATCCCATTCATAGGAGACCGGCGCGCCGCACGTCCGGCAGAACCGGCGCATGACATTGGGCGACGAGCGGTAGGCGCCGGGTTCATCGCCGGTGAACGAAAACCCGTCCCTTGGCACGGCGAAAAAGCTGGTGACCGGCGACGAGGTCGCGCGCCGGCAGCTTTCACAATGGCAATGGCCGGTCCAGATCATGTCTCCGCTGAACCGGTAGCGCACGGCACCACACAGGCAGCGTCCGGTCTTGCTGGTCATGGCGTCTCGGCTCCTCGGGCAACAGCATCGAGGTGAAACTGCGCCGAATTGGACCTTGGTGTCCACAGCCCTCGCGCGATGGCCTCGCGCAAGCGGTCGGCCATTTCGGCCAGCGCATCGGGATTCTTGTCGGCGACAAATGCGCGAACCGATTCATCCAGCAGGTAAGCTTGGTAGACAGCCTCGAAATGATGGTCGCGCACCGCGCCCGTGGTGGCGGCAAAGGCGAACATATAGTCGACCGTCGCCGCCATTTCGAAGGCGCCCTTGTAGCCGTGGCGCATCACGCCGGCGATCCATTTGGGATTGACGACGCGGGCACGCACCACCCGGCCGATCTCGTCTTCCAGCGTGCGGATCACCGGGCGCTCGGGCCGCGAATGGTCGTTGTGATAGACGGTCGGGCGATTGCCCGTCAGCGTTTCGACGGCCGCCGTCATGCCGCCCTCGAACTGATAATAGTCGTCGCTGTCGAGCAGATCATGCTCGCGATTGTCCTGGTTCTGGACCACCGCTTCCAGCGACGACAGGCGCGTTTCGAAAAGCCCGCGCTCGCTCGCGCCTTCCGCGCCGGCGCCATAGGCATAAGAGCCCCAGACCAGATAGGCCTCGGCCAGATCGGCCGTATCTTCCCAGCCCTTTTCGTCGATCAGTGCCTGCAGCCCCGCGCCATAGGCGCCGGGCTTGGACCCGAACACGCGGAACCCCGCGCGGCGCTCGGCCTCTTCATCGGACAGGCCGTCCGCCGTCAGCCTGGCGCGCTCGGCTTTCATCCGGGCGGCGATGGGATTGTCGGCCTCATCCTCTTCCAGCGCACCGACCGCGCGCACGGCCTTGTCGAACAGGGCGATCTGGTCGGGGAACGCATCGCGGAAGAAACCGGAGATGCGCAGCGTGACATCGACGCGCGGCCGCCCGAGCAACGCCGGCGGGATGATCTCGTATCCCGTCACGCGGCGCGACGTCCCGTCCCACACCGGCTTGGCGCCGATCAGCGCCATGGCTTGAGCGATGTCGTCGCCGCCCGTGCGCATGTTCGAGGTGCCCCATGCCGTCAGCCCGAGCGATGTCGGCCAGTCGCCATGGTCCTGCACATGCCGTCTGACCAGAAGGTCGGCGGACTTGCGGCCCAGCTCCCACGCCGTTTCGGTCGGCACCGAACGGCTGTCGACGGAAAAGAAGTTGCGGCCGGTCGGCAGAACGTCCGGGCGTCCGCGCGTTGGCGCGCCGGACGGTCCGGGCGCGACGAACCGGCCATCGAGCGCGGTCAGGATGCCGCCAGTCTCGGCCGGACCGCAGGCAATGATGGAGGGTTGAAGGGCATCGCGCACATGGTCGAGGACGGCCCGCGTCTGTGCCCAGTTGGCGGGACATTCGGTCTCCCCGCCGACCAGGCTTGCCGCGAGCAGCTCGATCCGCTCCACCGTGTCGCCGTTCGTGCGCCAGGGATCGTCCGACTGCGTTTGCAGGATTTCGGGCCTCGGCCCCGCCCATGGCTCGGCCATGGCACAATCGAGCGGGTCGAGGCCGAGGCCGGCATCCGCCGCCATCGCCCGGTGCAGACTGTCTTGATCGGCCGACGGAACACGCGCCAGCGCCACGGTCAGATCGGTCAGAAGCCGACCTTCCGGCGCTTGGCCGAACACATGCAGTCCGTCGCGGATCTGCATTTCCTTCAGATCGCACAGATAGGCATCGAGCTTTTCGAGTGCCGTGTCGTCGGCCTCGCCCGGCGCGATGCCTGCGTCATGGTCGAGCCCGATGTCGCGCACCAGATCGAGAATGCGCGTCTTCAGAAGCCGCAGTCGGCGCGGATCGTTGCCCGCCGCCTCATAATATTCGTCGACCAGCGCTTCGAGGTCCTTGAGCGGGCCATAGCTCTCCGCCCGCGTCAGCGGCGGCGTCAGATGATCGATGATCACGGCGCTCGTCCGGCGCTTGGCCTGCGTGCCCTCGCCCGGATCGTTGACGATGAACGGATAAATGTGCGGCACCGGCCCGAGCGCGGTTTCCGGAAAGCACCGCTCCGAAAGCGCCAACGCCTTGCCCGGCAGCCATTCGAGATTGCCATGCTTGCCCATATGGACGATGGCATGGACGCGCGCCTGCCGACGCAGAAACGCGTAGAAGGCCAGATAGCCGTGCGGCGGCACGAGATCGGGCGAGTGGTAGCTCTCCTTGGGGTCGATATTGTAGCCGCGCGCCGGCTGGATGCCGACCATCACATTGCCGAAGCGTGTCAGCGGCAGCGCGAACCGGCCATCGGCAAAGAACGGATCGGCTTCCGGCGCGCCCCAGCGCTTCACGACTTGATTCTGATTCTCAAGTGCAAGCGTTTCGAAGAACGCCTTGTATTCGCTGAGAGAAATCGTCTCGCGCGTCTCCCGGCCGTCCGTTGCGGCATTGGTCGGCCCGGCCTTCAGATGATCGATCAGCGCGTCGCCATCGACGGGAAAATCACCGACAGCATAGCCGGCGATCGGCATCGCCTTGAGCACTTCCACGGTGCCGGCGGGCGTGTCGAGGCCGACGCCATTGGCAAGCCGTCCATCCCGGTTGGGATAGTTGGCAAGCACCAGCGCGACGCGCCGGTCGGCTGCCGGCGTCCGCCGCAGCCGGGCCCAGTTGGCGGCAAGATCGGCGACGAAGTCCACCCGGTCCGCCACCGGCCTGTGCCGGACGATGTTGCATTGGGTTGCCTCGTCAAACGTCTCGGCGGCCTTGAACGCGACCGCCCGCGACAAGATACGGCCGTCGACTTCGGGCAGCGCGACATTCATGGCAAGGTCGCGCGCGCCGAGACCCTGGCTGGACCCGTCCCAGGCTTCAGTCGATCCGCCCGCAAGCACCGCCTGGAGCACCGGCGCGCCGGTCGATTCGAGCACGGTCGGTACGCGGCTTGCCCCCGGCGTCGATACGGCAAAGCCGGTCATGTTGATCACGATGTCCGGCGGCGTCTGTGCAAACAGGCGCGCCACCGTCGCCGCCGACACATCGTCTTTGAGGCTCGAGAGAAAAATCGGCGTCACCGCCATGCCGCGCGCCATAAGCGCCTCGGCCAGCGCTTCGACAGGCGCCGTCTGACCCGATTGCACCAGCGCCCGGTAGAAGATGATTGCGGCGCTGGCCGTGATGGCGCCAGCTTGGTTGGAAATACCCCCCTCTGTCGGCTTTGCCGACATCTCCCCCACAAGGGGAGAGAGTGGAGTTTCAAGATTGACGATGGTACCCAGATCATCAACGGTCGGGTCAGCTTCAATATTTTTCAATCGAGAGGAGCCAGATGCCATTGGAGGGCTCCCCTCTCCCCCCTTGTGGGGGAGATGTCCCGAAGGGACAGAGGGGGGTAAATCCAGCACTCCCGCTTTCAAAAGCGGCACGGCATCGGCGGTAACCGCACGCCTCGCGACCACATCGTCGCACCCATCGAGAAAACCACGGGCATTGGCCGGACCGCCTTCGCGCAACAGCGCCCAGAGCCGCGCCCGGTCACCAGCGCCCACCGTGCAATAGGGATCAAGTTGCGGGTCGGGCCGGTCGTCGCCGGGCAGAAGGGCAAGCGCGAACCCATGCGTGTCCGCCGCCGCACGCAGCGCTTCGACCGCATAGCCCCAATAGGATTGCCCGCCCAGAAGCCGCGCGACGATGAGCTTGGCATGCCGGCCGGTGCGCTCGATCCATGTGTCGACCGACATGGCATGGCGAAGCTGCATCAGATTGACGAGGCGTAGCGACGATGGCCCGTCGCGCGCCGCATGGGCTGCCGAAAGGCTGGCAAGTTCGGTATCCGCCGCCGACAGGACGCAGATATCGCCCGGCGTCTGGCCGAGATCGACCGCCTCGTCCTCGCCCTCGCCGACCGACCCCTTCTGTGCCAGCAGCAGATGCATTCAGAGCCTGCCGGCCCGAATGGTTGGCCACGGTCCAGGGAACAGCTGCCCCTCACCCTTACCCTCTCCCCGCAAGCGGGGAGAGGGAGACATGGACCGTAGTGCGCATATGGCAAAAGCCGGGCGGCGTGGCGGCAGGTCGCAGTGAGATGCCTGCGCGCGCCTCTCCCCGCCGGCGGGGAGAGGGTAAGGGTGAGGGGCAATCATCGCGCTCACTCGGCCGCGATCACGGTTTCGGAGGTGGTGGCCCGGACCGCCGCTTCGATCGCGGATTGATCCATGCCGTGCAGTCCGATCACGACAAGCCGCGTCGATGGCGTTTCATCGTGTTCCCAGGGCCGGTCGAAATAGGTCTCGATGCGCTGGCCCACGGCCTGGATCACCAGCCGCATCGGTTTGCCCGGGACAGCGCAAAAGCCCTTGAGACGCAAAATGTCATGATCGGCGATCACGCGCTTCAGCCCGGCGACGAACCCGTCAGGTTCGCCCACCACGCCCGCATCGACGACGAAACTGTCGAAATCGTCGTGATCGTGCTCATGACCGTCCGCATGGTGCAACTCGTGGTGCGACTTGCGCGCCCCGATCTGCTCTTCGGTCGCCGCCTCAAGACCCAGCAGCACCTCGACGGGCAGATTGCCGTGGCTGGCATGGATCACCTTGAGCGGACGGTCGACCTGACCCGCAACGTTTGTGCGCACCGCATCAAGCCGGGCATCATCGACGAGATCGGCCTTGTTCAGCACGACCATGTCGGCGGCGCGTATCTGGTCCTCGAACAGTTCCTCAAGCGGGCTTTCATGGTCAAGGCTGTCATCGGCGGCGCGCTGCGCGTCGAGCGCGTCGTGGTCGCTGGCAAAGCGCCCCTCGGAAACGGCGGCCGCGTCAATGACGGTGACAACGCCATCGACGGTCACCTGCGTCTTGATGTCCGGCCAGTTGAAGGCGGCGACCAGCGGCTGCGGCAGCGCAAGGCCGGACGTCTCGATGACGATGTGATCCGGGCGCTGCTCGCGTTCGAGGAGCGCGGTCATGGTCGGCACGAAATCGTCGGCCACCGTGCAGCAGATGCAGCCATTGGTCAGTTCGACAATGTCGTCCTCGGTGCAGGTTTCGATGCCGCAGCCCTTCAGCACATCGCCATCGACGCCCAGATCGCCGAACTCGTTGATGATCAGCGCGATGCGCTTGCCGCCGGCGTTCTGCAGCATGTTGCGGATCATCGTCGTCTTGCCGGCGCCCAGAAAGCCGGTGATCACGGTGGCCGGTATCTTCGCGTTGAGCATGTCTCACCCCTTCAGTGTCAGCGGCAGCCCGGCTGCCAGAAAATAAACCGTATCGGCATGGGCGGCGATCTCCTGGTTGAGCCGCCCGGCATAGTCGCGAAAGTCGCGCGCCATCTGATTGTCCGGCACGATGCCCAGACCCACCTCGTTGGAGACCAGCACCACCGGTGCCTTGCATGCGCCAAGCGCATCGAGCAGCGCGAAGGACCGCACGCGAATATCGGCCTCGGCCAGCATCAGATTGCTGACCCACAGCGTCAGGCAATCGACCAGCACCGCCCGGCCCGCCATTGCCTCCCGCGCCAGCACGCCTTCGAGCGCGTCATGCTCCTCGACCAGGCGCCATTCGGCGCCGCGCCGCGCCCGGTGATGGGCGATCCGCTCGCGCATCTCCTCGTCGAAAATCTGGGCCGTGGCGACATAGACGGGCTCAAGGTCCGTACCGGCAACCAGGCGCTCGGCGAACATCGACTTGCCCGAACGCGCACCGCCAAGCACCAAGGTCACACCCTTTTTGAGGACCGGTTCGCCCATCAAATGTCGGCCTCGCCCGTTGCGGGACCGGCGTTTGGGTGAACAGTGCCGTCGCGATTGACCATGGGAGGACCGGAACGGTCCGCACGGATGCGCAGCGCCTGTCCGGGAACGCCCGTCCCTTGAGGTTTCGTTGCGAACGGCAGGTCTCCTGGCTCATGGCGGCCGGGCCGTGCCCGGATCGGATCGTCCTGCCTTCCCGGATGTCTCCAGTGGCTGCCGCGCAATGCGGCGATGGACGTCCGCGCCATTCTACAGTCGCGGGGTCGGCTGCGATGAGGGCGCCCTGCTTGGGTCCACCCGCCGCATTCCCTTTTCATCCGCCGCGCGTGGGCTTGGCGGAACCGGTCATCGCGGGGACGTTAGGCGGCGCGGCAAATCAAAGTCAACGCAATTCGAAACCGTGTCGCACCGGCCGTGCCGCATCCAACAGTGCATCGACGGCAACCACCGTTTCGAGTTCGTCGGCGATCGCATCCAGCGCGGCAACGATTCGGGCTCGGTGATCGACCGGTTCGGCGCCCACGCCCAATTCCGCCAGAAAGGCACGGCGGAACCCGCCCGCGTCAAAAAGGCCATGCAGATAGGTGCCCATCACGCGGCCATCGGATGACATCGCACCGTCCGGGCGCCCGTCGATCGTCGCCACCGGCCGCGCGCAATCGGGCCCGGTGGTTTCGCCCAGATGGATTTCATAGCCCGTCAGCGGCACGTCGTGCACGATGGAGTGCGCCGAGATGTTGCGAACCGTCTTGGCCGGATGCATGACCGTCTCGACGTCCAGGAGCCCCAGACCCGCAGCTTCGCCCGGCGCGCCTTCGATGCCCTGCGGGTCGCGCACCACGCGACCAAGCATCTGGTAGCCGCCGCACAGCCCGACCACATGTCCGCCGCGCGCGGCATGCCCGGCGATCTGATCGCGCCAGCCATTGCGGCCCAGCGCATGAAGATCGGCGACGGTCGACTTGCTGCCCGGAATGACGATCAGGTCCGCATCGGCGGGAAGAGGGTCGCCCGGAGGCACCATCACCACGGTAACG
Source organism: Roseitalea sp. (assembly GCA_017642895.1). Classification (GTDB taxonomy): domain Bacteria; phylum Pseudomonadota; class Alphaproteobacteria; order Rhizobiales; family Rhizobiaceae; genus Roseitalea. The sequence continues at coordinate 132,967 of JAEPON010000003.1, forward strand.
TTCGCCTCGGCCGCCAGCGGGTCGAGATCATCGAAGTTGGCGATCCGCCCGAGCAATGGCACCGCGACTTTGAGCGTGCCGGAACGGTTGCTGCCGCCGAACATCTCGACGCCCACCGAATCCTCGGCCGGCAGGCGCCGCGCATCGGCGAGCCAGGGCACGACACCGAAGGATGGCCAGCCGGTAAAGTCGGTGATCGCCGTCAGACCCTCGTCGAACAGCGACACGTCGCCCCGGAACTTGTTGATCAGATAGCCGACGATCATCGCCCGGTCTTCGGGTGCGAGAATGGCGTGCGTGCCCACCAGTGACGCGATCACCCCGCCCCGGTCGATGTCGCCGATCAGGACGACCGGGACGCCCGCCCGCGTTGCAAACCCCATATTGGCGATGTCGCCGGCGCGCAGATTGATCTCGGCGGGCGATCCGGCGCCTTCGACCAGCACCAGATCGGCCTCAGCGGCGATGGTCCGGAAACTGTCGAGAACCGCCTCCATGAGATGCGGTTTTCTGCGTTTGTAGTCAGCGCCGCGTGCGGTGCCCGCGACCTTGCCATGCACCACCACCTGACTGCCCATGTCGGTCTGCGGCTTGAGCAGAACCGGGTTCATGTGCACCGAAGGCGGCACGCCGCAGGCCAGCGCCTGCAGCCATTGCGCGCGGCCGATCTCACCACCATCATCGGCGACCGCCGCGTTGTTGGACATGTTCTGCGGCTTGAACGGGCGTACCGCCATGCCGCGCCGGGCGCAAAGGCGGCAGAGCCCGGCGACCAGCACCGACTTGCCGACATCGGAGCCGGTTCCCTGAAACATGAGCGCGCGCGTCATCAGCCTTGGTCAGAGCGTTCTGTCATGAGATGGAACGCTCTAAACCGGTTTGCGCCACATTGAAAAGCGGATTCGGCGAGCGCGGCCGCTGCCCGGGCGCAATGAAAAACCGCGTCGATCGTCATGATCGTCCGCGGCTTTGCATCACAAAACACACATCCCCGATACGGGGGAAAAAGAACTCCGGTACGCAGTACCTGATCCGGAGGCCGTGAGGCCGTGTTGTCGCCTCGGGACACAGCATTAGGGGAACAACGTTACCAGCAGGTTGATGAGACCTTAGCAAAAGCTGAACAACGGCATTTTCCGGCCGCCGGGAGCCTGAAAAACGGCTGCCGCACCCCGTGAAATTTTGGGGGCACTGTGTTTTCCTGTCGCCGGAGCCGACATTAAGCACGCCGACGGGTGCCGCAATTTCGATGTTCAGATCGGCGGTCGGACCGGCTATAGTGAACCATGAACAACACCCCCAAACGGTTCGGCTGATGCGGTTGCGGCGATTGCTCCTGACGGGTCTTCTGGCTCTGGCGGTGACGGCCTGCACCAGCACCGCGTCCAACGTGACGACCGAGTATTATCTGGTTTCGGGCACCACCAGCGAAGCCCTTGACCGTGAAATCCGCCGCAAGGGGCCGATGCAGGGCCACGCGCTGGCTGTCGCCGCGATCCGCTTCGTGCCGGTTTCCGTTCAGCAGGAACAGACGGACGAGGGCTGCATCTTCACCGAGGCCCTGTTCCGTATCGATGCCAACATCACGCTGCCGCGCTGGAAGGAGCGGTCGACGAGCCGGGACCGTGCGTTGCGCTCGGCATGGGATTCGCTGGCGCGCTATGCCAGGGCCCATGAGGATGTGCATGTGCGCATCGCCGAACGCTATGCCCGCGAACTGGGCGAGGCGATCGAGGCGCTGCCGCCGCGCGAAACCTGCGAGGCGCTCGACAAATCCGCCGAACGGGTCGTCAAGCGCATGGCACGCCAGCATCAGGCAGACCAGCTTGCCTTCGATCGCGCCGAGCAGGAGAGGCTTGAACGGCTGCTGGACGAGGCAAGCGCGGGCAACAGTTGATCAGCGCGCCGACGCGTTGCGCTTGCGGCCGTTGGCGCGGAGCCTGCGATAATTGGCCCTGACCCGCCGTGAATGCGGTTCGATGCTGGCGTCGGCCAGATCGGTCAGCGACCGCGACAATCGCACCGGATCAGGCAAGGCACCTGAGAACGCGTCGATCCACAACAGCGCCGCCGAGCGGGCGATTTCCGCCTGCGCGGCGCCATAGCTTTCCACCACGGCGGCAGCTTTCTCGAACACGGCGCGATGGCCTTCGGGCCGATCACGATGCCGCGCCAGGAATGGCGTGGACAGTTCCCACCAGACCTGTGGCAGGCGCATTGCCATCACCATCGGCGAAAGCATGATGAGTTCAGCGCCGGGCGGAAGCCGGTTGTAAAATGACTTTGATGCCACCATGTGGCGGACCGGCCGCCGGTCATTTTTTCGTGCCTGCGTCATCGCGCACCCCTTGTTGTGCGATGCAGCATATCATGATGCATCGCACAATTACAGCGGAAAGCCGGACCACTTTTTCTCTCAGCGAAGATCGTTTGCGGCCTTGTCCAGTGCATCGCGAATCCGGTCAACGGCCGTGTCGATCGTCTGTCGCGTCCAGATCAGCGGCGGCGACAGGATCATCGTATCCATCACCGCGCGCATCATCAGGCCGCCCGCGATCGCGTGATCGCGCACGACCGACGCCGCATGCCCCTCAGGCTCGAAGCGGGCGCGGCTGTCGCGGTCCTTGACGATCTCGATGCCGGCCAGAAGCCCGAATGTGCGCACCTCACCGACCAGCGGATGATCGCCGAGCCCGGCCTTCAGCGCTTCGCCAAGATAAGGGCCGGTGTCCTCGCGCACACGGTCGATCAGCCCTTCGCGCTCGATGATGTCGAGGTTCTTGAGCGCCACCGCGCAGGCCACCGGATGGCCCGAATAGGTGTAGCCGTGATAGAATTCGCCGCCCTGGTCGACCAGCGTTTTGGCGATCCGGTCGCCGACCAAAAGCGCCGACAGCGGCTGATAGCCCGATGTCAGCCCCTTGGCGGTGGTGATCGTATCGGGCGCAATGTCCATCGACTGCGCCGCGAACCATTCCCCCGTGCGGCCATAGCCGGTGATCACCTCGTCCAGCATCAAAAGCACGTCGTACCTGTCGCAGATGCGCTGGATTTCCGGCCAATAGCTCGCCGGCGGAATCTTGACACCGCCCGCGCCCTGGATCGGCTCGCCGATAAAGGCGGCGACAGTGTCCGGCCCGGCCTGAACAATCGCATCCTCGACGGCCTTGGCCGCGCGCAAACCGAAATCATGGTCGCTCTCGCCCGGTTCGGCCAGTTCGAACGCGTAGGGGCACATGACGTGGCGGATGTTCGGCACCGCGCCATAGAGCTGCCCGTGCATCGCCGCCATGCCGCCCAGCGACGTCGCCGCGATCGTCGAGCCGTGATAGGCCCAGTCGCGCGAGATGATGACGGTCTTTTCCGGCCGACCTTCCAGCGCCCAATAGTGGCGCACCAGCCTGAGCGCCGTGTCGTTGGCCTCCGATCCGGACGAGCCGTAAAAGACCTGGTTGATGTGGTCGGGCGCGATCCGCGCCAGCCGCTCGGCGAGAAGCACCGGCGTCGGCGTCGTGCAGCGGAAGAAGGAGTTGTAGTAGGGCAACTCCTCAAGCTGCGCGGTCGCCGCCTCGACCAGTTCCTTGCGGCCATAGCCGGCATTGACGCACCAAAGGCCCGCCATCGCGTCAAGGATCTCATTGCCGAGCGCGTCGTAGACATAAGGACCGTCGGCGCGGGTGACGATGCGGCTGCCCGCTTCGCGCAGGTCGGCATGGTCGGTGAAGGGGTGCAGGTGATGCGCGGCATCCATCGCCTGCATCTGCTCTCGGGAAAAATTCTGGTAGCTCATCTTTTTTTGCTCCTGTCGGATGTGATCGTGGCCCGTGGCGGGCCGGCGGGATCAGCGTCCGGCAGGCGGCGAATAGCCGATGCGCGCGCACAGCATCAGCAGGTCGAAATGCAGCGAATGGCTGGTTTCCAGAACAATCATGGCGCGATGCTAGCGGTCGGCACGGTTGATGATCAACCCATATCATCGATGTCGCGCGACAGGTCCATACCTCTTACGGGCCGGCCGGCACCTGCGGCAGCCGCAGCACATTGGCGACCGACGAGCCAAGCGTGTTCCAGTCGTTTGCCACCGCCTCCAGCGCGCGGGCATCCGACTGGCCCAGCGACGTGCGCACCCGCTCGGCATCGCGGATCATCGAGATCACCAGCGGCGAGGAGGCAAAGCGCCGATGCTCGCCGCGCAGGTCGCGGCCGCCGACCGTGGTCAAATCGACCACGGCGATGCCCAGCCCGTTGAGTGCGTCGACATCCGATCCGCTGCCGACCCGCGGCGCGCCGCCGCGCAGACGCGACGAGGCACGCAGGGCCGGATCGCGGCGCGACACGAAGATCAGCCAGGCCGGCGGCCGGGGTGCGATGGCGTGATATTGCCGCTTGAACAGATCGACATCGATATCGGGCGAGGCCAGAACGACGACACCGATCCGGCGAAGCGTTTCGGTGTCGCCGGTCAGGCTCAATTGCCGCAGCGCTTCCATGACCAGAACGCCGCCCATCGAATGGCCCATCAGAGCGATCTCGGTCGCGGCACTGCGCGCGACGATGCGCAGCGTCTCGACCAGATCGTCGCGCGCGATCTGCGCGCTTTCACGGTCGTAAAGGTAGGCCGGCGGCAGGCCCGCCGACGCCCAGGAGAAATTGACCGACGTGCCGGGCACGTCGAAATCATGGGCGATTTGCGCCTGCAGGAAGACGCCCTCGGCGAAATCGGTGTTGTAGCCGTGCACGAAGATGAAGACGCCGCGCTCATCATCCGGCCGCCCGCTCAGCCGGTCATTCAGCCGCGCGGCAAACGCCTGTCGGTCAAGGCCGGTCTCCAGCCCCGCGGCGACAAATTCGCGGCGCGGATCGACCGTACGGCCCGGATAGGGCAACTGGCCCGTCTCGCGATCGGGCGGGATCGAGACCCGCACATCGGCGAACGACAGGGCGGCCGAGCGCGATGTCGCATAGCCGAACGCCCCCTCGGTTGACGGCGCCCGCGTGGTGGCGACCAGCATCGGCTCGACCACCGCCCCCTCGGGCAGGGTCTGCACCGGCGCGAACGATGTCGGGCCGGTCGCGCAGCCCGCAACGGCCAGGGCAATGACCACCATGATGATTTTGCGGCTCAACAAGAAGCGACCCCGATCCGACCCCGCGCGCGACAATAGCCCCTGGCCCCGCGCCCGCAAGTTACAAATGGTTCACGCCTGAAACGGCAGCGTCAGGCGCACGCAACCCTTGCCGCGCCCGTGGCCGGGCCGGGGTATAAGAGGCTGGAACAACGGGCGATCTGGATACCGCGCATTGCTATGTTTGGGTGCGATCTCCAGACCGCCCGTCCGGCGGGCTTGCGGTGATCGACATGGAATGCGCCGGCGCGAGGCTCACGCCCTGCCGCCGCCGAAGACCTTTTGGACGCGCCGCAGACCCGCAGCGCAGCCAGGCAGCCCTTCGGCCTGCCCACCCCTCACCGCCGGCCGGGTCTGGCCGACGAAAGGCGCAAGGCAAACGCATCCCACCTTCATTCCGCCCTGCCGTAGGGACTCAGCATCCAGCACCGCACCTCTGCGGCACCCGGCAGGCCACCGTCCCTTTCCCGAAATAGCCGGTGCGCACATCCGGGCTCCACGAAAGGGATGGCAGGGAGGATAAGGGAGGGTTGCGGATGGGGGATAAGTTTTTTTGGATGTTTTCGGCCCTTAGCGGCCATTCGGCTAACTGGCACCCCGAACGGGAAGCAAGCCTACAACATCACCGCCAAGCAGATCACTTCGCTTGGGCTCTTGAAGCAGCAAAACGGCTTGATGAAGTCTTTCCAAGAAGCTTTTATTGAGCGCGGGATGGGGAGCTCAATCGAAGCTTATCGGTTACCAATTGAAACGAGTCGAAGCGACAGAAGCCGACTATCGAGCGTTGATTTCAGGGGAGCCGCCGCCCCTCAAATCGGTGCTAACCATTCTCCAAGCCAAGGCTCATACGTACGTGGAAGAAATCGAGTACGCAAACTCGATAATAGAGGACGCCGGAACGTATCTCAGTTTCTGTGGAGGGTTCTGGCATTTCATTCGAGCCGAGATGGAAACCGAATTTACAGCTGCGGATGTCGATCTCCAGAAGGAGTATCTAGAGCGATTAAGAAACCTGCTTCCTGAAATTCTAAGACTGCTTGAGGTCGAACAATCCGATCGGGCAGGTATTGTCCTGCACATCGTTCATGACGCTTGTTCCGAATACGACTATGTCCGCGCTCAAGGTCGGCGGGAAGCCAACAGAAAACGACTAACGAAGAAGTTCGAGCGGCTTCGTGATCACGTTCGCGAGTTGTGTGAACTGCTGGATGATCCTGACCTTGACTGGGGTTTGGGATTTGAGCACACCCATCGCCGCTATCGAGCGCGAGTACACGGTGAAAAGGAAGAAGTTCGGCCCTTCTGGAAACTCAAACACGAACTTCAGGTTCTTTCTTGGCATCTTGAATTGGAAACTCATCGAGCCAAGACCAAACCCGAAACCATCCGAGTCCCGGATAATCAAGCTAAGACCCATCTCGTCGATACCGCCTATAGCTTGTCACTATACAACGGGCATCCGACGTTTGTGACGACGCCGGGATCCGATTTTGGATACCTATGCAGCCTGCTCCACGAAGTTGCCACCGGCTCTAAAGACGAGAGTCTGGCCGGAGCGATCAATCGGTTTGCTAGAAGCACGGCACGGCAGGAGTTGGATCAACACGAAATAGACCACGGTGAAGATAACGCACGTGCTCGAGACGCAGACAATTTTTTTGACGTCAAGGAAAACGCAGTCCGAGCAGAAGAACGCGCGCGCGAGTTAATGGAAGAACTCGGTGAGGCTCAGTTATCCAAAGAAGCGCGAATGTTGATCTTCAATGAGATTGAAGAGTGCATCGAGCACGTCGAAAATCAGCACATGATTCACGGCCCGTTCCTGGTTTGGGCCAGTCAGATGAAAATCGACTGGGAAGCCAGATTGAAAGAAATGGAAGAAAGCACTGTCGCGGAGCGTGAAGAGAACATCGCTCACGGAAAGCGTCGGCGTTCAGAAAACAAATCGACGTGAATTCCGCCCAAACACCGATTTGGTGTCAACTGTTGGGATGCAGACTCTGTTACTCAGATTATATCGGCGCAATCGCCGTGTTGCGACGTAGTTCAAAAGGAAGAACACTTTGCTTTCTACCCAACCGCCTCGATGCGGTCGGGGGCGGAGAGGTTGTGGGTTCGAGTCCCGCCGTCGCACTTGCTTGATAGCCCGCAGGGCGATGCGAATGAGCAGTTCGGATTTTCCACGTTGGCGCCGAAATCTTCTATCAAAAGTCCGCTCGCCGCCCAAACCCGGTCTTTCAACCTGCCCTTTGGGACAGTTTCAGCCGCTCGCCTGTATCTCCACTCCACAACCGCAGCATCAACGCTAACTCGCCGGATCAGCCGGAATGGATCCCTGTGACAAGCACAGGGATGACGGCGCCGGGGAGGTCGCCGTGGCCGGGAGGCGCTCTCACCCCTCCCCCATCCGCCACACCTCGTCATGGATGAGGTTGCCGACCCGTCTGCGTCCGCCTGTCTCCCTGGCTAAACCGGGTTCGTTTCAGCCAAAGGCGTCGGGCATGGAGTCCTTCTTCTGTGCGATGAAGGCCAAAAGCGCCTCGTCGATCGCAGGATCGAGATCAGGCGCCTGGTAGGACGCCAGCCAGTCGCGGCACAGCGCGTTGGCGCGGTCCTCGACGCGCTTGCCGCCCTCGGCCAGCCATTGCTCGAACGAATTGTTGTCGGCCACCGTCGAGCGATAGAACGCCGTCTGGAAATTGGCCTGGGTGTGGGCGCATCCCAGATAGTGGCTGCCCGGCCCCACCTCGGCGATCGCGTCCATCGCCTGGCCGTTGTCGCTGAGATCGACGCCGCCGGCCATCGCCTGCATCACGCCAAGCTGGTCGGCATCGATCATGAATTTCTCATAGGACGAGACCAGCCCGCCCTCCAGCCAGCCGGCCGAATGCAGCGCGAAATTGGTGCCCGCCAGAAGCGTCATGTTGATCGTGTTGGCGCTTTCATGGGCGGCCTGCGCGTCGGGCAGTTTCGAGCCGCACAGCGAACCGCCCGTGCGGAACGGCAGGCCGAGCCGGCGCGCCAGTTGCGCCGCGCCATAGGAAACGAGCGAGGGTTCGGGCGTGCCAAAGGTCGGCGCGCCCGACTGCATGGAGATGGAGGCGGCGAACGTGCCGAACAGGACCGGGGCGCCGGGCCGGCACAATTGGGTGAAGGCGGCGCCCGCCTGAACCTCGGCGAGGATCTGCGTCAGCGTGCCCGCGACCGTCACCGGGCTCATCGCGCCGGCCAGGATGAAGGGCGAGACGATGCAGGCCTGACCCGCCCGCGCATAGACCTTGGCCGCGCCCAGCATCGTGCCGTCGAACACCATGGGCGAATTGGCGTTGATCAGGTTGATCAGCACGCAATTGTCGTCGACGAACTCGTCGCCGAAGACCAGCTTCGCCATCGCCACCGAATCCTCGGCGCGCTCGGGCGCGGTCACCGAGCCCATGAACGGCTTGTCGGAATAGCGGATGTGCGAATAGACCATGTCCAGATGGCGCTTGTTGACCGGAATATCGACCGGTTCGCACACCGTGCCGCCCGAATGGTGGATCGACGGCGCCAGATAGGCCAGCTTCACGAAATTGCGGAAATCCTCGATCGTCGCATAGCGCCGCTCGCCTTCGAGATCGCGCACGAAGGGCGGGCCGTAGACCGGCGCGAAGACCGTCGCGTCGCCGCCGATCTGCACCGACCGGGCCGGATTGCGCGCATGCTGGGTGAAGACCGGCGGCGCGGTCTTCAACAGGTCACGGCACAGGCCTTTCGGAAAGTGCACGCGCTCGCCCTTGACGTCGGCGCCGGCTTCCTTCCACAGCGCCAGCGCTTCGGTGTCCTCGCGGAACTCGATGCCGATCTCTTCGAGCACCCGATCCGCATTGGCCTCGATCAGCGCCAGACCCTCTTCGTTCAGCACTTCGTAGAGCGGGATCTGGCGCGTGATATAGGTGAGCTGCGGCCCTGCCCCGCCCCCGGTGCGCGATGCGCGCCGCGCCGCCGCCCCGCCCGATGCGCGCCGCCCGCGCCGATCCGCCGGCGGCTTTTCCGATGCGCCGGCCATTGCCGCCTGATCCTCGACCATGTTCACCTTCCCCGACTGGCGCGACAGCGCATCCCGACAAATTCAGGGGAAATGGTAGGCCGAACCCGGCAACGCGCCAATGCCATGTGCGCCCTTGGCTTGTTTGCCGGCGACACGTCGCCACCGATCCGAACCCGCTTGCAAAGAAAACAAATAACGATATAAAGATGTTGTTATATGATTGGCGCTTCGGACAGGCCGATGAGTTCGGGCGTGATCGCAAACCGGTTTGTCGTATTCGTTTCACCACGAGTCGCAGCCGCCTCATTTGACAATCGGCAAAAACGCGTAGCATGTCGCGAACTGCCGGCCGGTTGGGAGACCGCACACATGTCAGACGAAGACGAGATCATCCTTTCGGAACTGTCGGACGACGAACTCGTCCAGCAGATGCATGACGACCTCTATGACGGCCTGAAGGAAGAGATCACCGAGGGCACGCCGATCCTGCTCGATCGCGGCTGGGCGCCCTATGACGTGCTCACCAAGGCACTGGTCGAGGGGATGCGCATCGTCGGCGAGGATTTCCGTGACGGTATCCTGTTCGTGCCCGAAGTGCTGCTGTCGGCCAACGCGATGAAGGCGGGCATGGCGATCCTGCGCCCGCTTCTGGCCGAGACCGGCGCGCCCAAGCTGGGCAAGATGGTGATCGGCACGGTCAAGGGCGACATTCACGACATCGGCAAGAACCTTGTCGGCATGATGATGGAAGGCGCCGGCTTCGATGTCGTCGATCTGGGCATCAACAATCCGGTCGAGAACTATCTTGAGGCGATCGAGAAGGAACAGCCCGACATTGTCGGCATGAGCGCCCTTCTGACGACGACCATGCCCTATATGAAGGTCGTCATCGACACGATGAAGGAAAAGGGCATTCGCGACGATTATGTCGTCCTGGTGGGCGGCGCGCCGCTCAACGAGGAATTCGGCCAGGCGATCGGCGCCGACGCCTATTGCCGCGACGCGGCGGTGGCCGTCGAGACGGCCAAGATGTTCATGAAGCGCCGCCACAACCAGATGGAGAGCGCCTGACAGGCACCATCGGCCCGACGTCGCTCAGGCGTCGCGCCATGTGACGAGCTTTGTGACGGCGAAGTTGAAAAGCGCGCTCATCAGGGCACCGGACAGGCCGGCGATCCAGACCGGCGCACCGAATTCGAACATGCGCTCGGAAAAGGCGACATTGCCGATCGCGCCGATCGAGCAGACCGCATAAAATGTCAGAAGGCCGGCCCAGAACCGTTTGCCGGTCAGTTTCCGGTGCCCGAACGTCACCTCGTTGTTGAAGGCGAAGTTCGTCGTCATGGCCATGTAGGTCGCAAGGATCTGCGACAGGACAAAGCCGATCCCCAGGGCCGAATTGGCCAGATAGAGCGCGGCGAGATGCACCAGAAGACCGCTCGATCCCACAAGGGCGAACAACAGGAATTGCGCCGGTATCAAACCGCCGGTGAAGCGCGAGACCAGAAGCCCCAGAAACTGCACCGTGACAAGGAAGCCCAGCTTGCTTTCGCCCGCCACCCGCTCGCGGAACTCGAACGGCACCTCGCGTATGTCCAGTTCGGAGCCATAGCGGCTGACGATGTCGAACAGGATCTTGAATCCTTCGCGCGACACCGTTCCGGCAACCATGTCGGCGACATCGCGCCGCATCATGAAAAAGCCGCTCATCGGGTCGGTCGTGTATCGGCCGGTGATCATGTTGGCGAGCGATGTGGCAAGCTCGCTGCCCTTGGCCCGCGATTTCTTGTGAAAGCCGCCACCGGCCTTTTTGCCCTCGACATAGCGCGAGCCGATCACCAGGTCGGCACCGTCGGCGATCTGGCCCAGCATGACCGGCAGCCGCGTCTCGTCGTGCTGCATGTCGGCATCCATGACCACGACGACCGGCGCATTGGCGGCCATCATGCCTTCAAGGCATGCGCCCGACAGGCCGCGCCGTCCGACCCGGCGAATGCACCGCACATGCGGGCGGGTTCGGGCAACCGAACGCGTGACCTCGGCGGTGCCGTCGGGGCTGTCATCGTCGACAACGATGATCTCATGCGCAACACCGCCCAGCGCCTCGCCGATCTTGTCGACAATGACCGGAATGTTTTCGGCTTCATTGTAGGCCGGCAGCACGACGGTCAGCTCCGGCGCTGCCGTCGGCAGGCGCGGGTCGCCGTCCATTTCGGTGGAGATTGTCTGATGCTTCAAGCGCTGATTCTCGTCTCGTCGCCGGGCCTGTCGGTCCTACACCGGATGACGCGGCGGCGGCAATCGGCTAGGAGATTACAGTTTGGAAAGCTTGTGAAATGCCATGATGCCAGACGCTGACCGAAAAATCCCGGCCGAGCCCGTCCGCGTGATCGGATGCGGCATGATTGCCCGCGAAATCCTCGACGTGTGCCGGGCCAACGGGCTTGATCACATTTCGCTGTCCTGCCTGCCGGCGGACTATCACCATCATCCCGAACGCATCGCGCCGGCTGTCGATACAGCGATTGTCCGCGCCCGCCGCGAAGGTTTCGAGCGCATCTTCGTCGGCTATGCCGACTGTGGCACCGGCGGCCACCTGGACCAAGTCTGCCAGAAACACGGTGTCGAGCGGATCGCCGGGCCGCATTGCTTTGCCTTTTATATCGGCAACGCGCCATTTGCCGCTGCCGGCGACGACGAATACCTGACCACCTTCTTCATGACCGACTTTCTCGCCCGCCATTTCGACACGTTCCTGATCCGGCCGCTCGGCCTCGACCAGCATCCCGAACTGCGCGATGACTATTTCGGCCATTACACCCGGCTTTTGTACATCGCACAGACCGACGATGCCGACCTGACCGACAAGGCGCGGCGCGCCGCTGATCGTCTCGGCCTTGCCTTCGAGCGCCGCATGACCGGTTATGGCGACCTTGTTCCGGCCCTCGTCTCCGCCGCCAGGCCAGCGGACAAAAGTCTGTAAAGAAAATCGTGTCATGATGGCGCACGAAACGGGGATTGATGCCCATGGTGCCGATAACCAGCCATGACCCAGCAGCCGATGTTTGACCAGATGCACATTGCCGGCGAGGCGATAGACACGCCGAAGTTGCCGCCCTATCGGCCACGGCCGCTTTCTGCCGTTCTGCGTGAATTGGCCGCGCGCGAACAGGGCGATGTGACAGTGCGTTGCATTCGCGACGCGCTGGCCGACCGGTCGTTTGCGACATTCCTGGTTTTCACCTGCGTGATCAACATGCTGCCCTTCCCGCCCGGCTCGACGGTTGTGCTGGGCGTGCCGATCGTCCTCGTCGCCCTGCAAATGGTGGCCGGTCATGACACGGTCTGGCTGCCGGAATTCTTTTTGAGGCGCTCGATGCGCCATCAGAGCTTCGACCGGATGACCCGCCGCGTCATCCCGCTTCTTGAAAAGCTCGAAACCTGGATCCGGCCGCGCCGCTGGCCCTTTTCCAGCCACCGGGCAGCGGAGCGAATCGTCGGCCTTTATGCGCTGATCCTGGGCGTCGCCGTTGTCATCCCCGTGCCTTTCGGCAACTGGCTGCCCGCCTTTGCCTGCGCCATTTGCGGGCTCGCCCTTTCGGAGCGCGACGGCCGATGGCTCTGGATCGGCGTGATCACCGGCGTCATCTCGATTCTTGTCATCTTCGCCGTCATTTTCACCGCCGGCACCTTCGCCATGCACTGGATGAGTGGTTAGATGGCGGCATCGCTTGCCGTGCTGACCGCCGGCGGCCAGGCACCGGCGATGATCGTCAACGCATTAAAGCGGCATCATCCTGATCTGATCGTGTTCATCGAACCGCCCGAATCGCGCGGCGCGTTCCTGAAACGCCGTGCCCGCAAGCTGGGCTGGCTGCAGGTGACGGGACAATTCCCGGTCATGGTGGGTTCGCGCCTGTCGAAAAAGGCGCTCAATGCCCGCTTCGCCGAACTTGAACGGGACGATCATGTGTCGATGACATTGCCGGACACACCGGATATCCGCCATGTTCCGTCCGGCAACGATCCGGCCTTTGTCGAAGCGCTCGAAAAGGCCGCACCCGACCTTTTGTTTCTGGTCGGCGCGCGCATGCTCAAGCCGGCAACGCTCGATGCGATCGCCTGCCCGATCATCAATTTTCACGCCGGCATCACGCCGCACTATCGCGGTTTGAACGGCGGCTACTGGGCATTGGCCGAAGGCCGGCCCGACCTGTACGGCGGCACCATCCATCGCGTCGATGCAGGCGTCGACACCGGCGCGGTGATCGCCCAGAAGATTTGCCAACCCCGCCCTTCGGACACCATATTCACCCATCAACACGTCATCACCGCCCAATGCGCGGAGTTGTGCGCGGCGGCGGTGGAGGAAGCATTGGCCGGCCGCGTGATGGACCCGCAGCCGACCGGCCCGTCGCGGCAATACTACCACCCGACCCTGTGGGGCTGGATTGCCAGGGGTCTGCGCGGCGGCGTGTGGTAGGTGCGACAGCCTGTCGCTTTTGGATTTGAGCGCGTCGCCCGCAAGGAAGCCGCGCACCGCCATCTCCAACATTGTCATATGTGAAAGGACTTCAAATTGGCTGACCGGATCATCGTCTATTGGCGCGACATCCCCGCCCAGGTGATTGTCAAGAAACGGCGCGACGCCGCCAAGCGCGAACTGTCGCTGCGGTTCACCGAGGCAATCGACATGTGCGCCATGCGCGTTGGCGCAAGGGACAGCGACGCCTATCTCGCCGAATGGCGCAAGGGTGATCCCGAAAAGGTCAGCGACGATCTGGAGGCCGAGGCCGACAAGGCGGCTCGGCACCTTGAGGACAATTATACACCCGAACGCCTGAAGGCCCTGGTCAAGGCTGAAGGGTTCGAGACCGACAACGCCGCATAGCCAGACAACGGAACCGGTGCCATGACAAAGCCGCGCATACCCGCCTCGATCGAGGTCGCTCCCAAACAGGCCATCGAATCGGCCGACCTGCCCGGCCTGTTTCCGGCCGGAACGCGCGTCTACATCACCGATGTCGGGTCCGATCCGTCGCCGGTGCTGGTGCGCGCGGCCCGGCGCGTGCGCGACCTCGGCTACGAGCCGGTACCGCATTTCGCCTCGCGACGGCTGACCACACGCGCAGCGCTTGAGGAACGCGTCAAGGCCATGACGGCCGAAGCGGGCGTGACCGACATTCTCGTCATTGGCGGCGGGCTGGAAAAACCGGCCGGCGACTTCACCTCGACCATGGAGGTGCTTGAAACAGGCTTCCTCGACGCGCACGGCATCACCGATATCGGCATTGCCGGCCACCCGGAAGGCTCGCCCGATTTCAACGAGCAGGTCGCGCTGGAAGCGCTGCGTCTGAAGAAGAATTTCGGCGAGCGCACCGGCGCGCGGATGCGCATCGTCACCCAGTTCGGTTTCGACGGCGAGAAATTCGCGCGCTGGGCCAATGGTTTGCGCAACAGCGGCATCGACATGCCGGTGCATCTGGGCGTTGCCGGCCCGGCCAAGGTCACAACGCTCGTCAAGTTCGCCGCCATGTGCGGCGTCGGCAATTCGCTCAGCTTCTTCAAGCGCAACACGCGCTCGATCGCCACGCTGGCCACGTCGCACTCGCCCGAAAGCGTGGTCGGCCCGATCGAGCAGGCCTGGCACGAAAACCCGGCGGGCGGCATCCGCCAAATCCATGTTTTCCCGTTCGGCGGCATCAAAAAAGCGGCCGAGTGGCTTGAACAGCGCGGCTCATGGGATATAAAGACATCTTTATATCCTCATGTTCAATCGAACGGCGTCTAGCCACAGCGCCAGCCTCGGGACCCGCATCATCATGACACGCACCGTCGTCGCCTCCGCGACCAAGGAAATCATTATCGGCTTCGACCAGCCCTTTTGCGTGATCGGCGAGCGGATCAATCCGACCGGCCGCAAGATCCTCAACGAGGAACTGGAACGCGACGACTTTTCGCGTGTGGAAGCCGACGCGATCGCCCAGGTGGAGGCGGGCGCGACGGTTCTCGACATCAATTCCGGCGCCGTCTTTTCGAGCAAGATGGCCGAGGATCCGCGCTACGCCGACAACAATTTCGTCGAGCCGATGCTGATGCCCAAGCTCATCGAAGTCGTTCAGAACGTCACCGATTGCCCGCTCTGCATCGATTCGTCCGTGCCCGGCGCGCTCGAGAACGGCCTGAAGGCCGCCAAGGGACGGCCGCTGCTCAACTCGGTCACCGGCGAGGAAGAGCGGCTGGAACTCGTCCTGCCGCTCGTCAAGAAATATGACGTGCCCGTGGTCGCCATTTCAAACGACGACACCGGCATCTCCGAAGACCCGGACGTGCGCTTCGCCGTCGCCAAGACGATTGTCGAGCGCGCGGCCGATCACGGCATTCCCGCCCACGACATCGTTGTCGATCCGCTGGTCATGCCGATCGGCGCCATGGCGACCGCCGGTCATCAGGTGTTCACACTGGTCCGCCGCCTGCGCAAGGAACTGGGCGTCAACACCACCTGCGGCGCCTCCAACATCTCGTTCGGCCTGCCCAACCGCCACGGCATCAACAATGCGTTCCTGCCCATGGCGTTCGCCGCCGGCATGACCAGCGCGATCATGAACCCGGTCGCCCTGCCCGTGGGTCCCAAGAAGATCGCCGAAAAGAAGGCCGAGGTGGAGGCCGCGGGCATCGTCCTGCCGCCGGACATGGATGACGAGACCTTCGTCCGCCTGTTCGGCATGGGTTCGACCAGACCGCGCCCGGGCAAGGAGATGGAGGCGATCCGCGCCGCCAACTTCCTGCTCAACCATGATGATGGCGGAGCGGACTGGATCAATTTCAACAAGCCCGCATCCACATCGGCCGCCAACACCAACGCGCGCGGCGGCCGCGCCGGCGGTCGCCGTGGTGGCCGCGCTGCACGGGCACGGGGGTGAACCCTGCTGATCCCTCCCCCTTGAGGGGAGGGATGTGAGCACTTGAGAGCGCCAGCGAACTGGTGCGAACTGGGTGGGGGTGTCGTTGTTCATCGTCCAATACCGCCACCCGGCTCTGCCCTGTTGCACTCGGCAATCGCCGACCTCCCCTCAAGGGGGAGGTGATGGGAGCCAATGATGACCGCCCAAGACCCCCTCGTCCTGTTCATGCCGTCCGGCAGGCGCGGGCGTTTTCCGAAAGGAACGCCGGTGCTCGACGCCGCGCGCGATCTGGGCGTCTATGTGGAATCGGTCTGTGGCGGGCGCGGCATTTGCGGGCGCTGCCAGGTGGAGGTGGCCGAAGGCCAGTTCGCCAAGCACGGCATCACCTCCTCGGCCGATCACATCTCCGCCTTCGGGGCGAAGGAACAGCGCTACGCCGAAAAGCGCGACCTGAAGGACGGCCGGCGCCTGTCCTGCTCGGCCACGATCCAGGGCGATCTTGTCATCGACATTCCCGCCGACGCGCAGGTCAACACGCAGATCGTCCGCAAGGCCGCCGACACCAAGGTGTTCCCGCGCAATCCGGCGCTGCAATTGTGCTATGTCGAGGTCGAGGAACCCGACATGCACAAGCCGCTCGGCGATCTCGACCGGCTGTTTGTCGCGCTGCGCGAGCAATGGGGCTTTGACGCGCTGGAGGCCGACCCGCATCTTCTGCCGCGGGTGCAATCCATTCTCCGCAAGGGCCAATGGCAGGTCACCGCCGCCGTCCATCAGCCCGAAACAGACGGGCCGGCCACCCTTGTGGCCGTCTATCCGGGGCTCAAGAACGAGGCCTATGGCATCGCCTGCGACATCGGCTCGACCACCATCGCCCTGCATCTGGTCTCGCTGCTCTCGGGCCTGACGATCGCATCCGCCGGCACCTCGAACCCGCAGATCCGCTTCGGCGAGGACCTGATGAGCCGGGTGTCCTATGTGATGATGAACCCGGACGGGCGCGAGGCAATGACCAGGGCCGTCCGCTCGGCCATCAACGAACTGATCGGCGAAGTGGTCGAGACCTCCGGCATCGACCGGGCCGACATTCTCGACACGGTCTTCGTCGGCAACCCGATCATGCATCATTTGTTCCTCGGCATCGATCCGACCGAACTTGGTGGCGCGCCGTTTGCGCTGGCCGTCTCCGATGCCGTCGAAATGCCGGCGCGGGCCAACGGCCTCGATCTGTCGGACGGTGCCCGGCTCTATGTGCCGCCCTGCATCGCCGGCCATGTCGGCGCCGATGCCGCCGCCGCGACGCTGTCGGAGGGTCCGCACCGGTCGGACGACATCATGCTCCTGGTCGATGTCGGCACCAATGCCGAGATCGTGCTCGGCAACAAACACCACACGGTCGCCGCCTCCTCGCCCACCGGCCCCGCCTTTGAGGGCGCGGAAATCTCGTCCGGCCAGCGCGCCGCACCCGGCGCCATCGAACGTGTCCGCATCGATCCGGTGACCTTCGAACCAAGGGTTCGCGTCATCGGTGTCGATGTCTGGTCCGACGAACCCGGCTTTGCCGAACAGGCCGAGACCTCCGGCGTCACCGGCATTTGCGGCTCCGGCATCATCGAGGTCGTCGCCGAAATGTTCCTCGCCGGCATCATCTCCGAGGACGGCGTCATCGACGGCACGCTGGCGTCGAAATCGCCGCGCATCGTCGAAGACGGCCGCACCTTTTCCTATGTGCTGCATGAGGGCGCGCAAACCATCACCGTCACCCAGAACGACATTCGCGCGATCCAGCTCGCCAAGGCCGCGCTCTATGCCGGCATCAAGCTGTTGATGGACAAGCAGGGGCTCGAAAAGGTCGACCAGATCCGCTTTGCCGGCGCTTTCGGCACCTTCATCGACCCCAAATATGCGATGGTTCTTGGCCTGATCCCCGATTGCGGCCTCGACAACGTCTCCGCCGTCGGCAATGCGGCGGGGACCGGCGCGCGCATGACGCTGATCAACCGCGACTATCGCCGCGAGATCGAAGCCGCCGTGCGGGAGATCGAAAAGATCGAAACGGCGCTGGAGCCGAAATTCCAGGACCATTTCGTTGCCGCCATGGCCCTGCCCAACAAGGTCGACGCGTTTCCGCGCCTCGCCGAGGCCGTCAAACTGCCGGCCAAAAAGCCGCAAGCGGCCAATGACGAGCCGGGCGGCAACGCGCCCCGCCGCCGCGGCGGCCGGCGCCGGCGGGGGTGAATCCCTCACAGATCGGCGTGGTATTCCTCGATCAGGTGGCCGACCACCGCCCGGTTGATCGCGTCGGCATCATCAGAATTGACCTCTGCCCGCACCGCCCGCTGGCGGGTGGCGCTGGTGCCGGTCAGCATGATCTCGCGCAGCACGTCCATTTGCCGGGTTGAGCCCAGCACGGCGAGATCGGGCGTCACCAGGTCGACCAGCTCGTCCAGCAATTGCGCGCAGGGCACCACCTCGCCCTTGCCATAATCGATCAGCCCTTCGGTGATGCCATAGCGCTGTGCCCGCCAGCGGTTCTCGCTGATCAGGAACCGGTCATAGACCCGCCAGCGCATGTTCTGCTGCCGCAGCCGCCACAGCATGCGCGTGACCGCCTGCACGAGCGCCGCGATCGCGATCGCATGGTCGAGCCTTGGCGACATGTCGCAGATGCGGGTCTCCAGCGTCGGGAAGCGACACGAAGGCCGCAGGTCCCACCACACTTTCGAGGTGTCTTCGATCAGGCCCGCCTTGATCAGGACGCCGGTTGTCCGCTCATATTCGCCGAAACTGCCGAAATGCGGCGGCAGGCCGGTGCGCGGCAGATTGTCGAAAACACCCAGACGGTAGGAGGCAAGACCCGTATCCTGCCCCTGCCAGAAGGGCGATGAGGTCGACATGGCCAGAAGATGCGGCAGAAAATAGCAAAGCTGTGCCATCAGATCGACGCGCAGCGCATCATCATCGATGCCCACATGCACATGCATGCCGCAGATCAGCAGCCGGCGCGCCATCGCCGCCATCTCGACGCGCAGATCGTTGTAGCGCTCCTTGTCGGTATGATGCTGCTTGTTCCATTCGGCCGAGGGATGACAGGAGACCGCGATCGGCGCCAGATTGAACTCCGCCGCGCGGCGCGCCACCGTGCTGCGCAGCCGCCGCAGATCATCGCGCGCCTCGTCGGCCGTCGCGCAGACCCGCGTGCCCACTTCCACCTGGCATTGCAGATATTCGGGGCTGACATGCTCCTGCAGGTCTTTTTGAAGCGCATCCATGAAGGCATCGGGCGCTTCCGCCAGCGTCAGCGCCTCGGCGTCCACCAGCAGATATTCTTCCTCGATCCCGATCGTGAAGCTTGGTGTGTTCAGCAAATTCCCTCGTCCCTTGAGCCAACGCCACCATAGCCAAGCCTTGGCGCGATGCAAAAGCCGACAAAACGGGTCCCGGCCCGGACGGCCTGCCCTGACGCGGCGCCGAACCGATGGTTCAGAAAAATTCGTTTCGCCGATCGGCGTTGACCGGTTACGGCAGACCGATGCGTTCGCTGTCCTCATCGCCCCTTTTTCTGGTTTTCGCACTCTGGCTGGCCGGCCTTGGCTGCGCGGCCCAGTTCGCCAAGATGGCGGTGATCCTGCCGGCACTTCAGGGGCACTATGGCGAGACCGGCGTGGCATCGGGGTTTCTGGTCTCGCTCATCGCGCTGATGGGCATCGTGCTTGGTCTCGTCGCCGGTGTTCTCGCCATCCGCATCGGCCTGCGGCGGCTGCTGCTGGCCGGGCTCGTTCTCGGCGGCGCCGTCTCGCTTGTGCAGGCGACCATGCCGCCCTTTTCATGGATGCTGGCGAGCCGGTTCGTGGAGGGCCTGTCACATTTGGCGATCGTCGTTGCCGCGCCGACGCTGATCGCCCAGCTCACGCCGGCGCGGCATCAGGGCGCGGCGCTGACATTGTGGGGCACCTTTTTCGGCGTTGCCTTTGCCGGCGTCGCGCTGATTGCGCCGGTCCTCGTGAACAATGGCGGCCCCGGCGCGCTTTTTGTGGCCCATGGCGCCTACATGCTCGGCTTCGCGACGCTGCTGGCCGTCGTGCTGCCGCGCCCGGCCCCGCTCGCCGTCAAAGCGCCGCCGATCGGCCCGCGCGCGCTGCTCATGCGCCATATTGACATCTACACGTCGCCGTCGATCGGCGCGCCCGCGCTGGGCTGGGTGTTCTACACGTTGACCTTCGTTGCCCTGCTCGCCGTCCTGCCGCCTTTCATCGACGCCGAACAACGCGTTCTGGCAACCGCGCTGATGCCGCTGGCCAGCATCGTCTCGTCCATGACGCTCGGCGTTTTCCTCTTGCGGTTCGTATCGGCCATCACCGTGGTGCTGATCGGCTTTGCAACGGCGGCGGTCTGCGGAGGGGTGATGGCATTTGCCGGTCCGGCGGCCTGGCTCGCGATCACCCTTTTTGCCTGCCTTGGCCTGGTGCAGGGCGCAAGCTTTGCCGCAGTTCCGCAACTGAACGCCGACACCGCCGATCGCGCGCTTGCCAATGGCGGGCTGGCGCAGACCGGCAATCTCGGCAACACGACCGGAACACCGCTTCTGATCGCCATCATCTCGGTCACCGGCTTTGCCGGCGTGCCCTGGTTTCTGGTGGGCTGCTACCTGATCGCCATCGCCATCCACGTCGCGCTGTCAAGGCGCCGGCGTCACGCCGGTTCTTAACGCCCTGTTTACCTTCGGCGAACGGGAACCGCGCGGTGGCGCAAAAATCATATCCGACTTCGCTTTTGTCATCGCAATTTCGTCACACAAGGCCCATATGCAATCCATGAGCCGCCCCAACGGGGACGTCGATATCGGGCCGGACCCAACCGCCTGACAAGCGTCCTGATAATAGCCGGCGGGTTCCTGCCAAACGACGGGTCCACACCGTCGTCGGAACCGTCCGGTCGCGCCAAGGCTGCTCCGTGTGAAATGGCAAACCGCATGGAGTGATGACATGTCCATTTTTGCAAAATTCTTCCGCGTTGGCACCCGGGCCGCCTACGCACCGACCAATGGCGCCAACCTGGCCACCACCTTCGAGCGCAACCGCTTGGGCCGCACCATGCCGGGTGAAACCGGCGCCCGTGCCGGTTCGCGCTACGGCTTGTTCGTCTGAAACGGTCATGATCGCCGATCACGGCCGGTCGCGTCGGCTTGACGCGGCCGGCTTCGCCATGTCTTGAGATGTCATGATCAAGGCAGCGCTTTTCGACGTCTACGGCACCTGCGTGGACTGGCACAGCGGCATGCGCACGGCCGCCGAGCAAATGCTGACCGACAAGGGGCTGGATATCGGCCTTGGCCGCAAGATCGCCGAGGGCTGGCGGCGGCAGTACCAGCCATCCATGGAGCGCGTCCGCTGCGGACGCGACGCCTACCGCCCACTTGACGCGATCCAGATCCAAACCCTCGATATCGTGTTGGACGATCTGGCCATCGCGCACCTTTTCGACGCCGGCGACCGGGCCGTTCTGAACGCCGCGTGGGATGCCCTGCCCGCCTGGCCGGACACCACTGACGCTCTTCGCAGGCTGCGAACCGCGATGCCGATTGCCGCATGCTCCAATGGCTCAAAATCCATGATGGCCCGCCTTGCCGCTCATGCCGGCCTGCCGTGGACGATGATTGGCGGCGCCGATCTGGCGCAGACGTTCAAGCCCGAGCCCACCGTCTATCTCAAATCCTGCGCGGCACTGGGTTTTGCCCCCAACGAAACCGTCATGGTCGCCTGCCATGACGATGATCTGGACGCGGCCGCCGCGTGCGGTTTGGCCACCGCCCATGTGCCCCGCCCGGCCGAATGGGGCGCCGACGCGCCACCGGCGGCAACCGATGCCGGCCGCTTTACCTTCCGCGCCGATACGCTGACCGAACTGATCGACCGTATTGTACGCGCCGCGGCGTGAAAAAACGTTGCGCCGCGCGCCCGTCGCTGATTGTGTGTCAAACAGACGACACTGTCCACGCGCGCGCGAAACGTGCGGCCTGATGGGAGCCGGGTATGGACACCAGCACACCTGTAACAAGGGCGCCAGCGCGCACGATCGTGTTTTTCCTCGTGCCGGAATTCACGATGATCGCCTTCACATCGGCCGTCGAGGCATTGCGCTCGGCCAATCGCATGCTGGGCTACGACGCCTACATGTGGCGACTGTCGAGCGAGGCAGGCGATCCGGTCACCGCGTCCAACGGCGTCCAGGTGACGGTGCAGACCACTGTCGAAGACGAGCGGCGGATGATTTCTCGACCCGACCGGGCCTCGCTGTTCCTCGTTTGCGGCGGGGTCAATGTGGAAAGCCACACCACCAGGGCTGCCACCGGCATCGTGCGAGAAATGCACGCGCGCGGCATCGCCGTGGGCGGGCTGTGCACCGGCGCCCATGTCGTGGCGACGGCCGGGCTTTTGAGCGGCCGGCGCTGCGCCATCCACTGGGAGAACCTGCCCGGTTTTTCGGAGAAGTTCCCCAAGGCCGAGGTCTATGCCGATCTGTTTGAGGTTGACGGCAACATCTATACCTGCGCCGGGGGCACCGCCGCCCTCGACATGATGCTGTCGCTGATCGCGGCCGATTTCGACGACGATCTGGTCAACCGGGTCTGCGAACAGATGCTGACCGACCGGGTGCGCGCCGCAACCGACCGCCAGCGGCTGCCGCTGCGCGCGCGGCTCGGCGTGCAGAACGCGCGCGTCCTGTCCATCATCGAGTTGATGGAAGCCAACCTCTCCGAGCCATTGTCGCTTCTGGAGATCGCCGACCATGTCGGCCTCTCGCGCCGGCAGATCGAACGGCTTTTCCGGCAGGAAATGGGCCGGTCGCCGGCGCGCTATTATCTGGAGATCCGGCTCGACCGGGCGCGCCATCTTCTGGTGCAGTCCACCATGCCCGTCGTGGAGGTCGCCATCGCCTGCGGCTTTGTTTCCGCATCGCATTTTTCCAAATGCTATCGCGAACTCTACGCCAAATCGCCGCAACAGGAACGCGCCGAGCGCAAGCAACTGCTCGTCGCCTGACGCACCTCGAACCCGGAGTGACCCATGTCCGTCCTTCTTCGTCTTGCCGCCATCATTGCTCTGGCGCTGATCGCCATTGCGCCAGCAAGCGCGGCGGAAAAGCGCTTTCTGCTCGCCACGACCACATCGACGGAGAATTCGGGTCTGTTGGACGCGATCATCCCGCAATTCACGGCCGCGACAGGCATCTCGCTTGATGTTGTCGCGGTCGGCACCGGCCAGGCGCTGGAAATGGGCCGCCGTGGCGATGCCGCCGCGATCCTGGTGCATGACCGGGTCGGCGAGGACAAGTTCGTCGCCGAAGGCCACGGCACCGACCGGCGCGATGTGATGTACAATGATTTTGTGATCATCGGCCCCGAAGACGACCCCGCAAACCTTGCCCGGGCCGAAGACACGCGGCAGGCCATGACGAAAATCGCCGACGGCCAGGTGGTGTTCGTGTCACGCGGTGATGACAGCGGCACGCACCGCAAGGAACTCCGCCTTTGGGCCGAGGCCGGGTTGGATCCGGCGACGTTCGGCGGCTGGTATCGCGAGGCGGGTGCCGGCATGGGCCAGACCATCCTGACCACGACGCAGATGAGCGGCTACACGATGACCGACCGGGCGACCTGGGTGAAGTTCGGCCGCAAGGACGGCCATGCCATCGCTTTCGAGGAAGACCCGCCCTTGTTCAACCCCTATGCCTCGATCGTCGTCACGAACGCCGCCGTTCCGGCCGAGGAGACCGGCTGGGCCACCGCCTGGCACCAATGGCTGACCAGCGAAACCGGCCGCAACGCCATCCGCGCCTACCGCGTCGATGGCCAGCAACTCTTCTTCATCGCCGGGGACGAGGAAGCGGGCTGACAATCACTCCAGATTGAGCTGCCAGGACACGCCGAAGCGGTCGCTGACCCATCCAAAGCGCTTCGAAAATCCATGATCGCCGAGCGGCATCAGCACCGCGCCATCCTCGGACAGCGCCGCAAACAGCTTCTCGATCTCCGCATCGTCGCGGCACTTGATGAACAGCGACATGGAGGGCGTGAAGCCGAACGGCTGATCGGCGGAACTGTCGATGGCGATGAAGCTCTGCCCGCCCAATATCCAATTGGCCTGGCGCACCGTGCCTTCTCGGCCGCGCGTGCCCGGGCCGTAACGCTCGATGCTGACGACTTCGACATCGTCAAAGAGCGTTTCGTAGAGCGTCAGGGCCTCCTCGGCGTTGCCGCCGAACATCAGGAATGTGGAAATCCGATCCCCCATGACACCGCTCCGGCTGTGCCCCGATCACGGTCGGGCCATAGCACGCTCACGTGTCACCCACCATGTCAGGACTGTGACAAGAAACGAAATCGCCACCAGAACCACGCCCAGCGCGACGGCGATGTTGAAATTGCCCTGCCGGGTTTCGAGCGTGATCGCGGTGGTCATCACGCGGGTGGAGCCACGTATGTTGCCGCCCACGATCATCACGGCGCCGACTTCGGAGATGGCACGCCCGAACGCGACCAGAAACGCCGTCACCAGCCCGGCCCTTGCCATGCGCATCAGTTCGGCCACCTGGCGCCATCGCGCCTTGATGTCCAGACGAACCTGATCGCCGTGATCGGCCCAGGGGCCGGCGCAGGCGCGGTGCGAGAAGACCGTGATCACCGGCAGCGTGATGATCACCTGGGCAACGATGATGGCCGTGGGCGTGAACAAGATGTCGAGCCAGCCCAGCGGGCCGGATCGCGACAGGAGAATATAGACGACAAGGCCGACCACCACCGTCGGCACCGCCAGAAGCGCCGAGAACACGGCCAGCCACAGCCGCCTTGCCCGCCCGCGCAACGTGCAGATCCAGCCGCCCAAAGGCGCGCCGATCGCCATGCCGATCAGCGAGGCCGTCAGGCTGACCTGGACCGACAAGACGACAATGCCGACGATTTCGCGCCCGTCTCCCATGCGGGCACGCTTAGACCGATTATGCGGTCAAGGGAATTGCGATTGCGATCCGATCGCGCGGCCGGCGGCGGTCCCGGTCAGCCGTTCTCGATCGCCCTGCGCAACGCCGCATTGATTCGGGTCTGCCAGCCCTTGCCTCCCGCCTTGAAGTGCTCAATCACATCGGCGTCGAGACGGATGGTGGTCGATACTTTCGGCTGTTCAACGCGCGGGCGGCCTCGCTGGACCGGTACGGCGTCGAATTTGGCCTGCCAATAGGGTGTCGACAGGTCCGGCGCGTCATCCGGGTCAATCCAGACGGTTTCGGTATCGCGTTTGCTCTCTTGCATTGGCTTTCCTCAGCGAAATGATACGGCGGGCATCCGCCCTCGGTGTCCACACAATGACGACCATTCGGTCATGCAACGTGCCCACCGTAATGAAGCGATCTTCCCCATAGTCATGCCGGTCGTCGGTCAGCGTCAGCGTCGATCCTGCAAACACAAGCGCGGCCTCGGCCATGTCCAGCCCACGGTGAAAGAGTGTCAGCTTTCGCTTCTCGTCTTCATACTCAATCCGCACATTTTTCGTTACTACAAATAGGCGCGCAAAGATAGGCCTTCAAGGCACTGAGTCCGAAGCGCAGGCGTCAATGCGTCATCGCACTTCCCTGATCCCGCGCAGCCGTTCGCCGATCGTGCAGTCGACCGGGCCGTCATTGATCAGGTGAACCGGCATCGCCTGGCCGGCGGATTCGGTGATGGCGGGAGTCTTGCCGGCCAGTTCGAGCACGATCTTGCGGCGCACCGCCTCGGGGAACTCGTCCCAGTCCCGGACCGGCAGCAGGAAGGCGCCCGGCCCGCCGATCACGCAATCGCGGTAATAGACATCAAGGCCGGAAATGTTGAACCCCAGCCCGCCCATCCACGGCTCGGCCATGATCGGCAGCCCGTTGATGACGATGCCGCGATCGATCGCCTCGTCACGCGCCACATCGACCCGCCCGCCCTGATTGTTCGGCCCGTCGCCGGAAATGTCGATGACCCTGCGCAGACCCTCGTACGCGTTTTCCTCGATGGCGGCGATACCGTAAAGGATCGCGCCGGTGATCGATGTGTTGCGCATGTTGGCGATCGGCGCCTGTTCAAGCCGGTCGGCAAACGCATGGGCGCCCTCGGCGTCGCCGATCACCGTCCACGGCACGATGACACGCTGCAGGTCCACCCGCGCCCATTCCACATAAGTGACCGCGACTTCGCCGATCAGTCCGCCGGCGATCGCATCATGCACCGCCTTGGTCCGGAACGCCTCGGCATAGCCGCGCCGCTGCAAGGCCAGTTCATGATCGCGCATCGAACCCGACACATCGACGGCGAGCACCAGTTCGACATCGACCTGGCGATCCTGCGCCCAAACCTGACCGGCCGCTGGAACCAGCAGCATCACCAGGGCGACGAATCGCAACAGCAGCGCTTTCATGAGGCCATGATACGTCATCGCGATCATTGAAGAAGACGATCGCGGTAACGATATGGCATGGCGCTTTCGCCGCCGCGGGGCTTGACGGCTTTTCCCATGCGCCCGACATCACCCCGTCGCAGGCAGGACAGGGCGTTGACGCCGCATTTCCGATAAGGCTGGAATGAAGCGGTTCGGGCGCCGGCCCGGACGCAGTGATGCTGGCGGAGACGGACCCATGGCAGCTTTTCCCGAACGCGCGAACGTGGTCATCATCGGTGTCGGCGGGATCGTTGGCGCCTCGGTCGCCCATCACCTGATCGAACGCGGCTGGGACGATATTGTCGGCATCGACACCTCGGCCGTGCCCACGGACATTGGCTCGACCTCGCACGCATCGGATTTCTGCTACACGACCAGTCACGACAATCTGTCGTGCTGGACGACGCTCTATTCGATCGATTTCTTCGAAAAGATGGGCCGCTATGCCCGCGTCGGCGGGCTTGAAGTGGCGCGCGTCGGCGACGATGAACGCATGGCCGAACTCAGGCGCAAGGTCGCCTCCGGCAAGGCGTTCGGCACCCGGGTGTCGATGATTTCGGCCGCCGAGGCCAAGCAAAAGTTCCCGCTTCTGGAAGAAGACATGATCCAGGGCGCCATGTGGGATCCCGATGCAGGTCTCGTCACGCCGCGCTCCCAGGTGGTCGCGGGCGAACTCGTCGAAAACGCCGAAAGGACCGGCAAGCTGTCGGTCTTCGCCAACTTGCCGGCCACCGATCTTGTGATCGAGAATGGCCGCATTGCCGGAGTCGTCACCGGTCGCGGCACGGTCAGGGCCGACCATGTGATCGTCTGCGCCGGCCTCTGGGGCCGGCTGATTGCCGAGATGGCGGGCGAGGACTTGCCCGTGATGCCGGTCGATCACCCGCTTTTGTGGTTCGGCCCCTATGACGAATTTGCCGGCACGGGCAAGGAGATCGGCTGGCCGCTTCTGCGCGACCAGGGCAACTCGGCCTATATGCGCGACACGGGCGATCCCAAGTCGACCGAAGGCGGCATGATCGAATGGGGCTATTACGAAGAGACCGAGCCGCGTCTGGTCCATCCGCGCGACATCCTTGAGAAGGAACAGGCGCGCCTGTCGCCGTCCCAGCGCGATCTGGAGATGGAGCAGGTCATCGAACCGCTGGAAAAGGCGATGGAGCTGACGCCCATCCTCGCCGAACTGGGCTATGAGGAAAAGCGCTCCTTCAACGGGCTTTTGCAGGTCACCACCGATGGCGGCGCCTCGCTGGGCGAAAGCCAGAAAGTGCGCGGCCTGTGGTACGCCGTCGCCGTCTGGGTCAAGGACGGCCCCGGCATCGGCAAGCTGATCGCCGACTGGATGACCGACGGCCGCACGCCCATCGACATCAGCGGCGCAGACTATGCGCGCTTCAACGCCCATCAGCTCGACGAGCAGCACATCCATGATCGCTGCACCGAAACGGCGATGAAGATCTACAATCCGGCCGTGCATCCGCGCGAGCCCTTTTCCAAGGGCCGCAATGTGCGCCGCTCGCCTTTCCATGAGCGCGAGGTTGAGCTGGGCGGCCATTTCATGGAACTGGGCGGCTGGGAACGCGCCCATGGCTATGCCGCCAACGACCATCTGCTCGACAAATGGGGCGACCAGGTTCCCGTGCGCGAGAACGAATGGGACAACCGCCATTTCTGGCGCGTCTCCAACGCCGAGCACCTCGAAATGAGCGCCGATGTCGGCATGGTGAACCTGTCGCATTTCGCCATCTACGATGTCGAAGGGCCCGACCATGTCGATCTGATGGAATGGCTGTGCGTCGCCAAGGTCGGCGGCGACACGATGGTCGGCAAGGGCATCTACACCCATTTCCTGGAAGACGATGGCGGCGTGCGCGCCGACCTGACCGTCATCCGCATGCAAGACCGCTGCCGCGTCATCGATGGCGCCGATGCCGGCCCGCGCGATTTCAATTTCATGAAGCGCGTCGCCGCCGACAAGGGGTTCGATGCCACCATAACCGACGTGACCGAGGACTTCACGACGATTGGTCTCTGGGGACCGAACGCCCGCACCACGTTGCAAAAGCTGGTCGCCGACCCCGACGCGCTGGAACACGAGAATTTCCCGTTCGCCGCGCTCAGGCCAATCGAGATCGCCGGCAAGCCGGTCACCGCCTTCCGCATCTCCTATGTCGGCGAACAGGGCTGGGAGCTGCACATGCGCTATGAGGACGGCCTGGCCGTCTGGGACGCGATCCGCGCTCTGGGCGTGATGGCGTTCGGCGTCGAGACCTACGCCAATTCGCGGCGCATGGAAAAGAGCCTTCGCCTCCAGAACGCCGATCTTCTGACCGAATACAATTTGCTGGAAGCCGATCTGGCCCGGCCGAAGGTCAAGCAGGCCGATTTCCGCGGCAAGGCGGCCTATCTCGAACAGCGCGGGCGCAACCACCAGCCGGCAACCCTGTGCACGCTGGTGATGACCGACAATCGCGATTCGCACGGCGTCGCCCGTTATCCGGTCGGCATCTGCCCGGTCATGGACGAGGCGACCGGCGAAGTGCTGGTCGATGAACTGGGCCGGCGGTCCTACACCACCTCGGTCGCCTATGGCCCGTCGATCGGCAAGAACATTGCGCTGGCCTATCTGCCCCATGACCGCGCCCAAAAGGGCAACGGGCTGATGATCGAGTATTTCGGCGAGCACTTTCCGGTCGAAGTCGCCGGCATCGGCTATGCGCCGCTTTATGACCCGGACAACATGAAGCCACGGTCGTGACGCTGCGTGAGCTTCTGTAACCTTAACGACAATTGAACCGCCCGCATTAACCCGCCGGGCAGGCCCACGCGTTATGATGGCTTGGTGGCCAGTTCGCGCCAACCGCCGTCACGCAAGAGTGCCCGCCCATGAGTGCAACCACGCTCGACCAGTCCGCCCCGCTGCCCCGTCTGGGGCTTGCAAGCCTCGTCTGGCTGCTGATGGCCGCCCTGACGGCGCTGATCATTGCCGGCCTGGCTCTCCCCTTGCGCGCGCCGCTCGGCTCGATGTACTGGGACAGCTTTCTTTATCTCGACGCGGCCAACCGCCTCGGCACGGGCCAGATGCCCAATGTCGATTTCTTCACGCCGGTCGGCCCGCTCGAATATTATCTGAGCACATGGACGATGGCGCTGTTTCCCGACGCCCAGCCCATGTATGCGGCCAACTGGTCGATCGCGATCATCACAGTTCCGCTGATGGCGCTTGTTCTTTGGGACGTTGCGCGTCGCAACGCGCTCGTCGCGCTGGCACTGGCCATTCCGTTCGCGCTGTTCACTCTGTTGCCGTTCAACACCACCGAATACTACAACTTTCCCGGCTCGGACGGGTTCGGCATCTACAACCGCCATGCAAGCCAGCTTCTCTATGTGCTGACCACCGCCCTCATCTTCGTGCGCAGCCGCGCGCTGCTGGTGTTTCTCGTTTCCACGCTGATGCTGGTGCTGTTTCTGGTCAAGGTCACCGGCTTTGCGGCGGCCGGACTCATCTGCCTGGTCGCCCTTGCGGCCGGCCGCATCCACCTTGTCGGCGCGATCGCCAGCGCGGTTATTTTCGCGGCGGCACTCGCCGGCGTCGAACTGGCGACGGGCCTTGTTTCGGCCTATGTCGGCGATGTCGTCGCGCTTCTCCAGATCAATGATGCCAGCCTTGCCTCGCGCCTCGTTCAAGGTGCGTCGCGCGTCGGCGGCACCGTCATTTTCGCCGGCCTTTTGGGCGCTTTGCTGGTCCTGGTGCTTCCCGCCCGGCCCAACGAAGGCCAACCGCTCTGGCGCGCGGTCTGCGATCACCCGGCCATCTGGCTCGGCGCAGCGCTCGTCGGCGGTATCTTCTTTGAGAGCCAGAACACCGGCAGCCAGGAACTGATCGCGCTTTGGCCGGTCATCATTGTCGCCCTTGCCCGCATGTTTGCACAAGAGGGCGGCAACGGCGTCAAGGCGGCCGCCGCCCTGCTTGCAGCCTGCACGGTTCTGCCGCCAGCGGTCCAGACCATCCAGCACGCCGCCCGCGCCAACATCGGCATGCTGCGGCAGGCGCCGTTGCAGCACGAAAATCTCGGCGCGATGGGCCAGGTGACGATCCGTCCGCGCAAGCTCGAGCGCCATGAGCGCATGCGCGCCCACTACATCAAACATGCCGAGGCGACGCGCGCCATCGCCATGCGTCGCGAACTGCCCGCCTTCGTTCTTTATTCGGAGCACGATTTCCAGATCGGACTGATGAAAAACGCCGACGAACTGGTCGGTGAACTCAAGCGCCTCGAGGCTGGCGGGCTCGACTATCGCACGATCATGACGCTCGATTTCGCCAACCCGTTCCCCTGGCTGCTCGACAAGTCGGGACCGCGCCACATCGCCATCGGCGCCGACCCCTACCGTGCCGTGCCGACGCCGGATGCGGACGTGTATCAGGCGGTCGCCGACACCGACATCGTGCTCGAACCGCAATGTCCGTACCGGGACAACAGCCGTGAACTTTATGCGATCTATGCGCCGGCTCTGGCCGGCCACGTCAAGGTCCGGCTGACCGATTGCTACGCCGCCTATGTCAGGCCGCAGATCGCGGCGCAGCTTGGCGGCTGACGCCGTCCGTTCCGGGAAGAAAGCGCAGGCCGCGCAGCGCGCAGATCAGCACCAGGCCGAACGCGATCAGATAGGGCAGATGGAACCGCGTTTCGTGCAACGGGAACACGACCATCTTGGCGCCGATCGCCAATAGCGTGGTGACCAGCACGGTCGTCTCACGACGCGAAAAGGCAATGCCGCGCAGCGCCATCCGCCACCAGGCAAAGCATCCCAGCAACACAATGGCCAGCCAGGTTTCCTCGACCAGTGACCGGACGATGACGCGGACGACGGCATAGGCGTAGACGGCGAGCGAAAAGTCCGGATCAAAACCTTCCAGCGTCGGCACGAATTCGACATGGGTGAACCAGAAATGCACCCACCAGCCCGGATGGCCACCCGCCTGCGTCATCGGAACATAGACGATCGCCGCGGCAGCAAACGCGACGAACGCGCCCCATGAAAAGGTCCGCGTGAAGATGGAGACGAACCAAAGGACGCCGATATAGGCCGCGTGGTCCGGTCGCGCGAGGAAAGCGATGAACAGCAGGATCGCCACCAGCGCCTCGCGCCTGGCCATGAACGCCAGCATCGCCGCGACGAACAGCATGGTCGACAGCGCATCGGGCGTTCCCTCGCGGGCGCTCTCGCCGAATTCGCCCACCAGCAGAAGCGCCACCGCCAGTGGCGCCAGATGCAGGGCCCGTTCGCGCGCCAGCCACCAGATCACCAGACCGCCCGTCAGCGCCGCCGGCATGACCGACAAGAGCCGCAGGGCCGTGTAGGGGTCCGTCACGGTCGACAGCCAGCGGATGGCTTCAACGTAAAGAAGCTTCACCCGGTAAAAGCCGAGCATGGTGAAGAACGCTTCGGGATCGGCATATTGGCGCACGCGATAGTCGCGGTCCTGCGTCAGGACTATGAAGTCGCCCGCCGGCGCGTTCTGCCGCATCGTCTCATAGGCATGGCGATGCAGCGCCTCGACCGAAATGCCGGGCGCTTCGTGCGCGGCGGCGAAATAGGCGAACATGTCCCAATTGTAGATCGGGAACGCCCATGCGGCGGCGGCCACCGTCAGCGTGAAGGCGACCAGCAAGAGCAGGCCGAACGGCGCGGCCAGCCATCGCGTGCGCCGCGCCAGCCATTCACCGGTCGCCAGAAGGCGGATGTTGATGTCCTCGATCACGACGCTCGTTCCGTTGCGTCATCTGATCAAACACGATGCCCCTTGCGCCGGGCTGACGGCGCAAGGGGCAATCCCGAGTTTTGCTGCCGGTCCGGGCGTTAGCTGACCTGGCTCTTGATGAAATCGCGCACGATGGCGACGATTCCGCGCCCGAGCAGCGCGTCGAACCCGGCAATGAACTGATCGACGTGGCTGCGCTGGCAGACAAGCGGCGGCTCCAGCCGGATGACGTTGCGGTTGTACTCGGTGAAGGCAACCAGAATGTCGTGGTCGCGCAAAAGCAGCGCGCCGATGAAGCCCGAAAGCGAGCCTTTCAGCTTGTCATCGAGCATGGCGACGGCCGGCCGCAGCACCGCCGGCAGGGTCTGCGAGAAATCGTGGAACTCAAGACCCACCATGAAGCCCTGGCCGCGCACATCCTTGATGATCTGCGGATATTTGGCCTTCAGCCGTTCCAGTTCGGCGATCAGATAGGCGCCGGTATCGGCCGCATTGTCGATCAGGCCCTCCTCATAGAGGATGTTGATCGTCTCAAGCGCGGTGACTGAGGCTTCGCCGATGCCGCCGAAGGTCGCCTGTGCATGGATCATCGCCGTCTTCGGCGTGCCATAGGCCTTCATGTAGATGTCGCGCCGGGCGATCATGGCTGCCATCGCGCATTTGCCGCCGCCCAGCGACTTGGCGAGCGCGGTCACGTCGGGAACGACGCCATGGTGCTCGAAGGCATAAAAGCGGCCCGTGCGGCCGAGCCCGCACTGCACCTCGTCGGCGACCCAGATGACGTCATATTCGTCGCACAGATCGCGCAGCTTGTGCCAGTAGGCGCTGTCGGCGGTGATGATGCCGCCGCCACCCTGAACGGTCTCAAGGCAGATCACGCCAATCTCCGGATGCGCCTTGAAGGCGGCCTCGACGGCTTCAATGTCGCCGAAGGGCACTTTCACACCATTGTCGAGCAGCTTGAATTCGCCCCGGTAGAGCGGGCCGTCGGTGATCGACAGCACACCCTTGGTCTTGCCATGGAAAGAATTCTCCGCATAGACGACCAGCGGGCGTTCCGGTCCGGCCGCGCGCTCGGCGACCTTCAGAGCCGCTTCCATCGCTTCGGAACCGGACGACCCCAGAAACACCATGTCGAGGTCTTCAGGCGAGCAGGCGGCGATGTTGTGCGCCAGCGCCGCCGCATATTGCGACATGAACGCCATGGCGATCTCGTGGCGCTTTTCGTCCTGGAATGTCTTGCGCGTCTCAAGGACGCGCGGATGGTTGTGACCGAGCGCCAGCGAGCCGAATCCGCCGAAGAAATCGAGGATCTTCCGGCCGTCCTGGTCGGTGTAATACATGCCCTCGGCGCTTTCGATCTTGATCTTGTGAAAGCCCAGAAGCTTCATGAAATGAAGCTGGCCGGGGTTCAGATGCGCCTTGAACAGTTCCGTCATTGCCGGAACGCCCATCGCTTTGGCATCGGCCACCGACATCAGGTCCGGCCTGGCGACGGACGCGGCGGAACCGTCCGGCATCGGCGTCTGCATGGCGGGGGCCTCGACCACCGGTTTCTTCTTGGTCAGAAAATCAAGCATGCTCTGTGTCCTCACTCTGCCGCCACGACGGTCGAATTGCCGACCGCAAGGCCGCTGTCCCTGGCTTTTCGGTATTCCGCATAGGCCTGCTGCAACATGTCCTCGTCGCGATATTTCGGCGTCCAGCCGAAGTCGCGCTTGGCCGCCTCGGTGTCACGCACGCAATATTCGTCCGCGATCAGATATTGCTCAGGGTCCATCAGCGGCATGTTGAGCTGGTCGAGCGCGGCGAGCGTCCATTTGACGGCAAAGCCCGGTGTCGGCAGCAGGATCGATTTGGAACCGGCCGAGCGGATCAGGTCGCCGAGCAGTTTCCTGACCGGCGGCGGATTGTCCGAGCCCAGATTGTAGGCCTTGTTGGGCACGCCATGCTCCCAGGCAAGCCGCGCCACCTCGGCGCAGTCATAGACCGAGATGAACTGATAGGGGTTCTTGCCCGCACCGATCATCGGCACCGGCAGATTCATGTCGATCAGCTTGAACAATTTGCCCAGAATGCCCAGTCGTCCCGGCCCGATGATCAGGCGTGGTCGCACGACGGTGATCTTCATGCCGCGCATGCGCCAGTCGTCGGCAATCGCCTCGGTCTCGGCCTTCGAGCCGCCATAATGGCCGAGCGGCGAAATCGGATGGCTCTCGTCCTGCGGGGTCTTCACCGTTTTGCCGTAGACCATGTCGGTCGTGTACTGGACCAGTTGCGAGGCGCCCGAGGCCGCCGTGTGTGCCATGATGTTGGCGGCGCCGAACGTGTTGACCGGATAGAAGAACGGATAGCGGTCGATGCGCTTCTGGATCGGCGACAGCATCATCGCCGACAGGTTGTAAACCATGTCGTCGCCATCGATCGGCACGCCGGCGACCGAGGCCGAATTGGTCACGTCGCAATGCACGTGATCGACCGTCGCATAGTGCGGCAGAGGCGACTTGTTGATGTCGGCGACCAACACCTTTTCGCCGCGCTCGGCGAGATCCTTGGCGAGAAAGCGGCCGACGAAACCGTCGCCGCCGAAGATCACATGTTTCATGATTGTGCTTTGTCCGTAATGGCTGTGGCGGGTGAGGAATGGGTTGTGCGCGGCGCGTCCGAAAGCGGCGAGCCGGATTGCGCAATCAGGACGGTTCCGATGCAGATGAAGGCGATGCCGGCGATCTTGTAGACGCCCAGATCCTCGCCGAAGAGCTGCCAGGCCAGAACCGCCACCGCCACATAGGCGAGCGACAGGAAAGGATAGGCAAAGCTCAGATCGACCTTGGACAGGACGAACATGTGCGAGGCCATGGAAATGACGAACGTCGCAAGGCCGAAGAACACCCAGGGCTGGAAGATGATCAGCAGCGTCTTGAGGATGAGATTGGTCTGTCCCAGAACGGCGGGCGACAATGTCATCATGCCCTGTTTGAGCATGAGCTGTGCCGCCGCATTGGTGGCGACGGTGAACAATATGAACACAATGTATTTCATCGTCTGCGCCCGGCCCTCGTCAGGTCTTATCTCTTAGGAGACCTTCGTTAGATTTTGCTGAAGATCGTCGGTTGAAATTGATCCATTCCCGTTTTTGGACAGTCCGAGCGCTGTCCGCCGCCAGAAGTCCGAGCACAGCGCCGGATCGCGCAGCGCTTCCAGTTGGGTCCAGTGCGGGAACGAAGCGCCAAAGGTCTGCGCGCTCATGCGGGCGTCCTTGTAGGGATTGACCCGGCCGCCCGCCTGAACCGTGATCCGGTCGAGATCGTCCAGAAGCGCCAGCGTCTTTTCTCCCCGATTGGGAAAATCGAGCGTCAGCGTGTAGCCGGGCACCGGAAAGCTCATCAGGCCCGGCGATGCGATATCGCCGAACCGTTTGAGGACGGTCAGGAAGGAGGCCTGCCCCGCCTTGCGCGAGGCATCCAGCATGGCCGGGATGGCCTGCCGCGCCGTTTTGAACGGGATGGCGCTCTGGTGCTGGAACAGGCCTGCCGGCCCGTAAAGCCGGTTCCAGTGGCCCACCGCGTCGAGCGGATAGAAAAAGCCGGCAAAGCCCGTGACGCGGTCGCGGCGGGCCTTGCGCGCCTTGGCGAAATGAAACGCCGTGTTGAACGCGCGAAGGCTGAAATGGTTGAGCGCCGACACGGGCAGTTCGAACGGCACCGAAAGGCGCGGCGCGTGAACGGCGGTGCGATAGTCCCCGTCATCGGCGTGGTTCGCCGTCATCAGCACGCCGCGCTCGCCATGAAGCTGGTCAAGCCAGGCAACGGCATATTCGTTCGCCGCATCGGCCGCATCGGCCTGATCGAAATAGGCGTCCAGCGTCGCAAAGGATCGCAACCGCTCGACGACGTTGAGCGAACCGACCTTCATCATCTTGAGGCGCACGCGCGTGATGATGCCAGTCAGGCCCATGCCGCCGATCGTTGCTGCAAAAAGCGCCGGATTGACGGTGCGTGACAGTGTGTGCACGCCGTCCGAGCGGACCAGCGCGATCTGCTCGACATGCCGGCCCAGCGTCCCGCGCGCATGGTGGTTCTTGCCGTGCACATCGTTGGCCACCGCCCCGCCCAGGGTGACGAAGCGGGTGCCTGGCGTCACCGGCAGGAAGAAGCCATAGGGCGCGCAATAGTCGATGATCTGGTGCAGCATCACGCCGGCTTCGGCTTCCACAACGCCACTGTCGGGATTGAAGGCGATGACGCGCGACGACCCGCGCATGTCGGCGAGCGTGCCGGCATCATTGTGGCATGTGTCGCCATAGGAGCGGCCATTGCCGAACGGCAGGAAGGCGCCCGGCGTCGCATCGCGCAGCGCCCCGGCGGTCAGCGGACCCGTGACGGCCGCGCGCGTCGCCGGACGGACCCGGCCGAACCCCTCAAAGTCCGAGCGCATGGAAATCGACCACGCCGGCGACGAACATCAGCGCGGCACCGAAGACGATCATCAACTGGCTGCGCCAGTCCGTGGCGATGAAGACGACCGGATCGTCGTTGAACTCGCGCCGCTTGGCGAGGATCCAGATTCGCATGATCAGATAAAGGACCAGCGGGCAGATCGGCCAGATCATCCAGGGATGGTCGTAAAGCTGGTAGACGGCCGGGCTGTCGAGATAGAGCGCAAGAACGACAATCGCCGAAAAGCCCGACGCCATGCCGGCCTGGGCGATCACATCCTTGTCCTCCGGGCGGTAGCCGCGGCCCGAAAGGCGCTGCTTGTCGGAGATGTTGGCCAGATCGAGTTCGACATAGCGCTTGACCAGCGCCAGCGACAGGAAAAAGAAGATCGAAAAGGCCAGCAGCCAGTAGGATGGTTCGGCGGCGACGGCGGCCATGCCGGCGATGATCCGCACCGTGTAAAGGCCGGCCAGCGTCAGAACATCGAGCAGCAGCCAGCGCTTGACCTTCAGCGAATAGGCCGTCGTGGCGAGGAAATAGAGCGCAAGCACGATGCCGAACAAGACGGGCAGCGTCATCGTGATCAGCACCGAAAAGGCCATGAGCCCGAACGCGATCTTGATGCCTGTCGCCGGGTCGATCCGCCCGGCGGCAAGCGGCCGCTTGCACTTGGTCGGATGGCGCCTGTCCATCGACAGATCGAAAAGGTCGTTGAAGATGTAGACGGCGGACGCCAGGAAACTGAACGCGAAGAAGGCACCGACGAGCTGCAGCATCGTCACCGGCTCGAAGATCGAATGGGCCAGCACGGCCGGCACAGCGATCAGCACATTCTTGGCCCACTGGTGCACCCGCAGCATCTTGGCCACATCGGTCAGGCTGATCTGGCCGTGATCGACAAGAATGGCGCCGCCATGGGCATCCGACCATGCACGCGCCTCGCGGTCGGGCGCCACCACATAGGAGCGGCGCGCGGCCTCGAACACCGCCACGTCGTCGCGGCTGTTGCCGACATAGTCGAAACCCGCATCGCCATAGTCAGCGACAAGCCGCGCACGCTTGGCGGCCGATTTCAGGTTCGTGTCCGGGGTCGATCCGATGACCCGGTCGAACAGGCCAAGATGCGCCGCGATCCGTCCGGCATGATCCTGCGCACTGGCCGTCGCCAGCACCAGGACACGGCCGCGCGCCTTCTCCGTTTCCAGAAACCGCAGCACTTGGGGCCGATAGCCCAGGCTGGCCGGATCGATGCCGACGCGTGAAAAGATCTCGTGTTTGAACCGTGCCTTGCCGCCGGCAAGCCAGATCGGCAGCATCAGCGCAAACAGCGGATTGGCGCGTACCAGGCGGAACACGCACTCCCAGAGCAAATCGCCGGAAATCAGCGTCCCGTCGAGATCGACCGCAAGGGCGATTGCCGTGTCGTCTACGCGCGCATCCATGTCCGGCCCCCTCGATTGCCCTGAGATCAGGCCGGCAAACTACCGGAACGGGACGAAAAAGCGGTGAATGGCGTGGGTTAACAGCGGCTGAAACGCGGCCAATCGGTGACCATGGTTAGCAGGCGCTGAACGTGCGCGCGGGTATTTTCGTCAAATGCGCATCAGGGGTTGATGATCGCGTCCGATCCGACCAGTTCGATCGATTCACCGCCGGCAAGCGCGGCACGATCGCCATTGGGCAGGGTGATGAAACAGCCGCTTGCACAAAAAGAGACGGTTTCGCCCGCGCCGATCACCAGCTCCGATTTCACACCGTTTTCGGTGACCACCAGCGTGCGCGGGTCGCTGTCCTGATTGGTGATCGAGGCGGTGTGAGCCGGCGCGGCGAGGCCGACGATCACCATCGCCATCAAAGCCTTGAGAACGTGCCGTTTTTCAGACATGGGGCCAGTCTAGGGCCGAAACGGCGCCGGTTCAACTGTCGTCCGGCCGGCGCGCATCGCCCGCCTCGATCTCGCCGAACGGCTCCTGCGGAAGCGCCACCGGGACCTCGGCATCGGGTTGCATCATGCGCAGATTGACGTCGCGCTGCGGGAACGGGATTTCAATGCCCACCGTCTTGAAGCGCTCGAAAATGGCCATGCGCAGTTCGGTGCGTACCGTCAGCCCGTAGCCGATGTCGGACAGGAATGCATAGAGCGTGAAATCAAGCGAGGACGCGCCGAAATCATCGAACGAGACGAACGGTTCGGGATTGCCGAGCACGCGCGGATGATCGGCCGCGATCTCCAGCAGCAGATCATGCACCTGTTGCGGGTCGCTGCCATAGGAGACACCGACCGACACCGTGACGCGGCCGAACGTGTTGCGATGCATCCAGTTGGAAACCGCCGAATTGATCAGTTCCGAATTGGGCAAGATCAGCGTCTTGCGGTCGAAAAGCTGGATTTCGGTGGCCCGCACCGAAATGTTGGTGACGGTGCCGGTATAGCCGCCCGCCTCGATGATGTCGCCGGATTTGAACGGCCGCTCGGCCAGCAGGATCAAACCGGAGACGAAATTGGAGACGATGTTCTGCAGGCCAAAGCCGATGCCGAGCGACAGCGCGCCCGCAACCAGCGCCAACTGGCTCATGTCCAGCCCTGCCGCCGACACGCCGATCAGCGCGGCGAGCGCGATGCCCGCATAGCCGATCGCGGTGCGGATCGAGTTGCGCACGCCCGGCTCGACCCGGCTGCGTTCGAGCACGTTTCCATCAAGCCAGCGCTGGAACCGCTTGGTGACCAGATAGCCGATGAAGAACAGGACGATGCCGGCGGCGATCGACGTCAGCGAAATCGAGATCGAGCCGACAGGAATATCGGTGAAGAAACGCGCGCCGAAGGCGCGGATTTCGGGCCAGCGAAAGCCCCATTGCAACGCCAGGACGGGCAGTCCGACAAGCAGGACGACGATCGACAGCGCCATGCCGAGCACCAGCCCCAACTGGTCGATGGCGGTCTCCGACAGCGACAGTCGCCGGTTGAGCGCCGCGCCGAGCCGCGACTGGCCGAATGCATGGTCCTGCGCGATCGCCTGCGCGGCGCGATGACCCAGATAGACCGTTGCAAGGATCGCGCCGGTGATGACGATCTGCTGCGCGGCGAACCGGGCAAAGCCGATATAGCCGGCAAGCGCCGCACCGATCAGCAACAGGCCCGACGCCACCAGCGGCCACTTGACCCAGCCCGGCCATGGCCGGGCGACCGCATCAATGGCCACATCAATGGCCACATCGTCGGCCGCTTCGGGGACATGCGGCGGGAACGGGCGGATGAATGCGATGACCACGAGCAGCGCACCCACGGCAAGGCTGGCGATCAGGCTCCGCGCCACCGTGATCGGCAATGATGCGCCGACGATCGTGTTGACCTGTTCGATGACCGTGTCGACCACCGTCACAACGGCCATGGCCACGAAAAACGCCTTGAGCGAGCGGGCGGCCCCGTCGGTCACGCCGATCAGCCGCCAATTGGGTTTGGAGGGCGCAAACACCGCTTCCGACAGCCGCCACACCAGGACAACGGCCGCAACGCCGATCAGCAGCCGGGTCAGTATGAACAGGATGTCCGGCCGCATCAGGCCGGCCTGGTCGAGACCGAGAAAGGAGATCGCAAGGAACAGCCAGAACGCCAGCGTCGGCATCAACGTGTACCAGAACGCGTTTGTCATCCGCGCGAAATAGGTCGGCGGGTTCTCGCCCTCGGCCCGCTCGATCCAGATGACGATCGTCCGGCGCGACGCCCAGACCGCGGCCAGCGCCAGTGCCAGGATCATCAGGGCGCTGACCAGAACCGTGCTCTGTTTGGTGCGCCATGTGAAGCTGGCCCACGATGTCACGCGTCGTTCCAGCGCCTGGGCGCGCTCGGCCAGATCGGCAATCAGTTGCGGGCTGAATGCGGTGGTGATGTCGTAGCGGCGCGCCAGGGCTTCGGTAAAAAGGGTCCGCCGAAGCTCGGCGATGCGATCGACCCCGCCGCGCGCCCGGATCGATTGCGTCTCCAACTGCCCGATCAGATCGTTGATCAGCGCGCGCTCGGCGGCCAGCGCGCCGCGCTCCTGGGCTCTGGGTTCGGGCTCGGGCGGCTCGCTTTCGGGCGGCACCGGACCCAACTGCTCCAGCCGCGAGCGGACCGCGCCCAGCCGTGGCGTCAACGCGACGCCGGCGGCCAGAAGGCCGTCCTGCAAGGCCGTCAATTCCGTGACGATCTCCGCCAGTCGCCCGTCATCCTGCGCGCTTTCCCCGATATCGTTGAGAAGCCGTTCGACGTCACGGGTCAGCGCCAGCACCGACGCTTCGGCCTCGCCCGCCACCGACTGCGCCCGAGCCGGGATGACAAGCATGGCCAGGGCGAGCGAAAAAACGAGTGCGCGCAACACGATCATGGGCTCACGCATATCACATCTGCAAACGGGCGAAAGACGGCTTGACGGCCCAAGAGCATCGCGGGAACGTCATCGCACGGCGAATTTGTGTCATGCACATGCTGCGGGGCTGATGCAGATTACGGGCGACTGCCGAAAGGTCCTTCATCCATGGCGGAATATTCTGCCCTCTCCATTGTCAGGAACGCGCTCTCCGGAAATGAGCACTGGAAGCCGGCATGGCGCAAGCCAGAGCCCAAGCCCGCCTATGACGTGATCATTGTCGGTGGCGGCGGGCACGGGCTTTCGACCGCCTATTATCTCGCCAGCGAGTTCGGCATCCGCAATGTGGCAGTCGTCGAGAAGGGCTGGGTCGGCTCGGGCAATATCGGCCGCAACACCACGATCGTGCGGTCCAACTATCTGCTGCCGGGCAACACGCCCTTCTACGAGCACTCGATGAAGCTGTGGGAAAACCTGTCCCACGAGCTGAACTACAATGTGATGTTCTCCCAGCGGGGCATCATCAACCTGTTCCATACGCCCGCGCAGGAAGATGACCACGCACGGCGCGGCAATTCCATGATCCTGCAAGGCGTCGATGCGCGTTTCGTGCGCCCGCCCGAACTCAAGCGCCGCGTGCCGGCTCTGAATGTCTCCGGCTCGTCGCGCTTTCCGGTCCTGGGCGGGCTGGAACAGCCACGTGCCGGCACCGCCCGGCACGACGCGGTTGCCTGGGGCTATGCGCGCGGCGCCGACCGGCGCGGTGTCGATATCATCGAGAACTGCGAAGTGACCGGCTTTGTCCGCGAGGGCGACCAGGTTACCGGCGTCGAGACCAGCCGCGGCCGCATCCATGCGCGCAAGGTGGCGGTCGCCGTCGCCGGAGCAACCAGCCGCGTCATGGCCATGGCCGGCATCGGGCGCCTTCCGATCGAAAGCCATGTGCTGCAGGCCTTCGTCACCGAGAGCATCAAGCCGTGCCTCGACACCGTCGTCACCTATGGCGGCGGGCACTTGTACATCTCCCAGTCCGACAAGGGGTCGCTGGTCTTTGGCGGCGACATTGACGGTTACAATTCCTACGCCCAGCGCGGCAACCTGCCGATCGTCGAGGATGTGATGAGCGAGGTGCTGGAGCTGTTTCCCGCCTTTGCGAAACTGCGCCTCCTGCGCTCCTGGGGCGGCATCATGGACATGTCCATGGACGGGTCTCCCATCATCGCCAAGGGGCCGCTGCCCGGTCTCTATCTGAACGCCGGCTGGTGCTATGGCGGCTTCAAGGCGACGCCTGCCTCGGGCTGGTGCTTCGCCCACACGATCGCAAAGGACGAGCCGCACCAGTTCAATGCGCCCTATACGCTCGACCGTTTCCAC
The DNA here is from genome assembly GCA_017642895.1 of Roseitalea sp. GTDB lineage: Bacteria > Pseudomonadota > Alphaproteobacteria > Rhizobiales > Rhizobiaceae > Roseitalea. The sequence goes on from JAEPON010000003.1 coordinate 175,414, forward strand.
CGCGGCACAGTCATCGACGAAAAGGGCCAGGGAGCGACGCCGTGGAAGCATTGATGGCTTGGTTTGGCTCTGCCCCTCACCCTTACCCTCTCCCCGCTGGCGGGGAGAGGGGGTCGCGGACCGGGACGCCTCAGGTGTCGAAAATCGCAACGGGGTTTGATGTCCCGGATGCGATGTCGATGTCTACCTCTCCCCGCGTGCGGGGAGAGGGTAAGGGTGAGGGGCGGCTCCCATTGCGGCAAACAGGGCGAAGAACATGATCATCGTCTGCCCGTTCTGCGGTCCGCGCGATCTGTCCGAGTTCGCCTATTGCGGCGATGCGGACAATCTCGCCGCCCGCCCCGATCCGGCCGCGACCGACCCGGCGGCGTGGAACGCCTATGTCTATGACCGCACGAACCCGGCGGGCGAGCACGCGGAAATCTGGCAGCATGCCGGCGGGTGCCGCAAATTCCTGCGCGTCGTGCGCAACACGGTGACGCACGAGATTTCTGGTGTGACCATGCTGGAGCCGAAGGCATGATCTCTTCGATTGACCTCACCCCGACCCTTCATCCCTCCCCTCAAGGGGGAGGGAGGACGCCAACATGGTCGCTCCCGCTGGTAACATTGGTGCCCGGCTCAGAATGCGGCGGGAGAGGCTCGGCGCAGATGTCCTCCCTCCCCCTTGAGGGGAGGGATGAAGGGTGGGGGTGGATGCACCGGATCGGCCGGAGGTGCGCGTCGTGACCTCCCACCGGCGCCCCGAAGGCGGCACGGCGATCGACCGTGACCACACGGTCGGCTTCACCGTCGACGGCCGGCAATGTTTCGGCTTGGCCGGCGACACGCTCGCCTCCGCGCTTCTGGCCGGCGGCGTTCGTGTGATGGGCCGCTCGTTCAAATATCACCGGCCGCGCGGCGTGATGGCGATCGGCGTCGATGAGCCCAACGCGCTGTTCACCGTCACGACGGACGGCGTGCGCGAACCGAACGTGCGCGCCACCGAGATCGAGGTTTTCGACGGGCTGACCGTTGAGAGCCAGAACCGCTGGCCGTCACTCGAAAATGATGTGATGGCCGTCAACCAGTTGGGCGGCAAGGCGCTCGCGGCCGGCTTCTACTACAAGACCTTCATGGGTCCGGTGTTCGGCCCGCTGAAGGGCACGCGGTTCTGGATGATGTGCGAGCATGCCATCCGCCGGGCCGCCGGCCTTGGGCGACCCGGTACCGCACCCGATGAGAGCCGTTATGAACGCATCAACGCCTTTTGCGACGTGCTTGTCGTCGGCGGCGGCTTGGCCGGGCTTCACAAAGCGGTTGAAGAAGCCAAGGCCGGCAAGCGCGTCATCGTCTGCGAGTTGGAGCCGCGCTGGGGCGCCGGAGCCGATGCCAAAAAAGACTCCGAAATCAGACAGATCGTCGAGTCGCTTGACTCAAATCCCGATGTCACCCTGCTTGCCCGGACGACGGTGTGGGGCTGGTATGACGGCAACATGCTGGCCGCCACCGAGCGCGTGGCCGACCATCTGAAGACCGCGCCCAAGGGCGCACCGCGCCAGCGCCACTGGGTGATCCGCGCCGGTCACGTCGCGCTCGCCGCCGGCGCGCTGGAACGGCCCATCGTCTTTCCCGGCAATGACCGGCCCGGCGTGATGCTCGCCGATGCGGCGCGCCGCTATGCGGAGACGTTCGGCGTGCTGCCGGGCCAGCACCTGACGATCCTGACCAACAATGACAGCGCCTATGCCGCGGCGGTCACGCTGCGCCATGCCGGCGCGAACATTCGCGCGATCATCGATGTGCGGCCGGAGATCGGCGCCGCCGCGCAGCGGCTCGCCGACCGCGCCGGCGGCGCGTTGAAACTGGGCCATGCGGTGGTCGGCACCAGCGGCGCCAAGGGCCTCAAGACGATCTCAGTCGCCCGGTACAACCACGAAACGCAGAGCTTTGCGGGCGGCTCCGAACAGATCGAAACCGATTGTCTTCTTGTGTCCGGCGGCTGGTCGCCGGTCGTCCATCTGGCGAGCCAGGCCGGCGCACAGCCGGTCTGGGACAAGACGCTGCAGGCGTTCCTGCCGCCGGATCCGGACAGGCGCTGGTCCGTTCACGGCGCGGCGGCCGGCAATCTTGATTTCGGTCACGATCTTTCGCCTGCCCCGGCGCCGGTCTTCGAGATCAGGCACCCCGGCAAGGCGTTTGTCGACCTCCAGCATGATGTCACCGCCGACGATGTCCGCCTCGCCCATCGCGAGGGCTTCCGCTCGGTGGAGCACCTGAAGCGCTACACGACGCTCGGCATGGCGACCGATCAGGGCAAGACCTCCAATATCGCCGGCCTCGCCATCATGGCCGACAGCCTCGGCAAGCCGATCCCGGACGTGGGCACGACGCGCTTCCGCCCGCCCTATACCGCCGCCTCGCTCGGCGCGATCGCGGCTGAACGCTTTGGCGATCTCTTCCCGCACCGGCTGACACCGATGCATGACTGGCATGGCGACCATGGCGCGCGCATGTATGCCGCCGGCCATTGGGAGCGGCCCGAGAGCTACAACCGGCCCGGCGAGACGGTCGAACAGGCCTATGTGCGCGAAGCCAAAACCGTGCGCAGCGGCGTCGGGCTGGTCGACGTGTCGACGCTCGGCAAGATCGACATTGCCGGCCCGGACGCGCCCGAATTCCTCAACCGCGTCTACACGAACGGGTTCGCCAAACTGCCCGTCGGCAAGGCGCGTTACGGGTTGATGCTCCGCGAGGACGGGTTCGCCATGGATGACGGCACCACATGGCGCCTTTCCGAAAACCGCTTCCTGATGACGACGACCACCGCCAATGCCGGCAAGGTGATGAGCCATCTCGAACTGTGCCTGGACGTCCATTGGCCGGACTTGCGCGTCCACGTCACCTCGGTGACGGACCAATGGGCCGGCGCGGCGATCGCCGGGCCGAAATCGCGCGATGTGCTCGCCTCGTGCGTCACCGGCACGGCGGTCGACAATGACGCCCTGCCCTTCATGGGCATCGTCCATGGCGCGATCGCCGGCGTGCCGGTGATGATTTGTCGGCTCTCCTTTTCCGGCGAACTGGCCTATGAGGTCTATTGCGGCGCCCATCACGGCACCCATGTCTGGGAGGCGCTGATGGCCGCCGGCGCGCCCTTTGCCATCGCGCCCTACGGGCTCGAGGCGCTGGGCACGCTGCGCATCGAAAAGGGCCATGTCACCGCCGCCGAGATCGACGGGCGCACCACCGCGCGCGACCTGCATCTGGACTGGATGCTGTCATCGAAAAAGCCGTTCGTCGGCTCGGCCATGATGGATCGCGACGGACTGACCGACAAAAGCCGCTGGACGCTGGTCGGCGTCGTCTCGCGCTCGGGTGAAAAGCTGCATGGCGGCTCCCATGTGGTCGCCGGCGACCGGGACGCGCCGGGGCCGGGCCTTGGCCATCTGACGGCGATGGCCTTTTCTCCGGAGATGAACGCCTATGTCGGCCTTGCGCTCGTCGAGGACGGCGAAAACAGGATCGGCCAGCATCTGTACGCGACAGACCCCGTGCGCTCGGGCACGCATATTCCGGTCGAGATCGTCAGCCACCACATGGTGGACCCGAAGGGGGAGCGGATGCATGGCTGAGCCCTTCATTTCGACACCGGTCGTCACGGATGCCGCCGAAAGCCCGCTCGCCGGCCATTACGAGAAAGGCGAATTCGGCAATCTCGACCGCGGCGTTCAGGTCACGCTGACCGAGCGCTTCCCGCTGGCGATCTGTGATGTCTGCGCCTGGCCCGGCGCCGAGACCAAGACGGCCAACGCCATCAAGAAAGTCACCGGTGTTGCCCTCACCAAAGCCGGGGACGCGGTGGATGAGAGCGCGCAAGCCTTTCAGCACGCACCGGGCCGCTGGACCGTCATCGCCGCCAACCCCGCCCTGCCCGAAGCGCTCGCCAAGGCCGCCGGCGACAATGCAACCGTGGTCGATTTGAGCCATGGCCGCACGGTGCTGCGCATCGATGGCGGCCAGTCGCGCCGGGTGTTGTCAAAGCTCTTCCCGATCGATTTCAAGTCGGACTACTTCCCGCTCGAAAAGGGCATCGCCACCAAGCACCATGAAATCTTCGCGCAGATCCAGCGCGTCGGCGACGATGCGTTCGACATCATCATCTTCCGTTCCTATGCGCGGTCCTTCTGGCACGCACTCCGACGGGCCAGTGACGAAGTTGGCTACGTGGTGGATTAACCCCCCTTTCCCTCTCCCCGCTTGCGGGGAGAGGGATATGAGACCGTGCAAGCGAAGCGCGCGCTGGTCGCAGTTGGGTGAGGGGGAACGCGCTACGCTTGAAACCCGTTGAGGCTGGCAGTCTCAGCGTTGCCCCTCATCCGACCGCTCGCAAAGCTCGCGCCCACCTTCTCCCCGCACACGGGGAGAAGGGCTGGCCATCACGCCACCACCCGCCCCGCCACATACACCGCCCTCACCGCCCGGTCGTCGCCCAGCGTCTGCAACACGAACAGTTCCTCGGCCAGCGTCCCGGCGGTTTCCATGCGCAGCGCCATGGCGCCGGTGGCGCTTGCGTCGAGCACGATGAAGTCCGCCTCGGTGCCGGCATCCAGCGTGCCGATCCGGTCGGCCATGCCGATCGCCTCGGCATTGCCGCGCGTCGCCTGCCAGAACGCGCGCAGCGGATGGTAGCGGTGCCCTTGCAGGTTCAGCACCTTGTAGCCCTCGTCCAGCGTCTTCAGAAGCGACCATGACGTGCCGCCGCCAATGTCGGTTGCAATGGCATGGCGCACGCCGCCGCCCTTGATCCGGTCCAGATCGAACAGCCCGCTGCCCAGAAAAAGGTTCGAGGTCGGGCAGAACACGGCGACCGCGCCCGTTTCCGCCAAGCGCCCGATCTCGCGCGCCGACAGATGGATGCAGTGGCCCATCAGGCTCTTTGGGGTCAGAAGGCCGAACCGTTCATAGACGTCGGTGTAGTCGGCAGCATCGGGAAACAACGCCTCGACCGCTTCGATCTCGCCATGGTTTTCGGACAGATGCGTCTGGATCAGGCAACCGGGATGTTCGCGCGCCAGCGCGCCGGCGGCCTCCATCTGCGCGTTGGTCGAGGTGAGCGCAAAGCGCGGGCTGATCGCCACCCCCAGCCGGCCCTGCCCGTGCCATGCCCCGATCAAAGCCTTGGTGTCGTCATAGCCGGACTGGGCGGTGTCGGTCAGCGCTTCGGGCGCGTTGCGGTCCATCATCACCTTGCCGGTGACGAGCCGCATGTTGCGCGTTGCGGCCTCGGCCAGAAGCGCGGTTGCCGACCCCTTGTGCACCGAGCCGAACGCGACACAGGTCGTTGTGCCATGTGCCAGCAACATGTCGCAGAAGCGTTTGGCCATCGCGGCCGCAAAACGCGGATCGCCGTACCTTTGCTCTTCGATGAACGTGTAGCTGTTCAGCCATTCCAGAAGCGAGCCCGCATAGGAGGCGACCACCTGCCCTTGCGGGAAATGGATGTGCGGATCGATGAAACCGGGAACGATCAGGTGTGGCCGGTGATCGGCATGATCGGTGCCGCGATGCTCGGCGGGCAGGTCGGCCCAGTCCCCCGCCCAGGCAATCAGCCCATGGCGGCAGATCAGCGCGCCATCGTCGATCAGGGTGAACGATGCGCCATCATCGGCGCCGAGCGGCTCGCGATGAAACCACAAGAGCCGCCCGCGCACGATCATCGTGTCTTCCGACATGGGTTGGGGCCTCCGGCAAAACGGGCGGACTATGGGCGAGTTCGTGCTGCATGAAAAGAGCGCGGCGCCCGTGCTTGGCGACCGGAGCCGGTGCGCTACCTCGCTTGCGTGTCTCCACGTACGGATACGGATTGCGACGCATGGCAAAAAGAACGAAGCGGGACTTGCCGACAAAGACCTGCGCCACCTGCGGGCGCGATTTTGCGTGGCGCAAAAAATGGGCCCGCGACTGGGACCAGGTCCGCTACTGTTCGCAACGGTGCCGCCGCGCGGCCGTTCAAGCGCGCTGGTCTGTGCGCATGAAATAACGGCAAGTATGCCGGTTACGCGGCCGCGGCCTGCCCGCTCCTCGGGGCGGTCTGCTCAACCCCCTCGAAACGCGCCATATACGCCAGCAGCTCGCCGGCGGGCATTGGCCGCGCGAACAGATAGCCCTGGCCATGGCCGATTCCCATCGTCTGGAGGATGACGGCCTGCTCGCGATGCTCGATGCCCTCGGCGACGATGCCCATCTCCAGTTCCTTGGCCACCCCGACCAGCATCTCGACCAGGGCGCGCGTGCGGAAATCGTTTTCGATTTCATCGACGAACAGCTTGTCGATCTTCACGCGGTTGGCGCACAGCGATTTCATCAGCGACAGGCCGTTATGGCCGGTGCCCGCATCGTCGAGCGCGATCTCGAAGCCGGCCTCCTGCAGAGCCACGGACACCGCATGGCCGCCATCGCCGGAGGTGAGCGGCTGGCGTTCGGTGACTTCGATGACGATCTGCGAGCGTTCAAACCCGGTCTCGCTGACCAGCGCAACCAGCCAGTCGACGAAGCGCGGATCCTCGAGTTGGCAGGGCGTGATGTTGACGGCGAGGCGCAGGTTTCGGTTCGCGGCGAAACGGGCGCCGAGATCCGCATCGGCCTGCCGGATCAGGTGGCTGACAAGCATGTCGGCACACCCGTTCATTTCCACCAAAGGGATGAACCGGGCGGGCGACACGAAACTTCCGTCACGGCGACGCCAGCGCGCCAGCATTTCAAAACCGACAGGCCTTTCATCATCAAGCGCCACGATCGGCTGATAGTGGGCGATGATCTCGCCACAGGCGATCGCAGCCCGGAAATCGTCGGCAAAACTGCCACGGGAGACAAAGGCGCGCGCCACCACATAACCGGTTGCCAGCGCTGCAAGAATGGCGGCAATCATCAGCAGCCGGTCGGTGTCGCCGCTCCACGCAGCGAGCGCGGATTCGTTGACGCGGATGCGGACACCTGTCGGATAGCGCGACGAGACGGCCGAGAACGTGCGGTAAGCGCCCGGTTCGATCAGTTCGACGCCCTTCGATACGATTCCGGAGCCCGCTCCAAGCTCAAGGTCGATGGCAGCCCCGTAGCGAATGGAAGCCGGCAGGATGTCGAAGATCAAAAGTTCGGTGTTCAGAACCGCTGTGATCGCACGATCGGCGTCCAGTCGCCACCGCACGGCGAGTTGGTCGATCGTTCCGTGCTCCACCCGGGCCAGCGCGATGTGGTGATTGCGGGCCGTCAGCCACCGGTCACCGACGACATCGCGGTCCGGTACGACGCCGGAATCATTGAACGCCCGGCAAATCGAAACGCCGTCGCGCACCTCGATGTCACGAATTCCCCCGGTCTCGAAAACCCTTGTCCGGCTTGCGAGCGCCGTCTCGAAACCGCAACGGGTGTGACCCGCGTCGATCATCGCGCCCATGCTGATCACCGCCCGGTCGATTGCGATGTCGGTCCGGTCGACGGTTTGCTCGGCAAGCCCGGTCAGATAGGCGCGCTGCCAATTCTCGATGATCGATCGCTCCGCGGCATAGGCCAGCGCCAACGCCACCAGCGCGGCAGCGGCGAAGACGACAAAAAACCGGACGCGCCAAGACATACCGACACCACCTTCTTGAACGCACCAGCCATAGCGCGTGTCCTTTACAAAAGCGTAAATGCGGTGTTTTCCGACGAGCCGATCCATTGGCAAGGTCAGGCCCGTATCGGCCGGGCGGTTGGCTCTGACGCACCAACTGCCGGGTCATACATCCGTCAAAGCGAGAGGTTGGCCTGAACTGCGGACGAGCGTCTCACCGGCCGCTTGGCCGTCTGTCATCGGCACAAACTGCTGCCCATGTCGCCGCGTCGAACCGGAAGCGGGGGTTGGGTTGGCGGGCGGCAACCCGCAAGCAAAATGGTGGAGGTGAGAGCAAAAGCCTCGAACCGGAACGAGGCGGCGACCGCGGTCCGGGCTTTCGCCCGCCCGCCGGAGACCATGAGCGAAGCGAATTGGTCGTCACGCAGAAAATGGTGGGTGAGCAGGGACTCGAACCCTGGACCCGCTGATTAAGAGTCAGCTGCTCTACCATCTGAGCTACACACCCCGAAGGGCCGCTATGTAAGGCGCCCCGCAGAGGGTGTAAAGAGATCACCTGCCCTGGCAAGGACGCCTGATCGGCCTTGTATCGCGATCAGGCCGTAATGCCGAGATGGGCGGCGGCGGCACGAAGCCTCTTGTCCGCCGTCAGGAGCTTGCCGCCTTCACTCAGCATCACCGATGCCAACAGATGCGCATCCACGTAGCCGACCCCCTGTCCGTACAACCCGTGCCAGCCGATGAAGCCCATCACCTCTCCGTGCGTGGCCACCGGCGCCCTCGGCATGGCATCGAGCAGAGCGATGACAGCCTCGCGTTGCCGCAGAGATCCCAGCGCGATTTCGCCGATCACGAAAGGATGGACGATCACGCGGTTGCGTTCGAGCAACTCAAGGAGCAGAGGGCTGGCCCCGCGCAGATGATCCACCCAGACCGAGGTATCGACCAGGATCACGATGCGCGGCGTCGAGGCACCGTTTCCAGATTCGGTTCGCTGCCACCCAGCCGTGCCAGCCGCCGGGCGCTCTCACGCTCGATCAGCGCCTTGAGCGCCTCTCGCACCAACGCAGACTTTTCCCTAACGCCGGTCATTTCCTGCGCCTTTGCGAGCATCTCGTCATCCAGTGTCAATGTGGTCCGCATGCAGCATCCGCCATATCGCCAAGATGCACCAAATCTAGCATCATATGATGCTCGAAACAATGCGCGGCACCCTCGAAACCCGTCACACGGTCAGCCGCCCTTCGGCCACCTTGACCGCATGGCCGCCAATGCGTGCGGCGTCGATCGCGCCGTCGCGGCCGGTGATCTCCAGCCGGATGCGCGAGGGCCGGCCCATCTCGACGCCCTGCTCGATCCAGAGCGCGGTCGGCCCTTCGGCGAGTCCGTCGAAATGGTGGACCGCGCCGGCGAACGCGGCCGCCGCCGAACCGGTCGCCGGGTCCTCGGCGATGCCATGGTGGGTGCCGAACATGCGCGTATGAAACGCGGCGTCATGGGCCACCGTGTCGCGACAGTAAAGATAGGGACACAAAACGTCGAGCGGCTCCTGATCGGGAAAATGGGCGAGCCATGCGGCCATGTCGAACCGCGCGCGCGCCATCGCATCGAGCCCGGCAAGCGGCACGCACAGGAACGGATTGCCCGCCGTCCACTGGCTGATCCGGTGGTTCTCAAAGCCGATATCGCCCGGCGCAAGCCCCAGCGCGGCAGCAACGGCGCCCTCGTCCAGAACCGCCTCCTGGCGTTCGGGCAGGCGCGGCAGGTCGAACTCCGCGTAGGGCACATCGCCGCCATGCAGCGCAACGCGCACCGGCCCGACCGCCTCCTCGATCACCATCAGCCGGTCGTCGGGCCCGCCATCGCGTTCGGCCAGCGCGATTGCACCGCCGACAGTGGGATGGCCGGCGAACGGCAATTCGCCGCCCGGCATGAAGATGCGTGCCGCCACGGTGTGTGTCCGGTTCACCGCGGCGGAAAAGAAGATCGTCTCCGACAGGTTGAACTCGCGCGCGATGGCCGCCATCGTTGCGTCATCGAGCATGTCGGCGTCGAACACCACGGCCAGCGGATTGCCCGCAAAGCGCTGGTCGGTGAAAACGTCATAGATCGCATAGGCAAGGCTCATCATCATTCTCCCCTCTCGGCTTGGTCAAAGTGCCACAGGGCCAGCGCCCGCGCATAGGGCCGCAGCCGGTCCGCATCCTCGGGCACACGGATGGCGACGAGACCGGCCACCTCGTCCTCGCCGGTCGCCCTTTGATGGGCGTGCACCCGCGCCGCGCATTCGGCAAAGCTCATGGCAAGCCGGCAGCGCCGCGCCACATGCCAGGCATGATCGCCGGTCGCCGCCATCATCGCCGCATCGAAATCGGCAAGCGGCGGGGCAAGCCCGGTCTCCTCGGCCATCTCCCGGCGAATGTTGGCGGTGATGTCGATGCGGCCGTCGCACACATCACCCGGGTCAAGCGACCCGGCGGGAAAGTAGACCTGGCCGGCATTGGCCGTGTGGTCGGCCATCCGCGCCGCAACGATCGCACCATCGGCCGTCACCGGCAATGACGAGCCGGTGATGTGCACCGCGCTGCCGTCGCGGCGATGGTCGCGCCAATACAGAAAAGCCGCATAGTCCGTGCGGTGCGCGGTTCCGTGCAAAACGCCGTCGCGCACCTGAACGTCGGTGAACAGAAATTGCGGCCCGTTCCACAGGCGCGGCTGGGCAGCAACCCATCGGGTCCAATGATCTGCAATGGCATCCGCATGGCGCCCGGCAAATGCCAGCGGCGCCTCGGTCACGGTCAGTTGCGTCGAATCAAGCCGCACCAGCATGGGCCGGGCTTAGCACGGGCCGGTGTCGCGCACAGCCGATACGGGCCGGCCTGCATGCTTGCGGATTGATCTCGATCAATTATATAAGTGATCATAAATATAAAAGATGGCACATATTCCAATGGAGGTTCCCGATGTCCAACGCATCATCCCAACCGGCGCCGGCCTGGCAACCGCTCTACTTCCTGGCGGCGCTGGGCGCCGGCGGCCTTGCCGTCTCGTTCTTCATGTATCTGATGTGGATGACGCCGCATGCCGGCCAGCCCATCCCGTCCTTCACCACCCTTCTTGCCGCGTTCAATGAAGGACCGTTGGCGATGAAGGCACTGATCGCCGTCGCCGTGGCGGGCATCGCCGTCTTCACCGCGCTTTATGTGCGCCTTCTGATCTGGAACGTCGTTCGCTTCCACGACTGGCATCCGTCGGACGCGGCCATCACCATGCGCCGCACCAACACCGGCTCATCGATCATGGCCGCGCCCTTGACCTATGCGATGGGCATCAATGTCGGCTTCATTGTCGGCGCGGTGTTCGTGCCCGGCCTGTGGGAGCGCGCCGAACTCCTGTTCCCCTTCGCGCTTTTGGGCTTTGCGGCGATCGGCGTCTATGCGCTGAAACTGTTCTCCGGTTTCATGACGCAGATGATCGTCGAGGGCGGCTTTGACTGCGCCAAGAACAATTCGCTTTCGCAGATGCTGTCCGTCTTCGCCTTCGCCATGGTCGGCGTCGGCTTCTCGGCGGCCACCGCCATGAGCCACAATCAGGTCGTCTCCGTGATCGGTTTCATGGGCGCGAGCTTCTTCATCGTCGCGGCGATCATCTTCGGCGCCATGTTCCTGGTCATGGGCTTCCGCTCCATGCTCGAGAACAAAGCCAATCCCGAAACGGTCCCGACGCTGTGGATCATCATCCCCTTCGTCACCGTCGTCGGCATCGCGCTCTACCGGATGAACATGGCGCTCGACCACAATTTCGGCGTCGAATGGCTGGCCGGCGACCGGTTCGCCTTCCTGGCCACCCTGTTTTCGGTGCAAATCCTGTTCGGCGTTCTCGGCTGGGCGGTCATGAAGCGTACGCGCTATTTCGAGACCTACGTGTCCGGTCCCGCCAAATCGCCAGGCTCGTTCGCGCTGATCTGCCCCGGCGTCGCGCTGTTCGTCTTCGCCAACTTCCTCATCAACCCCGGCCTTGTCGGTCTGGGTGTGATGGAGCAGTTCTCGATCGGTTACTTCATCGCCTATGCGCCGCTGGTCGTGCTGCAACTCCTGACCATCCGGACATTCTTCCGCCTGTCGGGCAAGCTGATCACATCCGACCGGCCCGCGCCGGCGGCCGCTGTCCCGGCCCAATAGGGCAGACGCGCAATCAAGCACCAGCCGCCGGCACGCTGCCGGCGGCTTTTTCACGCTCCCGATCGCATCAATCCGGCGGATTGCGATCCGAAGAACCGTCATCCTCCGCGCGCTGCACCGGCTGCGGCAGGATGCGGCCGATCGCAGCCTCCCGGTCGCGGGCACCGCCGACCGCCTGCCTTTGTCGCTCGAGCCGCGCCCGGTCGCGCTCACGCGCGGTGCGCACCGCCTGCGCCCGCGCCTCCGCGTCATGGCCAAGCAACGCCAGCGCCCGCGCGCCCATCTCCATGCCCGATGCGGCCGTCTCGCGCACCACATCGTCGACACCGCGGTCGAGAAGCTGGATGGCATGGATGCGGTCATAGGCCCGCACGATCAGCTGCGCCTGGGGAAATTCGCGCATGACCAGATCGGCGATCGCATCGGTGGCGCCTTGCCCGTTGGTGCACACGGCGATCAGGTCCGCCGAACCGGCGCCTGCGGCGGCGAGCACGTCGCGCCGCGCCCCGTCGCCGAAATAAACGCGCGTGCCAAACCGGCCCGCCTCGCGCACCCGGTCGGCATCGGCGTCCAGATAGGTCAGCGGCACGTTCTGGATGAGCAGCGGCTGCGCCACCATCTGGCCGAACCGGCCAAAGCCGATGATCAGCGCGGTGCCACCCGCATCGGCGAAATCCTCGTCCATGGTGGCGGCCTTGGCCGGCGGCTGGAACAGCGCCAGCAGCCGTTCGTTCTGCGAGGACAGCGCCATGGAGATGGTGACGATGGAGACCATCACCGCCGCCAGCTCCGCATCGATCACCTGAGCCGAAGCGGCCGCCGCGAACAGCACGAAGCCGAACTCGCCATGCTGGGCCAGCGCGAAGCCGAGCCGCATCGCCTTGTCGTGATCGGTGCCGAACAGGCGGTTGACCAGATAGACGACGAGACCCTTCACGGTCACAAGCACAGGCACCGCCAGCACGATCAGCAGCCAGTTGCGCGCCACCGCCGAAAGATCCAGCGACATGCCGACCGCAACGAAGAACAGACCCAGAAACAATCCCCTGAACGGTTCGATGTCCGCTTCCACCTGATGGCGGTAGGACGATTCGGCCAGCAGCACGCCGGCGATGAACGCGCCCATCGCGTAGGACAAGCCGGCCAGAGCCATGATGAGCGAGGCAAAGAGGACGACACCCAGCGCGGCGGCGGTCATCAGTTCGGGCGCCCGCGTCCGCGCCAGAACGTTGAACATCGGGTCGAGCGCATAGCGCGCAACGCCGATCAGCAGCGCAATCGCGCCAATGCCCGTCAGAACGGCGGTGATGTTGGACGCAGCGGTCGCTTCGGGGCCGGCCACGGGCGCCAGAAGCGCGACCAGCAAAAGGAGCGGCACGATCGACAGGTCCTCGAACAGGAGGACACCGATCGTGGTCTGGCCGAAGGGCGATGCCCGGTCGCCCGCTTCGTCCAGCGCCTTGACCACAAGCGCGGTCGAGGACAGGCCAAGCCCGAGGCCGACAATGATCGCCGTGCGCAGGTCGAGACCATAGGCATAGACGACAAGAAACAGCGCCGTGCTGGTTGCCGCAAGCTGGACAAGGCCGCGCCCGAAGATTGTGCCGCGCATCGCCCAAAGCCGCGCCGGACGGAATTCGAGCCCTATGACGAACAGGAACAGGACGACGCCGAATTCGGCAAAGCGCAAAAGCGCCTGCGGGTCCTCTGTAAAGGACAGCGTCAGCGCAAGGCCCGCCGTGATGCCCGACATGAGGTAGCCGATCACCGTGCCAAGGCCCAGCCGCCGCGACAGCGGCACGAACAGGCAGGCCAGCGTGATCAGCGCCAGCGCCTCGGTGAAGCGCCATTCAAGCGCCGTCAGACCGAACGGCGTGGCAACGTCCTGTGCCATCGCGTTGGCGCCAAGCGTCAGCCACACGGCGATAGCGGCAGGAGCGAGCCGCGCCATGGCGGATATCTTCGTCATCTCTGGAGCCTTCGCACGACCGTTGCGGGTGGAACGCGGCGCCTTGCGCGGGTGCCGACCCGCCGACTATGTAGGGCGCACGCCAACCCGACAAGTGGGCCAATTGCCCAGCAAGGCCGGGCCGATGCATGCGAGTTCGACACCAGATGACCGTCCCGCCAGCCGCCGGCTCTCCCTGTCGGTGTTCGCCCTTTCAGTCGGCATTGTCTTCTTCGCCGTCTCGCTGACGCCTTCGCTGATCCCGCGCCCGCCGCTGGTCCAGGGCGTTTTGGGCGGATCGGTGCTGGCGATCGGCTATGTGCTCGCCCGCCTTGCCGAAAGCCTGTGGCGGTTCATGGAAGTCGTCCCGCGCAATTCGGGCGGCGCGCGCATGGCCTCGCGCGCCTGCCTTGCCTTTGCGGTCTTCGCCGCCGGCTACGGGCTCTGGCATGCCACCGATTGGCAGAACTCGATCCGCGCCGCCGTCGGCATGGATGCGCTGGAACAACATTCGGTGCTGATCATCCTTGCCGTCGCACTTCCTGTGTTTGCCGTGCTGTTTTTGGCCGGAACGCTGGTCCAATCGATCTTCAATCGCCTGCGGGGGTGGCTGCACCGGTTCGTACCGCCCAAGGTCGCCAATGTGGCCGGGCTTCTGCTGACCTTCTATCTGGGTTGGGCGCTGATAGACGGGTTCATCATCCAGCGCGTTTTCGAGGCCGCCGACCGCATATATGCCGCTGGCGCACAGGTGTTCGAGCCCGACCAGGAAGCGCCCGTTTCACCGTTGCTCAGCGCCGGGCCCGGTTCGCTCGTCAGTTGGCAGGACCTTGGCAATCGCGGTCGCCTGTTCATCGACAATGCGCCCACCGCGACCGCGATATCCGAGCATACCGGCCGGCCGGCGCAGGATCCGGTGCGCATCTATGTGGGGTTGAACTCGGCGCCGACGGCTGCCGAAAGAACCGAACTGGCTTTCGCGGAAATGCTGCGCACCGGCGCGTTCGACCGCAAGCTCCTGGTCATCGCCGTTCCGGTCGGCACGGGCTGGCTCGATGACGGCTCGCATGTGCCGCTGGAGTTCATGCATGACGGAGACGTTGCCACCGTCGCGGTGCAATATTCCTATCTGACCAGCTCGATCTCGCTTCTGTTTCAGTATCAGGCGGGCGTGGTGCAGACCAGGAGCCTGTTCGACAGGGTCTACAGCCATTGGCGCGCAATGCCTGTGGACGACCGGCCCGCCTTTTACGTTCATGGCATAAGCCAGGGCGCTTATCTGGGCATGACCGCGCTCAATGCCTACCAGATCATCGGCGATCCGCCCGATGGAACCTTCTTTGCCGGCCCGCCGTTCGGAAGCAATATCTGGCGCGGGCTGACCGCCGGCCGCGATCCGGGAACGCCGTTCATTCTGCCCGTGCGCGACGGTGGCGCGATCGCGCGCTTTCACAACCAGAACGGCGCGGCGCCGGGCACCGATGCCGATTGGAGCGACGTGCGGATCGCCTTTTTGCAATATGCCAGCGATCCGATCGTGTTTTTCGATTCCCTGTCCGCGTTCCGCCGGCCGGTGTGGATGACCGAAGAACGCGGATACGATGTCTCTGCCCGGGTGCGCTGGTACCCGGTGGTGACGACCTTCCAGCTTGCCGTCGACATGATCCTGTCGCTGGCGATCGCCCCCGGTCACGGGCACTTCTACATCGCCGAGGACTACATCCCGGTGTGGGCAGCGATGACCGAACCGGACGGCTGGACCGACAAGGACACCGAACGCCTGATCGACAGGTTCCGCAACTACCAGGCCTGGTAACCCGAAAAAGACGCCGCGACCCCAGGGGACCGCGGCTTTGCCCTGTTGATGCGGCGAGCCTCAGTTTTTCGCTTTGTCCACAAGCGCGTTCGACTTGATCACGCCGCTGGCACACGAGGGGGCGAAAGCCTCCGCGCAAGACCGGCGGCCGACAGGGGCGCGGATCAAGTCAGTTCTTGGCTTTGTCGACCAGCGCGTTCGACTTGATCCACGGCATCATGCCGCGCAGCGTCTCGCCCACGTCCTCGATCTGGTGCGCATCATTGACGCGGCGGATGCCCTTGAAGCGCGCCGCGCCCGACCGGTATTCCTGCATCCATTCGGAGGTGAATTTGCCCGTCTGGATGTCGGTGAGAACCCGCTTCATCTCCGCCTTTGTCTCCTCGGTGATGATGCGCGGGCCGGAGACATATTCGCCCCATTCGGCCGTGTTGGAGATCGAATAGTTCATGTTGGCGATGCCGCCCTCATAGATGAGATCGACGATCAGCTTCACCTCGTGCAGGCACTCGAAATAGGCCATCTCGGGCGCATAGCCCGCTTCGACCAGCGTTTCGAAACCGGCGCGGATCAGTTCGACCAGCCCGCCGCAAAGGACCACCTGCTCGCCGAACAGGTCGGTTTCGCACTCTTCCTTGAAATTGGTCTCGATGACGCCCGAACGGCCGCCGCCGACGCCGCACGCATAGGAAAGCGCCATGTCGTGCGCATTGCCCGATGCGTCCTGATGAACCGCGATCAGGCACGGCACGCCGCCGCCCTTCATATATTCGCCGCGCACCGTGTGGCCGGGGCCCTTGGGCGCGACCATCAGCACGTCGACGCTCGACTTGGGTTCGATCAGGCCGAAATGCACGTTCAGACCGTGCGCAAAGGCGATCGCCGCGCCGTCACGGATGTTCGGCGCGATGTGATCGCGATAGATGTCGGCCTGCAATTCGTCCGGCGTTGCCATCATCATCAGATCGGCCCAGGCCGCGCCTTCGGCAACACTCATGACGGTGAAGCCGTCGGCTTCTGCCTTGAGCGCCGTCGTCGAGCCTTCGCGCAAGGCGATGCGGATGTTCTCGGCGCCCGAATCCTTGAGGTTCATCGCATGGGCACGGCCTTGGCTGCCATAGCCGACGATCAGCACCTTCTTGCCCTTGATCAGGTTCAGATCCGCATCGCGGTCATAGTACACTCGCATGATTGTCTCCGTTGGATGGGTGTGGGTCAGGATTGCGCATCCGCCCCGTAAAGGCGGAAGAACTGGTCGATGGCCGCGGCGACGTGGGTTGCCATGGCGCGGTCGGTGTTGGTTGCGGGAACATGTTCGCCAAGCATCAGGCGCACATGCATGTCGCGCACGATCAGCCCGTACAGCGTCTCGAACGCGCCCTGGGTGTCCTCGAACCGCAGATGGCCGGCGCGCTTGCCGGCCTCAAGCAGGCCCTTGGCGCGTGACGACACGGCACGGCGGCCCCGCGCCACCAGAAGATCGCCGAGACGGGAGCCCTCGCGGCTCGCCTGGCCGATGGCGAGCCTGTTGAGCGCCAGCGATGCGGGTCCGGACAAAACAGCCAGAAGATCGATGCCGAACCCTTCAAGGTCGGCGCGGTATGTGTCGGCGGGGCGTTGCGCGGCGGGGCCGCCGACCGCGACGCGGACCTTGGATGCCTGATAGGCGATCATCGCCGCCAGAACGCCGTCGCGGTCGCCGAACCATTTGTAAAGGCTCTCCTTGGAACAGTTGGCCGCGCGGGCAAGGCCGGCGGTGGTGATCGCCCGTTCGCCGCCCTCCACCAGAAGACCCAGCGCCGCTTCCAGCACCTCTTCCTGGCGCGGCGTGAACGCTTCGTCCAGCGGCGCCCCGTCCGTGTCGGCGCCGTCAAAAGGGCTGTGATCGTGATGGTCCATCCCGCCTCCTGACCTTCCGTACCGTACCGTTCGGTACGGTGTCAAGAGCGCTGTGCAGCCCTCTTTTCGCCCTGCCATGGGCGATGCATAAGACGGCCATGACCGCACATGCCCCGATTCCCGTTCGCCCGACCGAGCCCGCCGACATTTCGGCCCTGACCGCGATCATCAATGCGATCATCGCGATCGGCGGCACGACCGCCTATCAGGACCCGTTCACCGAGGCGACACTCGGCGCCCATCTGCTCGACGATCCGCGCCTGATCTGCTGCCACACCGCGCTTGATCCGGCCGATGGGCTCCCCGCCGGTTATCAGGTGCTCAAGCGCCATCCCGATCTGCCGGAAGACTGGGGCGACATCGCCAGCTTCGCCCGGCCGGCGCCCAAACTGCCGGGCGTCGGCCGGGCTCTGTTCTCGGCCACCTCGGCGTTCGCGCGCGACAATGGCCTTGTCGCCATCAACGCCACCATCCGCGCCGACAATCAAAGCGGGCTGGGCTATTACGGCAGGATCGGCTTTGAGGATTATGCCGTGGCCAGAGCCATCCCGCTCAAGGACGGCACGCCGGTCGACCGCGTTTCAAAGCGTTTCATGCTGTAGAAGCGCATGCTGGCCCGGCCCCCCAGTGACCGATCGAACTATTGATCGGGGAAGCTGATCGACCTCACGCGGGCCTTGAAGAACGGAAAATAATCATCCGTGCCGAACCAGTTGCCGCCCTCGATGCGGTTGGGCAGCCGGTAGCCGCCAAACGCGCGATAGTCCGACACCGTGCCGCCAAAGGGCTGGAGTTGATAGACCTTTTCGGCATTGACGTCGCTCCACCGCGCAATGACGACGCTGGTCGGCTGGCCCTGCGGATCAACGGCGATGTCGACGCTCTGTTCGAGGCCGGCAAAGAACACGACGGCGCGCGCACTGTCCGCGCCGCGCGCCTCCCAGCGCACGTTCGGCCCGGGCAGCAGCGCCGCCGGTGTCCAGAACGCGGCCTCGGCCACGGTTCGCCCGAATGCGGAGCGGAAATGGTCGGCATCGCCGCTGATCCTCACCACCGGCACGAGGCCGAACAGCCAGAACCGCGTCCACGACGTGTTGGGCGTGGCGGCATCCGATCCGCCGATCGCACCGGCCCGGACCTGCCAGACAAATCCATGCGGCGGCGCGAGCAGCTGCTGCGCCCGCATGAGGTCGAAGTGCGACTGGTTTTTGTCCCCTCGCCCCAATTGCCCGTCCATCTCAATCACGGCCTTTGTGCGAAGCGGAGTGCCCTCGGCGATCGTGTAGAGAAAATATCGCCGTGCCGGCTCGGGCAGGCCGGCAACCATGTCCGGCGAAAACGAGCCAGACCGGGTCGGGCCTATCTCAAGCAATGCCTGCCACGCCGCCGCATCGGCCCGCCGATCGACATGACGCCAGCCCGCCAGCGCCGCGACTGCCAGCACCGCGACCGCGCCGACGCCGATGAGTAAGACCGTCACCGTGTGCCCCATCGCGCCTTCCTCTCGCTGTGACCGTCATGAGCGGCGGTGGCATGTCCGGGTTCCCGCATCAACGCGCGGCCTGCTTCACGAGGAAGGCTTTGTCAGGGCACCGAGGAACCGCTTCACCGCGCCCGCCATGCCGAATTCGAGCGCCTCGGCGGTCAGCCCGTGGCCGATGGAAACCTCGGCCAGATCGGGCACCCGCGCGACCAGCGCCGGCAGGTTGGCGACCGTCAGGTCATGGCCCGCATTGACGCCCAGCCCGGCCGTCCGCGCCGCGTCCGCCGTCTCGCCCAGCATCGCGACCTGCCGGTCGGCTTCGGCCGCATTGTCATGGCACGCGCCATAGGGCCCGGTGAACAGTTCGACCCGGTCTGTGCCGGTCGCTTTGGCCGCCGCAATGCCCGCTTCGCCCGCATCGGGATCGCAGAACAGCGAGACGCGCATGCCGCCATCCTTCAGGCGCTGCACGCAATCGCGCAGGAAATTGCCCTGCCCTGAAAAGTCCCAGCCATGGTCGGATGTTGCCTGGTTCGGATCGTCGGGCACCAGCGTCACCTGTTCGGGTTGGGTTTCCTCCACCAGCCCCAGGAAATCCTCGGAGGGATAACCCTCCACATTGAATTCGGCATCGGGAAACGCATCATCGATCACCGCCCGCAATGCGGGCAGGTCGGAGAAACGCACATGGCGCTCGTCGGGCCTTGGATGCACGGTCAGGCCATGAGCGCCCGCCTCAAGGGCGATCCGGCCGAGATGCGGCACCGACGGCCAGGGCAGATCCCGCCGGTTCCGCAACAGGGCGACGGCGTTCAGGTTCACGGAAAGTCGGGGGGTCACGGCGTTTTGTCCCACTCAAAGCAAATGCCGGCTTGATATAGCGCAATGCTGTGCCGCGCCAGCCATAGGAGCCTTTTGGCGGACAACCCCGTCCCGCACGCGTCCGGAGCGCCCGATGGTTGAAGTTGAAACCCTGCCCGGCGGCATCGTCTCGATCGATGTGACCGGCAAACTCGACAAGGCCGATATCGAACTGGTCGTCACGGAACTCGACGCGGCGCGCGAGGCCCATGGCAAGATCAGCATCATCGTTGATCTGACCGGCTTTGCGGGCATGACAGCCGATGCGCTGATTGCCGATCTGCGTTACGGCTTCTCCCATCTGTCCGAACTGGACCATTATCGGCGCATCGCGGTGCTGACCGGCCATGACTGGATCGAGACGCTGGTCTGGCTCGAGGGAAAACTGTTCCGCAGCATCGACATTCGCTGCTTCAAGCCCGATGAGCGCCAGCGCGCCCGCGCTTTCGCCAACGGCATGGACGTGCCCCGCGCCGAGACAGAGCCCGGCATCGTCCGCGTGCCGACCGATCGCGGCAACATGCTGGCCTTCCGGATCACCGACACCGTCCGCGCCGCCGATGCCAAGGCGGTCATGGGCTTTCTCAAGGATGCCTACACGCGGCACGACAAGATCGACCTGATGGTCATCATCGACGAGCTGGACGGGTTTGATCCGGCGATCCTGTTCGATACCGGAACGTGGAACACCAAGGCACAGAGCCTTTCGCATGTCGGCCGTTATGCCGTCGTCGGCGGGCCGGACTATGTGCGCCGCACCGCCGCCTTCATGGGCGCGTTCATCCCCGTCGAGATCCGCGCATTCGCACACGACGAGGAAGACGATGCCTGGGCCTGGTTGAACGCCGGGCCCTTGCTCGAAGGCTGAACGTCACATGTCCGTCATGATCGGCGCGCCATAGGAACCCATGTGTTCGTTTCGCGTCGTCGATTCGGTGTGCCTGCAAGGCCATCATTCCAAAGCCAACGAAGACCGGTGCGGCTGGACCGGCGCCAGCGCCTTCGTTGTCGATGGGGCGACCGGCCTCGGCAATGGGTTTCTCGACAGCGACCAGGGCAGCGACGCGGCCTGGCTGGCCGAGCATGCCCGGCAGGAACTGGCGTCGGATGACGCCGACAAGCGCCCGGCCGCCGACCTGGTCCGCCGGATCAACCACAAGACAGCCGAGCAGGTTGCAAGGCACAGCGCGCCCCAACCGCCGGAGCGCTGGAACCTGCCGGTCGCCAGCTTCCTTCTGGTGCGCCTCGAACAGGATGCGCTGACCTGTCACGGGCTCGGCGACTGCGTGCTGTTTCTGACAACGGCCGACGCGGAGCCGCTGCGTCATTCGCCGATGCCAGACAATCATGAAGACGAAATGGCCGGTGCGCGGGCCGCGATCCGGCAAAATGGCGGCTTGCAACCGGGTGTCTCGCTGTCCGATGGCGGCACCGAGCAGGCCCGGCAGCGCGCGATCCGCGCCCGCTTCAACACCGCCGGCGGCCCGCTTTGGACACTGGGGACATCCCCTGAGGCAGCAGAGCACATCGACACCGCCTTCATCCACGATGGCGGCGCCGCACGCGGGATTGTCTGCACCGACGGCTTCGCCGCCCTTGTCGACCGCTACCGGCGCTATTCCATCGCCGGGCTGGTCGAGACGGCCTTTGCCAAAGGGCTCGAAGCGCTTGGCGATGAACTGCGCGCGATCGAAAACATCGAAGACCCCGAAGGCAGGCTTTATCCGCGCATGAAGCGCTCCGACGATGCAACGGCGGTGCTGTTCGAGATCACTTGACGATGGTCAGCCGCTCCGCGGCCCGGGTGATCGCCGTATAAAGCCAGCGGTCGCGCATGTCGCGGAACGCAAAGCTCTCGTCGAAGACCATCACATTGTCCCATTGCGAGCCCTGCGCCTTGTGCACGGTCAGCGCATAGCCATAGTCGAAATCATCGTACCGCCGTTTGAGCTGCCAGCCCACTTCCTCGTCGGGATTGTCGAAGGCCGCCTTGAGCAGCTTGATCTTGGCAACGCCGCGGTCGGTGTCGCCATCGTCGGGCGAGACCAGAAGATTGATCCCCGGCTTGGAGCCGGGCGCCGACGCGGTCATCACCTTCCACAGCGACCCGTTCAAGAGCCCCTTGGCCGGGTCGTTCCGAAGGCACACCAGCTTGTCGCCGGCCTGCGGATAGCGCGCGTCGAACCCGGCCAACTGTCTCAGGCGCTGATTGTAGCGCCGGCGCGTGCGGTTGATGCCGACCAGCACCTGGTCGGCTTCGGTCACCATTTGCGTGTCGAGATCACCCTTGCCGATGATCTGCGCGGTGCCATAGTCGCCATGCATGATCTCGCGCCCCTCACGCACATCCATGGCGAGCCGCACGATCGGGTTTTCCGCCGCCTGGCGGTGGATTTCTGTCAAAAGGAAGTCGGGCTCGGCATCGGTAAAGAAGCCGCCGCCTGAGATTGGCGGCAACTGGCCCGGATCGCCGAGCACCAAGACGGGCGTGCCGAAGCTCAGAAGATCGCGCCCCAGCTCCTCGCCGACCATCGAGCATTCATCGACGATGACCAGCTTGGCCTTGGCGATATCCGACTGGCGGTTCAGCGCGAAGGTCGGTGCGATACCGGTCTTTCCGGTGACCTCGTCGGTCACCTCCTCCTCGCCGCGCGGCCGGTAGATCAGCGAATGGATGGTCTTGGCGTTGGACGCGCCCTTGGCGCGCATCACCTGCGCCGCCTTTCCGGTAAAAGCGGCGAACTGCACCGTGCCGTCGACGCCTTCGGCAAAATGCCGCGCGAGCGTCGTCTTGCCCGTCCCCGCATAGCCGAACAGCCGGAACAACTGGCTGTCGTCGCGCTTGAGCCAGTCGGCAACGGCGACCAGCGCATCGTCCTGCTGCGGAGAAAACTGCATGCGACGGATTTACGGGATTCGGCCGAAAGAGGAAAACGGAAAAGGCGGCAGCGGGGAGGAAGGGAGAACGATGAGAACAGTGCCAACCGCTCGGACAATGATTGGCCAGTCATGACCGCGGCTAAATTTTCCAGCTTGGCGCTGTCGGGAGCAAGATCCTCTTAGCGCCCAGGTTGGACCTTGGCACCTTAGGTTCAGCGTACCTACAGCCGCAGTCATTTGACCTAACTTCTTCATCGACCTAACCTGAATGCAAACGACAATCCATGATTTCAAAGGCTTAATGTTGACCAACGAAGAGCACGAACCTGACGGCGAAATGACCTTCGACGTCGATAACGAAGACAACGAACAGTTCGTTAGTTTCGATCTGAATATTTATCCCTCTGACTACACCTTGAAAGGCCTCGCCGACATGTGGGGCGATAGCGAAATCGAGGTGCCCGATTTTCAGAGAAATTTCGTATGGACAATCAAGCAGTCGTCGCTGTTGATTGAGTCATTTTTACTTGGCCTACCTGTTCCTCAAGTATTTTTTTACGTAAGTGAGGACGAGAAGCGAATGGTGATAGACGGCTTGCAACGCGTTTCATCTATCGTCTTCTTTTTTGAAGGTTACTTTGGCGTGGAAACCGCTCAGGGTCGTCGCCAGGTGTTTCGACTCACTGGCTTAGATGAAAAAAGCCCATACGCCAAAAAACGCTTCGTTGATTTATCCGATGAGGATCAACGAAAGCTGCGCAATACGGTTATGAGGGTGGTCAACATAAAGCAGTTGGCGCCTACGGATGATGACACGAGCATGTACTATGTGTTTGAAAGACTAAATACAGGAGGCACCCCTCTTCGCCCTCAAGAGATTAGAAACTGTGTGTTTTCAGGGAATATTGTAAAGGAGCTAAGGGAGTTGAATGCGCTCCCCCAGTGGCGATCAGTAATTGGGCGTCAGAAGCCGGAGAAACATCAGAGAGATGTCGAAATCATCCTCAGAACTTTCTCTTTTTTCAAGTCAGGGGATGACTACGAGAAGCCGATGAAAAGCTTTCTCAACAAGGCAATGGCTGAGAACCGTTCGGCCAAAACAAAGGCATTCAAAGACTTTAAAAGTGCGTTCATGCTAGTGACGAAAGAACTTTTGGACCAGGTTGGAGAACGCCCCTTTCACGTCCGTGGGCCGATCAACCTGGCTGCGTTGGATTCAGTTTACTTTGCACTAATCCCAAAGTCAAAAAAACTCCCAGCCAATCTCAAAGAGAAGATATCTGCTCTGTACGAGGATGAGGAATACCGCCAAGCGATCTTCTTCAACACCAGCGACGGCGTAACAGTCGAAAAGCGATTAAAGCTAGCAGTTAAGTATCTGCAATAACATGTCTTTTGAAGACAGGTTTACATTAGCGGACGACTACCTCACTCACGTTGATGCGGTCATTAGCGGGTTGCCAGATGACTTTATTAGGTCTCGGTATCTGGGTTTCTTGGCAATTTCGGCAGTGACAGCATACGAGCTGTCAATCAAGGATATTGTATATCGATTTTCTGATCAAAAACACAGAGCACTAGGGGAGCTAGCGCGAAGCAAGTTTGATCGGTTGAATGGGCAGATTAAAATTAGCGACCTGCGAAAGCGGCATATTGTTTGCTTTGGCCAAAAGTACTGCGACAGATTTGATCGTGAACTTAAGGCTGCTGAACACGCGTCCCTAGCGGCTCGTACTGGGAGCGTAAAAAGCAGCTATGGAAACTTGATTACTTGGAGGCATAACTTTGTCCATGAGGGCGTTTGGCCTAACACAGCGACCTATGGAGACCTCCGAGCGGCTTACGATCACGGCAAAGAGTTGATTAGGTGTCTAGATCGCGCCATGCGCCGGTAGACGAGTTGAGTACGGGAGGCGTTGGTCACTTTGTCCGCATAGGCGGCATTTGGTCAGCGCATGCAAGACCAACCGCCACTCCTAAAGCGACAACGCGCCCCGTCCCCGCCCTGTGACCGTTCGCACGGCCATCTCGCCCGATTGCCGTCATCCTTGCTCCCAATCGCGCGGTGGCAACCACCGCCGCGCCCAACAAGCCAAGATTGGAGCGACCCATGAACCGCATTCTTTTCCCCCTTCTTGCAACCGCCCTTGCCGTCGCCGCCATTCCGGCAACGGCGCAGGAAATCGACGGCGTCTCGGTGGAAATCCGCACCGGCGGCGACGATCTGCGCGGCAATGACGACAACGCCTTTGCCTCGATCTGGTCCTACCGGGCCGACGGCCGCCAGCGCGGCATCAGCCGGCAGGTCAATCCCCGCGACCGCCGGATCAAGGACCACACGACGACGCACCTTTACTTCGATACGCCCGACGGCACCGAGGCCGATGACATCACCCTGTTCATCCTGAACGTGGAGGGGTTCACGGGCGGCTTTGACGGCGACAACTGGAATGTCGATGCCATCCGCATCACCGGCATCAAGGACGGCATCACCGTCAAGGAATATATGAACGAGTTCGCCAACCCGCTGATCCGTTTCACGGGCGACGTGCACTCCTTCAGCCGCGACCTGCGCGTGCGGTAAGCGGCGCCAATGGCGCCAAAATCGCGATGACGGGCCGTCACACGCCGGTCATCGCCTTACCGGTCCGGCAGTTCGAGGCCGATCCAGCGGCCGACACGGCCGCGCACCTGTGCCAGAAAGACAGGATCGGTGCTCTCCACCCAACGAAGAACCCGCGCCGCAACATCGACCGCGCGGACCTGGTCGGTCAGCACCATGCCGGTTGTCTTCAAACCGTCGGGTAGCGCGAGCTTGGTGATCCAGGGCGTCATGTTTCCGGTGATCGGACAAACGATCAAACGACGCGACCGCACATTGATATCGTTGATCGAGACGACGACGGCCGGCCAGATGCCCGCCTGCTCGCTGCCCTTGACCGGATTGAAATCAATCAGGACGACATCGCCGGCCCGAAGCTCGCGCTCCCCGGTCATCGATAGCTGTTGTCGTCATCGTCGATGATTTCGCTGCCGACGTCCGGTCCCCAATCGATGGTTTCCGGCTCCTTGTCCCAGCCGATCCGATCCGCCTCGGCGATCAGTTCCTCGATGGGTGGAATGTAGACCTTGCCAGCCCGAGCCGGCTCGATCACCGCTTTGCCCCCCTCGACAGCCACGGTCACCGCATCGCCGGCCTTCAGGCCCAACTGCTCGAGAACCGCCTTGGGCAAGCGGATCGCCGACGAGTTGCCCCATTTCGATATCTGAACCCTGGTCACCGGTCGCTCCGTTCGGATATCCCAATGTATATCCTCCTGCGCCCCGGCGCCAGCCCTCACATCACCTCGCGGCCCCGCCGCATGGCCGCGACGCCCGTGCGGCAGACCTCGACCAGACCCAGCGGTGCCATGATGGCGATGAACTGCTCGACCTTGTTGGTGCGGCCGGTCAGTTCAAAGACGAAATGATCGACATTGGCGTCGATCACATTGGCCTTGAACGCATCGGCCAGCCGCAGCGCCTCGAGCCGGTTTTCGCCCGCCCCGCGCACCTTTACGAGCGCCAGTTCCCGCTCGAGCGGCTTTTCGTAGCCGCCCTGATGGGCAACAACCGTCAGGTCGGTCACCTTGTGCACCGGCACGATCCGCTCGAGCTGGGTGTGGATCTGCTCCATAACCTGCGGCGTCCCGCTGGTGACGATGGTGATCCGCGACAGGTGCTTTTCATGCTCGGTCTCCGAGACCGTCAGGCTCTCGATATTGTAGCCGCGGCCGGAGAAAAGGCCGATCAC
This sequence comes from Roseitalea sp., assembly GCA_017642895.1. Taxonomy (GTDB): domain Bacteria; phylum Pseudomonadota; class Alphaproteobacteria; order Rhizobiales; family Rhizobiaceae; genus Roseitalea. Next base: position 201,866 of record JAEPON010000003.1, read on the forward strand.
CCGCGCCAGAACGCCCGGCTCATTGTCGACCAGGATCGACAGTGTGTGGCTTTCGGGCACTGATGTGTCCTTGGTGATGAAATAGGCCGAGGCCGGTTCGGATTGCGGTTCGTTCATGGCTTGGAACTTTCATTGACGGGTGAGGAACGGGCAACCGGCTTGAGGCGGGCGACCACCACGCCGGACACGATGATGACGAGCGCGGCAAGCGCATTCAGGCCCGGCCGCTCGCCGGCAAAGACGATGCCGACCAGAACCCCGGCCAGCGGCACCAGAAGGTTGATCTGGCCGAAAAACGAGGCGCCCTGCCGCTCGATGATGGCGAACATGAAGAGCGCGCCGACCGCCGAGGGAAAAATGCCCAACGCGATGAGAGCCAGAACCGAGGATGGCGACGGCGTCGCCGCAAAGGGCTGCTCGAACACAAAGGTCAGCGGGAAAAGGATCACCAGCGTCCAAAGCGTGATGTAGGTCATCAGCACCATCGGCGGATGGCGCACAAGCTGCTTGACCGACAGCGCGTTGACGCCATAGGCCGTCGCCGCGCCAAGCACGGCAAGCTGACGCCACACATCCTGGCCGAACCCTTCGACCAGCGCCGGCCAGAACAGGATGGCAAGGCCGATCAGGCCGAGCACGACGCCGGCCACTTTGGGCAGCGTCAGCTTCTCGTCGCGCGTCAGGAAATGCGCCAGCACCAGAACGACCAGCGGCATGAAGCCCATCAGGATCGCCGCCAGCCCGCTGTCGATCGCCGCAACGCCCCAATTGATGGCGGTGAACGGGATCACCGTGCCGGTCGCTGCGCAGACGATCATGAAGAGCTGGTCGCGCCGCGTCGGCCGGAACAGCGGCCGGCGCAGGACGATGACGAGCCCGCCCAGAAGCAGCGCCGCCAGCACCTGCCGCACGAGCGTGATCGTCAGCGGCTGAAAATCGGCCACCGCGATCTTCGACAGAAGGAACGCGCTGCCCCAGATCAACGCCAGCGTGACAAGCAGGCCGTAGTCGGCAAAGCCCGGTGCGGACCGGTTCATCGCGGCGCGTCGGATTGGGGATCACACAAGCGCCTTGCCTTCCGCGCCGATGGCGTTGGCCACCGCTTCGTCCGTCGCTTCGTCGGGCAACAGCATTTCGTTGTGCGCCTTGCCCGACGGGATCATCGGGAAGCAATTGGCGAGCGCCGCCACACGGCAGTCGAAAATGACCGGCTTGTCGATCTCGATCATCTCGGCCAAAGCGTCATCCAGATTGCCCGGCTTGTCGCAATAAATGCCATGCGCGCCATAGGCTTCGGCCAGCTTGACGAAATCTGGCATCGCCTCGGTGTAGGAGTGCGACCGGCGGTTGCCGTGCAGCAATTGCTGCCACTGGCGCACCATGCCCATATATTGGTTGTTGAGAATGAAGATCTTGATCGGCGTGCCGTACTGGATCGCGGTCGACATCTCCTGGATATTCATCTGGATCGAGGCGTCACCGGCAATGTCGATGACCAGCGCATCGGGATGGGCGACCTGAACGCCCAGCGCCGCCGGCAGGCCGTAGCCCATCGTGCCCAGGCCGCCGGATGTCATCCAGCGATTGGGCTTTTCGAACCCGAAATACTGCGCCGCCCACATCTGGTGCTGGCCGACTTCGGTGGTGATGAACGTGTCCTTGCCACTGGCCTTGGTCGCCTCATAGAGCCGCTGGATCGCATATTGCGGCATGATCACATCGTCGGACTTGGTGTAGGCCAGCGAGTCGCGCGCCTTCCACTTGCCGATCTGCTCCCACCAGCCCGCGTGCTTTGTCTTGTCCGGTGTGTGGCCACCGGCGCGCCAAGCGTCCAGCAGCGCCTCAAGCGCATGGGCCACATCGGCGACGATGCCGACTTCCGTGTGGACGACCTTGTTGATCGAGGAGGGATCGATGTCGATGTGGATCTTGCGCGAATTCGGCGAGAACGCGTCGATCCGGCCGGTGATGCGGTCGTCAAAGCGCGCGCCGATATTGATCATGACATCACAGTCATGCATCGCCATGTTGGCTTCATAGGTGCCATGCATGCCCAGCATGCCGATCCAGTTCTCGCCCGAGGCGGGATAGGCGCCAAGGCCCATCAGCGTCGAGGTGACCGGAAAGCCCGTCGCCGCCACCAGTTCGCGCAAGAGGTCGCTGGCACGGTCGCCGGCATTGATCACCCCGCCGCCCGAATAGATGACCGGTTTCTTCGCCGACGCCATCAGGGCGACGGCGCGGCGGATCGCATCGGCGTCCGGGTTCATCACCGGCCGGTAGCTGACGCGCTCCTGCGCAACCTCCGGCCCCTGATAGATGCCCGAAGCGAACTGGACGTCCTTGGGGATATCAACGACGACGGGCCCGGGCCGGCCGGTCTGGGCGACATGGAACGCCTCGTGCAGGATGCGCGGCAGGTCGGCGACCGATTTGACCAGCCAGTTGTATTTGGTGCAGGGCCGCGTGATGCCGACCGTGTCGCATTCCTGAAAGGCGTCCGAGCCGATCAGCGTCGTCGGCACCTGGCCGGTGATGCACACGATCGGAATAGAATCCATCAGCGCGTCCTGCAGCGCGGTCACGCAGTTGGTGGCGCCCGGCCCCGATGTCGCGAGCACGACACCGACCTTGCCGGTCGACCGGGCATAGCCTTCCGCCGCATGGCCCGCGCCCTGTTCGTGGCGCACAAGGATATGCTCGATCGCGTCCTGCTGGAAGATTTCGTCGTAGATCGGCAGCACGGCCCCACCGGGGTAGCCGAATATATGCCCGACGCCATTGTCTTTCAACGCTTCCAGCACCATCTCGGCGCCCGTCATTTCCTGGCCCGCTTTAGTGTCCGCCTTGGCATCCATGATCTTCATCCCGTCCGGCCCTCTGGCCTTTGCACAAATTTTCGTCGTTCGGTCGGTGAAAGGCAATAAAAAAGGCTCCTTTGAGGGGAGCCTGTCATCGCGCATGGGTGGATCGTGCCCGGTGGCTACGCCACCTTGCCCATGCGCGGTCCTACTACGATAAGCAGCATCGTCATCATCGCCGTCTCTTAGTCCCGGCGCCGGGACGGGTCAAGCCATTCGGCCGGTAGCGTTTCCTTAACCGCGATCCCATAATTTCGTCCGGCAACAGGTCCGGACGCATGTATCGAAACGAACAACCCGATCCGGGTGAGGCCCAATTGGCCAAAGAGCGTCAACCGCTTCCCAAGCGCAACCGCACCGAAGGCCACATCATCCATTGCGACGGCAACAGCGCAGTCATCAGCGCCACCATGCCGCTCGACGGGACCGTTTCGGAAGACTATTGGACCGTCGGCAGCCTGATCACCATCCGCACCGGCGCCGTCCGCACGATCGGCATGCTCTACCGCGTCGACACGGCCGGCTCGGACTGGCAGAGGGCGGCCGCAAACACCATCCACATTCATGTCGAACTGGTCGGCGAGATCACGGAAGAAGGCGGCCAGCCGCGCTTTGCGGGCGGCCTGTCCGCCTATCCGCATCTGGGCGCGGTTGCGCACCGCATCCGCAATGCCGATCTCAGGGCGATTTTCGCCAACACCGATCCTTCGGCGCTGCGCATCGGTGCCCTTTCACAAAACCGCGAAATCGATGCGATGGTGTCCATCGACGCAATGATCTCGCGGCACTTTGCGGTGGTCGGCACCACCGGCGTCGGCAAATCATCGACCGTTTCGCTGCTCGTTCGCAAGGTCGTCCAGGCACGGCCCGACGTGGGCATCCTCGTGCTCGATCCGCACAACGAGTTCGCCTGCGCCTTCCCCGATATCTCGGTGACGATCGACGACAAGACCCTGGACCTGCCGTTCTGGCTGTTCAAGCTGGAGGAGTTCGTTGAAGTGCTCTTCCGCGGGCGTCCGGCCGATCCCGACGAGGTCGATATCCTCCGCGACCTGATCCCGGAGGCGCGCTGCCGTTTCAAGGGCGAGCAAACGGGCTCGACGCGCAAGCCGGGTCGCGGCGCCATGATGACCGCCGATACGCCGGTTCCCTACCGCGTCGCGGACCTTCTGGCGCTGATCGACGAACGTGTCGGCAAGCTCGACGCCCGGGAAAACCGCCTCAAGCTCAAATCGCTCGCCGGCCGGATCGATGCCACCGTCCACGATCCGCGCTACCGTTTCATGTTTGCGCACAAGACCATCGTCGACAATCTGGCCGAGGTCCTGGCGCACATCTATCGCGTTCCCGCCGCCGGCAAGCCGGTCACCATATTCCAGCTCAACGGCATCCCCTCGGAAGTCGTCAACGCGGTGGTCAGCGTGCTCTGCCGGCTGGCGTTTGAAATGTCCGTCTGGAGCCAGGCGCGCGTCAAGACGCTGGTCCTGTGCGAGGAAGCGCACCGCTACATACCCGCCGACGCCGGAACCGGCTTCGGCCCCACCCGGGCGGCGATCGCCCGCATCGCCAAGGAAGGCCGCAAATATGGCGTCAGCCTGGGCATCATCACCCAGCGGCCCAGCGAATTGGACCCCACGATCCTGTCCCAGTGCAACACCATGTTCGCCATGCGCCTGGGCAACGAGGCCGATCAGGAGATCATGCGTCAGGCGATCACCGGGGCCTCGCGCTCATACATCAACTTCCTGCCCTCCCTGGCCAACCGCGAAGCCGTGACCTTCGGGCAGGGCGTCAGCACGCCGATGCGTCTGATCGTCGAGACCATCGAAGCACGCCACCTGCCGGGCAACAATCTGGACACGGGCGAAGACGCCAAGGGCGCCGGCGCCGAGACGGTCGACATGGCCGCCCTGTTGCGCGCCGTGCGCGGGCCGGTGAGCCAGCCATCCGATCATGCGGGCGAAGATGCCCTGGCCGCCCTCGATCCGGCGACAAAGGTCGGCGAACAGCGCCCTTCGATCACAACGCCCGAGCCCATGCCTGCGCAACCACAGGCCCGTTCCGGCGCTGCCGACGGTCTTTTCACCTATGACGGGCCGCTGCGCCGCAACCGTGAAAAACCGGCGCATCGTCCCGCCAAAACCGCGCCATCAGGCGAACAGCCGGCGTCCGGTGGATCGGCCCGCGACCTGATCAGCCGGTTCCGGACAAAGGATCACGACTGAACGCACTCGCCTGGCCCGTTCAGGGCGCGGCGACAGAAGCGGCAACACCGGTGTCGACCATCCGCCAATCGGCGCCCAACTGGTTGCGGAACCAGGTCATCTGGCGTTTGGCATATTGCCGGGTCGCGGTCTTGGCCCGTGCGATCGCTTTGTCCTCGTCCATCGTGCCGTCGAGAACCGCGCCCAGTTCGCGCACGCCGATCGCCTTCATGGCCGGCCGGTCCGACGGCAGGTTCAAAGCACGCAAGGCCCGAACCTCGTCAAGCGCGCCGGCGTCGATCATCGCGTCGAACCGCGCTTCAATGCGATGATAAAGCGCGGCCCGGTCAGGCACCACCAGCCAGCGTTCGGTAATCGCGTCGGCCCCGAAAACCGGTTCTGCGGCCTGCGCCTGCCAATCCGCCAGCGGTCTGCCGGAAGCTTCCAGAACCTCCAACGCCCGCACGATGCGCTGGCTGTCGCCGGGCTCCAGCATGGACGCACCGGCCGGATCACGCGCGGCAAGTTCAGCATGCAGGGCCGGCGCGCCTTCGGCGGCGAGCCGTGCACGCAATGCGGACCGGATCGCGTCCGGCACGTCGGGCATCGGCGAAAGACCCTCGGTCAGCGCGCGGACGTAAAGCCCCGTCCCCCCGACGAAGATCAGTGGCGCGTCCGCCGGCAACCGTTCGAGCAAAGCCCGCACATCACGCACCCACGCGCCGGCCGAATAGGCAATCGCCGGCGCCACATGGCCGTAAAGATGATGCGGCGCTGCCGCCATCTCCGCCGCGTCGGGGCGCGCGGTCAGAACGCGCAAACCCTCATAGACCTGCATGGAATCGGCGTTGACGATGTGACCGCCACACCGTGCCGCCAGGTCCAGCGCCAGCGTCGACTTGCCGCTGGCGGTGGGGCCGGCTATCAGCGTGATCGTTCGTTTCATCTATCCCCGACGTTACCAGACCGCTTGTGCGCTCATGTCCCACATCATCACGCTGATTGCCAATCCCGCAACACGCGCGCTCGATCCGACCCTGGCCGAAGCGGCCGCCCATGCGGTCGGGGCCCGATCGATGACATGGCTGGGCGAACGCCTGGCCGCGGACCTTGCCGTTGAGGGAGCCGACGGACACGCCGCCGCGCTGGCCGACGTTATCGGCGATGCGCCGATCGACCATGTCGTCCAGAAAGACGAGGGATCCGACGCGCGACGCAAGGCGATTCTGCTTGCCGACATGGATTCAACGATGATCCGGCAGGAATGCATCGATGAACTGGCCGCCGAGGCCGGCATCAAGGACAAGGTCGCCGCAATCACGGCACGCGCCATGAATGGCGAGATCGAGTTCGAAGGCGCGCTGCGCGAACGGGTGGCGCTTCTGGAAGGCCTGCCGCTTGACGTGATCGATAAAGTCATCGCCGAGCGGATTGAACTGATGCCGGGCGGGCGCGAGCTGGTGCGCACCATGGCCGCCAACGGCGCCCATTGCGCCCTGGTTTCGGGCGGCTTCACCGATTTCACCGCACGGATCGCCGACCTGATCGGTTTTCACGAGCACCGCGCCAACCGGCTGGTCCACGAGGATGGCAAGCTCACCGGCGAGGTCGCCGCGCCCATCCTCGGCAAACAGGCCAAGGCCGACGCGCTCATCAAGATCGCCGGCCGACTGGGCGTCGGCACCGATCGGGCGATCGCGGTGGGTGACGGCGCCAACGATCTTGCGATGCTGGACATGGCCGGCACAGGCATCGCGCTGCACGCCAAGCCTGCCGTCGCCGAAAGGGCCGGCATGCGCATCGACCATGGCGACCTGACGGCGCTCCTGTTCATCCAGGGCTACCGGGAAGACGAGATCGTGCGCTGAGGGTGCGCGACAATGGCAAGAGCGCCACGCGCTCCAGTTGCGTCAGTCCGGACTGGCGAAGCCTGATCCGGAATCCAGCCGCGTGATCTTTGCCGCCTCAGCTCTGAATTCCGGGTTCCGCTTCGCGGCCCCGGAATGACGAAGGGAAAAAGTGCAAGCCCGGAATGGCGGCAAGGTTTGACACAAACCGCCGGACGAACGGCCCGCCTCAATCGATCCGGATCGTCACGAAGCGCAGTGCACCGTCCGTGCCGGCGAGCATCAGAAGCGCATTGCGGCGTTCGCTCTCCTGAAGCGCGGTGATCGCCTCTTCCACATCGGCTGGTGTCGAAACGCCCTCCTGGGCGATCTCGACGATCACATCACCGGCGACGACGCCCCGGTTGGCGGCGGCCGACCCGTCCTCGACGGTCGTGACGACAACGCCGCCGGACACCTCGTCGGAAATGCCGAATTCCTCGCGTTGCGCATCGTCCAGTTCGACAAGGCTCATCCCGAACAGTTCGATCGTCTCCGCCTCCTCGCCGGCACCTTCGCCGGCCGGCTCGGTGGTCAACGCAAGCTGCTCGCCATCTTCGAGCCGGCCGAGCGTGACCTGGACCGTTTGCTCCTCGCCATTGCGCAGGACAACGACATCGACTTCCTTGCCAACGGGCGATTCGGCGACCACCAAGGGCAATTCGCGCATCGTATCCACCGGCTTGCCATCAAAGGTGATGATCACGTCGCCGGGCTCGATCGAGCCGTCATCGACCGGTCCGCCCTCAATGACACCCGCAACAAGGGCGCCCTTGGCGCTGTCCATGCCCAAGCTCTCGGCGATGTCGTCGGTGACCTGCTGGATGCGCACGCCCAGCCAGCCGCGCCGGGTCTCGCCAAACTCTCGCAACTGCTCGATCACGCCGATGGCAAGATCGGTCGGAATGGAAAAGCCGATGCCGATCGAACCGCCCGACGGCGAGATGATGGCCGTGTTGATGCCGATCACCTCGCCATTCATGTTGAACAGCGGGCCGCCCGAATTGCCGCGATTGATGGCCGCGTCCGTCTGGATGAAATTGTCGTAAGGGCCCGAATTGATGTCACGCCCGAAGGCCGAGACGATGCCCACGGACACCGAGCCGCCAAGGCCGAACGGGTTGCCGATCGCCAGCACCCAGTCACCGACACGCATCGCCTCGGAATCGCCCAGCGGCACTTCCTGCATGTCGGGATTTTCCGAAGGGTCGATCTTCAGGACCGCAAGGTCCGTCTTGGGATCCGTGCCGATGATCTCGGCGGTGATCGAACTGCCATCGTTGAAATTGGCGACCACCTCGTCGGCGTCGGCGATGACATGGTTGTTGGTGACGATGATGCCTTCGTCCGCATCGATGACGAAACCCGATCCAAGTGACTGGACGCTGCGTTCGCCGCCGCGTCCCGGTCCTTCGCCCTCCGGCAGATTGTCGAAAAACTCGTCGAAGAACTCCTGAAAGGGCGATCCCTCGGGAAGACGCGGCCGCGGCACGTTGCGCTCGCCGCCGCCGACGCGCTGCGAGGTCGAGATGTTGACGACCGAATCGATCAGCCGGTCGGACAGGTCCGCCAGCGATTTCGGCCCTTCCTGGGCAAGCGCCCCGCCGCCGACAGCCAGCGGCACGGGCGCCGGCTGCACCGCCACCAGCGCGGCAAGGCCGAGCGTTGCCAGAACGATTTTTGCGCGTGGCGCCGTCAAGCCAGAACCCATATGCGCTCACCTCCAAGGCTGTGCCCTTGCGGGCGAGATATTGCCGCCCGGACACCATCCGGGCATGCGGTCGAAAATAAGGCCGTGCGGTTACGATGCAAGCGCGGCGCGAAATATGCCCGCCCATGTCACGCCATCGTGACGCCAGGGGATTGTCACAAATAACCCCGCGCCAGCCAGACAATGCCGACGCCGATCGCCGCCGAGGCAAGCCCGGCAATGCGCAACTGGTCGGCCGGCGCTGTGCGCAAGAACTCGCCAATCCGCCGGCCGAGATCCGGAAACGCCCCATAGACGATGCCCTCGATCACCAGGACAAGCCCGAGCGCGGTGACCAGATCGGCCATGGCAAACCTGCCGGCCCGCCTATTGTCCGGCCGTGAGCGGCGGCGTGCCCTGCGCGCCCTGGAAGAACTCGAAGAACTCCGAATTGGGCGACAGAACCATCGTCGTCCCGCCATCCTGGAGCGCCCGCTCATAGGCGATCATCGAACGGTAGAATTCGAAGAACTCCGGATCGCGCGAGAAGGCATCGGCGAAGATGCGGTTGCGTTCCGCATCGCCCTCACCGCGCAGAATCTCCGATTCGCGCCGCGCCTCGGAGAGGATCTCGACGACCTGGCGGTCGGCCACCGCGCGGATGCGCTGGGCGTTCTCGCGGCCGCGCGCGCGCAGGCGCTCGGCTTCGGCCAGGCGCTCGGCGCTCATCCGGTCAAAGGTCTGCTGGGAGACTTCCGCCGTCAGGTCGGTGCGCACGATCCGCACATCGTCGATCGTCAGGCCGAGCTGCTGGGCGTCGGGGCGCAGAAGGTCGCGCACCTCGCGCATCATTTCGGCGCGCTCTTCGGACAGCGCCGCCTCGAAGCCGCGCAGACCGTAGACCCGGCGCAAGGCGGCGTCGAAACGCGTGCGCAGACGGGCGGCCGCCGAGTTGAGGTCACCGGAGACCTGCTCGCGGAACCGCCGCGCATCGGTGATCTGGAAGGTCAGGAAGGCATCGACCTCGTAGAACCGGCCGCCGGACACCTGCACGGGTGGCGTGTCGACCAGATCGAGCCGCAACACGCGGTCCTCAATGATCTGCACGGTGTCGAAGCCCGCAAAGGTGAACGGCGCCTTGAAATAGAGGCCTGGCTCGGTCTTCACGTCCTGGATTTCGCCGAAGCGCAGCACGATCGCCTGTTGGCGCTCGTTGACGACGAAGATCGACGCGTAGATCAGGACGAGGATGAGGCCCAGAAGAAAGGCGATGATCGGGATACGGTTGCCTGCAAACATTACTGGGTCACTCCGTCCTGCGCGGCCGTCTGCCGGCGGTTCTGGATCTCGGGCAGCGGCAGGTAGGGCACGACGCCACTGCCACTGCCTTGCTCGTCGAGGATCACCTTGTTGGAATTGCCCAGCACGCCTTCCATCGTCTCCAGGAACAGGCGCTTGCGCGTCACGTCGGGCGCCAGGCGATACTGGTCGTAGATCGAGATGAAGCGCTGCGCCTCACCTTCGGCTTCCTGCACGACCTGGGTCGCATAGGCGGCGGCATCCTCGCGGATTTGCGCCGCTTCACCGCGGGCCTGGCCAAGCTGCTGGTTCGAATACTGGTTGGCTTCCTCGCGGAACCGGTCCTCGTCCTGCTCGGCGCGCTGGACTTCCTCGAACGCGTCGGCCACCTCGCGCGGCGGCGCGGCGTCCTCGATCGAAACGGTGTTGATCTGGATGCCGGCGCCATAGCTGTCGAGCGTCATCTGCATCGACGTGCGCACCTCGTCGGCGATCGCCGCGCGGTTGTCGCGGAAGACGTCCTGCGCCGGACGGCGGCCGACAATTTCACGCATCGCGCTTTCGGCGACCTGCCGCACCGCATCGTCGGGACCGGCCACGTTGAACAGGTACGACCGCGGATCGATCACCGAATAAAGGACCGAGAACTGCACATCGACGATGTTCTGGTCGCCCGACAGCATCAGCCCGTTCGAACCGCCCCGGCCTGTGCCGGCGCCCACCTGGATCTGCTTTTCGACGATCTGCACCTTTTCGACCGTCTCGACCGGCCAGAAATGGAAATGCAGTCCCGGCTCGGACAATTCGGCCTTGGGCTTGCCGAACAAAAGTTCGACCGCGCGTTCGTCGGTGTCGACCTGGTAGAACGCCTGAAGCGCATAGAGCACCAGCGCGCCGACCACCAACAGGCCGATCAGCGCCCGGCCACCGCCACCGCCGCCGCCCGGAAGGGCGCGCTTCAGACGGTCCTGGCCCTGGCGGATAATGTCCTCGAGGTCCGGCGGCTGGCCGCCGCCACCCGGACGGTTGGGCCCGCGCGGCCCCTGCCCCCACGGGCCGCCGCCATTGCCGCCACCGCCACCCCAGGGGCCGCCATTCTTGTCGCCGCCGCCGCCCCAAGGGCCGCCGCCGCCATTCTGATTGCTCCAGGGCATCCAAAACCTCGCGATACGAAAAAACAAGGCGTTGAGCCGAAAGGCCAAACGCGCTCCGTAAAAACGTTATAGGAACGCGCCCCTGCCCTTTCAACGAAAACCGGAGCGAAATCGGCATGGCCCGGTGCGGCCAAAACGCCGACGATTGACCAATGATGGCTGCTTGCCGATTCTTTCCCAGCGTTGATAGTATCAATCAGCAGGCGGTCTGGGTTGAACAATTCATGGAAACGACAAAGACCATCATTGTAAGTGTTGTCAGTGCCGCGTTGGGTTCTGCAGCGACCATTGCGGTCGGCTTGTTTGGTTATTGGAACACTGACCGCTCGCACGACATAGAGATGGTTCGGATTTCTTTGTCTATCCTGGGTGGAGAAAACAAGGATACGTCTCTGAACGGTCGACGGTTTGCCCTGCGCGCACTCGAAAAGTACGCCGGCGTAGAGATTCCGTCTGACGAGTTCAACGACTGGGCGGCCACGGGCACGATACCAATTATAACAAGCGGTGGCTCGCCCGAGAGCCCGTTCATAGACGGCATGCCCCGGTTCTGGAACATGACCTCCAATCCAGATTCAATGCGCGAGCTTTTGAGTGCGCTAGGCTACACATCAGATCAGGTCGAGGCCGCTGTCGGCGCCTACCTTAGGGGTGAAACCTTGACACCCAAACCCGACGAGTAGCCGCCCGCGCGATCCGAAAATCCGTGACTTGCGCGACGACGCAACCATATAGTGCACCGTGCGCGTTGCGCGCCAAGTGTCAATTGGGAGGTAGGCATGACATTCATCTCACGCAGAACCTTTGTTTCTGCCACGCTCGCCGCAGGGCTCGCGCTGGGCTCGGCGACCGGCGCATTCGCGCAGGAAGCGCGCAACTATATTCTGGCGACCGCATCGACCGGCGGCACCTATTATCCGGTCGGCGTTGCCATCTCGACGCTGACCAAGGTGCGCCTCGAACCCGGGCAGAAGATCGGCATGAGCGCCATTTCTTCGGCAGGGTCCGGCGAGAACGTCCGTCTGATTCGCGAGGGCGAGGCGCAGTTCGCCATCCTTCAGGGCCTGTTCGGCTATTATGCGGCAACCGGCACCGGCCCGGTGGAAGCCGACGGACCGCAGGAGCATCTGCGCTCGGTCTCCATGCTGTGGCAGAATGTCGAGCACTTCATCATCGCCTCGGATCGCGTCGAAAGCGGCACCGTATCGGACGTGCTGGCGCTGAAGGGCGAAGCGATGGCCATGGGCCGGCAGAACTCCGGCACGATCGGCTCTAACCGCACGATCCTTTCAGGCTTCGATGTGGACATGGACAATGAATATGAACTGGTCTTCGGCGGCTACGGACCAAGCGCCGAGGCGGTCCAGAACGGCCAGGCCGTCGGCATGTCGACGCCAGCCGGCGTGCCCGTCGGCGCGGTCACACAACTCTTTTCGGCCGCCGGCGACCGGGTGACGCTTTTGTCGTTCACACCCGAGGAAATCGAGATGGCCGATGGCGGACGTGGCCTCTGGACGGAATACACGATCGCCGGCGGCACCTATCCGGGCATAGACGATGACGTGACAACCATCGCTCAGCCCAATTTCCTGGCGACCCACGCCGACATTGCCGAAGAGGATGTCTACCAGATCACCAAGACCATGTATGAGAACCTGCCCTTCCTGCAGGCGATCCATCCGGCGACCAAGGCCATGGCGCTGGAGCGCGCGATTGCCGGCCTGCCCGTGCCGCTGCATCCGGGCGCGGCGCGCTTTTACACCGAACAGGGTCTGGAAATCCCCGACAGCCTGATGGCGCAGTAACGGCGCTTGCGGCGGGTGCGCCCCGTGCCCGCCGCTCCGTTTCCCTGATCCGCCGGTGACCTGATGCGCGCCGACACCATCCAGCAGACGCGCAGCCCTTCGCTGTTCGAGCGGCGCGGTCTGTCGCTTGCAGCGCTGATTGTCGGCGTCACCATCTCGCTCGCCCATATCTGGATGAACTCGTTCGGCAATGTGTCGACGATCCACCAGAACGGCTTCCACTTTGCCGGGTTTGCGCTTTTGTGCGCGCTGGTGACCCCGCTGGTCCAGAAGGGCTGGGCCGAGCGTCCGCTGTTTCGCGCAGTCGACATCGCCTTCGGCGCCATTGTCGCCTTCGCCGCACTCTGGGTGGTCAATGCGGAAAGCGCCATTTACGACCGGGGCGTGCGGCTGATCTGGTCGGACTGGCTGGCAGGGAGCCTGTGCATCATCGGCGTGCTTGAATACACACGCCGCACCACCGGCTGGATCATCCCCTTCCTGATCCTCGCTTCGCTCACCTATATCGTCTGGTGGGGGCAATATGTGCCCGGCGTCTTCCGCTTTGGCGGCCTGTCGCCCGAAACAATCATGTTCCGCGCCATGTATGGCGACGACGCCATGTTCGGCACGATCGCCCGCATCTCGTCGACCTTTGTCTTCATGTTCATCCTGTTCGGCGCGTTTCTTCTCAAATCCGGCGCCGGCGATTTCATCGTTGATGTCTCCCGGGTCGTCGCCGGCCGTTTCATCGGCGGGCCGGGCTTCGTCGCGGTCATGGCCTCAGGCCTGACCGGCACCATCTCCGGCTCCGCCGTCGCCAACACCGCGTCCACCGGCGTGATCACCATTCCCCTGATGAAGCGGGCGGGCTTTCCCAAGCACTTTGCCGGCGGCGTGGAGGCCGCCTCGTCGACGGGCGGCCAGTTGATGCCGCCGATCATGGGCGCCGGCGCCTTCGTCATGGCGTCCTTCACCCAGATTCCCTACACCACCATCGTCACCGTCTCGATCCTGCCGGCAATCCTCTATTTCGCCACCGTCGGCTTTTTCGTGCGCATCGAGGCCAAGCGCTCCAATGCCACCGCGCTGGCCGAAGAGGACGGGCCGGGCTTCTGGGAGGTGTTCCGCCGCGGCGGGCCGCCCTTCGTCCTGCCGGTCGGCCTCCTGATCGGGCTTCTGGTCTATGGCTATACGCCCACCTATGCGGCGGGATTTGCGATCCTGACCTGCATCGCCGCCTCGTGGCTGACGCCCAACCGGATGGGGCCGACGAAGATCATCGAGGCGCTGGAACTGGGCGCCCGCAACATGATCATGACCGGCATCCTTTTGTGCGGTGTCGGGTTGATCGTCAACGTCATCACAACGGCGGGCATCGGCAACACCTTCTCGCTGATGATCGCCCAATGGTCCGACGGCTCGCTGATCATCGCCATCGTGCTGGTCGCGCTGGCCTCGCTCGTCCTCGGCATGGGCCTGCCGGTCACCGCCGCCTATATCGTCCTCGGCACGCTTTCGGCGCCGGCGCTGAACCAGCTCATCCTCGAAGGCCAGACGGTCGAACTGATCGCCGCCGGGCAACTGCCCGAAACGGCGAAAGCCATGTTCATGATCGCCGTGCCCGACCAGATCGCAGGGCTCGCAGCACCCATGCCGATGGCCGAGGCGCGCGCGATCGTCGATGCGATCCCGCCCGAACTGATGCTGCAGGTCTACGATCTGGCCTTCGATCCGGCGGCGCTGACCCTCGCTTTGTTATCCGCCCACATGATCATCTTCTGGCTGAGCCAGGATTCAAACGTCACCCCGCCGGTGTGCCTTGCCGCCTTCACCGCCGCGGCGATCGCCGAGTCGCCGCCGATGAAGACCGGCGTCGCCGCCTGGAAGGTGGCCAAGGGGCTCTATTTCGTCCCGCTCCTTTTTGCCTATACGCCCTTCCTGTCAGGCAACTGGCCGGAAATGCTGGAGATCTTTGCCTTCGCCCTGCCCGGCCTTTGGGCGGTTTCCGCCGCCATCCAGGGCCATTGGGAAAACCGGCTCAACCCGATCGAACGCATCTTGGTCCTCGCCGTCGGCGCAACGCTGATGTGGCCGATCGGCGGTCTGGTGCATCTGGCAGCGCTCGGAGCGTTCGTGGCGCTGTTCTGGTGGAATGTGCGGAAGGGGCAGACGGCGGCGGCATGAGCGTTGGCGCAGCGCTCTCCACCCTCCGCAATACCCAATACACCCTCCGCCATGCCAAACACGCCATCCGTGACCCCAAACATACCCTCCGTCATCGCCAACCTACTCTCCGTCATCCCTGTGACAAGCACAGGGATGACGGGGTATCGGAGACGCCTCGGTGCTTTGTTCTGCCCAAATGGAGCGACACTCGACCGCCTTTGGCGCAACGCTGATGTGTCCCATCGGCGGCCTGGTGCATCTCGTGGCGCTGGGCGCGTTCGTCGGGCTGTTCTGGTGGAATGTGCGGAAGGGCAGCGGGGTGGCCCGGTCAGTCACATTGGAAAAATGATCCGGAACGTATCATCGAATGATACTGTTTCCTTGCCACTTGGTATCACCCCATGATACAAGCCTGACGCCATGATCGTCGGTTACCGGGACAAGCGCACCGAGACCGTTGCCTCACGCAAGTGCCCCAAAGGGTTTCCGGCCGATGTCTTCAAGGTGGCCTATCGCAAGCTCGCCATGCTCGAAGCCGCCGTGGTTCTGGATGATCTTCGGTCTCCGCCGGGCAATCGCTTGGAGGCGCTCAAGGGCGACCGCAAGGGGCAACATTCGGTGCGGATCAACGACCAGTGGCGCATCTGCTTTGTCTGGACAGAGCGTGGACCGGACCGGGTCGAGATCGTTGACTATCACTAGGAGCAAGACATGCTGAACCAGGTCGCAACCGCCCCCTCCCCTGCCGTTCACCCGGGCGAAGTGCTGCGTGAGGAATATCTCGTGCCCTATCGGATGAGCGCCTATCAGCTTGCCAAGGCGATTAAGGTGCCGCGCACGCGCGTCGAGCGGATCGCCAAGGAACAGACCGGCGTGACGTCCGACACGGCGCTACGGCTGGCGCGCTTTTTTGGCACCTCATCGCAGTTCTGGATGAACTTGCAGTCGAACCATGATCTCGCCCGCGCACGCCAGAACGTGGCGCTGGACGAGATCGAGCCGCTGTTACAATCAGGGTGACGGTCGGAGAATCCGCCCTCACGCCCTCTCCCACACGACATACCGTGTCGCATGGCTGTCCTTCTCCCCGGCCGGTACGGCTTCTTCATGCATTGCCTCCCAAACGTCCGGGTCGATCGCCGGAAACAGTGTGTCGCCCTCGATCTCCGCCTCGACATGGGTGACATGCAGCACATCGGCCAGCGCCATGGCCTGCGCGTAGATCTGCCCGCCGCCAGCGATAAAGATCGTGTTCGGTGCTGCGGCGTCGGGATCGGCTGGATCGGGCTCGAAGCTTTCGAGATGCGCGGTTGCCAGTTCCAGCGCCGCGCCGAGAGAACCCACGGCCAGCGCCCCGTCCGCCTGCCAGTCGTGATCGCGGGTCACGACGATGTTCAGCCGGCCCGGCAGCGGCCTGCCGACGCTGTCAAACGTCTTGCGCCCTATGATCACCGGATGGCCCAGCGTCAGCGCCTTGAAGCGTTTCAGATCGATCGACAGGCGCCAGGGCATGTCCCCGTCGCGGCCGATCACGCCGTTTGCCGCCACCGCGACGATGACGGCAATGACCGGCGCATCCGCCGCCATCAGCGCTGCGCCACGATGAACAAGACGTCGAGATCGCGCTCGGGCCAAAAGTCTTCGTAAGTCAGTTCGAACGTGGTCGGTCCGGTCTTTTCGACGCCCTCACCGCAGAACGATACCAGATTGTCCGTCGAACCCTTGTCAACGATCAGCCGGAATGTGCGGATCGGCCCGGCCCAGTTGGCGCCGGTGGTCAGCACATAGGACAGCCACGCCTCGGTGTAGAAGGGGCCGGTTTCGAGGTTCGATGCGGCAAGGCGCCGTTCGACCCCGCTCAAAAACGGCGCGTCCATGCAATAGCGGCGCTGATAGGTCCGGTAGGTTGCGCTGCCCTCGTCTTCCATCGCAAAGAAGATGCCGGCCGCTCCGCCCGTGGCCGGCCGGTAGGTGTGGCGCACCGCAATCTCCCTGTTGGCCGGGAAGGTCATGGTCCACCAATAGGCCGATCGCACGGTCCAGCGCGGCCACGCCGTGCCGGTTTCGGCGCCCGTCTCGTAATCGATGGCAATCTCGAGCGCGCCGCTTGCCTCGATCGCCACGCGCTGCTCGGCGGTCAGGGCCGAAATGTCGATCTCCGAGGTGCCGGCGAACGGCGCGACCGGCAGTCCGGCATCGGACAGAAGGCCGGTGATATCGACACCGCCGGCAACGATCGCGCGTTGCTGAAGGGCGGGCGTCACCAGCGCGCCATCGATCTCCACCGTGAAGCCAAGAAAATTGTCGGCCATGACGGGGATTGCCATGTCGCCATCGGTGGAAAAGGGGATATCCGGCATCGGAAAGGCGACGATCGTCTCGACATCCGCATCGCTGTTGTTTCGGAAACGATAGTCGACCCGCACTTCGTCCATGGACAGATACAGCGTCTCGCTTTCGATGGAGACGACGTCCGAACGGCCGAGCACCAGCCCGCCCGCGCCGATCTCGGCCATCGAATCGTTGGCCGCTGCGCCGGTCAACCCCGCCAGCAGCATCATCGCTGCCATCAACAACCTGTGCATCACACCGCCACTTGCGCCTTGATATGGGGATGGGGATCGTAACCCGAAATCTCGAAATCCTCGAACGCAAAATCGAAGATCGATGGCACGGCGCGCGTGATCGTGAGCTTCGGCAGCGGACGCGGCGCCCGCGCCAACTGCGTTTCCACCTGCTGGACATGGTTGGCGTAGATGTGCGCGTCGCCGAACGTGTGGACGAAATCGCCGACATCGAGGTCGCACACATGGGCGATCATGTGCGTCAAAAGCGCGTAGGAGGCGATGTTGAACGGCACGCCGAGGAAAATGTCGGCCGAGCGCTGGTAGAGCTGGCAGGAGAGTTTGCCGTCGGCGACATAGAACTGGAACAGGCAATGACACGGCGGCAGCGCCATATGGTCCACCTGCGCCGGGTTCCAGGCCGACACGATGTGCCGGCGCGAGGCGGGATTGGCCTTGATGCCCTCGATCAGCTTTGCAATCTGGTCGATCGTTTGCCCGTCGCCGTCCGGCCAGGAGCGCCATTGCGCACCATAGACCGGGCCGAGATCACCATTTTTGTCGGCCCACTCGTCCCAGATGGAAACACCGTTTTCTTTCAGCCACGCGATGTTGGTGTCGCCGCGCAGGAACCACAGAAGCTCGATGATGATCGAGCGGATGTGCAGCTTCTTGGTGGTCACTAGCGGAAAGCCGGCGGCGAGGTCGAAGCGCATCTGGTGGCCGAAGATGGACCGCGTGCCGGTGCCCGTCCGGTCGCCCCGGTCGGTGCCCGTCTCCATCACCAGCCGCATCAGGTCATGATATTGGCGCATGCGCCCTTATGGGCCGATTCCGGCCAGAGCGTCCATCCGCGCGGCCCGCTTGCCCCAAGGAAAAGCCCCCGCGCCGCGTGGCCGGGGGCTTTCGAAATCCGTGATGGCGTTGCGGCTAGAGATCGCCGAGCTTGCCCAGATGCTTGGCCACCAGATAGTAGAAGGTCACGCGCGCCTTGGAGCGATCGTCCTTCATCTGTTCGCACACTTTGGCGACCACCTCGTCGCCGGCCGCCTGGTCGGTGACACCGAGCTTCTTGGCGCACCATTTTTCGCGCACGCGCTCAAGTTCCGACGGATCGGAGCAGGAGACGAGCGATGCGTCGCGCGAGCGCAGCGCGATGCCCAGATGCTTGACGATCTTGTTGACGGTCGCCTCGTCAGCGCCCGCATCATATTTCTTCACGTCGGCGAGATAGTCGGTCATGGGCATTCCCCCTCATTGTTGCACCGGCGGCAGGCGTTACGGACCAGAGCCTTGCGCCGCTCTCCCCGCCGACTGTTCTCAACGCCATACCCAATGTCAACCGCCAAACGCCCGCCGGCCTTTGAATCGTCGTGGCTTTCATCCTATATTGGAGGTGCCGGTTCGCCGGCTATGGCAATAAACGGGCGGTACAATAAGCCTTTCGGACCCGGGGGCGGTACCCGGCGCCTCCACCAGGAACGCTGCGGCAATCGGCAGGCAGCGCTGCTGATGGGGGCGAAACAGGATCGACGAGGGTGTAAAAACCGTACTTTTGCCCGGCATGATACCGCCGTTATCGGGTCACAATGTTAGTTGCAAACGACAACTACGCAGAGGCACGTCTCGCTGCCTAATGGCGGTGCGACAGCTTCACCTGAACTCCTAGCCGGTTTGCTCGGTTAGGCGGGGTCCGGAGGCACCTGGCAACAGAAGCCTCCACTTTCTTTGACGACAAAACGCCGACCCGGCCGAACATGGCGCGCCCTATGCCGCGTCCGAATCACGCTGCGCGAACACCTCCTTGGCCGCGAAAAGGCCGTTCAGCGCCGCAGGAAAGCCGGCATAGACGGACATGTGCATGATCACCTCGACAATTTCTTCGCGCGTCAGCCCCACATTCAAGCCCGCGCCAATATGGACCTTGAGCTGAGGTTGGGCATTGCCCAGCGCGGTCAGCCCGGCGATCGTCGCGATCTGCCGGTCGCGACGGCCAGGCCCCTGGCGCGCATAGATGTCGCCGAACGGATATTCCATCACATAGGTCGCGAAATCGGGGGCGATGTCCGCAAGCGCGGCAATCACCGCCTCGCCGGCTTCGCCGTCGATTTCCGACAGGATGCGTTTTCCGCGCGCAAGGCGGCTTTCCTCGGTCATGACGAGCTCCGTTTCAGGATGGATTGCAACAAACGCGTCCGGATGGGCGCCGAACCTCAGATGGGGACCGGCCGCGCCCGCGTCCAGTGCGGGCCTCATGCGCCTTGCCGCCGACGCGGACCACTTGACCTGCGCGCGACGACAGCGCACATCTACGCCATCATGGGAACGGTGGGATAACCGGCTGATGAGCGAAGACATTATCCGATATGACATCCTGGTGCAGAACGCGCTTCGCGGCGTGATCCGCAAGGTGTTGTCGGAGGTGGAGAAAACCGGCCTGCCCGGCAACCATCATTTCTTCATCACCTTCGTGACGACCGCGCCGGGGGTGCGCATCTCCAACCGCATCCGCGAGCAATATCCAGAACAGATGACGATCGTTCTGCAGCACCAGTTCTGGGACCTGGAGATCGGCGAAACAGGCTTCGGCATCGGCCTGTCCTTTTCCGACGTGCCCGAAAAGCTCTATGTGCCCTATGCGGCGGTGCGCGGCTTTTACGACCCCTCGGTCAACTTCGAACTGGAGTTTGATGTCGCCGACGGCGACGCGGAGGCCGGCGACGAGGGGGCGGCCAATGCCGACGAGCCGTCCGGCGCCGGCCCGGCGCCAAACGAACCGGAGACGGTCACCGAAGCGCCGACCGGAGACGGCGAGGACGAGGACGGCACCGCCGACGTCGTCTCGCTGGACGCTTTCCGCAAGAAAAAGTAGCCCACGGCGTCTCCCATTCCCATGGCTGTCCACAAGCGCTCGGTCTCCATTTCGGGCCACCGCACCAGCTATTCCGTCGAGGACGCATTCCAGATTGCGTTGCAAAACCTTGCCGCCAGCGAAGGCCTGTCGCTGGCCGGGCTGATTGCCCGCATCGACGCCGAAAAGCCGGCCGGTGCCAACCTGTCCTCGGCGCTGCGGCTCTATGTGCTCGATGCGGCCATTGATGGCCGGCTTACTGGCCGAGCCCCTCAATCAGGGACCGCACCGCGTCCTCGCTGAAATCGACGCCCGGCGCGACGGCGGCCGGCTGCCGCGACACTGGCGGCAAAGGGGTGCGCACCACCTCACCATCCGCAATCGTGTCGGGCACCGGTATAGCGGCATCGCCGGGCGCAGGGGGGACTTCCGGTGGGCTGTCAGGTACCGGCGACGCCGGCGGCTCGGCAAGAAGCGAAGCAGGCGCCGGGGCCGGTGCATTGATCTGTTCGATCGCGGCGGCTTCGGCTTCGGCGGCCCGTTGTGCCTCGATCGCCGCCCGCCGCTCGTCAGCGATCCCGCGCAATCGGCTTTCTTCGCGCCGTACATTGGTCTCGGCGCGCAAATAGCGCGCATAGCGCAATTCGCGCCGCATGCGCTGACGCTCCAGAAGCCGCGCCTGCAAGCGCTCGATGCGCGCCTGTTCGATCTCAAGCGCCCGCTGCGTCAGATAGGCGGTGACCGGCTGGTAGCCGATCCCGGCTGCAAGCGTGTTCCCGTCGCCCGGCCCAAACGACAGGTTGACCGCCGGCGCCATGCCGGCAATGGCCTCGGCGCCCGGATCGAGCGTCACGGTCACTCCGCCGGCCGGCGCCCGGTCCATCAGATCGAGCGTCACATCGCCGGTGAGCCCCAGTCCGCCGGCCTCATCGTCTAGGGACAGATTGGCGGCGCGGGCCACCCCGCCGGTCACCGTCAGCGGTGCTTCGGCCGCGCCCAGCCGGGTTTGCCCGGAAAACAGCGCGTCGCGCGCGATCGCCTGAATCTGCACGGGCGTGATGCCGAAGCCGATCGCATCGGCGCGCGCGATGATGGCGTCAAACGCATCGGCGTCGAGCCCCTCCACCGCCAAATCATCGACTGTGACAACGCCCGTTCCGGTCAGCGAACGGGAAAGGTCGGACAACGTGCGCCCGCCGCCGGTCAGCGACAGCGCAAGATCGGCTCTGCCGGTGACGGGTATCGGCATCGCAGCGAGATCGCCAAGCGCCACGGCGAGAAGCTCCACCTCGCCACCAAGACTGACGGCACCGGACGCATTCTGCACGCGCATGGTGGCCGCGATCTGGCCGTCCTCGCCCAAAAGCGCGGTCATGTTCTGCACCGTGGCAAGCCCGCCATTCATGACGAGCGTGCCATCGGCCTGTTCGAACGCCACAGGACCCGCAAAGAGCCGATCCGCCGACCAGTCCAGATTGACGGCCACGCCATCATAGATCGGCGCGCCGAATACCGTCCCCGGTCCGATCGCGTCGATGTGGCCGGTCAGAAGCCCGGCCAGCAGCATCGCATCGAAGGCGCCGAGATCGAGCCGTCCGCGCAGCGACCGGCCGGCCAGCACATCGTCGGTAAAGGTCATAGCGCCAGCGATTTGGGTGCCGGCGACCGTTCCCGCAAGATCGTCAAAGCGCCATTCGGTGCCGGCGCGCTCGATGGCGGCGGAAAGATCCAGAGGCGTGCCAAGCCCGGTGCCCGGCAGGACATGGCCCAGCGCCGACAGCCATGGTTCGGCATCGGCCAGCGCCAGCGCCGCATCGCCGGCGAAATCGGCGCCCGCGCGCGCGCCCTCGAAACTCAGCCGGTCGGCACCGGATGTCGCCGTCAGCGACAAAGCGTCACCACCCCCTTCGGCACGCCGCAGCGCGATCGCCACCTGCCCGGGCGCGCCAAGGCCCACCGTTGCGCCGTCACCGACCGCCGGTACAATTCCGGCCAGTGGCAACAAGCGCAACGCATCGTCATGGGCGACCGAGCCATCGACGGCCAATCGGTCGATGGTCGCGGTCTGTGCATTGTCGGCAAGGTTGGCCTGGGCAAACATGTTGGCGCCGCCGAGCGCGCCCGAAAGGCTCGCCGACGCCTCGGTCCGGGTCCGGCCACCGGCGGTGCGGGCCGAGCCGACCATGGTCAACTGCATGTCTGCCACCGCTGCCGGATCGCTTTGGGCAACGCGCGCCAGATGGTCGAGAAGACCATGGCCCATGAACCGCTCGGCCATGCCGGTGAAGAACGGTTCGCCCCGTGTGCCGATCACGCTGGCATCGAACGTCACCGCCAGATCGCCGCCGCCCAGCCGCTCGACGGAGCCCGCTCCGGTCACCGAAGCGCCAAAGACACCGGTTGCCACCAGCCGGTCGATCTCGGTGCGCGCGCCGCGCGCGCGGATCGCCGTGTCGAGATGGTCCGCCGTGATCCCTCCGGCATCGACATCGCGCAGGTCGAACGACAGATCGACATCATGGCCGGCAAGACCGGCACCGCCCTCACCGGCGCCGAACACGCTGGCCAGCGCATCAAGCGTCGGACGGCCGATCGTCTCGCCGGCCAGTGCGACGGACAGATAGGGCGTCGACAGCGCCCCGCCGCGCCGCGCGATCCGGCCGGTCAGACGCGTTTCGCCGATGACGATCTCGACGCTTTCGGCAAGCTGGCGTTCGGCGCCCAGCGTGACGCGCGCGCTCAGCCCGGCACCCGGCAACTGCCGGATCGCCTCATCGACATCGCCACCCAACCACCGCGCCAGCCCCGATGGCTGGCGCGAAGCGACCACCAGATTGCCCTCAAACGACGCCGTTGCCATCGCCTCGCCCGGCCGCGGCAGCGTCAGAACGCCATCGGCCTCAAGCGCGGTGCGGCCCGGAAACTGCGCATCCAGCCGGTCGATCCGCCAGCGCCGCCGGTCGGCATCGCGCGGTTCTGGCCGGGCAAGCACCTGGACATCGCGAATGGTCGTGTCGCCGGCGACGATCGCCGGCAGGTCGAGATTGATCGTGCCGGGCACGGCGGGCAGCGGCAGGCCGGCCAGCATGGCGTTGATCGCCGCCATCCGGTCGGCAAGGCCGGCCGCACCGCCCTCTTCGGCGTCTGGACCGGTGGGCAGGTTCACCTGGGTGCCCCGCGCCGTCAGCGTGTAGCCGGGCGCCGCACCGCCGGTCACCGATGCCGTGCCGCTGATCACATAGGGGTCGGCCGGATCGCCGAATGCTGCACGATATTCGTCGACATCAAGGCGCCTTGCGGTGGCGGAAAAATCGCCTTCGACGCGGTAGACCTGATCGATGCCGTGCGGCAGAAGCGTCAGCCCGCCCGCATAGACCATCTCGCCGCTCTCCGCATCGGGTGCGATCCGCCCTTCGGTGACGATGCGCACAAGCTGGTCGGGCAGGTTGGCGCCGACGCGCAGCGAAAAGCCCTGCCGTTCCAGCGTTCCGGTTCCGATGGTGAACTCGGTGTTCAGCGTGTCGATGCGCGCCGTGCCCTCGGCCCGCCACGGCCCGAAGAAGCTTTCGGCCGAGACCGCCATGTCGATGGCCGAGACGGTCCAGCGCCGCTCGTCGAACGGGTCGAGCACGACCAGCCGGCCGTTGGTGATCGCCGCGTTTTCGAGCGTGATCTGCGCCGGATCGATCGGGCCGGTCTCGGGCAACGGCCAGATCGGCGCACCGGTCTCATCCAGCGTGACGCTCATCACCGGGTCGGTGACGCGCAGATCGAAGATCAGCACCTCACCGGACAAAAACGGTGCCAGTTCCGCATCGAACGAGAATTCGGCGGCGGTGATCAACGGCGCCTCGGGCGGGCCGACCTCGACATCGGTGAAGCTGACCGAGGGGAACGGCAGGATGCGCGCGCGCGCCTCGCCCGCAACGCGCACCGGCTGGCCCAGAAGCCGCGACGCCTCGGCCTCGAAACGTCCCTTATAGTCGGACCAGTTGATGAACATCGGCGCCAGAAGCGCGGCGAACAACACCGCGACGACCAGCCCGCCGATCAGAACGAAAAGGCGCAAAGTGCCGTGTCTCCTGCGCTTTCATGCCCGCGTGCCCCGAAGTCAGGGCGGCATGCGCCTGTTTTCGGGCCTCAAAGCGACAAGATCAAGACGGCGCCACCTGTCGTCAAAGCCGCAATATCTTGCCAGGGTTCATGATATCGTCGGGATCGAGCGTCCGCTTGATCTGCCGCATCACATCGACCGCACCGCCCATTTCCATTTCCAGGAACGCCATCTTGCCCTGGCCGATGCCGTGTTCGCCCGTGCAGGTGCCGCCCATGGCCAGCGCGCGCAGATTGAGCCGTTCGACAAAGCTTTCCGCGGCCGCGATCTCCTCGCGGCTTTTGTCATCGATCAGCAGCAGCACATGGAAATTGCCGTCGCCCGCATGGCCCACGATCGGCGCGACCAGCCCGTGTTCGGCAATATCCGCTTCCGTCTGAACGATGCAGTCGGCAAGCTGCGAGATCGGCACGCACACATCGGTGGAAATGCCCTTGGCGCCGGGCCGCAGCGTCAGCGCCGCCCAATAGGCATCATGGCGCGCCTGCCACAGCTTGGCGCGGTCTTCCTCATGCGCCGACCAGATGAACGGCCCGCCACCCAGATCGCCGGCGATCTCGCCGAAGGTTTCCGACTGTTCGGCAACGCCGCGCTCCGTGCCGTGAAACTCGACGAACAGGCACGGCCCGACAGGCAGGTCCAGCGAGGCATAGTCGATGATCGCCTGCATTTGCAGCGTGTTGGCCAGCTCTATCCGCGCGACCGGCAAGCCCATCTGGATCGTCATGATCACCGCCTGGACGGCCGCCTCCAGCGTCGGGAACGGACACACGCCGCCGGTGATCGCTTCGGGCTGGCCGGCAAGCCGTAACGTCAGTTGCGTGATGATGCCGAGCGTGCCTTCCGACCCGATCATCAGCCGGGTGAGGTCGTAGCCGGCCGAACTCTTGCGCGCGCGCTTGGCCGTTGTGATCTTGCGGCCATTGGCCAGCACCACATCGAGCGAGATCACATTGTCGCGCATCGTGCCGTAGCGCACCGCATTGGTCCCCGATGCGCGCGTCGCCGCCATGCCGCCAAGGCTGGCGTCCGCCCCCGGATCGATCGGAAAGAACAGGCCGGTATCGCGCAGATGGGTGTTGAGCTGCTTGCGCGTGACGCCCGGCTCGACCACGCAGTCGAGATCCTCGGCATGCACCTCAAGGATGCGGTTCATCTGGCTGACATCAATCGAAATGCCGCCGCCCGGCGCGTTCACCTGGCCTTCGAGCGAGGTGCCGGTGCCAAACGGGATGATCGGCACCCGATGCGCCGCGCACGCTTCGACCGCCGCCTGCACATCATCGGCCGATTGCGCGAACAGAACGCCGTCAGGCATCTGCGCGGGAATATAGGTCGTGGTGTGCGCGTGCTGGCCGCGCAGCGCCGTGCCGGTCTGGAACCGCTCGCCGAAGCGCTGCTTGAGGATGCCGAGCACCAGCGCGATGCCGTCATCATTGCGCGCCACCTGCGCGAGATCCTTGAGCGCCATGTCCGTCCTCCCAGAAGGCCTGGGCATCAGGTGACAGCTTGGCAACCGCCTTGTCAAACCTGTCGCGGTCGACGTGATGCCGCAGGACGGTGGCAATCAGGGCAATCGCGCCGTCCGGCGCAAAATTGTGACCGGCGCGCAACGAGCGGACTTCGGCCTCAAGCACGTCGCGGTCGGGAAAGCCCGGCCGGCGCTCCGAAGCATCCCAGCCGGCAACGAAGACCGCGCGCAACACCGGCGGCAGCGCGTCTGCGAACACCAGCACCTCATCGGGTTGCAGCCGGCGCCGAAAGGCCAGCAGAACCGCCTCGACGACGGTATAGGTCTGGTTGCGCGTCGCAAGGCCGAGCGCATCGCGCGCATCGACGACAAATGCGTCGAAGCGCTGGGCGGCAAGCTGGTACTCCTGCGGCATCGGCATGGCAGCTCGGTCGAACGGTTCGCATCAATTTTGGGCAGGTCATCTTGCCGCAACACGCTCAGACCGTAAGGTGGGAGTCGATCGCAAACAAGCGATCGGAGTCGCAGGAGGCGACCAGAAGCCGCGGTGGGCAACGCAGACAGTCACACAAGGCCGTTCATCAGTCCGGTAGCCGGCATCGAGCCCGCCTGGATCGACTATAACGGCCATCTGAACATGGCCTATTATCTGGTGCTGTTCGACCGCGGCTATGAAGCGGCCGCCAAGATGCTGGGCATGGGTGCCGACTATGCGCGAACCCGCCGGATGACCACCTATACGGGCGATGCGCGGATCGCCTATCTGAACGAGGTGCACCAGGACGCTGATCTGGTGACGAGCTACCAGATTCTCGATCACGACGAAAAACGCATCCACGCCTTCCAGCAACTGCGCCATGCAGGCAACGGCAAGGTGGCGGCCACCTGCGAATCGCTCACGCTGCATATCGATATGGAAGGGCCGAAGGTCTGCGCGTTTCCGCCCGACATCATGGAACGGGTTGAAGCGCTGGCAGCGTGCCATGCCGGCCTTCCACGTCCGGCAGGCGTCGGCAAACCGATCGGCCTGAGACGCCGGCCCGGGAGAGCGCCATGACACCCGTCCAACGCCTGCGCTTCTGGGGACAGATATTGTGGCGCTGGATACAGCCCAACCTGCGCACCTTTGTGGAAACGCGCACGCCCAAACTGTGGCTCCTGTCGCTGATCATCGGCGCAGCGGTCGCCGTCGCCGCGGTCATGTTCCGCGAGGCGATCGGCCTTGTGCAATATTGGTGGCTGCGCAACACCACCGAACAAACGCTGACGGCGGCACAAAATGTCGGCTGGTACTGGGTGCTGGCCGCGCCGATCGTCGGCGGTCTGGTGGTCGGCCAGTTGTTGGAGCGGGTTTCGGCGCGCCGCGCCGGCAATGTCGCCGACGTGATCGAGGCGCGCGCGCTGACCGGCCGGCCGCTCGGCCTGCGCGACGGGCTCTGGTCGGCGGCGATCTCCGCCATTTCGCTGGGGTCCGGCGCCAGCGCCGGCCGCGAAGGGCCGGTGATCCATCTGGGCGCGACGCTGGCCTCGGTGATCGCCCATCAGCGCAAGCTGCCAGAATGGTGTTCGCGCACGCTTCTGGCCTCGGGCGTCGCCGCCGCCATCTCCGCCTCGTTCAACGCACCGATTGCCGGCGTGCTGTTCGCGCACGAGGTGATCCTGCAGCACTATGCCATGCGCTCCTTTGTGCCGATCGTGATCGCCTCGGCGGTCGGTTCGGTGATCTCGCGCATCTGGTTCGGCGAAGCCAGCGCCTTCATCATTCCCGACTACCAGATCACCTCCTATTGGGAGTTTCCCGCCTTCGCGCTTTTGGGCGTCGTTGCCGCCCTTGTCGCCATCGCCTTCCAGTTCGCGCTGTTTTCGGCCGACTATCTGGCCCGCTCGGTGACCATCCCGCTGCGCTACAAGCCGGTGATCGGCGGCGCGATCATTGGCGTGATGGGCATCTTCTTCCCGCACATTCTGGGCGTCGGCTACGAGGTCACCGACAAGGTTCTTTGGAACCAGTTGCCGCTGTCGCTCCTGATCATGCTGATCGTCATGAAGACGGCGGCCACCGCCATCACCCTGGCCGCGCGCTTTGGCGGCGGCATCTTCTCGCCGGCCCTGTTTCTTGGTGCGGCGACCGGCGGCGCCTTCGGCCTGATCGCCGGTTCGGCCTTCCCGCAAATGGCATCCTCCGAAGCGCTCTATGCCATTTTGGGCATGGGCGCGGTCGCGGGCGCCGTGCTCGGCGCGCCGATCTCGACCACGGTGATCGTCTTCGAACTGACGGGCGGCTATGCGCTGTCCATCGCTCTGCTGCTGGCCGTGGCGATCGCCCATGGCGTCAACCAGGCCGTGCACGGCCATTCCTATTTCCACTGGCAGCTTGAAATGCGCGGCCTGTTCGATCATCAGGGCCCGCACCGCCAATTGATGCGCACCAAGAAGGTGATGGACTTCATGGATCTGGTGCCGCGCGATGGCGATCCCGAGCGCCATGATCCGAGCTCCGGCTATCCCACGCTTCGCCCGGGCGATTCCCTCGAACAGGCGCTGCGTGTCTTCGACAGTTCCGGACACAGCCGTCTGGCCGTCATCGATCCCCGCGACGACACCAGGATCATTGCATGGGCGACACAGGTCCGCGCCCTGTCCTATTTCAACAAGGCGCTGATCGACGCCAGCGTCGAGGAGCATCGGTAGGCCGTGCGCTCCGCCTCCCACTTGAGGGGAGGCACGGGAGACCACCGCCGCTTCCTTTCGCCCTGCAAATCCCTACATTGCGAATCAATGAGCAATCCGTTCGACGACATTCCCTTTGACGACGCGCACGGGGCCGCGCCCGCGCCGAAACCGGCCGGCAATGGCGGCTCGGGCATTGCGGCGCGCGCCATGGGCGCCCGGCAGACGCCGGATTATCTGACGGGCCTCAACCCCGAACAGCGCCGCGCCGTCGAGACCACCGAAGGCCCGGTCCTTGTGCTGGCCGGCGCCGGCACCGGCAAGACACGGGTCCTGACGACGCGCATCGCCCATATACTCGCCCAGGGGCTTGCATGGCCGAGCCAGGTTCTGGCCGTCACCTTCACCAACAAGGCCGCCCGCGAGATGAAGGAGCGTATCGGCCTTCTGGTCGGCGGCGCGGTCGAGGGCATGCCATGGCTCGGCACGTTCCACTCGATCGGCGTGAAGATGCTGCGCCGGCATGCCGAAATGGCGGGCCTGAAATCCGATTTCACCATCCTGGATACGGACGACCAGATCCGCCTCTTGAAGCAGCTC
This sequence comes from Roseitalea sp., assembly GCA_017642895.1. GTDB lineage: Bacteria > Pseudomonadota > Alphaproteobacteria > Rhizobiales > Rhizobiaceae > Roseitalea. Next base: position 231,183 of record JAEPON010000003.1, read on the forward strand.
ATCCAGGCCGAGGGGCTGGATGACAAGCGCTGGCCGGCGCGCCAGTTCGCCATGATGATCGATGGCTGGAAGAACAAGGGCTTCGGCCCCGCCGACATTCCCGAGGGCGATGCGCGCGCCTTTGCCAACGGGAAAGGCCGCGAACTCTACACCGCCTATCAGGACCGGCTGAAGACGCTGAACGCCTGCGATTTCGGCGACCTTCTGTGCCACCCGATCCGCGTGCTGAAGGCCAATCCGGACGTTTTGGCCGACTATCAGCAAAAGTTCAAATACATCCTCGTCGATGAATATCAGGACACCAACACCGCGCAATATCTGTGGCTGCGGCTTCTGGCGCAGCGGCGGGTCAGCGCTCCAACCTCCCCCTTGAGGGGAGGTCGGAGAAGTGAGCAAAGCGAAGCTGATCCGGGTGGGGGTGACATCGGCGCCAATACCCCCACCCGGCTCGACACTGTCTCGCCGACCTCCCCTCAAGGGGGAGGTGGAACCGGTGCTCCGCCGAATATTTGCTGCGTCGGCGATGACGACCAGTCGATCTATGGCTGGCGCGGCGCCGACGTCGACAACATTTTGCGCTTCGAGAAGGATTTTCCGGGCGCCACCGTCGTCAAGCTGGAACGCAATTACCGCTCGACCGCGCATATTCTGGGCGCCGCCTCGCACCTGATCGGCCACAATGAGGGCCGGCTGGGCAAGACGCTCTTTACCGACGCCCCCGACCCCGATGATCCCAAGGTCAACGTCCATGCCGCCTGGGATTCCGAGGAAGAAGCGCGTGCCGTCGGCGAGACGATCGAGCGCCACCAGCGCGACGGCCACAAGCTCAACGACATGGCGATCCTGGTGCGCGCCTCCTTCCAGATGCGCGAATTCGAGGACAGGTTCGTCACCCTCGGCCTCAACTATCGCGTCATTGGCGGCCCGCGCTTTTACGAGCGCATGGAGGTGCGCGACGCGATGGCCTATTTCCGCGTCGTCTGCCAGCCGGCGGACGATCTGGCCTTCGAGCGCATCGTCAACACGCCCAAGCGCGGGCTGGGCGATGCCTCGGTGCGGCTGGTGCACGATTATGCGCGCAAGACGGGCGTGCCGATGCTGGCCGCGGCCGAAGAAATCGTCGCCACCGAGGAGATGAAACCCAAGCCGCGCGCCGCCCTGCGCGGCGTCATCGAGAATTTCCGCCGCTGGCAGGAACAGCTCGACAACACGCCGCACGCCGAACTGGCCGAAACCATCCTCGAGGAAAGCGGCTACACCGCCATGTGGCAGGCCGACCGCTCGGCCGAGGCGCCGGGGCGGCTCGAAAACCTGAAAGAACTCATCCGCTCCATGGAAGAGTTTGAATCCATGCGCGCCTTCCTCGAACATGTCTCGCTCGTCATGGATGCCGAGCAGAACGAGGACATGGACGCCGTGTCGATCATGACGCTGCACGCGGCCAAGGGGCTCGAATTCGACACGGTCTTCCTGCCCGGCTGGGAGGAAGGCCTGTTCCCGCATCAGCGCGCCCTTGACGAAGGCGGCCGGTCGGGCCTCGAAGAAGAACGGCGCCTCGCCTATGTCGGCCTGACCCGCGCCAAGCGCCATTGCCACATCTGGTTCGTCTCCAACCGGCGCATTCATGGCCTCTGGCAATCGACCATTCCGTCGCGCTTTCTCGATGAGTTGCCGACGACCCACGTCGACGTCGCCGAACCGCCCACCTCCTATGGGGGCTATGGCGGTTACGGTCAGTCGCGCTTCGACCGCGCCGGTACCTTCTCGACAAAGCGCGAATCGCCCGGCTGGCGCCGCGCCCAGGCCAACCAGACCGAGGCGACGCGCGGCAATTGGGGATCGCGCTCGGGCGTCGCCGTCGAGCGCATCGGCTATGGCGAGACCGATTCCGGGTTTGGCGCGGGCAAGGGCTCGGTGAAGGGCCGGGTGATCGAGGGCGAACTTGTCGCCAAATCCGTCGCCGACGAGCCGTCAGCCTTCGCCGTCGGCGACCGGGTGTTTCACTTGAAGTTCGGCAACGGCAACGTCACCGCCATCGAGGGCAACAAGCTGACCATCGCCTTCGACAAGGCCGGCGAGAAGAAGGTGCTGGACGGGTTCGTCGAGGCGGTGTGAGCAACGGCTCGTTCGGACTGTGAAACTGTGATACTGTGTCGCCATGAAGAATGTGACCATATCGCTGGACGATGATCTTTACCGCCGTGCCCGCATCCTCGCCGCCGAGGAGGACACGACGGTGACCGCCATGCTGCGCGCCTATCTTGAGGAAAAGACGCGGCAGAAGGAGGAATGCGAGCGGCTGTTGAAGCTTCAGAACGATACGATTGCGCAAATCAAATCGTTCTCGGCATCCGGGCGCCTAACGCGCGAAGAGCTGTACAGCGAACTCGGCGATGCCCGTTTTCGTTGACACCAACATCGTCCTTTACGCCATCTCCACGGATCCGCGCGAAACGGCCAAAAGAGACATCGCTTACAACGTCTTGCAACGAGACGATTTCCGCGTATCCACGCAAGTGCTGCTGGAGTTCTACGCTCAGGCAACCAGGCCCGGCAGCGACCACCGCATTTCCCACGGCGAAGCAAGCGATATCATCATCGGCCTGCGCCGCACCGGCATCATCGATGTGACGCAGCACCTGGTCTTCACCGGCCTCGAACTGCGTCGCATCACCAACTATTCCATGTGGGACTGCATGATCATCGCGGCGGCGAAGGCCGGCGGTTGCGACACGCTGCTCAGCGAAGACATGGATCACGGCCATGCAATTGCCGGCGTAACCATCCTCAACCCGTTCGCCGAGCCGGCCTGAAGCCTACTCCGGCGCGCCGTTCGTCCAGGTCACGGGCTGGCCATAGAGCGGTACGGTCGAAAGGCTCATCTTGGCCGACCCCTCCTGCACCTGGCGTGAATGGGACAAATAGATCAGCGTTTGGTTCCGCGCGTCGTAGATGCGCTTGACGACAAGCTGCTTCCAGATGATCGAGCGGCCCTCGCGAAAGACCTCCTCGCCGTCCTCGTCCAGCGCGATGTCGCCAATGGTGATCGGCCCGGTCTGCCGGCAGGCGATTGATGAATTGGACGGGTCCTCGAACCAGTTGCCCTGTTGCAGCCGGTCGATCAGGCCGCGCTCGAAATAGCTGATATGGCAGGTCACGCCTTCAACGTCCGGATCGTTGATCGCCTCGATGATGATGTCGTTGCCGAACCAGTCGACACCCACCTCGCCGACCTGTTCGGCCGCAGCCGGCGCGATCAGGGCGAGCGCGCCTGCAAGGGCAGCCGCGCACGACAGGGCAAGACGCTTCGGGCGGAAAGACATGGCAAACCTCATACTGACAGATGGCACAACGCTTGCATCAGATGGAGGTTCCACGCGCCGGTTCAATAAGGCACAGCGCTTGGTCCGGCTTCAATCGCGGGCCTCGAGCCGGCCAATCATGCGCGTAACGGCATCGTGGAGCTTGGCCAGGTCGCCGTCGGCCCAGACATTCCAGAGTATCTCGAAGTCGACGCGATGGTAGGCATGGCGGAGATGGTTGCCGATATCGGCGATCCTGCGCCACGGAATTTCCGCTTCGTCCTGCTTGAGATCATCGCCGATATGGCGCGACGCTTCACTGAGGATTTCCAGGAACCGTTCGAACGCCGCTCTGCGGATGACATCGCCATAGAGCGATGCAAAATCGGCATCGGTCAAAAGTCCATCAATATTCTCGATGGACTGCTTGATGTCTCCAAGGCGAAACAGGCGGCGATCAGTCATCAGAAGACCTTGATGCCGTGCCTGTTGATGTCGGCGCGAAACCCGTCGTCGAGTGCCCGCAGCATGAATGCATTGGCCGGCAAGTCCGTGGCGTCGCTCACCAACTGCTCCACGCCGACCAGATTGAGGATCGAGAAACGCGAGCCCTTGGCCACGCTGATCGCGATGTCAATGTCGCTGCCGGGGCCTGCCATGCCCCGCGCCTGCGAACCGAACAGCACCAGCCCCTCGACGCCCTCGTCTTGGAGACTGGGCTTCAGTGCTTCAAGTTTGGCGATGAGTGCTCGGGTACTCACAACGCACCTTCATGCCGATTGAAGACAAGTCATATCATCAAAGCCGGCAGTTCGAAAAAAGCCTGACCACCAAAACGAAGAACGTGGCGGGTCGAACGCCCTATTGCACCGCCTTCTTGTAGATGTGCCATGTCGCGTGGCCGAGCACCGGCAGCGCCACCAAAAGCCCCAGAAACACCGGGATCATCGCCGCGATCACCATCAGCGTGACGATCACGCCCCAGCCGAGCATCACGACCGGGCTCGCGACAACCGTCTTCACCGAGGTGATCATGGCGGTGACGAAATCGACATTGCGGTCGAGCAACATCGGGATCGACACCACCGTCACCGAAAAAAGCACCAGCGCCAGCACCGCACCGACCACATGGCCGATGGCGAGAAACAGCCAGCCCTCCGGCGTCGTGAAGACGATATCGGTGAACCGCTCCAGCGTCGAAAACGACATGCGACCCAGGATCAGCGCGATCAGCAGCCTTACCTGGTACATCCAGATCCAGAAGATGAACAGGACGACAAACGCCATGAAGGCCAGTTCACGCTTGGACTGAAGCCGGATGACGGACAGGATCTGGTTCCACGCCAAAGGCTCGCCGGCGGCGATGCGCCGGCTGACCTCGTAGAGCCCGACGGCGGCGAACGGCGCGATCAGCGGAAAGCCGATCGCCACCGGATAGATCATCCAGGGCATGTCCCAGACGAACAGCGACTGGGCGATCAAAAGCCCGCCAATCACATAGACGCCGGAAAAGAAGAAGCCGAACAGCGGCGCTTTCAGGAAGTCCGCATAGCCCGCATTGAAGGCCTCGCGAATGTCCCGGGCCGTCAGCCTGTTGACGGCCGGCATCGTGCCGGCAACGCCGTTGCCGTTTTCCGTCTCGGTGGTCGACATGGCGTCCTCCCTGCCAGTCCGTGGATCGTAGGTCTCCCAACCGACCGACCCGAAGACGATCATGCCCGTCCTCACCGACCAAAATCAAGCATAACCGGCACTGCGCTGGTCAGCACCGTTCCGGCTTGCTATCCTCAAAGCATGAACGCGCCCGCCCCCAACCGGTTGAAAACGGTTTCGTTGGCCCCGTTTTTCCAGTCCGCCGCCATCCTCGCGGCGGGGCTTTGGGGCGTTTACGCGGTCTCGGACCAGGGCGCGGACCTGTTGGTCGCGCTGGTCGAAACCGGCATGGCGTGGTGCTTCTGACGCCTTGCTGCCGGCAATGACGCCGTGGCCTGCGCGCAAATGCGCAGGTGAAATCGGATCGGCGCGCGCGTAAAACGACGGCATCCATCTCCGAACACGGACCCGACCGATGCGTTACCTGTTCGCCGCCCTTGTCGTTGCCCTGGGCATCGCGCTGTTCGCGCTGACCTTCTCGATCGTCAACCAGCGCGAGCCCGAAGCCGCCTATGGTGTGCCGTTCGCGCTTGTCGACCAGGATGGCGCGCCGATCACCGAGACCGCGTTCAAGGGCCAGCCAACCGCGCTCTTTTTCGGCTTCACGCACTGCCCCGAAATATGCCCGACCACGCTTTACGAATTGGACGGATGGTTCGCACAACTGGGCGAAGAAGGCGCCGACATCGACGCCTATTTCGTCACCATCGACCCCGAGCGCGACACGCCGCAGGTGCTGGGCGATTACGTTGCCTCGGTCACCGACCGCGTGCGCGGCATCACGGGCGACCCCGAAACGGTTCGCGAAATGGCGCGCGGCTTCGGCGTCTACTTCAAGCGCATCGAGCTGGACGATGGCGACTATACGATGGACCACACCGCCTCGATCTTCCTCCTCGATTCAGACGGCGCCTTCCGCAAGACCATCGCCTATGGCGAAAACCCCGACACGGCGGTCGAAAAGCTGCGTGATCTCGCCGGCACCTGACCTTTGCGCACGCCCGCCGGGAACCGGGCGAGCCCTGGGCGGTTGACGTAGGCGCACAACCTGCCATGTGAACGGTGGGCGCCACGCAGCGCGGAAGGGACATCCGTTGGAACTGATTGCCATGAAGATCGCCGCCATCGGCGCGGCGGGCATTGCCGCCCAATGGCTGGCCTGGCGGCTGCGGCTGCCTGCCATCGTGCTGCTGCTGGCAGCGGGCTTTGCCATGGGCCCGGCAACCGGCCTGATCGACCCGGTGCGCGACTTCGGCGAGATCTACAAGCCCGCCGTGGGTCTGGCGGTCGCGATCATCCTGTTTGAAGGCGGGCTGACGCTCAATTTCCGCGAAATCAGGGAAACCTCGCAAACCGTCCGGCGCGTCATCTTCCCCGGCGGGCTGTTCGTCTGGATCGGCGCGGCCCTTGCCGCCCACTATGCCGGCGGCCTGAGCTGGCCGGCGGCCATCATCCTCGGTGCGGTGCTTGTCGTCACCGGCCCGACCGTCATCATGCCGCTTCTGCGCTCGGCCAAGCTCAAATCGCGCCCCGGCGCGGTGCTGCGCTGGGAGGCGATCATCAACGATCCGATCGGCGCGCTTTATGCCGTCGTCGCCTTCGAGGTGTTTCTGGTCTGGCAGGGCGCAACCAGCGCCGGCCAGATCGTCATCGACATCCTGGTCGCCTTCGCCTTTGCCATCGGTGCGGGCTACGGGCTCGGACGGGCACTGGCCTGGGCGTTCGCGCGCGGCCATGTGCCCGACTATCTCAAAGCGCCGATCCTGTTTGCCACTGTCATCACGCTGTTTGCGGTCTCCAACCTGCTGTTGGAGGAATCAGGCCTTCTGACGGTGACGATCATGGGCATCACGCTGGCCAATTCGAAGATCGCCTCGCTCACCGAGGTGCGCCGCTTCAAGGAGACCGTGACGATCCTTCTGGTGTCGGGCCTGTTCATCCTTCTGACGGCCGCGCTCGACTGGCCGACGATCCAAAGCCTTGACTGGGGCGCGGCAGCCTTCGTCGCCCTGCTCCTGTTCATCGTCCGGCCGCTTGCCGTCTTCATCGCGACCATCGGCAGTCCGCTGAGTTGGCAGGAGCGGCTTCTGATCGGCTGGATCGCGCCGCGCGGCATCGTCGCCGTCGCCGTCATCGGCCTGTTCGGCGCCTCGCTCGTCAGTCTGGGCATCGAGGACGGCACCAAGATGATCGCCTTCACCTTCGCGGTCGTCGTCGCCTCGATCATCCTGCACGGCTTTTCGCTCGGCCCCCTCGCCCGCCGGCTCGGCTTGCGTTCGACGGAGGAGCCCGGCCTTCTGATCGTCGGCGGCTCGCGCTGGTCGACGGCGCTGGCGGGTAAGCTCCACGACATGGATGTGCCGGTGCGCATCTCCGATCCGAACTGGAACCATCTGAGCGAAGCGCGCTTTGCATCGATCCCGGTCCATTACGGTGAGATCCTGTCCGAACACGCCCATCACCATCTCGACCTGAACCGCTATGGCGCATTGCTGGCGGCGACCGACAATGACGCCTACAACGCGCTCGTCTGCACCGATTTCGGTCCCGATATCGGCCGCACCAACATCTTCCAGATCGGCGACCACAGCGAACGGACCGAGCGCCAGACGCTGAATTTCACGCTCGGCGGAAAACAGCTCTTTTCGCCCGGGCTTGAACTGCACGATCTCAACCGGCGCATCCGGGAAGGCTGGACATTCCAGTCGACCCGGCTAACCGACGAGTTCACCCACGACAATTTCGTCGAAACCCGATCCGTCGACACACGCGTGATCCTGTGGCGCAAGCCCGGCGGGCGATTGGTCTTTGCCGCCGCGGCCGCCGATCAGAAACCGCAAAGGAACGACGTGATCCTGTCATTTGCCCCGCCACGCCCGAAAAAGGATGCGCCGGCCGCCAGCACCGCCAAGCCCGTGCCCGCGCTTCCCGACGCCTGATCCCCCGCCCATGGCCCAGACGCGCCTTTTCCTGACGGCCGGCAAGGCCGACGCCGAGCTGATGTTCGCGGCGATCGAAACGGCCTTTGAAGATGAGGGCTGGCCGGTCGCCATCGCCGAGACCAGCGAAGGCAGCGGCGTGTTCGAGGTTTCGATCTATGTCGAAAGCGGCCAGGCCGATGCCGCCCGAACGGCCATGGCCGGCGCTCTGAACGTCGATGCCGCAACGCTTGACGTTTCAACCGAGGATCTGGGCGATGTCGACTGGGTCCAAAAATCCCTCGAAGGGCTGACAGCGGTCGAGGCCGGGCGCTTTGTCGTCCATGGCAGCCACCAGCGCGATGCGGTGCGCGCCGGCACGATCGGCATCGAGATCGAGGCGGGACAGGCGTTCGGCACCGGCCATCATGGCACGACCAGTGGCTGCCTGATCATGCTCGACCGGCTGATCGCCCGCCGCAAGCCAGCGATCAGCCTCGATCTGGGCGCAGGCAGCGCCGTCCTGGCGATTGCCATCGCCCGGCTGGCGCGCACGCCGGTGCTAGCGACCGACATCGATCCGGTGGCGACCCGTGTCGCCGCCGAAAACGCGCGGCTCAACGGGGTGCACGATCTGGTGCGCTGCGAAACGGCAACGGGGTTCGGTCACCGCGCCTTTGCCGAAACCGGCCCGTTCGACCTGATCGTCGCCAACATTCTCGCCCGGCCGCTGATGGCGATGGCGCCCCGGATCGCCCGGCATCAGGCGCCCGGCGGCGACGTCATCCTGTCGGGAATTCTCTTCGAACAGCGCTGGAAAGTGCTGGCCGCGTTCCGGCAGGCCGGGCTTTACCATCGCCGCACCATCGAGCGCGAGGGCTGGGTGACGCTGCATTTGCGGTGAGGCGTTCCGCGGTCAGCCGTCCTCGATGACCTTTTTCAGCGCATCGTCGATCCGCGATTGCCAGCCGGTTCCCGTGGCGCGGAAATGCTCGACCACCTCGGCACTCAGCCGGATCGAGACAGGAACCTTTCTCGGCATCTTCTGCGGCCCACGCGTTTTCGGAAATGCACGCTGCGCCGCCTGCGGCAGCTCCGATGCCGGTTTTGCGCGTCGGAAATCTGCATCCGTCCATTCCCGCTCGGCCCAATCATCGTCACTGGTCTTCGGATCGGTTGGCAACATGTCGCCTGATCTCCTTTTCGCGCGCCCGACGCAGCATGATTATCCTGATGCGGTCACTGCGCATCGTAAACGCCAATGCGTGGTAGACACCATCGAGCAGGCCCCAGGCCCGATACCGCGTTTCGCCATAATCGAAGCGCGTGTCTTCGATGAATGTCAGGATCTCAAAATCCACCGCTCGAGCAAGCGATATGCCGTGCTTTTCGACGTTGCGACGGTCCTTGTCGGGGTCGAACTCGATGTCCACCACCCGACACTATCACACGACTCGCGATCGCAAAAGCAAATTGTATACACAAAAAACTGTAGCGCAAACAAAAAGGCAGCCCGGGGACGCACCCTGCGGACTGCCTTGAGGGTCGTTTTGGACGCCGGTCAGAAGGGCGGCGTGAAATGCGGGCGGCGCTTGAGGGTCTCGCGGTCGTACCCGTTCGCCTTCAGCGTATCGTCGTCCAGCATCAAAAGCGTGCCGTTCACGTAACCGGCGACCTGGCGCGAGCGGGCCTCGATCATCGCGTCGAGCGCGTTGCGGAAAAAGCCCTTTTGGTTTGCATCGGCCATCTCGTCTCTCCTTTGGAGCGTTGTGACAAGGACAAGATGGGCCATGCCAAACCGTTCCGGTAGGCCGAAAAATGCAGAGCCGCCATGCGTTTTCGCATATGCAAAAAACTACTTGTGCAACGCAATATTCATCTTTGCCGGTGACCCCGTTGAACAAGCGGCGGCGGGCAGGTAGCGTCCGGCGGCACCAACGAACGCGGATCCATGTTTCAGTCCTTCAAAACGCCGTCCGACCCATCGACCGGAAAACCGCGCCTGAAGGCGGTGCGCGAGCGCATGGCGACGATGGACATCGATGTGTTTCTGGTACCGCACGCCGACGCCCACCAGAACGAATATCTGCCACCCCATGCCGAACGGCTGGCCTGGTTGACCGGGTTCACCGGCTCTGCGGGTCTGGCCGTGATTTTGCCCGATGCGGCCCACATCTTCGTCGACGGGCGCTACACCGTGCAGGTGCGCAAGCAGGCCGACCTCGATCTGTTCACCCCGCAAAGCCTCATCGACACGCCGCCCCGGAAATGGCTGGCCGACACGCTCGAAGCCGGCATGCGTGTCGGAATCGATCCGTGGCTGCACACCATCGCCGAGGTTGAGCGGCTGGAACAGACCTGCGAGAAAACCGGCGCGACGCTTGTGCGCTGCCCCGTCAATCCGGTCGACACCGCCTGGCAGGACGCGCCGCCCCCTCCGGTGACGCCGATCCGCATTCACCCGTCCGAGCACGCCGGCCGCAGCGCCAGGGCCAAGCTGCGCGATCTCGCCAGGACGGTGCGCGACAAGGGCGCGTCCGCAACCGTTCTGACCGATCCCGCCTCGGTCTGCTGGGCGTTCAACATTCGCGGCTCCGACGTGGTGCACACGCCGCTCACCATGGCCTGGGCGATCGTGCCCGCGCGCGGACGGCCTCAGCTTTTCGTCGATCCGCGCAAGCATGATGGCGATGTGACGGCTTACCTGCAAGACCATGCGGATCTGTCAGCGCCCGACGCATTCGAAGACGCACTCGCCGAACTCGGACGCCGGGCGAAAAAACCGGTCATGCTCGATGCGTCACGGGCCAATGCGGCCATCGCCGGCGCGATCGAGGCGGCCGGCGGCAAAACGATCGCCGGCACCGACCCGGCCGTTCTGCCGCGCGCCATCAAGAACCGGATCGAGCGCAGGGGCGCCATCGATGCCCAGCGTCGCGACGGCGCCGCCATGGCCACCTTTCTCGCCTGGCTCGATGCGCAGGACCCGGCCACGCTGGACGAGATCGCCATCGTCAAACGTCTGGAAACGATCCGCGCCGAAACCGGCGACCGGCTCGGCATGCCGCTGCGCGAAGTCTCGTTCGACACGATCTGCGGCAGCGGTCCCAACGGCGCCATCGTTCATTATCGCGTCGATGAAAAAAGCAATCGCACGGTCATGCCGGGCGATCTGATTCTGATCGATTCGGGCGCCCAATATGATGACGGCACCACCGACATCACCCGCGTGATCGCGACCGGCACGCCCACCGAACAGCATCGCCGCCATTTCACGCTCGTCCTGAAGGGCATGATCGGCCTTTCGTCGGCGCGTTTTCCCCAAGGCACCCGCGGCGTCGATCTGGATGTTCTGGCGCGGCGCGCGCTGTGGGAGGCGGGCCTCGATTACGGGCACGGCACGGGCCACGGCGTCGGCTCCCATCTGGGTGTGCATGAGGGGCCGCAGACCATCTCGCGGCACGGCATGGTGGAACTGAAAGCCGGCATGATCGTCTCCAACGAACCCGGCTACTATGCGGAAGGCGCTTACGGCATCCGCATCGAGAACCTTGTCATGGTCGCGCCCGCCAAGGTGCCCAAGGACGGCGAGATGGCCGTTCATGGTTTGACGACACTGACCCTTTGCCCGATCGACCGGCGGCTGATCGCGCCGAAACTGCTCGACCGCTCCGAAAGGCGCTGGCTGAACCGCTATCACGCCCGCGTTCGCCGCGAACTGGCGCCGCTGATCGAGGATCGAACCGTTCTGGACTGGCTGGAACAGGCCACCGCGCCCGTGCGCTGAAAAGCTCAGATCGCCTGCCGCAGCACCCAGACCAGCGCCCAGCCGATGGCCAGCATGGCCAATGTCGGCAGGCGCAGCGCCAAAAGCACCGCGGCGGCGATGGTGATCGCTTCGGCGGCGCCAAAGAACACCGCATAGGGCGCGACGATCGCCGTCAGGACCGCGGCAGGCACTGCGTTGAGCGCCGCCTCGACGCGCGGCGGAATGCGCTCGAAACGCGACAGCACCGCATGCCCGCCCACGCGCGTCAGATAGGTCGCAAGCGCACCCGCAAGGATCACCCAGATGGTCGTCGACACCGCCATTGTCTCACACCACCAGCTTGTGGCCCGGCTTGACGCCGATCATGGCCGCAACGGCGACACCGGCCAGCCCGCCAAGGCTGACATGCCAAGGGCTGCCGACGAAATGGTAGGCGGCGACCGAGGCGAGCGCGCTGGCGCCGACGACCGGCAGCCAGTTCGCGCGGCCGCGGAAATCCATCACCATGCCGAGGAAATAAAGCGGCAGAAGGAAGTCGATGGCATAGTTGGATGGATCATCGATCAGGCTGCCGAACACCGCGCCGAGCCACGCTTCGCCGACCCACAACGCATAGACCGGCAGCGCGAGCCCCAAATACCAGGCAAAGGGCGTCGCAATCCCCTTTTCCGCCTTTTGTTCGGTCACCGCAAACTGAGGGTCGGTCATCAGCGCGAAGGCCAGCGCCTTTTGTGCCCGCGAATAGGCACCGATCGTCTGGCCCATCGTCGCCGAATAAAGCACGTGCCGGAAATTCACCGCCAGGATCGAAAAGACGATGATCCAGGGCGCGATGTCGGCACCAAACAGTTCGATGCCGACCATCTGGCTGGCGCCGGCATAGACCGTCGCGCTCATCAAAGTGGCCTCAAAGGGCGTCAGCCCGTTTTCCGCCGCCAGCGCGCCGAACAGAAGGCCGAACGGGGCCACCGCGATCAGGATCGGCACCGCGTCGCGTACGCCGCGCCAGAAGTCTGGTTGTGACGCTGTCATGAGAATCTCCGGTCCCCCGGTTAGCGCGGCGCAGACCGGCCTGTCACGCCGCAAATTGTCACCGCGACAATCGTCCCCGACGTCGCATGCGCCGTCGCAATCGGGGAATCACAAGGCTGCCTGCCGCGATAGGGTGCATCGCCAAGCGAGGCCGCCATGACGCATCATCTCAACGACGACGCCGATCTGTTCTACCTGCTGCGCGAGTTCGATGTGGCCTATCGCTACGCGCCCCATGGCGGCAGCGCAGCGATCCGCGCCCATATGCGCCGTGTGCGCGAACGCATCAGCCGTGTTATCAAGGAGAACCCCAAAGTCGCCTTCACCGTGCCCGCGCGCGTGCCGGCCAATGCGCACATGACCCGCGCGCTCGACAATGGCCAGCAGGACGCCGCCGAAGGCTTCGTTCGCGCGACCGCCAAGATGGCCGACCGCTTTGCGTGGCAGCATGGCTATGAGAAGCTTTCGGCGAACCTTGCCAAACGCTATGGCTATGCCGACATTCTGGGTCCGGGCGGGCTGGTGCGCGCCGACGACATCGCGCTCGGCTTCGTCCTGTTCGGGCCCGGCTGCGTCTATCCCTCGCACAAGCATGACGGCATCACCGAGAGCTATATCGTCTTGTCCGGCGCCTGCTCCCAAAACGATATCGGCGTCTTCCGCGCGCCCTCGATGATCTTCAATGCGCCGGGCACCACGCACACCATCCGCACCTCGGCCAACGAACCGTGTCTTCTCGCCTATGCCTGGACGGCCGAACCGCAGGACATGGCGGCCCACAAGATGAAGTTCACCCGTGCCCGCAAGCCGAAAGACGGCCCCGGCTAAAGCCCCTCGGTCCGGGCCAGCCACTCGGCCTCGTCGATCACTTCGATGCCCAGTTCGGTCGCCTTTTTCAGCTTGGAGCCGGCGCCCGGCCCGGCAACCACCAGATCGGTCTTGGACGAGACCGAGCCCGACGCCTTGGCGCCCAGCCGGTCGGCCATCGCCTTGGCTTCGTCCCGGCTCATTCGTTCAAGAGAGCCGGTGAAGACGATGGTCTGGCCCGCAAAAGGGCTCTCGGCGGCGGGCCGCTCGGCATCCTCGATGGCAAGCTGATCGACCAGATCGCCGACCATGCCCAGATTGTGGTCCTCGCCGAAATAGCGCGCCACCGCCTCGATCACCGCCGGACCGATATCATCAAGCGCGGTCATGTCTTCGCGCGCGCCTTCATCGCCCGCCGCGATTTTGCGCGCCGCGGCCTCGAACTCGGCCCATGACCCATAGGCGCGTGCCAGCGTGCGGGCCGTCGTTTCGCCCACATGGCGGATGCCCAGGCCGAAGATCAGCCGTTCGAGCGGGATCGTCCGCCGCGCCTCGATGGCCTCGAACAGGTTTTTCGCCGATGTTTCGCCATAGCCGTCGCGGTTCTTGAGCGCCGTCAGTTCGGCCGCATCGTCGCGCGTCTTGAGCGTGAAAATGTCGGCCGGCGCGCGGATGCGCAGCGGATCGTCTTCCGGCAGGTCGTAGAAATAGTCGATCTGCTTGTCGCCGAGCCCGTCAATGTCGAACGCCTTGCGCGAGACAAAGAGCTTCAGATGCTCCTTGCGCTGGAAGGGGCAGGCAAATTCGCCCGAGCAGCGCCGCACGACCCCTTCTGCGCCACCGGCGGTCGCCTCGCGCACGATCGGCGTTTGCAGCGGGCACGGGCAGGTGTCGGGAAAGGCAAAATCGGCCGCATCGTCCGGCCGTTTCTCGGGCACGTAACCCAGGATCTGCGGGATCACGTCGCCGGCGCGCTGCACGGTCACCGTGTCGCCGATCTTGATGCCGAGCCGGGCGATCTCCTCGGCATTGTGCAGCGTCGCGTTCTCGACCACCACGCCGCCCACGGTCACCGGTTCGAGCCGCGCCACCGGCGTGAGCGCGCCGGTGCGGCCGACCTGGATGTCGATCGCATTCAGCACCGTCATCGCCTTTTCGGCGGGAAACTTGTGGGCGATCGCCCAGCGCGGCGAACGTGACACGAAGCCGAGCCGCTGCTGCAGGGCGAGGTCATCGATCTTGTAGACGACGCCATCGATGTCATAGGGCAGTTCGCCCCGCTCCAGTTCGATGCGCCGATAGTGTGCCAGCAGCGCCTCGACATTCTCGAACAGCGCCATCAACGGGTTGGTGACAAAACCATAGGCAGCGAGTTTTTCCACCATACCCATCTGCGTGTCCGACGGCATCGCGCTGACTTCGCCCCAGGCATAGGCAAAGAATTTGAGCGGGCGCGACGCGGTGATCGACGCATCGAGCTGGCGCAGCGAACCGGCCGCCGTGTTGCGCGGATTGACGTAGGTCGGCTTGCCAGCCTCCTCCTGCCGGCGGTTCAGTTCGGCGAAATCGTCCTTGGTCAGATAGACTTCACCGCGCACCTCGAACACGTCCGGCGGATCGCCGGCAAGCGTCTCGGGAATGTTCGCGATCGTGCGCGCATTGGCGGTGACGTTCTCGCCAACCGCGCCATTGCCGCGCGTCGCCGCATAGACGAGCCGGCCGTCCTCATAGCGCAGCGACAGGGAGAGCCCGTCGATCTTCGGTTCAGCGGTCAGCGCCAGCGGCGCATCCTCGCCCAGCTTCAAAAAACGCCGCACCCGCGCCGCGAAATCATGCACATCCTGGTCGTTGAACGCATTGTCCAGCGACAGCATCGGCACGCGGTGGGCGATCTTTTCGAACTTTTCCGACACCGTCGCGCCCACCTGATCGCTCGGGCTGTCGGCGCGCTTGAGATGCGGAAAGGTTGCCTCGATGGCAAGGTTGCGCTGCTTGAGCGCGTCATAGTCGGCATCGGAAATGACCGGCGCGTCCTCGCCATGATAGGCGGTATCGTGCCGCGCGATCTCGTCGGCCAGCCGCGCCAGTTCAGCCTTCGCTTCGGCCTCGGTGAGGGTTTCGACGGATTTGGTTTCGGCCGTCATGGCAGTGTCCGCTGTAGATATGACGGCGCAGGATTAGCGGGATTTGCCGGGCGCGGAAAGGCCCGTCGCGCACCCACCTCCCCCTTGAGGGGAGGTCGGAGAAGCAAGCGAAGCAAAGCTGATCCGGGTGGGGGTATCAACTTTCCCGGTCGTTGCAGAAACACCCCCACCCGGCTCTGCCTCATTGCATTCGGCAGTCGCCGACCTCCCCTCAAGGGGGAGGTGGCACAATTGACTACCCTGCCCCGGCCAGCAACCGTTCCGCCGCGGCACGAGCCTCGGCGGTGATGGTCGCACCCGCCAGCATCCGCGCGATCTCCTCGCGCCGCGCGTCCCGGTCCATCTCGGTCACCGACGTCACGACGCCGCTGCCATTGCCGCCGCTCTTTGCAATCAAGAAATGGTGCGCGGCGCGCGCGGCCACCTGCGGCGCATGGGTCACCGACAGGACCTGAACCCCGTCGGACAGGCGCCTGAGGCGCGCGCCGATCGCATCGGCCACCGCGCCGCCGACGCCCGTATCGATCTCGTCAAAAACCAGTGTCGGCGCCGAGCCCCGATCGGCCAGCGCCACCTTCAGCGCCAAGAGGAACCGCGACAGTTCGCCCCCTGACGCGACCTTCATCATCGGCCCGGCGCGCGTGCCCGGATTGGTACGCACCCAGAATTCCACCTCGTCGATGCCCGATGGAGAGCGGTGATCGGCATCCGTCGTGCGGTGGACGATGAATTCGGCCTTGTCCAGCTTGAGGTCGGGCAGTTCGGCCATCACCGCGCCCGTCAGCGCCCCGGCCGCCTCGCCGCGCCGGGCCGACAGGTCCGCCGCCGCCCGGTCATAGGCGGAAAGCGCCGCGCGCGCCTCCTGTTCGAGCCCGGAAAGCGCCGCTTCACCGGCGTCCAGATCGGCAAGCTGGTCGGCCATCGTTACCGCCAGCGCCGGCAGATCATCGACCGCGCAATCATATTTGCGGGCCGCTGCGCGCAGGCCGAACAGGCGTTCCTCGGTGCGTTCGAGCGCCTGTGGATCATGGTCGCTGTCGGCGATCGCCTGTTCAATGCGGTTCTGCGCCTCGGCCAGATGGTCAAGCGCCGTCGCCAGATGTTCGTTGACATCGTCCAGAAGGCCCGGAACCTCGGGCGCCTTGCGTTCCAGGCGCCGCAGCAGCCCGGCAATGTCCGGCACCGCCGAGGCCGGTCCGCCAAGGGTCTCCTGCGCATCGTTGAGGTCGCCGGCCACCTTCTCGGCGGCCATCATTGCGGTGCGCTTTTGGGCCAGCGCCTCCTCTTCACCCGCTTCGGCGGCGAGTGTCGCCAGTTCATCGACCGAGGCGCGCAGGAAATCGGCTTCGCGCGCCGCCGCTTCAATGCGGGCACGCTGACGGGCGAGCGTCGCGTCGGCCGCCTTGAACGCTCCATGCAGCCCGGCCACATGCGCCGCATCGGCGGTCAGGCCGCCAAACGCATCGAGCAGGTCGCGGTGAGACGCCGTATCGACCAGCGCACGATCGTCATGCTGGCCATGAATTTCCACAAGCTGCCGCCCCGCCTCGCGCAGGGTGGCAACGGAGACGGTCTGGTCGTTGACGAAGGCGCGTGTGCGGCCGTCGGCACTCTGCACCCGGCGGAACATCACCGGTTCGCCCGGCTCCAGCGCAACGCCCGCGTCATCAAACAGGGCATGCAGCGGATGGCTGGCCGGCAGATCGAACACCGCCGTGACCTGCCCGTCCTTTGCGCCCTGGCGCACAAGGCCCGCATCGCCGCGCCCGCCAAGCGCAAGGGAAAGAGCGTCCAGGAGGATGGATTTGCCCGCGCCCGTCTCGCCGGTCAGGACGGCAAGGCCTGCCTCGAAACCGATCACGAGCTTGTCGATCAGCACGATGTCGCGAATCGACAGCTCGCTGAGCATCGCAAATGTGCCGGGATCAGCCGCCGGCCGGGCGGTTCAGCGCATTCTGCGTGGCACGGGAAATCCACGAGCCGGCATTTTCTCGCGGTTGCAGACCGCCGGTCGCCAGCAGCGCGTAGGAATCGGCATACCACTGGCTGTCGGGGAAATTGTGGCCCAGGATCGCCGCTGCCGTCTGCGCTTCCGAAGCAAGCCCCATGGCGAAATAGGTTTCCGTCAGGCGGGCCAGAGCCTCTTCGACATGGCGCGTATTGCCATATTCCTCGACCACCAGCCGGAAACGCGGCAGCGAGGCGGCATATTCGCGCCGTTCAAGATAGTAGCGGCCGACCTGCATTTCCTTGCCGGCGAGCTGGTCTCGCGCGGCGCGGATCTTGGCCTTTGCGTCTTCCTCGTAGATCGAGTCCGGATAGCTTTCCAGGAGCCGGTTGAAATTCTGGATCGCCAGGCGCGTGTCGCGCTGATCGCGTGTCACCTCGGGCATCTGCTTGAAGTAGGACAGACCGATAATGTACTGCGCGTAGGCTGCATCCTCGTGGGTGGGATAGAGGCTGACAAACCGCCGCGACGCCGAGATCGCATCGTTGAACTCGCCCATCTTGTAGGAGGTAAAGGCGGCCATCACGTTCGATTTGCGGGCAAATTCCGAATAGGGATGCTGCCGGTCGACGGCCTGGAACTTGCGCTGCGCTTCGCGCAACCGGCCGGTGTTCAGATTGGCAAGGCCCTGATTGTAGAGCACGTCCGCCGGTTCGATCGTATCGACATAGCTCGAAAGATCGACGGAATCATTGTCGCGGGCGCAGCCGCTCACCCCGGCCGCAGCCAGTGCCGCAAAGGCCATCATCGTGCCGATGCGCATCACGCGCGATCCTGAAACTCGATTGGCGCTCATGAGCCAGCCCATCTCCTACTGCACATGACGGCCATCAGACCGCCGCGCGAACACCCGCCCGTTTACCCGCACGGGACCCTTCCGGCAACGCCTGCAAAGAAATTGGCGCTATTTTGTGGCGATCGCCGTCAACGGCACGTCCCGGGGCCGGTCAAACCGCCCAAGGCGCATAGACCTGGCCCGTCACCGCGACCAGGTCCCGGGCATAGACGACCGCATGCGGCACCGGCGTTTCGACGATCTCGTAAGCGGCCGGATCGGCCAGAAGCGCGCGCAGCGCAATCGCATTCAGCCGGTGGCCACCGCGATAGGACGAAAAACAGCCGATGAAATTGGCACCGGCCAGCGCCAGATCACCCACCGCATCCAGCGTCTTGTGCCGCACGAACTCGTCGGAATAGCGCAGGCCCTCGCAATTGACGATCGCATGATCATCGCCGATGACAACCGAATTGCCCAGCGACGACCCCAGCGCATGGCCGGACGCCCAGAGCCGCTCGACATCCTTCATGAAGCCGAAGGTGCGCGCGTCGGCCAGTTCCCCGCAGAACACATCACCGTCAATTTCGCCGCGGAACTCCTGCCGCCCGATCGCCTTGCTTTCGAAATCGATGACGATCTCGTAGCGCGTGCCTTCATGTGGGCGGAACTCCGCCCACGAACCGCCATGCTCGACACGCACGGTTTTCTTCACGCGGATATAGCGGCGTTTGACCAGATGGTGCTCGATGCCCGCTTCCTCGATCGCAGCGATGAAAATGCGGGCGCTGCCATCCATGATCGGGACTTCGGACGCATCGATCTCGACGACAACATTGTCAAGCCCGAGCGCCGAAAAGGCAGCCATGATATGCTCGATGGTCGAAACGTGAATGCCGGCGGGATCACCCAGCATCGTGCACAGGTCGGTTGCTCCGACCTGGGAAACGACGGCGGGCAGATCGACCTTCGAGCCATCATCAAGAACGCGCCGGAACACGACACCGGTGTTCGGTTCGGCCGGGTGCAGCGTGATCGACACTTCCGCGCCCGTGTGTACGCCAATTCCCGACAGGCTTACTGCTTTGCGCAGTGATGCCTGATAGGCCCGCAGATCAGTCCCCATGAGCTTTCCTTGCTCTTATTGTTATGCGAAACGTCCCGTTCCCGGACCTGTTTCAACACGTCTGTCGAAGGGACACCCTCTCCACTTCGCGCCGTACATTAGTCGCGAGTCGCCAAAACGGCCAAATCACGGATGATTACCGCATGTAACGCGTCCAACCCGCCGGTTGCATGCATTCACCAGTACAATCAGTGGCTTAACAAATAACCAACGGGGCGCCGGTGGCGCCCCGTCAGCGGGTTAAAGTTTGGTAAGGCAGCCAGACGAAATCAGTTGGCCTGACGACGCAGAAACGCCGGAATTTCAAGCTGGTCATCGCTGTCGGCGACCGCCCGCGGTGCCTGCGCCCGGCCATGATCGTCAAGCTGGCCCTTGCGCGGGGCGTAAAGCGCGGCGTCGGCGCCAAGCGTGCGGCGCGGTTGCCCGGCATCCTGCTCGATCGTTCCGGCGGGCCGCAGGCGCGGTGGCTCGGGCGCGTCCGTTTCGTCCTTGCGCGAAAGGCCGTGCGTCAGCCGCTTGAGCAGGCCCAGCGGGCCGCGCTCGTCATGGGCCTCATCGTCGGGCAGACCGGCTTCGCGGGCCTCCACCTCGGCCTGCACCATGGGCGGGAAGTCTTCGACCTGCGGCATGCGCGGCTGCGGGGTCGGCACTTCGGCCAGGGGCGCTTGCGCTGGTGCCGGATCGGGCATTTGCGTCGCCTGAACCGTTGCGCTCGCCATCACGGGCGCCGCGGAAGGCACCTCGGTTGCCGGCCGGGCCGGCATCGACTGCGGCGCCGATTGGAACAGCCGGCTCTGTGGCCTGAAGTCGCCGTCGGCCTGCGCCGGTTCCGGCGCCGAGCCGGTTGCCGCCGTCACCGTCATCTCGAAAGCGGCCATGTCGCGTTCGGTCTCGGCGATCACATCGTCGCTGGCCGACGGTGCCGGCGACGCAGGCGTGCGCGCAGGGCTTGCCGCCGGGGCGGCAGGGGCCGATGGCTGGCTGCGCGGGGCCGGCCGCAGCACCGATGGATTTTCGGCATCGTTTTGGGGTTTGGCGGCAGGCGCTGCCGCGCCGGTCACCGCGCGCGGGATCGCCGTTGCGGCCGGACGCGTCGCGGTGGCTTCGCCCGATTCGATGCCCGTCGCCACCACGGAGACACGGATCAGCCCTTCGAGCGACTCGTCAAACGTCGCGCCCAGAATGATGTTGGCGTCCTGGTCGACCTCTTCGCGGATGCGCGTTGCCGCCTCGTCCACCTCGAACAGGGTCATGTCCCGGCCGCCGGTGATCGAGATCAAAAGGCCGCCGGCGCCCTTCATCGAGGTTTCGTCGAGCAGCGGATTGGCGATCGCCGCTTCGGCAGCCGTCATCGCCCGGCCTTCGCCGGACGCTTCGCCCGTGCCCATCATCGCCTTGCCCATGTCGCGCATCACCGAGCGCACATCGGCAAAATCGAGGTTGATGAGCCCTTCCTTCACCATCAGGTCGGTGATGCAGGCCACGCCCGAATAGAGCACCTGGTCGGCCATGCCGAACGCGTCGGCAAAGGTGGTCTTGTCGTTGGCGATGCGGAACAGGTTCTGGTTCGGGATGACGATCAGCGTATCAACATTGGCCTGCAGTTCCTCAATGCCGCTGTCGGCGGTGCGCATGCGGCGCTGGCCCTCGAAGTGGAACGGCTTGGTGACCACGCCGACGGTCAGGATGCCGCGTTCGCGCGCCGCGCGGGCCACGACCGGTGCCGCGCCGGTGCCGGTACCGCCGCCCATGCCGGCGGTGACAAAGCACATATGCGTCGAATTGAGGTGATCATTGATCTCGTCGATGCATTCCTCGGCCGCCGCGCGGCCCACATCGGGCTGCGAACCGGCGCCCAGCCCCTCGGTGACACCCATGCCGAGCTGGATGATCCGGCCCGCCTTGTTCATCGACAGCGCCTGCGCGTCGGTGTTGGCAACCACGAACTCGACGCCGTCAAGGCCGCCCGTGATCATGTTGTTGACGGCATTGCCGCCGCCGCCGCCGACGCCGAACACGGTGATCCTCGGCTTGAGCTCGGTGATGTCCGGCTTTTGGAGATTGATTGTCATGGTTTCATCCTCTGTGTGTGCCAGACCGGCCTGCGGCGCTGGGGCCTTGTTGCCATCATCCGTGTCTAGAAGCTCTCTTTTATCCATTGTGTCATCCGCCCGAGCGGCCCTTCTGTTCCGGTCAGCCTGACCGACGCGGTTCCACGAAAACGTTCGCTTGAATGGTCGTTGGCCGCCACCTGCGGATAGACCATCAGGCCGACGGCGGCGGCAAAGGCCGGCCCCTTGGCGGCCGCCGGAAGGCCGCGCACGCCCAGCGGGCGCCCGATCCGCACATTGCGGCCAAGCGTCCGGCGCGCCATGTCGGCGAGCCCGCCCAGTTGCGCCGCCCCGCCCGTCAAGACGACCCGCTTGCCAACGACCGACGAATAGCCCGAGGCATTGATGCGCTCGCGCAGCATTTCCAGCGTCTCCTCGACACGCGCGGCGATGATGCGGTTCAAAAGGCTGCGCGGGATCTGGTGCCCGCCATCATCGCCATCCTCGCCCATCGCCGGCACCTGGATGATGTCGCGGTCATCGACCGACGTCGCGATCACCGACCCCTGCATGACCTTGAGCCGCTCGGCATCCTCAAGCCGGCAATTGAGCCCGCGTGCAATGTCCATCGTGACGTGATGTCCACCCAGCGGGATCGTCTCGGCATGCACGAAGCGGCGCTCCGAAAAGATCGCGATGGACGTGGTGCCACCGCCCATGTCGACACAGGCGCAGCCCAGTTCGAGTTCGTCGTCAACCAGTGTCGCCAGGCCGCTCGCATAGGGCGTCGAAACAAGCGTTTCGATCGTCAGGTGGGCGCGGTTGATCGCCAGTTCGAGATTGCGCACCGGCGCGGCATCGGCCGACAGAAGGTGCATGTTCAGCGCCAGCTCGCTGCCGATCATGCCACGCGGGTCGACAATGCCGCGCTCGCCATCGAGCATGTGGTCGATCGGCAGAAGGTGGACGACATGGCGGTCGACGCGCGCCGCCCGGGCGATCGCCGCGCGCAGCACCTGCTCGATCTCGCGCGCCGAAACCGGCTTGTCCCTGAGCGGCAGCGTCGCCGTGCAGATCGACGATTTCGGCCGACCCGCGCTCAGATTGACGATCATCGAATCGACGGTGACGCCGGCCATCCGCTCGGCTGCCTCCACGGCATGGCGGATCGCCCGCTCGGCCGCGTCCAGATCGACGAGAACGCCCGACTTGATGCCGAGCGATCGCGTATGACCGATGCCGATCACCTCGCCCTGGTGGGTCCGGCCGGACAGAAAGCGGCCCGTCTCGGACGGCATCATCTTCGCGATCATGCAGACCGTCTTGGTGCTGCCCAGATCAAGCACGGTGACCGTCGCCATGCGGCGGCTGCGCTTGGGTGCTTCTGGCGTGCGGGTGGGCGCCATCAGATGCGGTTCCCCCGCCTTGTCCGTTCACGTGCGTCTTCGCGCGCCTCGATCAGCGCCTTTCGCGCATCAAGCGCATTGCCGGTCAGCGCGAACAACGTCCGGTCCTCGAACCGCATGTCGATGGCGGCAAGATCGCGGCCGAACACATCGAGTTCGTCCTGCATCGTCACCAAACGTTCAAGCGCCCGTTCGACGCCCGTCTCCGGCAGGCGGATCGTGATGCCATTGTCCAATCGCAAGTCCCAGCGACGCTGGCCGACGCGGATGTGCGCGCGCACGCGATCGGCAACCGCCGGATATTGCTGCACGGTGGCGACAAAACCGGCGCCTGTTTCAGCGGCGCCCTTGCCGACCAGAAGCGGCAGCGCGGCAAGGCGCGGATGGGCGGCGTAACCGCCGATCACCGTGCCGTCCAGCTCGATCACGGACAGCGCTTCGCCGGTCTGCCAGACGGCAAACGGCGCGCGTTCACCGACCTCGACGACCAGCTTGGAGGGATAGACCTTGGCGATGCGCGCGCTGGCGATCCATGGCAAGTCTGTGAGCGATGCGCGGGCGGCGACCGGCTCGATCGAGACCAGGGAGCGCCTGCCATCAAGCCCGAGCGCGGCGAAGACATCATCGACCGGCGTGTAGGTGTTGCCTGAAAGCTCGATCTCTTCGACGGCAAAACCCATGGCGGCAGTCGCCTGCTCAACCGTCCGGCCGAACTGGCCGCCAAGAACCGAACCGTAGAGGATTGCGCCGCCGATCACCGCGCCGAACAGCATGGTTTCTGTGCGCGGCGGCACGGAGACATCGCCGGAAACCAGACGCCGGGCGAACCGGACCGGCCGGCGCAGCGCGCGCGGCAGCACCCGGGCGCGTGACGCGCACCTTGCCGAAGCCGCGCCGGCTCCCGCTCCGTTCCGATCTGACGTCAACGCATGCAAGTTGCGTCCTCCACCATCCACTCAAGCAATTCACCAAACGCATGACCGGCATGAAGGGCGATTTCCGGAACCAGCGAGGTCGCGGTCATCCCTGGTTGCGTGTTGATTTCCAGCCAGATCAGCTCCCCGTCCTCGGAGAACCGGTCATCGTAGCGAAAATCCGAACGCGTCACGCCCCGGCACCCGAACGCCTGATGTGCTTTGAGCGCCAGTTTCGTTATCGTTTGGTAAATATTTGGTGAAATTTCAGCCGGGCAGACATGTTTTGAACCACCTGAAACATATTTTGAATCATAGTCGTAGAACTGGTGGCCAACCGGAATGATTTCGGTCACCCCAAGCGCCACATCGCCCATCACCGCGCATGTCAGCTCGCGCCCGTGGATGTAGCGCTCGACCATCACCCGGTCGCCATAGGCCCATTCATCGGACGTGATGACCTGCGGCGGATGCGCCTGGTCTGCCTTGACGATGACGACGCCGAAGCTCGACCCCTCGGCCACCGGCTTGACCACATAGGGCGGCTGCATCGGGTGCTTGGAGGTAAAATCGTGCCGGTCCATGACCTTGGATTCGGCGACCGGAATGCCGTGGGTCTTCGCCAGCCGCTTGGACATGTCCTTGTCCATGGCGACGGCCGTCGCCAGAACGCCGGAATGGGTATACGGAATCTCGAGAAATTCGAGGATGCCCTGGATCGTGCCATCCTCGCCGAACGGGCCATGCAGCGCGTTGAAGGCGACGTCCGGCCTCAGATCGGCCAGCGTCCGGGCGATGTCACGCGTCACATCGACCCGGGTGACGCGATAGCCGACGCGTTCCAGTTCGTCCGCGCATTCGGTCCCCGAACTCAGGCTCACCGGCCGTTCGGAGGAAAATCCACCCATCAGGACGGCGACATGTTTCTTGGTCATGGTCTCTCCGGTGTTGCGCGCACGGCCGGCGCACGGCACCGGACGGCGCAATCATAGGCTGCGAAACTTGACGCACGCTGGAATGGTGCGGGACCGCCGGGTGCCCGCCGTCAAGGGCCGATATTGGGCCGCAGCGCGAAAAATCGGTGGCTGAGCAGGATCGCGGCGACCAGCAGACCGAGCGCCATGCCGATCCAGACGCCGATGCCACCGAGCCCCAGCGGGAAGGCCAGAAGCCAGCCCAGGAACAGGCCGACCGGCCAATAGGCAAAGACCGCGATGATCATCGGCACGCGCGTATCCTTGAGCCCGCGCAAAAGCGCGGCGGCAATTGCTTGGGCACTGTCGACGAGCTGGAAGCATGCGCCGACGATCAGAAGCGGCACCGCATAGGCAAGCACCGCCGCCGTGTCCGGGTTGGTCTCGTCCAGAAACAGCGCGATCAGTGTTTCGGGGATCGCAAAGAACAGCACCGCGCTTGTCGCCGCAAAGGCCAGACACATGGCCATGACGGTCTTGGCGGCCCGGTCCAGCCCGACCGGATCGCCGCGGCCGTGATAGTGGCCAACCCGCGCGGTCGCCGCCTGCGCCATGCCCATCGGCACCATGAAGGCGAGCGATGCCAGTTGCAGCGCGATGCCGTGCGCGGCGAGTGCGACGACGCTGATCCAGCCCATGAAGAGCGAGGAGAAGATGAAAAGACCCGTCTCGGCGGTGATCATCATGCCGATCGGCAGGCCGATGCGGAACACCTCTCCAAAGGCCGGCCAGTCCGGCCGCCAAAAGCGCACGAACATCTCATAGGGCCGCGCCCGCTCATTGAGCGTCGCATAAGCGACCAGCAGCCCGAAGATCAGAAGGTTGGTGGCGAGCGTTGCGATCGCCGCGCCCCGCATGCCCAGTTCTGGCGCGCCCCAATTGCCGAAGATGAGCGCCCAGTTCAAAAGCGCGTTGAGCACGACGCCGGCCATTGTCGCCCAGAACACGATCCGCGTGCGCTCGATCACCGTCAGAAAGCCGCGCAGCGTCCACCACAAGAGCAACGGGAACATCGACCATTGCGCGATGCGCATATAGATGCGCGACAGTTCGGCGACCGCCTCGTCCTGTCCGAGTGCCAGCATGATCGGCTCGATGAACCACAGGACGGGCATGACGGCCAGGCAATAGAGCGCGCCGACCCACAGCCCCATGCGCACCGAGCGCCGCACCTGGCGGTGGTCGCCCTGCCCTTCGGCGGCGGCCGCCATCGGCAGCACCGCATAGGCAAAGCCGGCGCCGAACATCATGATGGTGAAAAGGAGCTGCGTTGCGATCGAGCCGGCGGCCAGTTCGGTGACGCCATACCAGCCCAGCATCACCGTGTCGGTCGTGTTCATCGCCATGCCGCCGAGTTGCGATCCGACCAGCGGCACGCCGAGCGCCAGCGTCGCCCGCCCATGGGCGGACCAGCTCATCGGCGCGGGCGCCGAGCCAAGGCTGTGCGATGCTGTGCTCATCGTCCGCCTCTACGCCCGCCAAAGCGCCCTGCCAAGCCCGATCTTGTGATCGTTACAATGGCGATCGAGAACGGCCCGCCCGACGGCGGACGCTCTCAGAGCCGCAGCGGCGTGCGGTCGTGGCGTTCCTTCACCGCGGCAACCTCGCGCATCATGACGGACAAATCCTCGATCGCGTGCCGCTCATCCTCGGTCAGCTCCTGTTCGGGCTTGAAGTGTTTGAGCAGCACCATGAGCACGTCGCCCATCCGCCCCAGCTGCTTGCCGTAGGAGCCCACTTCGTCAAGCACCGCCTGCTCGACTTCCGGTGCGCTGGACCGGCCGAAATTGACATTGATCAGCCCGACCTGGCTGCCGGTTGCCGTGAACATCGAGTTCCACTGCTCGAACCATTGCGAGACGTCCCCGGACGGAAACTCGATCTTGATGGGGCGATAAACCTGGTTCATGACGCGCGTCCCTCGGCTATGCTTGTGATGCTGCATTGCAGCATAAAATGGCGCTGTCGGGAAGAGTTGATGTATTGGCCGATGGTCCGGTGCGGATCATTTCATCCGCGTCTTGGCATCCTGCTTGGCCCAAAGCGGAGCTTGGCATCTACAAGTGCCGTCCGGATCCATGACTGCTTGATGACATCCAGAAGATTTGAAATTCAATGGTGATTTGTTCGTTTGTTGGACGCAATGAATACATTTGAAATATCGAATGTTGGTGATATTGTATCGATGCGCATATAAAGTGCAATAGTGGAGGAAATTTGAATGGAATCGAAGAGAGATGTTTTGGAAATTCACCTGACCGAAATAGCAAAGTTCGATTTGCCGGACGAGGTGAAGCAATCGCTGAGTGACGACATGTTGCGTGGCAAGGGTTTTGAGGCCTGCCACCAGGCAATCCGGGCACAAACCGGCATTTGGGTGCCCGAACTGGAGCAGGTGTTCAAGGATCTCGACAAACTGCTCGGGCTTCCCACGCCGGCAATGGTGAAGTGACGTCAAGCCCTTCGCGCCTTCTGTCGGCGAATCTTGAGTCTGCTGCCACGGGGGGCAAGATCGTGTCCCGTGGCGACCGGGCCGCGGCTGTCGCCGACAGGTTGGGCAAGGGCGTTGTTCCGGTCGATTGCGCCGCGCCGTTGCATCCCGTCCGATACTGGCTGCTCGTCGATGGCTCATTCGACTCGGTCAGGGCCCCGCGGTGGGGTCAGGATAGGCGAAGCGTCATCCGGCAAGCCATCGACGCCCTTGATGCGCAGAGTGGCTCAAATCCGCCATTACGGCTTTGCCTGCACAACACCGAAACCGTGATTTTCTTTGAAAGCCTGTCGAAGAATTCCTTCTATCACCCCGACCTCCGCAGAGCGGTTTTCGTGAACTGGCGCGAGGAGCAGTCTGCCTATCATTTCGTTGAGGAATTCGTTCATCAATCCGTGCATTCGGTTGTCGATGAGATTTCCGCAGACGGTTCAAAATTCGTGAGCTGCACAAACGGAGAGACGCTCGAATACACCCATGATCATATGATCAACAATGATTCGGAAGTCTTCGTGCGCTTTCATTCTCTGGCAACGCTGGCGCTGATCTGCGAAGCGCTGTTCGCATGGCCCGAAGCGGGAAACTCGCGCGATCATGCGATCCTGTCGGGCCGGACATCCTTTGCCTTTCAAAAACTGTCTTACGACCTTCAATATTTCATTTCCCGGATGAACTCGCTGACACCGGACGGCGTTGAATTTTTGAAGACATGTTTGAGTCTGTACAAATCGATCCTGCATCGTCATGAACACGAATTCTCGCGCCACGATATGAACGAACAGCCCTACGTTTTCGACGAAGCGGCTTTTCTTCGGCGCAACGCAGAGGCCGCCGACGCGGTGAACTGATCTGTCTGCCGGCGGCCGCCGCGCGATCACCCGTTCAAGGCGATCGCCTGCTCGACATAATAGCGGACCGTCGCGGGCTCGAAGGTTTCAAGCGACAGAACCCGGACGGCCTTTCCGTCTCCCGAAAGACGACCGTGCCTGTCGTCCATTCTGGCGCCCTTCAAAAATCCGATATCCACGCCATGGGGCATCGTTCTCAGGTGGCATATGCCCCCTTTCACATTGGAATAGGTCGTTATCCGCGGCTTGCGGGTTTCCGCTATCCCATAAATGGCCAGAAGAAAGCCGCGCGCTTCCTCGAACAGGAGGCGGTGCGGGGATTGCATGTCTTTTTCGAATTGCTGCATGGGGCAACTCACCGATCACCTGACTGGTGCGGCCATTGCTAGCACAGGTGAACTGACACGTTTGTCACCATCGTTTGGCTTGAAGCGCGAGAGGGTGGGGCCAAGGGGAACCCACTACCCCAACAACTTCTCCTCAAAGGCATAACGCGACAAATTCTCAAACCCCGTCTCGGTGATCAGCACCTGGTCTTCAAGCTTCACGCCACAACTGCCGCCGACTTTGCCCGCATAGACATCGACGCACAGCGCTATGCCGGGCTCCAGCGGATAGTCGAACGCGCCTTCGACAAAGTCTTCGGGGTAATAGATCGACGGAAACTCGTCGCACAGGCCCACCCCGTGCATGAAGACGCCATAGCGCTGCGCCCGGTAATCCTCCGGAAGATGCACGCATTGCGCGGTCAGCTCGGAAAACGTCACGCCCGGTTTCAGGAGCTCCATGTTGGCGAACATGTGGTCATGGGCGACCCGGTAGGCGTCGCACTGTTCGGCGGTCGGCTCGCCATCGCCGACAAACCAGGTCCGGCTCATGTCGCAGCACATGCCATAGGGACCGATCAGGTCGGTGTCGAAGGCCAGAAGATCGCCGGACTGCAAGCGGCGCGGCCCCGCCTCCTGGAACCAGGGATTGGTGCGCGGGCCTGAACTCAAAATCCGCGTTTCGATCCACTCGCCGCCGCGCTTGATGTTCTCGGCATGCAGGATCGCCCAGAGTTCGGTCTCGGCAATGCCGGGCGCGCACGCCTTTTCCATCTCGGCCATCGCGATCTCGCAGGTGGCGATCGCGCAGCGCATGGCGTTGATCTCGTCCTCGGACTTGATCAGCCGCGCATGCTCCATCACCTGCTGGCCCGAACCGATTTCCAGCCCTCGCGCGGTCAGGGCGCGCGCGCCATGCAGCTCCATCTTGTCGATCGCCAGCCGCCGCGAGCCCTGGCCGTGCTTGCGCATCAGATCGTCGATCTGGGCGGCGAATTCGGCGGCGATCGCGTCCTCCTGGTCGCCGGCGACGAAATAGAACATGCCGGCGCCGACGCGCACCTCGTTGACCAGCGGCAGATGCGCCGACAGGTGCTCGCAGCGCTTGTAGTCCCAGACCACCATGTGGCCGTCGGCGCCGACAAAGCAGGCGCGCGCCCAATTGTGCAGGATCCACACATGCATGTTGGAACTGTCGGAGGCGTAGCGGATGTTCAGCGGATCGAACATCAGGCAGCCGCCATAGCCGCGCTTGTTGATCTCGGCGACCGTCCGGTCGAGCCGCGTCTGGCGCATGCGCGCGACATTGGGCGGCGTGATGCCCAGCGCCTCCCATTCGGCAAAGGCGACATCGGTCGGCCCGATTTCGAGACGGTCGGGATCGAGCGGCGTGCCATCCGGCTTGAACAATTGCGTCGCGCGCCGGCGCGCCGGGTCGATCTTGCGGTTCGACGACGAAAAGGGCTGTTCGATGTTCATGAGGCCACCCGAAAACTCATGCGGGCCAGCGCATCCGCACAAGCCCATCAGGCTGCCGTTTGGCGATTTTGTCGATTTCAAAAAGCGGCGTCCAAGGTCGCTTTTCGGGCAGGCGTCAAGAACCGGCCGGCCGCTGCGCCGGCGCGGACCAATCGACCGCCGGGCGCTCGGCGACGATGCCGAACGGATTGTGCACGCCGTCATTGGCGTAATAGCCATAAAGGATGGCGTCGAAATCGACCGTCTCGGCGACGCCCGGCAGATGATGGATCGTGCGCGCATAGGGCCACAGATTTGCGCAGTCGGTCAGCCGGTGCCGCGTGCAGCGGAAGTGCGTTGCATAGACGGCATCGAAGCGGACGAGCGTTGCAAAGAGCCGCAGATCGGTTTCCGTCAGCGCGTCACCGAACAGATAGCGCCGGTCGGTGAGACGCTTGTCCAGCATGGAAAGCGTCGCAAACACCCGGCCGACCGCCTCGTCATAGGCGTCCTGCGCCTGCGCCTTGCCCGCCTCATAGACGGCGTTCGCCAGACCATGATGGATCGTCTCGTTCAGCGCGTCGATCTCCGACTCCAGTCCCGCCGGCACGAGCACCAGACCGTCGTCGCTCGCGATCGACCCGAGCGCCCGCATGATCGTCGCTGAATCATTGCTGACAATGCGCTCTTCGTTGGCGTCCCACAGGACGGGCACCGTGACGCGGCCGGTATAGGCCGGGTCGGTCAATGTGTAGAGTTGATGCATGTGGCGCAGCGGTGCTTCGCGGCCCGCATTCAAGGGGCCTTCGGCCAAGAGGCCGTAGCCCTCGACGCGCGGCCCGCCGGCAATGTGCAGCGGCAACCGGTCCGCAAGGCCAGTCACGGCGCGCACCAGTGTGGTGCGGTGCGACCATGGGCAACTGTTGGAGGCGACAAGAACATGGCGTCCCGCGCCCGCCGCGATGGCATCGGTCACCGCCGCATCGATCGGCCCGTCGAACGTGCTGCCGGCGCGCATATAGCGCCCGTCGACCATCGTCCGGTCGGCTTCGTCGTCCCACCGGCCCTCGATCAGCATGCCCATCGGAAAACCTCCCGACGCGCTAACAAAAGTGCACTCATCACAACAACCGGCCCAGAAACGGCTGAACCGGCTCCTCGCCATCGGCGAATTCGCCAATCCGCTTGATCTCCCACTCGAGCCGGATGCCGGAATGGTCGAGAACGCGCGTGCGCACCGTCTCGCCGAGCATCTCCAGATCGTGGCTCGAGGCGGCGCCCGTGTTGATCATGAAGTTGCAGTGCATCGGCGACATCTGCGCGCCGCCGATCGTCAGCCCGCGGCAGCCGGCGGCGTCCACTTCCTTCCAGGCCGATGTCCCGGGCGGGTTCTTGAAGGTCGATCCGCCGGTCTTTTCCTTGACCGGCTGCACCGTCTCGCGATGAGTCTGCACCTCGTCCATCATTTTCGCGATCACCGCCTTGTCCTCGGCATAACCTTCGAACACGGCTTCGGTGAAAATCAGATCGGCGGGCGCCGAGGAATGGCGGTAGGCATAGCCCATATCCTGACCGGTCAGCACATGGCGGTCGCCCTGTCTGTCGATTGCCCGAACCTTGACAACCCGTTCGCGCGTCTCGACGCCATTGGCGCCCGCATTCATGCGCAGCGCGCCGCCGACCGAGCCGGGAATGCCGTGATAGTGGTGAAACCCGCCAAGGCCCGCATCGCGCGCGGCGGCCGCCAAGCGCTTGTCGGGCACCGCCGCTCCCGCCTTGATCTGGTTGCCGTCCAGAATTTCGATCTGTCCAAAGCCCTTGGCCGACAGGCGGATGACGACGCCTTTGATCCCGCCGTCGCGCACCAGAAGGTTCGAGCCGACGCCGACCACAAGAACGGGGACGTCATCGGGCAGCGCGGCGAGAAAGGCCGCCAGATCATCCGCATCGGCCGGTTGGAACAGGAGTGCGGCCGGCCCGCCCGTGCGAAACCAGGTGATCTCACTCATCGGCGCATTTGCCCTCAGCCGGCCGCGCAGATCGGGCATCAGCGGCTTCAGGCGCGCCAGAAGCGCGTCTCCGTCAACCGTGCTCATGCGGCCGCCTCACCGGCCAGTTCGCCCGGCAGCGCATGCGCCCATTGCGTGATGTTGCCGGCGCCCAGAAAGAGGACGTAGTCGCCCGGCCTTGCTTCCGCGCGGATCAGCGGCGCCACATCCTCGGGCCCGGCAATCGTGCGGGCGTCGCGATGCCCGCCGGCCCGCATGCGGCCGACAAGCTCACCGGAACCAACGCCGTCAATGGGCTGCTCACCGGCCGGATAGACCGGTGCGACCAGCGCCGTGTCGGCCTGGTTGAAACAGGCGGCGAACTCGTCGAACAGGTCACGCAGGCGCGTAAAACGGTGCGGCTGCATGATGGCGATGACGCGGCCCGTGCCAGCCGCCTGCCGCGCCGCCTCCAGCACCGCCTCGATCTCGACCGGGTGGTGGCCGTAATCGTCGAACACTCTTACGCCGTTCCAGTCGCCGGTGTGGGTGAAGCGGCGCTTGACGCCGCCGAACGCCAAAAGCCCCTCCTTGATCGCCGCCGGCGTCAGGCCGAGTTCATGGGCGACCGCGATGGCCGCGGTGGCGTTGGAGACATTGTGCGCGCCGGGCATGGGCAGGCGAAGACCGTCGAGCGCGATCGTCTTGCCGCTCTTGCGGTCGCGGATTTCCACGTCGAACAGCGAAGTCGCGCCATCCATGCCGCGCGGCGTGAAACGCACATCGGCCTGCGGGTTGCGGCCATAGGTGACAAGCCGCCGGTCGGTCACGCGGGAAACCAGCGCCTGCACTTCGGGGTGATCGATGCAGCAAACGCCGAAACCGTAGAACGGCACATTCTCGACGAATTGCCGGAACGCCTCGCGGGCCGCATCGAACGTGCCGTAGAAATCGAGGTGTTCCGGGTCGATATTGGTGATCACCGCGACATCGGCCGGCAGTTTCAGGAAGGTGCCGTCGCTTTCGTCCGCCTCGACCACCATCCAGTCGCCCTCGCCCATGCGCGCATTGGTGCCATAGGCATTGATGATGCCGCCATTGATGACGGTCGGGTCGAGCCCGCCCGCGTCGAGCAGGGTGGCAACCATGGAGGTGGTGGTCGTCTTGCCGTGCGTGCCGCCGATCGCGATCGCATTGCGGAACCGCATGATCTCGGCCAGCATCTCGGCGCGACGCACGATCGGCAGCAATGTCTCGCGGGCCGCGATCAGTTCGGGATTGTCGGGCTTGATGGCTGTCGAGACGACGACCACTTCGGCGCCGTCCAGATTGGCCGCGTCATGGCCGACAAAAACCTTGATGCCCTTGTCGCGCAGGCGCTGCTGGTTGGCGCCGTCGGCCTGATCGGACCCCTGAACCGAATAGCCCAGATTGTGCAGCACCTCGGCAATGCCGCTCATGCCGATGCCACCGATGCCGACAAAGTGTACCGTTCCGATATTCTGCGGCATTTTCATCAGCGTTGTTCCCGTCTTCTCTCACCCGTGCCGGGCGCGAAAACCGGCCGGCGACTGACCCTCCGCAATAGCCTCGGTCAGATCGGCAAGCAAGGATGCGGCGTCGGGCCGGCCGGCGGCCTTGGCCCGAGACGCCATGCCTGAGAGCTTGGCCGGATCGCCGAAGAGTTCAGCCAGAAGGCCGGCGATTGCGTCCGGCGCCAGCGTCTCCTGCCGGCGCACCAGCGCCCCCCCCGCATCGGCCAGGGCCTGCGCGTTGGCCGCCTGATCGTGATCGAGCGCGTGCGGATAGGGCACGAAGATCGCCGGCCGGCCGATGGCAGCAACCTCCGAGACGGTCGACGCGCCCGACCGCGCCATCACCAGATGTGCCGCGCCGATCCGGGACGGCAGGTCGGCGAAGAAAGGCGACACATCCGCCGTCACGCCCAGCGCCTCATAGGCTGACCTGGCCTCGCGCTCATCCTCGGGCCGCGCCTGCTGCGTGATCTCGATGCGCGCACGCTGGCCCTCGGGAAGAAGGGCAAGCGCCGCGGGAACTGCTTCGGAGAAGAACCGCGCGCCCTGGCTGCCGCCAAAGACGACGAGCCGCAGCGGGCCGTCTGCGCCCGGCGCATCATAGGGCGCTTTGGCCGCTTCGATGACCGGCGGGCGCACCGGATTGCCGGTGACGACGATCTTGTCGGCCATCGGGCCGTCGGCTTTCAGGAACCCGCCCGCGATCACGGTCACCCGGCCGGCGAGCAGTCTGTTGGCCCGGCCCATCACTGCATTCTGCTCGTGGATCATGGTCGGAAATCCGCCCGCGGCGACAAAGACGGGCGGCACCGTTGGATAGCCGCCAAAGCCGACGACCGCGCCGGGCTTGAGTTCGGCCAGAAGGCGGCGCGACTGCCGCATGCCGGCAAACAGCGACAGTCCCGCGCCAATCAGCTTGAGCGGGTTCTTGCCCGACGGCGTATCGGAGCGGATCACATGCATCGGCCCGGGGAACCGGCCGGCATATTTTTCCGCGCGCGCATCGGTCGCAAGATGCACCGACCAGCCGCGCGCGATCAGTTCATGCGCCAGCGCTTCTGCGGGAAACAGGTGCCCGCCCGTGCCGCCCGCCGACAAAAGGACCGTGCCGCCGACCACCGCCATCTATGCCCCCGCCCCGCTGGCAACGCTTGCGGTTCGGTTTTTTATAGTTATATTAACTGGACCGGACATGGGCGTTCAATGTTTGAATGGGACCCGGACAAGGCGCGGAAAAACAAGGCCAAGCACCGTGTGGACCTTGCCGATGCCGAACGGTTTGAGTTCGAGAACGTTCTTGAGATTGATGTCGCCGATGCAGCCGCAGACGGCGAAGTTCGCCGCGCCGCTCTGGGTTTCATCGGCAACCAATTGCATATGCTGGTCTATGTGGAGCATGGCGACCGAATTCGCGTGATATCGCTGCGCCGAGCGACCAGGAAGGAAAGGCTTGACTATGAACGACACCACTTTGGATGACGCGCGCGCAGCTTTGCGCGCCCGTATCAGAGCCGACATCGAGAGCACGACACCGGAGGAAGATGCACGGATTTCGGCCGCTGCCGCGTCCGACCCGGACAATCCGGAATGGACCGAGGCCGATTTCAAACGCGCCCGTCCCGGACGCCCGCCTTTGCCGCCCGAAAAGCGCAAGAAGCAGGTGACGATGCTGATCGACCCCGATGTGCTGGAGGCGCTGAAGAAGGACGGCAAGGGCTGGCAGACCCGCGCCAACGCGGCCCTGCGCAAGGCGGTGTTGGGCGAATAGCTCATTCGGCGGCCTGCATCGCGCCGTCGCCCGAAAAGCGCACATGGCCGAACCGCGTCTCCGGCCGCCGACGCGTCAGGGCGAGCACGAAGCCGGCGGTGATCGCCACCGCCAGCATGGACGAGCCACCATAGGAGACGAACGGCAGCGTCATGCCCTTGGCCGGCAGCAATTGCAGGTTGACCATGATGTTGATTATCGATTGCAGGCCGATCAGCGTGACCAGGCCCGCCACGGCCAGCCGGCGGAAATGGTCGTCCTCACGGACCGAGCGCGACAGGCCGCGCAGGACGATCAGCGCAAACACCGCCACCAGCACCATGCACAAAAGGATGCCGAACTCCTCGGCCAGAACCGCGAAGACGAAGTCGGTATGGCTGTCGGGCAGGACGCGCTTGATCGTCCCCTCGCCCGGCCCCTGGCCGAACCAGCCGCCGCGCACGATCGCCTCCCGACCGGTATCGACCTGAAACGTGTCGCCCGCGCCGGAGATGAAGCCGTCGATCCGGCTCGCGACATGCGGCAGCATCAGATAGGCGCCCGCAAGGCCCAGAACGCCGATGCTGCCCAGCACGACGATCCAGAGCCAGCTCATGCCGGCCATGAAGAACATCGCGCCCCAGGTGGCGGCAACCAGCACGGTCTGGCCGAGATCCGGCTGCGCGACCAAAAGCGCGGCGATCGCCGCGAACAGGACGCCGGCCAAGAGGTTTCCCGGAATATCGGGCCGCCTGAGATGCTCCGAGAACAGCCAGGCGCAGATGATCACGAAGGCCGGTTTCATGAACTCGGACGGCTGGATCGAGACGCCGGCGATGCGCATCCAGCGGCGCGATCCCTTCACCTCGAAGCCGAAGAACAGCGCCGCCACCATCAGCGCCACCGCCCCCAGCAGAACAAGCAGGGCCATGCGGCGCACCTGCCTGTCGTCAAGAAAGGAAATGCCGACCATCAATGCAATGGCCGGGACGATGAACATGGCGTGCCGCTCGACGAAATGGAACGTGTCAAGCCCGATGCGCCGGGCGACATCGGGGCTGGCGGCAAATGACAGGACAATGCCAAAGGCGATCAGCACGAAAAACGAGAACAGGAACCAGCGGTCCACCGTGCGCCACCATTCGGTGACAGGCCGTCTGTCGCTGCGTCGGTGCATCACTGTCCTCCCTGCGCGGCCCGGGCCGGCGCCGCGTCGGTTTCAAGCGCGGCGACGGCGTCGGTGAACGCATTGCCACGCTTTTCGAAATTGGCGAACTGGTCGAAACTGGCCGCCGCCGGCGCCAGCAGCACGACCGGCTCGGGCGCCGCGCTGCGCGCCGCATCGGCGGCGGCATGGCGCACGGCAACATCAATGGTCGCCGCGATCTCGAACGGCACGTGCCCGCCGAGCGTTGCGGCGAAGGCGGGCGCCGCATCGCCGATCAGATAGGCTTTTTCGATGCGGCCGAAGAGCGGCGCGAGCGGCGCGATGCCGCCCTCCTTGGCAAGCCCGCCGGCGATCCAGCGGATGGCCTCGAAACTGGCGAGCGACCGCGCCGCCGCATCGGCGTTGGTCGCCTTGGAATCATTGACGAACAGCACCTTGCCTTTTTGCGCGACGATCTGCATCCGGTGCGCCAGCCCGCCGAACGAGGCCATGCCGGCCATGATCTGTTCATTGTCCAGACCGAGCATGCGGCAGGCATGCAGCGCGGCCAGCGCGTTTTGCAGGTTGTGGTCGCCGCGCAGCGCCGGCGCACCCGACAGATCGACCGCATCGCGGTCCGCCGCCACGCTGATCCGCGTCACGTCCTGCCCGCTCTTGTCCAGAATGTTGGCGATCGACGCGCACCAGGCATCGTCCGTGCCGATGATGGCTTTGTCGGCGTGCTTGACAAGCTGCTTCTTGACCAGCGCGTAATTCTCCATCGAGCCGTGCCGGTCCAGATGGTCGGGCGAC
The DNA here is from genome assembly GCA_017642895.1 of Roseitalea sp. Taxonomy (GTDB): domain Bacteria; phylum Pseudomonadota; class Alphaproteobacteria; order Rhizobiales; family Rhizobiaceae; genus Roseitalea. The sequence continues at coordinate 268,415 of JAEPON010000003.1, forward strand.
AGGTTCAAAAGGATGCCGATGCCCGGATTGAGGTCTGGTGCCAGATCGATCTGGTAGGACGAGACCTCGACCACGTGAATGCGGGTCGCCGCCGGCGGATCGAGGTCGAGCACCGGCACGCCGATATTGCCGCCCATCTGCACGTCACGACCCGCTTGGCGCAATATATGGGCGATCAGAGCCGTGGTCGTCGACTTGCCGTTGGTGCCGGTGATCGCGACGAACGGCGCGCCGGGCGCGATCCGGTCGCGCTGCCGGCTGAACAGTTCGACATCGCCGATCACCGGGACGGCATGAGCCTTGGCCTTGTGCACGGTCCAGTGCGGTTCAGGATGGGTCAGCGGCACGCCCGGCGCCAGAACCAGCGCGTCGAACGCCGACCAGTCGGCCGCCGCCAGATCGCCCGTCGCAACGCCCGCTTGCGCGGCTTTTGCCACGGTCTCGGGATTGTCGTCCCATGCGGTGACCTGTGCCCCGCCCGCAACGAGCGCCCGCACTGTTGCCATGCCCGAGCCGCCAAGCCCGAACAGCGCGCAGTGCCTGCCCTCATATGCGGTCACCGGGATCATCGGCCTACCTGAGCTTGAGCGTCGACAGGCCGACCAGCGCCAGGATGACGGCGATGATCCAGAAGCGGATCACCACCTGGCTTTCGGTCCAGCCGAGCTTTTCGAAATGGTGGTGGATGGGTGCCATCAGGAAGACGCGGCGCCCGGTCATCTTGAAATAGGCGACCTGGATGATCACCGACATGGCTTCGAGGACAAACAGCCCGCCAATGATGATCATGACGATTTCGTGCTTGGTGGCGACCGCGACCGCGCCGATCAGCCCGCCCAGCGCCAGCGAGCCCGTATCGCCCATGAAGATGGCCGCCGGCGGCGCGTTGAACCACAAAAAGCCCAGCCCTGCGCCGATCACCGCGCCCAGAATGACCGCCAGTTCGCCGGTGCCGGGCACGAAGTGGATCTGCAGATAGTCGGCGAAGATCGCGTTTCCCGACAGATAGGCGATGACGCCGAACGAGGATGCCGCGATCATGATCGGCACGATCGCCAGCCCGTCCAGCCCGTCGGTCAGATTGACCGCATTGCCCGCCGACACCATCACGAAGGCGGCAAACGGGATGAAGACGATACCCAGATTGATCAGGAAATCCTTGAAGAAGGGAAAGGCCAGCGACGAGGAAAAGGGCGTTGCGCCCGCGCGCATGATCACATAGGCGGCAAGCCCGGCGATCACGAACTCGATGGCCAGCCGGGCGCGGCCCGAAAAACCCCTGTCGGACTGTTTGGTGACCTTCAGATAATCGTCGTAAAAGCCGATCGCGCCGAAGCCGAGCGTCACCGCGACAACCACCCAGACGTAAGGGTTGGTCAGATTACCCCACAAAAGCGTCGCGCCGATGATGCCGAACAGCATCATCAGCCCGCCCATGGTCGGTGTGCCGGCCTTCTTGAAATGGGTTTGCGGGCCGTCGGCGCGGATCGGCTGGCCCTTGCCCTGGCGCAGGCGCAGCGCGTCGATGATGCGCGGGCCGAGCAGGAAAACGATGAAGGCGGCGGTCAGAAGCGCCCCGCCGGTGCGGAAGGTGATGTAGCGGAACAGATTGAAGAACTGGACCTGATCGGAAAATTGCGTCAGCCAGTGAAGCATGTGGTCGTTTCCTCATGTCCTGCCGGCTCAGGCGCGCGGCTTGGCGTTCTCGAACATCGACACCAGCCGCGAAAAGCCGATCCCGTTGGATGATTTGATCATGACGACATCGCCGGCCGACACGTCGCGCCGGAGCGCGGCGCCAAGCGTATCGACATCGTCGAAATGGTCGGTGACCGGCCCGTCCTCGCCGACCGCCCCGGCCAGCGCGCGCATTTCGTCGCCGGCCAGATAGAGCCGGTCAAGGCCCGCCTTGCCCACCGGGCCGGCAAGCCCCTTGTGCAGGCGGGCCGAATGGCTGCCAAGCTCCAGCATGTCGCCGAGCACGGCGATCCGCCGCCCGCCCGGTTTCGGCTCGAGCGCCGCCAGAAGCTCAAGCGCAGCGGCCACCGATGCCGGATTGGCATTGTAGCTCTCGTCGATCAGCGTGAACGGCCCCTCGCCAGCCTCGAACGTATATTGCCGTCCGCGGCCGTCGGGTGCCTGCAACTCGGCCAGCGCATGGGCGACCGTCGTCATGTCCGCACCCATCAGGTGGCACGCGGCCAGGACACCGAGCATGTTCTGCACCACATGACGGCCGGGCAACCCGACCTTGAACGCAATCTCCTCGCCGAACAGCATCGCCGTCACGCAGGAGCAGTCGGCATGATATTTGGCCTTGACCAGGCGCGCATCCGCTTTCTTGTCGGCGCCGTAGCCGATCACCTTGTTGATCCCCGCCTGTCCGGCGAGATCAGCCAAGAGCTTGAAGCGCTTGTCGTCGCGGTTGATCAGCGCGGTGCCGCCGCGCACCACGCCCGAAAAGATCTCCGCCTTGGCGTGCGCGATACCGTCGAGATTCTTGAAATTGCCCAGATGGGCCGCGGCGATCAGCGTGATCATGCCGATATGCGGCCGCACCAGCTTGACCAGCGGCGTGATCTCTCCCGCATGGTTCATGCCGATCTCGAAGACGCCATGGTCGGCATCGGCCGGCATCCTGGCCAATGTGAGCGGCACGCCCCAATGATTGTTGTAGGAGGCAACCGAGGCGTGCACTTTCCCGCAGCGGCCGAGCACGTGGCGCAGCGCGTCCTTGGTGGTCGTCTTGCCGGCCGAACCGGTCACCGCGATGATCCGCGCCTTGGTGCGCGCCCGCGCCGCCCGGCCAAGCAGGCTCAACCCATCCAGCACATCGGGAACGACCACAAGCGGCAACGTCACCCCGCCAAGCGCGGCAAGTTTGCCCTCCTGGACAACAAGGCACGACGCGCCGGCCGCGACCGCCTTGGAGGCAAAGGCATGGCCGTCATGGACATCGCCCTGGATGGCGAAAAAAGCATCGCCCGGCTGCAATGTGCGCGTGTCGATGGAGATACCCGTGACCGCATCGGCAACGCCGTTCACGGGCCGGCCATCCATCGCGTCCAGCATGTCTTGGCCGGTCCAGAGCGGGCTTGTCTGGGTGTCCGCGCTCATGCGGCGACCTCTGACAAGGCAGCGCGCGCCTCGTCATGATCGGAAAACGGGCGCGTCACGCCGCCGGCGGTCTGGCCGGTCTCGTGGCCCTTGCCAGCCACCACCAGCGTGTCGCCGGTTGAAAGCGCGGCCACGGCGGTGCGGATCGCCTCGCGCCGGTCGCCGATCTCGGTCGCGCCGGGCGCCGCTTCCATGATCGCCGCGCGAACCGTTGCCGGGTCTTCGGAGCGCGGATTGTCATCGGTGACATAGACCAGATCGGCCAGCCGCGCGGCGATCTCGCCCATCATCGGCCGCTTGCCCGGATCGCGGTCGCCGCCGCAGCCGAACACCACCGCCACCTTGCCGGTCGTGAACGGTCGCACCGATAGCAAAACCTGTTCGAGCGCTTCGGGCTTGTGCGCATAGTCGACATAGACGACGGCGCCGTTCTTCGCCGTGCCGACAAGCTCGAGCCGGCCGGGCGCGCCTTCAAGATGTTCAAGCGCTGAAAACGCAATGTCCGGCGCGACACCGGCGGCAATCGCCAGCCCGGCCGAGACCAGCGCGTTGGCGACCTGGAAATCGCCGGCGAGCGGCAGCACGATGCGGCGCGTCGCGCCGGCATGGACAAGTTCGAGCACCTGCCTGTGGCGCTCATGCTCGACCCGCTTGAGCGCGATGAAGTCGCCCTTGCGCCCAACGGTGTGAACATCGCAGCCAGCCGCTTTCGCCGCACCGATCGCGCGCGCCGACCACGCATCGTCGGCAAAGATCACCGCCGGCTTGCCGGCGCCGAGCAACGTGTCGAACAGACGCATCTTGGAGGCGAAATAGCTCTCAATGTCGGGATGATAGTCGAGATGATCGCGGCCCAGATTGGTAAAACCGGCGGCGGCGAGATGAACACCGTCGAGGCGGCGCTGGTCTATCCCGTGGCTGGAGGCCTCCATCGCGCCATGAGTGATGCCCGCGGCTGACAGCTCGGCGAGAATGCCGTGCAGCTTGACCGGATCGGGCGTCGTCAGCGCGCCCTCTACGGCAACACCCGGCGCGATGACGCCCGTCGTGCCGATGGCCGCGGCCTTCAGGCCCGCGGCGGCGAAGATCTGCCGCGTGAAGGCGGCCACCGAGGTCTTGCCCGCCGTGCCGGTCACCGCGACCATGGTTTCGGGCTGCGGCCCGTGCAGTTTGGCAGCGACCAATGCCAGCGCGCGGCGCGGATCGGCGGCGCGGATTATCGGCACATCCACCGCAACCGCGGCGTCATCACCGGCGAGAACGGCAACCGCGCCCCTGGCGGCCGCATCGGCGGCAAAGGATGCGCCATCGGTTTTCGCGCCGGGCACGGCGACAAACAGATCACCCGCCGCAACGACGCGCGAATCCGCCGTCACGCCTGAAAAGGCGCCCTCGGGCAGGGCATCCGGGGCAAGGCCGATCAGGTCGCTCAGGGCGGAGAATCTCATATGCCGTTCCGTCAGAATCGGGCTCCTTGTTAGCGTCTAATACGACACAAGCAAGGCGTCGCGATCGGCCTCGTAGCGCGGCGTCAGCCCCAGAAGCGGCACCGTGCGCCGGATCACCCGGCCGACGGTCGGCGCCGCATTGAGGCCGGCCGTCGCGCTTTGCTGGCCTTCCTCGGGCTTGGGTTCATCGATGATCACCAGCACCACATATTCCGGATCGTCCATCGGTACGGCGGCGAGGAAGGCGTTGAACCGGTGGTCGCCCGAATAGCGGCCATTGACGACCTTTTCGGCGGTTCCCGTCTTGCCGCCGACGAAAAAACCGTCCACCTCGGCGCGGCGGCCCGACCCGTTTTCGACATTCAGGCGGAACAGATAGCGCATCATCGCGCTGGTCTCGGGCTTGATCACCTGGCCGGCGACCGCGTTGGCCTGGGCCTGCGACCGGGGCAGGAAACTGGGCGGGATCAGCTTGCCGCCATTGACGAGCGCAGCGGCGGCAACAGCGGTCTGCAACGGTGTCGTCGACACGCCATGGCCGAACGAGATGGTGATCGAGTTGAGCTGCTTCCATTCGGACGGTTCGGTCGGCCGGGCCACTTCCGGCAATTGCGTGTCCATGCGGTCGAGAAGGCCGAGCCGGGCGAGAAACGCCCGGTGCCCGTCAATGCCCACCACTTCGGCCATCTTGGCGGTGGCGATGTTGGACGAATAGATGAAGGTTTCGGGCACCGACAGGATGCGCCGCTTGGCGTGGAAATCATTGATGGTGAAGCGGCCGTAGCGGATTGGCTGGCGCGCGTCGAACCGGCTTTGCAGATTGACCCGGCCGCTGTCGAGCGCCATGGCGATGGTGAACGCCTTGAAGGTCGAGCCCATCTCGAACGTGCCCGCCGACATGCGGTTCAGCCGGTCCTTGTCGAGCGCGTTGAACGGATTGTTGGGATCATAGTCCGGCAGCGAGACCATCGCGACCACTTCGCCGGTCTTGGCGTTGAGGATCACCCCGCCCGCCGCGATCGCCTGGTAACGCTGCATCGCCTGCACCAGTTCGTCGCGCAGGACATGCTGGACGCCCGCATCAACCGAAAGCCGCACCGGCTCCAGCGCATCGGACTGGTCGAGCCCCAGTTCCTGCAAGGTCCCAAGCCCCTGGTCATCGACATATTTCTCCATGCCCGCCGTGCCGGCATTGTCGATATTGACAAGGCCGACAATGTGCGAGGCGGTCGGCCCGCCGGGGTAGAAGCGCCGCGTTTCGTTCCGAAAGCCGATACCCGGAATGCCGAGCGCCATGACGTCGGCCTGCTGTTTGGGCGTGATCTCGCGGCGCAGCCAGACGAAGCCGGCACCGGAGGACAGTTTGCGGTGCCAGTCCTGATAGTCGACATCGGGCAGCACGCTGGAAAGCGCCTCGACCGCCTCGTCGGGATCGATGACCCGGCGCGGCTCGCCATAGAGCGCGGGCACGCGAATGTCGGTGGCCATCAGCTTGCCGCGCCGGTCGATCAGGTCGGGCCGCGCGGCGAGGATGCGGTCATTGACGCCATAGTGGCGCGCCTGGTCCAGATCGGTCAGCCCGTACTGGACGAGCCGGCCGCCAATCACGGCGTAGACGGCGACGAAACAGGCAATGGCGATGCCAAGCCGGCCGCGCCCCATGCGCAAGAGCGCCTCGCTGCGCCGCAGCGGCGGACGCGCCGCGGCATTGCCGAAGCCGCCGAACCGCAATCGGGGTCGCGTCAGGGCCATCGTGACTCTCCCCCGCCGATCGAGCCGGTCGTCAGCGCATCGTCGGGCTCGCCGGCAATGATGTCGCCAACCGCATCGCCGGGATCGAATTGCGGCGGACCGGGCAGTTCGGAGGCGGTGATGAACTGGTTGGCCTCCGGTGTCTCAAGCCCCAATTCCTCGGCATAGCGTTCGGCCAGAACCTGCAGGCGCTGCGGGTGGCTCAGGTGCGCCCAGTCGGCGTGCAAAAGATCGATGGTCTCGCGTTCTAGCGCGATCAGCCGTTCGAGCTTGCGGATTTCGGCCAGCCGCTGCTCGGATTCGTGCTTGACCGAATAGGTCCAGGTGGCGGTCGCGATCACCAGCGCCACGAGCGCGATGTTCAAAAGGCGCATCATGCCGGGCGCTCTCCCTGTTCGCCGATGGCGGGCCATGGCAGGTCAGGCAAGCCCAAGATCGCCATGTCGGCAGCACGCGCCTTGGCCTCGGTGCGGGTGGCCGCGCGCAGCTTGGCAGAGCGCGCGCGCGGGTTGGCTTCGATTTCGGCCGCCGATGCGGCCATCATCGCCTTGCCAGCGACCTTGAATGTCAGCGGGCGCGGCGTGGCCGCTGGCAGATGGCGCGAGCCGGACGCCTGACTGGCCCGGTCGGCGATGAAGCGCTTGACGATCCTGTCTTCCAGCGAATGGAAGCTGACGACGACCAGCCGCCCGCCCGGTTTCAGGCAGATCTCGGCGGCGAACAGCGCCCGCGCCAGTTCCCGCAACTCGTCATTGACGAAGATGCGCAGGCCCTGGAACGTGCGCGTCGCCGGATGGATCGTGTCTTTGGCCTTGCGCGGCTGCACGCGCTCGATCAGCGCGGCAAGCTGGGCGGTGGTCGAGAACGGCCCGTCGTCCCGCGCGCGGACGATGGCATGGGCGATCTTCGGCGCGTTGCGCTCCTCGCCCAGAATGCCGATGATGCGGATCAAGTCCTTGACGCCGAGACCGTTGACGATGTCGGCAGCGCTCGGCCCCGATTGCGCCATGCGCATGTCGAGCGGCCCGTCCTGGCGGAACGAGAAGCCGCGCCGGGCCTGATCGAGCTGCATGGACGACACGCCGACATCGAGCACCAGCCCGTCGAGTGAAGCGGGCGCGACATGGTCGGCAATGGTTGAAAACGGCGCTTCGACCAGCCGCAACCGGCCGCCGCTGTCGCCAGCGAGCACCATGCCGGCGGCAATCGCATCGGGATCGCGGTCGAACGCGATCACGTTGGCGCCGGTATCGAGGATCGCGCGGCAATAACCGCCCGCGCCAAACGTGCCATCGGCGACGAGGTCGCCCGGCGCCGGACGCAGCGCGGCGATAACCTCGGCCAGCATGACGGGAATGTGCGGCGCATCGGCGCTCACGATGTGTGCGTCCCGGCCTGTGCTTCGCGCTGCGCCAGAAGCCGCGCGCGCACGGTTCTGCGGTGCTCGGCGAAGCGCTCGGGCGACCACATCTGGAAGAACTGGCCGCGACCGACGAAATGAACCTCGTCCGAAATGCCCGTATGCTCGCGGATGAAATCGGTCACCGTGATCCGGCCCGTGCCGTCCAGCTTCAGGAACGCGCCATCCCCGTGACAGTAAAAGGACATGTCGTCGGAGGCGCGCATGAACGGATCGTCGTCCGCCAGCCGCTGTTCGAACCGTTCCAGAAGGTCCATGCCGCCCGCATCTATCGCCGCCATGTCGATCGATTGCAACGCGTACAAATCCGTCAATCCCTTGGCCTGCAACACGGAGCGGAAATGCGCCGGAACGGACACCCGCCCCTTCGCATCGATCCGGTTCACCGCGTTCGACAGAAACCGCTCCACGCACGACACCCGCTGTTCCCGTCCGGCCAGGAGCCCTGCCAAGAGCCATTGCCAAACCTGTCCCCTTCACTGCGGATCCCGATCCGCCGGCGGCGGCCCGTCCGGCCGCTGCAACGGCACCCTCCCGCCGCATCTTTTGCCGCAATGCACCATCGCGCTCGCGCACACCCGGAACCGCCGGGCATGGGCCGCATGCCGCATCACAAAACGCTGAAGGGACGAATACGCCGTCGCTGATTGGGGTAACATGGGCTGGCATGGGCGTCAACGGGATCAAGCAACCCAGAAGGGGTTTGGCGCCGCGCAAAACGACGCATCGGCACAACCACACCGTTTATCCACGGTTAACCTTAAGGATTGGTTGAAGCCCGGAAGGCGGCCAAGTGCCGGAGCCGGGAAAAATTGCCAGCCGGCCTGTAAGCCGGGTTCTGTGAGCCGCAAGGCGGCCCGGCAGCCATTCATCTGGGACGGCCATTGCTGACCGCCTCGTGCAACCCACCCGGACGACTGGTGCGGAGCCACCGGGCCGAGGCCCGCGCCGTCCCTATTCGGTCTTGCTCCCGGTGGGGTTTACCCTGCCATGACCGTTACCGGCCATGCGGTGGGCTCTTACCCCACCCTTTCACCCTTACCCCAGCAGGCGCGCAAAGCACGGCGCGAGGGCGGTTTGCTTTCTGTGGCACTTTCCCTGGGGTCGCCCCCGCCGGACGTTATCCGGCACCGTTGCTCCATGGAGCCCGGACTTTCCTCGACGGCCGCCTTTCGGCATTGGCCCGCCGCGGCTGCCCGGCCGACTGGCAATGGCGCTATGTAGTTGAAAGCGCGGGCAACCGCAACGCGGGGGCACGATCAGAGCGTGCTCTGCATCGCATAGCGGCCGCCATGATCGGTCATCCTGTTCAGTGCCAGCGCCGCCTCTGTGACATGCAGCGCCTCGGCGGCAAGCCGTTGGCGCCCCTCCCCCTCATTGGCGATGCAAGCGGCGATCGCCGCGATCCCCGCGCAAAAATCGATCTGCGAGGGATAGGCCGGCAGATGGGCGCGCTTCGCCGGTCCATCATAGGGCAGCTTTCGCCCGGCGGGCAGGCGCAGCGGCAATGTGCGGCCAAGCCGTGTTTCCAGCCGCCGCGCGACCCGGTGGCCAAGCGCCGCCTTTTGACCGGCTTTCTCAAGATGGACCGCCGCGCGATTGTCCCACAGGTCGGCGACCGTCAGTGTCCCGTGCTCGCCCATGACCGTCAGCGCCCGGTCGCGCGGCGCGCTGAGGCCCGAGGTCAGCCGCGCCATCACGCCGTTGTCGAATTCCAACAGCGCGCAGGAGAAATCCGGCGCCATCTCATGGGGCGGAATGTCGGCGCCCTTGTCGAAAAAGAAGGTGCTGGACTGGCCCGTGATGCGCCGCACCGGGCCGAACAGGCCGATCAGCCAGGTCAGCGCATAGCCCGCATGTTCCAGCGTGCAGCCGATGCGGAACTCGTGCGCGCCCGGCCAGCGCGCACCGGAGACCGAGCGCCAGTCACGCCAGTTGAGGCGGAACACCGGCCCGTCCTCCATCTCGGCATAGACAAGCTTCGGCGCGCCGATCGCGCCATCCTCGAGCGTTGCGCGCGTCAGCGCGAAGGCGTCGGACCGGGCATTGGCCGGCGCCCCGGCCAGGACCAGTTCTGCCTTCCCGGCCGCATCGACCAGTGCCCGCGCATCATCGAACGCCATCGCCAGCGGCTTTTCGCTGTAAAGATGCTTGCCCGCGCCGAGCACCGCCATGCCGATCTCGAAATGGCTTTCGGGGTCGGTGAGAACGGCGACGGCCTGAACCGTGTCGTCCGCCAAAAGTGCCTCCTGCGAGTCATAGGCGGTGACATTCCAATGGGCGCAGAACTGTCCCAGACGTTCAGTGTCGCGATCCCACACGCCGGCCAGTTCGAGGCCGGGATGGTTGGCGAGTGTTGTCAAATAGTAGTCGGCAACGAACCCCGTGCCGATGATCGCAAAGCGCATGAACCCGTCCCCAGATCAGGGGCCGAACCTAGCGTCGATCAGCGAAAAAACCGTTTACGGCTGCGGATCGGGCGATCCGGACGGCACATCGTCGTCCTCATCGTCGCGCCCGGGGATCACATAGGCGCCCGACAGCCAGCGGTTGAGGTCGATATTCTTGCAGCGCGTCGAGCAGAACGGATAGGTTTCGCGCGCCGACGGCTTGCCGCATTCGGGGCATTTGCGCTTCGGGCGCAGCGGCTCGACCGTCGCCGGCATCGTTCAGACGCCCCCCGACAGCCAGTTGAAATGCACCCGGTAGCCCTCACCGGTCAGAAGCGCCACCGTTTCGGCGAGCGGCAGGCCGACCACATTGGTGTACGAGCCGACCAGCTTGACGACGAACGTGCCGGCGAAGCCCTGGATGGCATAGCCTCCCGCCTTGCCCTTCCATTCGCCCGACGCCAGATAGCTCTCAAGCTCCTCCCGGGTCAGCCGCTTGAAGCGCACTCTGGTTTCAACGACGCGCTGGCGCAACTGGCCCTTGGGCGAGACCAGCGCCAGCCCGGTGTAGACGCGGTGCGCCCGGCCCGACAGCATGCGCAGGCATTGCGAGGCCTCGTCCAGCAATTCGGCCTTGGGCATGATCTGGCTGCCGACCGCGACCACCGTGTCGGCGGCGATGACATGGGGCGCCGCGCCGCGCTCGTCCTCGGGCAGAGCAGCACGCTCGTCATCGACAATGGCGCGCGCGCGCTCGGCCTTTTCGCCCGAAAGACGGCGGGCGAGCGAACGCGGGTGCTCGGACTTGAAGGGCGTTTCGTCGATGTTGGCCGGCAGCAGCCGGTCCGGCTCGATGCCGGCCTGGGCCAGAAGTTCCACGCGCCGCGGCGAGCCCGAGGCCAGAACCAGTGTCTGCGGCGCATTCATGGCAGGTCTTGTTACTTGAAGCGGTAGGTGATGCGGCCCTTGGTTAGGTCATAGGGCGTCATTTCGACAAGCACCTTGTCGCCGGTCAGAACGCGAATGCGGTTCTTGCGCATCTTGCCGGCGGTGTGCGCGATGATTTCGTGTTCGTTTTCCAACTGTACGCGGAAGGTGGCGTTGGGCAAAAGCTCCGTAACGACACCGGGAAACTCCAAAAGTTCTTCTTTCGCCATGCGATCCTGTTCGATCCCTGTTGATGGGGCTGGAGGGAAATGTCCCGGCTAGCGCCGGAACCCAGCCGCCCGGATGGGCGGGTCTTTAGCGCAAAGATGGGGGTTTGAACAGCGGCTTTGAAGGGGCAAACGCCCGGCGTTTCAGTCGGCTGCGCGCCGATCCCCGTCGGCATGATCGCGACGGACGACCGCGAACCGGCCATGGGCCGCGCACAAGGCGACCTCGGCGGCGATCGCGACCAGGATGCCCGGGCCGGCATGACCGCGCCACAATTCGAGCATGCCGAGCAGCGCCATGCTGCCCATGCTTGCCAGGACGGCCAGTGAGACCACGCCGCGCACCTCTGTGCTGTGCGTGTTGCGGGCGGCAAAACACAGCACCGCCAGCCCCAGAAACAGGAACGCTGCCCGCTTGGCCAGGAAATCGCTGACCGTGTTGCCGGCAAGCCCGAACAGCCAGTAGATGAGTTGCGGCACGAAGATCAGCACAAGGCACAGCGCCAGGAAGATCAAAGCGGTCAGCGAGCTGGTCAGGCGGTAGGACATGGGCAGGGCCTCAAACTGGCGGAAGAGGCGCGGCGGTCCAACCCGGACGCACCGCGCCGGCGCGCACATCAAGGCGGAGCATTCAATGGCGGCGCGGCAGATGTTCAACGGACGGCGATTGGCGGCAGGCCTGGAAAACTGCCTGGTCATTCCGCACGACCTGCATACGTTCGACGACGCACATCTGGTCATGCAGGCGGGCCAAGCCGCCATATTTCACAAGCTTCTGAAGACCGGCCATCTTGGTTTGGAGTTCTATAACGACCTGCCGTGCCTTTGCTTTGTGATGCGCGGCACAGAGACCTTCCTTGCTCCCGATGGCCGGGAGATCATCATCAGGGCCGGTGAAATGATCCTGCTTTCGCGCCGGACATTCATGGTTTCGGACTTTACCGCCAATGCCGGCCCGCTCGAGGCGTTCCTGTTTTTCTTCGACGGTCCGACCATCGCCGGATTTCGCCGGCAGGGCTTTGCCCGCGCGTCGGATCGGCCGGCGACCGCCGGTGCCTACAAGATCGGCGCGCAGGACAGCCTGACGGCGTTCATGCAGGCGCTGCACGGCGTCTATCGGGGCTTGCCGGACAATGGCCCGTTGCTGCGGATCAAGCTGACCGAGCTGTTGCACCTGATCGCGGCATTGGACAGGCCGGCGCGCCTTGCCGCCTTTCTGGACGAGAACATTGCCGGTTCCGGCCGTCGCAACATTCGCCACCTGCTGCGCGAGCACGACGCGAGCAAGCTGACGGTCGCGCAGTTCGCCCGGCTTTCGGGGCGCTCGGTCTCCGCGTTCAACCGCGAATTCAAACGCCAGTTCGGCCAGCCGCCCAGCCAGTGGCTGGCCGCCGATCGCCTCGAACGCGCCCGGCAGGCGGTTCTGGAGACCGAAACATCGGTCACCGAAATCGGGCTCGATGCCGGCTATCGCAGCACCTCGCACTTCATCGCCCAGTTCAAACGCCGGTTCGGAACCACGCCCAAACAGTTGCGGCTCAAGAATGACTGGCGTTCCCCGGTCGGCGCTGCCCGGTAGTCCCCACCTGTTGGTCGCGCTGGCAAGGCGCTTGCCGGCCGGTGTTTCAGCGACCTACCATGTCCGCATGCTGATCAAGCGCGATGTGCTGGACCGTATCGTCACCGGCGAGGTCGATTGTGCGTTCCGGAGTTGGAAACGGCCGACCGTTAGGGCGGGCGGCCGCCTGCGGACCGCGGTCGGTGAATTGGCGATCAACGATGTTTCCGCCGTCGATGCCGACACCCTGACAGACGAGGACGCCGGGAAGGCCGGCTATCCGTCCGTCGATGCCCTCAAGGCCGATCTTCCCACCGGGCCGGACCGGAACCTCTACCGCATCGCGCTGCGCTATCGGGGCGCCGATGCGCGTGTGGCGTTGCGCGACGATGACGAGATGCCGGACCATGCCTGCGCGGCTTTGCTCGACGAGCTCGCACACATGGACGCCCGCGCCAAAATCCCGCAATCATCGCTGGTCACGCTCTCGCTGATCAAGCGCCGGCCGGAGCGGCCGGCGGTCGAACTGGCCGCCGAGATCGGCATGGACAAGCTGCCCTTCAAACGCCATGTCCGCCGCCTGAAGGAGCGCGGCCTGACCGAAAGCATGGCGGTCGGATACCGGCTCTCGCCCCGCGGCGAACGGCTGCTGGCCTTTGCCGGCGGAAAAGGCGGAGGCTGACCGGGACCTGCCTCCGGCGTCACCGGCCGCCATCAACCGGCCCGGCGGCGCAGCAGCTTCGGCTTCCACATCAAAAGGCCCGAAATGCCGATGGCCGGGATCACGACAAAGCGAAGCACGGCTTCGAACGCGACGATTGATTGCAGCGTCGGCGAATAGATGAAGGCGGCAATGGCGACCCCGGCGGCCAGGTGGAGATAACGCAGGATCGAGCGTGTCGTCGACGGGCGCATGGCAAACCCCTTGAACGCGATGGCGGATGGCTGTTTATTGACAGTGTCAATATCATATATATGGACACTGTCAATATGACCGTTGAGAAAGCCGCCTATCACCATGGCGATCTGCGCGCGAAGCTGATCGATGCGGCGATCGATTGCGTCGAGACCGATGGCGTGTCCAAACTCAGCCTGCGCAAGATCGCCGGGCAGTTGGGTGTCAGCCACAACGCGCCCTACATGCACTTTGCCAGCAAGGATGCCCTGCTCGATGCGGTGGTCGCCGCGGGGTTTGGCAAGTTGCGCACGAACATCGCCGACGCGGGCGGTCAGCACACGCTAACCCGATCCGACTGGAGCGGCAGGGTGAAGGCAGGGTTTGCGGCCTATATCGCCTTTGCCCGGGAACGGCCCGGCCTTTACGCCCTCATGCACATTCCAAGATCGAAGGCAGATTCCGAAGCCGGCACAAGCGACGCCAACCAGGCCGGCCGGGCGACGCTTGCAAGCCTGGCCGCCACCCTTGAGGCCGGACAGCGGCTGGGGAAGGTCAGACCCGGCGACACGAGCGAAATGGCGCTCTGGGTCTGGGCAACGCTGCACGGCCTGTCGTCGCTGACGCTGGATCAGCGCTCGGCGTTTGGCGGGCGGACGCCGCTTGCGGTGTCCGAGGCCGTGCTCGATCATCTGATCCGGGCCCTGGCCGACTGACCACCGGGCGTGGTCGCCCGAGCGTCAATCCTCGGCTACCGGATCTCGCCGCCCGGCGAACGGCCGCCGGCTTTTGCAGCCAGCAAACGCGGGGTCAGGTGCGGCTTGCACTGTGTGTTGGCAGGAGCCTGGCGCAAAGACGGCGATTTCCTTTGCACTGCCCGTGGCGCAGGACTAGAACCGGCATCGCAGCGGCCGTTTGGCCCCACGCCCATCCTCTTTGGCCACCTTTTGCATCTGCTTGAAGGAGCACGGCATGCTCAGAATCGCGCTCGTGCTCGGGCTTTTGGCCGCCGTCGGCCCATTCGCCATCGACATGTATCTGCCGGCCCTGCCGGCGATCGCCGATGATCTGGGCTCGTCGGTCGCCGCGACGCAGACAACGCTCACCGCGTTTTTCATCGCATTCGGCGTCTCGCAGCTCGTCTACGGCCCGTGGGCCGACCAGGCCGGCCGCAAGCCGCCGCTTTACGCGGGGCTGTTGATCTTCATTGCCGGTTCGGTCGGTTGCATGGTTTCGCCCTCGGTCGAATGGCTGACCGCATCACGCTTTTTGCAGGGCATGGGTGGCGCGGTCGTCATGGTGGTACCGCGCGCCATCATCCGCGACCTGCACACAGGAGAGGCGGCAACACGCCTGATGGCGGCGATCATGCTGGTGATTTCGGTGTCGCCGATGCTGGCGCCGCTCGCCGGCAGCCTTTTGATCCTGGTCTCCGGCTGGCGGATGATCTTCCTCGTTCTGTGCGCGGCGGCCGTGGTCAGCCTTCTGATGACACGCTTCGTGCTCGACGAGACGCTCAAGCCGGAACAGCGCGTGCCCGTGAACGTCAAATCGCTGCTCGCCGGCGCACGCACGCTCCTGACCGACACCACCTTCATGGGACTGACCTTCATCGGTGGCTTCGGCATGGCGAGCTTCTTCGTCTTCATCGCCAGCGCCGCCTTCGTCTATACCGGCCAGTTCGGCCTGACCGAAGTCGGCTTCAGCCTGGCCTTTGCCGTCAACGCCATCGGCTTTTTCGCCGCCTCGCAACTGGCCGCGCCGCTCGGCGCCCGCATCGGCATGGCGCGCATGGTGGCGCTGGCGACCGCCGGCTTCGCCGCCACCACGGTGATCCTCTTTATCATCGTGTTGGCCGGCCATGTCTCGCTCGCGCTGCTGGTCGGCATGCTGTTTTGCGCCAACGCCTTCATGGGTCTGGTGATCCCGTCTACCATGGTGATGGCGCTCGACGATCATGGCGAGATCGCCGGCCTTGCCTCGTCGCTCGGCGGCACGCTGCAAATGGTGGCCGGCGGCGTGATGATCATGCTGGCCGCCCCGTTTTTCGACGGCACGGCCCTGCCGATGGTTGGCGCGATCGCGTTGTGCGGCGTGATCGCCTTTGTGATCGCGCGGCTGGTTCTTGCACGCATCGGAACGGGCTCGGCGCCCATGCCCACGTGATCAGATGACGGAGAACTGCGCCCTCAGCCCTTCCAGTGCAGCACGCAAACCAGCGTGAACAGGCGCCGGGCCGTGTCGAAATCGATGGCGATCTTGCCGTCGAGCCGGTCCATCAGCGTTTCCGAGCCGTCATTGTGTACACCGCGCCGAGCCATGTCGATCGTCTCGATCTGGCTCGTCGTCGCGCTCTTGATCGCCTCGTAATAGCTCTCGCAGATCATGTAATAGTCCTTGACGATCTTGCGGAACGGGCCGAGCGACAGGATGTGGGTGGCGACCTCCTCGCCGCCCTCGCGCCTGACGGCGAAGACCAGCTTGCCCTCGATCACCGACAGATGCAGCGCATAGGGCCCGGCACCCTCGTCGCCGACCGGCTTGAACCGGTTCTCCTCGATAAGGTCGAAGATGGCAACGGCGCGCTCATGCTCCACATCAGGCGTCGAACGGCCGATGGAATCGTCCAGCGTCAGGTCGCTCAGCCGGTCGTCCGGTCCGAATTCGGCCTCATCCGCCATCGGACCCTCCCGGGTTCATGCGGATGGCGACCGAGCGCGCATGGGCCGAAAGCCCCTCGGCCTCGGCGAGGCGGATCGCGGAGGGACCGAGCGCGCGCAACTGGTCGGGGCCAAGCTTGAGCACCGATGTGCGCTTGACGAAGTCGAGCACCGACAGCCCCGAGGAAAAGCGCGCAGACCGCGCCGTCGGCAGCACATGGTTGGAGCCGCCCACATAGTCGCCAATCACTTCGGGCGTGTGCCGGCCGACGAAGATCGCGCCCGCATTGGTGACGCGGTTCGAAAGATCGTCGGCGTTCTCGCAGGCCAGCTCCAGATGTTCGGCGGCGATGCGGTCGATCAGCGAAAGCGCCTCGTCCGAATGTATGTCGTCGACGATGACGATGCCGCCGAAATCGCGCCAGCTCGCCGCCGCCGTCGCGCCGCGCGGCAACATCGTCAATTGCCGCTCCACCGCGCCGGCCACCGCATCGGCGAATTCGGCATCGTCGGTGATCAGGATCGATTGCGCGTTTGCGTCATGCTCGGCCTGGGCCAGAAGGTCGGCGGCGATCCAGTCGGGATCATTGTCGCCATCGGCGACGACCAGCACTTCGGACGGTCCGGCGATCATGTCGATGCCGACCGTGCCGAAGACGGCCCGCTTGGCCGCGGCGACATAGGCATTGCCCGGGCCGACGACTTTGGCGACGGGCGCAATCGTCTCGGTGCCATGGGCCAGCGCGGCAACGGCCTGCGCCCCGCCGATCCGGTAGATCTCGGTGACGCCCGCCAGATCGGCGGCCGCCAGCACCAGCGGGTTGAGCACGCCATCGGGCGACGGCACGACCATGACGATGCGCCCCACGCCGGCGACGACCGCCGGCACGGCATTCATCAGGACGGACGAGGGATAGGCCGCCGTGCCGCCGGGCACATAAAGCCCCACCGCCTGGATCGCGGTCCAGCGGCTGCCCAGCGTCACGCCGATCGCATCCTCATAGATGTCGTCCTTGGGCATCTGCCGTTCATGGTGCGACCGGATGCGGTCGCGCGCCAGTTTGAGCGCGGCCATCGTGTCGGCGTCGATCCCGGCAGCGGCTTCGGCCACCTCGTCCGCGCCGACACGCATTGGCACCGCATCGAAATCGAGCCGGTCGAACCTTTTCGTCAGCCGCGCGAGCGCTTCGTCACCATTTTCGCGCACATCGTCGATGATCGCGCGCACCGTCGCCTCGACATCGGCCGACACCTCCCGTTTCAGCCCCAGAAAGGCGCCGAAACGGGCGTCAAAATCGCGGTCTGCGCTGTCAAGAAAATGCGGCACGGCGAACGGTCCTGTTGTCAGCCGGCCGGATGGCGGGGCTTGAAACGCGTCTCCCACGCCGCGCCCAGATCGGCCATCTGCACTTCGATCACCTCGACGTCGAGCCGGATCGCCGCATCATCGGCGAAAACCAGTTCGATCGTGCCGGCCGGCGCGTCGCCGGGATGAAACCGGACCGCCAGCAGCGACAGCGCCTGGCCGTCATCGCCGCGCCTTACGCCGATCGTCTTCACGCCAGCGACGCGGGCAAACGACAGCGCGGTCTTGCGCCGTTCGTGGGTTTGCGCGCCGCCGACCTTTTCGGCATCCCATGCGAACCGGTTGGCGATGATGGTCAGCCGTTTGGCGGCCGGTGCATAGTCGATCAGATCGGGCTTGGTGATCGCGTCCTGCATCTGCGCGGAGATCACCGTCAGATCGGACGCATCCAGCGCCATCAGTTTCAAGCCGTCCATCGGTCCGTCACGCGCCTGCGGGGTCGGGGAAAGGGTTGGATCGACTGCTACGCCTTTCGCTTTCGCGGTGCAACAGGAGCGGCGGCGTATTCAGCCTGAAACGCGGGCGATTTCCGCGCCGCAAGCGCCCAGCTTCTCCTCCAGGCGCTCGAAACCACGGTCAAGATGATAGACCCGGTTGACCTGGGTTTCGCCCTCGGCGACGAGACCGGCAATCACCAGCGACACCGAGGCGCGCAGATCGGTCGCCATCACCGGCGCGCCCTTGAGCACCGGAACGCCGGTCACCGTCGCGGTCTGGCCGCTCAGCGCAATGTCGGCGCCGAGCCGCGCCAGTTCCTGGACATGCATGAACCGGTTTTCAAAGATCGTCTCGGTGATGTGCGCCGTGCCGCTCGCCTTGGTCATCAGACCCATGAACTGCGCCTGCAGGTCGGTCGGAAAGCCGGGAAAAGGCTCGGTCGTGATGTCCGCCGCCCGCAGCCCGTTGCCGTTGCGGTAGACGCGCAAGCCATCCTCCTGCGGCGTGATGTCGATGCCGGCTTCACCCAGAACGTCGATCGCCGCCTGCCAGCTTTTGGCTTCCGCCCCCTTGAGCAACACATCGCCGCCGGTCATGCCGACAGCCATCGCATAGGTGCCCGTTTCGATCCGGTCGGAAATCACCCGGTGGCGCGCACCCGACAGCGAGGTGACGCCATCGATGGTGATGGTGCGGGTGCCGGCGCCGGCGATCTTCGCGCCCATCGCGTTCAGGCATTCGGCAAGGCATACCACTTCCGGCTCGCACGCCGCATTGTCGATCACCGTCTGGCCCTTGGCGAGCGAAGCGGCCATCAGCGCCACATGGGTCGCGCCGACCGAAACCTTGGGGAACCGGTAATGGCCGCCGGTCAGCCCGCCGCCGGCAGTTGCATGCACATAGCCGTTTTCGATCTCGATCTGCGCGCCCAGCGCCTCGAGCACCTCGATGAACAGATCGACCGGCCGCGTGCCGATGGCGCAGCCGCCGGGCAGCGACACGCGCGCCTCGCCCATCCGCGCCAGCAGCGGGCCGATCACCCAGAAGCTGGCACGCATCTTCGAGACAAGTTCATAGGGCGCGGTGATATCGACAATGTCGCGCGCGGTGAAATCGATCGTGCGGGCATAGCCCTGTCCTTCGGCGCGGCGCCTGCCCTTCACCGCGTAATCGACGCCGTGATTGCTCAGGATGCGGATCAGTTGTTCGACATCGGCCAGATGCGGCACGTTTTCCAGCGTCAGCGTGTCGTCGGTCAGAAGCGAGGCGATCATCAGCGGCAGTGCCGCGTTCTTGGCGCCCGAAATCGGAATGGTGCCGTTCAGTTCGTGGCCGCCGACGATGCGAATGCTGTCCATCTGGAAACTGGTCCCCTTGCTGCGTGCGCCCCTGCGCCGGAACCCGCCGGTCCGCGGCATCGGCGCCGTCTAGACGATGATCGGGGCCGGTTCAAGGCAAGCGGCGCGCGGCCACCCCACCGGCGAACGCCCCACCACGCCCGTCATCCCCGGCAAACACGCTAAACCCGGCCTAAACCAACGATATAGGCGCCGGTTGATAAGCGTTTGGCCGATGGCGCGCGGCGGGCCGGGCGCTCAAGTGGGACACAGCCGGCCCGAAACGGGTTCGGCCCAAACGCAGACACAAGCAAATGGAGTACCATCATGAAGCGCACCACACTTGCAGCCGCGCTCGCCCTGCCCGCCATCCTGGGCGTTGCCGCCATCGGCTATGCCGCCAGCGAAACATCGGCCGATCTGGACGGCATCGCCGTCGGCGATACGATCGGCATCGACGAAGCGGCGATCGGCGCCAGATTGTCCGAACTCGGCTACACGATGACCGAGGTGGAGACCGATGAGGACGGCTATCTGGAGGTCGAACTGACCGCCGGCGGCGCCCCGTTCGAACTGGAGATCGATGCCGCAACCGGCGCCGTGCTCGAGATCGAGGCCGAGGATGCCGACGATGAGGACGAAGACGGCGACGACGACTGAACCTATGCGGACGTGGCGCCCTGCGCCACGTCCGGCCTATAAGAACAAAAGCGCGGGTGACCGCGCCATGCCGGACAGATGGGGACCGCCATGCTCGAACCATTCCAATCACGTGGAGGGCTGCTTGCCTTGCTCGCATTGCAGGCCGTTTGCGCGGTCTTTCTCGTCTATGACGCAGGGATGGACATCCTTCAACTCGAACAGCGTTTCAATGTTCGCGAGAGCGACACGCTCGAATACCTCATCGTTCTGGCGCTGGTCTTGAGCCTTGCGATGACGTTCCGGCAATTCCGCGCGCTGCTGACCCGCAACCGGCACGTGGAAGCCCGCCTGCAGGCGGCCAGCGGCGCGTTCCAGGCGCTTCTCGACGACCATTTCGCGGCTTGGGAACTGACCGTCTCCGAGCGCGATGTGGCGCTTTTGGCCATCAAGGGGCTGGGCATTGGCGAAATCGCCTCGGTCCGCCAAACCCGCGAGGGCACCGTCAAGGCGCAGCTTGCCGCCATCTACCGCAAGGCCGGCGTCAGCGGACGCCCGCAACTGATCAGCCTGTTTGTCGAGGAACTGATGGGCGAACCGCTGGTCGGCGCGCCGGGGTGAATGTTTCGCAGGCCGGGTCGGTCCGGTGCCTGAGCGCGCGGGTCGGCACGTTGCGGCTCGCGCCCAACCTCCGCGGGCCGTCACCCATCGGAAACGCCGGCCTCCGCAAAGGCAGCATCAGTGCCCGCCTATTTGTCGTCATCAACACCGTCGCCGGGTCTGGCATCCTTGGCCGCCGCGATGCCTTCATCGCGGGAATCGGCGTCGCCGGCACGGCGGGCGCGGGCCTGGGCCTTGCGCTTTTGCAGATTGGCGCGCAGTTCCGCCGCCAGCCGTTCCTGCCGCGCCTTGCCGCTCTCGCTCTGTGCCATCGGCCTTTGCCTCCTCACCGCCGGCTGCCCGGCCATGCCTCACCCCGCCACCACCGATCACAGGTGGCATCGGCGCTGGCCCCGCGCACCAATGCCGTGCCCGGAAGCGTTGTGCGCCAAACGGCACCTTATGTCCGCATCATACTACGGTCGATATGGTTCGACGCCGGCAATTGACGCCTTGATATGCGAAATGGGCTGTGGCACAAGCCGCCCGTCGCGGACACCACCGCCAATGCTGCTATAGCTCAGGGGTAGAGCACTCCCTTGGTAAGGGAGAGGCCGTGAGTTCAAATCTCACTAGCAGCACCACTTTTCAGGTCATCGCACGCTCGCGAGCTGCAGTCCTTTGACAGGAGCGGCCGGCGCGACATGCCGGCCGCTCCCGCGCCCCATCGCCCCTATTCGTCGACGCAATGATAGGAATGGTTGGTGCGGGTACCGTCGGGCAGTTCATCATACATGACGAACACATTGCCCGCGCCGCCGCAGGCCTCGAACGCGCGGCCCGGCGTCGGATAGCCGTCAGCGGTCGATCCGCGTCCTGCATTGGCAGCCAACTGCATGCCGCCGGCAGCCGAAATGCCGTGGCGCTTCATGCCGGCATGGCCGGCGGTGGTGGCGGTGGTTGCGATCAGCGCGGCGGTGGCCGCAAGCGCGACATGGTGTGCGAAACGGGTCATGGCAGTCTCCTCTGTGCGGGTCGGCGCGTCCGATGCGCCGTCCATTCAAAGCTAGCGCCCCGCCCACGGGCGGCCTGTGCACTTGGTCACAGGCTGAAACCGGTCGGGCAGGCACCGGCTCAGCCATGTGTCCCCACCGGGAAAACTCTCTTTCCAACTCATGTTTTAAGAGCCTGTCACATTGGGTTGCTAGCCGCCGTCTGTCTCCCACCCATGAGAGGACCCACCCATGCGCACGTTTTTGTCCGCCCTTGCCATCACCACCATGCTCGCCGGCCCGGCCTTTGCCGCCTCGGGCAAGCTGGTGCTCTACACCTCGCAGCCCAATGAGGACGCCCAGGAAACGGTGGATGCCTTCACCGCCAGGTACCCCGACGTGGAAGTCGAGTGGATTCGCGACGGAACCACCAAGGTGATGGCCAAGCTGGCCGCCGAATTCGAGGCCGGTGCCCCGCAGCCCGACCTGCTCTTGATCGCCGACATGGTCACCATGGAAGGGCTGAAGGCCGACGGCCGGTTGATGGCCCATGCCGATGCCGACATTTCCGCCTACGATCCGGCGATCATGGACGGCGAGAAATTCTATTTCTCCACCAAGCTGATCACCACCGGCATCGTCTACAACACCGCCGCCGAGATGGTCCCCACCTCCTATCAGGACCTGCTCGGCGAAGCGGCGAAAGACAGGATCGCCATGCCCTCGCCGCTGACTTCGGGCGCGGCGACCATCCACATGGCCGCGCTGACCGCCAATCCCGATCTCGGCTGGGCCTATTATGAGGGTCTGGCCGACCAGGGCGCCAACCCGCAGGGCGGCAATGGCGGCACCTACCGCGCGATCGCCGGCGGCGAAAAGCTCTACGGTTTCGTCGTCGATTTCCTGCCGATCCGCGAAAAGGCCAACGGCGCGCCCGTCGAATTCGTCTTCCCAGAAGAAGGCGTTTCTGCCGTCACCGAGCCGGTGGCCATCCTGTCGACCGCGCAGAACCCGGAAGCGGCCAAAGCCTTTGTCGACTTCCTGCTGTCGCCCGAAGGCCAGCAGCTCGCCGCCGACCAGGGCTATCTGGCCGCCCATCCGGACATTGCGCCACCGGAAGGCTTTCCGGCCCGCGACCAGATCACGCTGATGGAGTTCGATCCGGCCGCAGCCCTTGAAAACGATGCCGCAAACAAGGAACAGTTCGTCGATATTTTCGGCGGCTGACCCTTGAACGAACGCACACTGCCAAGACCCGATGGCGAGGGGCTGACCCTCGCCATCATCATAGCGATCGCCCTTGTCCTGTTCGTCATGCCGCTGGCGCTTCTGGCGCGCGCCGGGCTGACGATGGACGGCGTCCTCACGCTCCAGCCCATCCTCGATGCGCTGGACAGCCGTTCGGTGCCGCGCGCGCTGGTCAATTCGCTCGACAGCGCCTTCTTCTCCGGCCTGATCGCGCTGGTCCTCGGCACGATGATCGCGCTCGTCATCGGGCTGACGGACGTGCGCGCCAAGGGCATCTTCACCTTCCTGCTCCTGATCCCGATGATGGTGCCGCCCCATGTGACGGCCATCGCATGGATCCAGGCGATGGGGCCGTCGAGCCCGCTTTTGCAGGTGCTCGGCATCGCGCCCGAGCCCGGTTCCACCCATCCGCTCTATTCGCGTGGGGGCGTGATCGCGCTCCTGTCGATCCAGCACATGCCGCTCGTCTTCCTGGTCGTGCTCGCCGCGCTGCGATCCCTGCCGCGCGAGATGATCGAGGCGGCACGGATCGCGGGCGCACGGCCGCTCGCCGTCCTGCGCCGCATCGTGCTGCCGCTGCTTGCGCCGATCCTGATCTCGGCTTTCGCGCTGGCCTTCGTCTCGGCGCTCGGGAATTTCGGCATTCCGGCCCTGCTCGGCATTCCAGCGCGCTACACCACGCTGCCGGTGCTGCTGTGGCAGCGGCTCGCCAGTTTCGGGCCCGATGTGCTGACCTCGGTCGCCGCCATTGCCGCCCTTCTGGCCGCCATCGCCATCGCGGTCATCGCCTTCCAGATGATCCTTCTGGCGCGCACCCGCAGTCCGTTGATCGGTCCACCCCAGCCGCCGCTCGCAATCCGGCTCGGCGCGCGGCGCCCACTGGTCGAAGCGCTGCTCGGCCTTCTGATCGCCGCAACGCTCGTCCTGCCGGTGATCGCGCTGACGACCACGGCGCTGATCCCGACCTATGGCGTGCCGTTCAACCTGACGACGATCACCGTCGACAATTTCGCCGAAGTGCTGTTCCGCCAGCAGGTCACGCTCCGGGCCTTTGCCAATTCGACGCTGGTCGCCGGCATGGCCGGGCTGACGCTCGCAGCCATCGCCATGGCCGTCGGCCATTTCCTCAATGCGCGGCAAAAGGGCTACCGGCGCGCCGGCACCGCGCTCGCAACCCTCGCCGAGACGACCTATGCCATTCCGGGCCTTGTCATCTCGATCGCCTTCATCCTTGCCTTCATCCGGCCGATCCCGGTCATCAATGTGTCGATCTACAACACGCTGATCATCATTGGCCTGGCCTATGTGTGTGCCTTCCTGTCGATCGCGCTCAAGCCGGTGACGGCAGCTTGCGCCCAACTCGACCCGGCTCTCGACGAGGCGGCGCGCATTTCAGGCGCCCGCTTTTTCATGCGGATGCGCCGCATCTTCGCGCCGCTGATCGCACCCGCCGCCGCCTCCGGTGCGATCCTCGTGTTTCTCACCGCCTACAATGAGATCACCGTCTCGGCGCTTTTGTGGTCGACCGGCAACGAGACCATCGGCACGACGATCTACAATTACGAGGATGGCGGCTACACGACGCTGGCCGCGGCCATGTCGGCGGTCACGGTGGTGGCGACGGTGGCGTTGATGATCGCTCTCGACCGTTTCGGCAAGCGCCTGCCGCCCGGCGTCGTGCCCTGGCGGATTTAGCCCGGCAGCACCCACGCTCTTTCGAACGCCACGCGCACCGGTTCGCCAGCGGCAAGAGGCATCGTGCTCGTCGCCTGAACCGGCGCGTCGATCCCCGGCACCAGAACCGTCGCCTCCCAGTGCCCGCCGCGATAGAGCGCCGTGCCGATACGGCCTTCCATGCCGCCGGCATCGCCGAGGTTGACCTGTTCGGGACGGATGAAGGCGGTCGCCGGCCCGTCGATGGCATCGCCTTCGATCGCGACATCATGCCCGTTCACCGTGGCGCGGCCCCCTTCGACGGTCGCCTGTACCAGCGTCCCGCGCCCGATGAAGCGCGCCACCGCCGCGTTCGCCGGCCGTTCGTAAATCTCGCGCGGCGTGCCGACCTGCAAAAAGCGGCCCTTTTCCATCACCGCCAGCCGGTCGGCGACGGCCATCGCCTCGCGCTGGTCGTGGGTGATGTAGATGGTGGTGACGCCCGAGGCGCGGTGGAAGCGCGTCAGCTCCTCCTCCATCACCGCGCGCAGATGCGGATCGAGATTGGCGAGGGGTTCGTCCATCAGGATGGTCGTCGCGCCGCCGGCAAGACACCGCGCCAGCGCCACGCGCTGGCGTTGCCCGCCCGACAGCGCCGCCGGTTTGCGGTCGGCAAAATCGGTGAGCGAGACCGTTTCCAGATGCGCCATCGCCTGCCGGCGCGCCTCGGCCTTGCCAAGGCCCTGCGCCTCGCCGGGGAAAGCGACATTGTCGCGCACCGACAGATGCGGCCACAGCGCATAGGACTGGAAAACGAAACCGGTGCGGCGATCTTCGGGCGACACATGCCGGCCCGGGCCGGACACCGTGTCGCCGCCAAGCCGGATCGTGCCCGCATCGGCCGTTTCCAGCCCGGCGATCAACCGCAAAAGGGTCGACTTGCCGCAACCCGACGCGCCCAGGACGCAAAAGAATTCGCCGGTCGCGATCACCGCATCGACACCGGCCACGGCCCGGTCGGTGCCGAAGCTCTTGTGCACATTTTCAAGAACGACGGACATGGATGCACGCGACCGGTGAAGAACTGGTTTGTCCCTAGGCCGCGCGGACGGCCTGCACAAGCATGGCCGGCGGCGGCGTGGCTTGGCGATGCCGGCGGCGGACAATCGGTGTTGGCTCTGTCGCATCCCTGTCACATTGTTCGGCTTTTTCACCACCATGTCCGCCGCGTCCCACCGTCCGCTCATCGTCTTTTCCGATCTGGACGGCACGCTGCTCGACCATGAGAGCTATGATTGGCGGCCGGCCGAACCGGCGCTGGCCGCGCTCAGGGAACGCCGCACGCCGCTCATCCTGGCTTCTTCCAAGACCGCCGCCGAGATCGCGCCGCTGCGCGCGGAGCTTGGCTTTTCCCATTGTCCGGCGATCGTCGAGAACGGCGCCGGCACCCTGCCTGCCCAAGGCGCGCAGGCGGATAAAGCGGAGAGCCGCTATGCGGACCTGCGGGCCGCACTCGACCGCGTGCCGCAAGCGCTGCGCCGCGATTTCTCCGGCTTCGGCGACATGGGCGTGACCGGCATCATGGGCGCCACCGGCCTGCCCGAAGAGGCCGCGCGGTTCGCCGCGGACCGCCGCTTTTCCGAGCCGGGGCTCTGGTCGGGCGCCGGAGAAGACAAGGCACGGTTCATCGACGCGCTGGCCGCCTTGGGCGTCAAGGCCCGGTCCGGCGGGCGCTTTCTGACGCTGTCGTTCGGCGGCACCAAGGCGCAACGCATGACCGAGATCATCGCCGACATGTTTGACAATGACCGACCCTTCACCGTCGCGCTGGGCGACGCGCCCAACGACATCGAGATGCTGGAGGCGGCCGACCGCGCTTTCATCATCAAAAACCCGCACGGCACGTCGCTGCCACCCCTGGCCGGCGAAGAGGACGGCACCATCACCCGCACCGCCCAACCCGGTCCTGCCGGCTGGAACACGGCTGTGCTGTCGTTTCTGGCCGCATCGCCCCATGGTTGACCTGACGCAAGGCAAGGTACCTGCCTGACGCTAGACTGAAATCGAACCCGAAAAGCTCCCGAGGACGCACTTTATGGCCGATTTTCACCAGAACGGCGCTGTCGCCACGCTGCACAATCTGCGCACGCGCAGCCTTGAGGATATCGAGCGGGAGCTGATCACGATCACCGGCCGCCAGAAGGTGACGCTGATCCTGCCCTCGCTCTATTCCGAGCTTGAAGGCCCGGCCCTGCCCGCCATTCTCGATGAGCTCAACACCGTCAAGTTCGTCCATCATGTGGTGATCGGGCTCGATCGCGCGACCAAGAAGGAATACAAGGCCGCGCGCAAATTCTTCGACCGGCTGGAACTGCCCCATTCGGTGTTGTGGAACGACGGGCCGCGCCTGCGCGCCATCGACGAACGCCTTTCGCAGGCCGGCCTGTCGCCGACCGAACCGGGCAAGGGCCGCAATGTGTGGTACTGCATCGGCTACACGCTGGCGCGCGCCGAAAGCGACGTGATCGCCCTGCACGATTGCGACATCCTGACCTATTCGAAAGACATGCTGGCCCGCCTGGTCTACCCGGTCGCCAACCCCGAATTCGCCTACCAGTTCTGCAAGGGCTACTATCCGCGCACCGCCGACGGCAAGATGAACGGCCGGGTCAGCCGGCTTCTGGTCGCGCCGCTGCTCGAGGCGATGCGCAAGACCATCGGCGAGCGCGACTATCTCGATTATCTGCGTTCGTTCCGCTATCCGCTCGCCGGCGAGTTCGCCATGCGCACGTCCATCCTGCCGGCAATGCGCATCCCGTCTGACTGGGGGCTCGAGATCGGCACCCTGTCGGAGGCCTGGCGCAACCTCGCCCCGCGCGCGGTCTGCCAGGTCGAGATTTCCGACGCCTATGACCACAAGCACCAGCCGCTTTCGGCCGATGACGCCAAGAAGGGCCTGTCGCGCATGTCGACCGACATCTGCAAGGCGCTGTATCGCAAGCTGGCCACAGACGGCACGGTGTTCTCCAAGGAGACCTTCCGGGCGCTCAAGGCGAGCTACTACCGAACGGCACTCGACTTCGTGGAAGCCTATTACAACGACGCCCGCATGAACGGCCTGCATATCGACCGGCACGAGGAAGAACGCGCCGTCGAACTGTTCGCCGGCAACGTTGTCGAAGCGGGCAAGACCTTCCTCGACAATCCCATGGAAACGCCCTTCATCCCCGCCTGGTCGCGCGTCCAGGCCGCCGACCCCGACCTCGTCCGCGATCTTTACGAGGCGGTGAAGGCGGATGATGAGGAGTTTGGCTGAACATCGGCTTGCGGCGGTCATCGCGGCTCCCTATGTTGACTTTGGCAACATTATTGTTGCGGAAGTCAAGGATATGCCCATGCCCGACCCTGCCGCCGACCACGCGGTTGCTGCCCTGCGCCGCTTCAACCGCTTTCACACAAGGCTCGCCGGCGCGCTTGACGAGCGGTTCCTGTCGACCGAACTGTCGCTCGCCAAGGCCCGACTGGTCTATGAACTGGCGCAGGATGACCAGCTTGCGGCCGCCGATCTGGCGACCCGGCTCGACATGGATCGCGGCCATCTGAGCCGCCTGATCTCGGGGCTTAAGACCGATGGCCTTGTTGCCCGCACGCCCGACCCGGCCAACGGCCGGCGGTTCATCCTCGAACTCACCGATGCCGGCCGCGCCATCTATGCGCGCATGGACCGCATGTCGACGGAACGGATGGCCGCGCGTCTGGCGCCGCTGAACCAGACCGAACGGCGGCAGTTGACCGGTGCCATGGCCCGGATCGAGCGCCTGCTCGGCGACCGGGCGCCCGAACCGTCCTTCCTGCTGCGCCAGCCTGAGCCCGGCGACATGGGCTGGGTCGCCCACCGGCACGGCGCGCTCTATGCCCGCGAGCACGGGTGGGACTGGACGTTCGAGGCGCTCGTCTGCCGCATCGTCGCCGATTTCGTGACCAATTTCGCGCCCGACCGCGAGCGCTGCTGGATCGCCGAGCATGAGGGTGAAATCGTCGGGTCGGCCTTCATCGTCCGCGACGACGAAGAAACGGCGCGCCTGCGCATGCTCTATGTCGAGCCCGATGCGCGCGGCCTTGGCATCGGCAAGCGCCTAGCGGAGGAATGTGTCCGCTTTGCGCGCGCAAAACGCTACAAACGCATCGTCCTTTGGACCGAATCCATCCTCACGGCCGCGCAGGGCATCTACCGGAACGCCGGCTTCGAACTGGTCGAGGAAAAGCCCCACAAAAGCTTCGGCCATGACCTTCTGAGCCAGACCTGGGTCAAGCGCCTTTGACGCGGGCGGCCGCGCTTGTATCGGCGATCCCGTCACGATAAGCCCCGGCCATAGACGCCGCCAACCGGGGAACTGCGATGACGACCGGTGTGTTTGCGATGGTGCTGGCCGCCGCGCTGCTGCATGCGGCGTGGAACGCGCTGGTCAAGATCAATGCCGACCGACTCGTCATGATCGCCATCATGATGATGAGCCAGGTCGCAGCGGCGCTTTTGGTGGTCCCGTTCGTCGCGCCGCCGACGCCGGAAAGCTGGCCGTTCATCGCGGCCTCGACCGTCTTGAACACGGCCTATTGCGTGTTTCTGATCAAGGCCTACAGCCACGGCGATCTCAGCCATGTCTATCCTTTGTCGCGCGGGTCCGCGCCGCTGATCGTCGCCGCCATTTCGGTCTTCATCATCGGCGAAACGCTGACCCGCCAGGCCGGCCTGTCAGTCGTCGTGATCGCGCTTGGCATCATGAGCCTGGCACTGACGCGCGGTGCGGCGGGCTTCACCCAACCAACGGCGATCTTCTATGCCTTGGGCACCGGCATTTTCATCGCCGGTTACACCATCGTCGACGGCATGGGCGCGCGCCTTGCCGAAAGCGCCCACAGCTACACGTTCTGGGTCCATCTCTTCAACGGCATACCGATCGCGTTGTTGGCGCTATACCTGCGTCGGGGCCAGGTTCTGAGATCGGTGCGCAAAGCCTGGAAGGTCGGCGTGCTCGGCGGCATGATTTCCCTTCTGGCCTACTGGATCGTCATCTGGGCGATGACGCTTGCACCCATGGCGCTGGTCTCCGCCGTCCGGGAAACCAGCATGGTGTTCGCGGTGCTCATCGGCGTCCTGCTCCTCAAGGAGCGTCTTGATCTCGCACGCCTCGCCTCCATCGGCATGACGCTGATCGGCACCGTCATGCTGAAAATGTCGCGCTAGATGTTGGCTTCCGGGACATTGTCCATTCAAGCCTGACGCGTCCCGCCCCCGCTTGCCGCGATGCCGTCCAGCCGCTAGCCTTCCATGAATGTTCCGGCGGCAGGAGGGCGATGTGCGGCAAAGGGCGACGATCACGGGATGGGCGCTGGGCCTGTCCCTGCCGGCATCGATGGCGCTGGCGCAAGAGCCACCGCCGCCGGACGATCTTCTGACGCTCGCCAAGGGCGCGGTGCTCGTGGACGCCTCGGTCGATCCCAACGCAGCGCTGGCGCTGACCGACGGCAATCCGGCCAGCAACTGGAGCACCGGCACCGCCCGGAACCCGCCGCCCTACACATTCGTCTTCGAACTGGTCGCGCCGGCGATGATCGAGGCCGTCGGCATCCATGGCGCGGGCGAACGGCCCGGCGGCGTTGCCGGCGGCTCGGCCGGCCCGGTCCGGGTCGAAGCGTCCGCCGAGGGACCCGATGCCGGCTTTGCGCCCATGGCGACGTTTCAGGCCGGCCCCGAGGGCGCGACCATGGCGCTAAGCGCGATCGAAACGCCGGTGCGCTGGCTGCGTTTTACGGTCGACGGCCCGATCGGCGCCGATGCCGCCTGGGTCTATGTCGCCGAAGCCATCGCCCACGGCACGGTGACCCCGCCGGCCGACGAGGGCCGCTTTACCGGCATCTTCCAGAGCGGGCGCGCCAATCTCATCGAGCTGAAGCAGGACGGCACATCGGTCAGCGGCTGCTATCTGGACAATGGCGGCCGCACCGACGGCACCCTGTCGGGCGCGGTCGACGGGGGCGTCGCGCGCCTCAACTGGACCTCGGACCAGGGCATCACCGGCACCGCGCTCGTCACCATCGACAGCACCGGCGCGCTGGCCGGCGTGCGCTACCGCCAGCGCAGCCGCAGCGCGTGGGGCGGCCCGCCCGCCGAGGACGGCGCAACGACGCCGTGCAGTGCCACAGAGCCGGCAAACCCGATCGTCATCGCGCTTCAGGAAACCGGCGAAGCGCGCATCTACGGCATCCATTTCGACCATGACAGCGACGTGCCCAAGCCGTCAGCGGCCGCCGCGCTCGAACAGCTTGCCGAGGCGCTCGAAAGTGCGCCCGGCCTGAACGTCGTCATCGAGGGCCACACCGATGCGGACGGCGAGGATGGCTACAATCTCGACCTGTCGGACCGGCGGGCGCAATCGGTGGTCGCCTGGCTGGCCGAACGCGGCATCGATGCCGGGCGGCTGACGCCGCAGGGTTTGGGCGAAGCCGAACCGGTCGCCAGCAACGACACCGCCGACGGCAAGGCCCTCAACCGCCGTGTCGATGTCGTCGCCCGGTAACTGGGCCGCGTCTTATGCCCGGTTGGATATCCAGCGGCATTGATAGGGCGTGAAACTGATGTCGCCATTGGAGCGCGCGCGGTCGCCGGCCAGAACGTCGGTGCCGTGCGCGCGCACATGCCCGCCCGACAAAAGGTCGGTCCAGTCGTCGCCACCGATCAGGTTGATCGCGCTGACCGGGATCGTGACGTTTTCGGCGCTGACATTGTGGATGGCAAAGATCGACTGGTCCCGGTCCAGCGATTGCCGCCAGAAGCCGAACAGCTGCGGCCCGAACTGCATGGTGAACTGCGTCGCATTGGGGTGAAAGGCCGGCTGCGCGCAGCGGATGCGGATGCGCGCTGAAAGCCGTTCGAGAATGCGCGCATGGACATTGTCGCCGTCGCGCCGGTCCAGCAGCGCCCGCAATTCCGGATAGTCCCAGCGCTTGCGGTTCAATGCCCTGTTCTGGCCGGTCTTTTCGAGCCCGGCATGGTCGTTTTCGGTGGCGATCAGCGAATGGATGTAAAAGGCCGGCATGCCTTCGAGCGCCATCTGGATGGTCTGGCTGCACAGGAAGCGTTCTTCCTGCCAGTGGTCCGGCCCGCCAAACGTGCCGGCCATCGCATCGAAAAAGGTGATGTTGAGTTCATAGGGCCGGCGCGTGCCGTCCGGCATGGCCCGCATCGACACCTTGCCGCCGAACGCCTCGACCGTCTCGGTCATGCGTTCAAGGTCCTGGTCGGTGATCAGCCCCTCGCCGCCGCGCACGCCGATCCCGTCATGGGAAGCGGTGAAGTTGAGATAGGCACAACCCAGCGGTGCCGGCGGCATGGCCATCTGCCAGCGGTTCAAAAGGTCGGACGACCCCGACCACAAGGCATGCAGCACCAGCGGTGGCAGCGGGAAATTGTAGACCGCGTGCGCCTCGTTGCGGTTGCCGAAATAGGACAAATTCTCCGTGTTCGGCACGTTCGTCTCGGTCAGGAGCACGATCGGCTCGGCGGCATAGTCGGCCAGCACCCGCATCAGCCGCACGATGGCATGGGTCTGCGGCATGTGGATCGACGGCGTGCCGACCTGCTTCCAGATGAAGGCGACCGCATCGAGCCGGATGATCCGCACGCCATTGTCGACATGCAGCCGCATGATGCGGATGAATTCGAGCAGCACTTCGGGATTGGCGAAATCGAGGTCGATCTGGTCGTGCGAGAAGGTGCACCAGACATGGCGGGTGCCCTTGGCGGTCTCCACCTCGCGCAACAGATCGTGGGCGCGCGGCCGCACCACCTGGCTCAGATCGTCCTCGGGCGACGCTTCCACGAAGAAGCCGTCATAGGGCTCGTGCCCCTGAAGATATTCGTTGAACCACGCGCTCTGGCTGGAGACGTGGTTGAGCACCAGATCAGACATCAGCGAGAAGTCCGCGGCGATCCGGCGGATGTCGTCCCAGTCGCCCAGCACCGAATTGACGGCCCGATAGTCGGTCACCGCGAACCCGTCATCGGAGGTGAACGGAAAGAACGGCAGGATGTGCACGCCATTGACCGTGCCGCTCATGTAGCGGTGCATGAAATCATTGAGCAGGTCGAGCGGCTTGTGCGTGCCGTCGACGAAGCTGTTGCCATAGGCGATGACGAGCGCATCCTCCTCGGACCACAGCGTGTTGCCCGGCTGGCGGCCGCGCTGGCGCGACTTGAGATTGTCCGGCCAGAACGCATCGCACATGGCCTGCACAAGCGCATCGGCATCCTCGTCCGGATAGACGAACGCGACCAGGCTTTTGAGCTTGGCGCGCAACTGCGCGTTCTTGCCGCGCGTCGGCCCGCGCCGCGGCACCCGCGCCAGCGGAAGCTGCTGCCATGCGTCCCGGTTTATCTCGGTTCTGTCCATACGGTCTCTTCGCCCACCATCGCGACCGTCCATTCGGTCCACCCTACAGGACACTCCATACCGTTCAATTAACAAGTCCGGCACGAACGGCCGGTCATTGTTGCGGTGCAAACACGTGTGTCGGCCCGTCAATGCCGCGCAGATCCAGCGTCGCCACCGGGCGCATCGGCTGGTTGGCTCCGGCGGCACAGCCCGGCCCCGCCAGCACCGGCTCGCCAAGCTGTTTGCACTGTTGCTCGAGCCTTGCGACCATGTTCACGGCCGGCCCGATGGCCGTGAAATCGACCCGGTCGGCGGTGCCCATATTGCCGACCGAACAGGTGCCGGTCTCGACCGCGGCAACCACCGAAAGGACCGGCAGCCCCCTGGCGGTGAGCGTTGCGTTCTCGCTATCGACCCGCGCGACGATGGCCTGCGCCGCATCGAGCGCCAGATCCGCATGGCCGGGCTGTTCGACCGGCGCGTTCCAGAAGGCAAGCACCGCATCGCCCAGATATTTGTCGATCGTGCCGTCGCGCGCGAAGATCTCCGCGTTGGCGATGGCCAGGAAATGGTTCAGCGCGGCAACCGTCTTGTCGGCCGGCCAACTTTCGGTGAGCGCGGTGAAACCGCGAATATCGACCATCATCACCGTGATCGGCCGGTCCTCGACGGCAAGCGCCGCACGGGCATCGGTTTCGGCGAGCCGCCGCACCACCTCCGGCGACAGGAACTGCGCGAACTGGGTCTGCAAGGTCCGGCGCCGGCGTTCGGCCTGGCGGTAGAGCCCGTAGCCGCCGGCGAGCGCGACGAAAAACAGGCCCGCCGAAGGCTGCGTCCAGTCGATCAGCAGGCCGTTCGCATAGGCAGCGAAACCGAGTGCCGGCGGCAGCGCGATCACGCCCAGCGCGGCCAACGCGACGAGCACAGGCCGCCGTGCCAAAAGCGCCAGCGCGATCAGGATGACGAGCCCGCCGACCGCCAGCAGCGCGAACTCGGCCAGCCGCGCATTGGGCGCTTCGAGCAGGAACAGGCCGGCCAGCATCTGGCTGACCGCGATCGCGTGAAGATCGGCGCCCAGGCGCAGTTCCCCGCGCGCCGTCAGGTGATAGCGGTCGAGCCCGGCCGCATCGACCGCCAGAACCACGATCCGGCCTGCAAGCGTCCCATCGGATCCGTTGGCGAGCAGTTCGCTGGCCGAAACCCGCAACGGCGAGGCTGGCACATCGATCAGCCGCAGCCGCCCGTCGCCCAGCGGCACGATCGCGCCGCCCACCTTGATCGCGTCCTCTCCCGCGCCGCCCATGCGCACCGCAACGCCCGCTTCGCCTTGGGCAACGCGCAGCATCTCCACCGAAAAGGCCGGCCAGTGGCGCAGCGGCATCCCCGGCGCCTGCTCGGCCCAGACGAGCGGGATCGCGCGCATCCGCCCGTCATCATCGGCAAAGGCGCGAATGACGCCAAGCCCGCCGGCCGCCTCGGCCAGCGGCGCGATCGGCGCAACACCGCCCCCATAGCCCCGATCGAACGCGTCCGCGCCCGCGCCGATGAAGGAAAATCCGGCCTTCGGCTCGACACGCACCGGCGGTGCGTCCGCGCCCAGCGTCATCGCCACGACGGACGGCGCGCGCGCCAGGGCTTGGGCAAAAGCCGCGTCGCTGGCCGCGCCGTCGGCCGACGCGTCCGGTTCGGGGAACAAAAGGTCGAGCCCGATCGCCGCCGCCCCGCTTTCCGCAATGGCCTCGACCAGCGCGCCAACCCGCGCGCGGGGCCATGGCCAGCGGCCTTGGGAAGCCAGGCTCGCCTCATCGATGGCAACGATCGCCACCTGGTCGAGCGGCACATCGCGCGGCAGGAGCGTCTGGTAGAGATCAAAGCCGCGCTCGCGCAGAGATCCCGATGCCGCGATGGCCGCCAGGACAAGAACCAAAGCGAGCGCCGCCCATGACACAGGATGCGAGACAGGCCTCATCTGTTGTCACGGACCGCATATGCCGGTCTGCGTGTCGAAAAACCCACCTGCCGCCACGCAGTCGGCTGCCGGATCGGTGATCGTGGTTGGCGGCGGCGGCGGTGATGGCGGCGGTGGCAGCGGTGGCGGCGGTGGCGCCGGTGGAGTTTGAGGCAGCGGTGTCGGCGCCGGCGGCGCAGGCGGCGGCGGTGTCGGTGTCGGAGGCGCTGGCGGCTGTGGCGGCGCCGGTGGAGGCGGGGCCGGTTCCGGCGGCGGCGGCGGTGGTGGTGGCGGAGCGCCCCCCGGCACGCCGCCGGCCGACGAGGTGCCGAAACCCGTTTGCGGGCCGGGCAATTGTCCATCGCGGGTCGTGCATGCCGGAGACCCCATGCCCGCTTCGGACGCGCAATGGTTGGATGTCGTCCGCGAGCCGCTGCCGCCCTGCCCGCCAGCCGGATCGACGAACTGCCCCTCGCCGCCGCCGAGCCGGACCGTTTGCACACCCGACCCGTCCGACACGCACGAAAAGCCCGGATTGGTCACCGTGCGACGTTCGCCGCCCGCCTCGCAGGTCATGGTGCCGGTGATCAGCGTGCCCGATGATCCGCCGGCTCCGACGGTCACATCGGCAATGCCACCGCGCAGGCCCAGAACGATGTGCGGCGTGCGCACCTCGGAACGGCCGCGCTTGGAGATCTGCCCGCCGAAGATTCGCGCCGTGCCGCCTCGCTGCAACAGCCGCACCGCGCCGTTGCGGCGTTGCGGATCGTAGACGAAACTGTCGATCGTCAGGTCGGCATTGGGGCCGAGCCGCGCGCTCGATTCGTCCTCGAAGACAATGATCCCCTCGCCCGATGCATCGCTTTGCAACCGGTCGCCGAGCGCGATCGGATCGCCGGCCCGCACCCGGCCTCCATCGCGGGCGACCGTCGCCCGCTCGGCAGTCATCGTGCCGACCGTCTGCGCCGCCGCGGGCACGGCAATGCCCGCTGCCAGGATGGCAAGGCCGGCGGCAATCATGCGGGCATGTGGTCTCATCGCGGTCTTCCCAAGGTTCTGACCCTATTGGAACCGGTATGTGTAACGCAGCCGGCCGGTCCAGGTGTCGGTCCTGGAGCTGACGCCGCCCGGCCCGATACGCTCATGGTGATAGCCGACCCCGAACCGCAGGCGTCCCTGCGCGCTCACTTGCACGGCATGGTCCCAATCGATGCGCCAGACCTGCCGGCCGGTTACCGGCGTGCCGCGTCCGGCGCCAACCGCGCCATAGTCGAGGATCGTGTCGTCGGCATAGCTGGCCGCGAGCGTCTGGAACCAGGCCCGCCCGTCGTCAAAGACGTGCAGAAGATGGGTCAGCGCCGCCCCGCCCTCGGTCCCCTCCGTGCGATAGCCGAACGCCGTGCCGCCGAGCACCGCCGCCGGCACCGTGCCGCGCCGCTGGTAGTGGCGCACGAACCCGTCTGCCGTCCAGCCCGGGGCGATGCGGTAGCGCGCGCCGATCCCCACCGACCATTGATCGTCGGCGAAAAGCGCGCGCGATTCGCCAAGCCAGCCATAGGATGCATCGAGATAGACATGGGTTTCCACGCTCGGCTTGAAGCCGATGCGCGTGCGCACACCCAGTTCGCGCTGGTCGCGGCCGCCGCCCAGATCCTCATAGTCGCCGAACAGCGTCAGATCGGCGCGCAGCGTGTCGATGACGTCCGGCAGCCCCTTGGAAAAGGTGAGCGCCCCATGGCCGGCAAGCGCGGTGAAACCGTCGCCCGTTCCGTCAAAATCGGTGTCGAGGAACGGCCGGTCAACCGAGATGCCGCCGTCGACCAGGATCAGGTCGCGCGTCGCCGTGTCCGGATCGAACACGACCCGTCCATCGACCATCGCATAAAAGCCGCCACCCGTCTGGTCGGTGCCAGCCGCAAAACCGGACGGAAAGGTCGCGCGCCGGTGCACGATCTGGCCGCCGGCGGTCACGTCCACAAAGGCGCGCACCGGCTGGCGGGCCCGTTCGATGCGCGCCTTGAGCTGTTGCAACGCCGCTTCAAGCGACGGCACGCCGAGCGCCAGCGCCTCGTTGACATGGCCCATCGCCAGGTCGAACGATCCCACATGGAAGTAGAGCCGCGCCAGCGTGAGCCGCGCCCCGGCATCGCCCGGATCCTGGAAGATGATCTGTTCGAGCGTCGAGATCGCCTGGTCGTACTGGCCGACCCTGACCGCCTCCCCGGCAAATGCCCCCAGCGCCGCCGGATCGGCATAATCGGTGATGCGCGTCTGAAAGGCGCGGTCATAAAGGCTGTCAGCGCGCGCCGGTGTCATGCCAGCCATGATCGCGAGCGCGGCAAACGCCGCCGCGCCGCGCACCCCCCGCGCTTTCATCGCCGATCTGGTCATTTTCACAGCGCCCGCTCGTGCCACCTTGGTTCCGGCGGAAGCGACCTTAGCCCGGCGCGGTGCACTGATGCCAGTGCAGGCCGGCAACACCGGCCGCATTCAGCGGCGTAACAGGTGTCGTGTAACCGGTTGTAACCTGCTGATACCTGACCATGCGGCCCGCCAGCCTGTAACAGGAAAGCGCGCGGCGGGGGATCACCAAGACCGATGGGGCGCTGATCCTCCCAGCCGGCCGCGCCAATCAAAAAATCAAAAACTCAACGGCAGCGTGCGCGTCGCACGCTGCCGTTGCTTGTTTCAAAGCGCTGTGGACCGGTTCAGGTGCAGGCGGCGCAGAAACGCTGGATGCGCTCGCAGGCTTCCGTCAGCGCCTCGGTCGAGGTCGCATAGGAGATGCGGAAGTTCGGCCCCAGCCCGAACGCCGAGCCGTGCACCACGGCGACGCCCTCGGCCTCCAGAAGCGCGGTGACGAAATCCTCGTCGGTTTTCATCACCGTGCCGTTCGGCGCGGTCTTGCCCATCAGCCCCGCGCAGGACGGATAGACATAGAACGCGCCTTCCGGCGCAGGGCATTCGATGCCGCTGGCCTGGTTGAGCAT
This sequence comes from Roseitalea sp., assembly GCA_017642895.1. Classification (GTDB taxonomy): domain Bacteria; phylum Pseudomonadota; class Alphaproteobacteria; order Rhizobiales; family Rhizobiaceae; genus Roseitalea. Next base: position 306,452 of record JAEPON010000003.1, read on the forward strand.
CGAGACCACAAGGTCGCGCCGCTCCTCGAACACCGCGCGCCGCTCGGCGATGAAGTCCTGCGGCCCGTTCAGCGCCTCGACAGCCGCCCATTGCGAAATCGAGCAGGTGCCCGATGTTTGTTGCCCCTGCACCTTGGTCATCGCCTTGATCAGCTCGACCGGCCCGCCGGCATAGCCGATCCGCCAGCCTGTCATCGCATAGGCTTTCGAGACACCGTTCATCGTCAGCGTGCGTTCGTAAAGCGCGGGCTCCACCTGTGCCGGCGTCGTGAAGGTGAAATCGCCGTAGCAAAGATGCTCATACATGTCGTCGGTCAGCACCCACACATGCGGATATTTCATCAGCACGTCGGTCAGCGCCTTCAGCTCATCGCGCGAATAGGCCGCCCCCGACGGGTTGGACGGCGAGTTGAAGATGAGCCATTTGGTCTTCGGCGTGATCGCCGCGTCGAGCGCCGCCGCGGTCAGCTTGAACCCGTCCTCGAGCGTCGTTTCGACGAACACCGGCTCGCCGCCATTGAGCAGCACCATGTCGGGATAGCTGACCCAGTAGGGCGCCGGGATCAGCACCTCGTCGCCCGGGTTCAGCGTCGCGGCGAGCGCATTGTAGAGCACCTGCTTGCCGCCGGTGCCGACAATGATCTGGTCTGGCGTGTAATCGAGCCCGTTCTCGCGCTTGAACTTGCCGCAGATCGCCTGGCGCAGTTCGATGATGCCGGGCACGGCGGTGTATTTGGTCTCGCCGCGATTGATCGCCTCGACCGCCGCCGCCTTGATCGTGTCGGGCGTGTCGAAATCGGGCTCCCCCGCGCCAAGGCCGATCACGTCGCGCCCGGCCGCCTTCAGTTCGCGCGCCTTGGTGGAGACCGCAATCGTCGCCGAAGGCTTCACGCGGGCAAGCGTATCGGAAAGAAAGGCCATGTCATCACTCCATTGGGCGGTCCGGCGCCATGGTTGCGCCGGCGGCGACGTTATTGCGCCAACCGCGCGCTTGCGCAAGACGGTTGGCGGACCCGGCGCGTTAACCATGTCCGGCGATCGCGCAACAATCCGTTAACCATGCCGGTCAATAATGTTTATCTTGAAATGATAGCGCCCTGGAGACGGCACTGATGACGATGGCACAGCGCGACGGCACCGCCGGCGGACGCCGCTCGGTCCGTAATGATGACGGCACGCTCAGCGCCGTCGATGGCATGGTGGTCGTCCGCTCTGCGTTCCAGCCCGTCTTCCGGTGTCAGGGCGAGCGCATCGTGCCGGTCGCCTTCGAGGCGCTGGCACGTCCGTTTCGCGGTGCCACCCCGCTCCTGCCCGACAGCTATTTCGGCCAGATCGCACCGGGCGACCTGCGCAGCGTCGAGGCGCTGGTCCGCCACATCCATGTCCAGAACGCCAAACTCCTGCCGCACGGCGCAAGGCGGCTGTTCCTGAATTTTCATCCCGCAGCGGTCAACGCGCCGGCCACCTTCGAGCCCGCGCTTGCCGCGCTCGGCGAGGATCTGCGCCAGGCCGGCATTTCGCCGCGCGATCTGGTCTGCGAGTTCACCGAGCATGAAGAGACATCGCCCGACGCGCTCCGCCACTTCGTCTATGCGCTGAGAGCGCGCGGCTTTCTGATCGCGGTCGATGATTTCGGCGCCGCCTTTTCTGATCCCGACCGCATCGCCCGGCTGACGCCGGACATCGTCAAGATGGACGGCGCGCTGGCGCGGCGTCATCTGGACAGCGCGGACGGCTTTGACGAACTGACACGCATCGTCGGCACGTTCCGCCGCCAGGGCATTCGCTGCGTGATCGAGGGGCTGGAGACGATGCGCCAGGTGGAACTGGCCCGCCGTACCGGCGCGCACTTTCTTCAGGGCTTTGCGCTGGCGCCACCGCAGGCCGCGCCCGGCGACTTCACCGCGCCGGTGGCCGCCGGCCACGATGCGCAGGACGCCGAGCGCCTCACGGCGTGGAACTGAGCGGGCCGGTTCAACGCCGTTGAACGCCGCTTCATGAAAACTGCTTTGACAGGGCCGCCGGCGACGCCTACCCGGGGTGCATGCTGACGCTGTGGTCCATGCCCTCCTCCGGCAATTCCTACAAGGTGCGCCTGCTTCTGGCCCACCTCGGCGTGCCGTTTCGCCACATGCCGGCCGAACAGGGCTCGGGCGTCACGCAAAGCGACGCGTTCCGCGCGATCAACCCGGCAGGCAAGGTGCCGCTGCTGGTTCTGGAGGACGGCCGCACGATCCGCGAATCGAACGCCATCCTGCTCTACCTGGGCGACGGCACCCGTTTCGTGCCGGACGACCGCTACAGCCGCGCGCTGGTCCATCAGTGGATGTTCTTCGAGCAATACAGCCACGAGCCGGCGATCGCCGTGCGCGCCGGCATCCTGACCTATGACGACCGCGCCCATCTGCGCACGCCCGACATGCTCGACCCGCTTCTCGAAAAAGGCCATGCGGCGCTCGACCTGATGGAGCGGCAATTGGAAGCCACACCCTGGCTGGCCGGCGACACGCCGTCGGTCGCCGATATCTGCCTTTACGCCTACACCCATTGCGCCGGCGACAAGGGCGGGTTTGACATGGACCGGTTCCCCGCGGTCAATCGCTGGCTTCAGCGCGCGGCGGCCGAACCGGGCCATGTGCCGCTTGAGTGGTTGCCCGAAGACGCCGGATAAGCGCGCAAACGGCGGTTTTGCCGCGAAATCGCCGCAATTTTTCCCCGCGCGCGGCCAAATCCGATCCACATCGTGCCCAAAAGCGTAACTATCCGTGATCGGAGCAGTTTCGGACAACGCCCCGCCTGGAGCATCGACCATGTTCATGGATTACACCGCACGGCGCGCCCAGTGGCGCCACTCGAGCGCCAAGGCGTTTGCGGCCGTCGCCGGCGTGTTTGCGTTCGCAACCGTCATCGTCCTGATCGGCCTGTCCTCCGCCCAGGCGGCCACCTACACATCGTCGCTTGATGCTGCCGCGCTGGCGACCATGCTGGCCGCCCCGCAACTGACCCTGCCCGCGCCGCTCTTTGGCCGCGAGGCTCTGTTGTTGCTGATGAGCCTGGGCCTTCTGGGCATGAGCGCCGGCGCCTTCGCCTTCTGGCGCGGCCTGACGACCGGCTGGCAGGAAGCGCCGGTCCGCAAGCACCGCTGACGCCAGGGCAACGCGGCCTTTTTCCGGCATCCAGCCCTTGGTCGGGCGCGCACGCGGCCTAAATGGCATTGGAAGCCCAACGCCCGGAGAGATCATGCGCCCGAACCTCTTGTCCGCCGCCCTGCTCGCCGCCGCGACCGCGCTGACGGCCACCGCCGCCGCCGCGCAGCAACGCACAGCCACCACCGCCGACGGCATCGCGCTGCGCACCGAAACCCTCGCCACCGGGCTTTCGAGCCCCTGGGGCGTCGAAATCCTGCCGGACGGCGCGCTTCTTGTCACCGAACGGCCCGGCGCGATGCGCATCGTCCGCGACGGCGCGCTGTCGGCGCCGGTCACCGGCTTGCCCGAGATCGCCGCCGGCGGACAGGGCGGCCTTCTCGATGTCGCGCTGGCGCCTGACTTTGCCGAGACGCGCGAGGTCTATTTCACCTTTTCCGAACCCGGCGCCGGCGGCACGGGCACTGCGCTGGCAAAAGGCGTCCTGACCGGCGAGACGACGAACAATCCGTCACTCGAAGGCACCGAGACGATCTTTTCGATGAACGTCAAATCCTCGGGCGGGCGCCATTTCGGTTCGCGCACCGGCTTCTGGCCCGACGGCACGGTCTATGTGACCACCGGCGACCGCGGCGACCGGCCCCGCGCGCAGGTGATGAGCGACCATGCCGGCGCCGTCATTCGCATCAATCGCGACGGCACCATACCCGCCGACAACCCCTTCATCGGGCAGGCGGGCGCGGCCCCCGAACTCTGGTCCAAGGGCCACCGCAACATTCAGGGCGCCGACATCGATCCCGAGACTGGCCTGTTGTGGACCGTCGAGCACGGCGCGCGCGGCGGCGACGAGATCAACCGCCCCGAGGCCGGGCTCAATTATGGCTGGCCGGAAATTTCCTATGGCCGGCATTATTCGGGCCTGCGCATCGGCCGGGGCACCGAGGCGCCGGGCTTCGAGCAGCCGCTGCACTATTGGGACCCGTCGATCGCGCCGTCCGGCCTTGCCATCTATGAGGGCGCCATGTTCCCCGAATGGCGGGGCGACATCCTTGTCGGCGCACTACGCGCCCAGCTCCTGTCGCGGCTCGACCGCGACGAAAGCGGCGCGATCATCGGCGAGGAACAATTGTTCGAGGGCGACCTTGGCCGTATCCGCGATATCGAGATCGCGCCGGACGGATCGCTGCTCGTTGCCATTGACGCCGATCCGGGCCGGATCGTAAGGATCGTGCGCGACCCCGCCTCCTGATCCCGGACCCTGATCGCCATGAACTGGTTTTTCGGCCTTGTGCTGCTGATCATCGCGCTCGCCCTCGTGGCAACCAGCGCGTTCCTCCTCGTCGGCCGCGAACAGAGCTGGCGAATGATCGCCGGCGACCCCGATCTCGGCCCGTTCGACCTGACCGCGCCGCAACGCGCCAGCCGGCCAAACGACGCGCTCCTGTGCACGCCGGGCCTGTGCAGCGCTGTGAAAACCGACGGTGACCTGCCGGTCTATGCCATGACGCCCGAGGCGCTGATCGCGGCGCTGACGGCAGCCATCGAGGCCCAGCCCGAGCGCAAGGAGCGCGTCGATGACGGCGCAGACCCGAACGCCCTGCGCTATGTCACATGGACCGAGACGATGCGCTTTCCGGATACCAACCAGTTCCTGGCGGTCGATCGTGGCGACGGCACGAGCGGCCTTGTCGCCTATGCACGCGCGCAGGTGGGCTATTCGGACCAGGGCAACAACCGCGCCCGCCTCACCCGCTGGACCGGCGCGATCGACTGAGTGCGTTTCCCTCTCCCCGCAAAAGCGGGGAGAAGGCAAGCGCCTACCCCGCCCACGCCGTGCGACCCTCGGCCAGCGCCTCGGTCTGCGCATCGATCAGCGCGCGGATTTCGGCGAGCAGCGGATGAGCGTCGGTACGCGCCTTGCCGTAATCGAGATTGAACCGGTAGTCGAAACCGGGCGCATTGGCCCCTTGTGTGTGCTGCAGGATCGTCTCGAGCTTGTCGAACCCCTTGGCCAGCACGGCTTCGGGCGTCGCGGCGGCGGCATATTCGTCGTAAAGCACGCGGAACTCGTCGCGCAGCGCCGCCGGCAGGCCCTCGGTCAGCGTGCGGAAGTCGGCCCGCTCGCGCGCATCGCGCCCGTCACCAGTATTTTGGTGGATCGCCGGCACATCGCCCTCATAGATCTCGCCCAGATCGTGGATGATGGCGAGCTTGAGCAGCCTGAGCCGGTCGAGCTCCACCGGCAGCAGGTCGGCAAAGACAAGGATTGTCAGGCAGAGCCGCCACGAATGCTCGGCAACGCTCTCCGCACGCCCCGACGCGGTGACGCCAGAGCGCAGCGTGTCCTTGATCCGCTCGGCCTCGCGCAGGAATGCCAGCCGCGCGGCGAGATCGCCGGTCACGATTTGTCGCCGGCCGATGGCCAGATGCGCTCCCAGCTTTCCAGCGTCTCGTCGAACACGCCGTCGCATTCATCCTTGACGCGCATCTCGGCCAGAACGAACCCGTAGCCGAAACCCACCTCGCCAATGCTCCAATTCGCGACGGTGCCGCAATCGCCGATGCCGCGCCCCTTGAAGAAGGAAGAAACCTGCCGCGCCTCGGCGTCCCATTGCGCATTCCAGGCGACCATCACCGCGCCGGGACCCTCATCGGTCATCACCGGCAACGGCAGGCGGTAATGGGTGCCGTCGATCTCCGCCCAGAAGGCGAACGGCGCATTATAGGCGCCGGCCGAGCCGCAGCGCAGGCCGACCAATCGCACCTCGTCGTCAATGTCGGCGGAAAAGCCGCCCAGCGGATCGGGCACCGACCCGTCGAAATCGGCGCAGGGGGCGCCCGCGCCGTCATAAAAGCGGCGCAGGCCGGCGGGCACCGCATCCAGGGCCGCCATGTCGCCTTCATCCTCGGGTGCCGCCGGCGCGGCGCCGATCGCCGCCAGCGCATCCTCGCGGCCGACGCGGCCCTGCACCTCGTCCATGAAGATGGCGCCGGCGACCACGCCAGACAGCGAATAGGGCGCTGTCGTCTGCCCCGATCGCGTCCGGAACGTCACCTGAAGCCGTTCGCCGGCCTTGGTGGCGGCAAAAAGCGCGCGCACCTCATCCTGGTCGGCGTATGAATATTCCGACATCGCCGCGCGGTAGGAAAACGCGCTTGAAGGCACCGACAGCACTTCGGCGCCGTCAATCACGAAGCGCACCTCTGATCCGGCGGCCAGCGGCTCGCGCATCGTCAGATAGAGCGCGACGGGCGCATCGAACGCCGCCGCCCGGCGGAAGCCGACCGTGAACAGGGTGACGCGCGCATTGGTGATGAACATGTCGCAGCGCAGCGCGTTGGTGCACGACACGTTCACATCGCGGATGCGCTTGAACTGGCTGGCGTCCGCCGGCACCGGCATGGCGGCGGCCACAAGGCCGGCAACGGCCAGGCAAAGCCCGGCAAGGGCGCCAAACGGCAATTGGATGGGCTGCTGACGCAAGGGGAACTCCCGTTCGTTTTTTCTCGCCCTAACATAGGCTGTCCGCCGGCCATGATAAGGGTGTCCGGCTGCGCAATCCCGTGATCGGCGCGAATGTGCCGCGTGCTCCGGGGCTTGGCAAGCTTGTCACGGTGACATGTTTGCCGCTTGCCCACCCGTCGGCACCATGGCACGGCCGCATCATGCAACGCACGACCGCCAATGCTCTGCTGCTCGTCACCGGCGCCATTTGGGGCATGGGCTTCGTCGCCCAATCGACGGCGATGGACGCGATCGGCCCGGTTTTCTTCACCGGGGTGCGCTTTCTGGCCGCCGCGATCGCCGTCGCGCCGCTGGCGCTGTGGGAGATGCGGCGCGCAAGGGCCGCGGGCAGCCCGCCGCTGACCGGCCGGCAATGGCGGAGCTTTGCGCTCCTTGGCTGTCTCCTCTTTGCCTCGCTGGCTGCACAGCAGATCGGCCTTCTGACGACGACGGTCACCAATTCGGGCTTTCTGACCGGCACCTATGTGGTGCTCGTACCGGTGATCGCCGTGCTCGCGCTGCGCGAATTCCCCCATCCGGTGGTCTGGCCCGCCGCTGCGATGACGCTCGGCGGCATCTGGCTCCTCTCCGGCGGCGCGCTGTCCGGGCTGACCGAGGGCGATTGGTGGACGCTCCTGTGCGCGTTCATATGGGCGTGCCACGTCATCGCGCTCGGCCGCTTCGTCAGGGGCGCGCCGCGCCCGTTCACACTGGCCTTCACGCAGTTCGTCGTCTGCGGGCTCATCGGCTGCGCGATCGCGCCGTTCATCGAGCCCGTCTCGCTTGACCTGATTGTCGCCGCCGCGCCCGAGATCGCCTTTGCCGGCATCGTCTCCGGCGGCGTTGCCTTCACCATCCAGGCGGTGGCCCAGCGCCACACCACCGCGCCCCAGGCAGCGATCTTCATGTCCACCGAAGCGCCTTTCGCCGCCCTGTTCGGCGCGCTGTTGCTCGCCGAACGCATCCCCGCCATCGGCATCATCGGCTGTGCTCTGATCTTCGCGGCCATCCTTGCCGTCGAACTGGTGCCGATGGTGCGGCCGGCCCGACAAGGGACCGCTCACGAACCCTGACAGCGATCAAATTCGCATATCCCGCCGACGCGCGTTACCGCCCCGGCCATGGCACGGCGCCGCGCTTGCCCCAATCGGCCACGGAAACCACGGTGAAAAAGGCTGATCCCGCCGTCACTTGAGCCGGGGCGCATCCAGAATGTGGCGAGCCACCATCGATCATGGCCGAATTATGTCGTTGTTTTTGCTGACTTTTGGCAACCGAACGTGAATTGCACCGTCGCGGTGATCCGGCCAGTTTCGCCCCGTCACCGCCGTCGGCACGCCCTTTGAACGGCACCTTCCCCGCCGGCGCCGGTGACATCAACGGGAGACAGAAAGGGATACAATCCATGACCAACAAACTGACCGCAGCACTGGCAGGCGGCGCGTTGCTCGCCTCGGCCATTTTCGCAGTCGCCGGCGAGGGCCAGGGCGTGATCGCCTCGCTCGATCCGGAGACCCGGATGATCGTCCTGGAGGACGGTTCGAGCTGGCTGGCGGCCGACGAGGTCGACCTGAGCGGCCTTGCCCCCGGCGACACGATCAGCGTCGTCTACACTGACGGCACCACCACGCTGACCGAGGTCACCAAGGTCGAGTAAGGCCGGACGGGCCCGGGACGGCCCGCTTGCCCTGACCGGGGTCCTCACCCGAACCCGGTCCGGGTCGTCCCGTCGCCCGGCATTATCGCCCGGATGCAGGACCGGGCGATGGGGCGGGCGCGGCATGATCATCCGTGACGACGAGCGGACATGCCGCGCCATCCCGAACCCCGTTCAGGGGCGCACCGGCGCATCGACCATCACGAGATGCAGGTCCGGCCCATCATAAGGGTGCGCGCGGGCGACGTCCTCGTTCAGCGTTACGCCAAGACCCGGTTCCACGGGCACCAGCGTATCGCCATCCTCCAGCACCAGCGGCCTGTCGAGCAGGTCGGCGTGAAAACCGGTCCAGTCCTTGATCGCTTCCAGGATCAGGAAGTTCGGCAGCGTCGCGGCCAGTTGAATGTTGGCCGCCGCCGCAATCGGCCCGCAATAGCAATGCGGCGCGACCAGCGCGTGATGGGTTTCGGCAATCGCCGCAATCTTCTTGGTTTCGAGAATGCCGCCGGATCGCCCCAAATCCGGTTGGACGATCTGCGCCGCACCAAGCGCCAGAAGCCGCGCGAACTCATATTTGGTCGTCAGTCGCTCGCCCGTGGCAACCGGGATCGAGGTTTTTGCGGCGAACTGCGCCATCGCCTCGGGCATGTCCGGCGGCACCGGCTCCTCGAACCAGAGTGGATCATGGGGTTCGATGGCTCTCGCCATCCGCGCCGCACCCGACGGGGTGAACTGGCCGTGCGTGCCGAACAAGATGTCCGCCCGCGTGCCCACCGCCTTGCGCACCGCGCGCACCATCGCCGCCGACCGGTCGATGTCGGTCAGGAGCGGCTGGTGCGGATCGTGGATCGTGTAGGGCCCGGCCGGATCGAACTTGATCGCGGTGAAGCCGCGCTCGACCCATTGCAGGGCCGCCTCGGCCGCCATGTCGGGATCATTATAGACCGTCCGCCCCCCGGTCTCGGCCGGATAGATCGAGCCGGTTGCCGGATAAAGATAGGTGTAGGAGCGCAGGCGGGTCTGCACCGCGCCGCCGATCAGCCGGTGCACGGGCTGGCCGGCATGCTTGCCGACAATGTCCCAGCAGGCCATTTCCAGCGCCGAAAAACACCCCATCATCGAGACGTCCGGCCGCTGCGTGAAGCCGGACGAATAACAGCGCCGGAACAGCGCCTCGATATCGTGCGGGTCGCGGCCGACCAGATGCCGCTCGGCGGCATCCAGGATCATCGCCGCCATGGTCCGCGGCCCGAACGTCGCATTGTAGGCTTCGCCATAGCCGACCACGCCGTCCGAATCGGTCAGCTTGACGAAGATGAAATAGCGCCCGCCGGGCGTGCCCTCGGGGGTGCCGACGATGAAGGTTTCGATATCGGTGATGGTGGGCATGTCGGCTCCGCCGGTCGTTGTTCATAGGTCGTCATTCGTAACGGAATCGACCGACGACCCGCGAACCACGACCGACTCAAAACACGATCACATTGCGCAGGCCTTGACCAGCCTTGGTGGCCGCGATCGCCTCGTTGATCTCATCGAGCGTGTACCGGCCGGTGACCAGCGAATCGAGTTCCAGCACCCCGTCGCCATAAAGGCCGGCCAGAAGCGGCACGTCGCGGCACACGCAGGCCGAGCCCATTTTCGAGCCAAGGATGCGCTGACTGAAACCGGCAAAGCTGGCCGGATTGAACGCGATGTTCACATCGCTGTGCGGCATGCCGACAATCACGACGGTTCCGTTCTTGCCGATATAGCTGGTTGCGCTCTCAAGGGCGGCGCGCGCGCCCGATGCGACAAACACGAAGTCGGCGCCGCGCCCCTCGGTCGCCGCCACGACGGCGTCAACCGCGTTGTCATGGATCGGATCGAGCAAATGGGTCGCGCCGAGTTGTTCGGCGGCATCGAGCTTTTCGCGCGACAGGTCGATGGCGATGACGCTCGCCGCGCCGGCGATGCGCGCGCCCTGCACCGCGTTGAGCCCGACCCCGCCACAGCCGATCACCACCGCATGGGCGCCCTTGGGCATCTTGGCCGTGTTGGTGACCGCACCGACGCCGGTGATCGCGCCGCAGGCCAAAAGGCTGGCTGATTCATGAGGAATGGCCGGATCGACGGCGGCCAACTGGCTTTTCTCCACGACCAGCTTTTCGGCGAACGCCCCGGTGCGCAGGCCATGGCCAAGCGATGTGCCCGATGCGTCGGTCAGCGGCGAACGGCGGTCGAGACCGAAGATCGTCTCGCACAGATAGTCCTGGCCGGCCCTGCAATAATGACAGGTGCCGCAGGCGCGGATCAGCGTGACGACCACGCAATCGCCCGGCTTGACGTGGCTGACGCCCGCGCCCACCGCCTCGACGAGGCCGGCCGCCTCATGGCCCAGCACCATGGGCAGATCGCCGCCCCAGCCGCCATCGGCATAGGTGATGTCGGAATGGCAGACGGCGCAGGCCTTGACCGCGACCAGCACCTCGCCCGGTCCCGGATCGGCAAGCGTGACCTCTTCGATTCTCATCGGTTCGCCAAAGGCGCGGCAGACGGCGGCGCGAATGGTCTGCGGCATGGCCTGCCCTCCCCGGCATGGCGTAAGGCCGCATCTAAACGCCTGCATGACCGCCGGCAGTTCCGCACGGGCGACATGCCGCGTCGGCTTTTTGAAAACCGCGCGGCACGGCGTGACAAAGCGGGTCCGATCGGCCAGAACCCGGCCAGGGAGATGCTCATGAACGATACCGATCCGTCCGCGCCGGCGGGCACGCCGACCTTGCGCACCCTGGCCATGCCGGGTGACGCCAACGCTGCCGGCGACATTTTCGGCGGCTGGGTGATGGCGCAGATGGATCTGGCTGCGGGCATCGCCGCCGCCGAACGGGCGCGCGGCCGCGTCGTCACCGCGGCCGTCAACGAAATGGCGTTTCGCAGCCCGGTGCGCATCGGCGACACGCTGTCGATCCATGCGCATGTGGAAAGCGTGCGCCGCACCTCGATGGTGCTCTATATCGAGGCTTGGGCGCAGCGCTATCTGAGCGAACAGACCGAGCGCGTCACCTTCGCCCGCTTCACCATGGTCGCGCTGGACGGCACGGGCAAACCGACCGCCATTCCGCCGGAAGCCTGAGTCCGTTATCCCTTCTCTCCGCATGCGGGGAGAAGGTGGGCCCGAGCAAGGCGAGCGCTCGGATGAGGGGCGGCTTGAAGACCATGCGCCCGCGCGGCATCAATCACAGTGCCGGTAGCCGCTGCTCCGATGGCGCAGATCGAAGTGGAAATGGTCGGCATGGTCGGCATCGCTGCCCGGCCCGAGCACGGTCGAGAATTCGTCGCAGGCGCCCGCGCGCGCCGCGTGCAGGAAACCACGCGCCCGCATCGCCAAAAGGCTCTGCCGGGAGACGGTGATCACATGGCCGTTCTTCAGCGTGAACGAGCCGATATCGAGTGCGTTGCCCTTGGAATGCTCGGACCAGCGGCTTGAGCCGCGAATGCGCCGGCACGAATAGGACGACATGTTGTTCACCTCGGCGATGCCGGTCAGATAGCGCTTGCGCGCGGCGGGCGCGGCATCCTTTTGCAGCCATTCGGCGGCCGCCAGCGCCGCCTGGCAGTTCAGCGTTGCCGCCGGCGAGAGCGCGACGCCCCGCGCCAGCGTCGAGACGCGCACCGGATGGTCGATGCCGCAGGCGGCCGAATCGCGGATCGGCGCCAGATCGGTGAATTGCACGCCGCGACGCTTGAGCGCGGCGCGGCACTGGCGCTCGCTGGCCGACATCACGCCGGCGCGACCGCCGCGGCCAAGACCGGGAAAGCCCATGCGCGGCAGCGAGAAGACCGAGCGCGTCGGCGCCGGATCGACGCTGGGCGACGGCGCTTTCGAGCCGCCGCCCATGAAGCCCCAATCGAGAAAACTGCACGAGGCCAGCGCCAGTCCGCCGGCAACCACCGCGGCAAGCCGCAATCCGGTGCGCATCCGCGCCGATCCGCCCGTTCGTCCGATGGTCACGCTCATCACACCACTCCGTCCCGAAGGCCTGGTCCCGCCTCAAAGCTACGCCCGCAAGGTGAACGGGACGTTCGGAGAACTGGTTAAGCGCGCCTTAACCGATGTGGCCGCGAACATGACCGAGATTTAAGGTGTTGACCCTTGAGACCTGTGGTACCGGAGAGTACAAAAAAGCCACGGGCGCACTGGCTTGGCCACCGACGGATGGTGCGTGCCTGCCACCCACAACCCCGACACCGGAATGCAAACCAAGACGGAAGCGATGGCCGACACCGATACGAAAAAGCCGGCGGACGCGCCCGCAAGCGACATCATCCTGCCGCTCCAGGTGATCGATCAGGCGCCCGACCCGGACGCCGCGCGGCCGAAGCGACGGCTCCGTCCGGTGTTCCTGTTGCCATTGGTCCTGCTGCTGATCCCGCTTGGCGGGGTTCTGGGACTGTATTTCCAGCCGACCGGATTGCAGCGCTTCTTCGAGACGTTCGCCCTGACGCCGGGCGGCGGCACAGATACGCCGATTGCCGTTGCCGTCGAGCGTCCGGCGGAGGGCGAGACAGCCGCCCTCGTGCCGATGGTCGTCGGGCTCGGGCGGCTCGTTCCGCAGACCGACATCCGCACACTGGCGCCGCCGTTTGGCGCCGGCGATGCGCGCATCGCCGACCTCAATGTGCGCGAGGGCGATCAGGTCGCAGGCGGCGACATTCTGGCGGTTCTCGACAATCGCAACGCGCTTGAGCAGGCGGTCGCGACCGCGCGCGCCAATGTCGAGGTGCGCACGGCAACGCTTGCCCAGACCCGCCGCAACACCGAAAGCGCGGCCGCCGAAGCCGAGGCGGGCCTGCAAAAGGCGCAGGCCGCGCTGACCAACGCGCAGGCCGAGTTCGACCGCTACCAGACCCTGTTCGAGCGCGGTATTGTGACACGCGCCGCGATCGACCAGCGTCAGTCGACGCTCGACCAGGCCACCCAGGAGGTCGAGCGGGCGGCCGCCACGGCCAGCCGGTATGAGGGTGTCGAGACCGATGAACAGGTGGATGTGGCCGTCGCCAAGCGCAATCTGGACGCCGGGCTTGCCGAACTCGAACGCGCCCGCGCCGACCTCGAAAAGGCCTATATCCGAGCGCCGTCGGACGGCACGGTGATCGCCATCCATGTGCAGGAAGGCGAAAAGCCGGACACCTCGGGCGTTCTTGATCTGGGCGACATTTCGCACATGACCGCCGAAATCGAGATCTACCAGTCCGACATTCGCCGCGTCGCCCTTGGCCAGCCGGTCACCGTGACGGCCGACGCGTTCGACGGCGAACTGACGGGCACCGTCGCCGACATCGGTCTTGAAGTGGGGCGCCAGACGATCATCGGCGACGATCCGGCGGCCAACACCGATGCGCGCGTGATCACCGTCAATGTCGATCTGGACGAACCCTCCTCGCAGATCGCGGCGCGTTTCATCAATCTTGAAGTGCTGGCGCGCATCGAAACGGGTCCACGGGACGCGCCATGACGGCTCTTCTGGGCGCCATCATGGGCCGCCTGCCGATCGGCTGGCTGCAACTGATCCATTCCAAGACACGCCTTGCGGCCGCCATGGCCGGCGTCGCCTTTGCCAACATCCTGGTGCTGGTCCAGCTCGGCATCATGGGCTCGCTCAACAATTCGATCCTGATTTCCTACGACCTTCTTGACGCCGACATCATGATCTCGGCCGAAAACGCCAACACGCTGACCGAGGGCGACAATGTCGCCCGCCAGCGCATGTTCCAGGCGCTTGCCGTGCCGGGCGTCCAAAGCGCCCTGCCCTTTTATGTGGCGACCGCCGACTGGGAGCGCGCCGATGGCGAAACCACCGCGTTCACCACATTCGGCATCGACCCCAAGGGCGCCGCCTTCCTCAACGAGGAACTGGCGCCGTTTGTGCCACTTCTGCGGCTGCGCGACACGGCGGTCGTCGACCGCGGCGCGCGCGGCGTCGATCCCGACACGCTGGCGTCCATCAGCCCGGGCAATCCGTTGCGGTTTGAAGTCTCGGGCGTGACGCTTTCGGCCGTCGACACGATGGTCGGCGGCGGCGGGTTCGCCGGTGACGGCTACATGCTGGTTTCCGACCAGACATTCCATCGCATCTTCGCCAACCGGTCCACCGGCGCGCCGGACCATATCCTGGTCAAGATCGCCGCCGACGCCGATCCGGATGCCGTGCTTGCCAGGCTTCAGGCCCAGTTCGACGGCACCGGCCTGCGCGTGCGCGGCTTCCAGGACGCTGCGCTTGAGGACCAGGCCTATCAGACAACCGAGCGCCCGACCGGTCTGATCTTCGGCTTCGGCGTCGTCATCGGCATCCTCGTCGGCATCGTCATCGTCTACCAGATCCTGTCGACCGACGTCGCCGACCATCTGGCCGAATACGCCACCTTCAAGGCGATGGGCTATGGCCAGTCCATGTTCCTGGGCATCGTTCTGGAACAGGCGGTGATCCTGGGCATCCTCGGCTTCGTGCCGGGCGTCATCGTCTCCTGGCTGCTCTACGAGATGCTTGGCGCGGTGACCGGTCTGCCGGTCGAACTGACGGTGGCGACCACCGCTGCCGTATTCGCCGGCACGATCATTGCCTGCCTTGTCTCGGGCGCCATCGCCACACGGCGGCTGGCCGCTGCCGACCCTGCGGACCTTTTCTGACATGGACGCGCCCGTCCATACGCCCGCCCTGCCCGTGGTCGCCGCGCCGCCGTCGATCCGCGTTGCGGGGCTGAACCACTGGTTCGGCACCGGCGAAGCACGCAAGCAGGCCCTGTTCGATGTCGACCTGACGGTGGGCGCCGGCAGCCTGACAGTGCTGATGGGTCCGTCGGGCTCGGGCAAGACGACGGTGCTAACGCTGATGGGTTGCCTGCGCGACGTGCAGGACGGCTCCGTCGAACTTCTCGGTCACGAACTGAACGGCGCGCGCGAGGCCGACCTTGTCCTTTACCGCCGCAGGCTGGGTTTCATCTTCCAGGCGCACAACCTGCACGAAAGCCTGACGGCGCGGCAAAATGTGATGATGGGTCTGCAGGTGCACGGCCACGACAACGAAGCCGTCCAGCGCAAGGCGGCCGCGCATATTTTGAGCGCGCTTGGGCTCGATGACCGGCTCGACTATCTGCCGGGCAATCTGTCGGGCGGCCAGAAGCAGCGCGTCGCCGTCGCCCGTGCGCTGGTCGGCAATCCGGCGATCGTCTTTGCCGACGAGCCGACCGCCGCGCTCGACAAGGAGAGCGGCATGACCGTGGTGCGCATCCTCAAGGAACTGGGTCGCCAGCGCGGCACCACGACCATGATGGTCACCCACGACAACCGCATTCTCGAACTGGCCGACCGCATCGTCACCATGGAAGACGGCCGCATCGTCAAGGACACGGCGCCCTGACAGACGCCGTGCCTTGATGCGCGCTGATGTGACTGGAGGGTCGCGCGGGGATCATTCGGTGTAGGCGGCGAAATCCTCGGTGACCGGCTCCTGGGTGGCCAGCACCGCCATCGTCATGATCAGGCCGACCTCGACGCCATCGAATTCGACCGCCTCGACCGGCACATAGACCGGATGGGTCAATGCGGTGCCCGGTGCGGGGGTGATGATGACTTCGTCGATCGAGCCATCGGGATTGACGAACGCATCGCTGACATAGCCGGCGATCACGCCATCGGCGGTGACCGCATTCAGGCCCATCCACGCATCGTTCAGCGGATGGCCGTCATGGGAATCATGGGCGTCAAGGCCGCGCTGCTCGGCAAACGGGTCGGCGAAGCGCTCGGGCAGCGGCTCGGCATAAGCGAGAACCGCCGGCTCGCCGGCGTCGAGCGCGTCCAGATCGCCCGCATGGGCGGTCATGGTTCCAACGGCCAGCCAGATGAGGGCGGCGACTGCCGCGAACTGCGCTGCAAGCACCGCAATCGCGTCGCGGCGGCGGTGCGTTGGCCGCGCCCGCACGGCAAGTGCCGTCAGGGGAATCGTCTGCGTGATCTGCGAACAGGTCTGTCTCATGGGCTTTTCGGAAGTCATCATGTCTTCCGCCTCCTTGCGATCACCCTATCGCCGCGGTCGGCGCGGGCTTGTGCGCTTGGTCACACCGCGAGCGGTGATGCAGGAACAACACGGCGACACCGGAATGGTTCCAACCATGGTTAACGCCGGGTCAGCGCAGACGGGCGCGCGCCTGGTCCGCATTGATCGCCTGCCGGTTGCGGATTATCGTCGGCGGCTGCTAAACGTCGGACATGCCCATGCTTGCCAGAACCGGCCGGACGGCCATCTTCATCGCCGCGCTGACCCTGCTCGCGGGTTGCACCGCGCTTTCAGACCTCAATCCGCTCGATCGCGGCTCCAGCGAACCGCTGCCGCCCGTCCAGGGCAACGTGATTGCCACATCATCGAGCAGCGACCTGGCGACCCGCATCGGCACCACGGACGGCTCCGCGCCGTCCGGCGATCCGGCCGGGCCGACCATCACCGGTGAAGCGGGCAGCACGGTCGAGGAATGCCGGCGGATCAACCAGACGCCCGGCGCGCCGCCCCTGCAGGACGGGGTCGAGCCGGACAACTGCGTGCGCGGCACGATTTCCAGCAACTGACCGGCTGGGCGCCCTGCGCCCGTTGCCCCGCGCCGCGCGCTCCCCATATGAGCAGGCAATGGCCGCGATGGCGCGTGCCGTCCTTTTGCGGGAGTATTGGCGCGCATGGCGCTTTTGGGCATCGTTGCACTGGTCCTGATCGGCGCCGTCATCGTGCTGCCGCAAGTCTGGGTGCGGCGCACGATGCGGCGCCACGGCGCGGCGCGACCCGATTTTCCCGGCACGGGCGGCGAACTGGCCCGGCATCTGATCGCGCATTACCAGTTGGACGGCGTCAGCGTCGAGCAAACCGACAAGGGCGACCATTACGATCCGGCCGCGCGCATGGTGCGCCTGTCGGCCGACACCCATGACAAACCCTCGCTGACCGCCGTTGCGATCGCCGCCCATGAAGTGGGTCACGCCTTGCAGCACCATCGCGGCGAACGCGGCTTGAAGCTGCGCCAGGCGCTTGTGCGCATCGCCGGCGTCACCGACCTTTTTGCCGGCCTTTTCTTCATCGCCGCGCCCGTGCTGGCCGTCATCGCCCGCACGCCCGGCGCGTTCCTGGCGCTGGCGGCCACCGGCATCGCCCTTCTGGCGATCCGGGTGCTTGTTCATCTGGTCACGCTGCCGGTCGAATATGATGCCAGTTTCGGCAAGGCGCTGCCGATCCTGAAAGAGGGCGGCTATCTCAAGGACGCCGATCTGGCCGGCGCACGGTCGGTGCTCAGGGCGGCGGCGCTGACCTATGTCGCCGCGGCCCTGATGGGCCTTGTCGATCTCGCCCGGTGGATCCGGCTGTTGCGGTAGTCCGTGCCACCCCGCCTTACTCGACCACCCTGCCCGCCGCCGAATCCCATGACTGGCCCTTCGACAGCAAGGTCGTGTTGCTGCACTCCTTTGACAAATTGATCATCGCGTCCAGCACGCTGTGCTCGGCATTGATGGACTGTTGCAGCGCGCTTGCGCTGCATACCTGGCCGAATGTCGGCACCGATTTCTGCTGGATGTAGGTGCTCATGAAAGCCTGTTCGCTGATCCCCAGCACCCTCAGGGTGGTTGCCAGCAGTTTTCTTAGCGTGTTGGGCTGCTTGATCTGCAGGAACACCATGTTCTCGTAGCTGTAGAGATTGGCATTGTTGGTGAAGTTGAACGAGCCGGTGACATATTCCCCGATCCAGAACCGTTGCTGGCCCGACGTCTCGACCCGGATCGTCGCCAGGATCTTGTTGTGCATGTTTCCGTATCCGCCTCCCCCGCGCAGCCGGATGCCGGTTGCACCGGCCGCCACCAGATTGTCGTAGAAGACCTTCTCCTGGGTCAGGTCATCGACGGTCTCGCCCGGCAACAACGCCGCCCGGTCGCCTTCATAGCGCCGCTGATCGGCCACCATGAAGAGCTGCGGCCGCCGGTCGGCGGGCTGCTGCTGCGTGGCAAGCAGCGCATTGTAGATGTCATGCTGGTTGAAAGCGTAAAACAGCACGAAGATCATCATGTTGGTCGGACGCTCGATCACCTCGATCAGCTTGTCGGCGCATAACGGCCTGTCGCCGGGCGGTTTGAGCGGATCGCATGTGTTCACGATCGTCACATCGTCATGCCAAAGCTGCGCCTGGGCATCGGAGGGCCAAGCCAGCATGAGCGCTGCGATGGCCGCGGCCGCTGCCGAAATCCATGACCGGGACGTCATTGCGTGCTGTCCGCGACGAACGGCAATTCCAGGCAGACCATCTGGCATTCGACCAGA
This sequence comes from Roseitalea sp., assembly GCA_017642895.1. Lineage (GTDB taxonomy): Bacteria > Pseudomonadota > Alphaproteobacteria > Rhizobiales > Rhizobiaceae > Roseitalea. Next base: position 325,088 of record JAEPON010000003.1, read on the forward strand.
TCGGTCTTGTTGCCCACCGTCGCCGTCACCGTCCAGCTCAGCGCGTTCGAGGACGATCGCGTGACCTGGCAGGCGCCAATGTCGCTTGAGCCTTTGTCTTCCCCGGCGATGTAGACATAGGACAGGGCGCAGAAATCCGCACTGTCGACCGTTTCTGAATCGGTGGCCGTGCCGCCGCCGCTGACATTGCCGTCCACTGACGCCACTTCGGAAAAGCCGATCTGGAAATAGGGTGTATCGATCGCGCCATCGACCGTCAGATCGCCATCCACCGTCAGATTGTCGTTGACCGTCGCATTGCCGTCGATGGTGACCCTGCCCTGCAGATCGGCCGATCCTTCGACCGACAGCGATTGCTGAACCTCCAGTGGGCCGGAAATGGTGATGTCCTGCGCCTGCGCAACGCCGGCCACCGGCAACACGTGTATACCAAAAACAAATGCGACGGATGCCGCAGCACAAAATGCGTGAAATCTCTTCATCTTCCCCTCCCGGATATTTGAGAGGCAAAGCATCGTGCCGTTTGCGCAGCAAAATCAATGCGCAATGCAGCATGAACCGCACTATTGGCGGGTATGCCCGCGCACGGGCAGTGTTTCAGATCATGTGTTTCAGGTTGTGCCCCAGCGCCGACGGGCCGCAGGTCTTGCACGCCGGATCAGGCCACTGTGACGAGCGCCTTCAGCCTCAGTTGAGGGCTCCGGCGACGTTGCCTGCCGCCTGCTGGGTGGCATCCACCGCGTTGGCCGTGTCCTGGCCGACGCCGCGAATGGTGTTGGCGCAGCCGGTGACGGCCAAAATCATGGCGGCCAGCATCGCGAGGCTGGTGATGTTCATGGGCGTTGCTCCTGCATGTCATGACGCAACGTCATCCATAGCATGATCGCGACCAAAATGCCCGGCAGGGGCGGCAAGCGCCTCGGCCAGCATGTCATAGACCAGCCGGATGCGCCGGCTGGTGCGCAGTTCGCGATGGCTGACCAGCCAGAACGGCACCGGCTCGCCGATCATGTCGGGCAACAGCGCCACCATGCCGGGCGTCCGCTCGGCGATCTCCGCTTCCATCACGCCGATGCCAAGGCCGAGGCGCACCATCTCCCAAACGGCGACGGCGTTTTCCGACATCAGGCGCACATTGGCCGCCTCGGCCGGCACGCCCCACCCCCGGAAATAGGCGATCAACCGCTCGGTATTGTCGAACCCGACAATGTCGGCGTTCGCCAGATCGGCCGGCGTCCGCGGCATGCCATTACGCGCCACCCACGCCTCGGACGCGTAGAGATGGCCGCGCGACTGGCGCACCTTGCGGGCGATCAGGTCCGGCTGGTCCGGTTCCACATGGCGGATGGCGATATCGGCCTCGCGCCGGCGCAGATCGCTCAACGCGTTCGACGAGACCAGTTCGACCGTGATCTGCGGCGCGGCCGCGCGGATGCGGGCCAGGATGGGCGGCAGGACAAAGACCGAGACGATGTCGGTCGCCGAAACCCGCACCAGCCCTTCGACGGCACTCGCCCGGCCTGTCGCCGCCAGCGCCATCGCGCCGGCGGCCTCCCCCATGGCGCGCACATGGTCGAACAGGTCGAGCCCGGTCTCGGTCGGCACAAGCGTCTTGCCGACCCGCTGGAACAGCGTCACGCCCAGGCTCGCTTCCAGTGCCGCCACCTGCCGGCTGATCGTCGGCTGGGTCAGGCTGAGCCGGCGCGCGGCACCCGACAAAGACCCGGTCTCCACCGTGGCATGGAAGGCGCGTGCCTGGTTCCAGTCAAAGCCGTTCATGCAAATTTGTATATCACTCTTGCGAAATTCGGCAATTTCTATCGCAATTTTGCATGATAGGAGGAGGCAAAGGAGCTTTCCCATGCCGACACTTGCCATGACCGCCGAACCGCAGCCCGATGAAGCACGCCGTCCCAACGCCGCCGATATCCGTTTCTGGGACCGCGTCGCCGGCAAGTATGCGGCGTCGCCCATCGAGGATGTGGCGGGCTATGAACGCTCGCTGGCGCGCACCCGGGATTTCCTGACCAAGGACGATCATGTGCTCGAAATCGGGTGTGGCACCGGCACGACCGCGCTGAAGCAGGCGCCCCATCTGCGCCACATCACCGGCACCGACATCTCGCCGGCCATGATCGCCATCGCCCAGGCCAAGCTGGACGAGGGCGGTCCGCTCAATGTCGATTTCATCGCGGCAGGCGCCGACGATGAGAGCCTCAAGGGCAGCCCGTTCGATGCCGTGATGGCCCACAATGTGCTGCATCTGGTGCCCGATCTCGGCGCGACGCTGGCCCATCTGCGCCATCTGCTCCGCCCGGGCGGCCTTCTGATCGCCAAGACACCGTGTCTGGGCGACATGAACCCGCTGATCCGCTGGGTCATGCTGCCGGCGATGCGCGCGGTCGGCAAGGCGCCCCACGTGGCGACGTTCGACGCAAAAACGCTCGAAAAAGCCATATCCGACGCCGGCTTTGCGATCGAAACGGTGGAGTTCCACGGCACCAAGGGCCGCGACGCCCGACCCTTTGTCGTTGCCCGGAGGGGTTGAAGGCTCCTGCCACCCTCCTGTCAGCAGGGCGGTGTGAAAGCCGGCGAGCCCCCTTTCCTTCGCGCCGGCATTTTCCCATATTGGCGCCATGGCCAGACAACAGAAGAAATCCGGCAAGCCCGCCGCTATGGAAGGGTTTGAAGAGGCGCCCCAGCGCGACCTGGAAGGCACGCCCGTGTCCGGCGGCTCGGTCGAGGACTGGGTGCGCCAGCTCGAAGAGGATGCGGCACGTGAACAGCGCGATGCCGAGATGCGGGATATCCGGTCCAAGGCCGGCAAGCACCGGAAGAAGGCGCAGAGCGGCTCCGGCGCGCAGGATCGCAGCGGCGGTCGCACGTTGACCCCCGGCGAAAGCGGGGGGAAGCGCAAGACCGGCGCCAGGCAAAAGACCGACCGGGTTTACGAGGTCGGTGACAAGCGCACGGGCGGCGGCGTCTCCATCGGCGGCACGAACGACCCCAAGGAGCGCGCGGCGGCGGGCCTGAACCCGGTCGCCGGCCTCGATGTCGGGCTGGAGGAAGCCGAAAAGCTCGCATCGACCACCGGCGTGACCGCGACCGTCGAGGCGCTCAAGAGCTTGATCGATTCGGGCAACCCGCTGTTCAAGGACGGCAAGATGTGGGTGCCCCACCGCCCCGACCGGCCGGAGAAATCCGAAGGCGGCATCCCGCTCAAGATGGTGACGGACTATGCGCCCGCCGGCGACCAGCCCACCGCGATCCGGGATCTGGTGGAGGGGTTGCAGGGCCAAGCGCACGTTGAGCCGCGCAGCGGCGAAGCGCAAGACTTGGCCCCAAAAGGGGGCTTACCCCCCTTTGTCCCTTCGGGACATCTCCCCCTCAAGGGGGGAGAGTGGGGGCAGCCCGGTTCGCATGTGACTTCGAGGGAAACCGAGGTGGGCGACGAAGCGCCACTCTCCCCCCTTGAGGGGGAGATGTCGGAGGAGCCGACAGAGGGGGGTATCGAAGGCGACCGCACCCAGGTGCTGCTCGGCGTCACCGGCTCGGGCAAGACCTTCACCATGGCCAAGGTGATCGAACAGACCCAGCGCCCGGCGATCATTCTGGCGCCGAACAAGACGCTCGCCGCCCAGCTTTATGGCGAGATGAAAAACTTCTTTCCCGACAATGCGGTCGAGTATTTCGTCTCCTATTACGACTATTACCAGCCGGAAGCCTACGTCCCGCGCACCGACACCTATATCGAGAAGGAATCGACCATCAACGAGCAGATCGACCGGATGCGCCACTCGGCGACCCGGGCGCTTCTCGAACGCGACGATGTGGTGATCGTCGCCTCGGTCTCGTGCATCTACGGTATCGGTTCGGTCGAGACCTATACGGCCATGACCTTCGAGATGAAGATCGGCGACCGGCTCGACCAGCGCCAGCTTCTCGCCGACCTGGTTGCCCAGCAATACAAGCGCCAGGACATCAATTTCGTGCGCGGCTCGTTCCGCGTGCGCGGCGACACGATCGAGATCTTCCCCGCCCACCTGGAAGATCGCGCCTGGCGGATCACCCTGTTCGGCGACGAAATCGAGCAGATCACCGAATTCGACCCGCTGACCGGCCACAAGACGGACGAGCTGAAAAGCGTCAAGATCTACGCCAACTCGCACTATGTGACGCCGCGACCGACCTTGAATCAGGCTATCAAGAACATCAAAGAAGAGCTCAAACATCGCCTCGAAGAACTTGAAAAGGCGGGGCGATTGCTCGAAGCGCAGCGGCTCGAACAGCGCACGCGCTACGATCTGGAAATGCTCGAGGCGACCGGCTCCTGCCAGGGCATCGAGAACTATTCGCGCTATCTGACCGGCCGCAATCCGGGCGAGCCGCCGCCGACCCTGTTCGAATATATCCCCGACAATGCCATCGTCTTCATCGACGAGAGCCATGTGACCGTGCCGCAGATCGGCGCCATGTACAGAGGCGACTTCCGCCGCAAGGCGACGCTCGCCGAATATGGCTTCCGCCTGCCGTCGTGCATGGACAACCGGCCGCTCAGGTTCGAGGAATGGGACGCGATGCGCCCGCAGACGATCGCCGTCTCCGCCACGCCCGGCGGCTGGGAACTGGACCAGTCCGGCGGCGTCTTCGCCGAGCAGGTGATCCGTCCGACCGGGCTGATCGACCCGCCGGTGGAGATCCGGCCCGCCAAGGACCAGGTCGATGATGTGCTCGGCGAGATCCGCGCCACCGCCGCCGCCGGCTACCGCACGCTGTGCACCGTGCTGACCAAGCGCATGGCCGAGGATCTGACCGAATATCTGCACGAGCAGGGCATTCGGGTCCGCTACATGCATTCGGACATCGACACGATCGAGCGCATCGAGATCATCCGTGATTTGAGATTGGGCGCGTTTGATTGCCTCGTGGGCATCAACCTGCTGCGCGAGGGCCTCGACATTCCCGAATGCGGCTTCGTCGCGATCCTCGACGCCGACAAGGAGGGCTTCCTGCGCTCGGAGACCTCGCTGATCCAGACCATCGGCCGCGCAGCGCGCAATGTCGACGGCAAGGTCATCCTCTATGCCGACCAGGAGACCGGCTCGATGCAGCGGGCGCTGGCCGAAACGGGCCGCCGCCGCGAAAAGCAGTTGGCCTACAACGAGGCCCACGGCATCACGCCGCAATCGGTCAAGGCCAACATCGCCGACATTCTCGACTCGGTCTACGAGAAGGACCATGTCCGCGCCGAGATCACCGGCCCCAAGGGCGCCGCGGCCGACGAGGGCGCGCTGGTCGGCAACAATCTGGCCGTCCATCTCGAAGCGCTCGAAAAGCAGATGCGCGATGCCGCCGCCGACCTCGATTTCGAGACCGCCGCCCGCCTGCGCGACGAGATCAAGCGCCTGCGCGAGACCGAACTGGCGGTGCTCGACGATGCGCTGGCGCGCGACACGGGCATCGAGAACACGCAAGAGGCCCGCAGGGCCAGGGCGAAGGGCAAGCCGTCCAAGGGCCAGAAGGGCGGCGACGGCTATTTCCGCAAGCCGGAACTGGACGAGATGGGCCAGACCAACACCGAGTGGCCCAGGCGGTGAGCCGGCCGGCAGCGCTCGCCCTTGCCTGCGCCGCGCTGCTGCTTGCGGCCTTGCCCGCCCGCGCGCTCGACTGGACCGCCACCGAAAAGACCGTCCATTACGCCATCGACGGGTCGACCGGCATGGCGCTCTACCAGTCGATCGGCCAGAACGGCCCGGTGGTCAGCCTCAAGCGCGCCATCGCGCTCACCGAATATGAATTGTTGTGGGGCCGCGACTATGTGCCCGACGGCACCGCCTGCCGGCTCGCCGCCGTGCGCCCGTTCCTGACGATCACCTACCGGCTGCCCCGGCCGCGCGGCGCGCTCGATGGCGGAACGCAGGCCAGATGGACCACCTTCATCGCCGGCATCACCACCCATGAGCATGTCCATGGCGCGCTGATGCGCTCCATGGTCGACGACATTATCGGTCAGACGCTGGGACTGGTGGTCGAGGCCGATCCGGAATGCAGCAAGATCCGCGCCGAGGTCGAGCGCCGGGTCATCGCCGCCCATGCGCGCTACAAGGCCAGGAACCGCGCGTTCGAACAAAGCGAAATGGCGCCCGGCGGCAATGTGCAACAATTGGTGTTGGGACTGGTGCGGTAGAGAGCCGCGGCCTTTCCTTCTCCCCGTGAACGGGGAGAAGGTGGCCCGAAGGGGCGGATGAGGGGCAGCGCCATGGCTCTGCCATCCGCTTCCGCCGACCATTGGACGCCCCTCACCCAACTGCGACCGGCGCTCGCACCGCTCGCGCGGTCTCGCATCCCTCTCCCCGCGCGCGGGGAGAGGGAAAGCCTACGCCTCAGGCTCCGTCGCAAAGGTCAGCGGAAAGCCGGCGGCCTTGCCGGCATCGGTGGCGCGGGCGGCCTTGGTCTCGGCGACATCGCGGGTGAAGACGGCGACGACGCAAGACCCCTGCCGGTGCGCGGTGATCATGATGCGGTACGCTTGGTCTTCGGTGACGCGGAACTCGGCCTTGAGCACGCGCACGACGAATTCGCGCGGCGTGAAATCATCATTGAGCAGGATCACCTTGTAGAGCCTGGGCTTTTCGACCTTGGGCTTGGTCGAGGTGCGCGGCTTGGTGATGGTGGTGTCGTCGCTCATGCCTGGGCTCCGGGGATGGGCCGAACATAGCGCGCTGCCCGAACGCGGACCAGCCGCGAGACCTCCCCATACTCCGTCATCCGATCACCACACGCCGTCATCCTCGGGCTTGACCCGAGGATCCATTCCGTCATGCCGGCGACATCCGCCTCAATCTCAAGAACCAAACGCCGACCGTCCACGCCATTGCGGCTGCGTCACAGGCGGCACGGTCTCAGGAACGGATTCCTGTGACGAGCACAGGAATGACGGCGGAAGAGCGGTCACAGGTGCCCGCGAACACGGCGCCGTCAGAACAGGGTGCGCGGCGGAACGCCCAGCGCCGCGGCGATGGCGGCGACGGTCTCCAGTGTGACGTTCATCCGTCCCGCCTCGATCCGGCTGACATAGGCCTGGTCGGCATCAAGGCGCAGCGCAAGCTCCTCCTGCGACATCCCGGCAGCGATGCGCCTTGCGCGCACCGCCCGGCCAAATCGCGCCTTGATCCCCATCCAGAGAGGTGACCGCGATCACCCGCCCGCAACCATGTATTGCAATACATAGATGAGTATTTCCGCATGATTTAGTGTGCCTTTTGAAGGAATACCGATGGATGCGCTTGCCGAAATCTATATCGCGTCGCCCGACTGGCTGAAACTGGCCTGGCTGTTGCTGTTCGGCGCCGGCCCGCTGGTGGCCAGCCTGATCGGCCTGCGCATCGCGCTTGATTTCGCGCTGGCGCGCGCCGAACGGCAGGCCGCGCTGATCGACGAGGCGGCGCTGCGCCGCGCTATCGACCGGCATCTGGGTCAGGCGATCGCCGACCGGGCGTCGGGCCGCCTCACCCATCGGCTGGAACGCAACGCCGCCCGCGACGCGGCGGAGGCGGCAAAGACGGATGAGATGCGGGAGGGTTGAGCACGGCGCGGCTGTCGGACGGCACGGAATGGATCCTCGGCTCGGAGGCCGAGGATGACGGAGCGAGGGTGGCGTAAGGAGCATAACGGTGGCGAGGCCAATCGGCTTGGCGTCCGGCGAACAAACCCACCCCCGTCATCCTTGGGCTTGACCCGAGGATCCATTCCGTGAAGCTCACCCGATGGGCGGATATGTCTACATGCTCGCCAGCAAGAAGGGCGGCACGATCTATATCGGCGTGACGAACGATCTGTCGCGCCGCGTGCATGAGCACCGGCAGCGCGAGACGGGGTTCACCGCCAAATATGGCGCGATCCGGCTGGTCTGGTACGAGGACCATGACGACATTCGCGATGCCATCCAGCGGGAGAAATCGCTGAAACGGTGGCGGCGCCAGTGGAAGATCGACCTGATCGAAAGCATCAATCCGGAATGGAACGATCTGTATCGCGGGATCGGTTGGTGAGCTTCGGCGCGGCTGTCGGACGGCACGGAATGGATCCTCGGGTCAAGCCCGAGGATGACGGAGCGTGGTTTGGTCGTCGGCGGCCGGCGACAGACTCCGGTGAAAAAACTTATCCCCCTCTCCTCACCCTCCCCCATACTTACCTCACCTCTTTCGCGAAGGCTCGGGTCTAGAACCGACCATCCGGGGAAAGGGGCGGCGGCGTGATCGGTCGGGCAGAGGTGTCCGGCTGGAGGATGACTCCCCAGATCACGGCGGAATGAAGGTGGCTCCGGATCGCGGGCGTTCCCCGCAATCCCGCCAGCGTCCCGGTCGGGCTTGCCCGGCCGAAAGGTATGCTGGCGCACAAAGAAGCCATGTCGATCACCGCAAGCCCGCTGAACGGGCGGTCGCAAGATCGCACATAACTCAAGAACGGCTCGCGCTCTTCCGACCGCCCGTTCCTTTGTTTCTGCGCTCACGCCAGTCCCGCTGGCGCGGGACGGCTGCGCGTGCGCCTCGCAAAGGCTCGGACGGCCGCTTGGCCTTGCGGGCTGACGCCCGGACCTGCCTAAGGCGCACGTTGAGCGCAGCGAAGCGCAAGACCTTGGGCCAACAAAGGGAGCGCGCACGAGGCACCGGATCGCGGGCGTTCCCCGCAATCCACCGCCGCACCCCGTCGAGCCTTGGCGAGACGGAAAGGTTTGCGGCGGCAGAAAAGCAGCCGCACCCCGTCGAGCCTTGGCGAGACGGAAAGGTTTGCGGCGGAAGACAAAAGCCGCACCCTGTCGAGTGACAAGCGAGACAGAAAGGTTTGCGGCGCCACCAAAGAAAGGAATCTCCATGGCAAACCTCGACCCCGAACCCGACCTCAACGCCCGACTCGAGGCCATTCTCGGCCCCGATCCGGAGGCGGATGCGCGCGCCAAGGCCGAGACGGTGGCGAGCGCCACCCGCGCGGCGCGGTTCGTCTCCAACCGCGCCGGCCGCTGGAAAAATTGCCCGAAGCGCGCCTGCCGCCGCGCGCGGTCCTGCAGGGGCGAAGGGCCGCCGGCGTCGCTGCCGCCCTGTGGTGCGAAAGGCGACTGGCGGGCGATCAACGGTCTAGCCCTGTTCGCCGTCCTGGAGCGGCTGCATTTGATCCGGCGGGACTTGAGGGCACAAATGGCCGACGGGCGGGCATTCGGGGAGGGTGCGGCCGGCGATCAAGTGGGTCGCGCCGCGTCGTTCAGCCAGCGTTCAGGTGGCGGCCGTTACATGGTATGAAGGGCAACGATTGCCGAAGGAGACAGCCATGAAGGCCATACGCAGCGCGCTTGGCGCGCTCGCCGTCGCAGCAACCGCGCTCACCGGCTTGCCGGGCGCCACCATGACGGCGCACGCCGAAAGCGAGAATGTGACGATCTACCGATCCGATGGAAGCGTCAGCCATTGCGGGCCGCGCGGCGGTTGCCGCCAGGCGCAGCGTGTGCGCCCGCGCCAGTGGCATGGCCAGCGGGGCTATCACCACCGCCCGCGCCATCATTACCGCCATGGCCGCCGCGTCGATGACGGCACGGCGGCGGCGATCCTGGGCATCACCGGGCTCGCCATTGTCGGCGGGGCGCTGGCGCACCAGAACCGCACGCTGCCCAGCTATGCCGACCCGGCCTACCGGCACCGCTCGCCGCGCTCGGGCGGGCACTATTATCCGCCCCCGCCGCGCAGCCCGAACGTGATCACCTATGGCAGCGCGCTCGAGCCCTGGTCGCCGGGCTGGTATCAATGGTGCGATGCGCGCTATCGCTCGTTCAACCCCGAGCGCGGCACCTTTCGCGGCTATGACGGCAAGGACCATTTCTGTGTGCCGCGTTGATCTGGGCGTGCCGCGCTGAGCGCGGCCCGTTGAGACGTCATTCCGCCGTGCCATGAGCGCCGCCGGGGGCGACCGGCGCGGCATGGCGGACGGTCTGGACCCGAGGGGGATCTAGACTTGGCCGGCGAGGAATGGATTGGTCCGCCGTTCCTCGCCGAGCCTGCCGCCCGGCCCGTGCCCGCAAATGAAGCCGAAATCATCGCCCAGCGGCATCAGCTTGTCGCGGATCGAGGCAATCAGCGTCTCATGGTTGCCGCCCGGCAGGTCGGTGCGGCCGACCGAGCCGCGAAACAACACATCGCCCACATGGGCGAACTGCGCTGCCCGGTTGACGAACACCACATGGCCCGGCGCGTGGCCCGGGCAATGCAGCACCTCGAATGTGTGGCCGTCCAGATCGAGCGTGTCGCCCTCGGCGAGCCAACGGTTGGGCACAACGTTGCGCACCGCGGCATCGACGCCGAACATCGCCGCCTGCTGTTCCAGCGCGCCGAGCAGCGGTTCGTCATTGCGGTGCGGGCCGATGATCTCGACGCCGAGCCGGTCCTTCAGGTCCATCGCGCCGCCGGCATGGTCGATATGGCCGTGCGTCAGCCAGATCGCGCCGATGGTCAGCCCGTGCCCGTCCGCCGCTTCCATGATCCGGTCAATGTCGCCGCCCGGATCGACGACGACGGCAGCCTTGCTCTCGCCATCGAACAAAAGCGTGCAGTTTTGCTGAAATCCCGTCACCGGGACGATGATCGCCTGAAGCGCGCCGGACATGATGATCGCCTTTCGTGGGATCGGACCGCGCCTCAATAGGCCCCGCGCCCGGCGCTTGCAATCGCCGGGCGCAATTTCAACTGGCCGGGGCTCAGCGCTTGGCGGCGCCCATCACCATGCCGGCAATGGCCGTCAGCGCCCCGCCTCCGGCCAGCCCGCCCACCGCATCGCCGATCAGCGCCGATGCGCCGCCATCTCCGCCAAGGAGCCCGCCGATCAGCGGGCCCAATGCCGCGCCGCCGCCAACACCGCCGACGACACCGGCGAGCAGCTTGGGCAGCATGGCCATCGCCGCCTGCTTGACGAACTGCCCGGCGAGGCCGCCGCCGACCGCGCCGGAAACCGCCTGGATGATGAGGGGAAGAAGTGCTTCCATGATGAATTTGCCCTTTTGTTTGCGCCCGTTTCGCGCGCACACAAGCGCCGTGCCCTGTCACAATCAAGCGACGGACGCGGTCGGAAGCGTTAGTAACGGTTACGTTTTCCGCAGGGCTTACTCGGCCGCGACGGCCGCCGCCGGCATCACCTCTGCCTCATAGTCGGCCATCAGCGTCTTGGCGATCTCGCCGACAGCGAAGCTATAGGGGCCGATCTCGGAGACCGGCGTCACCTCGGCGGCGGTGCCGGTCAGGAAGCACTGCTCGAACTCGGCCATCTCCCCGGGCATGATCACCCGTTCGTTAACGGTCAGTCCGCGCCGTTTGGCCAGATCGATCACAGTGCGCCGCGTGATCCCGTCAAGGAAGCAGTCCGGCACGGGCGTGTGCAGTTCGCCATCCTTGACGAAGAAGACGTTGGCGCCGGTCGCCTCGGCGACGCGCCCGCGCCAATCCAGCATCAGCGCATCGGCATAGCCCTTGGCTTCGGCGGCATGCTTGGAGATGGTGCAGATCATGTAAAGGCCGGCCGCCTTGGATTTGGACGGCGCGGTCGCCGGATCGGGCCGGCGATACTCGGCCATGTCGAGGCGGATGCCCTTGAGCTTTTCGGCCGGGTCGAAATAGCTCGGCCATTCCCAAACGGCGATCGCCAGGTTGATCTTGTTCTTCTGCGCCGAAACGCCCATCATCTCCGAACCGCGCCATGCGACGGGGCGGACATAGGCATCGGTGAAGCCCTGCCGTGCCAGTGTCTGGTTGCAGGCATCGTCGATCTCGGCGACCGAATAGGGGATGTCGAAGCCCAGGATTCGCGCCGATTCCACCAACCGCTCAGAGTGCTCGGTCAGCTTGAAGATCCGGCCGCCATAGGCACGCTCGCCCTCGAAAACCGAGCTGGCATAGTGCAACCCGTGCGTCAGCACGTGGATTTTCGCATCGGCCCACGGCACGAACGCGCCATTCATCCAGATGTCGCCGTCAAGCTGATCGAAGGGCACACCCGCCATGGCCGTTTCCTCGCCTTGCCGGTTCGCGGGTCGGCATCGGCGATGCGCCCGAACCGTTTTTATCTGTTTGTTTCCGCGCTGCATCGTCGCCGGGCGGCGGCGCAGCGATCGGCCATCTTTACAGAAGCGGTCAAAATATGTCAATAAGGCTGACATAATTTTGCAGGGCACAGCTTTCCATGGCAGACCACGGCGCCGAAACCGACACGCTGATCGAACTGTTGTTCTTCGCCTACCGCGATTTCATCGCCGACCCGGACGCCATCCTCGCCGAACTGGATTTCGGCCGGGCCCACCACCGCGTTCTGCACTTCATCGACCGCAAGCCCGGGCTGACGGTCGCCGAACTGCTCGATTTTCTCGGCATCACCAAACAGAGCCTGGCGCGCGTGCTCAAGCAGCTCGTCGATGGCGGCTTTGTACGCCAGGATGCCGGCCATGGCGACCGCCGGCGGCGCGAACTGCACCTGACGGCAAACGGCGCGGCGCTGATCGCCCGATTGCGCGAGCCACAGTCTCGCCGCATCCACGCGGCATTGACCGAATCCGGCCAGTCGCCCGACGGCATGGCCCGCTTTTTGCGCGCAATGACAGACGCGCAGGGCCGCGCCCAGATAAAGGCGCTGAGTTGAACGCAAAGGCCAGCGCCGCAAGGCGGCGATCAGGGAGGCAGCCATGGCGCAACCGCATCACATGGACCGGACGGCGTCCGAGCCGCCGGCCGATCAGGCGTCGCACATTCTCATCGTCGATGACGACACCCGCATCCGCCAGCTTCTGACACAATATCTGTCGCAAAACGGCTACCGTGTCACCGCCGCCGAGGACGCCGCCGACGCGCGCCGCAAGATGGAGGGGCTGGCCTTCGACCTGATGGTGCTCGACGTGATGATGCCGGGCGAGAACGGCGTGTCGCTGGCGCGCTCGCTGCGCGGCGCCGAAAGCGACGTGCCGATCCTGATGCTGACCGCACGCAGCGAAACCGACCAGCGCATCGAGGGGCTGGACGCCGGCGCCGACGACTATCTGGGCAAACCGTTCGACCCGCGCGAACTGCTCTTGCGCATCGGCAACATTGTGCGCCGCCGCGCGCCCGAGGATACCGGCCTTGTCGAGCAGATCGTGTTCGGCCCGTTCATCTTCGTCATCGGCAAGCGCGAGTTGAAGAAGAACGGCGAAGTGGTCAAGCTGACCGACCGTGAGCGCGACATTCTGGTGCGTTTCGCCCGCAATCCGGGCGAAACCATCGCCCGCCATGCACTGGTCGATGACGATGCCGAGATCGGCGAGCGCACCATCGATGTGCAGATCAACCGCCTGAGGCGCAAGCTGGAAGCCGATCCGGCCAATCCGCGTTATCTTCAAACGGTGCGCGGAATGGGCTACCGTCTGTCGATCGAGTGACGGTGGCTTCGCCACCGCCAAGGTGCAGATGACGGGCGGCCGGGCGCGATGACACTGGCACAACAGGACGGCACCAGGGCCGGCGCCCCCCAGCGGCGCAGCCTGCGCCGGCGGCTGGCGCGCGCCAGCCGCTATACCGCGCTCCAATGGCGCCAATGGATCTCGCGCGCCACGCTGACCCTGCCGCGTGGCCTTTATGCGCGTTCGCTGATCATCATCATCGCGCCGATGGTCCTGCTCCAGTCGGTGATCGCCTTTGTCTTCATGGAGCGGCACTGGCAGACCGTCACCCAGCGCCTGTCCACCGCGGTCACACGCGATATCGCCGCGATCATCGACGTCATCGAGACCTACCCGCAGGACGAGACCTATGCGGAAGTGACGCGCATCGCCCGCGAACGGCTGGCGCTGAACGTTGCCATCCTGCCGCCCGATCCGCTGCCGGCGCCGGCGCCCAAACCGTTCTTCTCGATCCTCGACCAGATCCTGTCCGAAGAGATCACCCGGCAGATCGGCCGGCCCTTCTGGATCGACACGGTCGGCAATTCCAACCTCGTTGAAATCCGCATCCGGCTCGAAGACAAGGTGCTGCGCGTCTTCGCCCGGCGCAGCCAGGCTTATGCCTCCAACACCCACATCTTCCTTTTGTGGATGGTCGGCACCTCGCTCGTTCTTCTGTTCATCGCCATCCTCTTCCTGCGCAACCAGATCCGGCCGATCCAGAAGCTGGCCGAGGCGGCCGAAGGATTCGGCAAGGGCCACGCATTGCCCGACGGGTTCCGGCCGCGCGGCGCCATCGAGGTACGCCAGGCTTCGCTCGCCTTCATTCGCATGCGCGAACGCATCGAAAAGCAGATCGAACAGCGCACCGAGATGCTGGCCGGCGTCAGCCACGACCTGCGCACCATCCTGACGCGGTTCAAGCTGCAACTGGCGATGAGCGAACCGTCCGACGACATCGCCGCGATGGAAAAGGACATTGACGACATGCAGTCGATGCTGGAGGGCTATCTCGATTTCGCCAAGGGCGATGTCGAGGAGGAAACCGGCGAACTCGACCTGCGCGAGGCGCTCGACGAGATCGCCGCCCAGGGCCGGCTGCACGACCGCGCCGTCGATGTCAGCGTCTTGGGCCGGCGCGACATCGTCGTCCGGCCGGTTGCCTTCCGCCGGCTGCTCGCCAACATTGCCTCCAACGCCTTCCGCCATGCCGAGCGGGTCGAAGTGGTCGCCCAGGTCGCGCGCGGCCGGCTGACCCTGACCATGGACGACAATGGCCCGGGCATCCCCGAAGCCGAGCGCGCCGACGTCTTCCGGCCTTTCTACCGGATCGATGATGCGCGCAATCTGGACAAGAGCGGCACGGGCCTGGGTCTGTCCATCGCCCGCGACATTGCCCGCAAGCATGGCGGCGACATCACGCTGGACGATTCCCCGCTTGGCGGCCTTCGGGTGACGGTGCGCCTGCCGGTGTGAGGCATTGGCATCGTTCACCTCCCCCTTGAGGGGAGGTCGGCGAATGACGAGCAAAGCGAGGAAGAGCCGGGTGGGGGTAACCGCCAGCCCATGCATTTGACCGTCACCCCCACCCGCTCGACCGCCGCGATGCTTGGTCTCGCGTGCCTCCCCTCAAGGGGGAGGCGGGTTTGCCCGCCTACATCAGCCGCTGGCCGTTCGCCACGGGCTTGTCGATCGCCGCCAGCACGATCGCGCCATTGTCATCCTCAAAGCCCAGCGTCAGCACCTCCGAGCGCATCGGCCCGATCTGGCGCGGCGGAAAATTGACGACCGCCATCACCTGCCGGCCGACCAGGTCCTCGGGCGCATAGTGCACGGTGATCTGCGCCGATGATTTCTTGACGCCGATCTCCGCGCCGAAATCGATCCTCATCCTGATCGCCGGCTTGCGCGCCTCGGGAAACGGCTCGGCCTCGATGATCGTGCCGGTGCGAATGTCGACCTTGAGGAAATCGTCAAACGTGATGAAGCCGTGCTCGCCCATCGTCACGCCTCGCCGACGGTCTCGAACATGGCATGGTCCAGCGCAACACGCGCATTGACGCCCGACCAGACGACCGACTGGAACGCCTGGAAATAGCTCTCGCATGTCTCGATCGCGCTCGACAGCATCACCTCGACCTGCGCCTCGGTCGGCTCGGCACCGCCCGCCAGGATCAGCGAGTGCCGGAACATCACCGCGCCTTCCTGTTCCCAGAAATCGAAATGGCCGATCAGAAGCTGCTCATTGATCAGCGACAGGAGCCGGGTCAGTTCCACCATCCGGTTCTTCTGCACCGTCACATCGAACGCGCAGGCGAAATGCAGCGATTCAAAGTCCGGCATCCAGGCATAGGAGATGTGGTAGTTGGTCCAGTTGCCGGCCACCGCCACCGCGATCTCGTCATCGCCCGTGCGCTCGAAATTCCAGTCGCGCGCATGGGCGACATGCTCGATCACATCGACCGGGTGGGCGATCCTGTCATGGTCCAGTTCAAGAAGGCTCATCAACGCATCCACGGCTTGGCCGGAACGGTCCGGCGCGCAGGGCAATCGTCGGCCGCTGCGAATCACTCAATAATTTCAGTGTATTGATGAGCGGCCCCGGGGAAAGCCCCGGCGACCGGTCTTCGATCAAACAAATGTGGACGGGCAGATTTGCCCACAGATTCGCGTTGCTCTTAAGCGACTCTCGGCAAAGGGCTTTTTGGAAGCGCGGACTCGGTTCGTTCCTGTGGAAAAAAACCTTTGCACAATTGTCATCAAGACCGCGTGGCCGGCCCGGTTACGTGCCTTCGAGCTTGGTGATCCGCGCTTCCAGCGCATCGACGCGCTCAGCCAGCGCCTCGGCCCGTGCGCTTGCCGCAAGGGCCGCTTCCTTCATCGCCTCGAATTCCTCGCGCTGGACGAGGTCCATGGAAGCCAGAAACTTTTCCGCCTGCGCCTGGAACATCGTCTCGGCCTCGCGCCGCATGCCCTGCGCCGCGCCGGCGGCATCGGTCATAAGCTTGGCGAAATCGTCAAATATCCGGTTTGGGCCTGTTGTCATGTCCGCATCTCCACTATGGCACCTTACCTATGAGCACGCGCGCCGGCACACAAGGTGCCGATGGCCGCACCAACCCGGAAACCGCGCCCGATGGACCCGATCGCCACCCCTGCCCTTCTCACACAAGCCGCCCTCGCTTTCCCGAACCTCGACCCGATCCTGATCCAGATGGGCCCGGTGGCGATCCGCTGGTATTCGCTGGGCTATATTGTCGGCATCGTCGTCGGCTGGGTGTTGGCCCGCCGCATGGTGCAGAACGAGCGCCTGTGGGGCGGGCCATCGCCGATCAAGCCCGTCGATATTGACGATTTCCTGCTCTGGGCGACGATCGGCATCATCGCCGGCGGTCGGCTCGGCTATGTGCTGTTCTACGATCTTGCCACCTTCCTCGACGCACCGATGCGCATCTTCACCGTCTGGCAGGGCGGCATGTCCTTCCATGGCGGGCTGATCGGCACGACGCTGGCGATGTATCTGTTCGCCCGGTCGCGCGGCTTTAATCCATGGCGCCTGTTCGATGTCATCGCCGCCGTGGCGCCGATCGGCATCGGCCTGGTCCGGATCGCCAACTTCATCAACGCCGAACTCTATGGCCGGCCGACGGGTGTTGGCTGGGCGATGATCTTCCCGACTGACCCGGAGCGGTTGCCGCGCCATCCAAGCCAACTCTATGAAGCGTTTCTGGAAGGCCTGGTCCTGTTCATCCTGCTTTGGATCGCCGTCCACATCTGGCTCAAGCTCAAAAGCCCGCGCTTCGTCACCGGTCTGTTCATCGGCGGCTACGGGCTGGCGCGCACCTTCGTCGAATTCTTCCGCGAGCCGGACCCGCAGCTTGGCTTCCTGCTTGGCACCGAATGGCTGACCATGGGCATGGTGCTGTCGATCCCCATGGCGCTTTTGGGCCTGGCGCTGATCGTCTCGGCCCGGCCCGCCGCGCCGGCCACGGCCAGCACGACGCAATGACGACGCCGCTTGCCGCGATCCTGGCCGCGCGCATTGCCGCGGCGGGGCCGATGACCATCGCCGACTACATGGCCGAGTGCCTGCTGCATCCCGAGCACGGATATTACGCATCACGCGAGCCGTTCGGCGCGGCGGGAGACTTCATCACCGCGCCGGAGATCAGCCAGCTCTTCGGCGAAATCGTCGGCGCGGTTCTCGTCAACGCATGGCGGCAGGCCGGCCGGCCATCGCCCTTCCTGCTTGCCGAAGCCGGGCCGGGCCGGGGCACGCTGATGGCCGACATCATCCGTACCGCGCGCATCGATCCGGGCTTTTCCGAGGCCGCCAAGATCACGCTGATCGAAGCAAGCGCCCGGTTGCGCGACGTCCAGCGCGAAACGCTTGGCGCCGATGCGCATCGCGTCACATGGGCCGATACGCTCGACGAGCTGCCCGCCCTGCCGCTCTTTCTGGTCGCCAACGAGTTCTTCGATGCGCTGCCCTTCCGCCAATTTGTCAGGACGGGCGATGGCTGGCGCGAGCGCATGGTCGGGCTCGGTGAGGACGATGCGCTGGCCTTCGTCGCCGGTGCCGCCACAGTGCCCGATCGCGATCTGCCGCCCGGCCACGCCACGGCACCGGACGGGTCAATCTTCGAGGTCGCGCCAGCGCGCGAGGCCGCGGCCTCGGTGATCGGTGCCCATCTTGCCGCCCATGGCGGGCTGGCCGTGCTGATCGATTACGGCCATCTGCGAACCGCAATCGGCGACACGTTCCAGGCGATGCGCGGCCACGGCTTCACCGACCCGCTGGCCGAACCCGGGCTTGCCGACCTGACCAGCCATGTCGATTTCGAGGCGCTCGCCCGCGCCGCCGCGTCCGGGGGCGCCCGCCCCCTGCCCGCAATGACGCTAGGGACGTTCCTCATTGGCGGCGGGATCATCGAGCGGGCCGGCGCACTCGGTGCGGGCAAGGATGCGGCGGCACACGAAGCGCTCCGCGCCGCCGTTGCGCGCCTGTGCGGTGACGAGGACGGTCAGATGGGTGCGCTGTTCAAGGTTCTGGCTCTCGCCGGCAAGGACCTTGATGGTCCCGTCCCGCCCTTTCACGCCGGTTGACACGGCGATCCGCATCCCACACCGTCGCCGCGCCATGAACGGGTCATGCACGCATGAATGAGCACGGACCGCCACCGCTGCAACCGTTGATTTCGAAAGCGTTCGGCGATGGCCGCGCCGTCCGGCACGGCTTCTTCACGCGCGCCGGCGGCGTCTCGGAAGGCCTCTATGCCGGCCTCAACGTCGGGCTCGGCTCGGCCGATGATCCCGATCGCGTGCGCGAAAACCGCCGCCGAATCGCCGGCTGGTTCGGCGTCGGAGAAACCGCGCTGAGCGGCTGTCATCAGGTTCACTCCGCCGATGTGATCACGATCGACGCACCGATCCCGCTGGATAGCCGGCCGAGAGCCGATGCGCTCGTCACCGCGACATCCGGCATTCCGATCGGCGTCCTGACCGCCGATTGCGCGCCGGTCCTGTTCGCCGACCCGGTCGCGCGGATCATCGGCGCCGCCCATGCGGGCTGGAAGGGCGCGCTGACCAGCGTTCTCGACAACACGATCGGGGCGATGGTCGCGCTGGGCGCCGACAGGGCCAACATCATGGCCGTGGTCGGCCCGTCGATCAGCCGGCCCAATTACGAGGTCGGGCCCGAATTCGCTGATCGCTTCATCACCGCCGCGCCCGGCAATGCGCGCTGGTTCCGGCCGAGCGACCGGTCCGGACATCATCTGTTCGATCTGACCGGCTATTGCGTCGCGCGGCTTCAGGACGCCGGGATCATCGCCGCGATGACCGGCGAATGCACCTATGCCGACGAGGCACGCTTTTTCTCCTACCGCCGCACCACCCATCGCGGCGAGCCCGACTATGGCCGGCAAATGTCGGCGATCATGATTGTCTGACGCACCCACCACGGAGAGACCCGATGGCCCTGCATTTCGACGATGACGAATTTGCCGCGCGCAAGGGGCGTCTTCTGGCGGCCATGGCCGACGAAAAGCTCGACGCGATGCTGCTGTTCGCCCAGGAGAGCATGTACTGGCTGACCGGCTACGACACGTTCGGCTTCTGCTTCTTCCAGTGCATGATTGTCGAGAAGAGCGGCGATGTTGCGCTTTTGACCCGTTCGGCCGATCTGCGCCAGGCGCGCCACACCTCCAATGTCGAGACGATCGTCGTCTGGGAGGACCGCAGCCACGCCAACCCGGCCAAGGATTTGAAGGAGCTTCTGGCCGACCGCGATCTGGTCGGCGCGCGCATTGGCGTTGAATATGACAGCGCCGGTTTGAACGCCCGCTATGGCCGTCTGCTGGACGATCAGATGGCAAGCTTTGCCGACATGCGCGATGCCTCGCAACTGGTGCCGCGCCTGCGCGCGGTCAAGAGCGCCGCCGAGATTGCCTGTGTGCGCAAGGCGGCTGAACTCGCCGATGGCGCCTTCGATGCGGCGATGGAAGAAGTGCGCGCCGGCGCCGACGAGGCGGCGATCCTGGCCGCCATGCAGGGGTACATTCTGGCGCAGGGCGGCGACTATCCGGGCAACGAGTTCATCATTGGTTCGGGCCGCGACGCGCTTTTGTGCCGCTACAAGTCCGGCCGGCGGACGCTCGATGAGAACGACCAGCTCACACTGGAATGGGCCGGCGTCTGGCGCCACTATCATGCCGCGCTGATGCGCACGGTGATCATCGGCTCGCCGACCGAACGCCATGTCGAAATGCATGCCGCCGCTACCGCCGCGCTGGAGGCCGTCGAAGACGCGATGCGTCCCGGCAACAGTTTCGGCGACGTGTTCGATGCCCACGCCCACGCACTCGAGGATGCCGGCATGACCCGCCACCGGCTCAATGCCTGCGGCTATTCGCTGGGCGCCCATTTCACGCCGTGCTGGATGGACCGACCGATGTTCTACGCCGGAAACCCCGAACCGATCGCCGAGAACATGACGCTTTTCGCGCACATGATCATCATGGATTCCGACAGCGGCACAGCCATGTCGTTGGGCCGCACATATCTGACCACCACCGAGGCGCCCGAGCCGCTGTCGCGGCTGGGCCTTGATTTGGTCGTCGCATGAGGTAAAGGCTTTGTCACAAAGGGTGTAGGGGCAATGCACAACAGACGCGCAGATGCGATCGGCCGGTCTTCGCCAGCACGCCGGGCTGGCGTGGCCGCCGTGCTCGCATTTACGCTGGCGCTCGGTGCGTGCACGACATCGGACGACAGCGCCAATGCGGTCGAATCCACACTCAATGTCGAAAACACGCCCGGCGCCGCAGCCGCCGTCGATCCCAACGCGACGACAACGGAAAATGCCGCCGCGCCGCAGGCCTTTGCCGCTGGCGCGGCGCGCCTGCATTTTGCGCCGATCGTCGGTGCGCCGGTGGAAAAAGTCACGGCCCTGTCGCGCCGCCTGTCGGCGGCAGGCGCGCAGAACAATATCCGCATCGAGCCGTCCGCGTCCGCCGGTGTCGATCACGAGATACGCGGCTATTTCTCCGCGCTTTCCGAAAACGGCCAGACAACGGTGATCCACGTCTGGGACGTGTTCACGCCGTCGGGCCAGCGCGTCCATCGCATCCAGGGCCAGGAACGCGTGTCCGGCACCAATGCCGATCCTTGGCAGGCCGTGCCCGCATCGGCGATGGAGCGCATCGCCGACACGATGCTGTCGGACTACAATGCATGGCGCGGACGGGCCGCCTGACCGGTGCCCGACGCGCCGATGTCGGCACCTGCGGCAATTGCGCCGTGTGAAACATTGATGACATCTTGCATTAGCCCCCCCGACCGCTAAAAGGCGGGCCATCCGATACGGCGAACGCGGGGCGGCCCATGAAACTCTTTGCTGGCAATTCCAACCGGCAATTGGCCGATTCGGTCGCCAAATATCTCGGCATGAGCGTGGGACGCGCCAATGTACGGCGCTTCGCCGACGACGAGATCTTCGTCGAAATCCAGGAAAATGTGCGCGGCGAGGATGTCTTCATCCTGCAATCGACCTCGCGGCCAGCCAACGATCATCTGATGGAAATGCTGATCATGATCGACGCGTTCCGGCGGTCGTCGGCGCGGCGGATCACGGCGGTGCTGCCCTATTTCGGCTATGCGCGGCAGGACCGGCGCGCGCAAGGGCGCACGCCCATCTCGGCCAAGCTGGTCGCCAACCTGATCACCGAAGCCGGCGCCAACCGCGTTCTGACGCTCGATCTGCATGCCGGCCAGATCCAGGGCTTTTTCGACATCCCGACGGACAATCTCTACGCGGTGCCGGTGATGGCACGCGACATTCGCGTGCACCACAAGGACATGAGTTCGATCATGGTGGTCTCGCCCGATGTCGGCGGCGTGGTGCGGGCGCGGGCGCTGGCCAAGCGGCTCGACGATTCGCTCCTCGCCATCGTCGACAAGAGGCGCGAAAGGCCAGGCGAATCCGAGGTGATGAACGTGATCGGCG
This sequence comes from Roseitalea sp., assembly GCA_017642895.1. Taxonomy (GTDB): domain Bacteria; phylum Pseudomonadota; class Alphaproteobacteria; order Rhizobiales; family Rhizobiaceae; genus Roseitalea. The sequence goes on from JAEPON010000003.1 coordinate 347,035, forward strand.
ATGTCGCCGGCAAGGACTGTTTCCTGATCGATGATATTGTCGATTCCGGCGGCACGCTGTGCAATGCCGCCGACGCCATCCTCGCCAAGGGCGCAAAGAGCGTCACCGCCTACATCACCCATGGTGTCCTGTCGGGCAGCGCGGCGGCGCGGATCGAGGCGTCGGCGCTGACCGAACTGGTGACCACCGATTCGATCCAGCCGACCGCTGAGGTCAACGCGGCCGGGAAGATCCGCGTCTTGTCGATCACCGACCTGATCGGCGAGGCGATCGCCCGCACCGCGCACGAGCAGTCGGTGTCGAGCCTGTTCGATTAGGAGACGCCTTTCGGGCGAACCCTCAGCCAATACGGGCGGAAAACGCCTTGATCGACGCGGCGACCTGTCCGGGCTCCTCCTCATGAGCGGTGTGTGAGACAAACGGAAGGCTCAACAGATGTGAGCCCGCGACCATGTCGGCAAGCTCCACCGAATGACGCCGGGAAACCAGAAAATCCTCGTCACCATGGATGACCAGAAGCGGCGTTTCGATCTGCCGGACCCGCTCGCCAGGATAGGCGTCATCGCCGTTGCCCAGCCACATTGCGCGGGTCGCCTCGAACAGGCGCGAAAAGTTGGGCTCGGGATTTTCGGCCTCGTAGCGTGCGATATCGGCCGGGAACTGGCTGTACCAGTCCTCGAGCGTCAGCCCGCGATAGAGGTCGCGCGTCGGATCACCCTCGGCCAGTCCCGCATGGGCGCCGATCGTCACCGCGAAGCGTGGGCGGGCCGCACCCGACGCGGCCAGCCGCAGCACGACGATGCCGCCATCCGAATGGCCAACGAGCGCAGCATCCGACAGGCCAAGCACTTCAAGAACCGTGGCGACATCGTCCTCCAACTGCCGGTAGCTGAGCCCACGGTCGCCCAGCCGGGAGCGGCCATGGCCACGCGTGTCGATCGCGATCAGCCGAAAGGCGTCTCTGAGATGACCGGCAAGCGGGGCAAAGCTGCGCCGGCTTTGCAGCCCGCCATGCAACAGCACCAACGGCGGCCTGATTCTGTCCCCGGCCTCGGCCACGAACAGCGCGGTGCCGTTCGCGGCATTCGACTCTCCCTTGTCGAAAACGGATGGCGCGGTTGAAGCGGTCATGATCGGCTGTCCTGCAGGTCGCATAAGAAAGCGTGGGAAACCGCTCGCCCATTGTCAGGATGGCTGTCAATGCCGGGGATCGGTCGTCAAGCCAACATCGTCGCAACGACACCGGCCACCGCCGCCGCGCCAAGGACGGCGAACAGGCCGAGCCTGAAACGGATCAGCGCGACCGCCGCCGCGATGCCGATCAATGCCGCCGTCCAGTCAAAACCCGCCCAGCCAATGTCCGGCAGATAGAGCGGACCCGTGCGGACAAGATCGAACGCGCCGAACAGCACGTTGAGCCCGAACCAGACGGCAAGATTGGCGATGACACCGACGACGGCGGCGGTGATCGCGGCGAGCGCGGCGGCCAGCCAGCGCACATGGCGCAACGCCTCGACATAAGGCGCGCCGGCGAAGATCCACAAAAAACACGGCACGAAGGTGAAGAAAGCGGCGACCAGCCCGCCCAGAAGCCCGCCGGCGAGCGACTCCATGCCGCCCAGCGATGCGCCGCCGACAAAGCCGACAAAGACCAGCACCAGCACGAGTGGCCCGAGCGTGGTTTCGGCCAGGCCAAGGCCGATCAGCATCTCGTCGGGCGTCAGCCAGCCATAGAGATCGACCGCCTGCTGGCCGACATAGGCGAGCACCGCATAGGCGCCGCCGAAGGTGACGATCGCTGTCTGCGAGAAGAACAGGGCGGCGTCGGCGAACATGTTGCCGGGACCGGCCAGCACGAGCAGCGCGGCGAGCGGCACCAGCCAGATCGCCAGCCACAGCCCCGCCGCGCGCGCCACCGCGCCATGGTTCTGCCCCCGAACCGTCGCATCCGGTGCGTCGGCCTTGTCGGTGTCCTTTGCGGCCGGCAGCAGATGCGGCGCCATGATGTGCAGCGCGGCGCCGATGAGCGCGGCGAGCGCGATGATCAGCGGGAACGGCAGGCGCAGCAGCGCGATGCCGACAAAGGCCGACACCGCGATGACGATCATGGCCGCCGAGCCGAGCGCTCGGCCCGATACTTTGATCAGCGCCTGGACGACCACCGCCAGAACAGCCGCCTTGAGCCCGTAGAGCAGCCCCGCGATCACCGGAACGTCGCCGGCGACGATGAAGACAGCCGACAGCGCCAGCATCATCACAAGGCCGGGCGCAATGAACAGGAGGCCGGCCACCAGCCCGCCGCGCACGCCATGCATCAGCCAGCCGGCATAGGTGGCAAGCTGCATCGCCTCGGGCCCCGGAAGCAGCATGCAGAAATTGAGCGCGTGCAGGAACTGCTTTTCGGTGAGCCAACCCTTTTCCTCGACGAGGATGCGGTGCATCACCGCGATCTGCGCGGCCGGCCCGCCGAACGACAATAGGCCGATCCGGGCAAAAGCGCGTGTCGCTTCTCCTTGATCGACCTGATCAAGCCCGCGTCCCGCCTGGCCGGTTTCGGTCTCAATGGCCATCGATCGGCTCCACGGGCAGGTCCGCCTCTCTCCACGCTTCAAATCCGCCGACCAGATAACGGCAGTCGATCCCCTCGTCACGCAGGAAACCGCAGACCGCCCGGCTGACCTCGTGCCCGTGCACACAGCAGATGACGAGTTGATGACGCTTTTCAGCGCCCGCCGAGTTCAGCGCGTCAAACGGATGGCGAAACCGGCTGTGCGGAACCTGCAATCTGCAGACCACCCGTCACCAGTCGATCGGCTTGCCATCGCGGAAAAAACCGCCGGTGGGACCGTCGTCGGGCAGTGTGGCCGCCCAGACAATGCCGCGCGCGCCCTCGGGCACCGGGCGCCCGCCGCCGCCCATGTCGGTCGCCGTCCAGCCGGGGCAGACCGCATTGACCAGGATGCCGTCACCGCGGAACTCGCTGGCCATCATCCGCGTCAGCGCGTTCAGCCCGATCTTGGAGAGCGAATAGGCCGGCGTCGTCCCCGTCATCGACGACCAGGCCCCCGATTCCGACGAGACATTGACGATGCGCGGCGCCTCAGAACGGAGCAGATGCGGCAGCGCCGCCACCGTCATGCGCCAGGCACCCACCGTGTTGATCGCCAGCGCCTCCTCGACAATGGCGAAATCGGGTGCGCCCACCCTTTGGTGCGTGTCGTAATGGACCGCCGCATTGTTGATCAGCACATCGAGCCCACCGGCCATTCCCGCAATCATGTCGGCGGCGGCAGCGATCATGTCCGGCGCGGCCATGTCGAGCGGCACATAGTCGGCGCGGATGCCGGCGCCGCGCAACAGCGCCTCGGCGCGCCGGCCCGCCTCGGCATTGCGAATGCCGGCCAGCACATGAAATCCCTTCGCACCCAACTGGTGGGCCACTTCAAGTCCCAACCCGCGATTGGCGCCGGTGATCAGGACAGTCTTCATCGCGCTTCCCCCGTTTGTCCGACATGACCAAAGCGTAACTTGTGCGCCGGCGCCGCCGCCGGCATGGTTTTTTCGGGATGATGCCTTTCCAACAAGGACTTTGCCATGAAGAATTTCATCTCCATCGCGATCGCCACCACCCTCGCCTCGGCTGCATTTGCCACACCATCGCATGCGCATGACAATCACGTGTCGATCGAGCAGAGCGGCAACCGGATCTGCGTCACCTCGAACGGCCTGCCCAACCATGCGACCGGCAGCTTTCCCAACCGGGGCAATCCGCATGCGATCAGTGAACAGCGGCTGCGATATTGCGTCAGCGCCAACCCCACCAAAGGCAGCCGCAAGACGGACATTACCCGGGGACCGGTCGGCATCGGGCTGAACGGGATCCTGTTCCGGCCCGAAACGGCGGACTATTACGACCCATCCTCGCCGCGCGGCCATTCGCGCGACCGCTCATCGGGCTGGAACCTGGAGGGCATGGGCGCCGCCGACATGCTCGGCATGGACCAGCACAATGCCCATGTCGATCATCGCGGCATCTACCACTATCACGGCACACCGGTCGGGCTGGTCGCCTCCACGGGCAGCACGCATATCGGCTATGCCGCCGATGGCCACGAGATCCACTATGTGGGCTCCGCCGCCCAACCGGGCTGGACGCTGAAATCGGGCACCCGGCCAAGCGGCCCGGGTGGGCGGTATGACGGCACCTATGTCGAGGACTGGCAATATACCGGCGCCGGCAATCTGGACGAATGCAATGGCGGCACGCTGGGCGGCCAATATGTCTATTTCGCCACCGACACCTTCCCCTTCTACCCGCGTTGCTTCTGGGGCGAGGTCAGCGGCGACTTCCGCTGAAAGGCGGGACGGCGCCGGTTTTCACCAGCGCATCGCCTCCGGCGGGGCGGCCCTGAGCGTGAAGGAAAGGTCCCTCAGATCGGTGAGCCGTTCGGCGCGATCAAGCATCGCGTCAGGCGGCACCGCGCGCCAGTCGGCCAGCCGGAAAATCTGGCCGTCGCAGCCAAAAACAAGTGCGCCATCGCGCTCGGTGGCGAATTCGAACCAGCGCACGCCGGCCCCGGCAAGCGCACGCTCCACCATTGCGCGGTCCTCCGAACCGGCGGGCCAAGGGCGCTCGGCCGAAATCGCCTGGCGCCGGAAATGGCGGTCCTGCGGGTCAAGCCCGGCATGAACGCGCAGCGATCGGGGGATCGGCACATTGGCTTTGGGGACGATAGCGTCCCGCGACTCGTTCAAAACGATGGTCCTGCCATCAACAAACGCGCCGCCTCCGGTCCAGTGGCCGAAACAGGGCCAGATGGCGAGCGCCGAGAACCATGGCGGCGTGGAGACGGCCGTCCAGATGCCTTCATTGAACCGGCGGGCGGCACCGGGCGACGGCGCCAGATGGCGCATGTAACGCGGAACCTTGGCGACGCGCCGGCCCTTGCGGTAACGCGTTGGCAGGCGGTCGCGCAACAGCGGATCACCGTCGGTTCCAGCGCGCCGCTGGGCCTCGTATTCGGGTCGCCAACGGCGCCCGGCGCTGCCCCATTGCCGCGCCCAATAGATCAGTTTCCCGCCATCGGGGGACAGATCGCACAGTTCGATCGTGCCCTTCATCCATTGTCCGTGCGTGAAACTGTGATCGGCCAGGTTCCAGAGGAGCAGATGAAAATGCAGGCGCGGCCCGCGCCGCAGCACGACCGCAACCGGCGCCCGGGCCGCAAACAACACATCAAGGCGTACACGATGGTCCGGCCGCTGCACGACACGCACTCCGTTGTCCCGTTGACAACAGCCTAGGAGGTCACCTGGCAGCAGGCAATCGGATCACCGGACCGGTTGCGGCCCGTACAGTTCACTCGTCACGCCGAAATAGGAATCCCAGGCAAACCAGTAGGCGATGTGCCCGGCCACCCGGTCGAGCCGCGTGCCGTCCGGGCTGACGAGCGCCGTTTCCGTGATCCGCCAGCTTTGGTCGCCGCTTACCAGCGTATCGGTCGACGGGCCGACCACAAATGTCCGGTCGCCGCGCTCATAGGCGCGCACGCCACCGCCCGCTTCATCACCGACCAGCACCAGTGCACGATCGCCGATCGCATCGTTGATCACCGGCTCGGCGGTAAAGGCGGCGATCGGCCAGGCTTTCTGGATGCCGACATCGCGCACGCCGAACACCTGGTCCTTGCGCGCGACCACGCTCTCGTCACCCACATTGACGGGAAACATCAGGTCGGGGCTTGCGAAATAGTCGGCATAGACCGCACCCTCGCTATAGTCGCGCAGATGGCCCGTGTTCGGCGACAGCACCGTCGTGTCCGGGTGCCTTTCCAGCCACGCGCCCCACGTGGTCAGAACGATCGGTCGCACTTTCAACCTGATGCCCGAAAAGGCGAGCGGGCCGGTCACCGGCTCGCCGGAAAACTGGTTCCACAGACTGTCGGTCTGCCGGTCATACATCAGCTTGTTGGACCGGTACAAAAGACCCGACGTGCCGAAGGTGAAGGGTTTGTCGAACCCCTCGACGGCCGTCTCGAACAGGATGCCCGCGCCGCACAGCGTGCAAAAGGCCAGCGACACGGGCACGTCGCCGATGATCGCGTTGACCATCTCATGCCAGGCGAGGATGCGCAGCGGATAGGCCCGCGTGTCGCCATTGATCGATACGCCGAACACCAGATTGTCGTCTTCCATGAATGCGGCATTGTCGGGCAGCCACATGATCGGATCGTCGAGCGTCGGAATGTCGCCGATCATCACGCCGCCCCAGACGATCTCGTCGAGCCGGATGCGCATCGTCTCCGGCATCGAACGCGCACCGCCCAGAAAGCGCATGAAGCGCGCATCGCGCCGCATGAAGACGCGCAGCCGGATCTCGCGCGCCACCGGATGGGCTTTGACTTGCGGATTGCGCTCCTGCCAGCGCATCGCATCGTGCCAATTGTTGATCGGTTCGCCCGCAAGTTCACTCAGCGCGATGCGCACTTCGTCGTCGATCACCACATGGCGCATGCCGACGATCAGGGCGGCCATGGCGTCCTTGGCGTCCTGCGCGACCAGTTCGGCGAGCGCGGCGTGCCGTTCGGCCTCCCAGCCGAACACGGCGGTACGGATCAACTCCGCATGGGCTGCGTCCTCGTCCGAAACCGGCTCGTAGAAGAACGGCGCCTGCATCGGGTCGTCATCAGCCGCCGCCGGCTGCGGAGCGACGAGCGGCCACGCCGAAACAATCAGCAGCAGGACGACCGGGATGAAAAACGCTACAAGGGACCGTGGCATGGCAGGCTCCGCGCAAGACCGGCCGCCATTTTGGGCACAGCCAAGGCCGTCCGACAATTCAACGTCTCGTGTTCCCGGTCTGTGGTGTTCACCTGGCCGTTGCGCCGCTCAGGCACGCGCCCCGCTTGCACCCTTTCGCCTTTTCCGTTATGGCACCGCCACCCGCGCGGACACCCTTGGAGGCAGCGCGGCGGGCCGCCCCGCGGCCGGAGCGATGCTCCACCTCTCCTATGCCCTCGAAAGGACAATGCCATGAGCGACAGCTACGTGCTCACGGCCGAGGCGCGCGACCGGGTCGGTAAGGGGTCCGCCCGGGCCATTCGGCGCCAAGGCAAAATTCCCGCCGTGATCTACGGCGACAACAAGCCCCCCATGACGGTGACCTTGCCGCGCAAGGACGTCTTCATGCAGATGCAGGCCGGCGGCTTCATGACCACGGTCGGCGAGATCGAGGTGGACGGCACAAGGCACAAGGTGCTGGCCAAGGACTACCAGCTCGATCCGGTCAAGGATTTCGTGCTGCATGTCGACTTCCTGCGCATCTCGGCCAAGACGACCGTGACGGTCAACATTCCGGTGCATTTCGAAAACGAGGACATCTGCCCGGGCATCAAGATGGGCGGCGTTCTGAACATTGTGCGCCACGATGTCGAGGTGAACTGCCCGGCCGACTCCATCCCCGAGGCCTTCACCATCGATCTGGCGACCGCCGAAGTGGGCGACGCGCTGAAGATTTCCGCCGTCACGCTGCCCGAAGGCGTCGAGCCGACCATCACCGACCGCGACTTCACCATCGCCACGATCGCGGCGCCCGGCGGCGGCGTTCAGGACGATGAGGATGCCGAAGCGGAGGTCGCGCCCGACGAGGTGGAAGCCACCGAGCAGAAGACAGACGACGAGGACAAGGGCGAAGAATAAGCCCTCGTCCGGACATGCGGAGCGGCCGGCATGCAGATCATCGCAGGTCTTGGCAATCCCGGCCCCCGCTATGCCGCACACCGGCACAATATCGGCTTCATGGCGGCGGACGCGATCGTCCGCCGCCATTCCTCGTTCGGCCCCTGGCAGAAGAAATGGAACGCCGAGATCGCCGAAGGCCGCACCGGCACCGACAAGGTGCTTGTCATCAAGCCGCAGACCTTCATGAACCTGTCCGGCCAGGCGGTCGGCGAGGCGATGCGGTTTTTCAAGCTCGGCCCGGACGCGCTGACCGTGCTCTACGACGAACTGGACCTTGCGCCCGGCAAGGTGCGCATCAAGCGCGGCGGCGGCTCGGGCGGCCATAACGGCATCAAGTCGCTCGATGCCCATTGCGGCAAGGATTACCGCCGCGTGCGCCTGGGCATCGGCCATCCCGGAGACAAGGCGCGGGTGCAGGCCCATGTTCTCGGCGATTTCGCCAGGGCCGATCAGGACTGGCTCGATCCGCTGCTCGACGCGCTGGCCGACAATGTCGACCTTCTCGTCGCCGGCGACGAATCGGGCCTGATGAACAGACTGGCGCTGGCCGTCGGCGACAGGGCCAAGGACGCGATCGGCGCACCGCCGGCCAAGGACCGGTCGGCGAAACCATCGCCCAAAGCCGCCTCCAAGCCGCAAAGCCATATCCGCCAGGCGCGGCAACAAACGCCCGACGCCAAGCCGACGGGACCCATGGCGGAGATGCTGAAGAAGCTGTTGGGGAAGTAGGCGGCGGCGGATGGCAGCATTGCGGACCTTGCTGCCGTTCAGTCTGTCGATCCAAGGTCTGCCTTCGATTGGTCAGCACTTATCGGAACCGGCATCGGCGGGGGTTTGTGAACGGCCACGCCGATCATGACGAGGACCACGCCCAGGACATCCACGGCGCTCGGTATCTGGCGCAGGACGATCACGCCGATGATCGTGGCAGTCGCGGGCAAGAGAGCGAGCAGAAACGCAAAGCTGGCGCGTGGCAGACGGGCCATCGCGAGCTGATCGCAGACATAGGGGATGACGGACGAACAGATGCCGACGCCGATGCCTGCCAGCACTAGCAGAGGCGCGCCGAAGGCGTCGAGGGCTTGCAGGAAGCCGATGGGCATGACGAAGATGAAGGCTGCCGTCATGGCAGCGCCCAAACGTTCCACACCGCCCGATGCGCCACCTTCGGAAATCTTGTGGCCGAGGACGATGTAGAGGACGAACAGCGATCCGTTCAGCACCGCCCAGAACAAGCCCAGAAGGTCTGACGTTAGTTCAGGACCGTCTGCTGCCAGAAGTGACGGCACGTCGATCAGAAGGGCCACACCGATGATGGCGAAGGCGAAGGCCAGATAATTGCGCCCCGTGCGCAACCCCCAGAGGGCGACCCCGGTGGTGCCAACGAACTCAATGGCGGCGACCAGAGCGATCGGCAGCCGGTCGAGGGCCAGGTAGAACGCGCTGTTCATCACGGCGAGGCAGCCCCCAAGCGCAACAAGAAGAAGGCGCTCGCGGGGCGACGATTTCTTGAAGGTGCGCCAAGGCTTCGTGATGGGCGCGAAGACCAGAGCGGCTGACGCGATGCGGAACCACGCGACACCAAGCACGCCGACGACAGGGAACAACAGGACCGCGAACGCAGGGCCGAGATAGTGGAAAACGGCGGAGACGCCGAACCATGCGTGAGGGGGAACGGCCCCGGACATGCGCGACATGGCCCCGGTCGGCGCGATGGAGGCGGGCTCTGTGGGGGATTGATCTGCCATGCATCCATAATGCAAGGTGAAGACAGATCACGATATGGAGATCAGATATGCCGATAACGGAATTGCGCCCAAGAAAGAAGGAAAGAGCATCAGATAACCTTCGATCCGAAGAAACAGGGCTTGACAGCATCGACGCCGCGATTCTTCGTGAGCTTTGCGCGGATGCGCGTGTTCCCCGTGCCGAGCTGTCGCGCCGTGTGGGCCTATCCGCCCCGAGCGTGGCGGACCGCGTGCGGCGTCTTGAAGATGTTGGCATCATCACCGGATACGGCGCGCGCATCGACCCGGCCCGGCTTGGCTATGGCCTGACGATCCTGATCCGCGCGCGCCCGCTGCCAGGCGAAATGAAGAACATGATCGAGGCGATCCAGGAGACGCCGCAGATTGTCGCTTGTGATCGCGTGTCCGGCGAGGATTGCTTCGTTGCGCGGGCGCATGTTCGCGACGTGGCAGAGATGGAAGCAGTCATTGACCGGATCGTGCCGTTCGGCGCGACCAACTCGTCCATCGTGCAATCTTCGCCGGTCGAGGAACGGCTCGTGGAACTTTGAACTCCCAAGAGCGGTCATTCGCTGCAACCTGACAAACGAGCTAGGTGGGCTCACAGCCGCCATCGCTACAAGCGGACGCCCTCCACCTCCTACATCCTCTCGCCCGGCATTTGGCTCGCCTGTTTCACCCAGTCGATGAACCGGACTTTGTCAAACACCCGCGTCATCACGGACGTGCAGATAGCGGCCGGTGGTATGTTCTGAGGGCTCGGGCGGCTATCCCTGCCCTCGTCATCGTCGGGCTTAACCCCTTTGGCCGGCAGGCAATCGCGCGGCGAATGCCGAGAGGCGACGATCCATTCCCTGCGGCGGGCGACGCGCACTCTCCGTCATTCCGGGGCGGCGCAGCCGAACCCGGAAGCCAGAGCCGAGGCGTCGACCATCACGCAACTGGATTCCGGATCATGCTGCGCATGTCCGGAATGACGTGGGTGAAACGTCCCGCCTCCCCCTTGAGGGGGTGAGCCTGCGAACGGCGATTGGTCCGGCGCAGCCGGGCCAGAGCGGGTAGGGGTAACGACAAGGCTCGATGTGGGCGATGACCCCCACTTGGCTCTGCCTTACGGTCTTCGGCACTCGCCGTTCGCAGGCTCACCCCCTCAAGGGCGAGATGGGCCGCAACCGCCAAAAAAAGCTTATCCAACCACCCCTCCCCTCCCCCATACTCCTTGCACCGCGCCCATCGGAACGTCGGATGGCCACCACCTTCGGCGGGCGCGGCGATGGCCTGCCGGGCAATGCGAGCGGTCGCATGGCTGGGTGATGAACCCCCACGCGCGTTTGGCCCCGCAGCATCTGTAGTGCTGCGGAAAGGTTCCAAACGCCACTTTTTGAATCGCCTGCAAGCTTTCCGGATCGGCTTGGCCGATCCGGGCGCAGGCGTGCGGAACGAAGGTGTGCGGCGTCCGTCCGCGCCTGCCATCGGCCAGACCCGGCCGGCCGTCAGGATCGGACGGGGCCAAAGGATGGTTTCACAGAGTCGCGGGTCTGCGGCGGACCGAACCCATCCGAAGGTCACGGCAGGGCGCAAGCCTTGCGCCGACGCCCCACATGACGATCACCGCAAGCCCACCGGACGGGCGGTTTGGCGACCGCACATAGAAATACTTCGGATCGCGGCTCCCCAAACCGCCCGTTGTTCTGGCCCAAGGCGCACGTTGAGCGCAGCCAAGCGCAAGTCCTTGGGCCATCAGAGACTCTCCAGGCTGGCGCAAAGTCTTGCGCGGGCTGGCGCCCGAGTCTGCCCGGATTCCCGTGCTTTGCGCCTGACCCCGGAGCGCCTGCTTCGCCTCCGCGCGCCGCCATTGCGGGACGGCGAGGCGCACACGGCCGCAGTTTGGCTCACGCCGCCTTGAGCAGCGTCTCGCTGATTGCCCAGAGGCGCTCGGCGCCCTCGTCGCTGCATGCATGGGCATCAACGCCCATATAGCGCGCCATCGGGCTGTCCGGGTCGGTCGGCGCGGCAATGTCGCAATCCTCGCAGTAAACGCCCGGCTTGCCGTCAAGCCTAGCCGAGGTCGCAGCCCACAATGTCGTCGAACAGCCCTGCTCGGGCGTCTTGAAACCCTGCTGGGCGAGTTCGGAGGGCTCGCCATCGTCGTTCAGCCAGCCAAGCGCGATCATCTCCTCTTGGGGCAAATGGCGCTGCAGCGGCGTGAAGATGCCGCCCGGATGCAGCGAAAAGGCCAGCCCGCCGCTGTCCTTGAGACGTCGCGACAACGCATTGGCAAACAGCGCATTGGCCGTCTTGGCCTGGCCATAGGCCTGCCACTTGTCATAGTCGGTCCGGTCGAACTGGATGTCGTCCCATTTGATGTCGGTAATCTTGTGGGCTGCCGACGACAAGGCAACGACGCGGGCGCCCGGCGATTTCGTAAGCAGCGGCATCAGCGCCGTCGTCAGCGCGAAATGGCCCATATGGTTGACACCGAACTGGGATTCCCAGCCCGGCCCGACCCGCGCCTCGGGTGATGCCATGATGCCGGCATTGTTGATCAGAAGGTCGAGCCGCGACAATGCGGCCGCCATCGTTTCGGCAAATGCACGCACCGAGGCGATGCTGGCCAGATCGAGCGGCGCGGTCCGTACATTGCCGCCAATACCGGCAAGCGTTTCGGCCGCCTTGTCCGGCGACCGGACCGGCACGATGACCGCAGCGCCGCCGGCCGCCAGGGCCCGAACGGTCTCAAGGCCGATGCCGCTATAGCCGCCGGTGACGATCGCCGTCTTTCCGGTCAGATCGACATCGGCAAGCACCTCGGCGCCGGTGCTCTTGGCGTGAAATCCCGATTGGGTGGGCACTTGGTCGGAAACGGCCATGACAGGCTCCTTGAAGCAAATGACGAAGGCGGCAAGCCCCGGCTTGAGGCAGCAGGCCGCTTGGCCCGCACAGCCGCCCATCATGCTGACACACGCCTGACCCATTGAAAACGGGCCGGCATGCACGATCTGTCGCATATGCCCGGATTGCGCGCCAGGAAATCGCTGCTCCCCGCCGGAGGCGGGCCGTTCAAGCTGGAACGGCTGACACTGGGCGTATTCCTGAACGACCAGCCGGGCCATCGGTTGGCACTGGGCACCGATCGGGCCGACGAACGCCCGCTGACCGCCAACCAGGGCTGGATCCTGCCATCGGGCGCGACCGGTATTTGCGAATTCGACACGCCGCTCGATGTGATGATGATCGAGGTCGAACCATCGGTGTTGCGCGAAGTTGGCATGGACCGGCCCGACACGATTGCGCCCCAGGTGGGCGATTTCGACCCGGTGACGCTGCAGCTTTCAATGGCCGCCCAGGATTTCAACCAGGGCGGCACGCTCTATCGCGAAACCATGCACCGGGCGCTCGCCGCGCAACTCACGCGGACTTTGGCGGTTCGTCCCGAAGCCAGCCAGATCGAAGATGTGCGCCTTCGGCGGGTCATCGACTATGTTCACGACAATCTGGCCGAAGACCTGACGCTTGGCATGATGGCCGATCTTGCGGCCATGAGCGGCTTTCACTTTTCACGCTCGTTCAAGGCGGCCACCGGCCAGTCGCCGCTGCAATATGTCATCGCCGCGCGCATCGACATGGCCAAGGTGCTGCTGAAGACAACCTCGCTTGCGGTCGCCGAGATCGCCTATCGCGTCGGCTATAACGACGTTTCGCGCTTCGGCCAGCATTTCAAGCGCGCCGCCGGCACCACGCCCGCCCGCTACCGGGATTAGATCAACGCGCAAGTTCCGCATAGCCGAGCGCAAGGATCGCGCCTGTGCCGGTGCGGCATTGATGGCAAGAAGGTCTCATCGAACGGCGACGGGCGTCGCCAGTCAAGGGAACGGAGATCGATCATGCCGACCACCATTGTACAAATCCTCATTGCAACGGCGCTGCTGTTTTTCGTCAACCATCTCGATGCGCTGCAGGCACAATCGCTGGCGGTGCATGCCAGCCTGTGCAGCCAGACCGCGCAAGCCGAAGCCAACGGGCCTGCCATGGACTGGTACATCGGCGTTTTGGCAAGCCGCCTTTCGTGACCTGCATCGCCACTGACGCCGGCCCATTGAACCGACCGCGCTCCGAAAGCCGCCGCAAGGCGGCTTTTTTGCGTTGCGCGCCGTTGTCGGGCGTTCGCCGACAAACGCAAAAATCGCACAAAGTGGCGCAGGATTCGCGCGTTCGCCCGCCGCGATGGTCGGCCATTGTCGACCCATCGCATCGGGACAGACAGCCTCCCAAACCCCTACCGCCCGATGCATGACTGAGGAGAACAGACATGAAAACGCTTCTTGCATCGGCGATTGCCACCGGCCTGATGGCCACGACCGCGCTTGCCGGCGAGATCACCACCCGCGCCGTCAGCTTCGAAAACGACGGCGCGACGCTGGCCGGCACGCTCTATCTGCCGGCCGGCTATCAGACCGGCGACAAGCTGCCGGCCGTGATCGTCACCGGCGCCTGGACCACGGTCCAGCAACAAATGCCTGCTGAATACGCAACGCAAATGGCGGTCCGCGGCTTTGCCGCCTTCACCTTCGATTTCCGGGGGTGGGGCCAGTCCGGCGACCTGCCGCAGAACGTCCGCTTCAAGGAAGACCCGGCCGCCAAGACCGATGATATCCGCGCGGCGATCGAATTTGTGGCCACGTTGCCGGAGGTCGATGCGGCACGGATCAACGGCCTGGGCATCTGCGCATCGGCCGGCTACATGGTCGATGCGGTTTCAGGCAACACGCTGATCCGTTCGGTCGGACTGGTGGCCCCGTGGCTTCAGAACGAGGCGATCGTCAACGCCGTCTATGGCGGCGAAGAGGGTGTCGCCGGCCTGATCGAGGTCTCCCGCTCGGCCGAGGCCGACGGGGGCGCCATCATCCCGGCGGCCGGCCCGGAAGGCGCCGAAGGCGTTCTCATGCCGATCGGCGGCTACTATTACGAGCCCTCGCGCGGTGCGATCCCCGAATATGACAATCGGTGGAACCAGGCATCCTGGGAAGGCTGGCTGACCTATCACCCCGCCGACAATCCGGCCCGCCTCGACAAGCCCTTGGCCGTCGTCCATTCCGAAGCCGCTGCGATCCCGCAAGGGGTGGCAACCTTCCTTGACGGCTATCTGGGCGATGCCACGCTTCGGATGCTCGAAGATGTCACGCAATTCGACTTCTACGACAATCCCGAGGATGTGACCCGCGCCGCCGACACCGTGGCCGAACACTTCCGGACGAACGGCGCGAGCTGATCGTGCGATCGCCGAGCCTGCCGCCCGGTCCGGGCGGCGGGCTTTCCACCAAGCTCATGATTGAAAGGATCATCCAATGAAAACGGGAGTCATCACCGCCGCGGCGATCGCCATGACCGTCACAACCGCCCACGCCCAGCCGCCGTCTGCCGAAGACCGGTTCGCCATGATCGATGCCGTGACCTCGATCGCCGCCGGTGCCGACCGCCACGACTGGGGTCGCGTTCGCAACGCATTCGCCGACGAGGTGGTTCTCGACTACACGAGCCTGTGGGGCGGCGAGGCCGCCGCACAACCGGCCGATGACATCGTCGCCCAATGGTCGGGCTTGCTGCCCGGTTTCGACGAAACGCTGCATCTGGTGACCAACCACACCGTTGTTTCGTTCGACGACGGTGCCGCGATCATGGAAGCCGACTTCCAGGCCATGCATCGCATCGGTGACGACCAGTGGGTCTTGTCGGGTCACTACACCTACGGATTGCAAAAGTCGGACGGCGACTGGCAAGTGTCGGCGCTGACCATGACATGGACGCATGAAGCCGGCAGCCGGGATCTTGTTGCTGCGGCCGCTGAGCGCGCCTCCCAATAGCATTGACTTGAATCTGGCACGACATGCACCGTCTGCGATGCGACAGGACCCGGCGCCATCGGTGGCGCCGGGCCGTTTGGATTGACGCAAAGCCCGTCAGGGTTTGCGCAAGTCCCTCGCCTCTTGACCGCTCACCCCGCTTGACCGAAAAGCCGGGCGACAAATGCGAAGGACCGATCCCCATGGGTTTCAAATGCGGCATTGTCGGCCTGCCCAATGTCGGCAAGTCGACCCTCTTCAACGCGCTGACCAAGACCGCCGCCGCCCAGGCGGCCAACTACCCGTTCTGCACGATCGAGCCGAACACCGGCGAAGTGGCCGTACCCGATCCGCGCCTGGCGCAGATCGCGAAAATCGCGCAATCCAAAGAGATCGTGCCGACGCGCATCTCCTTTGTCGACATTGCCGGTCTGGTGCGCGGCGCCTCCAAGGGCGAAGGGCTCGGCAACCAGTTCCTCGCCAACATTCGCGAGGTGGACGCGATCGTCCATGTGTTGCGCTGTTTCGAGGACGATGACGTTACCCATGTCGAGGGCCGCATCGATCCGGTCGCCGACGCCGAGACGGTCGAGACCGAACTGATGCTGTCGGATCTTGAGAGCCTGGAACGCCGCATCATCGGGGTGCGCAAGAAGGCGACCGGCAAGGACAAGGAAGCGCTCACAATCCTGCCGATGATGGAACAGGCGCTCGACCTGTTGCAGGCCTCAAAGCCCGCGCGGCTCCTGCTCGATGGCATTGCGGCGGAGGATCTGGCGATCCTCAAGGGGCTGAACCTGCTGACCTCCAAGCCGGTGCTCTATGTCTGCAACGTCGCCGAGGATGAGGCGGCCACCGGCAATGCCCATTCGGAAGCCGTCGAG
The DNA here is from genome assembly GCA_017642895.1 of Roseitalea sp. Classification (GTDB taxonomy): domain Bacteria; phylum Pseudomonadota; class Alphaproteobacteria; order Rhizobiales; family Rhizobiaceae; genus Roseitalea. The sequence continues at coordinate 363,247 of JAEPON010000003.1, forward strand.
ACGATGGCCGCCGAACAGGGCGCATCGACCGTCACGATCTCCGCGGCGATCGAAGCGGAGATCGCACAACTGGACACGGACGAAGCGCGCGAGTTCCTCGACACGCTCGGCCTTGAGGAAGCCGGTCTCGACCGGCTGATCCGGCAGGGCTATGCGCTTCTCGACCTGATCACCTTCTTCACTGCCGGCCCCAAGGAATCGCGCGCCTGGACTGTCAGGAAGGGATCGCGCGCGCCGCAGGCGGCCGGCGAAATCCACACCGATTTCGAAAAGGGCTTCATCCGCGCCCAGACCATCGCGTTCAGCGACTACGTCGATCTTGGCGGCGAGACCGGCGCCAAGGAGGCGGGCAAGGCGCGCGACGAAGGCAAGGACTACGTCGTCCATGACGGCGACGTGATGCTGTTCAAGTTCAACGTGTGAACGGCACGCTCACGAGAGCGTGACGCCGCCGCGCCGGCAAAAGCGCTAGGTTCGCCCGGCCATGATGACGCAAACGCATTTTCTGGTCGCTACCGCGCTCTTTTGCAGGCGCGATCGCCCTGCACGCCAGAACGTGGCTGTGCTTGCCGGCGCGTTCGCGCCGGATGCTGCGATCTATGGGCTCTATGTCTGGTCGAAGATCGCCGGCATTCCCGAACGCCGCCTGTGGGATGAGGTCTATTTCGCAGAGCCCATGACAACGCTAACCGCCATCGGCAACTCGGCCCCGCTTTACGCGTTGATCGCCATCATCGGGATTGCGCTTGTCCGGCCGGCCTCGGTGGAACTGGCCGGCCCACACGGCAACACACCACTTGGCTTTGCCCGCTTCGTGTCGCCGGCAACGACCAATGTCGCGCTCTTGTTCGCGCTCGGCGCGCTTGCCCATCTGGCCGGCGACCTGCCGGTGCATGCCGATGATGCACACCCCCATTTCTGGCCGCTGACGGGATGGCGGTTCATCTCTCCGGTCAGCTATTGGGACCCGGACCATTTCGGCACGATCTTCTCGCTGGCCGAAGCCGTGCTCGGCGTCGTGCTCTCGGTGATCGTGTTCCGGCGCTTCCGTTCCTGGTGGGTACGCGGGCTGACGCTGATCCTTCTGACCGCCTATCTCGCCGTGCCCGCCTATTTCATCTTCATGCTGGGCGGCGCGTGAGGCGTCAGGTCGCTTTGCTGCCGCGGGTGTCTATCCCGAGCAGCGAATAAAGCGCGCAGCGAGAGGCGAGGCCCGTCGCCAGAAGGACGGCACCGACCAAGGCCATTACCCAGCCCCAGGGGCCGGCTTCGACCATGAAAAACATCGCGAGCAGCAGAGCGCCGAAAACGATGCGCACGATACGGTCGGCGGTTCCGACATTGACGTCAAACATAGCGGTTCTCCAACGATTGGACGTTGCAACCTATTTATATAGGCGATCTTCGATAAACAAGATGCACGCCGATCAAATCGCGCGGCGAGGAAGGGTCAGCCGCCCTCGAACTCGATCAGCGTGCGCACGGGAACCCCGAGCGCCTCGATCTTGGCGCGGCCACCCAGATCGGGCAGGTCGATGACGAAGCAGGCGGCGACCACATCGGCGCCCATCTGCTGGAGCAGCTTGACCGCGCCCTCGGCGGTGCCCCCCGTGGCAATCAGGTCATCGACCAGGATCACCTTCTCGCCCGGGCTGACAGCATCCTTGTGCACTTCCATTTCATCGACGCCATATTCGAGGCTGTAGGCGATCCGGACGGTCTCGTGCGGCAGCTTGCCCTTCTTGCGGATCGGCACGAAGCCGGCCGAAAGCTGGTGCGACATCGCCCCGCCCAGGATGAAGCCGCGCGCCTCGACGCCGGCGATCTTGTCGATCTTGGTGCCCGCATAGGGATGGACCAGTTCATCGACCGAACGCCGGAACGCCGACGCATCGCCCAAAAGCGTGGTGATGTCGCGAAACATGATGCCAGGCTTGGGATAGTCGGGAATCGTGCGGATGGCGGTCTGGAGCGTTTCATGCAGCGTCATGGTAAGGTCCCGGCACAGAGCAAACGGACCCTTGATAGACAGACACCGCCCAAACGGCAAAGAAAAAGGGCGCCCGAAGCGCCCTTCCAATCCGGTGTGCGGCTGGGCCTTGCGTCAGTGCTCGACGCGTGACCAGACCTGCTTCTTGGACAGGTACAACAGCGCCGCAAAGATCAAAAGGAACACCAGCACGCGGAAGCCGAGTTGCTTGCGGTCATCCATGTGCGGCTCCGCCGTCCACATCAGGAACGCGGCGACATCCTTGGCCATGTTGGAGACGGTCGCTTCGGTTCCGTCATCGAATTCGTGCATGTCATCGAACAGCGGCGGTGCCATGGCCAATGCCGTGCCGCTGGCGAAATAGGGATTGTACCAGAGCCCCTCGGGGACCGAGACATCCTCCGGCACATCGTCCTTGTATCCGGTCAGGAGCGAATAGATGTAGTCCGGTCCGTTTTCCGCATAGTTGCGGAACGGGTCGAGCACGAAGGCGGGGAAGCCCCGGATGGGCGCGCGCGCCTTGGCCATCAGCGAAAGGTCCGGCGGATAGGCGCCGCCATTGGCCGCGCGCGCCGCTTCCTGATTGGGGAACGGCGAGGGGAATGCATCGGCTGCCGTCGCCGGGCGGAAGAACATGTCGCCAAAATCGTCCGGCCCGTCTTCGACCTCGTAATTGGCGGCGAACGCCTTGATCTGGTCATCCGAATAGCCAAGGTCGGCCAGGTTGCGGAAACTGACGCGGCTGAGCGCATGACAGGCCGAGCAGTTCTCCGCATAGACTTTCAGGCCGCGCTGAAGCTGTGCGGGATCATACATGCCGAACGGGCCTGCAAACGACCAGTCCTGTTCGCGCGGCTTGTTCTTGGGATAGGCGCTCGCGGCCCACGCCCCTGTCACCATCACCGTTGCGGCGATGGCGGCGGCTCCGAGTTTCACAACAAGGTTTTTCATCATCGATTCCATGGTCTGTTCGAGGCCGGGCCGTCAGGATTTGTCGGCAACTGCGATGGGATCACCCAATGGCGGTGACGCCCCGTCAGTCTTGGCCGAGCGTTCGAGCACCGCTTCGGTAATCGAATTGGGCAGGCGCCGTGGTTTTTCGACCAGACCCAGAACCGGCATGACGATCAGGAAGAAGCCGAAATAGATCGCCGTCGAGAGCTGTGCCAGCGCCACATAGACGCCTTCCGCCGGCTGTGAGCCGAGCCAGCCCAGAAACACCGAATTGATCACGAACAGCCAGAAGAACAGCTTGAACCAGGGCCGGTAGACCGCCGAGCGCACCTTGGACGTATCGAGCCAGGGCACGATGAACAGCACCAGAACCGCGCTGAACATGGCGATGACGCCGCCAAGCTTCGCCGTGATCGGGCCGATGTCGAAGGTGATGGCGCGCAGGATCGCGTAGAATGGCAGGAAGTACCATTCGGGCACGATATGCGCCGGTGTCACCATCGGGTCGGCGGGAATGTAATTGTCCGCATGGCCCAGGAAGTTGGGCATGTAGAAGACGAAATAGGCATAAACCGCCAGGAACACGATCAAGGCGAATGCGTCCTTGATGGTCGCATAGGGCGTGAACGGCACCGTGTCGGTTTTCGATTTCACCTCGATGCCGGTCGGGTTGGTCTGGCCGGTCACATGCAGCGCCCACACATGCAGGATGACGACGCCGGCAATCATGAACGGCAGCAGATAGTGCAGCGAGAAGAACCGGTTCAGCGTCGGATCGCCGACGGCAAACCCGCCGAGCAGCAATTCCTGGATCGGAACGCCGATGACCGGGAAGGCGGTGAAGAAGCCAGTGATCACGGTGGCGCCCCAGAAGGACATCTGGCCCCAGGGCAGAACGTAGCCCATGAAGGCGGTTGCCATCATCAGAAGGTAGATGATGCAGCCCAGGATCCACAAAAGCTCGCGTGGCGCCTTGTAGGAGCCGTAATAGAGCCCGCGGAAGATGTGCAGATAGACCGCAAGGAAGAAGAAGTGCGCGCCGTTCTGGTGCATGTAGCGCATCAGCCAGCCCGAATTCACATCACGCATGATGTGCTCGACGCTGTCGAACGCCTTGGTCGCATCCGGCACGTAATGCATCGCAAGCACGACGCCGGTCAGGATCTGGATGACCAGGAAGATCGAGAGAATGCCGCCGAACGTATAGGCATAGTTCAGATTGCGCGGCACCGGATAGGCAACGAAGCTGTCATACATCAGCCGCGGCAGCGGCATGCGCGCATCGATCCATTTGCCGACGCCGGTCGTCGGCGTATAGGTGCCGTGATGCTCGAGTTTGCTCATCGCGCGGCCTCCTAGACCTGGTCGGAGCCGACCACAAGCGTCGACTCATCGGCAAAAACATAGGGCGGAAGCGGCAGGTTGGTCGCCGCCGGGCCGCGCAGAATGCGGCCGACCATGTCGAACACCGAGCCGTGGCACGGGCAGAACCAGCCCTCCGGCGCGTTGTCGACAATGTTGGGGACACAGCCCAGATGGGTGCAGGTGGCCGACACGATCACCCAGTTGCGGGTCTCGGCGGCGTCGGGGCCGGCGATGCGTTCCTCGGCGGGTTGATATTCCTTCATGTCGCCCTCGCCCAGCGTGTCGGCGGCGGCGATCTCGTCATCGGTCAGCTGGCGAATGAAGTAAGGCTTGGAGCGCCAGGTCACCACGATCGTCCCGCCCGGCTCGATGGCGCTCAGATCGACCTCGATCGGCAGGCCGGCGGCGCGAACCTCCGCGTCGGGACGCATCTGGTCGATGAAAGGCCAGGCAACGGCAGCGGCGCCAACGACGCCCATCATTCCGGTGGCCACATAAATGAAGTCTCTGCGTGTGGGCAGGTCGCCTTCCGGCTCCTGGGTCGCATCTGTCACAGCGACATCCTTTCCTTGCCAAAATATTCGTCAAAAACTCAGGAATTAGCGGGAATCCCGAGCGCAATCCGGCGCGTTAATAATGCCGGGCCACCGGTAATGTCCACCCCAGACCAAGGCATGATGACACTGTGTCGCGCACTACTCCGCCGCCTCGGCGAAGCTGAGGAAACCGCCCGACTGGCGACCCCACATGCGGGCATAAAGTCCGTCCTCGTCGCGCAGCAGCACATCGTGCCGCCCGGTCTGAACGATCCGGCCATTGTCGAGCACCACCAGCCGGTCCATGGCCGCAATCGTTGACAGCCGGTGGGCGATGGCGATCACGGTCTTGCCGTCCATCAAGGAGGCCAGATTGTCCTGGATCGCCGCCTCGATCTCCGAATCGAGCGCCGATGTGGCTTCATCGAGGATCAGGATCGGCGCGTCCTTGAGCATGACCCGCGCGATCGCCACCCTCTGCCGCTGGCCGCCCGACAGCTTGATGCCGCGCTCGCCGACATGGGCGTCATAGCCCGCCCGGCCCTTGGGATCGCGCGCGTCGAGGATGAACTCATGCGCCTTGGCCTTGATCGCCGCCGCCTCGATCGTCTCCTCGGTGGCATCGGGCGTGCCATAGCCGATATTGTCGCTGAGCGAACGGTGCATCAGTGACGGCTCCTGGCTGACAACACCGAACTGCTGCCGCAGCGAGGTCTGCGTGACCGAGGCAATGTCCGTGCCGTCGATGGTGATGCGGCCGGTTTCGGGCTCGAACAGGCGCAGCATCAGCGACACGATGGTCGACTTGCCGGCGCCTGACGGGCCGACAAGGCCGACCTTCTCGCCGGGCTTGATGTCGAGATCGAGCCCGTCGAACAAGCCGACATCGCCCTTGCCGTAGTTGAACCGAACGGTCTCGAAGCGGATATGGCCGGCGACAGGGGCGATCGCCGGCGCGCCCGGCCGGTCGCGGATCACCGGTTCAACCGAAATCGTCTCGATTGCGTCCTGCACCGTCGAAAAGGCGCGGATCAGCCCGTTGATGTTGAACATCATCCAGCCCGACATCTGGTTCAGCCGGAACACAAGACCCATCGTCGCCGCGATCGCGCCGGTCGAGACCGTGCCGGCCATCCAGCCCGAAACCGCCAGCACCGCGACCGCGCTCATCATCAGCCCGTTGAGGACGGCCACCGATGTCCGCACAAGCGTGATCATGCGCGTCAGATGGGTGACGGCGCCCAGATAATTGCCCATCGCCTGCTTGACATCGCCATGCTCGCGGCGGCCGGCGTCGAACAGCTTGACCGTCAGGATGTTGGTGAAGATATCGACCAGCCGGCCATTGAGGACCGAGCGCTCATTGGCGTTGTTCTTGCCCGCCGCCCGCAGCCTTGGCAGCAGGTAACGCACGACAAGGCCATAGCCGAGCCCCCAGACCGCGACGACCACGCCCATGCGCCAGTCGAGCGTTGACAGGACGATGACGGTCAGCGCGATGAACGTCAGGAACGACCAGAGCGATTGCAGCGAGGTGATGATGAAATCGCCGACCGATTCGCCCGCCTGGGCGATCTTGGTCGCGATGCGCCCGGCGAAATCGTCCTGGAAGAAGGCATAGGGCTGCTCGATCACCCGGCGGAACGACTGCCAGCGCACCATGGTGTAGAAACGCGGCACGATCACCTGCTGTTCGATCACCGCCGCGCCCACCATCACCGCCGCCCGCACGAACAGCAAGAGCGCCAGGAGGCCGGCCAGTTCCCAGCCATGATCGGCCAGAAGCGTCGCCGGGCTCGAACTGTCCAGAATGTCGATCAGCCAGCCGACACCCCAATAGAGCGCGGCATCCACCGCGCCCACCAGACCGCCGATGACGAGCAGCACCACAAACGGCCCGCGCGCCTGCCGCGCGAAATAGGCGATGAACTGCCAGGCGTTCTGCGGCAGCACCTCGCGGCCGGTGTCCTCGAACGGCTCGATGAACCGCTCCACCCGGTTCCACACCGGGTGGTCGGTTTGCCGATAGGCCGGATCGGGGTCTTGGTCGGTGCTGCCGTAGCGCGCCATCTATTCTGCCGCCTCCGCCTTGGCATCGACCCCGATGAACCCGCCGGACTGGCGCGACCAGAGCTGGGCATAAAGCCCGTCGGCCGCGGCCAGTTCATCATGAGTGCCCTCCTCGATGATCGCGCCCTTGTCGAGCACGACCAACCGGTCGAGATTGGCGATCGTCGACAGGCGGTGGGCGATGGCGATCACGGTCTTGCCTTCCATCAGCGCGTTCAGATTGTCCTGGATCGCCGCTTCCACCTCGGAATCAAGCGCCGACGTCGCCTCATCCAGCACCAGGATCGGCGCATTTTTGAGGAACACGCGTGCGATCGCGATGCGCTGGCGCTGGCCGCCGGACAGTTTGACGCCGCGCTCGCCCACATGGGCGTCATAGCCCGTGCGACCCTCAAGATCGACCAGATCCATGATATAGTCGTGCGCATTTGCGCGCTTGGCCGCCTCGATGACCTCAGCGTCCGTCGCTTCCGGATTGCCATAGGCGATGTTGTCACGCACCGAGCGGTGCAGGAGCGACGTGTCCTGCGTGACGACACCGATCCGGCTGCGCAGGCTGTCCTGCGTCACCTGGGCAATGTCCTGCCCGTCGACGCGAATCACCCCGCCTTCGAGATCGTAGAGCCGCAGCAGGACGTTCATCAGCGTCGACTTGCCGGCGCCGGACCGCCCGACCAGACCGACCTTCTCGCCCGGCGCGACCCGCAACGACAGATCGTCGATCACGCCGCCCTCCTTGCCGTAGTGGAAACGCATGCGGTCGAACTCGATCTCGCCGCGTTCGACGACAAGCGTCTTCGAACGGTCGGCATCGGTCACCGCCTGCGGACGGGCAACCGTGTGCATGCCGTCCTCGGCCATGCCGATATTCTCGAACAGGCCCGCCAGTTCCCACATCACCCAGTAGGACATGCCCTCGAGCCGCAACACCAGGCCGACGGCGACCGCCAGCGCGCCGACCGTCGCATTGCCGGCCATCCAGCCCCAGATGCCGATGGCCGCGACCGAGAACAGGAGCAGCGCATTGGCGATATCGAGGCTGACATTGAGGATCGTGACAAGCCGCATCTGCGGATGGACGGTGTTGAGGAAATCGTCCATCGCCTCGCGCGCATAGCCTTCCTCGCGCCCGGCATGGGCGAAAAGCTTGACGGTCATGATGTTGGTGTAGCTGTCGACGACGCGGCCGGTCATGGTCGAGCGCGCATCAGACTGCAGTTCGGAGATGACCCGCATCTTCGGCAGATAGTACCACATCAGGACAATATAGGCCGCAAGCCACACAAGGAACGGCACCATCAACCAGGCCTGGAGCGTCGCCACCAGCAGCACCGCGCCGCCAAAATAGACGCCCACATAGATGAAGATATCGACGATCTTGGTGACCGATTCGCGCACGCCAAGCGCCGCCTGCATCACCTTCGTGGCGACACGGCCGGCAAATTCGTCCTGATAAAAGCCGAACGACTGGCCGAGCATGTAGCGATGCGCCTTCCAGCGGATGACCATCGGGAAGTTGCCGAAGATGGTCTGGTGCATGATCAGCGAGTGAAACAGGCCCGTCAGCGGCAGACCGACGAGGATGATCGCGGCCATCCAGAACAGCGACCAGCCCTCTTCGGCCAGGAAGGTCTGCGGATCGGCGTCGGCGAGCCAGTCGACGATGTTGCCCAGAAAGCTGAAGATCAGCACCTGAAGGATGCTGATCAGCGCCGTCAGGACGGACGTGACCGCCAGCCAGGGCCAGATGTCCTTCGTGTAGTGCCAGCAAAAGGCGAGCAGCGTCGCCGGCGGCTGGACGGGCTGCTCGGGCGGAAACGGATTGATGCGATTTTCAAACCAGGCGAACATTTTTGGCCTCGAAGCGTAAGAATGTGGAGCCGCAGGAAACGAATGCCAACGCCGGCGCAATGGCCGGTGCGGTTTCATCGAGCGCGCGTGAAGCGCGAAGGGCTGCGGACAGAATCATGATCGTGAACCGTTTGGCGGAACCAAACCGGCGGTCACGACATGATGTCTTGGATGGTGGGTGTCGGAACCGCTGGTGCTAAGAGTCGGACGGGGCCTGGCAGAAACGCGGCAAACCGATCCGGGGCGCGAACAGGACGTTCGAGCTGACAAACATCGGTATATTCATGCCTGCCTCCTGTTCGGTGAGCACCAACGAAGATGGCCATAGCGCAACGGCGCGTCTAAAGCAACGCACAGATGCCCGTTCGAACCGACATACCGACATGACGCTGTCATTATCGCCCCGCTCCGCACGCCCCGCTGTCGCGCTCTACCAGCCCGATATTGCCGGCAACACCGGCACGATACTGCGTACCGCGGCGTGTTTGGGCATGGACGTCCATGTCATCGAGCCGGCCGGGTTCAACCTGTCGGACCGGGCGCTCAAGCGCGCCGGCATGGACTATCTGGAGATGGCGGCGCTGACCCGGCATGTCACATGGGATGCCTTCGAGGATTGGCGCAAGGACGGGGGGAACCGGCTGGCGCTGCTGACGACCAGGGCCGAAACACCATATACGGCCCACAGCTTTTCCGCCGGCGACATTTTGCTGTTCGGCTCGGAATCGGCGGGCGTGCCGGAGGCGGTTCACAAGACCGCCGATGCGCGTCTGACGGTTCCGATGGTGCCGGGCGCCCGGTCGCTCAATCTGGCCGTGTCGGTCGGCATCGTCGCCGCCGAGGCGATCCGCCAGATCAGCGCGCATAGCTGACCACTTCGAACTCGATGCCGTTCTCGTAATCGAAATAGAAGCGGCGGCCGGGCTCGTAATCGTCATGGCTGTAGGGCTCATAGCCTTCCGCCTTCACACTTGCCTCCACCGCATCGAGATCATCGACAACAACGCCGACATGATTGAGGTGGCCGATTCGCGATTTGTCGATGGACGCGCCCGCCGCCTCACCCGGCGGCGAATAAACAGCCAGATAGGTTGCCTGGTTGCCGACGTGGAGGGTGTAGCCATTGTTCAGGGCCAGGCCCTCCCAACGCACATGCCAGCCGAACAGCCGGCACAGCATGGCTGCGGTCGCTTTGGCATCGGGAACCGTCAGATTGACATGTTCCAGGCGGGCCGGATTGGGATCTGACATGATGGTCTCCTTCTTGATCGTCGCGTTGCCCACCGTCATAGTTTCTCAAGCCTACTTGAGATCAAGGAAAAACTGCATGCCGCGCAAAAGCCCGTTTGTGACCATTGGCGAGGTCGCCGCCCGCACCGGGCTCGCCGTTTCGGCGATCCGCTATTATGCCGATGAGGGGCTGATCGCCGCGCTGCGCAGCGAAGGCGGCAACCGCCGCTTCACCCGCTCGGAAATCCGCAAGGTGTCCTTCATTGCCATCTCGCAGCGGCTTGGTTTCTCGCTGGCCGAAATAAGGGCGCAACTGGACCTTCTGCCCGGCGACCGTCCGCCGACAAAGAGCGACTGGGAGCGGATCAGCACCCGGTTCCGGGACGGGATCGATGCACGGATCGCCAGGCTGGAGCGCCTGCGCGACCGGCTCGATGGCTGCATCGGCTGCGGTTGCCTGTCGCTGAAAAGCTGCGCGATCTACAATGGCGACGACAAGGCCGCCAGGCTGGGCCCGGGCGCCAATTGGGTGGAAAACCGCGAATCGGATTTGGGCTGAGCGGTCACGGACCGGCGGGCGGGACAACCGGCGCCCGCATGTCCCGGTGCGGGATGCCGGCATCCATGTAGACATCCGAACAGACCGAAAAGCCGAGCTTCTCGTAGAACGGCAAGGCGTGCACCTGGCTCGACAGGACAAACATCCGGCCGGCCGCATCGGCCTCATTCGCAAGATCAGCCATCATGAAACGCATCAGCGCCGCGCCAACGCCCGTACCCCGCGCCGGCGGCAGCACCGCGACGCGCTGGATCTTGTAGCGATCCGCAAGCGGCATCACGCGCCCGGTACCGACCGGCCTGTCGACGCCGATCGCTAGATAATGGATGCAATCGCCGTCGCGCCCGTCGCGCTCCAGCGCTTCCTCGACACACTGCTCGCGCACGAACACCTGATGGCGGATCGCCATGCAGGCCGCCATGTCGTCTTTCCCCTGCGCGCGGCGCAGCATCCAGTCATTGTCCGCTGTCATCGGTTAGTCCGCGGTCGGCAGGCGGCGCATTGTGAATTCGATGACATCGCCGTCGAGCACGCGCCAGCTCTCGACCTGCGTCCAATAGGCGGCCTTGGGGTATTGGTCGAACCATTCGCGCGCCTTGCGCCGTGCTTCCGGGCGGCTCAGCCGATAGGTCTCGCGCACAAAGCCGGACGGGCCGCTTGCACGGCTGGCTTCCAAATGGCGGTTGACGAGCGCACGCGGCGGCTTGGGCGGAGCCATCTGTTCCCTCCGGCCGCGACGATAGCACATCGCCGGCGCGCGCCAAGCCCCATCGAGGGCGGCTTGGCAATCCGGGCGATGCGCGATAGGCACGGCTTTATCGGGCACGAAGGGCAAACGGGTTTGAACCATGGTTGAACGGCCAGAGCTGCCGGCGGGACTGCCGGCGGACATCGAGGACAGGAAACGGCAGGCCAGCGCCTGGTTCGAGGAACTGCGCGACCGCATCTGCGCCGCCTTCGAAAAGATCGAGGACGATGTCACCGGCCCGTTCGCCGAATATGTGCCCGGCCGGTTCACCAGAACCCCCTGGGAACGCGATGGCGGCAAGGGCGGCGGCGGCGTCATGTCGATGATGCACGGCCGTGTCTTCGAAAAGGTCGGCGTGCACACATCGACCGTGCATGGCGAATTCTCGGAGGAATTCCGCAAGCAGATACCCGGCGCCGACGCCGATCCGCGCTTCTGGGCCTCGGGCATTTCGCTGATCGCCCATCCGCAAAACCCGAACGTACCGGCCGTGCACATGAACACGCGCTTCGTTGTCACCACATCCTGGTGGTTCGGTGGTGGCGCCGACCTGACGCCCGTGCTCGATGCGCGCCGCACCCAGGACGATCGTGACAGCCTCGCCTTCCACAAATCGTTCGAACTGGCCTGCTCCAAGCACGCGGTGGCGGACTATCCCAAGTTCAAGGCCTGGTGTGACGACTATTTCCACCTCGCCCATCGCGACGAGCCGCGCGGCATTGGCGGCATCTTCTATGACTGGCAGCATTCGGGCGATGCAGCCGGCGGCTGGGACGCCGACTTCGCCCTGACCCAGGATGTCGGCCGCACGTTTCTGGTGGTCTACCCGCACCTGGTGCGCGGCAATTTCAACAACAACTGGACCGACGCCCAGCGCGAGGAGCAACTCGTGCGGCGCGGCCGCTATGTCGAGTTCAACCTGCTTTATGATCGCGGCACGATCTTCGGCCTCAAGACCGGCGGCAATGTCGATTCGATCCTGTCGTCCATGCCGCCGGCGGTGAAATGGCCATGATGCCTTTTCCCGCCTGCGCTTGACCTGAAGCAAGGCACCACCGGCACAAAATCGCCAAAACTACACTCCATGATGACCTTACGTCACCAGAGGAGGCGGATGATGAAGGAATTCAAGTGCGGCCAGCTCGTGCCCGGTTGTGACTGGCACACCCACGCCAACGAGGAAGCCGAGATCATCAGGCGCGCGACCGAACATCTGCGCACCGCGCATGGCGAAGCCCATATGCGCGAGAACCTGGTCGAAGAGATCAAGAAGCGCGTGCACGACGTGCCGGCCTGACGACATCATTCCGGAACGGGCACGTCCGCCAGAAGCGTGTCGCGGTCGAGCGCAAATCCGCTCTCGACCCAGCGCTTTTCGAGCGCGTGCAACGCGGTGCCGAGCGCCGGCCCGCTGTCAAATCCCTGCGCCATCAGATCGCGCCCGGTCACGGGAAAGGCCGGCCGCGTCCATGATTGCGCATGATCGAGCAATCCGACGAGGGACCGCGCGCCGGCGTCCTCCGGCCCCAGCCCGGCAATGTCGAGCCGCATCCGGTCGCTGATCGCCTGCGGGTCGCCCTCATACAAAAGCCGTTCGAAATCGTCGGTCGCCATGTCCGGCGCAACGCCGTCCGTTTGGGAGACCGAAACCAGCCTTTCACGAACCCGGTTGCCGGTCTTCCAGCGATCACAGAGCGTTTCGACCACATCGGTTCGCAGCGGGATCAACGTCATGAGCCGCAGCACGGCGTCAGATTGCCAACCCAGAGCGCGCTCGGCGGCCATCAGCGCGTGAATGCCGTCAATGCCCCATTTCTCGCTTTCGGGGAGCACAAGCGACAAAACGCCCGCCTGCCGCATCCACAACAGCGCGCGCGACGGGTCGGGCGCGGCAAGAAGCTTGCGCATCTCGGCCCAAATCCGCTCCGCGGAGAGCCCGCGCACGCCATCCTTCAACCGCGCGCAGGCCTTCAGCCCCTCAGCATCGGGCCGGCCGCGCCCGTACCAGGCAAAAAAGCGGAAAAAGCGCAAAATGCGCAGACAGTCCTCGGCGATGCGTTGCTCCGGATCGCCAATGAAGCGCACCAGCCGGGCTTCGATATCGGCCCGGGCCCCGACCAGATCCACCAGAGTGCCGTCGGCCTCGGCGTAGAGCGCATTGATGGTGAAATCGCGCCGCTCGGCGTCATGCTGCCAACTGCGTCCGAAACGCACCACCGCCCGCCTGCCATCGGTCTCGACGTCCTCGCGCAGCGTGGTGATCTCATAACCGTGCCCGTCGATGACGGCGGTCACCGTACCATGCTCCATGCCGGTATCGACGGCCTTGATGTCCGCCGCCTGAAGCCGCCGCATCGTTTCGCCCGGCGGGCATGTCGTGGCGATGTCGATATCGGTGACCGGCTGGCCCGTCAGCGTATTGCGGATCGCGCCGCCGACAATGCGCGCTTCCTCGCCATCTGCGCCGAGCAGCGCCAGAAGCCGCCGCGGCCCCGGATCGTTCAGCCACGGTGTATCGAGCCGCCCGGCGCTCATGCGTAGAGCCCGTCATAGACCGTGCGGATGATGCCCGCCGTCACGCCCCAGATGCGGTATTCGCCATAGGGCATTTCGAGGAAGTAGCGGCGCTTGCCGTTCCAGACAAGACTCCCCTTCCGATGATTGTCGCGGTTCATCAGGAACGCCATCGGCACCTCGAAAACGCTCTCCACCTCGTCCGCGTTGGGCCGCACGGGCGGGTCGCCCTCGATCACCGCAAGCACCGGATGGATGCGAAAACCCGAACCGCTGAGATAGACCGGCAGGCGTCCCACGGCTCGCACCGCGTCTTGGGGTATGCCGGTTTCCTCTTCGCATTCGCGCAAGGCCGCCGCTTCCGGCGTTGCGTCCTCGGGGTCGATGCGCCCGCCCGGCAGCGCAATCTGCCCTGAATGGGTGCGCAGCGCCTCGGTGCGCTTGGTAAGCAACATGTGAGCGCCGTCGCCGCGCTCGATGACGCCGACGAGAACCGCCGCATCCTTGCGCGCCATCGCCCGGATCGTCTCCGTCGCGTCGGGATTGTAGCGAAAATCGCCGGCTTCGGGACCCGACGCGTCGCCGCGCTGCACGGCCCGGTCAGAAAAATCGGCGACGCCGAACGGCGCGGCGCGCATCCCGACGGTCACGACGCGGCCTCGGCCAGCGCCGCTTCCAGATCGGCGCTCTTCATGACCGGAAAGGCCTGGCCGTCAGAATGGACGACGAACATCGATGTGCCGTCGATTGCCTCATGCGAACCCAGCGCGATCAGGTCGTACATCACCGCCCGCGTCACCAGCGCCTCCAGCCGGCCGCGCACATGCACATAGGGTTTGACGCCCATGGTCTGCGGCTCGATCTCAAAGCGCAGCGGATGGCCTTCGCCAGCCTCGACCACATCGCCCACATGGGTGCGGAACGTCAGAACCTGTCGCCCGTTCCGTTCGCCCGCATGCATCTCGACGGCGAGGAACGGCGCATCGGCCACCCGGATGCCGACCTTTTCGACCGGCGTGACCAGATATGTCCTGCCATCCTCGTCCTTGCGCAACACGCTCGAGAACAGCTTGACCAGTGCCGGGCGCCCGATCGGCGTGCCCATATAGAACCAGGTGCCGTCGCTGGCGATCTCCATGTCCAGATCGCCGCAAAAGGGCGGGTTCCATTGCTCGACCGGCGGCGTGCCGCCTCCCTCGCCGGCCCGCGCCACCAGCGCTTCGAGCCCCTTGAGGTCCGCAGGAGGTGCCGCCTTTGATTCGCCGTTTTCCGCCATTCACCTTTCCAAAGCCGGGGCCGTAGCCAAATGCTGTGGAGTCACGAAATAGTCACCCCCGGCGCACTTGTCAGCACCCGGCCTTGATTTACCTTCGGTCGGACAACCCCGGCGCGAAGCGCTTTTCAAGGGTCGATGGGAGATTGAGATGAGCGTTCATGCCACCACCGAAACCGTCGACGAGGCCGCCATCGTCGCCCAGGCGGAAACGGCGCTTGGCGACATCGCCAACATCAAGAGCGAGATCGGCAACGTCATCTTCGGTCAGGAAGATGTCATCCAGAATGCGATCGTTTCGATCCTGTCGGGCGGTCATGCGCTACTGGTCGGCGTGCCGGGCCTTGCCAAGACCAAGCTGGTCGACACGCTCGGCACGGTGCTGGGGCTGGACAGCGGCCGCATCCAGTTCACGCCCGACCTGATGCCCGCCGATATTCTCGGCTCGGAGGTGCTTGAGGAGGACGAGGACGGCAAGCGCCATTTCCGCTTCGTCAAGGGACCGATCTTCACCCAGCTTTTGATGGCCGACGAGATCAACCGCGCAAGCCCGCGCACCCAGTCGGCGCTGTTGCAGGCCATGCAGGAATATCACGTCACCGTCGCCGGCCAGCATTACGACCTGCCCGCCCCGTTCCACGTTCTGGCCACGCAAAACCCGCTCGAACAGGAAGGCACCTATCCCCTGCCCGAAGCGCAGCTCGACCGGTTCCTGATGCAGATCGACATCACCTATCCGGAGATTGATGCCGAGCGCCGCATCCTGATCGACACGACGGGCATCGACGCGGCCGTCGCCAGTCCCGTGGTCACCGCGCAACGCCTTCAGGAATTGCAGACGCTGGTGCGCCGCATGCCGGTGCCCGAAAGCGTGGTCGATGCGATCCTGAAACTGGTCCGCTCGGCGCGTCCGGGCACGGGAACCGAGGCCACGGACCGCCATGTCGCCTGGGGCCCGGGACCGCGCGCCAGCCAGTCGCTGATGCTGTGTGCCCGCGCCCGTGCGCTTTATGAGGGCCGGTTCGCGCCGTCGGTCGATGATGTGCGCGCGCTGGCCGAACCGATCCTCCAGCACCGCATGGCGCTGACATTTGCTGCCCGCGCCGAGGGCATGAGCGTTGGCACGGTGATCGCCGGCCTCGTGGACGCGCTGGAGTAACCGGCCCCGCATGGCGACAATCGGACAAAAAAGCGAACGGGCCGGTCAGGCGCACACCCTGCAAAGGGCACGCCACCGCGCTTCGCTCGTGCCCGACCTTCTGGTCGATGCGCGGCGCATCGCCAACACCGTCATGGCCGGTTGGCACGGCCGCCGCAAACGCGGCATCGGCGAAACCTTCTGGCAATACCGGCCCTATCAGGCCGGAGAGACGCTGGCGCGGATCGACTGGCGCCGCTCGGCCCGCGATGACCACACCTATGTGCGCGATCTTGAATGGGAAGCCGCGCACACGGTCTGGATCTGGGTCGATCTGTCGCCGTCCATGCTGTTCCAATCGCGCGGCGCGCGCACGTCCAAAGAAGAACGCGCACTGATCGTCGCGATCGCCATGGCTGATCTTCTCTCCAACGCCGGCGAACGCATTGGCTATCCGGGGCTGTTGCGCCCACGCGCCTCGCGCAATGGCGCCGAGCGGCTGGCCACCGCGCTGATGGGCGATCTCGGCCATCCCAACGATGACTGGCCGCCGCTGACCATGGTGCGCCGCTTCTCGGAGATGCTGATCGTCAGTGATTTCCTGCGCCCGGTAGAAGACTGCGAAGCGTTTCTGAACGATGTCGCCCGGCACGGCCCGCGTCCGCATCTGGTCGAGGTGGCCGACCCGGCCGAGGAGGATTTTCCCTATAAGGGCCGCACCGAGTTCCTCGATCCCGAAACCGGCGAGCGCATCACGTCCGGCCGCGCCCAGGACTGGCATGACGAGTATACCGAATTGCGCGCCGCGCGCCGTGATGCGCTGCGGCATCGCGCCCATGCGCTCGGCGGCAGCTTCACCGTCAGCCGCACAGACCGTCTGGCCTCGGAAACTTTGGTGCGTCTGCATGGCCTGATGACCGGCAATCCCGAGGAAGTCGCCTCGACCGAGGCGCCCGGTGATTCGCCATGATCGGCGCGATTGGCTTCACCTTTCCCGCGGTGCTCGCCGCGCTGGCGCTGCTGCCGCTGATCTGGTGGCTACTGCGGCTGATCCCGCCACGTCCGCAGACCGAATTGTTTCCGCCGCTGCGCATTCTTGCAAGGCTCGTCAAGAAAGAGGAGACACCGGCCAAGAGCCCATGGTGGCTGACCGCGCTGCGCCTCGGTCTGACAGCACTCGTCATCCTCGCGCTTGCCCGGCCGATCCTGAACCCGCAAAGCGAACTGGCCTCGGGCGACGGGCCACTGCTGATCCTGATCGACAATGACTGGTCAGCGGCACCCGACTGGGACGATCGCATCCGGACGGCCGGGGCGCTCGTTGCCCAGGCCGGCAATCAGGGCCGCCCGGTGGCGCTGGCACCAACGGTCGCCGGGCCCGCGGCGCCCGTCCAACTCATCGATGCGGGCGCTGCCGCCGACATGCTGGGCGCTATCGAACCGGTGGCCGGAAGGGCCGAGCGCGATGCGGCGCTGGCGCGGCTGCTGGCCGCCGCCGAAACAGCCGACGCACCGCCGGTTCTGGTGTTGATCGACACGGGGCTTGCCGAACCCGACGGCGAAGCGCTGAATGCTCGGCTGGCCGATGCCGGCCTTGGCGGCCTTCTGCGCTTTTCCGCCGCCGACCGCGCGCTGACAGCCATTACCGCCGCCGACAACCGCACGGACGGTTTCACCCTGGGCTTGGTGCGCACGCCAACGGCTGCCGATACGGCAAGCGTTGCGCTTTATGACAGCCGCGAGCGGCTTCTGGGCCGCAGCGAGACCACATTCGAGGCCGGCGCCGCCGAAACCACCATCACCTTCGACATTCCGTTCGAACTGCGCAACGACATAGCGACCGCCCGGATCGACGGCGCGCCCCATGCGGGCGCGGCCTTCCTTCTGGACGAAAACAATCGCCGACGCCGCGTAGCGCTGCTGACGGGTCTTGCCGGCGACGAGGCGCAGCCGCTTCTGTCACCGCTCTTCTACATTTCGCGGGCGCTGGCGCCCTTTGCCGACCTGATCGAACCGCGCACCGGCGACCTCAGCATCGACATCCCCGAAATGATCGACCAAGGCCCGGCGATGATCGTCATGGCCGACATTGGCGTGCTGCCTTCGGCGGCCGCCGACCGGATCGATGAGTGGCTGGCCGCCGGCGGAACGCTCGTCCGCTTCGCCGGGCCGCGCCTTGCCGCCTCGGCCAACGATGATCCCCACCTGCCCGTGACGCTGCGCGCCGGCGAACGTGCCCTTGGCGGCGCCCTTTCATGGAGCGAGCCGCAGGCGGTGGCCGCCTTTGGTGCCGAAAGCCCGTTCGCGGGGCTGGATGCACCGCGCGATGTCACTGTCACGCGCCAGATTCTCGCCCAGCCCGACGCCGATCTCGCCGACCGGACCTGGGCGAGCCTTGCCGACGGCACGCCGCTGGTCACCGGCGACAGGCGCGGTGAAGGTGCGATCGTCCTGTTCCACGTCACCGCCGAGGCGACCTGGTCGAACCTGCCGATCAGCGGCACCTTCGTCGACATGCTGCGGCGGATCACCGATTTCGCGCGCAATACCGAGCCGGGCAGCGTCGCGGCACCAACGGCTGCGGAGGGCGATGCCACCCTGCCGCCGCTGCGCATCCTGCGCGCCGACGGTGCCCTTGCCGTGCCGCCGGCCCATGTCCGGCCGCTCGACACCCGGTCCGAGGCCCGGCCCGGGTTCGAAAACCCGGCTGGCCTCTATGGCAGCCCGGAAGGTTTCGTCGCCCGCAACGTGCTCACGCGCGATGAGACGCTGGCGCCATTCGCACCCGCCGCGCCCGGCCTCGATATTGCCGAACAATCGCTGGTCGCCGAAGACGAAACCGATCTGAGCGGCTGGCTGTTTCTCGCTGCCTTCCTGCTGCTGATCGCAGACACACTCGCGGTGCTGTGGATCAATGGCCGCCTGTCGTTCGCCACCGCGCCGCGCCGGGGCGCGCCGGCGGGCGCCGCCATCGTCCTGATCGCCGGCGGCCTTGTCCTCGGCCTTGCCGCCAGTCCCGCGCACGCCGACGATACGCGGCCGGGCGATGATCTGATCCTCGACGCGCTGGAGACGACGCGCATCGCCTATGTGCTGACCGGCGACCGGACGGTCGACGAGACGACCCGTGCCGGCATTGACGGGCTGACCCGCTTTCTGGCCTCGCGCACCGCGTTCGAGCCGGGCACGCCCGTCGGCCTCGACATCGAGGCGGACGAACTGGCCTTTTATCCGCTGATCTATTTTCCGGTCAGCGCCGGCGGCGACATGCCGTCCGAAACGGCCGTCGCGCGGCTTGATGCCTACATGCAAAATGGCGGGACGATCCTGTTCGACACGCGCGACCAGCTCACCGGATCGTTCATCGATGGTGCGACGCCGGAAACCGAGCGGCTGCGCGACATCCTCGACGGCCTCAACGTGCCGCCCCTGGAACCGGTGCCACCGGACCATGTGCTGACCAAGGCGTTCTACATTCTCGACAATTTCCCCGGCCGCTATTCTGGCTCGCCGCTTTGGGTCGAGGCGTCGGCGATCGAGGACGGACGCGCCGACCGGCCGGTGCGCACCGGCGACGGCGTGACGCCGATCATGATTACCGGCAACGATCTGGCCGCCGCCTGGGCGCTCGACCAGGACGGCCGGCCGCTGCATGCCATCGCCACGGGCGACCCGCTGCAGCGCATCTATGCGTTCCGCTCGGGCGTCAACATCATGATGTACATGCTGACCGGCAACTACAAGGCGGACCAGGTGCACATTCCCGCCCTTCTCGAACGGCTGGGTCAGTAGATGGAAACCAACACGCTCTCGCTGACCTTCGAGCCGTTCCTCGCCTGGCCGCTGATCATCATCGCGGCCCTTCTGGCCGCCGCGCTCTGCGCGACGATCATCATGATGGGCCTGCGCGGTGCATGGCTCAGGACAATCGCGGCCGCATGCCTCGTCCTTGCGCTCGCCAACCCGGTCATCCTGAACGAGGAGCGCGCGGCCCTGCCGACGACGGTCGCCATGGTGCTCGACACATCGCAAAGCCAGCGGCTTGGCGACCGACTTGACCAGACAGACGCGGCGGCTGCCGAGCTCGAAGCCGCCTTCGAGCGGTTCGGCCAGTTCGATCTGCGCATCGTCGAGACCGGCGCGGCAGCGGCCGGCACGGCGACCGAAACACGATTGTTCGACGCGCTACGCTCGGCCTTGCGCGACGTGCCGCCGGCGCAGGTCGGCGGCGCGGTGATGATCACCGACGGCCAGATCCACGATCTTCCCGAAACCCTTGCAGACCTGGGGTTCGACGCGCCGGTGCACGGGCTGATCACCGGGCGAGACGATGAATTCGACCGCAAGATCGAACTGGTCGAGGCGCCGCGCTTTGCCATTGTCGGAACGCCCGTCGAGATGAGCTACCGCGTCACCGACCAGGGCGCGATGCCAACGACGGGCCAGGTCGTCAATGTCGAACTCTATCTGAACGGCGACCTGCATGCGACGGCGCAGGCGGTGCCCGGACAGGTCTATCCGATCGACATCGAACTGGACCGGGGCGGCGCCAACATCGTCGAGCTGCGCATCGCCGAACTGGACGGCGAACTCACCGGCAACAACAACCGCGCCATCATGCGCATGGAGGGCATCCGCGAAAACCTGCGGGTGCTTCTGGTCTCTGGCGAGCCCCATTCCGGCGAGCGCACCTGGCGCAACCTCTTGAAATCCGACGCCTCGGTCGATCTGGTCCACTTCACCATTTTGCGCCCGCCCGAAAAGCAGGACGGCACACCGATCAACGAACTCTCGCTGATCGCCTTTCCGACGCGCGAGCTGTTCGTCGAGAAGATCGACGATTTCGACCTGATCATTTTCGACCGCTACCAGAACCGCAACGTGCTGCCGACGCTCTACTATGATTTCATCGCGCAATATGTGCGCGGCGGCGGTGCGCTGCTGGTCGCCTCGGGTCCCGAATATGCCGGTCCCAACTCAGTGGCCCGCACGCCGCTTGTCAGCGCTCTGCCGGCAGCACCGACCGGCGGCGTCGTCCAGGCGGGCTTCTATCCCAGGCTCACCGATGATGGCGCGCGCCATCCCGTCACCCGCGATCTGGAAGGCGCCGGCGCCGAGCCGCCGCAATGGGGCCGCTGGTTCCGCAATGTCGGGGTCACCGACATTGAGGGGACAACCGTCATGCAGGCCGGCGGCGAGGCGCCGCTTCTGGTGCTCAACACCTATGAGGAAGGCCGCGTCGGGCTGATGCTGTCCGACCATGGCTGGTTGTGGGCGCGCGGCTTTGAGGGCGGCGGCCCGCATGTCGGCCTCTACCGGCGCCTCGCCCACTGGCTGATGAAGGAGCCGGAACTCGAAGAAGAGGCGCTGACCGCCACCTCCAGCGGCGACCGCCTCTCCATCCGCCGCCAGACCATGGCGGAAACCGCCGGGCCCGTCACCGTGACCACGCCGTCGGGCGATACGCTGACGCTCGATCTTGTCGAGCGCGCGCCGGGGCTGTTTGAGACGGAGTTGCAGACCGACGAGATCGGCCTGTTCAACCTTGAAGATGGCGACCTGACCGCGCTGGCCCATGTCGGCCGCACCGATGCGCCGGAGTTCCGCGACATGATCTCCACTACCGAGCCGCTCGCCGAAGCCGTGCGCGAAACAGGCGGCACGGTGCGACGCCTTGCCGGCACTGGCGACATCGATGTGCCCTCCATCCTGCCCGTGCGTTCGACCGCCGATGCCGGCGGCCGCGGCTTCATGGGGTTCAGGACATCGGCGGAAACCGAACTGCGCGGTGTCGGCCGTCAGGCACTGTTCGGCGGGTTCCTGGGGCTTGGGCTGATGATCCTTGTCATCGCCTCGATGTGGTATCGCGAAGGCCGGTAGGCCCCGTTTGCCCTATTCGGCCGCCACCGGCAATGCGCTCCGGCCGGCAAAGGCGCGGATTTCGGCAATCACGCGGTCCTGGTCGGCTTCGGCAAGATAGGGATGCATCGGCAGGCACAGGATCGTCGCGGGCTTGGCTTCGGTCACCGGCAGCCCGCCCGGCGCGACCGGAAAGCGGTCATAGACCGTCTGCAGGTGCAGCGGCTTGACGTAGTAGATGACCGACGGAATGTCCTTGGCGGCCAGATGCGCCTTCAGCGCGTCGCGATCGGCGCTTTCGATGGCATATTGCGCCCAGGCCGAGCGCATCCCGTCCGGATTGCGCGCGGTCTTCACCACATCCTTCAGCCCGTCATGATAGCGCTGCGCGACCCGCTGGCGCGCGTCCATCTCGTCTTCTAGAATGTCGAGCTTGAGATTGAGGACCGCCGCCTGGATCGTGTCGAGACGCGACGTCAGCCCGATGCGCACATTGTCATACTGGCTTTCGCCCTTGCCGTGGAACGCCACCGACCGCATCACCTCGGCCAGATCGTCGTCATCGGTCATCACCGCGCCGCCATCGCCATAACAGCCCAGCGGCTTGGCCGGATAAAAGCTGGTGGTCGCGACGTCGCCAAAGGCGCCGCAGAACCCGCCATTCTTCATGGCGCCCGCCGCCTGGGCGGCATCGGAGATCACCGTGAGCCCGTGCGCCCGCGCCACCGGCATGATCGCGTCATAATCGGCCACCATGCCGAACAGGTCGACCGGAATGATCGCGCGTGGCGTCAGGCGGCCCTCGGCCTTGATCATGGAGATCGCGCTTTCGAGCGACCGAACGTCCATCAGATAGGTTTCGGGATCGATATCGACGAAAACCGGTTCAGCGCCCAGAAGCGCCACCACTTCGGCCGTCGACGCAAAGGTGAAGGACGGTACGAACACCGCATCGCCCTGCCCCACGCCCCATGCCATCAACGGGATTTGCAGCGCGTCGGTGCCGCTGGCGCAGCCGATCACATGCTTGACACCCAGATAGTCGGCGAACCGTTTCTCGAATTCGGCCACCTGCGGCCCGAGAATATAGGCGCCGCCATGCACCGCCGCACTGACGGCCTCGTCCAGCGCCGGGCCCAATCGTGCACGTTGCGCTGCCAAATCGATAAACTGCATAAAAACCCCATGCCCCCGGGACACTTGTTGTAATGAACGCGCCCCGTTCAGCCCTGACCTGACCTATCCCCGCCGTCCGTTGAAATAAAGTATACGCCCGGTCACACATGCGCCCGGCCTGTAACCGGCGGTGATCGCTTGGTTTTCCACAATCACGGGGCTTTCGAAAGTATGCGGACGACATCGAGCCCCTGCGTTCCGGCCGAAAGCGGGGTGGCGCCGGTGCGCACGCAATCGAGAAAATGAACCAGCTCATCGGTCAGCGCCATGCCGGGTTGTGCGTCGATGGCCTCCGGCTCGCCCTTGTCCTGCTCCCAGCGCCCGTCATCGCCGCGTCGCACGCTGTGCGCTATCAGGTGCACCTTGTCCGGCCAGTCGGCGAGATCGTCCCAGACCAGCGTGCCGGTCTCGCCCGTCACCGCAAAGCGCCGTTCCGCATAGGCCGAATGGCGGGACACGAAGACATGCGCCGTCGGCCCGTCGGCGAAATCCAGATGCAGATGAGCCATGTCGGTCTGCCCGCCCGTGACCGAGACCGGACGCACATCGACCGACTGCGGCGCACCGTCGGTCAGGCTCAGCACCAGCGACAGGTCGTGCGGCGCCAGGTCCCACAAGGCATCGAACCGGTCATAGAATTTGCCGAAGCCGAGACGGTGGCTCTGAATGTGCCGGACCCGTCCGATCCGGCCGGCATCGATCGCCGCGACCAGTGCGCGGAACGCATTGTGATAACGCAACACATGGCCGACCATCAGCACGCGGCTGCACTTTCGCGCGGTCGCCACCATGGTTTCGGCATCGGCAACGGTCAGCGCGATCGGCTTTTCCACCAGCACGTGCTTGCCCGCTTCGAGCGCCGTGCAGGCAAGCGCGGTATTTTCCTCGGCCGGCAGCGCCAGCACCAGCGCCTCGATCTTTGTGTCGGCAATAAGCGCCTCAACCGTTGCGGGGCGCGTCCCATGCTCCTTTGCGAGCGCGGCCGCGCGCTCGGGATGCCGGTCGGCGACGGCGGCAAGCGTCCCCAGCCCGGCCAGCGTGCGCACATGGTTGCGGCCCCATTGGCCGCATCCGATGACGGCGACGGGCGGAGGGTCTGACACGGGCGATGGAACTCCTGATCGCGAAACTGGCGCGGTGGTAACGGTGCCGGCGCGCCGGTGCAAGCGGCATCCTCATACGGCCCGACAGATGCGCCGCAAGAACGGGCACCGCTGCCGGGCCAGCAGCTTGGGCTGGCCAGCTTTTTCTACCCGTCGCCCGCGCTTCGAATCCATGAGCCATGACGGACATGCGACGCCGCAAGGTTCGCGACTGGACCCGGCGTTTGCGCTGGCACGACCCGGCGCGGACAACCATGCATCTCGACATCCCGCCCGACCCTCTTCAATGCGATGGGAACCGCCGTGCCACGCCCGGTTTGCTTGCTTGACAGCGCAAACCGACGCCCCTTATATCCGCCACGCTTCAGATGGGCCAGAAACGCCCCTTTGGCGGAGTAGCTCAGTCGGTTAGAGCAGTGGAATCATAATCCATGTGTCGGGGGTTCGAGTCCCTCCTCCGCTACCACCGTACCCCCCGACGCGGCGATGCGCGTGTTCGGATAAAGGTTCGGGGCTTCGGTCAGCGCCGCTAATCGGCCGTAGACCCGCAGCTTGAGCTTGCCGTCTGCATCGTGACCAACGACCACCCTCTCGACCAGATCGCGAATCGCCGCGGCTGCGTCGGCATTGTCCGCAGAAATACCGGCATTGAACGCCTGCGACAGGTTCTCCACATAGCTCTGATACCGAGCAATCGCCGCGGGATGCAGCGACACGATCGTGTCTTCCGGCTCCTGCTCGGCAAGTCGCGCTGCCAGACACTGCTTGTCCGCTTCAAGCGCCTCGAGCTTCGGCCCGGCAACCTTCATGGACACGGCCTCGTCTTCGAACGCTTTCCACAACTGCGCGATGCAACGTTCGACCTGTGCCAACGCGTTCTCAATCCGCGTTCGAGCGTTGCGCTTGTCGGCTTGCAGTCGCAGGCGCTCCGCTTGATATGTCCTGACGAACTCGGCCAGCAGTTCCGGGCTCTTCAGGTGCTGTTGCAGACCATCGAGGACCGCCGTTTCGATGCTGTCCAGATAATGGATCTTGGTGTTGTCGCAGGTGCCAGCCTCCCTGCGTGTTGAACAGTGCACACGCACACGCCCATGGTCGCGATCCTTGACGGATATCCCGCCGCCACATCGGTGACATTTGAGCAGACCCGAGAAGAGCCGCTTGGGTTTGCGCTGCTTGTTCGGGAAGGCATGGCTGCGCGATGCCTTTCGACGCTGAACTTCATCAAACAGCGCACGGTCGACAATCGCCAGTTGAGGCACGTCCGCTCGTTTCCATTCCTCCTCCGGATTGGGTCGCGAAACCCGCCGGCCCGTGTCCGGGTTCTTGATCATGCGAACCCGGTTCCAGACCAAGACACCCGCATAGAGCTCATTGAGCAGGATCCCATTGCGATAGTTCTCGCCGTCATAACCGTCGATGACGCCCGGCGACGTGCCGGCCCGGTCGAGCAGGATCTGCGTCTTGATGATCAGCGGGTCCGGCCCTTGTTCTGCCGCTGCTGCTGTCAGGGCCGGTGAAAACGTCGCGCTGTTGATCGCGTCAACGGAAAGACTCGCATCGGCAGAGGCGGTGGAAAATACCCCCAAAAGCA
Source organism: Roseitalea sp. (assembly GCA_017642895.1). Taxonomy (GTDB): domain Bacteria; phylum Pseudomonadota; class Alphaproteobacteria; order Rhizobiales; family Rhizobiaceae; genus Roseitalea. The sequence continues at coordinate 389,207 of JAEPON010000003.1, forward strand.
CCACGCCGGCCAGCCACGCCGTTGTCCGGATTCTCGTCTGGTTGGTCATATCTTGTCCCCTCTCACGGAAAGGCCCGCCGCGCTTGCAAACGGCGAGCCTTTGATGTCCCCCGTGGACATGTTGATCATCGTGCTCAAGCGGTCTTCCTGAAGCGCTTTGGCACCACCTCGTGGATCGACAGGCCTTGATCGCGATGGTTTCCACCCGCGACAGCGCCGAACCAGGCGGCGGCTGCGGCAAGGGCCGCGCCGGCAGCGGTCGCAAAGGCGAAAATGACCGAGTTGTTGGTCGTCAGCCGCAGCACGTCATCGCTGACATCGGCGATCTCCTGAACGGCACCAATCGCTGCTATCGCGCCAAGCGCTGCGGCGATGCCGGTAAAAGCGATCACGATCAGCGTCGCGCCGGCCCAGACGACGAGGCCGTGGATGCCGTCGCGCACCTCGACCTCATCTTCGGTTGCGTCGCCAAAGCGGGCACGCATGCGGCCGCAGAGATAACCGCCTGTCGAAGCGGACGTGATCGCGACGAGAACGGTCCAAAGACCGGCGACCAGCACGGCCCACGAGACGGTGCCGTCTTCGAACACCGGGTCGCCGATCGTCAGACCGGTGGCGGTGCCGAACTGCGCCAGCACAAAGGAAATGGCGCTGGCGATTGCGATGCCGCCGAATATCGCGCCCCACTGCAGATAGGCCGTACCCGGTTCTGGAGTGCTGGTCACGGCGACCTTGCTTTTCGATGTTTTCGTCTCAGCCATGGCGATCACGCCAGGCCAAGCAGCGACAGGATGAACAGGACGACCACGACGAGGCCGACGAGATAGATGATGCTGTGCATGGGAGTGCTCCTTTGGAGTGAGAAAGTGATCTGGAGGTGAGCAGGCAGCAGGCGCCCTGTGGAGCGCCCGCTGGTTCAGAAGGCTGGATCAGCCTTCATAAGTCGGCTGGGCGTCCAGAGATTCCTGGGTCGCATCGATATAGACTCGGAAGCTGCCGCCATCGTCCGAGCGCAGAATGCTCAGTTCGTTATAGGTGGCGGCGACGCGCTTTTCGCCAATGCCCAGGAAACCGCCGACATCGATGATGACGTTCTCGATAGTGCCGTCATCGGTCAGGATCAGTTCACTGACCTCGCCGATATCCTCATCATTGACGTCGTAGACACGTGCGCCTGTCAGCGTCTCCGAGGTCAGGTCCACCGGGTCGGCGACCATGTAGCCGGGACGGTCGATGCGCGGAGCGACGAACATGTCGCGCTCGGGCGCCATCATGGTGTCGTCCGTTGCGGCAGCGTCATCGCTGGCCGCCATGGCCGTGTCCTCGGTCTGAGAGGCCTCTTCGGCCTGCTCGACTTCGGTGTCCGACGGGGTTTCTTCCGTGGCGGCCATTTCCGCCTCGGTCTCGGCCGTTTCGGTCTCAGCGTCGTCCATCATGGCCGTGTCGCCGTGGCGGTCGAACGCGGTGGCTGCTTCAAGCGCTTCCTGCGTCGTGTTGACGACCAGAAAAACGTTTTCGGGGTTATCTTCCTCCGGCACGAAGCGGATCTCACCCATGTCGATGGCGACGTCTTTCTCGCCGAGGCCGAGGAATCCGCCGACACCGAGGATGACGGCGCCGACTTCACCCTCGTTGGTGATGACCAGATTGTTGATGTCGCCGATGTGATCCCAGGCGTCCTGACCGCCGGCGGGGATGGTGACATCGTCGCCCACTTCGGTCTCGGTGGCATAGACGCGCATGCCCATCAGCTCGGAGGCCAGAAAATCGCTGCCGGTTTCCATCTGGTACACAATGACGGGATCGCCACCGGTCTGCGCTTGGACTGGCACGCCCAGTGCCAGGACGATGGCGGTGGTTGTCAGAAGTCGTTTCATTGGTCTCTCCATCGGACGGTTTCGCATCTGCAGAAATCGGGATGCTCTGCCGCAGTAATTCCGATGCGCACCGATTGGTTCCGCTTTGTTTGATGATTAGCTTCGGCGCACGGTTTGAAGCGGCCCTTCGCCGGGACGTTCGACGGATCGACCCCGGCTGGCTGGATTTGTGCCGGCGATGGGATAAACAGGTGACGCAGGGACACCCCAAAGACTTCAGGAAAAAGATGAGCGACATCAACTCGAACGATATGACAGCCGAGATCATTCGGCTGAATGACGAGCTGGCGCAGTTGCAGGAGGGGCGACGCGCCGATGCTCTCGAAGCGCAAAGGGTATCCCAGCGCTTGCGCCAGTTCGAAGCCATGCTGGACCTTGTCCCGGTTGGCGTTGTCCTCGCCGACAGCGATGGCCAGATCATTTTGGGCAACAGCCGCGTCGAGGAGATGGTGCGACATCCCGTGCTGCATTCAGAGGATGTGGATTCCTACGGCGAATGGATTTCGTTCCATGCCGATGGCCGGCGGGTCGAGAGCCACGAATACCCGCTGTCGCGCGTGATCCGCGATGGTGAAGACGAATCGTCGATCGATGTCCACTACCAGCGCGGCGACGGCAGCCGCTTCTGGATGCGCGTTGTCGGTCGCCCGGTAACCGACGAAGACGGCAACCGGACCGGCGCTGCGGTCGCCTTGATCGATATCGAAGAAGAGCGCCGGCTCGCAAATCAACAAAAGGTCCTGATCGGTGAGTTAAATCACCGAGTGAAGAACGCCTTCACCGTGGTCAAGTCGATTGTCAGCCAGTCCCTGCGCAAGGGAAACGTACCGCTCGGTCTGCGCCAGACGATCGACGAGCGTCTGGACGCTTACTCGCAAGCGCATGCGAAGCTGGTCAGCTCGACCTGGGATCACGCGCTCGTCGGTACGTTGGCAAGGGATGTCGTTGCGCCGATCGCAGGCGACCGCGCGCGGATCGAGGGTCCCGTCGTCGACCTGCCAAGCCGCCAGGCGCTCGCCTTGTCGATGGCGTTCTACGAGCTGGCGACCAACGCGCTTAAGCATGGCTCGCTGTCAATCCCGGAGGGCAGAGTTGACCTGATTTGGGCGATCGACGCGGACGGCGATAACAAACGTTTGACCGTCAACTGGGTGGAAAAATACGGCCCGCCTGCAACCGAACCGGGAGAAAAGGGGTTTGGTTCTTTCATCATCGATCGCGCGCTGGCCATGGAAACCGGCGGCCAAGTCGAGGCCGACTATGGAACGGAGGGTTTCCGCTGGCAATTGGCCATGGCGCTGCAAAACGAGTCCGAGAATTTGAAGGGACAGACATGACCGATCAACCGCAACGTATCTTCATCGTCGAGGACGAAGTGATCATCGCGTTCGAGATGACCGACACGCTGGAGGATATGGGCTTTGAAGTGATCGGGCCGAGCGTGCATCTGGAGGACGCCAAGGACAAGGCGAAAGACGAAGACATCGATGTCGCGTTCATCGACGTCAATCTCGGAGCTGGCAAGACGTCCGCGCCGGTGGCGCAGATTCTGAAGGATCGCGGCATCCCCTTCGTCTTCATTACCGCCTATGACCGTGCCGAAATCGACTTCGTGTCAGTGGACGACCGGATCGCCAAGAAGCCGGTCTCGCGCGACATGTTGCTGCGCCTGCTTCGCGATGTCTGGCCGCCACGAAAAAACCAGGCCTCCGGTGCTTCCAACTGATGGCCGTGGCCGGCCGAGACACGCAATCACGCACGCCGATCTCGATGTCACGACAACCGACCGGTTAACTGCGTTTTGGCATTGGCCCTGAACGCAACCCGCCTCTTACCCCTGGCCGCCTCGTCGAGGTGCCGGCTCGGCGGGGCAGTTCATGCAACCCAAATCACGGTCTCCGAGTTGATGTGTCACGTACCAGGGAAACCGACGGGGCATGCAGAGCCACGATCACCATCTGCGACCAACCAATCCCAAGCGGTCCGAAAGCCACCGAAGCGGCTTCATCATGCGGTCGCCTCGGCGTTCGAACGGGGAAGTTCCGCATGACTGAGCAGCGGGCGAACGGGCGAAACCGTGGTTGGCAGCGCATTGACCGCCCGGCCGGGGTGGGCTGGATCATCACCGCGACGCTGACCGGTTACGCGGCCTTCATCATTGTCGCTTTCGCGGTGAACGCCGGCTGGCTGGCCGACATCGATCGCAGACTGGTCCTGTCGCTTCGCGAGGGGTCGGACGTGGCCGATCCGATCGGTCCGCCCTGGTTCGAGGATACCGCCTCTGAGATCACCGCCCTTGGCGGCTACCCGACCATCATCCTGATCGCCGGTCTGGTCGTTGGCGCGCTCGTGTTGTTGCGCCGCTCCGGAGCCGCGCTCTTTCTCGTCGCGTCGCTGATCGGCGGCACCATGCTGTCCAGCGGTTTGAAACAGCTCTTCTCGCGGCCGAGGCCCGACATTGTCGATCATCTCGACAGGACATTCACGCTCAGCTTTCCCAGCGGGCATGCGACAATGTCGATGCTGTATCTTCTGACCCTCGCCGCCATAGCGTCGCGGTTCGTGCCGAGCCGCGCATTTCGCGTCTACGCCATCATGGCGGCGGTGATCGTGTCGATCCTGATCGGCACCAGCCGGGTCTATCTCGGCGTGCATTGGCCAAGCGACGTCATCGCGGGATGGGCGCTCGGCATCGGCTGGGCCGGAACCACCTGGCTGGTGGCGCATGCGATCACGCAACGCTTGCGATCGGGTACACCGCTCGGCCAATCGACGCCGCGCGGCTCGCAGGCAAGGGAAGACGCGTCATGACGCCGTCGAAGCGCTGGGTAAAGCCGCTGGCGCGAGCCGGCTATGGCGCGCGCGGCCTGATCTACACGATCATCGCCGTCCTGACCGTGACCGCGGCCTTCACGGCGGGATCGGGCGCAGGGACCAAGGGCGCCCTGACCACGCTTCTTGGTCAGCCTTTTGGCCGCGTGCTCCTATGGCTGCTGGTCATCGGTCTGGCGGGCTATGTCCTGTGGCGCCTGATCCAGTCACTTCTCGATACGGACGATCACGGCCTGGGACCCAAGGGGCTTGCGGTGCGCGGCGGTCTGCTGGCCAGCGCCTTCACCTACACCACGCTGGCCGTCTTCGCGCTGGCGCTGCTGGGCGTGTTTTCGGGCGGCGGCGGAGACGGCGGCAATCCCGTCGTCGAGGCGATGATCGGTTTTTTCGGTACCCAGGTGGTGACCATCGCCCTTGTCCTCATCTTTGCCGGCATCGCGCTTGCCCACTGGTGGAAGGCGATCACCCGGAGATATGAGGACCACATGGAGGCGGATGAAGACGCCATGAATCTGATCCATCCGATCTCCATCATCGGGCTCACGGCCAGGGGCCTGGTGTTCGCCATCATCAGCATGCTGCTTGTGTTTCGTCTCCTTTCCGTCGATCCGACACAGAGCGGATCGACCGGGGACACGCAACCGGGGCTCGAGGAGGTTCTGCAGTTCGTACAGAGCCTGCCTTTCGGCAGCGTGCTTCTTGCCGTGATGGGCGTGGGGTTGGGGACATTCGCGCTCTATTCATTCGCCCAAGCACGGTGGCGTCGGATCAACATCGAAGACGCGTGAGCCCCGCATTGCGGCAGGTTCGGCCATTTTCGTGCGACTACCTGACCCGATCGACCGAAACCTCGTGCTCAACCAGATCGATGGGCCCGAACGCGGTCAGAAAGGCGACTTCCGCCGCGTCCATGCCGACGCCAATCCTGGCAATGGTATCCGCCGATGTCATTCCTGTCGCATCGACGAGATGCCAGGCGCCGTCCAGGAAAACTTCAGCGACCGCGTGAAAATCCTGCGGCGTCACATCGGGCGCATAGACGCTCGCAAAGCGCGCCGGAATCGACGATGCGCGCGCCAGGGCGATCATTACATGGGCACAATCGCGGCAGACCCCTCTTCGCTGAACGAATGTATCGAGCGCCGTCGTTTGCGCATTGCTTGAGCCTGGGACGTAGCTGAACGCGCCGTTGATCCAGTCCCGTATCGCCGCGATGCGTTCGCCGCCGTCAAGGCTGCCGAACTCGGCGGCAACGAACGCTTGAAAGTGATCGGACGGGCAGAAGCGTGACGGCATCAGATACCGGACCGTATCGCCCGGCAGCAGGTGTGGCGGCACCTGCGAAAGAGCGGCGATTTCCGGCACCGGACGGTCGGCATCGACACGGCAATGGTAGTCGCAGTGAAATTGTCCTTCGCCGGCGCGCATCCAGATCCGGGAGCCCAAACCCGCCTCCGCCGCAACCCGCGCAAAATGGATCGTTTGCGACGTTTGCAAGTCGCTTGAAGCAGTCCTCTGGTCGGTCAGATCAGCAACCTCGATCTGAAGCAGCATGTCGGTGACGCTAGGGAGCGTATAGGTCAGACGCGCGTTCACATCGAGCAGCATGGAATTTTCTCTTTTTGTGGCGATGCCAATGTGAGGTTAACTGTCCGCGTGGCGATCCGTTCATCGGCGTGACGACAAAACGTCGATCTCCGCCGCCGACACGGACTTCCATCGCCTTGGAACCAACATCCGACGGTTACCGTTTCCGTGATGCACAGGAACGAGGATCGGACCCTTGGCTTCCGACGACAACGGCGTCGCCATCATCATCAACAGCAAGGCCGGCGCCAATCTCGCCGGCGGGGACCGCCAGCTTGAGGTCCGGCTGCGCGAGGCGCTTCAACTTCTTGGTGCCGTCCGTGACGTAAAATGGGTCGATGGCAAATCCCTGGCGCGCGCCGTGACGGCAGCGGTCGAACGCGACGATGTCGACATCCTCGTCATGGCGGGCGGCGACGGCAGCGTGTCCTATGCCGGCAATGAATGCGCCCGGACGCGCAAAACCCTGCTGCCCTTGCCGTTTGGCACATACAATCTGGTCTGCCGGTCGCTGGCGCTTCCCGTCGATCCAAATGTCGCCATTTCCCAGATCCCAGCCATGATACCGACACGGATCGACATGGGAACAGCGAACGGCCATGGTTTCCTGCACCATGTGTCCGCCGGGCTGCACCCGCGCTTCATCGAGGCGCGCAACGCGCTGCCCTACCGGTCCCGGTGGGGCAAGATGCGTTCTGCATTCGGCGCGATGCGGCAGGTTCTGAAGACCATAGCGCGCTGGCCCGTCCGCCTTGACATCGACGGGCATACGAAAACCCACTGGATCGCCGGCTTGGCGATCACGGTCAACAAGGTCGCCGAGACGCCCGGCATGACGGCGGTCGTGGACGATCCCGCCGGTGGCGCGCTTGCCGTCTATCTGGCCGATGTGCGCGACAGCTGGGGCGCGCTCCTGCTTCTGGCGCGTTACATCACCGGCGGCCGGCGGCCGGGGCCGTTCCTGGACGTCAAATCCGCCTCGAATGTCATCGTCGGCAAGCGCCGATCCTCGCTGACCGTTTCGATCGACGGCGAAACACGCCGGCTGGAACTGCCGCTCACGATCAAATTGCGACGGCGTGCACTAAAGGTTCTGGCGCCGGAGCGGATGACGACGTCAACCACGGAAATCAATCAACCGCGATCGGCCGCATAATCACCGGCTCCAATGCCGATGAGCCGTATCGGTCCCGGGTTCGTTGGCCATCAGGCAGCGCTTCAGAACCGCAAGCGGCCCACGGCCCTTTCACCAACTGCTAACCATAACAGAGCCAATTTGAGCTAAATCGTTCCTATGCGCGGAACGGTCTTGGCTGCGCCGGCTTACCCTTGCATCACAAGAACGACTGCCGAACCGATCGAGGAACCGCCATGTCTTCAGACAACACCAGTGTTTTGATCGTCGAAGACGAACCCATCCTCGCGGTGGGGATGGAAGACGATCTGCGTGATCTCGGATACGATGTGGCAGGCATTGCGCGGTCGGTGGATGAAGCCCGGAATCTGGTGGCCGATCAGCCGGTCGATTTCGCAATACTCGACTACAATCTTGGTGATGAAACGAGCGCGCCCCTGGCGGCAGCACTGGCGGCCTCCGGCAAACCATTTGTTTACCTGACGGGACGCCCTGACGCCGTTCGGGCTGATCCGCTGGCGCCCGATGCGCCGATCTACACAAAGCCGACAAACGTGGCACAGATCACGCACGCACATCTTGGTTGACCGCGAACATCAGTGACCAATCCCGCAAGCCAGTCGGGTTGGTCGCCACAATACACGGCTGGTTGACGCACGCCGGAACGGCGCGGGCACTCCAGTTCATTCTGCACTCGCCACGTCAGTGCAATGGTTCCAACGACCTTGTTTCGAACTGACAAAAACAGCCTTAGCCTGAAACGCCGATGGACGACTTTCCCGATGCGATGCAGGGGCCTTGCCCTGCGTTTTTCGGGTCGGCCAGGCAGACACGATTGCGGCCATTTTGCTTGGCCTGGTAAAGCGCCTGATCGGCTTGGAGAAGCGCCGTTCGCAGTCCGCCGGCGCCGATCGGCGCGACGCCGAAGCTTGCAGTCACCGTGTGCTCCACGGGCAATTGGTCGGCCAGCTCATACTCAATAGCCACACGAAGCGATTGGGCCAGCGCGACCGCTGTCGATGCTTCGCTGCGCCACAGCGCGACAGCGAATTCTTCGCCGCCAAGCCGTCCAGCCAGATGCGGTGCGGGGACGTTGCGGTCCAGAAGCGTGCCGACCGCGGTAATCACGCGGTCGCCGACCTCATGCCCGAAACGGTCGTTGATCGATTTGAAGCGGTCGATGTCGAGCATGATAATGGCGGCCGGCGGGGTTGTGATCCGTTCGACCGTTTCCACAAAGCCGCGCCGATTGAGCAATCCGGTCATGCTGTCGGTCAGCGAGGCGTTGCGGTAAGCGGTGACAAGTTCACTCATCACATGGAAAAAGATCGCTGCCGCCAGTCCGAACACGGCGGTCAGGTAGATCGTGCTGACGACAAGACCGTAGGTTTCCAGTTGTTCCGCCGGGCTCAAGCTTGCATCCATCCGCACGAGCACGGCCACGAGCGGACGCGCCATGATGGCAAGTCCGGTGAGCGCGACAAGCGCGGCGATGAAGTGGTGTTTGAAGGTGGCATGCGGAACGCGCAGCAACTGGATAACCAGGTAAGTCGCGACGATGGCATGCCAGGCGCTGACCGTGACGAGCCGCGCCGTGCTCATCTCGGTGTGGCCGCTGAACGCAATCGTCAGCCCCGCGCCAGCAACAAAAACCGTCCATAGAAAGGACGCGCTGACACGGATGGAAAATGCGCTGACGAATCCGTAGGCCAAGCCGATCAAACCAAGGCTCTGGCCGATCTCCACCAGAGCGATGAAGACCTTCGTGTGGGGGGTGACCATGCTGAGCAGATAGCTCAAACCGCTTGCGATCAGAGCGAGCGCGCCCGCAAGATACCACAGAACGTACCGCGCCTTGCGATCGAGCGCATAGCCGCCCAAAAACAGGCCGACAAAGATCAGCCCGAATACAATCCCAAACAGGGTGGCGATACTGGTATCATTGAAATCCACGGCCTGCTCCCGCGTGTGGGGCGCATGTTATACGCGTTTGGCTTAAAGGCTCGTGAAGCCAGAATGTACAACCGACAGGTCGGCGTTTGGGAGATGCTTTACCAACCCAATGGTGATGGAACTCGTCGGGGCGTGCCCTTGGCCTTCTCGGACCGGTTGATTGGGCGATCGGCAGAGCTGATAACCCAAGCGCATTGGTAGCGTTGTCGAAGTGGCATTCCCATCGCTTTCCATTCGCAGACAAGCTGGTCAGGTTGGGCGCCTCCCTACTGCGCTTGTGCCGGCACGGCGGTCACAAGGACGAAAAGCACGGCGGCCGACACCAAGGTTCGAATGATCTGATGCGATGTCATGGGTGTCGGCTGTTGATGGTTGAGCGGTTTGCCGGAGCGGCGCTTTCTGACAGTCTGCTGAAGTGCCCGGATAAGCGCTTGCTTGTGTTCCCGGTTCGGCGGAAGGTCAAACCGCGCCGACAATCACCAGAACAAGCACGATGACGAGCACGAGCCCCAGACCGCCCGAAGGCCCATAGCCCCAATTGCGGCTGTAACCCCAGCGCGGCAAGGCGCCGATGAGAAGCAGGATCAAGATGATCAGAAGAAGCGTGCCGAGTGTCATCAGGTCACTCCGCCGTCGGAAGTTGAAGTTCGATCTCAACGGAGCGCTCCGAACCCGGCAGCCATCCGTTGAAGTAGGCAAACGCGCCAATCCCGAGGACGACGACCAGTGCGCCGGCGATGAACCAGCCTGCTCCGCCTCCGCCTGCGGTGTGAACAACGGTTGTGTCGTGTTCCTTGTTGGCCATGATGTTCTCTCTGCTGTTGAAATACAGGGGCTCAACGGCCTGCGGGCCGGAAGGTTCCGGCCTTTACGGGAAACAGTGGTACGAACTGGTGAGCGCGGACACAGGTTCGGTTGAGACATTCGAATGGGTCAGAGCCTGACGGGAGCAAAGGCCCGTCTTGACATACACGTAATTCGCCGCCGATCAGAGCGCTCGAGTATCGTCCCTGCTGGCTGAAGTAGCATCGGTGCCTTGAGGGTGAGGCCGAGTTCGTCGATTTCCAGACCATCGAAAACCAGATGAGCTTCGCTGGCGACACCTAAGCAAGCGTTTTGGTGACGCGACCCGGGCGGTCGCAGAACAGGGAGTTCGCCGCGTCTCTTTTGCCGCCATGAGAAGTCGAGCTTGAGTGACGGTTTGGAGCCCAAACTGGTCTGGTTCCGCAGTGCCGAGAAGATCAAGTCCTGGATTGGGCAGGCTTTGTTTTCTTGGGTTTGGGCGGCGACAGCGCCTTTTTCGTCACCCGGACCAGTGCGGCCAGTCTTTCGGTGTCTTCCAGAAGGTCAGGCGTGACCAGGAGGGACGGCTTTGCGCCTTTGTAGGGCGGCGCATGCTCAAGCGACGGTTCCAGCGCTTCGCCATCCGGTGTCGGCTTGATGAACAGCTGATTGGCGCACACCACCCCGAAGAACCGATCGTCGCAGTAAACGCCATATTCACCGAACATCTTGCGCGCCCGCACTTCGCCCGCCCCGCTCAACTGATCGAGGATATGGGCCATTGTGTCCGGTGTGGTTCTGTCGGGCCTGGATGTCATGGGCGACTCATGCCTGACCATCGCCGATGGGCGAAGCAATTTCGACAAGGTGCCCGTCACGGTCGCGGACATATGAGCTGGTTTGACCCCAGGGCTTTGTGGTGGGCGGCATGACCGCAGCGGCGCCATTCTTGACGGCGTGATCGTAGGCGCTCTGCACATCCTCAGTGACGAAGGTGATGTTGACTGAAGCCGCCACATCTTTCGGATCGCTCGCCCGTATGGCGATGTCGTTCGTCTCCGCCATTTCATTGGCGGCGAAGGCCAGGATTGTCGCGCCTGTCTCCAGCTCTCCATACAGTTTACTGTCATGCACGAAGCGCACCGCGCAGCCAAAGGCCGCCTGGTAATGATCGAGAGTCTTTGGGACATCTTTGACGTAGAAGACCGTATATCCGAATTTCATGGGGAGCCCTTTCCTGCTTGCCTGAAGCGATCTTAGCGATACGTTCCATCCCACTCTTGAACACATCGGACAGGACGGGCACGCTCCTGACATGGCTCACGCATTCTCATTCGCACCATCGGGCTATGAGGAACAGACGCGGCCGATTATCAAGCTCAGCCGACACCGCGATCCGGTGGAAACGCTCTGGACGTTCAATGCCACACGGGATCATGACTATCTTATCCTGCCCGATGGGCGCGCGGATATCATCCTGCGGTTTCGCCACGGGTCTGATGGTCGCTGCAAAGATATTGTGCCGACGCTTGTCGGCCCGTCTAGTGTTGCGACGGTCGTTTCCATTGGACGCAATGACGGCTTTGTCGGTGTTCGCCTGCGCCCCGGCCGTCTGGGGATCCTTGGCCACGCGGCCAACCTTCGCGACCGGCACCTGTCCGGCTCGGATGCCGTGCACTGCATCGGAGCGTTGGCGACAATCCCCAATAGCGCGCGCTCTGTCCAGATACTGATCGACGACCTCCTGTCCGTGGTCGCCGATGTCACGGCCATCAAGTCCGATGCGGCGGTCGATACGATCGACGAAGCGCTCGACCATGTGCACCGGTCGGGCGGGCGCATCGGGGCCGGCGCTCTCGCCAAGACGCTTGGGTTAACGCCACGGACGACCCACCGCCTGTTCCTGCGGCACATCGGGATGGGGCCGCAGCTCTATGCCGCCGTCCTGCGCTTCCAACGCGCTGTGCGATTGTTTCACCGGGGCCTGACACTGACCCAGACCGCGCATGAGGCCGGCTATGCCGACCAGGCGCATATGACCCGTTCGTTCCGCCGCCACTGCGGCCATGCGCCCACAAACATGCCCGAGGTGGACCTGGGCTCGATGCCGCTGAGCTGAACGCCGGCTTTTGTGAGCTTATGTGTCCCCGTGTGCAAGGCCGTGACCTCAGCTCAGCCGCCGGTCGTAATTCAGGCATCCGATCAACGGCCGCAAAGTCGGCGAAGGCGCGAAATCAGCATGCCCGCCAAGCGCCCCAAGGTCAGCCGAGCATTGATCAGCAGCTCGGAGTCCTATCGGCGATTCTTTCGGACATTCGGGTTGGCCACGTGCGTCAGAACCCGGTCAGCCCCGATAGCCCGTGGGCTCGACGCCGGCGCCCTCGACCATCAGCATGGCTATGCGCTCAGGCGCACGCGTACGGTGAACGACCTTGCGCGGAACGGTGTACCTGGTTCGGGCCGAGCTCGATCATCTCGTCTTCAAGATCGATCAACAGCCTGCCCGAGATCACGAAGAAGAACTCGTCCTCCTGGTCGTGATGGTGCCAGTGATATGCGATGTGGGCCGGCATCGGCATCGTCCTGGTATCGCTGCTCGGTGTCATCGTGTTTCGTCAATCCCTTGATGCCGCGGCCATTGCCGGCACCGGGCTGATCGTCGCCGGCGTGGTCGTTATCAACACGCTTTCCGGTTCCACCACGCACTGACCACCGTATTCATGGAGGACGCTCAGCATGCTCACCTGTTCCTTTTGCGGCTTGGACGCCAAATCGGTCGGCGCGCTTCTGGCCGGTCCTAATGTGAACATCTGCGATCAATGCATTGACATTGGCCTGCGCACGATAGCAACCCGCGATGCACTGGAACAGCCCAACCCAAGTCCGTCCGACTTGGAGAAGACCGGAGATGAGGCGCTGCTCCATGAAATGGCTGCAGCATCCAAACTGGTCGATAAAACCCGGGATCGTCTTCAGCGCCAGGTTCCGGAATTGCGCCGCCGCGGCGTCGATTGGACAGCCATCGGCACCGCGCTCGGCGTTTCCCATCAGGTCGCGCAAGAGCGCTTCGGTTAAGGCGCGGCGTCTTTCCTTCCCCTCCAACAGCGAGACGTCCATGACACTCCATGAACACACTTCCGACCGGCGAAACCTCGAGTGGGTCAATGCCGCTCTGAAGCGTCTGACCGTCGACATTCATGACCGCTGTGTCGGCAGCGAGAACAACCAGGCCGCGACCACCGGTTTCGAGACGCAGCTTGAGGACAACGGTTGGTCGACCGAAACGCGGCGCTTTTACGCTGTCGACCGGCAAGGCGGAGATGCCCGGCTCGAAGCGAGAGACGGCACGGCATTCGAAGTACGAGCAAGCCCATATTCGCCGGGCTGCACGGCCACAGGCCGGTTGAAAGCGGTATCGACGATCGAGGGCCTTGAAAAGGCTGACGCCGTGGGCGCACTGCTATTGCTTCATGGCGACGTTGCCCGCGAGCCGCTGATGCCGAAGAACTTCCCCTTCTTCGCCGTCGAAGACCATCAACGGATCATTGCGGGCCTGGAAGGCTCCGGCGCGGCGGCGATCATCACCACCACGGCGCCGGGCAGCGTCACCGCCGGCGGGGCCTATCCGGCGCCGATGATAGAAGATGGCGACTTCAATATGCCGTCGGTCTACATGACCCAAAAGGAAGGCGAGTGCCTGCTTCGGTTCAACGGCCGACAATTGACGCTGAACTCGAACTGCAGGCGGATTCAAAGCAAGGCGGCCAACATCGTAGGCCGGATCAATGAAGGCGCGGCAAAGCGCATCGTTATCGCGGCACACATCGATGCGAAGAAGGATGTCCCGGGCGCACTGGATAACGGCACGGGCGTTGCGACGCTTTTGCTTCTGAGCAGTCTGCTCACCGACTACGCTGGCGATTTCTGCATCGAACTGGTGGCGTTGAACGGCGAGGACCGCTACGCGGTCCCCGGGCAGCTCGCCCGTGTGACGGCCAATCGCGGCGGCTTCGATACGGTTGCCCTGAACATCAACATCGATGGGGTTGGATACATCGACGGCGATACGGCTTACTCCTTCTTCAATCTGCCCGATGACATGAAAGAGCTTGCCTCGGCCAGGCTTCTGGGCACGCCTGGCACAGTCGAAGGGATACAGTGGCCGCAGGGCGACCATAGCAGTTTGTTCAATCAGGATGTCCAGCCATCGCCGTGACGTCAAACTGGCTGCTGGAGAACATGGCGATGCAATCCATCACCCACACGTCCGATGACACCATCGACCGCATCGGTGCGAACAAGATCGCGGCCCGCGCGGTTTCCTTGCGGCGCTTCATCGAAGCGATCTCGCACCGGCGGTAATTGTCGAATGCGATAGGTCTTGATCCGCCGACCGGGTTGTGGGGCCTTGGAATATGGATTAAATTGGCCGTCTCTTGAATTTGGAGATTTCATGTCCCGGTGAAGTGGGGAGGCGACACAAGGCCTCCCGACGCAAATCGACGGCCCGAATGTGCTGCTGAGACATTCTCGCGGCGCGCCTTGATTTGCGTGTTCAGACATCCCTGACACTTCAGGCCCGAGCCTAGCTCGCGGCCGCGACATGAAGGCTGATCCCAATGACACGGGACTATTCCGCATTTCTTCCGCCGCGGTTCAAAATCGGCGGATCACAGCACCTATCATGGCCACTCGAAACGCTCGGCTGGCAAACCCATTTCGCGCAACAGATCGACGTCGATGCACTGGCGCGAACGCCGCCCGTCCGCGTCGTCGCGGTGCACCGCAACGGGCTGCATGTCCTGGGCGACGGTATTGACGAGATGATCCCGCCAGTGCCGGACGCAACCGTCGGCGATTGGGTGCTGCTCGATCGCGAGCATCTCCGATCAAGCCGCGTGCTGGAGCGAAAGAGCCTGATCAAGCGCCGCGCGCCGGGAACCGACAGGCAAGTGCAATTGATCGCCGCCAATATCGATACGATGTTTATCGTCTCGTCCTGCAATCAGGACTTCAACATCGCCCGGCTCGAACGCTATGTCGCGCTGGCGTTCGAGGCCGATATCATGCCGGTCATCGTGCTGACGAAGGCCGATCTGATTTCTGACACGCAAACCTACGTCGAAGCGGCCAGCGCGATTTCCGATCGAGTCACTGTGGTCACGCTCGATGCACGCGGCGGCGAGCCAGCCGCAAAGCTCGCGGAGTGGTGCAGACCAGGCCAGACCGTGGCGTTTCTGGGATCGTCCGGTGTCGGCAAATCGACGCTGACCAATGCCCTGGCGGGCAATCAGTCGATCGAAACGCAGCCCATCCGCGACGACGATGCCAAGGGCCGCCATACGACCACGCGGCGGCAACTCCATCGCGTGCCGGGCGGCTGCCTCGTGCTGGACACGCCGGGGATGCGCGAACTGCAGCTGACCGATGCAGCGGCGGGCATCGATGATCTTTTCGCCGACCTTCACGCGTTGGCGGTCCAATGCCGGTTCAAAGACTGCCAGCATGCGTCGGAACCGGACTGCGCCGTTCTGGCGGCGATGGAACGCGGTGAGATCGACGCGGCGCGGCTTGGCCGATGGCGCAAGCTCAAGGCGGAGGAAGCGTTCAACTCCGCCAGCCTCGCCGAACGCAGAACCAGGGACAAGGCGCTTGGCAAGATGGTTCGGCAGGTCAAAAAGATCAAAGACCAGAAAGGAATGGGCCAATGATCAATGACAAGACAGGCCGGATCGTCTGGCACGACCTCTTCACCGGCGGCCGGCAAGGCGCGATGGCGTTCTACGAACGTGTCGCGGGCTGGACCTATCAGATCGAGCACGCGACCGATTTTGCCTGGGGCGGCGGTGAAAAGGACTTTGTTCTTGCACTTCTGGATGAGGAAGCCGGTGCGGGTTTCGCCGAAACTCCGCCGGAACTGAGCAATGGCTGGATCGCCTATGTCGAAGTGCGCGATGTCGATGCTACCGTCGCCCGTGTTGAAGGACTCGGCGGCACAATCGTCCGACACCCCTTCGAGGTGCCGGGCGTGGGGCGTAACGCGCTGGTGCGTGATCCTCTCGGCGCGCTCATCGGCATATCGCTGTCGCGCCACAGTTTTCCGGCACCCCAAAAACAGTTCGGTCCCGAGGTCTATCTGTCGGACACGGGTTTTCCCGAGGCTTTCTACAAGTCCTTGTTGGGCTGGACGACGGGTTCGCCGCGATCGGGACCGCAGGGTGATGACATCGCCGGGCCGTCAGGCGACATCGTTGCCATTCACCTTTCGGGAAAGCTCCAGAACGGTGACGGGAGCGTATGGCTTCCAAGCCTCAAAGTGGCCGAACCGAAGGCTGCAATACACGCCGCCGAAGCGCTGGGCGCGAAACCGTGCGGTCCCGTGTCGCCGGGACCGGCCAAACCGCCATATGCGCTCCTGTATGATCCGGATGGGGCGTCCTTTTGCCTGCGAAACGCGTAGGTCGCGATGGCTTTTTGGGTTTCGCCAAGACCCAGAGGCCACAAGCATACGCACTCGGCCTCCGGGGTCGTTTGATGTGCCGTCAGGCGGCGACGTCAGTGACGATGCCGGCGCCGACGGTCTTGCCGCCCTCGCGGATGGCGAAGCGGACGCCCTGTTCGATACCGACCGGTTTGGTCAGCTCGAAACTGATCTCGGCCTGATCGCCAGGCGAGACCATGGCGCCATCATCGATGTTGACGACGCCAGTGACGTCGGTCACGCCGAAGAAGAACTGCGGCCGATACCCGCTCGAAAAGCCGGTATGCCGGCCGCCTTCCTCCTTGGTCAGAACGAAGACCTGCGCCTTGCCCTTCGAGCGAGGCTGGATGACCCCGGGCGCGCTCAGCACCTGGCAACGCTGGACCGCGTCTCGCTTGAGACCGCGCAGAAGCAGGCCGACATTCATGCCGGCGCGGGCCTCGGCGATGTCCTTGCGGAACGCCTGCGTACCGGTGACCGTCACCTCGACGCCGTCATTGTCGAGGCCAACGATTTCGACCGTGTCGCCAACACGCAGCACACCGCGCTCGACCCGGCCGGTGACCACGGTGCCGCGACCGGCGATCGTGTTGACGCCCTCGATCGGCATCAGGAACGGGCTGTCGAAGTCACGCACCGGATCCGGGATGTGGCTGTCCAGCGCCGCGACCAGGTCGACCACGCACTGGGCGTCGGGATGGGCCACATCACCGGCTGCAGCCGCCTCAAGTGCCTTCAGAGCAGAGCCGAAGATGAAAGGCGTATTCCGGTAACCTTGCGACTCCAGAAGCTCGCCGATCTCCATTTGGATCAGTTCCTGCATCCCGGCGCGCTCGTCCTCGGCCAGCATGTCCATCTTGTTGACGAACACGACCATGTGCGCGACGTTCACTTGCCGCGCCAGAAGGATGTGCTCGATCGTCTGTCTGGCAGCGCCCTCGGTGCCGTCGACCAGCAGGATCGCGCCGTCCATCTGCGAGGCGCCGGTGATCATGTTCTTCACATAATCGGCGTGGCCCGGGCAGTCGATATGCGCATAGATCCGTGTATCGGACTCATATTCGACATGGCTCGTATTGATCGTGATGCCGCGCGCCTTTTCCTCGGGCGCCTTGTCGATCTGATCGAACGACATGGCCTTGCCGCCAAGACGTGCGGCTTGAACCTGCGTGATGGCGGAAGTCAGCGTCGTCTTGCCATGATCGACATGTCCGATCGTACCGACATTCACATGTGTTTTCATAGGCATGGTTCTACTCCTTTCGTGCCTCATGAAGCGCCGCTCCAGACCCCTCTGGCCAGGAGAGGTTCGAGCGACATTGGCTTGGCGCGCCAATCGGGTGCGGGACGGTTGCGTTTCAAGCAATCGGCCCAAAGAAAAACCCCGGCGGCTGCGGCCATCCGGGGTCGGTCTTTGAGACACGAACAGGAGGCCGACGCCTCCTGGGTGACGAGGCGGCTACAGATCCAGGCGATATGACGCGGCGGCGCCGGCGATCGCCTGCACATCGCGTTCTGACGGCTCAACAAAGTGCTTGATCATGGAACTTGCCTCGGTTTTCGTGGGGCTCAAATAAGGCTGTCGGTTCGCGGGATCAAGGCTGCGGTTGCCGGCGCCCCCGACCCATCGAACAGTTTGGGTGATGGCGGCTTTCGGGTAGAGTATCACCGTCCACTCTCCAAAAGACAAATCGCCGACCGCTAAATGGGCCGGATCGAGACAGGTCATGGTCTTGGATCGTTGGCCGACTTCATTGCTCCAAAAAGATGAAAGGGAATGCCCTATCACATGGATGACCGATCGCTTGATCTGGGTGCCCTGCAACGGCGTCTCGAGGACACCGATCTGATCCCGAGCCAGTTGCCGTTGCGCGACGGGCTGAGCGCGAAGATGACGTTGCTCAACGCGGCCGGAAT